>JAQURC010000001.1 GCA_028715785.1 Candidatus Omnitrophota bacterium
AGCAGCCTTCAGCTGCTTCATTGACAAATGTGGCGCTGGCGCAGCAGCCGAAAGTAAGCGTTCAGGATACCTACGGAAACCAGACTCACGATATTACCAGTGTTACTATTTATGATTCAACCTCTAATACTGTATATGTGGATGGAGCAGGAATTTTGTCCGCAACTGCCAATCCTGTTTCCGCGGTGGACGGCCTGGTAACTTTTAGCGGGGTTAAATACAACGGTTTTCCTACCAGCGCATCCAGCACCATTTACCTTTACGCGCAGGCAGCAGGCCTGGCGCCGGCTTATTCCAGCGCCGTTACTTTTAACGTTGCCAGTACCTCTACGGTTTCCGCGGTAACTGTGCCACCGGCCAATTTCAATCTCATACCTACCAATGATACTGAAGCGGAGAAATTCGCCGCGCTGAAATTTAAAGTGACGGATGCCGGGGATGACGGCATTGCCACTTTAATTGACGGGGTTAAGGTGGACATAGGGGGCAGCGGCCTGAACGCCTCCACAGACATTGCCTGGGCTGAACTTTATGATGATACCGGCGCCTCCAGAGTTTCCCTGGCAACCGGCGCTGCCATTACCAATACCCAGATACTCTTTGGCGCCGCGGCAGACAGTAATTCCTTAGCCGGTTTAGGCGCCAGTGTTGCCAACGGGACAAGCCGCGATTACACGGTTTATATCTATATGAAGCCGGGGAAACTCGCGGCAGTTGAGGGCAATACCTATACCTTTGATATTAATGAGACAGGGGTTTACGCGGATTTGGCATATTCTTCCAAGATGGCCGCGGACAGCCTGGCAATTATTCCGGTTATCGGGACGATTCAGGTAGCCACATCGCATATTGAAGTAGCTACCGAAGCAGGCGCGCCTTCTTTGAGCCTGAATGCCGGGGTGGGCGCCAATATTATCCTGCGCGCCACCGACGCCAATAAGAATATAGACAGCAATTATACCGGCAACCACACATTTGTATTTTCAGGGTTAAACTCCATAACCACTTATAATCCTAAGGTGGACGCGACGGATTTTGGCGTGAATAAGACGATTGGTTTTACTAATGGCGTTTCCAGCGCTGCCCTTCTAAAAGCCTACAAGAAGGAAACAGGCGCGGTATCTGTTACAGAATCCGGACAGAGTTATCTGTGCCATACGCTTTCTGTTGACGTGGCTGCTGTTTCTGCCAGTAAAATAGCCATTGCCGGCGGAAACAGCCAGACTACCGCGGTCAACACTGTCCTGTTGCAGCCGTATGTGGCGTTTATTTCTGATCTTTATGGCAACCCTGTAAGCGCGGTAAGCGCGACTTTTGGCATCGCCAGCGTTCCTAGCGGAGCAACCGGCCAGTCATTAAGCGTTGTTTCAGCCTCAAGCGATGTCAACGGCCAGATATCTACTATTTTGACTACAGGTGATCTTGCCGGGACCTACGCGGTTTCCGCGACTTCTGCGGGCCTTACCGGTTCACCGCTCAGTTTTACTTCCAACGTTCTGGCACCGACGGCAATGAGCAAGATAAGCGGAGATAACCCGTTAGGAAAGAAAGTTACGGAAATCCTGGCTCCTTTTGTTATCCAGGTAGTTGATGCCACCAGCACGCCGATTCCTAATGTTACGGTGAATTTTACCATCGCCAGCGCTCCCGGCGGAGCCACCGGCCAGGCCCTTTCCGCCGCGCAAGCGGTAACGGATAGCACCGGCCAGGCCTCAACTAGTTTGACTTTAGGAGATAAAACCGGCACATATACTGTAACCGCTTCATACCTTTCTTACACTCAAACATTTACCGTAACCGCGAATCCGCAGCCGCCTTACAAAGTTGTTTTAAGCGGGCCGAGTTCCGTTAATGCCGGAGATGCCTCGACAGTATTTACGCTGAATATCCAGGATCAGTATAGTAATGCCAGCCCTGTTTCCGCCAACACAGTGTTTAATTTAACCAATTCGCCTTCTACTACCGGCGGTTTCTATAGCGATAGCGGGGCAACAATCAGTTTAGGCGCGCAGATCACTGTGGTAAGCGCCGCAAGCAGCAATACTTTTTATTACAAAGATACGGTTACCGGCGCGCCCGTGATTACGGCTGCCCGTTTTAGCGGAGATACGCTTACTACTGTAAGCGCGTCGGTTCCTTTAAGCGTGGTGCCGGCGGGATTAAGCTACTTCAAGGTTAGCGCGGCCGATACCTCGGTAATGACCACCGGCGGTTCGCGCGCAATCACCGTTACCGCCTATGATCTGCAAAATAATATCAAGACAGACGTTAGCACGGTGAACGTGGTTTTCTCCGGAGCCAATTCTTCTCCTTCGGCTAGCGCTCCCACCTGCACGAATAATCTGGCAGCAGATATTGCTTTTGGCACAAGCACGGCGCTTAATTTTGTAAACGGTGTGGCAAACACTACCTTTAAGGCGTATAAAGCGGAAGTCACGCATATCAAGGCTACTGCCGGCGCAGCGACTACTTCGGATATCAATGCTTTAAGTATCACGGTCAAGCACGCGGCAGCCGACCACTTGAAATTCTCCGCGGCATTTACCGAGCCGCAAGGCGGGTTCCAGGCAGGCGTGGGATTTACTTTAAGCGCGTTGAACGCGGTAGATTTATACGACAATATCTGCGACGGAGCAAATGGCGCGACTGCTTACAGCGGGACAAAGGCAATTACCTATGCTTTGAGCGGGACAGCCAATGCTCCGGATGGCTCTGCCCAGGATACCTATACTAACAGCGTTGTATTCAATGCCGGCCTTTCCACCTCAACTTTAAATACCACATTGTATCGGGCGCAGACTACCAGTATCACTGCCAGCGATGCGCTTCTAACCGGCATAAACGCCGCTTCAGGCTCAATCATGGTTAATCCCAAGCCGGTTTCCAAGCTTTTCTTCACGCAGCAGCCTTCAACCGCTTCATTGACAAACGTGGCGCTGACGCAGCAGCCGATAGTTTCCGTAGCGGATATGTATGGTAATGCCGTGTCTTCAACCAGCGACCAGATTACCCTGAAAGCTTCCACTACCACCGGCACTTATACCGCGGCAGCCAACGGCACACTTTCCGCCACGGCCTTATCAGTAGCGCTTGTCAACGGCACCGCCACTTTTAGCGGCGTGCAATACAGTTACCCGGAAACAATTTATCTTAAGGCTTCGGCTGCTAATGCCGCTGTGGTGGATATATATTCTTTTGGCATCGCCTTTGGCACGGCTTCTACCGACGGAACGCTTACTGCCGGGGCATTAGTTGAGCCGGCGGAAATATCTTCTACCGCTTATTCCGATGAGACAAAGGTGAATATTTTTGATTTTAAAGTTGTTGATGCCGGCACGGACGGTTACGGCATACCGATAAAACAAATCAAGATCAACCGCGATACACTGGCGGATACAACCAGCGGCTGGTTAAATTATATTGCCGGAGCCAAGATCTCCGACGGCACCACCACGCTCTTAGGCACGGTTACGGATAATGTCCTGACTTTTGGCGCCGGCACCAGCACAATTTACACGCTTGCCGACGCGAGTAATAAAACATTTACCTTGAGCATTTATCTTAAACAAAGCCTGCCTGCAGGCGCGGACGGAAAATTCCTGGCTTTCAGCATTGACCCGAATGACGATATAACCGTGGATGCAGTGGGTTCTCAATTTGCCCCTGCCAGCGCCTTGACCAGTTCTTCCAAGGTGCAGGTAACCATCAGCAAATTTATGCTTACCGCAAGCGCAAGCAGTATGCTGGCGGGAAATGGGATCACCGTCAACATTAAGGGCACGGACGTCAGCGGTAACATAGATAGCGATTACGCCGGAGACAAAGAAATAATCTTCAGCGGGGCAAGCGCTGCTTTAACCGGCACAAAACCTACCTGCACTAACTTTTCCGAGGTAGGGGTGGATTTCGGCGGCATAACCCTGGTAAGCTTTACCGCGGGGGAGAATTCTTCTGTCATAACAATGAAGCTATACAAGGCGGAGGCAGCTGTCATTAAAGCCACTACCTCCGATTCTTTGCTTACTACTTCCGCCGCCGATGCTTTGAATATTACGGTCAGCGGCGGGACCGCAAATAAACTTTCCTGGCTCACCCAGCCTACCAGCACTGTGGTGGCCAATGCTCCCTGGAAGTCATTCAGCGTAGGGGTAACCGATGCTTATGGCAATACCACCTCTAGCGCGATTACGGTAACCGTTACGCCCACCGGCGGAACATCAAGCGCCGGGGCGGTTAATAGTGTGGCGGCAGCTTCAGGAGTGGCCACCTTCTCTGGTTTTGCAGTGACCTGCGCGACTTACCCCGGCACAGTTACGTTGAATGCTTCTGCTGCCGGCGTTACCGGAAGCGGCGCTTCTAATAATGTAACTGTGGAGGAGAAATACGCGATTACCATAAAGACCCTGGATTCCGTAAACGGAAGCGCCTTAACTTCTATTACCTTAAAGATTTTAGATGCCAATGGCGTTTTAGTAACCGGCCTGACCAATCCGATAATCGGAAACAGCCCGTTCAGTTTGTCTTTGCCTTACGCGAAATACCAGTTCAATGTCACCAAAGACGCTTATGTGGAGACCACGGTGGAGAAGACACCTTTGCCTTCTGATGACGGGGCGGATGGGACGTATGATAATAATATTACCTGGAGCATCTTTGTGATGTCTGTTGCGGAGTCCTTGGCGGATTACAAGATAGTAAATAATTTTATCTATGATGAAGATTTAGACCAGATAGTGGCCAATTTAAGATTAGAGAAGAGGGGCAAGCAGATTGTTGACGATGTCATAAACACCTTAAAACTCTGCACCCTGGATGTTTATACCAGTTCAGATGTGGCAACTCCCATTTATAGCGCTTCGCTGGCTTATCCTGATATCCAGGGTATTTACTGGTTCTATATTACCAATGCCACTGCTTCGGGAAAGTTTATCAGCGGCAAGAGCTATTTTACCAAGATGACCCTTAAATACGGAGGCGCTACCGAATCAACCAACACCACGTATACTTCAGTAAGCACCTTTGATATCGGCGTGGCGGCGCGGTTAAAGACCTGGACCAGTGAAATAAAAACAGAAGTAGCCGGGGTCAAGGCAACGGTTTCTACCGAGGCGCGGGCGGTAGAGAAAACCGTCACGGACAAGGTCACCGCGGAGGCAGAGGCAACCCGCGCCAAGGTTACCGAGAAGGCCGCGGAGATAAAAGCCGAGACCGCCAAGATTTTAACTTCCACCGAGACAACCATTCCGGGGAAGATAACTACGGCCCAGGAGGCAATATCTACGACTCTTACTACCGAAGTCAAGCCGCATGTCAAGTCCGCTATCCTTAACCGCGAGACCGCGATTAGGACCGGAGATACGATTACCGTGCGTTACCGCACAGTCACCGGCGTGTCTCCGACGGTAAGTATTTATGATCCTAAGAACGCATTAAAGGTGTCGGCGGCGGCGATGGCGGAAGTCGGCACAACCGGGGTGTATGAATATAAGGTGAAATTTGCCAACAGTTGGGGGACCGGAGAGTTTACCATTGTTTGTTCGGAATCCACGCAAGGGACTGTGGACGCGCAGGTAATTTCCGTAGCCAAGCATGATATCGAGGAAGTCGCCGGGCAGGTCTCGGCGGTTTTAGGTTCAACCTCCGGCATAACCGGATTAAAGAATGTTACCGATACAATAGGCTTGCAGTTTAACGATATGGACAAGCTGCTGGCCCAGATCAGCAAAGATGTTGCCGGCAAGCTCGGGGATGCCAGGAGCGCGGTCAATGATTTGGCCATCGCCTTTAAGCAGCTGGAGGATATGAGCAAGCAGATCAAGAATATCGGCGGGACAAAAGGCATTAACCTGGAAAAACTTTATGAAGTTTCCAAGGATAAGAAAGAGGACATCGAGTATTTGAAGAATAAGAGCGAAGAATTAAAGGCGACCATGGAAATTAATCAGAAGATGCTGGAAAATGCCGGCAAGAAACCGGTGGTGCAGACCTGGTTTGAATTTAAATAAACTATTGAATATACGGGGTTTCCTTAGTAAAATAAGCCTTGGAGGATTATTATGAAAATTGGGAAGCTTGCTTTCCTATTTTTTGTTTTTGGCCTGTTATTGTGCCCGCCCGCGCAGGCGGGGATCTCTATGCGCCTTATGGCGTTAAATCCCGCGGATTCGGTGCAGACGGTTACGATTAAAGCCTATCTTCCTCTGGAGGTAAAACCCGAGGATGTAATTTATAAAGATGATTTGGAAGTTATTTACGACACTCAACAGGGCAGTTATTATGTTTATGGAGAATATGAACTTAAGCCCAAAGAGGTCCTGGAGAAAGAAATAGAATTAAGGGATATCTGGGTAATCGACGCCTCCCAGATATCGATGATCCGCCAGGAGGCTAAAGAGATCCTGGAAGGTTTTAAGAAGACAAATTCCATCGAACGGGCAAAGGCTCTTTACAGCGATATAGATAAGAAATTAAAAGATGTGGAACAGATGCAGGCTATCGCATCGGCCAGCCCGGGCTACAAGATATCGAATTACCGCAACAGCCTGACTCTTTTAAATTCCGTAAAGGCCGACCTGGTGGCGGCAAAGACGCTGTTGGCCGAAGTTACGCCCAAGGGGATGGCCAGGCTTACCTGGAAGATCATTTTATTTATCATTATATTTCTGGGTATTTTGGGCGCCGGATTCTTTTTTATCTGGCAACGCCAGAGCAAACTGGAAGCAGAACAAAAACCCCAAGAATGATAAATAAAGGGGACGGTTCTATTTTTTCTTTACTCTTTTTCTTAAAAAATAGAACCGTCCCCTTTATTTTGTTTTTTAGTTTTTTTCTTCCTGTCCTTGCCCGCGCCGAAGTGAACGCTTCGTTTTGGCAGACCAAAAAATCGCCGCATTTTATTGTTTATTATCAGGAAGCTTCCGGTGATTTTGTCGGCCAGCTGGCTGCTTCAGCGGAGAATTATTATAACAGCATCGTCGATGAATTAGGTTTCCGCCGGATGGATTTCTGGAGCTGGGATGACCGGGCAAAGGTATATTTGTTCAATAACGGCGCTGATTATTTAAATGAAACCAGGGGCCTGGCCTGGAGCGGGGCCCAGGTTTCGGTAAAGCTGCGCACGATTAAAACCTTTATCGGCCAGCCGTCTTTTTTTGATTCCATACTTCCGCATGAACTTACGCATATAATCTTTCGGGAATTTGTCGGCTCCAGGACAAAGCTGCCGCTTTGGCTGGATGAAGGCGTCGCCTGCTCTCAGGAAAAAAGCAGCCTGGTTTCGCGGATGGATTCAGCCAGGGCGCAGGCGAAGCAGGATGCGCATTTAAAATTCGATAAGCTCTTCGAAATCTATGACTCTACGCTTATTGCGCCGAACGTATTTTATTCCGAATCCGCTTCAATCATCGTTTTTTTGCTGAAAAAATATGACCGGGAATTCTTCTTGGATTTCAGCCGGAAACTCCGCGACGGCATACAATGGAAAAGCGCTCTTTTAAGCACGTATCATTTTTCAAATTTTGAAGAAATGGAATCCGCCTGGAAGGCGTTTATGTTAAATCAACCATAAAAGCGAAACTGTTTCCCGATTAGATTCGAAACTGTTTCGGAGTTAATCGGGACAGGGGGCAAGGAGAGTCTTAAATGCCACAAGAAATTAATGTTTTAGTAGTTGAGGATGACCCGTCCGCAGCCGGTTCTTTAGAGTCGGCTTTAAAACTTGCAGGTTACCACGTTTGGCTGGCCGGCACTCCGCAGGAAGGCCTGGAGCTCTTGCGTTCAAATAAATTTCCCGTGGCCATCACGGAGTTGCATCTTCCAAAAATGAACGGGATCCAATTTACCCAGCAAGCGCATAAGATTTCCGCGGGGACAAATATCCTGGTTTTAACACCCTACTCTTTTATCAGCTCAGCCATAGAAGCAATGGAGGAAGGGGCCTATGGCTATATTACCAAACCTCTAAGCAGCTCAGAGATACGCATTGTAGTCGAACGGGCGGTAGAAAGGTATTTCCTGCTTTCTACCAGCGATGAAAAAGAGTATTTGGTGGATCTGGCGGTGCGCGACGGGCTCACCGGTTTGTTTAACCGCCGGTATTTCAATGAGTTAATTAACGTGGAGGTCAACCGCGTAAAGCGATTCCCGACGGCATTATCCCTACTAATGCTTGACATCGATAATTTTAAAAACTATAATGATACCCAAGGCCATCAGGCCGGAGATGAATTGCTGAAGAGCGCGGCAAAAGTATTCAAAAATTCCGTGCGCGCGGTAGATATCGTCAGCCGTTACGGCGGGGAAGAGTTTATTATTATACTTCCTCAGGCGGATAAAAAAGCCGCGCAGATCATCGCCGAACGCCTGCGCGTGCAGATAAGCCTTTATCTTCCGACAACGGTAAGTATCGGCATTGCTACTTTGCCGGATGATGCCAGCGAAGTGGAACTGTTGATTGAAAAAGCGGATGCCGCTCTTTATCAGGCAAAAAAAACCGGCAAGAACAAATGGTGCGCAGCTTAAAAAATTATGCGTTTTGCGATTTTAGAGCCCAAAGGGGCAATCTGGCGGGGAATGGTTAAAAAAGTAAATCTTCCGGCGGCGGAGGGGGAAATGTGCGTGCTGGATTTTCACCAGCCTTTTGTAGCCAGGCTCAAAAAAGGCAATATTGTTTTTTCCGATACGCGTATTGCGGTAAAAGACGGAATTGCCTTTATGCGTTCGAATAATCTGACGGTCTTTGCGCAAATTTAACCTATGTCTACGCTGGCATTAACAATCCTGATGTTTTTAAGCACGGCCGGACCGTCCGCAGTTATTGCCTTTGTGGGGTATTCCGCCGTTAAGTCTATTGCCCGTAATCCTTCCGCAAGCCCAAAAATATTTATCGTCATGATTTTATCTTTTATTTTTGCCGAAGCAATCGCGATTTTAGCGCTTTTGATTTTATATAATCTCTTTGCCAAGTAGCCGACGTTTAAACGTCGGCTATCTTGTGGATGGTAATCTAAATAGGGCCGATATACAATGCTTATCCATCTTTTGATTCTCCAGTTCGTTACTTTCATCGGGATCATTTTTCTATTGCGTTTTTTGTTTGCCCGCCAGTTGAAATCAGCCCTTGAGAGGCTCAATATCCTGCACGAAGAAAATCTGGCTAAAGAGGAAGAGCTCAAAGAAGAGCTGCGCCGGGCCAAAGAAGAAAGCCAGATGCAGATCCAGCAGGGCAAGGATGAAGCCGACCTGATTATCGAGGAGGCAGGCAAGGAGGCCCAGCGCATACGCATGAATATGGAGGCGCAGGCCAAACAGCAGGCAGATAAGATTGTCAGCGACGGACATCTGGAAGTTGAAAAGCTTAAAGTAAGCGTAATTAAGGATATCCAGGCGCAGAGCGTCGAACTTGCCTCGCGGATGATTGCCCAGCTGCTTACGGAAACCGACAAGATTGCCCTGCAGTATGAGTTTGCCAATGGTGTTATCGAAGAGATCTCCCGGCTGCCGAAAGAACAGTTTAATGTGCAGGGAAATCAAGTTAAGGTCGTTTCCAGTTTCCTGCTTTTAGACAGGCAGAAAGAGGCGCTTAAGCGCGTTTTGGCGCAGAAGACCGGTAAGGAAATAGAAATAAATGAAAAAATAGATCCCAAGCTTATCGGCGGCCTGACCGTAGAGTTGGGCGGCATGGTTATCGACGGAACGCTAAAGAACAAGCTCCAGAGAATCATCCCTCATCTGAGGTGATGCATGAAAAATCAAGGGGACGGTTCCGTCTTTTATCCACAGGGTAGCTGACGTTTAAACGTCAGCTACAAAACATAGAAAAACAGGACCGTCCCCATTATTCAAAAAATGAAGATTGAAGCTTTAGACATAAAAGAGATCGGAAGGATCGAAGAGCTTAAGCAGGGGATTGTGAAGATCAGCGGCCTGCCTAATTGCGCATACGGGGCTGTAATCGAATTCGATAACGCCCGCCTGCCGGACGGGCAGGGATTAAAGGGGATGATCGTTGAGTTTGATGCGCAATTTGCCTTTGGGATTGTTTTTGGAGATGAGCGCAGGATCAAGGTCGGCGACAGGGTTTCCACCCGCGGCCAACTGCTCAATGTCCCGGTAGGGGATAATTTTATCGGCAGGATAGTTGATTCTTTGGGCAACCCGATAGACGCAAAAGGTAAAATTGAGCCGGCAGCGGTAAATCCTGTCTTCCGTCAGGCCGCCGGCGTTATGGAGCGTGAGCCAATAAGCCAGCCTTTGCATACGGGGATAAAAATTATCGATGTGCTTATCCCGCTGGGCAAGGGGCAGCGTGAATTGATCGTCGGAGACCGGCAGATCGGAAAAACCAGCATCGGTTTGGATATGATCATCAACCAAAAGGGCAAAAATGTTATCTGCATTTACTGCTGGATCGGAGGAAGCAGCGCGGCTTTTAATAAGATTATCCAGGCGCTTAACCAGCAGGGCTGTATGGATTTTTGCCTTGCTGTCTGCGCCTCGGCAAGCTCCTCGGCAAGCGAGCAATATATTTGTCCTTATACCGCCGCGGCATTAGGCGAATACTTTATGTATAACGGCAAGGATGTCCTGATAATTTTTGATGATTTGACCAAGCACAGCTGGGTTTACCGGCAAATGTCCCTGCTTCTTGAGCGGGCCCCGGGCAGAGAAGCGTATCCGGGAGATATTTTTTTCCTGCATTCACAGCTTATGGAGCGCGCCGGCCGCCTCAAGAAAGAATTCGGAGGCGGCACAATGACATTCTTGCCGCTGGCAGAAACACTGCAAGGCGATATTACCGGTTATATCTGCTCGAATATCGTTTCAATGACCGACGGGCAGATCTATTTAAACTCCGGGCTTTTTCAGGAAGGTTTTAAACCGGCGATTGATTTGGAGCTTTCAGTTTCGCGTATCGGCAGCAAGGTGCAATGCCCGGCTATCCGTAAATTAAGCGAAGGCCTGCGTTATGAATATGTGCAATACCGTTCTTTGCTGCGTTTAACCCGCCTGCGCACCAAGCTTAGCCCGGAGAGCGCCCAGCAACTGCAGCGGGGCCGCGTCCTTTATGAACTCCTGATCCAGGAAAACGGTTCTCCCGTATCCCAGGCAGAGGAGATCGCTGTTTTTTTTGCCTTTCACCAGAAAATACTCGAATCAATCAGTATGGAGCAGGTAAAATTGTTTAAAGGTAATTTCTTCGCCTATTTGTGTAAACACCAGCAGAATTTAGTGGAGCAGCTAAACGATAAAGGCGAACTTACGGAAGAAATTAAACTGCTTTTAGATAAAGCGATAAAAGATTTTTTTCGCAGCCAAGACAAGCAGGTTGCCTAGCCATGCGGATATAATTAAATGATACCCGTAGGAAAGTTAAAATCAAACCTGCAGTTTAATAAAAACCTCGGGGATTTGATCGAGGTAATGAAATTGGCGGCGACCCTGCAGTTTAACCAGTTCCGCTTGAAGCAGGAGCCTTCCGAAGATTCTGTCCGGTTCCTGGAAGATATCCTTGGCATATTGTTTTCTTCGGGGGTAAAAGACGGCCTGCTGGCGCCTAAGAAGAACCTGCCTTCGCTTTTGCTTTTGATAAGTTCTGATGAAGGTTTTTTAGGCGAACTAAACTTTCTTTTGGTGAATAAACTGCTTTCCGGACGAAGACAGCAGGATTTTATCGCCTGCACCGGCCAGCAGGGTGCCAATTATCTAAGAGAGATCCAGATAGATTTTTCTTTTTTTGATTCTCCGGGCGAGAAAATAGAAGCTGCGCCATTGGCCAAGATAAGGGACCATCTCTTAAGGCAGTATTTTGACCGCAAAGTCGGCAGGATTAATGTTGTTTATTCGCGTTTCACCAACATTACCCAGCAGCAGGCAGAGTTTGAAACCCTGCTGCCTTTACCTGTAATTTCCGGGGCTGCCGGAAAGAGGCTGGCGCATCTTTTGATTGAACCCGATTCTCGAGAGGTAATCAAAGGATGGATTAAATGCTGGCTGGATTTTCGCCTTTATCAAATATTCTGGTCGAGTAAGCTGGCGGAGTTTGCCGCCCGGGTTATGCACTTGGAAGGCAGCGTTCAGGAATTGGGAAAGATCAACAGCCATTTGCGTATGGAGTATTTTAAATACCTGCACGGCTTATCGGATAAGTCAGTGCGTGAATTGACTGCGGCCCGGTTAATCGGCAAAGAAAGATAAGAAACTGTTTCCAGGTTGTTCGGGACATGGGGATACTAGTCCCCCTGTCCCGATTGGGTTGGAAACAGTTTCGAGAGATGGGAATGATGGAAAATAATGGTCTTTTAGCAAAGGTGGTTGCGGTTTATGGCTCGGTGGTGGATGCGCAGTTCGCCTCCGGAACAGAAATGCCTCCGGTCGGCACGATGCTTAATGTTTGCACGAGCACGGGTGAAAATATCGGCTTACAGATCGTTGAGCACCGGGGGGACAACATCTGCCGCTGCGTGGCATTGGGATTTACTTATGGGGTAGGCAGGAATATGCCGATTCGCCTGCAGGAAAAAGGCGTAATTGTGCCGCGGGATTTAAATCAGCTTTATGGCCGGGTGCTCAATGCCTTGGCCAGCCCCATCGATCACAAAAAGGAACTTGACACAAGCGACACCTTGCCTTTAAAAAATATATCCGTAAACTCTAAATTAGAAGTTAGCCCGGACGCAGAAGAGAAGCCCCAGGTAATTTATACCGGAATAAAAATGATCGACCTTCTTTTCCCCCTGGTCAAGGGCTCTAAAAGCGGCTTGCTCGGAGGAGCAGCGTGCGGAAAAACAATCCTTATTTTGGAGATCATCCATAATATTATCAGTTATCAAAGCGGCACCTGTATTTTTGCCGGAGTCGGAGAGCGTATCCGCGAGGGCAATGAGCTCTATCATGAATTCTTGCGCGCCGACCTCCTGAAGCGTTCCATATTAGTCTTTGGCCAGATGAATGAGTCTCCGGGCATGCGTTTTGAAGCCGCGCATACCGCGGTTGCCTTGGCGGAACTGGTGTTGGCCCAGAGAAAAGACGTGCTTTTCTTTATGGATAATGTTTTTCGTTTTGTGCAGGCAGGCAGCGAGCTGGCCACTCTTTTAGGAAGAATCCCGTCAGAAGGCGGATACCAGTCGACCTTGACCAGTGAAATAAGCCAATTGCATGAAAAAATACGCTCGGAGAAAAGCGCCAGTATCACCGCGATCGAGGCGGTCTATGTCCCCGCCGATGATATGACGGATCCGGCGGTTGTGGCAATATTCGCGCATATGGACAGTTTAATTGTCCTTTCCCGTTCGCTCGTGCAGCGCGGGCTTTATCCGGCAATCGACCCTTTGCAATCGTCGGCAAATTCTTTAACTCCGGCAGTTGTCGGCAGGAGGCATTTTGATGTTGCCCAGGATGTCCTGCGGCATTTCCGGCGCTATGATGAATTGGAGCGCATTGTTTCGATTATCGGCAAAGAGGAGCTTGCTCCCGAAGAGAAAATCATTTTTGACCGGGCAAAAAAACTGCAGAATTTTCTTTCCCAGCCGTTTTTTACCGCCGAAGATTATACCGGCAGGCCCGGCGCGTTTGTTTCATTGGAGGATACGATTTCCGGATGCGAACGCATAATCAGCGGGGAACTGGATAAGGTTGACGAGAGCCGCCTTTATTGCATAGGAAAACTGGAGAATTAAATATGTCGACGAATAAATTATTAGGGGAGATGCTGGTAAAAAGAAATTGTATTACCCAGGAGCAGCTTGACCAGGTGCTTAAGGACCCTGTCTGCCAGGAGGATATGCTCGGGGCTGTTCTGGTGAACAAGGGCCTGTTAAAAGAAGAGGACTTGCTCAAAGCGCTTTCCGAGCAGTTCAATTTACCGTTTTTCGCCCGCTTAAAAGACGCCCACATCTCTACGGAGGCGATTAAGGCTGTGCCGGCCAAATTCGTCAAGCACTATGGTTTTATGCCGATTAGTTTGGAGGGCCAGGTTTTGACCGTGGCGGTATTTAACCCCATGGATGTTTGGCTGGCGGAAAATATCAAATTGAACCTGGGGTTTAGGGTCAGCCGGATTTTAACTTCCCGGCGCGAGGTGGAGGCGGCGATACATAAATATTACGGGGCGGTGGCCGGAACCGTCGATAAGATCATGGAGGAGAAGATCGGCCAGGGCACAAAGTTAGCCAAGGATGAGAGCGTTGAAGATATTGAGAAAAACGCGGGTGAAGCATCGGTGATCGAGCTGGTTAACCAGATAATCAGCGAAGCAATCAAGATGCGCGCCACGGATATCCATATTGAGATATACGTGGACAAGGTAGTCTTGCGTTACCGTATTGACGGGGTCCTTCGGGAAATGAAGATGCCCCAGGACGCTTATTATATCGAGCCGGCGATTGTTTCACGGATTAAAATTATGTGCCATTTGGATGTCGTCGAACACCGCGTCCCGCAGGACGGCCGGGCAAAGGTGCGCCTGCTTGACGGGCAGGAAGTAGACTTAAGGGTTTCGATATTGCAGGGATATTTCGGGGAGAATGTAGTTATCCGTATCCTGCCTTCCCAGGTGTTATTGGATTTGAATAAAATTGGATTTTCACCCGAAGATTTAAAAACGATCGAGAGGCTTTTACAAAGACCCCACGGGATTATTTTAATTACCGGCCCTACCGGAAGCGGCAAGACCACTACGCTTTATACCTGCTTAAGCCGCCTGAACCGCAAAGAGGTGAAAATTATCAGTATTGAAGACCCGGTTGAATACGCCATCGAAGGGATAACCCAGATCCATGTTAATCCTAAAGTAGGTTTGACTT
The DNA here is from genome assembly GCA_028715785.1 of Candidatus Omnitrophota bacterium. Taxonomy (GTDB): domain Bacteria; phylum Omnitrophota; class Gorgyraeia; order Gygaellales; family Profunditerraquicolaceae; genus UBA6249. Next base: position 14,802 of record JAQURC010000001.1, read on the forward strand.
TTGCCAGCGCCTTAAGGAGCGTCTTAAGGCATGACCCGGATATTATGATGATCGGGGAGATCCGTGATTCTGAAACCGCGGACCTGGCGATCCGCTCGTCGCTTACCGGGCATTTAGTTTTTTCCACCCTGCATACCAATGATTCTGCTACCGGTATTGCCCGGCTGATGGATATGGGTATCGAACCGTATCTTTTAGCTTCTTCGGTTGAGGTAATTATCGCCCAGCGCCTGGTGCGCCTGCTTTGCCCGTTATGCAAAGGCCGCGGTTGTGAATCTTGCAGTGAGACGGGATTTAAGGGGAGAAGGGCGATATATGAAATTATGCTTATCGATGATGAAATCCGCGGTATGATTACCGAGCATAAGAACGCCCAGGATATTAAGGCCAAAGCCAGGGAAAAGGGCATGCGCACGCTTATGGAGAATGGCATGCTTTTGGTCCAGCAGGGTTTAACGACTAAAGAAGAGATCATGCGGGTGGTGGAATTGGAGTAAAAATAGAAACGGTTCCTTTATTTCAATAGGAGACATAAGTTTGGAATTTAAATATAAGGCCAAGAAAAACCTCAATGAAGTTGTCGAGGGTAAGATCGACGGCGGTAGTGTGGAGCAGGTGCTTGAAGAACTGCAGGCAAAAGGGCTTGTGCCGGTTTCCGTCGAGCCGTTAGCCGGCCCTCCTGTTTCCGCCCCACCATCCCCCAAACCCGAAACTGTTTCCAGCCCAATCGGGAAATGGGGTTTAAAAAACCTGGTTTTATTCACTCAGAAACTTTACAATCTGGTTAATTCCCGCGTAGAGCTGCTTAGCGCCTTGAGGCTGTTAGAAAAGAACAGCCAGAATAAGACAGAAAAATTGTTGCTCGGCGAGGTGGTAAAGAATATTAAAGACGGCGTTTCGTTTTCCAGCTGCCTTAGCCGTTACCCGCAGTATTTCCCGCAATTTTACGTTAATATAATCCACACCGGCGAGGCAACCGGCAAGCTCAAAGATGCTCTTATCCAGCTCTTGGATTACCTGCGCCGGTTTGAGGATTTAAGGACCAAGGTAAAGCAGGCGCTGGCTTATCCCATATTCATGACTTTGGTTGGCGCAGGCACAATATTTGTAATGCTTACTTTTGTCCTGCCGCGCTTGGCCGGGATGTTCGAAGATTTCCAGGCGCAGCTGCCCTTGCCCACGCTTATTTTGCTCAATATCGCCAATTTCCTTAAGGCTTATTGGATATTTATAATCGGATCTATTATTATGCTTGTTCTCGCTTTTAAGATCAGGGGCGCAGGCAAAGAAAGTGTTTTTAGCCGGCTGAAATATCATATCCCGATTGCCAAAGATATTGTCTATAAACAGTCGGTAGCGAATTTTTCCAGGAGTTTATCCCTGCTTTTGCAAAGCGGAGTGAACCTGCTTTCTGCTCTGGCCGACGCCGGCCCGATAATCGGCAACCCGGTTTATGTCAGCCAGCTTGAGCAGGTGCGCAAAGATATCAGCCAAGGCATGCCTTTTTCAGATTCCCTGGCCAAATTCAAGATCTTCCCGGACTTTTTTGTGCAGATGATCCGCGTCGGCGAAGAAGGGGGCAGGCTGGATAGCGTGCTTGCGGATATCGCCGATTCTTATGAAAAAGAGATTGAGGCGGATTTAAAGGTTGTCAGTTCCCTTATTGAACCGGCAATAATTTTGGTCCTGGGCCTGGTTATCGGGGCGATGGTTATTGCCATGCTCCTGCCGATATTTAATATGAACACCCTCGTTGGCGGATAAAAACAAGGGGACGGTTCTCGAAAACAGAGAACCGTCCCCAATATTCCAATATTCATGAAAACTAAAGTAATCATTGAACTTGCGGAGTCCTATCTTAAGGTCGGTATCGGCCGAAGGGTTGCGGTTGAGCCCCTGGCCAGCACCGAACCGGCGGTTATTTCCAATGCTTTAAGCTTGATATTAAAACAAAATAAATGCAGTAAAAACTTCGATGTTTTTGTGGTGTTTAACCGCAACAAAATAACCGTTCGCCGCGTAGACCTGCCTTCGCAAGACCCCAAGGAGCTTGAACAGATGCTGGGCTTGTGCCTGGTGCGCCAGATCCCCTATCAAAAAGAAGAGGTTTGCTGGGCATATCAGAATTTGGGATTTGACGGCACAAACAACAGCCACCTGATCCTGGCCATTGCCTTAAAAAATGTTTTTAAAAATATTGTCAATGCTTTTATCCCCATAAATATCCTCCCGGAAGCCATATTAATGAGCTCGCAAGGGCTCCTGCATTATGTGGCTGAAGCATGCAAAGATAAATCTTTGCTGGAGGGTTCGTATCTGATCCTGGATATTGACGCAAATTACAGCGATTTGGTGCTGGTGCATGATCACAAACTAGGCTCGAGCGTGGTAATACCGCAGGGGGCAGTCCAGTTAAAAAACGAGCAGGAAAAAGAAAAATTTGCCATTGAATTGAAGCAGGCGCTGGTTGCCTTGAATAATGAAATTCCCGAAGCCAAATGCGACAGGTTATTCTTAACCGGGGCGGCAGCCGAACATCTTGTTTTTATCGAGTCAGTCCTGGGCAGGGATTTTAATTTGAAGGCGCAGTATCTTTCTTCCAGAGAGTATGATACTTTTATCTCCGGAGGCTTAAAGGACATTTCTTTGTCTGCGGTGATGGGGTTTAATTCGCAGATAGCCAAGGACGATATTAAATTTATTGTCCCCGAGCTGCAGATAAAAAAAGAAATGAAATCCAAAGTGCAACAATTGATGATCCTGGGGGTCCTCCTGGTTTATATCTTGATTTCTTTGGGCGGAATTGCTTTGCTCAGGCTTATTCAGCAGCAGCTTTATTCAGCCAGCCTCAAGGGGAGAGTTGTCTCTTTAGCTAAAGAGACCAAGGACCTGGAGGATATTACCGAAAAATTAAAAATTGCCAGGCAATACGTAGACTCCAAGTCTTCGGTATTATCTTCTTTATATTCGCTAAATAGATTATGCCCGGAGAGCGTAACCATTACCAATTTTAACTGGGAGCTTCAAAAGAGCCTGTCTTTCAGGGGGTACGCGCAACAGATCCCGGATATTTTAGCTTTTACCAATACTCTTAGCAATTCCGAATCTTTTAAGGGCGCGCAAAACCGTTACACCCGCAGGCGTAAATTAAAGGATAAGGATGTGGTTGATTTTGAGGTTGTCGTAAAATGAGAGAACTGACTTCCAAGGAAAAAATATTATCGGCATGCATCGGTTTATTGCTGGGGTTATTTATGGTTAAAAGCTTTGTCCTGGGCCCGATATACGAAAAAACCGCTGTTTTTTCCGCAGAGATAGAGCAGTCTAAAATGGCTATACGTAAATACCTGGCCTTAAACCATAACCGCACCCAGATCCTTAAGGCGCAAAAACAAATCGAAGGTTATTCCAGCCTCCGGGGATCTGACGAAGAAAAATCAGCGATGGTGATGAGCAAGGTTGAGGCTGAAGCCAGGAGATCCAAACTGCAAATATTAGACATGAATGCAATCGGGGCGACCAAGGTAAAGGGCGGAGTGGTTACGCTTTACCGTGTTTCCTTGCGCGCCGAAGGCCAGCTGAAAAATATCCTGGATTTTATCTCCGGGATTGAAGGGGCAAATATTTTGTTGGAGGTTGAGAAAATCAGTTTGTCTGCCAAGGATGAAACCGGAAGCGTTTTAAAAATAGATGCAACCATATTAGGAGTTTCATTTTCTTAAGTGTCGCCTAATATGTAGTAGGGGAGGTTTAAACCTCCCCTACAGCTGTTAATAACTAACCAGGGAGGCGTCCATGAAAAAAGCTTTTACCTTGATTGAGTTAATGCTGGTAGTAATTATTATCGGAGTTTTATCGGCGATGGTCGTCCCTAGGCTTGCCGGCCGCTCCGAGCAGGCGCGCGCGCAGGCGGCAAAAACAGATATTAATTCCAGTATCCCGCTTGCCCTTGATCTTTATGAGATGGATATGGGCCGCTATCCTGAATCCCTGGATTACCTGAGGACGCGCCCGCCGGCGGAGGGGGATAGCTGGCATGGCCCATATTTAAAGAAGAGGCCGATGGACCCCTGGAATAAACCTTATCTATATAAAGCCCCGGGCGACCATAATCCGGATGGCTACGATCTTTTTTCTGCCGGTAAGGATGGACAACCCGGCACAACAGACGATATTATAAACTGGGGTGAATAATTTGAAAGGGTTCACTTTAGTCGAGATTATGATCAGCGTATTGATACTGGGATTTGGTTTGACCCTGGCGGCCAATTCCTATATTGTTGCCTTAAGAGGAATAAACTCTACGGCTAACAGCATCGAAGCTTTGCGCCTGGGGCGAGAAAAGCTGGATGCCCTTGAGGCCTCCAGTTTAAAAGACGGCTTATCCGCTTCCGTTAGCCGGGATATTTTAAAATCTTCCGCTAAAAATTATGATTATAAACAGGAAATCATTGAGATGACCCTGCCAAAAGATTTAGCTAAAATTCTCGTAAAGGCCTGCCTGAGCCTTAGCTGGCAGGAACAGAATGCCACAAAAAATGTCGCCCTTTCCACATACCTGCCCAGACAAAAACAATAAACTAGGCGCCTTCACTTTAGTGGAGCTGCTTATCGCGGTTTCTATATTTTCCGTCGTAAGCATCGCCATCTATTCGACTTTTAGTTCAGGCGCATCTGTTTTAAGCCGCGTAAAAAATATTGACCTTGCCCAGCAGAAGATCTTGCTTAAAACCGAGAGATTTTCCAGGGAATTAAGGGAACTTCCCGCTTGCAGGAAGCAGTTGTTCCTTGGCGCTAAAACAAAAATTAGTTTCCCCGGTAATTCCGATTATATCCCCTGCCGTATAACTTATTATTTTGATGACGCCTCTTCTTGTTTTATGCGCGTAGCGGATAAACTAAGCCAGATCATTACCCCCGAGGGAAAAATAGACGCGCAGTTTAAATCCAAGCCCGTGGTTTTTTTATCCAAGGTCAAAGAAATAAAATTCAGCTACCTTGTTTTAGACCTGGCTAAGAACGAATATAAGTGGATAGATGAATGGCAGCAGGATTATCTGCCTGTTGCCGTTAAGTTAACCGTTACCAGCCAAACCCAAGAATATGTCTCGACGGTATTTTTACCCAAAGCATAAACATAAGCCAGAAGGCCATAAGAAAGCAAGCATCCTGGTGGTCTGCCTCTGGGCGATAATGATCCTTTCCATATTGGGCATGGGTTTGTCCGGCCTGGTTTTCCAGGAGATCAAGTTTGCCAGGACTTATCAACGGTTATGTTTTTCTTTGCCCATGGCCAGAGGAGCGTTAAAAGAAGTATTCTACTTAAGGCAAACGGACATTAGCCCTGCTTTTGATACCTTTGATGAATTAACCAAAGAGAATGAAACGGCCTTGTGCGGGGGCAATTCTTACAGATACTATTTTGCGGATAAAAGCGGCCCCGCCGATAAAAGCCCGGTTGTTACCAGCCAGATTATCGACGAGAGCGCGCTGATTAATTTAAATACCGCTTCCAAGGATGTGCTGATGAGGCTGCCGGGGATGGATGAAGAGCTGGCGGAAAAAACAGTTAATTCCGGGCTGCGCCCTTTTAGCTCGATCAATGAAGTGTTTTTAGTCGAAGGCATGGGCCGCGATAATTTTATGCTTTTTAAGGATTTGATCACTGTGTATGGGGCAGGGAAAATAAATATTAATACCGCAGGCAAAGCGGTACTTTTAGCCTTGGGTTTAGATGATGAGTTGGTGGGAGTGATTTTGCGTTTTCGGCAAGAGCACAAGATCCCCAATCCCGATCCGGCATCCACCGAAGATCTGGGTTATGGTTTTTCCAGTGCCAGTAAGATACTCGATGATTTAAGGGCGTTTACCTTTTTGAGTTTAAAGCAGGAGCAGGCTCTCCTGGGGCTGCTTCCCGTCCTGGATGTAAAATCAGAGTATCTGCGTTTTAATATTATCCCTTACTCCGGCGGCAGGCAGGGGGTGCGCTATAGCATTGTTATCCATCCGGCAAGCAAAACGATTCTCTCCTGGAATGAACAATAATTGGCTTGACAAAGAAGACTATATTTATTAAGATTAAATAGTAAAATTTTACTATATAACAGGAGCGCGCCGGTTGTTTTTGGAGCTAAACTCATTAATTTCAATAAGGTTAGGGAATGATTTGGGAAGCTGAAACTGAAAGTAAATTTAAGACCCTGATTTCCAAAATACCCGTATTCCATCGGCATATTACCGAATCAGTGGTCAGCCGCCAAGCAGAGAAAATCGCCGGCAATCGTAATTGCAGCCAGGTGGAAGATCGGGATGTGATCGCCGCTTTTTTCTCCGATGTCCCCTCGCCGTTCTACAGCATGATGGTCCGTCTTCTTGAGCAGAATGGTTTTGATTATAAAAAGTACGGTTTTCCAAAGGAGACTCGGTGATGCGTATAGCAATCATTGGCGCCGGGGCCATAGGCTGTTTGGTTGCCGCTTATCTTAAGGAAAAGGGCGAAGATGTAACCTTAGTCGGCCGCAGTGGTGCGGTCAAGGCGATTAGAGAAAACGGTATTATTGTTTCAGGGATCAGGGGCAATCTTTTGGCGCATATCGGCATTTCCGACACCCTGAACTATGTCCCGGATTTAGCGATCCTGGCTACTAAAACACAGGATATCAATTCTGTTTTGCAGGATAACTCGCATTTACTGCAGAACTCCCTCTTGTTGACCATTCAAAACGGCGTCCGGGCGGATAGTCTGGTTGCCCGGTACGTGCCTGCGCAGAAGGTTATTTCCAGCATAGTCATGTTCGGTGCAACCAACTTAGAGCCGGGCAAGGTAGTGCATAATTTCGAAGGCAGCTGGGTATTGGGGAGTTTCTTTAATCCCAATCCTTCCGAGTCTCTGCTGTCCGTGAGCCTGGTTTTAGATAAGGCGTTCCCGACGATAATAAGCAAAGACATAAAGGGGATGAAATATTTGAAGATTTTTGTCAATGCCAGCAATTGCCTGCCGGCAATCATCGGCAAGAGCATGCAGGAGGTCTTTAGCGACCTGGCGGTCAGCCGGATCAGTATCGCTATCTGGAAAGAAGCCTTCAGGATTATCGATTATATCGGGATAGATCTGGTCTCTCTCCCGGGGTTCCCGCTGGAAAACCTTACCAAGCTTACTTCGATGCCCAGCGAGTTGGCGGCCCAGGTTTTTTCGGAACGCATGAAAAACCTGAGCAAAGAACCGTTATACGGTTCGATACTACAGAGCATAATGCGCGGTAACCTTTCGGAGATCGATTATATTAACGGTGAATTTGTGCGCCTGGCCGAAGAGAATTCTATGCAGGCTCCTTTAAATAAGATTTTAGTGGAGATGGTGCATCAGGTGGAAAAGAATAACCGGTTTTTCAGCAAAGAAGATTTAATCCAGAAAACAAAAGAGTTGATTTAGAAAAATGAAAGAAGTTAAAACCCCTTTTCCCCGCTTAAAACTTACCGTAACCCAAGTCTTGGGGGATTGTTACCACGGTTATAAAAGCGGCGATGAAATTATTTTAGAAGATTTTACCCACGCCCCGGTCCATTTTTGCTTAGGGCTGGCGCACGCGCTTTTTCCGGTAATCTATGCTTTGAGCTTTGGGGCAAAATTCGGGTTCCGCGATAACCAACGCTCTTTACTGGTCACCTGCCCCGACGGAGGAAAGCTGGAATTTAAGGCCGAGATTTTAGATAAAGGGGGTAAACTTGAGGTTGTCCCAAGAGATCCCCGGCATAAAGGGCCAAATCCCAAGAAGATGGTTATTGAGGTAGTTGAGGCAAAAGGGAAATGCGCCTTTGGATATAAAGTCGGGGACAAATGGGAGACGCAGGGTTTAAAATGTATCCCGGGTTTTTGCGGGGCGGCATTCCACACGGCTTTTCCGGCATTGTTTGCCTTAAATTTCGGAGCCAAATTTTTCTTTATGCCGGATCCGGATTCAATCGATACGGTTACCTGCCCGGACGGCGGCAATATTGTGTTTAAGGTGACAAGGGTCGAATAATCATTAAAGTAATTTACGACCCTTGTCATTGCGAGGAGCGTAGCGACGAAGCAATCACTAAAAGCGAGATTGCTTCGGGCACTTCGTGACCTCGCAATGACACAAGAAGGAATATTATATGAATAAACGACGAGTTGTGATTACCGGCATTGGAGTAATTTCGCCAAACGGCATTGGTAAATATAACGCCTGGGAAGGTTTTTCCAGCGGAAAAAGCGGGGTACGTTTAGTTGACGGCTTTGACGTCTCGGTTTTTAATACCAAGATTGCCGCCGAAGTCAGGGATTTTGACCCTTTTAAATTAGGGCTGAACCACCAGGAGGCCATGCGTATGGACCGCTATGTGCAGTTCGGGGTAACTGCCGGCAAAATGGCGGTAGAGGACAGTAAATTAGATTTTTCCAAAGAAGATACCCGGCGCATCGGAGTTTGTTTGGCCAATGCCATCTGCGGGACAAAATATATGGAGGAGGAGTTTGCTTTAGTTACCGAGGACGGGAAAAAACCGATTAATCCGGCTTTAGTGCGGCCGGATTTATACGACGCGGCGATGTTTAACACTCCTTCGATAGAAATCAGCGCGCGTTTTGGCTTAAAAGGGATTTGCAATACTATTTCTACCGGATGCACTGCCGGCACGGATTCATTGGGTTTTGGTTTAGAAAGTATCCAGGATGGGGAGCAGGATGTAATGATCTGCGGGGCCGCGGAAGCCCCGCTTACCCCGATCACCTTCGGCGCTTTTGATGTGGTCAATGTTTTATCCGTGCACAATGACCATCCGCAGAAAGCATCGCGCCCTTTTGATAATCAGCGCGACGGATTTGTGCTCGGAGAAGGGGCGGGGATTCTAGTCCTTGAAGAATTAAATCACGCTTTAAAACGCAATGCCCCGATTTATTGCGAAGTGTTAGGTTTTGGCACCAGCTGTAATGCCTTTCACATGACCGACCTGCCTTCCGACGGCCGGGCAATGGAAACCTGTATCAGCTTGGCTTTAAAAGATGCGGAAATAAAACCGGATGAAATTGATTATATTAACGCCCATGGCTCAAGCACGCGGATGAATGATATTTTTGAAACCAACGCCTACAAGGCGATTTTCGGCCAGTATGCTTATAAGCTGCCGATCAGTTCGCTTAAGTCCATGATCGGACATCCCCTGGCTGCGGCAAATGCCATTGAGATGACCATGGTTTCGATGATGTTTGAAAAAAACATCCTGCCTCCGACGATAAATCAGGACGAAAAAGACCCGCAGTGCGATTTATATTATATTCCCAATCAGGCAATCCAGAAAAAAGTTAACACGATCATAAAAACCAGCAGCGGTTTTTCAGGGATACATTCGTCATTGGTTTTAAAAAGGTTTAAGGAGTAATCCAGAGTAGGGGAGGTTTAAACCTCCCCTACTCTGTGGATAACTTAGAATAATGGAAAAAATCGCAATTACCGGCATCGGCGTAGTCAGCCCTTCGGGTATCGGAAAGCGGCAGTTCTGGGCAAACCTTAAAAGCGGGCGCTCGTTTATTAAAAAGATCACCCGTTTTGACGCCTCATTATACCCGGCGCATATTGCCGGCCAGATCGACGATTTGGAAAAATACAGCCATATTTCCGAAAGGCTCTTAAAAAAAATCGACGCCTTTTCGCATATGGCGCTGGTGGCTTCGGAGATGGCCCTGCAGGACGCCGGGATCGATATTAAAAATGAGGATCCAAGTCTTGTGGGGATTTTTTTGGGCAACGCTATCGGCGGCTGGCTGTATGCTGAAACCGAATTAAGGGATTTATATTTAGAAGGCCGGGAGGGCGTTTCGCCTTATATGGCCTCGGCCTGGTTTCCCGCGGCTCCCCAGGGGCAGGTCTCCATTTATTATGGAATAAAAGGTTTTAGCAAGACCGTGGTCAGCGACCGGGCCAGCTCTTCGATGGCTTTAGGGTACGCCAGGAAAGTTTTAGCTAAAAACAAACTAAATATGATTTTGGCAGGGGGGATGGAGGCTCCGGTTACCCCGTATGCCTTATTATGTTGTAATACTTATGGGGCGCTATCTAAGAATAACAACAATCCCCAGGGAGCGTACCGGCCATTCGATAAACAGCGCAGCGGTTTTGTCATCGGCGAAGGCGCCGGAATTGTAGTAATGGAAAGTATCCCGCGCGCCCAAGAAAGAGGAGCAAATATTTTAGGGGTAATTAGCGGATACGGCACCACTTGTGACGGGGCGGATAGGATTAATTGCGCCAGTGACGGCAAAGAGTTGGCGCGCGCCATTAATATGGCGCTTAGTGACGCAAAGGTAAATCCCGAAGAGATCGGTTATATCAGTTTAGATGGTTTAGCAGTTGATCTTTGGGATAATTCTGAAATTGCGGCGTTGAAACTGGTTTTTGGAAATAATTTAAAAAATATTCCGCTCAGCTGCCCCAAATCCATGTTCGGGAATTTGCTCGGCGCATCCGGGGCATTGGATATGATTATCGCGCTTTTAACTATGGAGCACGGTTTGGTTGCCCCGACTTTAAATTTAGAGGCCCCGGTTTTGAACAATTTAAATTATGTGGCCGGTGAAGCCAGGGAATATAAAGTAAGCAAGTCTTTGATCATCTCGCGCGGCCGCGGCGGGATTAATTCGGTTCTAGTAGTTGAGAAAAACGGAGGAAAAAAATGAAAATATTATTCGTTATGCCCAGGGTAGGCGCGTGGGCGACGCACGGCATTCACCGGTCACCGAACCAGCTTTACGCGCACTGGGCTGCGTATGCGCGGGAGAGGGGTTACGAAGATGTCGCGGTCATCGACGGAAGGGCCCTGGAAATACCCATGGAGCAGCTGGTGGAGCAGGTAAAGGCAAAAAACCCGGATGTAGTGGTCATGGGAGAGCAACTGCACGGTTATGGCGGCTACGGCGTATTACGGCATTTTAAAGACGCGGCCATTGGGATTAAAAAAGCGCTGCCTAAAACAAAAATAATTCTCGGCGGGCTATGGTATTCAGCAATGCCGGTGCCGACATTAGAGGAGAACTCCGCGGTTGACTTTGTGGTTATGGGTGAAGAGGAATCTTTCGGAGACTTGATCGAAGCAATAGATAAAAATAAGCCGCTTGGCGATGTGGGTGGCGTTACTTCCCGTATTGACGGGGCAATTGTTATGGGCCCGCATAAGCCGCTGATGGAAGATTTAGACAAGCTTCCTTTGCCGGCTTATGATTTATTTCCGATGGATAAATACGTGGGCCATACTTATTGGAAACCGTTTGTGGATATGGTAACCTCAAGGGGCTGCCCTTCAGCCTGTACTTTTTGCTACGAATGGGACCAGTTTGATCCGCGTTCGCCTTCAGATTTCTTGAAATGGCGGGCTAAATCTCCGGAAAGAGTCATGGAAGAAATGAATCTTCTGCATAGAAAATACGGGGTTAAAGTCGTAGTTATTCAGGACGATAATTTTAATGTCGACCCTAAAAGAGTGCAGAAGTTTTGCGAACTTAAAAAAGCATCGAATAATCCAATCAAGTGGGTATCTTTAGGCCGGGCTGTTGATTGGGTCAATTGCGAATCCATCCTGCCCCTGATGAAAGAAAATGGTTTATTCATGGGCGTTTTTGGCATCGAGGTGACGACCCAGTCAGAGCTTAAACGGATCGCCAAAGGCATTACTATCGACCAGATTAAAAAAACCATAGAGATCTTACGCAAGAATGATATCGCTATCGTGGCGGATATCATGATGGGTTTTGATTATGACACCGAGGCTATCGTCAAGCAGAGGTTTGAGTTTACCGATATGGTGGACCCGGATATTTTATGGGTAGGTTATGTTACCCCTGCCCCGAATTCACCGATGTGGAGGATTGCTCTAAAGAAAAACTGGATTGATCCTAAGAAAGTAGATTTTAGCCAATGGGATTTTCTCCATCCGGTAATCCCTACGGACCATCTATCCACAGAAGACCTTGGCCGTTTGGGTTCCTGGTGCATGCGTGAATTTTTCTCAAAGCCCGGGCGGATAAACAGGATTATGGAGAGTAATTTTGATCCGTTAGCCAAGCTCTGTTTCAAGGATGTTATGGATGGAATAGGCAAATGGGAAGCAGTCGCGACAAAAGGCGAAGTGCAGATATAATGTGCCACCCCGCGCTTATAGGAATTGCGCGGGTGTGCCCTTGTGGGCTAGGAGAATAAATGGATATAAAAATAAAAGTTAAAGAAGTGTTGGCGAATTTGCTAAAAGTTAAAATTGAAGAGTTAAAGGATGAGGTATCTTTGATCAACAGTATCGGCGTGGATTCTACCGAGATGGTGGAGTCGGTAATTGCCCTGGAAAAATCATTTGGGGTCAAGCTTAGCCCCAAGGAGATCACCAAGAATTCGACCATTAACGATATCGTAAATAATATCCAGCCAAAGTTATCCACAGAGTAGGGGAGGTTTAAACCTCCCCTACTACGGGAATGGGAAAGGAGTTAGAGGGGTGAAGATTGTTGACTTGAGCCTGCCCATCGATGAAAAGGCTTTTGAGGTGCACAAGGTTGAGATCGAGCGGATAACCCATAAAGCCGGCGTCGATAAGTTCAACCGGGTGATTATGGGCAAGACCCTCTTAGGCAGAATAAAATACGCCTTAGGCGCCCGCATCGTCAGAAAGGGGCAGCTGCCCGATGAAGAATTCCTCTCTTTGGAGATTGTACATGCTCCGGTGCATATAGGAACACACCTGGATTACTCCTTCCATTATGGATCAAAATCAGAAAATCGCCCTTCCAAGACCGCGGATGAGATCCCGTTAGAATATTGTTACCAGGACGGGGTTAAACTTGACTTCCGGCATAAAAGACCCAATGAAGTAATCAAGGCGCCGGATATAGAAAGCGCCCTGAAAAAGATAAATTATCAGCTTAAGCCTTTAGATATTGTGTTATTGCACACCGCCGCCGATAAGCTCTATGGCGGGCCAAAATATTTCTCGGATTATCCCGGGGTTGATCCTGGGGCCATCGGTTATCTTTTGGATAAAGGAATTAAAATCTTTGGCACAGACACGATGGGGATTGACCGGCCATACAAATTTATGCTTAAGGAATTCCTGGAAACAGGGGACCCCAAAACTTTTTATCCGGCGCATTTTTATGGACGGAAAAGAGAATTTATTCATATAGAACGCCTGGCTAACTTAGAGAAGTTGCCGGATTGTGGATTTAAAATTATCTGTTTTCCTATACGCATCAAAAATACCGGGGCCGCCTGGGCCAGAGTGGTGGCTTTTTTAGATTAATGGCGTAAAACGGGTCCTGTCTTGGGTATTTTCTAGCGCTAAACGCGCGTCGAAAACACCCAAGCCACCCGTTTTATCAAAATCTAAAAAAGCAAAATAATAGCGGAGGATGAAATGGGACATACTTGCAATTCAATAATTATTAAGGCGCCTTATGAGTTAGTTTTTGATATCTCTAATGACATCCCGCGCTGGACGCAGTTGTTCGGCAGCGAATATAAAAAAGCCGAAATCCTAAAAAAAGAAGCCAACAAAATCACTTTTCGCCTTACCGACGACGAAGATAAATCCTGGGTTTCCTGGAGATTGTTATACAAGGATAATTTCTTTACCTATTCGGAGCGCTATGAACCGAAATTCCCCTTTAATTATATGAAAATTATCTGGCTCTATACGCCAAAGCCCGAAGGGATAGAGTTAACTTGGATCCAGCATTTCCAGATGGATGAAAAGGCCAAGTTTAACGATGAGCAGGTGGAAGGTTTTATCAATAAACATTCCAAAGAGAACTTATTGATTTTTAAGAAGGTTATTGAAGAGGCAGCACTTAAATAAAGGTTATTCACAATGTAGCGGACGTTTAAACGTCCGCTACGGTCAGGTTAGGATTATACGGGAGGTTAATTATGAGCACAGATTTAAAAGGCAGGATTGCCATTGTTACCGGTGCCAGCCGCGGTATCGGTAAATCTTTAGCTTCAACCGCAGCAGGTTTGGGCATAAATTTAGTTATCGGCGCCAGAGGACAAGGCCCTTTAGAAGAAACTGCGGATGAGCTTGCCAGGAAATATAAGGTCCGGGTATTGCCGGTTGCCTGCGACGTCACAAAATTAGAGGACTTGGAAAATTTGGTAAACAAGGCTAAAGCTGAATTCGGCAAAGTCGATATTTTGATTAATTGCGCCGGAGTTTCCTCGCAATATCCTTTTAACGAGCAGCCGATCGAGGATTTTGAAAAATTGGCGCATACGAATTATCTGGGCTATGTGCGGTTAATCCGCCTGGTAATTAACGATATGATCAAACAAAAATACGGGGCGATCATCAATATCGTTTCCGGCTCGACGCTGGTGGATCCTGTCCCCAGAAATTTCATTGTTTACAGCTCGCTTAAAGTCGGCCTGCGCGCTTTTTCAAAAGGCCTGTTTTGGGAGTTGCGCGACCACGGGATCAAGGTTACTTCTATTTTACCCGGAGTCACCGATACGGATTTAACCGGCAAGCTTAAGGATATTACCAGCGATACATCGCGCCTTATGAGCACGCAGGCAATCGAGGATGCGGTGCGTTTTGCTTTGACTGTGCCGGCTAATGTTTGTCCTCTTGAGATCTCGGTAATTAACCAACAAACACCTTGGACTGCTCCGGTAATACCGTTTAAACAGCAGCACCCGGGAAAATAAGCGGAGAGAAGAAATGAAAAAAATATTTTTTGCGGCAGCAACAGTAGTTTTATTTACGGCAGGGGTTTGTTTAGCTGAAGGCGGTAATTTATTAATTGATGATTTTGAAATTTCAGTTACCGGCGGCCCCGAAGGAACGGTTGATTTCGGCGCAGGTAACGGCTCAAGCGTGGAGGTAACAGCGGCTAGTGATATTAAAAATAGCGGCAATCAGGCATTAAAGGTAGTTTATGACGCATCTCCGGGAGGATATATTTATGTAGCCCGCGGCTTTGGGCTTGACGCCAGGAACGCTAACTGGCCAATCCAGCCTTCGGATATTAAATGGGAAGAATACAGCGCGATATCATTCTATGTTTACGGAGCGGATTCTAAAGCGAAAATCGCTTTTGATATAAAAGATAACGGCGGGGAGATCTGGCGTTTTATGACCGAGGATGATTTTAAAGGCTGGAAGAAAGTAGTTTGCAGTTTTGATAAATTTGTCGTGCGCGACGATTGGCAGCCAAACGACGCGGACAATAACAAGCAGTTGGATTTTCCGGTTAAGATCTTCCAATTTGAACCGCTTCCCGGATCAAAAGGGACTTTTTATTTTGACACGGTGGAGCTGGTTAGAAAATAAGAAAGGTGGGGATATGAATAACCAGGATGTTAAAAATTTAAAGAAACGTTATTTTATCTGGCTCTATAAAACCGCCAAAGAAACCTTTGATAAATATGAACGCAAGTTTACGCAAGTCGATATCGATAAGGATATCCTGGCGGAAATGGAGAAAGAGCTTTTAGGTTCCTACCTTCCCCATGAAAAAGATGCCCTGCAGAGGCAGATCAACGATTTTCAGAAATATATCGAAAATAAGGAAAAGGCCTGTTCAGAACTCAGGGACCAGCATAGAAAGATCAATCCGGATTTTATTTTCTCGGAAATAAAACTGAATGCGATTGAGAAGGTAATCGTCAGGGGGTTGGGCAGGAGGGGGCTGGAAGAGATCAGGTCCCTTTATGAAAAAGAGATGGCCGAACGCATCTTAAAGAGCACGGAGCATTGATGTTAATCGACGCGCATAGCCACTGGCTGCCGGATGAAATAATTAATAATGCCCATTTTTTCCATAAGGGCTGGGGGGATATCCAGGCGCAGCTGGCGATCATGGAGGCGCTGGGGATCAACCGGGCGGTTTTAAGTTATCCTAATTCGGACGCGCATTTGAAATTAGGCAGTGTCAGCCAAGTGGCGCATATTTATAATGATAATGTCGCCAAAATTTTAAAGGCCCATCCCAAAAGATTTATCGGCGCCGCAGTTTTGCCTGTGGATAATTCCGTCGATATGCTGGAAGAGCTAAGGCGGGCAATCAATGAACTGGGTTTTAAGGCAATTTCCCTTGCCTCAAGCTATAACGGTATATATTTAGACGATAAGATGTTTTTACCTATATATAAAGAAGCGCAAGAGAAGGATATCCCGATCTTTGTGCATCCGCAGATTGTAAACCCGATAGGTTTTGAGCGGGTCAAGGATCCGCTGCTTACTCCGGTTGTTGAATATGTTTTTGACACCACGATTTCAATCGGCAAGCTTTTAATGTCGGATATTTTGCGCCAGTATCCTAAAGTAAAATTTATTTTCGCCCATTTCGGCGGGGCAATCTGCTATCTTAAGCAGCGTTTTGACGCCACCTATCAGATGCTGCGGGGGATGAACTTTGTCAAAGACCTGCAGGGGCTTCCTTCGGATTATCTTAAGAATATTTACGTTGATACCAGCGGCGATACTACTAGCGCGAATTTTCTGCTTGCCCTTGAACTTATGGGGCCTAAACATATTTTGTGGGGCAGCGACTGGCCGGCAAAGAAAGATGTTGCCAGCGGCATCAAAGCCGTCAACGATTTGGATATATCCCAGGAGAATAAACAGAATATCCTGGGGGGAAATTTAGAAAAATTATTTGTTCTTTAGTATTTTGCTCTTTCAGGATATTGTTCGCGTGCGAAATTTTTCGCCGTGTGCTGCGGTTTACGGCTCGCTCCGGCAGCGCAGTGTTCCTTGCGTATTATGAGATTGCCTGCGCTCGCCGTAACTCCTTGCACACATTTGCCGAAAAATTTCTAATGCACGCTCCACAATATCCTTCGAGTAAAATTTAACCGAGCAAGTCTCGTCACCGCAAAACGGAGTAAGGATTATGATAAAATTATTGAATTTAATTATCGGGGGAGCGGCGGGGACAATTGCCAGGTATCTTTTGGCCGGCGTTGTTTACAGGTTTATGGGCGCCGGGTTCCCTTACGGCACCTTAATTGTCAATATCAGCGGCTGTTTTATCCTGGGTTTTCTAGCTTCTTTATCGGATAAGAAATTTATCCTGGGCCCGGATGCCAGGATCCTGTTGATGATCGGTTTTTGCGGAGCGTATACCACATTTTCAACCTTGATCTTTGAAACCGACAGTTTAGTCAGGAATGGCCAGGCAGTCCGCGCTTTTACCAATATTTTTGCCAGCGTAATTTTTGGTTTTATATTATTCAGGATAGGCAGCTTATTAGGAGAGATAATATGAAAATTCCCGCGGATGGAAAGCTTTTAAGGATTTTTATCGGTGAGGCGGACAAATGGAACGGCCGGCCGCTTTATGAGGAGATTATATTGTTGGCCAAGAAGGAAAAATTGGCCGGGGCAACGGCAATCAAAGGATTTATGGGGTTTGGCTGTAAAAGCCATATGCATACCGCTAATTTATTGCGGCTTTCCGAGGACCTGCCGGTGGTTATTGAAATCGTGGATAGCGAAGAGAAAATCAATCAGTTTATTCCGCAGTTGGATAGCATGGTTAAGGAAGGGCTGGTTACTCTCGAAAAAGCAAACGTAATTATGTACCGGGCGTAATCGTAATTAAGAGGAGAAACTAAAATGCAAATGCAGAAGAATGTTCATCTCACAGGCAAGGATTTAACGGAAATGGTCCAGCTTCGGAGGCAGGATGTGGGCAAATACGCCATTGTTCCCGGGCCGCGCGACCGGCTGGATGTTTTAATGAAAAAAATAGAAAACCCGGTGCGTAATTTTTCGTTTATGGAATACACTATGTATACCGGCACTTATGAGGGGATCAAGGTTACCGGGATTAACGGCGGGAGGTTTTCCACGGACACTTCGATTACTACCGAGGTAATGTGCAATGCCGGGATACAAAATATTATCCGCATCGGCACAGCCGGCGCCCTTGATGAAAATATCAAAGTTGGCGATCTGTTTGTAGTAGATGAGGTTATCCGCGGGGACGGGGTAACCCCTTATTATGTGGATAAAGATTTTAAAACAGTCAGTGACAAGAAGATCTCCGACCTTCTTTTTGAGATTGCCAAAGGCATGGGGTTAAACGTGCACCGCGGCAAGGCATGGACTACGGATGCGCTTTTACGCGAAACCCGCGAAATTGTCGAAGCCAAGCGCAAAGAAGGAGCAAGGGCGGTAGATATGGTTTCCTCAACGCTCTTGACTATCTGCCAGACTTATAATATTAAAGCCGGATCAATCCTGGCGGTAAGCGATAACGTGATCACCGGAGAGATGGGCTTTATGAATCCACTTTATTATATGGCGGAAAGTAATTTAATAAAGATTGCATTGGAATTAGTTAAAAAATTAGAGGGCAAATAAACTTGTCATTGCGAGCCCCGAAGGGGCGAAGCAATCTCGCTTTTAAGATTGCGCAGCCTGTTCCGAGCGAAGCGAAGGAATCCGGTTGCGAGGGGCTGCTGGTTTGCTTCGGCTTCGCCTCGCAACCGCTGCGCTCCTCGCAATGACACTAAAATGACTATGAAATTTTCTCCCTTATTTTGGCCGATACAATTGAAGGGCAATGTAATTTACATCTTGGATGAAACTAAATTGCCGCAAAGGTTGGTTTATCTCAAGGCCAAAAATTACTTAGAGGCATGCCGGGCAATCAAGCAGATGAAGACCCGCGCCGTAGGCCAGGTGCTTTTGGTAATGTATGCCTTTCTTTTAAGCAAGCGGCAGAATAAAAATTTAGCCAAAGTCGCCAAAGCCATTAACGCCACCCGGCCGACCCTATCCTTTAAATTTTTAACCGATATGGTTTTAAGCTGGGAAAAAGGCGGCGCGCCGCTTGAAAAAAGTATTTTAGGTTTCCTAGCGATGCTTAAAACCAAACGTATCGAGCAGGCCAGGGAGGCGGCTAAATTACTTAAAGACGGCGATGTAGTCTTGACACACTGTAATATCAGCGGCCTGATGCCCTTAATTGCCGAGTTTGCCAAAGAGCAGGGCAAGAAAATAAGTTTTTACGTTACGGAAACCCGTCCGTATTTGCAAGGCTCGCGCCTTACTGCCTGGGAAATCCAGCGCGCGGGTTTTGATGTTACGATCATCACCGATAATATGGTGGCATATTTATTATCGTTAGGTAGAGTGACCAAAGTTATCGTCGGAGCAGACCACTTAACCTTAAACGGGGACATCGCCAATAAGATCGGCACCTATCAGATCGCGGTAGTCGCCAGGTATTTCAAGATTCCTTTTTACGTAATCTGTCCGCCGGCATCGAAATTAAAAAGCGGAAAAGAAATTAAAATTGAAATCCGGCCGGATAATGAATTAAAAATTTATCAGGGGCTGCATTTGGCGCCCAAAGAGGTTAAAGCGTATTATCCGGCCTTTGACGTTACGCCGGCAAAATTAATTACCCGGCATATTCATTTGGGGGTTTAAATGCCAGAGCAGGAATTAAAACTGGAAATTATCCAGGTAGGCAGGCGGCTTTATGCTGCCGGCCTGGCCGTAGCCAAGTCCGGAAATTTAAGCGCACGGCTTGACAGCGAGAATATCCTGATTACCGCCACCGGAACAGCCTTGGGCCAGTTAAAAGAAAGCGATATCGTTAAGGTAAATTTAGCCACCGGTAAATCCGAGGCAGGGCCGAACCCCAGCTCCGAACTGCCTTTGCACAGTTTAGTCTATAAAAATTTTCCGGCTAAGGTTGTAATCCATTGCCATCCGCCGCTAATTAACGGATATTTTGCCGTCGCCAAAACGCTTAAGGCAATGAGTTTTGAAACTAAATTTTATCTCGGAGATATTCCGGTAATCCCCCAGGAAACCCCGACGGTGACGGCTCCTGCGCCGGTTATCGCGGCATTAAAAACAAATAATCTGGTTATCTTGAAGAATCACGGGACAGTGGCAATTGGCGATAAGTTTGAAGAGGCCCTAAGTATTACCGAAGCATTAGAGGAGGCGGTTAAAAGCGCCGCCGTTGGCCGGCTGTTTGATAAAAACATTTTGGATGATTTAGACTTGGCTTTAAAAGATGATTTAAAGCGCAATGACCCGGCCTATGCCATGTTTAGCCTGCCGCATATCCAGGCAATCGTGGATTTAGTCAACAAGGATGAGTTTATCGCCCAAAAGGGAAAAGAGCTGGGCCTGACGGTGCAGCTGGCGATCAAGCTCGATGACACGAGCGAGGTTTTTAAATTTAGTTTTGAGCAAGGCAAAATCGTAAAACTGGATACTGACAGCCTTGCCCCTTTTGTTATTTCCGCGCCCCGGCCTGTATGGGAGCAGGTATTTTTAGGCAAACTGGATTCATTTGTGGCAGTTACCCAGGGTAAAATGAAATTAAGCGGCCAATTAGGCCAGCTTTCCAAATGGTATGTCCCGTTTAACCGCCTTTTTGTTTTATTCCGGGAGGTAAAAATCAAATGAATTTAAAATGCCCGCTTTATATCAACGGACAATTTATCGAAACCGCGGAAAAACAGAATATCATTAATCCCTCTACCGGTAAGGTGATTGCTGAGTCTTCTCATGCTTCGGTAAAAGAGGTGGAACTGGCTATATCCGCTGCCCGAGAAGCTTTTGATCATGGGCCCTGGCCGCATTTTTCTTTAGCTGAGCGTAAGGAATTTATTTCAAAGATCGCTCAAGGCATTTTAGCTAATGCTGGAGAACTTGCCCAGTTGGAGACACACAATACCGGCAAGCCGATCAAAGAAACTACTTTTATGGATATCCCCTCTAGCGCGAAAACTTTTGAGTTTATGGCGGACAATTTTGCCGCCTATCTTCACAATGAAAAAGTCAATATTCCTGAAGATGCCCAGGCCAAGATAGTTTCTGAAGCTATAGGGGTGGTGGTTTTGATTGTGCCTTGGAACTATCCGCTATTAATCGCCTGTTGGAAGCTGGCTTCCGCTTTGGCTGCCGGTAACACGGTTATTTTAAAGCCCTCCAGCCTTACTCCGCTTACGGCCTTAGAACTTGCAAAAATTATCCATCAAGCCGGTTTTCCCGCCGGAGTGGTAAATGTAATTAACGCAACCGGAGCAAAAATCGGGGAACATCTTTGCGCGGATAAACGCGTGGATATGGTCTCCTTTACCGGCAGCAACGAAACAGGCAAACAGGTCCTGCAGTATTCTTCCAAAAACGTGAAGAAGCTGATTATGGAGCTTGGCGGCAAATCCGCCAATTTGATATTTAATGATGTGGATTTGGATGTGGCGGTGAATAGCTCCCTTACCTCTATTTTTTTAAACCAGGGGCAGATGTGCACGGCGATGTCGCGGATTTTCGTGCAAGAGGGTATTTATGATAATTTTCTGGCCAGCTTTATCGAGAAGGCCAAACGCATAAAATTGGGTTTAGCCGATAATTTTGAAACGCAGATGGGCCCCTTGATCACCGACGCGCAGCGCAAAAAAGTCATTGCTTATATTGACAAGGCAAAGGCCGAAGGAGGCCAGGTCTTGTGCGGGGGGAAAATTCCGGAAGACGCGGAACTGAAAAACGGTTATTTCTTTGAGCCCACGGTTTTAGTTGACGTCGGAGCGCATTTGCATATAGCCAAGGAAGAGGTTTTTGGCCCGGTAGTCTTGGTGCATAAATTTTCCAGTCCGGATGAAGCCGTGGCTTTAGCCAATAGCGTGGATTTTGGTTTGGCTGCCTGCATTTGGAGCAAAGATTTATCTTTGGCACAGGATTTGGCCAAAAAAATAAATGCCGGCACGGTTTGGATCAATACTTACGGCATGTTTTATAACCAGCTTCCTTACGGCGGGTTTAAGCAGAGCGGCTTCGGCAAGGAGCTGGGCCGGCACGGATTTTTGGAATATACCCGTTTAAAAAATATAATTATCGACCAGTCCCAGGCAGGCAAGCCCCTGGTTAATTACTGGTACGGATTCTAATGAATGCAGCCAGACTCTTAGAGCAGCGCGCAAAAGAATACGGGCAGAAAACGGCGGTTATTTTCCGCCAGGAGGAGATTTCATTTGCCCGGTTAAAGGACAGGGTATTTTCTCTAAGCGCCAGCCTGCTTAAGCTGGGCGTCAAGCCGCATGATTTAGTCGCAATTTATCTTCCTAACCGGCCGGAATATATTGTCAGCTATCTGGCGATCTGGTCCATCGGCGCCTGCAGCGTGCCGTTGGATTTTATGCTTACCGAAGATGAAATAACCTCCTGCCTGGCGCACTGCCAGGCAAAAATTTTAATTACCAAACATAAAGCCGGTATCTCATTTGCAAATTTAAAGGCCAGGCTCCCTTTATTAAAAAATATTATTTTCTGTCAGTCAGAAGATAAAGAATGCTTAAGTTTCGAGAAATTGCTGGAGGAGGGGGCCAAAGAAAACCCCGGAATAGAAATTAACGAGAAAGATCCCGCCATAATTTTTTATACCTCCGGCACTACCGGTAAGCCCAAAGGCGTCTTGATCAATTATGCCCAATTGGATGCCCCGCCAAAATCCATGGCCTTTTTTGTCAACTCGGATTTAAGCGCAAAAGATACCGCGCTCTGCGCTTTGCCATTCTCCCACTTAGGCGGGTTAATTTATATCCAGAATATGCTCTCTTTCGGCTTATCCCTGGTCCTAATGGAGCGTTTTATGCCTTTGGATTTTTTGAAAAACGTGCAGAATTATAAAGTTAATTTTTTCTGGATTGTCCCTTCGATGTATTACGCGCTCCTGCAGTTAAAAGAGTTTGAGACATTTGATTTATCCAGCCTGCGCTGGATTGTTACTTTCGGCGCTTCCAATTCTCCGGATGCTTTACGCAGGTTTCATCAGTTTTGTCCCAAGGCTTATCTTTTAAACGGCTGGGGCCTGACCGAGACCAATGCCCCCACCGTAGTGCTGCCGATGGGCTCGGAAAATATCGAAAGCGTAGGGCGCCCTGCCCCTTGGATTGAGGTCAAGATATTTTCAGAGAGCGGCCAGGAGTTGCCCGCAGGCCGGATAGGGGAAGTAGCGGTAAAGAGCTGGGTAGTTACCGACGGATATTTTAAGGATGCGGAATTAACGCAGGAAACTATCCGCGCTGGCTGGTTTTACACCGGAGACTTAGGCAGGTTTGATGTCCGGGGTTTTCTTTATATCGTCGGCAGGAAAAAAGAAATGATTAAGGTCGGCGGCGAGATTGTTTTTGAGCCGGAGGTGGAGGCAGCCTTACAAAAATATCCGGATATTGCGGAAGCCGCGGTAATCGGAGTGGCCGATAAGCTAAGAGGAGAGGCGCCCAAGGCATTTTTGGTGGCTAAAGAAGGCAGGAAAGTTTGCGAAGAAGATTTACGTTATTTCTTGCGCCAGCATTTGGCGCATTTTAAGATTCCGCATTATTTCGAATTTTGCGCCTGTCTTCCCAAGAACCGCGTTGGTAAGATTGATAAAGAACGATTACGTTTGTGTCATTGCGAGGGCGAAGCCCGAAGCAATCTTAAACATATATAATTATTTAGGATTGCTTCGTCGTCGCAAAAAAACGCTCCTCCTGGCAATGACACTAATTTAGAATACAATCATGCAAGATATTAAGGAATTAGGTTTAAAAGAGCTGGAAGATAAATTACAATCCTTAGGCCTTCCCAAATACCACGCCAGACAAATCTTCAAATGGATCTATCAAAAAGGAGCCCTTGATTTTAACAACATGAGCGATTTACCGGCAGCTTTAAGGAAGAAGTTAGCCGGTGAATTTTATATCCTGGGCCTTGAGCTTGCGGACCTGCAGAGATCTAGCGACGGGACAACCAAGTTCCTTTTTGAGTTAAAAGATAAAAACCTGATTGAAGCGGTGAATATCCCGGCGGCCCGGCGGGTTACCGGCTGCATCTCCTCGCAGGTAGGCTGCAAATTTTCCTGCCAATTTTGCGCAAGCAGCCTAAAAGGATTTAAGCGTAATTTAACCGTCGGCGAAATTCTGGATGAAGCGCTTTATTTAAAAAACAATACGCAGCAGGCGGAGTTGACGCATATAGTGTTTATGGGCACCGGAGAGCCTTTGGATAATTACGAAGACGTGCTTAAATCCATCCGTATGATTAATTCCCCTTATGCCTTTAATATCGGCGCCCGGCGGATTACCATCTCAACCAGCGGGATTATCCCGGGGATAAAGAAGCTGGCAGGCGAGGATTTACAGATCGAGCTTTCCATATCTTTGCACGCAGCCGATGATAAGACCCGCAGCCAGCTTATGCCGGTAAATAAACGGTATCCCCTGGAAGCGCTAATCAAATGCTGCCATGAATATATTGCTAAAACCAACCGCCAGATTACTTTTGAGTATATCCTAATCAAAGGGGTTAATTCTAGTTTGCCTTCAGCGCAAAATCTGGTTAAGCTTTTAAAAGACCTGAGATTAGCCAAGGTAAACCTGATCCCGGCAAACCCAATTACCGCATTGAAGATCATCCCTCCGTCAAAAGCAGAGATCGGGGCATTTAAAGAATGTTTGTTTAAAAGCGGGATTAATGTTACATTAAGGCAGGAGCGCGGGCAGGATATCCAGGCGGCATGCGGACAATTGAGGTTAAGGTATGAGAATAAATAAATTATTGTCATTGCGACTGCGAGGCGAAGCCGAAGCAGGAAGCAATCTCTTTAAAAGGATTGCTTCGTCGCTGCCGCTCCTGGCAATGACGACTGTTTGTTCACTCATTATTTTTTCCGGCTGCGCAAAGCGGGAAATTAAAAACGCGGATTCAAAAGGCAAGGTTATTATCTGTTTCGGAGACAGCCTTACCTTTGGTTATGGCGCCTCCCCCGGGGAGGATTACCCTGCAGCGCTGGCAAAATTAGTAAAACTTCCGGTGATTAATGCCGGCGGAGACGGAGATACCACATTTATTGCTTTAGAGCGTTTAGATAATGATGTCTTGGCTAAAAATCCGCGCCTGGTGATTGTGGAGTTTTGCGGGAATGATTTTCTTAAAAAAATACCCAAAGAGGACACGGTCAGGAATTTAAGCGAAATTATCGGCCGCATCCAGGAGAAAGGGGCGATGGTTGCCCTGGTGGATATCAGTTCCGGGATGTTTTTCCAGGAATACCGCCGGGCTTTTAAAAAACTGGCCGCTGAGAAGGGGGCGATATTTGTCCCGGTAGTTTTGGGTAAAATTATCACTAACCCGGCGATGAAAAGCGATTTTTTCCACCCCAACGCCCGCGGCTACAAAATCATTGCCAGCCGGGTCTATAACGTAATAAACCGGTATATCCAATAAAGATGAAGAAAATAAGTTTAAAGCAGATGAAGGAAAAACAAAAAGGGATTGTTTGCGATATTTCCGCCGGCCCGGCTTTGCAGAACAAGTTTATGAGCATGGGGATTTATAAAGGCAGGGAGATTGCCAAGATCAGCCATATCGGTTTAAAAGGCCCGGTTGCCATCAAGGTTGGCAGGAGCGTTCTGGTCCTAGGGCATGGGGTGGCCAGTAAAATCACCATCGAAATCCAATGATCAAAAAAATATTCTTAATCGGCAATCCAAATGTCGGCAAGAGCGTGGTTTTTTCGCGGCTTACCGGAGTTCAGGTTATCTCCTCTAACTATGGCGGAACGACAGTTGAGATTACCCGCGGGGTTTTAAAACTCGGAGGCCAGGAGATTGAAGTGGTGGACCTGCCGGGAACATATTCGCTTGAGGCAAGCTCTAAATCCGAGGAAGTAGCCGTAACGATATTAAAAGATTACCCTAAAGAAGAGTGCGTGGTGGTCAATATCGTTGATTCTACAAACCTGGAGCGCAATCTTTATCTGAGCTTAGAGCTTATCGAAGAGGGGCTGCCGGTAATTGTGGCTTTAAATATGTGCGATGAGGCCAAACATCACGGGGTGAGTATTCAGGTCGATAAACTGGAAAAAATCCTGGGAGTGCCGGTTATCCCGACTTGCGCGATTACCGGTTTAGGCATTAAGCTGCTTTTAGAAAGGATCGCGGAAACCAAACCCGTAGAGCGCCAAAGATTTTCACATCGGCAGCGTTGGCAGGAAATCGGCAATATTATCGGACAGGTGCAGCAATTGACCCATCGTCATCACAGCCTGCGGGAAATTTTGGAGGATGCCTCGGTCAGGCCGTTTAGCGGCGCGCTAATTGCTATCGCAATAATCCTGGTTTCATTTGAGGTTGTGCGTTTTATCGGTGAAAATTTAATTAATAGGATCGCCGATCCAATATTTCTTAACCTCTACCAGCCTCTTTTGGCCAAGCTCAGTTCTTTTCTGGGTGAGGAGAGTTTTATCCACCATTTGGTAATCGGGGACCTGATTAACGGCCGGATTGATTTTAAACAGTCTTTAGGGATATTGACGACCGCCCCTTATATCGAATTTGCCATGGTGCTGCCTTATATCATTTCGTTTTACTTTGTGTTGGGATTACTGGAGGATATCGGTATCCTGCCGCGCCTAGCGATGCTTTTGGATAATATTTTACACCATTTAGGGCTGCACGGTTTTGCGATTATTCCGGTATTGTTGGGTTTAGGCTGCAATGTTCCCGGGATTTTAGCTACCCGTAATCTTGAATCCAGGCGCGAGCGTTTTATTGCCGCGACATTAATTTCTATCGGAGTGCCTTGCGTGGCATTGCAGGCAATGATCTTCGGCCTCTTGGGCAGGTTCTCCGGTTGGTATGTTTCCGGGGTGTATCTGGTGCTTTTGGCTGTTTGGCTGGTTTTAGGAATAATCCTTAATCATACGGTCAAAGGTTACAGCCCGGAGCTTTTAATCGAGATTCCCCCATACCGGCTGCCGTCGCTGTCGACATTATGGAAAAAGCTGTTTTTACGGATCAAGGGATTTTTAATCGAAGCCGCGCCGCTGGTCTTAGTGGGTGTTTTGATCATCAATGTTCTTTTATATTTTAAGTTGTTTGGTTTATTAACCGGCATCTTTGCCCCGGTGATTAAAGGATTGTTTGGTTTACCTAAAGAGGCCGTGGTTTCTTTGGTGATGGGGTTGTTTCGCAAAGATGTGGCAGTGGGCATGCTTATGCCGCTGGCATTAACCGCCAAACAGTTATTCATTACTGCGGTGCTTTTAGCGATATCTTTTCCCTGCGTGGCAACCTTTGTCGTATTTTTTAAGGAATTAGGGCTAAAGGATTTAATCAAGGCTTCCCTGATCATGCTTACCGTTGCCCTGGTTACCGGGACATTGCTTAATTTTGTTATTCATTAATTAAACCGGCCGATTTATTCTCTGTTGACTTAAGGTTATCATTGTAGTATTTTAAATTAGTGGTTTTATTAACAAAAAATAGAGAGGAGGGAGGGAGAATGAAGAGGTTGTTTTTATTTGCGGTTGTTGTCAGTTTTTGTTTGTATTTACCGTTAGATAAGGCAGCTGCAGAGTCAGATGAAGCTCTGGCTCAAGGGGAGATTTCTTCTGATGTGCAGCAGGTAAAAGAACAGCGTCAACAGTTAAAGTCTGATATTGGGGAAGCAAGAAGCGAGCAAAAAGATTTGCGGGATCAGATTCGGGCGGCAACGCAGGCAGGAGATTATGAGAAAGCAAGAGAGCTTAGGGGGCAGTTAAGGACAACGCGCCAGGAGAATAGGCAGCAGATAAAACAGGAAGCCCAGGCATTGAAGGGATCAAGGCAGGAATTAAAACATGATATAGGCCAGGCGCATCCACGGGCAGCAGACCGTCTTGAAGATGTCCGTGACAGGAGAGAAGATATCCGTGATCGCAGAGAAGACGTCCGTGACCGTCGTGAAGATCGGCGCGACCGCGGGGAAGATGTCCGCGACCGTCGGGAGGACAGGGTTGATCGCCGGGAGGATGTGCGCGACCGGCGTGAAAATAGGCTTGATCGTCGGGAAGACGTGCGCGATAGAAGAGAAGACGTCCGTGATCGAGGCCAGAAGCAGGGAGTTAGGGATCATGGCGCCGGTGTAGGCAGGGGAGCCGGACAGGGCGGTGCGCATAGGCCAGAATCGGTAAGGCCGGCTGGCGGTGGAGGGGCAAGAGGCGGCGGCAAGCGGCGTTAATTTAATTGTTATTAATAGGAATAGGGGGCAGAATTAATTCTGCCCCCTATTTTTTTAGTACCGGGAGAGGGACTTGAACCCACATGAGCTTGCGCTCGGCAGCTTTTGAGGCTGCTGCGTCTGCCATTTCGCCATCCCGGCATATATTTTTAAGTTGACGCTAAGCATTTTATATTCTAAAATAGCAAAGGTCAATACATAAATTTTGGGGCTGTAGCTCAGCTGGGAGAGCACTTGCATGGCATGCAAGGGGTCAGGAGTTCGATCCTCCTCAGCTCCACCAATTTTTTAAAAGGGCGGATAGTTTCCGTCCTTTGTTTTATAAGCTATTGACGCTCATTTTAGGAGGGGGTATAATCTAAACATTATGATCCTAGGCGCGCATATTTCCGGGGCAGCTAAGATTTACCAGACGCTGGATATCGCTCACGGTTTAAAGTGCGATACCATGCAGATATTCAGCCGTTCCCCGCAGTCCTGGCGCAACGGCAGCCAAATTGCCCCCGAAGAGATCAAGGAATTTATCATCCGGCGCAAGAAATATAAAATTAACCCGGTTTTTATCCATATATCTTACCTGATCAATCTGGCTTCCCCTGATGCGCGCCTCTATCACGGCTCCATCCAGGCCTATATCGAGGATATCCAGGAGGCGGGTAAGTTAGGCGCCGATTATATTGTTACGCATATGGGCAGCCATAAGGAGACCTCCGAGGATGCCGGGATCAAGCGGTTGATTGAGGCGCTGAATAAAATAATCGAAAAGACCAGAGATTCAAAGGTCGGAATATTATTGGAGAATACTTCCGGCAGCGGCTCCTGGCTGGGCTATAGATTCTATCATCAGCATAAAATTATCAAAGGCATAAAAGAAAAATCGCGCGTAGGTTTGTGCCTGGATACCGCCCATGCTTATCTGGCCGGCTATAACCTGGCAACTGAAGACGGGCTTGAGAAAATGATTGATGAGATTGATGAGATGGTTGGAATAAAATTAATTAAGCTCATCCATCTTAATGACGCCGCCGGAGAGTTAGGCTGCCACTATGACCGCCACGCTCATATCGGCCAGGGCCATATTGGCTTGGCCGGAATGAAAAGAATTATCAATCATCCTAAGTTAAAGAATATCCCGATGATTTTAGAAACACCCAAAAGCACCGAAAACAGCGATAAGGAAAATCTGGCTTTGGTCAGAAAGCTGGCACGCAAATAAAATGCATTACGATTTTAAAAAGGTCGAAGAAAAATGGCAGAAGCACTGGCAGAAAACCCATGCCTTCCGCGCGCAGGCCGACCCTAAGCGCAAAAAATATTACCTGTTGGAAATGTTTCCCTATCCCAGCGGTAAAATCCATATGGGCCATGTGCGTAATTACACCATCGGCGATGTCGCCAGCCGTTTTAAGACCCTGGAAGGTTATAACGTAATGCACCCGATGGGTTTTGATGCCTTTGGCCAGCCGGCGGAGAACGCGGCGATAAAAAATAAAACCAAGCCCGGCGACTGGACGCGTAAATGCATCAAGGAGATGGAAACAGAGTTAAAAAAAATGGGTTTTTCTTATGACTGGGAGCGGGAAGTTTCTACCTGCCAAAGCGATTATTATCAATGGAACCAGTGGATCTTCCTCAAAATGCTTGAACGCGGCCTGGCGTATAGGAAGGCTTCGCAAGTCAACTGGTGCCCAAGCTGCGCCACGACTTTAGCCAATGAAGAAGTTATCGAAGGCGGCTGCTGGCGCTGCCATACAAAAGTAGAACAAAAAGATTTAGAGCAATGGTATTTAAAGATTACCGAATATAAAGAAAGGTTGCTGGAGGATTTGAGCCAGCTTAAAGATTGGCCCCCGCGGGTTTTGGCAATGCAGAATAACTGGATCGGCAAAAGCAGCGGTGTGGATATTTATTTTCGCCTGGAGAATAGCGATAAATTAATTTCAGTATTTACTACCCGGGTGGATACTATTTTTGGGGCAACCTATATTGTTTTGGCCCCGGAGCACCCGTTAGTTTTAGATTTGATTAAAGGCACACGTCAGGAAAAAGAGGCCTTAGAGTTTATTAAAAAGGTTGCCAGCGAAAGTAAAATAGTGCGCGCCGCATCCGATGTTAAAAAAGAAGGGGTTTTTACCGGAAGCTTCGCGATTAATCCGGTAAATAATGAAAAGGTCCCGGTTTGGATTGCCGATTATGTTTTGATGGAATATGGAACGGGTGCGATTATGGCTGTGCCTACGCATGACGGGCGGGATTTTCTTTTTGCCAAAGAGCATAAATTGCCGATGCGTATTGTCATCTCGCCTAAAGACGGGTCTTTAAAATCCGCGGAAGAATTAACGCAGGCATATGAAGGTAATGGCGTGCAAATAAATTCCGGAGAATTTAACGGCTTAGATAATCGGGAGGCAAAGACAAAGATCGCCCAATGGATGGAGGCTAGGGGCATTGGTAAAATTCAAACGCATTGGCGTTTACGTGATTGGTTGATTTCCCGCCAGCGTTATTGGGGCACCCCGATACCGGTGATTTATTGCCCGGCCTGCGGCATTGTTCCTGTCCCTTGTCAAGATTTACCCATTGAGCTGCCCGCTGATGCGCCTTTTACCGGAGAAGGCGGAAGCCCTTTAGGCAAGGTCAAGAAATTTGTAGAGGTAAAATGTCCTAAGTGTAAAGCAAATGCCCGGCGCGAAACCGATACAATGGCCACTTTTTTTGACTCCTCATGGTATTTCTTAAGGTTCTGCTCGCCTAAATTTAAAGCCGGACCGTTTGATGTGAATGAAGCCAAATACTGGATGACCGTTGACCAGTATATCGGCGGCATTGAACACGCGATCTTGCATTTATTGTATTCCCGTTTTTTTACTAAATTTTTCCAGGATTTAAAGATGGTTGATTTCAGCGAGCCATTCGATAAACTGCTCACTCAAGGGATGGTCCTAAAAGACGGCGAGGTTATGTCAAAGTCCAGGGGCAATATCGTTGATCCGGACTCAATGATCAAAAATTACGGCGCCGATGCCCTGCGCCTGTTTATCTTATTTGCCGCTCCGCCGGAAACCGAGCTGGAGTGGGAGGAGCGCGGGTTAGAAGGAGCGTATAAATTTTTAAACCGTGTCTGGCGGATCCAGGAAAATTTAAAAGACGATGCAGATCCGCAGGTATTAAAAGCTTTACACAGGACGATAAAAAAAGTAGGCGCGGATTTTAGCGAATTTAAGTTTAACACGGCTATTGCCAGCTTAATGGAGTTGACCAACGTTATTTATCAGTCAGGCGCGGATAAACAGGTATTTTCTGCCTTGATAATTATGCTTAGCCCGATTGTCCCGCATTTTGCCGAGGAGCTTTGGCAGATTTTAGGGCATAAGGAAAGTATATTTAAAACCGGCTGGCCTAAATATGATCCCCAGTTATTGATTGAAG
Source organism: Candidatus Omnitrophota bacterium (assembly GCA_028715785.1). Classification (GTDB taxonomy): domain Bacteria; phylum Omnitrophota; class Gorgyraeia; order Gygaellales; family Profunditerraquicolaceae; genus UBA6249. The sequence goes on from JAQURC010000001.1 coordinate 46,251, forward strand.
AAAAAGTGGAGTTGGTGATCCAGGTTAACGGTAAGCTGCGCAGTAAAATTGAAGTGCCATGCGGCATATCCGAAGATAAGCTTAAGGAGCTGGTATTTAAAGATGAGAAATTGGCCCCTTGGCTGGAAGGCAAAACCCCGAAGAAATTCATTCTTGTCCCGCAAAAACTCGTCAATATCGTAATCTAATAAGGGGGACGTCCTCTTAGGGGACACCCTTATATTAAAATAATTGTTAGAAGCGGCCTCTTTTTACGTCAATTAAAGTAAAAGGAGGATTTTTTATGCCAAGAAAAGCGCGAGAGTTGATTGACGGGGGACATTACCATGTTGTAACCAGGGGGATTGATTGTAGGAGATTATTTAGGGATGAAACAGATAACCAGTATTTTTTAGACATCATGGCTGCTAATCTGCCGAAATTCAAAATTTCAATTTTTCATTATTGTCTTATGGTAAACCACATTCATCTGTTGATTAAAGCCATAAGAGCAGCGGATCTGCCAAAGTTTATGCAGGTAGTTTTACAAGGATACGCTCATTATTTCAGAAAGAAATACCTTTCGGCAGGATTTATTTTTCAGAACCGATATAGAAGCCGGTTAATCGATAATGATCTCTATCTCTTGGAATGCGGCCGGTATATCGAAAAGAACCCTCTGAGATCAAAAATAGTGTCAGAGCTTTCCAGATATCGCTGGAGCAGTTATCTGCTATATGCAACTGGTAAACAAAATGACATAGTTAAGGCATTGGATCCTTTATATTTAGATTTAGCCAGTACAGACGAGAAACGCAGGGAGGCGTATGTTAATTATGTCTTACAGGGGCGGCCATATGAAGATATTTTAGATAAAGAATTTCATATCAAATAGGGTGTCCCTTTTTAGGACGTCCCCCCAATTAAAACATCCTTAATGTCAAAAAGCAGTCTTTGGTAATCGATGGGTTTTTCGACATAGACGGTGATCCCGCTTTTGGCGGCGACATGCTTGTCGATCTCTTCATGTTTTAAGGAGGTGGCGATAATCGGTGTATCGATAAACTCCGGCAGGCTTTTTATATCCTGGGCGACTTTAAAACCGCTTTCATCCGGCAGGACCAGATCAAGGAGTATGCAATCCGGTTTCTCCGCCTTAACTTTTTCTACGCCTTCCTTGCCGCTGTAGGCAGTTACTACCTGGTAACCCGCCTTAAGTAACGCTTCCTTATTTTCCTTGGCGATGTTGTAATCATCGTCAATGATCAGGATTTTCTTAGGCATAATTAAATTATACACTAAAAAACCCATGATTACAATTAGATAAGGCCCTGTTTCCCGATTGGCTGGGAAACAGTTTCTCATTCGATAGTTAGATTATGGGGTTTTGTGCGTCTATTGAAGCGGAAAGGAGAGCCAAAGCGGCATGTTTAATTTTACCCCGGAAGAAAGAAAGGTCATTCTGTTCATTTTAGGGCTGGCGTTTTGCGGGCTGGCGTTAAGTAATTTAGCCAAAGCCGGCTGCCGCATCGAGAGAATAGTTTGTCCGCAAGTCCAATTAGCCAGAATAAACCTTAATCAAGTAACGTTGGAAGAATTAACCCGGTTTAAATGCGTCTCGGCGAAATTGGCTCAAGCCATCATAGAGCGCCGTAACCTGGGTAAAAAATTTGCCAGCTTAGAGGAGCTCAAAGAGGTTAAAGGGATAGGGGATAAACGCTACGAGAAATTAAAGGAGGTATTCTTTATCGAATGAAACGCCCTCTTGCGGCCCTGACCGTATTTTATTGCCTAGGGATTATTCTAGCCGACCTTATGCCGGCAGGCTTGCGGATAATTATGGCAGCAGGTGTAATTATTTTTTTTGCGGCAAGCTTATTGAGGGTAAAAAATTATATATTTGCGGCCTTACTGTTATTTTTAGCGCTGCTTTTCGGGTATTTAAGCTTAAAAAATTCCTGCCAATTGCCTAAATGCCATATCGCCAAATTAATTCCCTATAAAGCTGAGTCTGTTTCAGTGGTAGGCGTTATTGATAATGATCCTATCTACCAGGACAGAAATGTATCCTTTATCCTTAAGACAGAAAAAGTGGGAATAGGCGACTTTTGGCAGAAGGCCTGTGGTAAGATTTTGGTCAGGGTTTTTAAAAAAGAGGCATTTTTTTATGGGGATAGATTATTTTTAAGAGGGAATTTATATCGACCATTTTCTTTCTCAAAGGGATTTGATTATAGGAATTACCTAAAACATCAGAATATCTACCTTATCCTTAGCCTAGGAAAAGATAGCGGCATGGTTAAGCATCTGGAGAAAAATGCCGGTAATTCCGTATTATCTTTTTCCTTTAAGATAAAGCACCGATTCAGGGAGGTAATTATTAAGAATCTATCCCCTTTCTCGGCAGGCATAATGAATGCCCTTATCTTAGGAGATAGGCAGGATTTGTCTCAGCATTTGTTGGATATTCTAATGAAATTAGGCACCATTCACATAATTGCAATCTCAGGATTTAATGTAGGAATAGTTGCTTTTATAATCTTATTAATTTTAAAAATAATAAAAATCCCCAGAAAACCGCGCTATATCTTTACGATATTGTTGTTGATTATTTATTGCGTTCTAACCGGCGCAAGCCCACCGGTAGTGCGCGCAACGGTTATGGCGGTTATTTTCCTTTGTGCCTATTTTTTTGAGCGAGAGGTGGATATTTACAATTCCCTGTCACTTGCCATATTAATAATACTTGGGGTTAACCCTTGGCAGATTTTTGAGATTAGTTTTCAACTTTCATTCTTAAGCGTGATTTCTATTGTCTGGCTTACGCCCAAAATTAAATCCATATTTCCAGAAAAGTTAGATAAAATACCGTGGCTGCGTTTTCTAATTTTAACATTCTCTGTATCATTCGCAGCCTGGATTGGACTCTTACCTTTAATTGCCTATTACTTTAGGACTTTCACGACCATTACCGTATTGGCAAATATGATTATTGTCCCTTATTCGGCTGTTATTACAACTACAGGGTTTAGTTTTGCGCTGATCGGCATATTAATTCCTCCTTTGGCCCCTATCTTCGCAGTGACCAATGAGTTGCTTATCTTAATATTATTTAGGATTCATTATTTCTTAGTCGGCATCCCCGGAGCATATTTTAAGCTGCCCAACATATCTTTTGTTTACGTTCTTCTTTATTACATCCTGCTTGCGTCAATTTTTAATTTCCCTAAGTTTTATTTTAATAATAGGTTGCATAAAAAGTAGCCTTGTAGAGCGGAGTTTTATTTGAATAAGGTGTATGTAAGTGGTAAAATACAGCCATAAATATTATAACTTTCGGTTGGCCGTTGGTTGCGGCGGCTCGGGATGGCGATAAAACAGCCTTTTAATTCCTGATAAAACATGCTTAAGCTAAAACCAGGGTTTCAATATGCGGATAGAAAAGAAATAAGCTTGAAAGGGGGTTGAAAATATTATTTTCCTGGGGGGTGTCGGATGCGCTGGATTTGACGCAGAAAGCAAGGGCATCCTAAGAAAAATATTACAAAAGGAGGCAGATTTATTTTTCATTTTGGGCGACCTTGTATGTTCGGGTACCGTATATTTATAACCGGCGGAGGCGGAGCGAGAATCTACGAATTAGAAAAAGATAGGTTAAGGTCACGCCATGCCATAAGGCTGGATTTAGAGAATGATGATGCGGTAATTTTTGAAGTTATGCCTATTATATTATGAAGAAAATACTTTTTCTGGCTGTTATTTTAATATTAATTTGCGCGGGAACCTCGCTTCTTTACCATAATACTCAACAAGCGGATATAAATTATTATCAAGGCCGTAGATTATTTGAAAAGGGCAAGTTCGAACAGGCAATGCAATTTTTTCATAAGGCTTCTGACGTAGAGCCATCACGGCTCGATGTGCTTAAAGATTTGGCTTATACCTACCAGTGGACGGGTGAATATGAGAAAGCAGCAAGTATCTTTCAACAAATTCTTTCCCTTAAGCCGCATGATAACGAGATAAAAAAATCCTTAGCCCAGACTTTAAGTTGGCGGAAAGAATACGAGAAAGCCATCCGGCTTTATAAAGAGGTTATCGCAGACTCAAATAGCCTTGATGCCAAGAGACAATTGGCCGAAGTCTATATATGGAATAATCAGTTTAAAGAAGCCAAGGAAATTCTGGCTGAGATTTTAAAGATAGCTCCCCAAGACAGGAAAGCGAAATTCTTGCTTGCCAAAGCCATGCAGTATTCCGGCCAGGCAGAACAGGCTATTAAGATCTACAAAGAGCTCTTAGAGGAGAGGAATAGAGATGAATAAAAGAAGAGCCGGCAGCCATAAAAAAGAAATTTTTATTCTGGTTATTTTGTGTATTTTAATCAGCTTTGCTCTTGCATGGGCAGCTGACATTGAAACAAAAGAAATCAAAAGATCCCTGGCAGAAGCTTATGTGGCTAGCGGAGATTACGCGCAGGCGGAAAAGATCCTTAAAGGCCTTATTAAAAATGACCCTCGAAACCTGGAAGCCAAAATTTCCCTTGCGGACTTTTTCGCCTATAAACATGAGTTCGATAAAGCCGTCATTTTATATAAAGAGATTCTTAACGCGAAAAAGGATTTGGAAATTAAGAAAAAACTGGCAGATGTCTTAAGTTGGGATAAAAGATACGCGGAATCTTTGGAGTTGTATGATGAAATACTTAAGGAGAAAGAGGATGTCGGGGCAGGATTGCAGAAGGCGCGTGTCTTGGGTTGGGAAAGAAGATATGCGGAGTCGCTGAAAGAATACCATCGCATATACGAAGCCAGCCGCAATGAGCTGATTGGATTGGAAATGAAAGCAAAAGAGGCATATTGGAATAACCGGGTAAAAAGCGCCGCAAGCCATTATAACGAACTTATCAAAAATGATCCCGCTAATCTTGAGGCTATGTTTGATTTAAGCCAGACATATGCTTATCAGTCTATGTGGAAGGATGCCCTTCAGGCATACCAGAGGATACTTGATATATCGCCTACTCATTTCAGGGCCAAGGAAGGATTAAAAAAGGCAAAGCTTATATCAGAACATTGTTCTTTAAAGTCTGGATACGAATTTTTTGAAGCTGACAGCACCGGCAGGGATCAGGATATTAGAAGGAGCAGTTTTTTTAATGAGTTCAATTATCCGCTGAATTATAATCTTAGCCTTAGCGCCGTATACCGGTTAACCTACAGGAGCTTTGCCGATTTTAGCGGCCTCTTGGAAAATGAGTGGAGGATAAAAGCGTCCTATATTAATAACCCGGACTGGCGGCTTGATGGATTTTATGATTTTATTGTTTATAACAGAGATATAAATACCATGCATACTTTTGGAGCAAGCTACAATTTTAGGATCTTTGATTACGGGATCTCCAATTTTTCTTATGAGAGGGAAAGGCTTGAAAATAACAGTACCGTTATCAGGGGCAGGTTTTACAGCGATAATTATAAAGAGCGGCTGGATATGGAGATTAATAAAAGGCTTAAATTGGGGATGGATTACCTGTTTGCCAGTTATTCAGACGGCAATTACAAGCTTGAGCCGGGAATGGATCTTTTGTATTATTTTTCCCTTGATCCAAAGAGGCTCACGGTTAAATACAGGTATTTCTATAATAATTTCGATAAGAAGGTGAGCGATTATTTCTCGCCCAAAGGTTTTTCTACGAATTCTCTGGCATTCAATTGGAGGCATTTTTTAAACAAGGAAGAGATATTTTTCGGCGCCGATGACCTTTATTATGGTCTGGGTTATGAAATTACAGTGGATTCCAAGAATGTGGTAGGCAATAAGTTCAGCGCGGAGCTAAATTGGGACATCAGTAAAAGTCTAAACATCAATATAAAAGGATCGGTGGTAAAATCCAGCTCAAACGTTTATAAGGATAAAAATATAATTACGGCAGTAAAATATTATTTCTAACTATGAAGTTAAATAAAATAGCCGTTTTCAATTTATTGCCTGTTTTTACCCTGATTGCCGTCTTAATTTATATTATTATCAGGGTGGGTTTATTTTTTATCGGCAGTTATTCAATAATAGACAGGGTTTTCGCTGTCATACTGATACTGGGGGATTTTTTTGTTCTTCTGCACAGCATTGGTTATGCCTTGAATATTTTGAGGGTTGTCCCCGGCAAAAAAGGAAATTTAGCCGATGAAGCATCCGCAAAGGAAAAGTGGGAAGACTCGCCGCCGGTAGCCATCTTGGTTGCTGCCCGGCATGAGCCAAAAGAGGTTTTGGACGATACTTTTATGACGCTTTACAATCTTAATTACAGGAATAAAACAGTTTATTTCCTTGATGACAGCTCCGAGGAAGAATATAAAAGAGAAGCTGAAGAATTAAGCAAGGAATATAATCTAAAACTTTTTAGAAGGGAACAAAGGCACGGCGCCAAGGCCGGGATTATAAACGATTGCCTTAAAAATCTGGCGGAGAAATACGTGGTTATTTTTGACGCTGACCAGAACCCTCTTCCGGATTTTTTGGGAGATCTCGTGCCGATAATGGAGCAAAATGAAAGGCTTGGTTTTATACAGACACCCCAGTTTTACTCAAACATAGAAGAGACAAGAGTTGCCAGGGCTGCCGCATTTCAACAGGCGGTATTTTATGAATACATCTGCGAAGGAAAAGGTTCGGGCGGCGCGATGTTTTGTTGCGGAACCAATATTATTTTCAGGCGAGACGCTCTTTTAGATGTAGGCGGGCTTGATGAGTCTACGGTCACCGAGGATTTTGCCACTTCCGTTAAGCTGCATAGCCGCGGCTGGAAGTCGCTTTATTATAACCATGTATCCACCTTTGGGATGGCGCCCCAAGATCTCGTTGGTTATTTTAAGCAACAGTTCAGATGGGCAACAGGGACAATATCAGTGTTTAAAAAATTGCTCCGGAGATTCTTTACTCACCCCTTTTCCTTAAGGCCAATACAGTGGTGGGAATATTTTTTATCAAGTTCTTATTATTTGATAGGACTTGCTTTTTTCTGTTTGATGATTTGCCCGGTAGTATATCTTTTGTTTAAGGTGCCCTCATTTTTCGTCAAGCCGGAGATATATTTTGCGGCTTATTTACCTTACATCATCCTTTCAATGATGGTTTTTTATATTTTACTTGGTTCAAGAAGCTATAAGATAAAAGACTTATTTTTAGGCCAGCTGCTGGGGGTATGCACATTTTCTGTTTATATCAGGGCAGCAGTATCTGCTTTTTTAGGGGTTAAAACTACTTTTGGAATAACCGAAAAGACCAAAGGAAAGGCAACGCCGTATATAAAATTATGGCCTCAGCTAACTTTTATGCTTTTAAATTTTATAGCCGCAGCCTGGGGTATAAATAGGTTTATCTATGAAAGAGAGCCGGCAATACTGGTTAACGGGTTCTGGGCTTTTTACCATTTTGGAATTTTATCCAGTATATTCTATTTTAACCAGGAAGCCAGATGAGAAATTTATTTTGGATAGGAATCTTTGTTTTGGTTGTTGCAAGCGCCGCCGCGCTTATTTACCATGGAAGAACAGGCTCATATTGTTATACGGGAGCATTCTTGACGGATAACCCAGCCAAAGATGATATAACTAATTTTAAAAATAGGTATGGGAAAAAGCCGTTTCTGGTTATGGTTTTTATTGATTGGGATAAATTTTTAGATGACAGAGTGATAAAAGATGTCTATTCGCAAGGCAGTGTTTTATGCGTTACCTGGGAACCCTGGAACGCGCAGACTCAAGAAGGCATTAATTTTGATGAGCTGTTAGCGGGAAAATATGATAAATACATAACTGATTTATCCTTGCAGCTTAAGAATATCGAAAAGGGTGTTTTTATCAGGTTTGGCCATGAAATGAACGGGAATTGGTATCCTTGGGCTGGAACTAAGATAGGCGGGGATAAGTTTATCGCGGCATATAAATATGTAAAAGACATATTTGATAAAACAGGCGCAATTAATGTAAAATGGGTTTTTTCCATAAACTGGGAGGACGCGCCCAAAGAAAATAACTCCTTTGTATCGTATTATCCCGGCGACGCATACGTAGATTATATCGGCATAGACGGTTATAATTGGGGCAATACAAAGCCGTGGAGCAGGTGGCTGAGTTTCCGCGATATTTTCTTAAAGGTTTACAATACTATTGTTGAGAATTATAATAAGCCTGTATTAATAACGGAATTCAGCTCTACTGGTAAGGGGGGAGATAAGGCAGGCTGGATTAAGGGGGCGATGAGCGAAATCAAGAAAATGAAAAAAATAAAGGCATTTGTCTTATTTAACGCCGACAAAGAGACAGATTGGAGTTTTCCGCATAACAGCGGATGCGCAGAGGAGCTTAAAAGGCAGCTGAAGAGCCCATATTTTATAGACATGCCGGGAGAAAACCTATGATAAAAAAAGAAGAGCTGTTGAAATTCTTAAAAGAGGCCGAGGTATTGGAAGAAAAAAGCATACCTGTTTATACTAAACATCTTGACAGCACCTTATTTCTCTCCGGATTCAGTAAAGAGGAGCAGGAGGAACTAAAGAAAGTTCTTTTAATCCTGAAGAAAGGGTCAGAAGAACATAGAGAAATATACGAAGATTTAATTAATAAGATAAGGGAGTCCGCTAAAGATGTTTACTAAAGAAGATTATAAGAAATACTTTGAACAGCTTGCCGGGATTGAAAGGCTTATGATATACCTTGTCAGGGACATGCTTCTTTTGATAGAAGATGAGGGGTTAAAGGATACGCTAAGCCGGATTGCAAGCGATGAAGTAAGGCATTATGAATATGTAAAGCAGTTATTTGACAGCCTCTTGTTAGGTGGCGAGCAAGACAAGCGGCAGTTTGTCCGCCGCCATTCATTAGGCAGAATGAAAATAAAAGTTGTGGGTAAAGATATCATTTTTGATGCATATTGCGCGAATATTTCCCAGACAGGAGTATGCATAGAATTTGAAGGGGGAAAAGCGCCCGAAGGCGATCTTGAGTTATGGATTGAGTTTTTTGATAAACAAGAACCCCAGCATCATTTCGGCAGGATTGTGTGGTCTGCGCAAATAGATCCGGAATTGAGCGTGGGAAAGATAAATTATAAAGGAGGGTTAGAGTTTCAAGAAAAAGCGGCCTATTATGAAAATAATTTTAAAAAAAGCTAACCATATCAGTTAACGTTGGGGGAAAAGGCATTAGGATTCAAACCTACCTTTTAAAAAACTCCCACCTAAGAGATATCCTGAAAATGCAAAATATGTAACTGTAAATATAGGCCTGTCCGGCTTGATTTATCCGCATCCGGCCGGCCTTTTTAGCGCTCCTGCCTCGATGTCGATCAATTTACTCTTAACCATAAATGCCATCATGGTTAAGCTGCCGTTTGCCTATATTTACCTTTGACAAAGCCATTCGGCTATGCTAAATTCATAATATTATGAAACGCATAATTTTAAGCTTGTTAATAATTTCCTTTTTGTCTATCCAGCCGGCATATTCTTACTGGATTTGGACTCCCAAAAGCGGCAAATGGGTAAACCCGAAAAGCCTGCCAAAGGATAATCCTAAAGAACAGTTTGCGTATGCCAAGTCTTATTTTGATAATAATAAATACGAAGAAGCAAAGCGTGAATTCCGTAAACTGCTTAAGGCTTATCCTAAGTCTGCTGAAGCCGCGGAAAGCCAGTATTATCTGGGTTTGGTAGAAGAGCAGCAGGGTAAATTATATGAAGCATTCCAGGCTTATCAAATGGTTATCGACAAATATCCTTTTAGCGAGCGCATCCAGGAGATCATTGAGAAGGAATATAAAATTGCCGAGAAATTTATGGCCGGGGAAAAACGTAAAGCATTGGGCATAGATTTGCCTGTGGATAACCCGGCGATCGAGATATTTGGGAAGGTGGTGGAAAATTCCACCTACGGGCCTCTGGCGCCAAAAGCGCAATATAAATTAGGCCTGGTCTTAAAAGGACTGCTGCGTTATTACGAGGCCGAAGAGGAATTTAATAAAGTGGTTTCCCGCTATCCGGACAGCGAATGGGCATCGGCGGCAAAATTCCAGATCGCCTCCTGCCGGGCCAGCCTGTCCAAAGGCGCAGCTTACGACCAGGGCGCGGCGCAGGAGGCTAAAGAAAGGTTTGAGGATTTTGTAAAAGAGCATCCCGATGCCGTGCTTTCACTGGATGCGCAGAAAAACATCGATCAAATCCGGGAGAAGGAGGCGCAAGCCAGCTATGATATCGCCCGTTTTTATGAAAAACAAAGAGCCTTTGATTCGGCAAAGATCTATTATAATGACATCATCAATAACCACGCGGAAAGCCCCTGGGCCAAGGAAGCTTCGGCTAGGTTACAGATAATGGAGCAGAAAAATGAAAAAAAGAATTAAATTTTCTTTATTCCTGATTAGCGCATTTTGCCTCTTAACCGCTGTTTTAGCCGGTTGCGGCTATACCAGCCGCTCGATGATTTCCGGCAAATACCGGACAATCTACATCGCACCCTTCCTGAATAAAGTAGATATAACTCAGGAGGCTTATTCCGCTAATAAATACCGAATTTACCGTCCGATGCTGGAAACGGATATTACCAAAAAAGTAATTAACAAGTATCTTTTTGACGGAAACCTGAAACCGATAAAGGAAGACCTGGCGGATTTAGCGCTCAAGGGGGAATTGATTGAATACCGTAAAGACCCTTTGAGTTATACTGCAAACGGCGAGGATGTTACCGAATACCGCATCAATATCTATGTAAATTTAAGCCTCTGGGATAAAAAAGAAAATAAACTTGTTTGGGAAGAGAAGAACTTTAACGGCAACTATTCTTATTTTGTCAGGACCTCAACGATAAATCCGGGAAATGTGGTTGTAGTATCCGAAGATACGGCGGTGACCAATGCTATCGAAGACCTTGCCCGCCGGATTGTCGAGCGTACAGTTGAGCAATGGTAATATGGTTTATTTACTTGTCGGCCAGGATGTGGCGGCTAAAGAAACCCAGCTTAAGAAAATAAAACAGGAATCCCTTCCGAAAGAGCTGCAAGATTTCAATCTTGATACCTTATACGCTAAAGAAATAACTTTAAAAGATATCCAGGAGCGTCTTCTGGCCATTCCGCTAAAAAGCGCCAAAAGAATCGTAGTGATTAAAGACGCGCATTTTCTTAATGCGCAGTCCCGTAATTTCCTCTTGAGCTATGCCAAAAAACCCCATCAACAATTAATCCTGGTTTTGGATTTCCAGCAGTATGATTATAAGGATGAATTTATTAAGGGTATATCCGCGCATGGTTCGCTGCTGCGTTTTAAGGAGGTAACCAATCCGGACACCTTCACTTTAAACCGGCAGATTGAATTAAGGCAAACCGATTATGCCCTGCGCATATTAAATCAGCTCCTTAAAGAGGGAGAGGCCCCGGAGCGTATCCTCGGAGGCTTGCGTTTTGCCTGGGAGAAGCAGGATATCCGGACTCAAGCAGCCAGAAGGAAGCTTAAGCTCCTGCTTAATTGCGATATAGAGATAAAAACAGGCCGTTTAAAGCCTGCTTTTGCTTTGGAAAAATTAGTGGTAAACTTATGCGGATTTGCTTAAGCGGCGCATCAGGCGCGATTTTTTGCGGTTAGCTGTGCCTGCGGGGATTATATTTTTCTTGGCCGCCTTATCCAGCTGGGAAAAGACCTTGGAGATAAATGTTTTGGCTTCGCCAGCGTCTTTTTTAGCAATTAATTCCTGGAATTTTTTGACGGCTTTTTTAAGCTGCAGCTTGACCTTAAGATTACGGGCATGCTTTCTTTTATTTACGCGGTTGCTTTTTAATGATGTTCTGCGTCTTGGCATATATTCTCCTTGCCCAGAAGGGCATACCCGCGCAATTCCTTATAAGCGCGGGGTATTAATTTTATAGATTAATATTATTAACATAATTAACCGCTCATGTCAACAAACAAATATTCCTTAAATAGCCAGAATCAGGCGGTTGCCCGTTCAGCCGGGGTGATTAGCCTGGCTACCCTTGCCTCGCGCATCCTGGGATTTATAAGGGACATAGTCATCGCCCGGCTGTTTGGAATCTATGTTTATGCCCAGGCCTTTGTCATCGCTTTTCGCATACCCAACCTTTTCCGCGACCTGGTCGGCGAAGGGGCTTCTAATGCCGCGATTGTCCCGGTCTTAAGCGAATATAACCTTAAGCGTCCCAAAGAAGAGTTCTGGGAGCTGGCCAATCTCCTGCTTAACCTGCTTTTGGTTATACTTAGCGCAATAACCATACTGGGGATTATTTTTTCTCCGTTGATCGTGCGCCTGATTGCTCCCGGATTTATTGCCTCTCCGGATAAGCTGCAGGCAACCATTAATTTAAACCGGATGATCTTTCCCTATATACTGCTTATCGGCCTGTCTGTTTATGCCATGGCCGTGCTTAACTCGCTGAAGAATTTTACGGTTTCGGCGTTTGCTCCCTGTTTTTTAAATATCTCGATAATTATTTGCTCTCTGCTTTTGGGGGAAGGCACAAAGGGCCTGGCAACCGGAGTCTTGCTGGGCGGCATCCTGCAGTTGGCAGTGCAGGTCCCGGTTTTGTATAAGAAAGGTTTCCGTCCAAAACTCAAGCTTGATTTTAAACATCCCGGGTTAATCCAGATTAAAAAATTAATGCTGCCGCGGCTGGCAAGTTCCGGCATTTACCAGCTGAATAATTTTGTGGATTCGATTTTCGGTTCGTTGGCCGCCGTTGTCGGAGACGGAGGGGTAGCCGTGCTTTATTTTGCCTATCGGCTTATCCAATTCCCCATAGGTATTTTTAGCAATGCCATTGCCCAGGCAATCCTGCCGACCTTCTCGACGCAGGTATTGGAAGACAGCCATGAGAACCTTAAAATTACCCTTTCCTGGGGGCTGCGCGCGGTTCTTTTTGTGATGTTACCGATAACCGCGCTTTTTATGGTTTTGGCCCAGCCTTTGGTTTTTACTTTTTTTGGCGGCGGCAGGTTTGATTCTCATTCGGGTTTTTTGACCAGCAACGCCTTATTTTTCTATAGTATCGGCTTATGCGCTTACGGGAGCACGAAAATATTGCAATGCTGTTTTTTTGCCCTCAAGGATACGGCCACTCCCGCAAAAATAGCCGGCCTTGCCCTGGTGATGAATGTTATCCTGAATACACTTTTGATGTTTCCGCTTAAAACCGGCGGCCTGGCTTTGGCAACCTCGATTTCCGGGATAGCCGTTTTTTTTCTCCTGTTTTTTATTCTGGGCAGGCGCCTGGGAGGGTTCGGAGAACGTAAAATATTATTTTCGTTCCTGCGTATTTTTGCCGCATCCAGCTGCATGGCCGGCGTCTGTTTCCTGGTGAACCGGGCCTTAAACCTTGGCTGGGCGTTATTTTGCGGGGTTTTATCTTATATTGTTTTTTGTTTTATTTTTGGCGTCGTTGAATTAAAAGAGCTTATCCGGAAATTCTTATGGGGAAGGTACAAGATCTAAGGGAAAAGATTTTAGCGGCTCCGGATTCTCCGGGTGTTTATTTGATGCGCGACAGCGCCGGGGAGGTGCTTTATGTCGGCAAGGCCAATTCGCTAAAAAAGCGTCTTTTTAGTTATCTAGCCAATAATTTAGACGCCAAAACCTCGGCCTTGATCTCTAAGACAGCAGGCTTGGAGTTTAAGTTATCCGCTAATGAGGCGATGGCCTTATTGCTGGAGGCCGGCCTCATCCATGAGCTTAAGCCAAGATACAATATTTCTCTTAAAGATGACAAGAGTTTTCCTTTGGTTAAGATCTCCAACGAAGAGTTTCCGGCAATTTCTATTACGCGCAGGAAAAATGGGGCGGCCGGACGATACCTGGGGCCTTATACCAACGCCAAGCTCCTGAAAAATGCGCTTAAAATTATCCGGCATAGTTTTGGGTACCGCTCATGCCGGCGCCTGCCCAAGCAGAGCTGTATTTATTACCGGATCAATCTCTGCCCGGCTCCTTGTATCGGCGGGATCAGCGCTAAAGAATATAAGGCCCTGATTGACAAAATTATTTTTGTTTTAGAAGGAAGGACGGATCTGTTGATCCGCAAGCTGAATAAGTCAATGCAGGATAAATCCCGGGCCCATGATTTTGAGGCGGCCGCCAGGAGGCGCGATCAGATCATTGTTTTATCCGAGATGTCGGCATCTCCCGGAAGGTTTACCCGCCAAGGGGAATTAGAGGACTTAAAAAACAGGCTGGGTTTGGAAAATCTGCCCGAAAGGATCGAGGGGTTTGATATTTCCAATATTTCAGGAAAGCAGGCCGTCGGTTCAATGGTCAGTTTTCAAAATGGCATCGCGGATAAAAATAACTACCGCCGTTTTCGCATCAAGGGTTTTTCCGGGATCAACGATTATAAAATGCTTGCGGAGGTGGTCACCCGGCGCTATAGCCGGCTGGCCAGGGAAAAGGCGGCCTTGCCGGATCTCCTGCTTATCGACGGAGGCAGGGGGCACCTATTGGCCGCTTCCTCGGAATTGAGAAAGCTTAACCTTACTATTCCCCTGGTCAGCATTGCCAAAGAAAAAGAGAATATCTATAGCAGTACAAAATCCGGCGTTTTAGTTTTTCCTAAAGATACGCCGGCAATAAATTTGATCCGCCGCATACGCGATGAGGCGCATCGGTTTGCTTTGAGTTACCATCGTATCTTGCGCAAAAAAGAGATATTTAAAAAATGCTGAATTTTCAAAGGATAAGAGGGGTTTTGTTTTATTTAAGCGTGTTTTTGTTTTTTGCCGGGCTCCCCCTTATCATTTCTTTTGCTTTAGGGTATAAATTCAATGCGCATACTTTAAAATTCTCCAAGACCGGGTTAATTTTCGTTAAGACCCAGCCCGACGGGGCAAAAATATATCTTAACGGAAAGCTCATCCCCCAGAGGAGCCCGGCAAGTATGCAAGAGCTGGTCCCCGGTGTTTATAAAATTTCCATAGAGTTAGCGCAGCATTATCCCTGGAAAGGAGAGGTTGATGTGGAGGCAGGCAAGGTCAGCCGCCTGGATAAGGTCATCCTCTTCCCCCTAAGGCCTAACCTCCAGCAGTTGAATCAGGAGAGGTTTTCTTCTTTTCACATCGACACTGAAAAGAAACTGATTTATTATCTGGATCGGGAAAATAAGGTTGTTTACAGGTCGGACTTAGAAGCGAACAATTTTGAGGATGTGGCAAGTTTACCAGAAAAATTTACGCAGATTGCCGGCTGGCAGGTCTGCGAGGATAAAAGAAAACTGTTTGTTTTTAATCCGCATCAGATCAGCGTGGTTTTTTTTGATAATCAGGGCGATTATGGGTATCCGGATTACCCCGTATTTTTGGATTACCCGCAGGAAAAGATAGCCAGTGTTTTTTGGCATTCGGACAGCTACCATTTGATCGTGCTGACCGACAAACACGTCCAGGTAATTGAGTCCAGGCCGCGGGCCTTGCCGGTTAATTTGGTGGAATTGAATAAAGAAGGGGCAGCGGCATTTTATGATCGCCAAGAAAACGCGCTTTATTTCAGCGACAGCCAAAGGAGCCCCGATGGCAGTTTTTATAATAACCTGTATAAGTTGAACTTAAGCACCAGTTCTCTTTTGTTGGAAAGGCTGATGGCCCAGCCCTTCAAGGGCGTTAAATCGATAAGAAAGGAAAGGCCCGGTGAATAAGAGAGTGTTCTTAAGGCGCGCCTTGGAAATTATACCCGGAGGATTGTCCTGGGGGGTAATCATTTCGTTGATCCTCTTGTCTATTGTGCATCCGGTAGCCAGCGCCATAATAATCATTACTTTTGATTTCTATTGGATTATTCGCACGGTTTATCTGACCACTCTTTTGATCATGGCGCATCACCGGCTTTTCCAGCTTCGGCGCGAGGATTGGCTGCAGCGTTGTTTGGGGCTGCCCAAAGATAAAGGTTTCTTGCGATTGTATCAATTAATCATATTTCCGGTTTATAACGAGGGCCTGGAGGTCTTGCGGCCGTCTTTGTCCGCTTTAAGCAGGAGCCATTACCCGGAAGAAAGGATTATCGTGGTTATGGCTTTTGAAGAACGCAATATCCACGCGCATGATAATGCTTTAATTTTGGAAAAAGAATTTGCCGGCCGGTTCGGCGCCTATTTGTCCACCTTCCATCCCGATGGTTTATCCGGGGAGGCCCGGACCAAAGGGGCAAACGCCACCTGGAGCGCTAAAGCTGCCAGAAAATTCATCGATAGCCGCAAGATTGCTTATGAAGATGTGATCGTTTCCTGTTTTGACGCGGATACCTGTGTCGAGCCGCAATATCTTGGGTGTCTGAGTTACCATTTTTTGACTTCCGATAAGAAACATCAGGCAAGTTACCAGCCGATGCCGGTTTATAATAATAATATCTGGCAGGCCCCTTCCTTTGCCAGGCTGGTTGAGATCAGCAGTTCATTTTGCCAGTTGATTGAAAGCATGCGCCTGGAAAAGTTCGTTACATTTTCAAGCCACAGCATGAGTTTTAAGACGCTGGTGGAGGTGGATTATTGGCCGACGAACATGATCTCCGATGATTCGGTGATCTATTGGAAAGGGTATCTGCATTATAACGGAGATTACCGGGTGGTACCGTTATATATCACGGTTTCCATGGACGTGGCTTATTCCAGCAATATCTGGCGGACCATTGTTGTGCAGTATAAGCAGAAGAGGAGATGGGCCTGGGGGGTGGAGAATTTTCCTTTCGTCGTCGATGGATTTATAAAAAATAAAGATATCCCGCTGGCCAATAAATTAAGGAGGTCATTCCATCTTTTAGAAAGCCATGTCACCTGGGCCGTCTGGGCGTTTATACTTGTGGTGATCGGATACCTGCCCATACTTTTCGGCGGGGCTTTTTTCAGCCAGATGGCCATTGCTTATAATTTACCGAAAATCACCGGATTATTATTCCGGTTTACTTTGTTGACCAGTTTGACCTGGATATTCTTAAGCTGGACAATTTTGCCTCCGAAACCTAAAGGGGTCAGTGTATTTAAGAATGTGCTTTTGGTTTTGGAGTGGGTCTTTGTCCCGTTTATAATCTTGATTGTCGGTTCCTTCCCGGCAATCGATGCCCAGAGCCGGCTGATGTTTGCCAAATATATGGAATTTAATCCTACGTTAAAAGGGGATAAGGTGTTATAATATTTATCCACTCCGCGCTTATAATGTATTGCGCGGGTGTGTCCTTATGGGCAGGAGGGAAAATGGATATTAAGAAATTATTGCGGGAAATGGTGGACAAGAACGCCTCGGATCTTTTTTACCGTGCCGGAGGCACCCCCCGCCTGCGAATTGACGGCAAAATCGTCTCTATGGATACCAAGGTTTTAAGCATGGAAGAGGTTATGTTTGCTACCGAACAGCTGGCTAGTGCCAAGCAGCTGGAAGTCTTCAGAAACTACCTGGACGTGGATTTTGCGGTATACCTGGATGAATTCAGGCGCCGTTTCCGGGTAAGTATATTTACGCAGAGAAATTGGCCTTCAATCGTTATTCGAAATGTGCGCAACAGTATAGCTACATTTGAAGAGCTGAATCTTCCTGCCGAGATATTTAAAAAACTCTCTATGGAAACCCGCGGCCTTGTGCTTCTGACCGGAAGTATGGGCAGCGGCAAGTCCACGACGATTGCCAGCATGATCGAATATATCAATAATAACTCCAAAAAACACATCTTGACTGCCGAGGAGCCGATTGAGTTTACCTTCGAAGACAAGCAGTCAATTATCAACCAGCGGGAGCTGGGGGTCGATGTCACAACTTATTCCACCGCCCTGCGCGCCTTTACCCTGCAGAGCCCGGATGTGATGTTTATCGGCAATATCCGCGATTATGAAACCGTCTCCAGCGCCATTGCCGCCGCGGAAACCGGGGTTTTGGTTTTGAGCACTTTGCACACAATTAATGCTTCCCAGTCCGTGGAAAGATTGATCAACTTTTTCCCTCCGCACCAGCATCAGGAGGTAAAGAATCAGTTGGCCTCGCTGCTTAAAGGGATAATTTCATTACGCCTGGTGCCTGCTAAGCATGGTGTCGGAAGGGTCCCCGCTTATGAGATTATGCTTTTGACCCCCACGATCAGCCGCCTGATCCGCGAAGGAAAGATTTGGGAGATCCCCGATTTTATCGACGATGGAGCGGTATTCGGTATGCAGTCGTTTACCCAATCTTTGGTTAAATTAGTTCATGAAGGCAAAATAAGCCTGGAGGATGCCACGCTTGCCGCGGATAGCCGCGAAGAATTTATGCTGGCCTACAGGGGGATCAAGAAATCTTAATGCAACAGTTTCCTCTTCACCTTGGGAACTGCTTACGACCCAATCGGGAAATGGGGCCTAAGACACCCCGCGCTTATAAGGTATTGCGCGGGTCTGCCCTTGCGGGCAAGGAGATAATTATGCTAGAAGAAATTAAAAGTAAGCTTAGTGAAATCGGAGTAAGGATTGAGAACCTACGAGGTTATCTTTGACGTTGCCGGGAAAAAGAAACGGATAGATATTTTATCCGGCCAAATGTCTTCCGAAGGATTCTGGAATAATACCGAACAGTCTACCAGGATAGTCAGGGAATTGAAGGACCTTAAAGGCACGGTCGAGCCTTGGGATCTGGCTTATAAAAAATATCAGGAGCTGGTTGAGCTTATCCCTTTGCTTAAAGAGGATGACCAGGACCTGATTTTAGATCTAACGCATAATGCCGGAGCCCTTACGGAAATAATCGATAAATTGGAATTCCAGGTGCTTTTGGGGGGCAGGCTGGATAAGAATAGCGCGATCTTAAGTATCAATGCCGGAGCAGGGGGCACGGAATCCTGCGATTGGGCGGGGATGCTCTTTAGGATGTACAGCCGTTTTGCGCAAAGGTGCGGCTATAGCGTAAAGACAATCGATATACTTGCCGGAGAAGAAGCGGGGATTAAAAATATAACTGTTTTAATCGAAGGCCCGTATGCCTTTGGTTATTTAAAAGCCGAGCGCGGCGTGCATCGGTTAGTGCGTATTTCGCCTTTTGACGCCAATAAACGCAGGCATACCTCTTTTGCTTCCGTAGATGTGATCCCGGAAATAGAGGAGGAGCTGGATATAAAAATCGAGGAGAAAGACCTGCGCATAGATGTTTACCGGTCTAAGGGGGCCGGCGGCCAAAGCGTCAACACCACGGATTCGGCGGTGAGGATTACCCATATACCGACCGGAATCGTGGCGCAGTGCCAGAATGAGCGTTCGCAGTTTCAAAATAAACAGACAGCCCTAAAAATACTCAAGGCCCGTATTTATGAAGCCCAGCAGGCGAAAAAACAGGAGGAATTAAAACAGCAGGATGCGGATAAAAAGAAAATTGAGTGGGGCAGCCAGATCCGTTCGTATGTTTTACATCCCTATAATTTGGTTAAAGACCACCGCACGGATTTTGAGACCGCAGACAGCCAGAAAGTTTTAGACGGCGGCCTGGATGAATTTATCGAGGCCTATTTAAAGTTCAGTGCCGGCAAATAAGAAGGAAAAATGTTAGGTTTAATTAAAAAAATTATCCTGCAAAATAAACAGAATGCTATCCGCAGCAGGTTCCCCGGATTAAATATAACTTTACATTCTGAGATGCCCAGCCCTTCGATGAATAAGATGGTTGAAGTAGCCGGGCTGGTTAATTTGGTGAATTCTTTGGAGCCCAAGATAAGCGCCTTAAGCGATACGGCCTTGGCCGCCAAGTCGGATGAATTCAGGGAACATTTAAAAAATAAATCCGCGCAATTTTCCCAGGAGCTGGAGGAATTGCGCCAGGCCATGCTCAGGGTGGTTATTCCCGAAGAAAAGGAAAAATTAAAGGAAAAATTAAAGGTCAGCCGTAACCGGATCTTTGCCGAGATATTGCCCGAGGCTTTTGCCGTGGTCAGGGAGGCATCCAAGCGCACCATCGGCCTGAGGCATTTTGACGTGCAGATTGCCGGAGGCATTATCCTGCACGAAGGCAGGATCGCCGAGATGTCTACCGGAGAAGGAAAGACCTTGGTGGCTACCCTGGCTGCCTATCTTAACGCTTTATTGGGCAAAGGGGTGCATGTGGTTACAGTCAACGATTATCTTGCCCGGCGCGACCGCCAGTGGATGGGGCCGATTTATGAGTTCTTAGGTTTGTCCGTGGGCGCTATCCAGCATGATATGAGCGATGAAGAAAGAAAGGTTGCTTATGCCTGCGATATAACTTACGGCACGAACAATGAATTTGGTTTTGATTATCTGCGCGATAATATGAAATATTCGCTTGAGGAATTGGTGCAGAGGCCTTTCTATTATGCTGTCGTCGATGAGGTTGATTCGATATTAATCGATGAGGCGCGCACTCCTTTGATTATCTCCGGGCCTGCGGAGGAATCCACGGAAAAATATTACACTGCCAAGAAAATAGTCGAGCAATTAGACGGCCGCAGGGTCACGGAAAAAGACGAGATCGACGCAAAATATAAAGGCATAGACCTGGGCAAAGGATTTGACTATGTCGCCGATGAGAAGGCCCAGACCGTAGCCTTGACCGAGGCAGGAGAGATCAAGGCCTCAAAGCTTTGGGGCGTAGAGACCCTGCATGCCTTAGAAACAATCGAATACCGGCACCACACTATCCAGGCTTTACGGGCAAAAGAATTTTTCCAGCTCGATGTGGATTATGTGATTAAGGACGGGCAGGTGATTATCGTCGATGAATTTACGGGGCGCCTGATGCCCGGCCGGCGCTGGTCAGACGGCCTGCACCAGGCGGTTGAATCTAAGGAAGGTTTAAAGATCGAGCGGGAAAACCAGACTCTGGCCACCATAACTTTCCAGAATTATTTCCGCATGTATGAAAAATTAGCGGGGATGACCGGCACGGCTTTTACCGAAGCCAACGAATTTAAAAGCATCTATCAATTGGACGTGGTTGTTTTGCCCACCAACAAAGTTTTAGCGCGCAAGAATTATTCCGACCGGATTTATAAAACCGAAAAAGAAAAATTTAACGCTGTCGTCGATGAGATTGCCGAGCTTTACAATTTAGGCAAGCCCGTATTAGTCGGTACGATCACTATCGATAAATCCGAGAGGCTTTCGGAGATGCTCAAGCGCCGGGGGATCCCGCACCAGGTATTAAATGCCAAATATCATGAAATGGAAGCCCAGATTATCGCCCAGGCCGGCAGTTATAAAGCCGTAACGATTGCCACCAATATGGCCGGCCGCGGCACGGATATACTTTTGGGAGGCAACCCCGAATTTATCGCCAAAAATGTGGCCAAAGAGAAATTGGACCCCCAGGATCCAGATTACCATAGTGAATATAAGAAGATACTTGAGCGTTATAAAACCGAGTCCGCCATTGAACATAATAAAGTAGTGGAATTAGGCGGGTTACATGTCTTAGGCACGGAGCGCCATGAGGCCAGGCGTATCGATAATCAGCTGCGCGGCCGCAGCGGCCGCCAGGGGGATCCGGGATCTTCGCGTTTTTATGTTTCATTGAAGGATGACCTCATGCGCCTGTTCGGCTCAGACAGGATCATCGGATTAATGGATAAACTGGGTTTAGAGGAGGGCCAGGTTATCGAACACCCCTGGGTCAGCGGCTCCATCGAGATCGCCCAGCGCCGGGTGGAACAGCATAACTTTGAAATCAGGAAGCAGCTCTTAGAATATGATAATGTGATGAATAAACAAAGAGAGATTATTTACGGCCAGCGCCTGCAGATCCTGGAAGGTTTTTCTCTGAAAGAGAACATCATCGGAATTATTCCCAGGCTGGTGGATGATTATCTAAAAATTTACGGCCATGGGGATTCCCCGGGGATAGACATAACCGGCCTGGTTAATTCGATAGTTTTAAATTTCGGGCTGCAGTTGGATACGCAGGCATTTATGAATCAAAACCCGCAGGAATTGAATGATAAATTAACCGGCCTGATGCTTGAAGCTTATGGGAATAAAGAAAAGGAGATTGAACCGCAATTGCTGCGTAGTTTAGAGCGCATGGTCTTCCTGCAGATTATCGACAGTAAATGGAAGGACCATCTTTATGCCATGGACAGCCTGCGCGAGGGCATTGGTTTGCGCGCCTACGGGCAAAGGGATCCTTTAATCGAGTATAAGCGTGAGGCCTTCGGCATGTTTAGCCAGATGATCGGGGCTATCGAAGAAGACGCGGTGCAGACTATCTTTAAATTACAGCCGGCCAGACCGGACAGGTTCCAGGGTGTTTTTAGCTCTGTCCCCAAGGAGTTTTCTCATCCTGAGGCGGACAAGTTTCAAGCTTCTTCTCCGGGAGAAGATTTGCCAGAATTTGCCGCAGCCCCAAAAGAGCCGGCAGCTAAACCCGCGCAATCCCAGCATCCTAAAGTAGGCCGCAATGACCTCTGTCCTTGCGGTTCGGGCAAGAAATATAAAAAGTGTTGCGGAAGATGAGCGCTACGATCCTGCCTGTGCTGGCCGCGGTTTTGTTGTCGCTTTCATTCTCCAGTTTTAATCTTTGGTTATTCGGCTGGTGGGCTTTTATCCCTCTTTTTTTCGCGCTGGAAAATAAATCCCTGCGCCGGTCGTTTATTACCGCTTATCTGTTCGGGATTGTTTTCTGGAGCCTGACAATATACTGGCTCATCCATGTCACCTTAACCGGCCAGGTAGTTTTAATTCTATATCTGGCGGTATATCCGGCTATTTTTGGCTGCGTTTTTTATTTTTCCCGTTTTTTCTCACCGGCCTGCCGCCTGGTTTTTCTGCCCGCTTCCTGGGTATTATTGGAATATATCCGCAGCCGTTTATTTAGCGGATTTCCCTGGTCACTGGCCGGGTTTTCCCAATACCAGAATTTGCCGGTTATCCAAATTGCCGATATCACCGGCGCCTGGGGAGTCAGTTTTCTGGTTGTTTTAGTTAATATCGCCGCCTATCTAATCTTGCGTAAACAATCAAGGATAAAGGTTTTTTTGATCTGCGCGTCAATACTGTTTTTATCTTTGCTCTACGGATTTTATAAATTAAGTTCTAAACCTGATTTGGCCGGAGCTGGAAAACCGTTGAAGGTTTCCGTAGTCCAGGGCAATATCCCCCAATATTTAAAATGGAATAAGCAGGCGGTCGATTTTATCTTAAATAATTATAAGGAATTGACGGCTGCGGCTGCTCAAGATAAGCCGGGCCTGGTTATCTGGCCTGAAGCATCTGTGCCGGGCGTCTTTGGGCAGGATGATGCCGAATTTAAACAGGTTTTTTCTTTAGCCGGCCGGCTAAAAATCAATTTATTGACCGGGGCGGTCTCGCGTTTTGGCCAGAGTTATTTTAATAGCGCCCTGTTTATTGATAGTTCGGGTGAGCCGGCAGCAATTTATCATAAGCTCCATTTGGTGCCGTTCGGAGAATATATACCGCTTAAAAGTATTTTCCCATTTTTGCAGACGATCGCCCCTATCGGGGACATCGAGCCCGGAAGGGAATACACCATATTCAGGCAGCCGGCTGATTTCGGCGTGCTTATTTGTTTTGAGGATCTTTTTCCCGCGTTGTCCCGCCAGTTTGTAAAAAGAGGCGCAAGGTTTTTGGTTAATATTACCAATGACGCCTGGTATAAGGAGGGCAGCGCCCCTTACCAGCATTTTGCCGCTTCGGTTTTCAGGGCAGTTGAGAATCATGTGTACCTGGCCCGGGCAGCCAATACCGGGATCTCCGGATTTATCGGCCCTTCCGGCAGGATTTTATCAATAGTGGGCGGCGCGGGCGGCCGGAAGATTTTTGTAACAGGCTATTGCAGCCAGGATATTTATTTAATCCCGGCCCAGCGCACTTTCTACACCCGTTACGGAGATATCTTCATTATTTTTTGCCTGTTGCTTGAGTGTTTGGTGATAGTATTTTCTCGACCGCAAATTCATAAGATGCTAAGATATAACCATGCGCAATAGAAAATTTTTAATCTTTTTACTGTTCTTATCGCTTAGCGGCTGCGTTACGGTTAAAAAACCTGATTTAGCCCGTTGGAAGGCCCTGCCGGCATTAGAATCGTTTAAAAAAGATGAACGGATTTTAATTTTGGCTCCGCATCCCGATGATGAAGCAATCGCCTGCGCCGGGGTCATTCAAGAGGCGCTTAGTTCCGGGGCTAAAGTGAAAGTGGCCTATTTGACCAACGGCGACCATAATGAACTGGCATTTATCGTTTATGAAAAAAGAATAACCGTCCGCCAGGGCGAATTTATCCATATGGGGCAGGTGCGCCGGAAAGAAGCCGTGAAAGCAATGGAATCTTTAGGGCTTTCTGAAAATGACCTGGTTTTTTTAGGATACCCCGATTTTGGCACCTTTGAAATCTTTTGCAATTATTGGCGCACCCAACGGCCCTTTCGTGACCGCCTGACCCGCATATCCTATGTTCCTTACAAAAACAACCCTTCTTATGGGGCGCCATATTACGGAGAAAGCATTTTAAACGACCTGGTTAACCAGATTTTAGATTTTAAACCCGATAAAATATTTGTTTCACATCCTTTCGATGTTAATGTCGACCATAAGTCATTATATCTGTTTCTTCAAGTGGTTTTGAGCGATTTAGAGGGCAAGGTCCCTAAGCCTAAAGTTTACCCCTACCTTGTGCACTGCGTCGGCTGGCCCAAGCCGCGGCATTACCATCCGGAACTGGAGCTATATCCGCCGGATAAATTCATCGGTTCCAAGATTAATTGGCAGCGTTTCAATTTGAGTTTTAAGCAATTGGATAAGAAACATGAGTCGGTCCTCTTTTATAAAAGCCAGACCCAATCCAGCGCTTTTTATTTATTGTCTTTTGCCAGGGAAAATGAGCTTTTCGGCGATTATCCGGCCCTTGAGCTGGCCCCAAAACCAAAAGACAGCCTAATTTCTTATCTGGGCGCTTCAAAAATATTCAGCGCCCCGCAGTATGCGCAGGATTCACGGGATTCTGATGCGGCAGAAGATAAGGGGCTTGTCAGCTACGCGCAGGAAAATAATTATTTTATCATCCGCCTGGATACGCCTAAACAGCCTGGCAGCAGGCTCAAGGTAATGTTTTATATCTTTGGATATGCCAAGGACACCGCTTTTGCCCGGATGCCCAAGATACGCATTATTACCGCGGGCAGGAAGTTTAAGGTATTTAGCGCCAAGGACAAAGTTGTCAATTCCGGAGTCCGCTTAGATTTCGGCAAGGACTATTTAATTTTAAGAGTCCCGCTTAAACTTTTAGGAGGGCCGGATTACCTGCTTACATCGCTTAAGGTTTACCATGGCAATTTACCCGTTGATGCCATAGGTTACCGTAAAATAAAAATTAAATAGGGGGAGGGTATATGTTGGAGTTGAAGCTAATAAAGATAGAGAAGCCGCTTGAGCTGAATTTTATTTTAGGCCAGGGGCATTTCATCAAAATAGTAGAGGACCTTTATGAGGCTTTAGTTAATAGCGCTCCGGGGATAAAATTCGGCCTGGCATTTACCGAAGCTTCAGGGGCGTGTAAAATAAGATGCGAAGGCAACGATACTGCCCTTAAAGAGTTAGCCTGCAAAAATGCGCTGGAGCTGGCAAGCGGGCACAGTTTCATTATTTTCTTAAAAGACGCCTATCCGATCAATGTGTTAAATGCCATAAAGAACATCCCCGAAGTATGCAGCATATATTGCGCTACCGCTAACTCTGTAGAAGTAATTGTCGCAGAAAACCAAACCGGCCGGGGAATATTAGGGGTAATTGACGGCCTAAGCCCTAAGGGCATAGAGGATGGTTCAGATGTCGCCTGGCGCAAGGGGCTGTTGCGTAAAATCGGCTATAAACTTTAACCGGGCCCGGAGCGGATTTATTATTGAAATTCAAAAGCAGTTTGCTATAATTTGACTAAATTATATGGATACTAAAAAACTCCGTAAAAGCGCCGGCCGTTTTGCGGCATGGCTGGGATTGAATATATGTTCTTTGATCGTTAAGGTTATCCCTGCCGCCTGGCTTTATGTTTTTGCCAAGAACATTGCTATGCTGGCTTATGTTTTTGCGAAAAAACAAAGAAAGATCGCTTTGGACAGCCTGACTATCGCCTTCGGCAAGGAGAAATCCCGCCGGGAAATCGAAGAAATAGCCAGGAATTGTTTTATCTATATGGCCAAGAGCGCCGTTGAGCTGATGTTCTTTTTTGACAAGCCCCGGGCTTTAAGGGAAATGATAGAAATCCAGGGCCGCCAAAATCTGGATAAGGCATTGGCCGGCGGCCGGGGCGCGATTTTAGTCAGCGCGCATTTTGGCAATTTCCCGCTTCTTTTAGGCAGGCTGGCATTGGAAGGATATAAAGCCGGCGGAATTATGCGGCCGATGCGCGATAGCAGGGTAGAAAAGATTTTCCTGGAGAAAAGGGATAAGTTTGGCGTAAAGACAATTTACAGCCAGCCGCGCAATGAATGCGTGAATAACACAATTGCCGCTTTGCGCAATAATGAACTGGTTTTTATCCCCATTGACCAGAATTTTGGGACAGGGGGAGTGTTCGTGAATTTTTTTGGGGAGAAAGCGGCAACCGCTACCGGCCCGGTAATTTTTGCGCAGAGGACCAAAGCCGCCCTTATCCCGTGTTTTATCCTCAGGCAGCCTGATGACAGGCACAAGATAATTTTTGAAACAGAGCTGGAATTAAAAGAAGGCAAGGACCCCCAGGACACCATCTTGATAAATATCCAGAGGCTCACCGATGTTATCGAATCTTATATACGCAGGTATCCTGCGGAATGGGGCTGGATCCACCGCAGATGGAAAAGTAAACCCGGTTAAAAAAGGAGGAGTTAAAATGGCGCAAGAAGAGAAAAAATGTTGTGGTTCAGGGGAGAGCTGTTGTGATCCTAAAAAAATGCTTTCAACGCTGCTTAAGGTCATTTTAGGCTTGGTGTTTTTAGTTTTAGGAGGCCTGGCAATTTATAAATTCTGGCCGGATCTTCTTACGATTATTAGGGGCGGGGTGGGTTTATTCCTGCTTTTAGCCGGTGTAATTACTTTGGCCATAGCCAAGGAGTGAAAATAAAAAGGGGACGTCTATTCTTTCTGTGCTTTGTAGCTGACGTTTAAACGTCAGCTACTCTGTGGATAAAAAATAGAACGTCCCCTTTATTAAATGAAAAGCCAGATTTTTAAGCTGATCTCTTTGTTCCTCTTAGCCTTCTCCCTTGGCGCCTGCGCCAATTTTTCCGGGATGAACGCGCAGCAGTCCCTTTCCATCGGCATATTTTCCGCATCGATATTAGGCACTCTTTTCTTCTGGGATTTCCGACTCAGTTTTGCTTTTATCGGCACATCCATATTGTTGATGACCAAGACCATCGACCTGGAGCATGTCATTGAATTTTCATCGCTTGAGGTCATCCTTTTTCTGGTGGGGATGATGGTGATCATCGGGCTGCTTAAAGACTCGGGGGTTTTTGCCTGGATCGTCAGCCTCATTTTACGGATACCCAAATTGACCGGTAAAAGATTTGTTTTGTTTATTGCCCTCTTATCTGCCTTGCTTGCGTGCATGGTTGATGAAGTAACCTCGATCATTTTTATTGTGGCGGCGGTTCTGGAAATTTGCGATTATTTTGAGGTTAATCCCGTGCCTTTTGTGATCATCTCTGTTTTGGCTACCAATATCGGATCTGCGGCTACGGTTTTGGGAAACCCTATCGGCATACTTATTGCTTCAAAATCCGGCCTGACCTTCGAAGACTTTATCGCCAAAGCTTTCCCCCTGGTTTTATTTTGTTTGGCCGCCGCTATTTTTATCCTTTTGTTTTGGTACAGGAAATCCATAAAGTTCCTTGACGGGCAGATGAAAAGCCTGGGGGCCAATGAAATATTGATCAGGTTGATTTCCGTGCCGCCGGAAAGAAACCTTAAAATAAGCCTGGGGATATTCGGGGCAATGCTTATTTTCATCTCTTTGCACCACCGCATGGAAATCGCCTGGGGCCTGCCGCCAAATACCGTTTTACTGGTCGTGCCCCTGGTTGCCAGCGGCCTGGTAATGATCTGGAAGCATCATCGGGCCAGGAAGTTTATCGAAAAGGACGTGGAGTGGTGGACCCTGCTTTTTTTCCTGCTCTTATTCGTGCAGGCAGGGACATTAAAATATACCGGGGCAACTGTTTTTATCGCCAAGCAGATGCTTTCGGCAACCGGGAATAATTTGAACTTTTTGATTTCTTCCATGCTCTGGGTAAGCACAATCGGCTCAAGCGTCCTGGATAACGTGGTCCTGGTGGCAGCTTTTATCCCTGTGGTGCAGGGGTTTCAGAGTTTGAATATGAACCTGCAGCCGTTATGGTGGGCTTTGCTTTTTGGCGGCTGCCTGGGAGGCAATATCACCCTTGTCGGCTCTACCGCAAATATCGTGGCCATCGGTATTGTTGAAAAGGAAAAACGGATCAAGATAAGTTTTCTTACCTGGTTTTGGATCGGGTTATTGGTGGGTCTGGCGACTACTTTGATTGTTATGGCGGCGCTTATTTTCCTGCCGTTTTACAGATAGCTTGACAAATAAAAAAATATATGATAATTTATACCCAATCTTAAAAGGAGGCTGCGATGGATTTAAAAAAATTTGCGCTTTTGTCCGGCTTTATTATCTTAGTTACGGTTACTACGTTTATCGCCTTTGCAGAGGAGCCTGTTGCGGCTCCGGAAGCTCCTGCGGCGGCTCCGGTTGAGCAAACGGCTGCGCCCAAGGGTGAAAATGAAACACAGTGGGCCTGGGGCGAGGTAACCAATTTAGACGCGCAGGCAAAAACGCTTACCTTAAAGTGCCTGGATTATGAAACTGATCAGGAGAAAAACATTGTTTTGACCGTCGATGAAAAGACGGGTTTTGAAAATATTAAAAGTTTCGATGAAATAAAGATAAATGACACTTTAAGCATAGACTATACGGTTGGCTCCGACGGTAAGAATATCGCCAAGAACATCAATTTTGAGAAACCGGATTCCTCCCCTGCTGCTCCTGCTTCGGCTGTAGAAGCGCAGCCGGCGAGCCAACCGGTAGAAGCCGCCGGCTCATCCGCACCGGCAGCGCCACCAGCACCGGCTGTCCAAGAGTCCCAGGTTCAGCAATAATTTTCGGCTAGCGTTTGCCCTTGGCGGAGTTTTGCCGGATAAAAACTTAAAAGGTGTTCAAAGGCAGGGCCTTAAAACCCTGCCTTAAGTTTTTCTATTACAGAATCCAATTTATTATGCAAGATATAAAACTGATTATTTTTGATTTAGACGGCACCCTGGTGGATGCTTACGCGGCGATAAACAGCAGCTTTAATTATGTGCTGCGCAAATTGGGGCTAAAACCGCAAAGAGCAGATGTCATCCGGCGTTCTGTGGGCTGGGGAGACCTGAATTTACTTAAGCCGTATGTTCCCGGCAGTGACCTGAAGCGGGCTTTGAGGCTATACCGCAGACATCATAAACATAGCCTGCTTGAGCATGCGCATCTCTATCCCCATGCCAGGCCTCTTTTGCGCCGTCTTAAAGCAGAAGGCTATAAATTGGCGGTAGCCAGTAATCGGCCAACCGAATTTTCCCTTATCTTATTAAGGCATCTGCGGCTGATAGAGCTGTTTGATTATGTGCTTTGTGCCGATAAATTAAGACACGGGAAGCCCAATCCGGAAATATTAAATAAAATAATCAAGCGTTTTTCTTTTAAAAAAGCGCAGGTTTTATATGTAGGAGATATGGCCATCGATGCGCAGGCCGGCAGGCGCGCCAAGGTTAAAACAATAATTGTTACCGGGGGCTCCAGCAGCAACCTTGAGATTAAAAAAGAGAAGCCGTTTAAGGTTATTTCTAGAATCGACAGGCTTCCGGCATTACTTTGATTTGGGTGACGAGCCTTGGCTTTGGCAGGACCCGTTAAGCTTAAGTTATCCGTATAATTAGTTTCCCTTGACAGTCAGGTTAATCGGTAATATTATAAAAAATAAGCATGAAAAAAAGTTTCCAATTACTTGGATGCGCGGTTACGCTGTTGTTTCTGGCAGGGTGTTTTTCGACAAAAGCGCATTCCGTGTTAGACAAATCTTTGATGGGCCAGCCGCTTAGCCCATACGCCGGAGCCCGCGCCAAAATCGCGGTTAACGATTTTGAGTTAAAAACCTCCGGGATAGACGCGCAGACCGGTTTGGCCGTAAAGGATTATTTTATTAGTATCCTAAATACTACCAAGCGTTTTACGGTCGTTGCCCCGCAAGAGGCGGATCTAGTTATCAGCGTCGGAATTATTGAGTTCATACCGGAGAGCTCCGGAGGAAAATCCGGTTTAGCCGGAGGCGGAAGCAGCGCCAGTAGTTTTATGGGGGGCCTGTTGGGGGAGGTTTTAAACAAAGCAAATATGCAACTGAGTTTGCGCATTATTGACCGGGCCAGCTCGACGGTAATAAACAGCCGGGATATCCAAAGCCAGGCGGTGGAGAATCCCGGGAAGAAAATAAAGACTCCCCATGATAAGGTTTTTAAGGCGGGCTTAAGCGAATACGCCGGCAAGCCTATGGGCAAGGTTATCCACGATTGCCTGATTGAGGCGGGGCGTTATATCGCCCAAAATGTACCGTTAAGTTATTATAACACCCCGCGCTAATAACGTATTGCGCGGGCCTGCCCTTTTGGGCAAAAATTAAGGTGTAGATATGGGAAAAAGAAAACGCAGGGGAAAGCTTAACTGGCGTTCCAAGAAAGCTAATAAAGGCAGAAAACCTAACCTAGGTTAAATTCCTGTATATGGTTTTATTCTGGATCTTAGCCGGCACCTTCTTAGTCAGCCTTATATCCTTAGTGGGAATTTTTACTCTGGCGCTAAAGGATGATCTGCTGCATAAACTCCTTTTTTGCCTCATTGGTTTCTCGGCAGGGGCGCTCATCGGCAGCGCCTTTTTGCACATCCTTCCGGAATGTTTAGAAAACAATAAAAGCACCACAGTTTTTTCCTACCTGATCCTGGGAATCATAATTTTTTTCCTTATGGAGAGGTATTTACACTGGAGGCATTGTCATGAGGAAGGCGGTGCTTGCCAGACCCATTCCTTTACTTATCTGAACCTGGTAGGGGACGGATTCCATAATTTTATTGATGGTATGGTAATCGCCGCAAGTTTCATTGTTTCTTTAAAACTCGGGCTGGTCACGACTCTGGCAATTATACTGCATGAAATTCCCCAGGAGCTGTGCGATTTTGCCGTCCTGGTTTACGGCGGTTTTACCAAGAGGAAGGCGCTTTTGTTTAATTTTGCTTCGGCGCTTATGGCGGTAATCGGGGCGGTTACAGGCTATTTTATAACCGATCTTAGCAAGAGTTTTTTGAATTTCATCCTTCCTTTTACCGCCGGCGGCTTTATTTATATCGCGACCAGCGATTTGATCCCGGAACTGCATAAAGAAAACGACCTTAAGCGCTCGACTGCCGCTTTTTTTGCCTTCTTGCTCGGTATAGTATTTATGGCGCTGGCAAAAAATTTCTTACCCGAGTAGTTATTATTTTATATGAAAATAAAAGCATTGGCTTTGATTTCCGGGGGCCTGGATAGTTTATTGTCGGCAAAGCTGGTCCATGACCAGGGAGTGGAGGTCATCGGGGTACATTTTAAAATCCCTTTTTGCAAGTTAAACATAAGAAAGGTTTTTCCCGATATCGGCATAGAAATAATCGAAGTTGACTTAAGCCAAGAGTTCCTTAAGCTCATCGAAGAGCCCTGTTATGGCTTTGGCGCGAACATGAACCCTTGTATCGATTGCAAGATCCTTATGTTCAGCAAGGCCAGAGAGTTGATGAGCCGGATGGGAGCAAAATTCGTCATTACCGGTGAAGTGCTTGGACAGCGTCCGATGTCCCAGAATAAACAAGCCCTGAAGTTGATTAAGCGGCAAAGCGGGCTTGATGATTTATTGCTGCGCCCGCTATCGGCGAAGTTTTTTCCGCCCAGCCTGGCTGAAAAAGAGGGCTGGGTTAAAAGAGAAGAGCTGTTTAATTTTAACGGCCGCCGGCGCACTGCGCAGATGCAGCTGGCTAAAGACCTGGGGCTTCTAAAATACTCAACACCTGCCGGAGGGTGCCTGTTGACCGACCCTTGTTTTTGCAGGAGGCTGCAAGAGCTTCTGTCGCATAAAGAATTGGACCTGGATAATCTGGCGCTTTTAAAAGTAGGCAGGCATTTTCGCATAGGCAATAATGCCCGGCTTGTTGTCGGCAGAGAGAAAGATGAAAATGACCTGCTTATGCGTTTAGCCAGGCCGGGGGATTATTTGTTCGGCCCGCAAAAGGATCTGGCCGGGCCTACGGCATTAGCCAGGGGTCTAATTACTCCGGAATTAACTTTTTTAGCTTCAGAGATAACCTCTGCTTATACTGATGCCGTCGGCTTAAAAGAAATAGAGGTGCTCTATCGGCAGGTCCCTGCGGCAAAAGATAATATGCATAAGATACTCCATGTGTCCAAAAGCAGGTTTGCGCATTTATTAATATGAAAGAAGCTTTACTTTATACCCGGCTAGACGGCCTAAGCGTGCATTGCCAGCTCTGCGCGCATAGCTGTAAAATCCAGGAAGGTAAATTCGGTTTTTGCGGGGTACGGCAGAACATCGAAGGCGCCCTTTACACGCATAATTATGGCAAGCTGGTAGCGGTAAACATAGACCCGGTTGAGAAAAAACCGCTTTTTCATTTTCTTCCCGGGACAACCGCCTTTTCTATCGCCAGCGCGGGGTGTAATTTCCGCTGCGGCTTTTGCCAGAATTGGCAGATTTCCCAGCTGGATTTTATTAATCAGCAGCCTCCGGGAGAAGATTTTAGCCCTGATAAGGTCGTAAAACTGGCTAAGCAGAATAATTGTAAAAGCATCGCTTATACTTATACCGAGCCGACGATTTATTTTGAGTTTGCTTTAGAGGCGGCGGTATTGGCCAAAAAAGCGGGACTGGCTAATATATTTGTTACCAACGGTTATATGAGCCCTCAAGCAATTGCTTTGCTCAAGCCATATTTAGACGCCGCTAATGTGGATTTAAAGTTTTACAAGGAGAGTTCTTATCAGAAGATTTGCGCCGCAAAACTGGCGCCTGTTTTGGATTCTATCAAGCGGTTATACGCTGCCGGAGTTTGGATTGAGATTACGACCTTGGTAATTCCCGGTGAAAATGATTCCCCGGAAGAATTATCCGGGATCGCGAAATTTATCGCCGGAATAAGTAAAAACATCCCCTGGCATGTTTCTGCTTTTCACGCGGATTATAAGTTTAGCGCTTATCCAAACACACCCGAACAGACTCTCAAGCTGGCCTATGATTTGGGCAAAAGCAGCGGGTTGCTTTATGTGTATGCCGGCAATGTTTATGGTTGGGGCCAGGATACTTCCTGCGGCCAATGCAAAAGGGCCGTTATTAAAAGAGAAGGGTTCGATATAACCGAGTCCAATCTTGCGGGCAATAAATGCGTATTTTGCCAGGCAGTCTTGCCCGGAGTTTTTTAGTTTGAGTTGATTTTCTAGGCTAAAATTGGGCTAAAGATTAGTATTGACAGCCTTAACCGCCGGGTTTAAAATAATTTAGAAACTTAAGCTAACTTACAATTGTCCTTATAAATAAAACAATAAAGGCATATACTTTCACGGCCTAAATTGGCGCCTTAAAGGGCGCCAAAAAATTATGGTAGATAAAAATAACCGGCTTGACCCTAAAAAGTGCATTGTTTTTTTTGATTTTGACAATACCATCGCCACCTGCGATGTTTTTGATAATATGCTTTTGCTTTTTTCCAAAGATGACCGCTGGGTGGAACTGGAGAAAAGATGGAAGAGCGGCAGGATCGGCTCAAAGACCTGCCTGGAGGGCCAGCTCCGCGGCATGGATTTAAGTAACAAGACGCTGGATGCCTATCTGCCCAAGATAAAACTGGATCCTTATTTTAAGCAGGTTTATAAGTTTCTGCAGGCCAAAAAAATCAAAGCCTTTGTTTTGAGCGATAACTACGACTACATAATTAACCGGGTTTTAAAGATCAACCGCATAAACAAACTTAAAGTTTACGCCAATAAGTTGCGTTTTTCCAAGGGCGAAGTGATTACGGAATATCCTTTCAAGGATAAAGACTGCCAGATCTGCGCGCATTGTAAAACAAAAAACCTTCTGGAAAAAGCGCCCAAAAATTCCACAATAATTTATGTCGGCGACGGTGAATCCGATGCCTGCCCGGCAAAATACGCCCAGGTTGTATTTGCCAAGGACCATCTGCTCCGGCATCTCAAAGAAAGCAAGCTGGATTACATGGCTTTTAATAACCTAAAAGACGTGCTTATTTATTTAAAAAGGAAACTGATATGAGCCCAAAACAGTTGACCAAAACAGCTAAAAACAAAAAGGTTTTTACCCGGGATGAACTTTTGGACCTTGAGGCAAGATACTGTTCATGGGGGGATACGGTGCATTATGCCGAGAAGCTCGATATATTTAAGAGCGCTCAAGGCAGCTATCTTTATGACCGCCAGGGCACGGAGTATTTGGATTTACAGATGTGGTATTCGGCGGTTAATTTCGGTTACCGGAATGTGCGTTTGAATGAGGCCCTAAAAAAACAGATCGATACCCTGCCGCAGCTGGCTTGCCAGTATCTGCACGAGGAGAAGATCCATCTGGCTGCAAAATTAGCGCAGAAAAACCAGTGTACCTTCGAAGAAAAAGGGAGGATCCATTTTAATGTCGGAGGCTCAAGCGCCCTGGAAGATTCATTAAAGTTAGTGCGCAATCATACCGGCAGGAGCCTGGTTTTTGCTTTTATGGGCGGCTATCACGGCAGGACGCTGGCGGCTTCGGCGATCACCTCAAGCTTCAGGTACAGGGAACGCTTCGGCCATTTCGGCGACCGGGCGATGTTTGTGCCTTATCCTTATTGTTTCAGGTGCCCGTATGATAAAAAAAGGGATTTTTGCGATTTATATTGCCTCAAGCAATTTGAAAGGCTTTTTGAGACCGAATATTATTCGGTGGTAAACAAGAAGAATAACAAATGTGAATTTGCCGCCTTCTACGCCGAAGCAATCCAGGGCACCGGCGGTTATATTGTCCCGCCCCAGGAATATTATGCGGGATTAAAAAACATCTTGGACCGTTACGGGATCCTTTTTGTCGACGATGAGATACAGATGGGGTTTTTCCGCACGGGTAAGTTCTGGGCGATCGAGCATTTTAATATTACTCCGGATATAATCGTTTTTGGCAAGGCGCTGACCAACGGGTTAAATCCCATCAGCGGAGTCTGGGCTAAAGAGAAGCTTATTTCACCGGATGTTTTTCCCCCGGGCTCAACCCACGCTACATTTTCATCCAATCCTCTGGGCACTGCCGCCGGCCTGGAAGTGATGAAATTGATCGAGGAATCCGATTTTTCTGCCTCGGTCCCCAAAAAAGGCCGCTATTTTATCGCCCAGCTTAAGAAATTACAGAAAAAATATCCGCAGATCGGCGATGTGGACGGAATTGGCCTGGCCTTAAGGGTAGAGATATGCGAAAAGGACGGCTATACTCCGAATAAGGAGCTTACCGATAAGATCGTGAACCTGGGATTAAGCGGATCCTTGAATGTCAGGGGAAAGCGCCGGGGCCTGATCCTGGATGTGGGAGGCTATTATAAAAATGTCTTTACCATCGCCCCGTCATTTTATATCACCGAAGAAGAGATCGACCTGGGGGTTGAGCTTTTTGAAGAGGCCTTAAACAGGGCGCTTAAAAAATCATAAGAATCCACTATGCTGGATAAAGGCACCCGCGTTTTGAATTTCGATAACAGCATTATTGCCCAACCCAAACTCCTTAGCCGCTATCCGGCAGAAATTATTGATTTTACAGACTTGGCTCCTTCTGCCCGGCTTTATATCTCAAGGGCCCTGCGCGGGAAAATCCTGGATTCTCTTGCCCCGGGAGAAAAAAAATATCCTGTTTTTCTGGGCTCAGGTGATTTTCATCATATCAGCGAAATATTAATCAGCCAAATTAATGAGCCTGCCTGTTTGATCGTATTTGATTTCCATCCGGACTGGGATGTCCTGCCTCCCCGTTTTGCCTGCGGCTCCTGGGTAAGCGAGGCTCTAAAAAACAAAAATATTTCTAAATGCATACTTATCGGCGCCGGCTCCGATGATTTATCCAGCCCGGCATTACAGACGGCCAACCTTGGCGCTTTGGCCGGTAATCGCCTGGAGGTTTATCCTTACAGCCATAAACCAGCTAGCGTTTATTTCAGGGGCGTTGCGCAAAACCGCTCGATTACGGTCCAAAAAGGAATTTTTTCAAATAAAATCATCTGGCACCAGTTGGAGAAAGAGGACTTAACCGCCTTTACCCTGGGATTGATCAAGGGCCTGCCCGAGCGAAAAGTTTATATCTCAATCGATAAAGATTGCCTAAAAAAAGATTTTGCCTTGACCAATTGGGAAGAAGGCCTTTTGCGTCTGGACCAACTCTTGGCCATGCTGAAGCTGATGCGGGAAAATTTGGATATAATTGGTTTAGATGTGGCAGGCGACTATTCTGTCCCGCTGGTTTTAAACAAAATAAAGTCGGTTATTTCAAGGCTGGATCATCCTAAAAAATTTTCTGCAAAAAATTACCCTGCTGATTTGATTTCTTCGGTAAATGAACAAACTAACCTTATGATCCTTGCCGAGGTCTTTCCCTAAGCTTTATATTTTTCAAAAAAATCCGCTGTTATCTGCGCGACTTTATCTCTTTCCTGGTCCGCGGTAATAATGTGATAAGAATTTTCCAGAAAGAATATTTCTTTTTCCCGGGAGTTCACGTGGTCGCGGATATAGAAAGAGTTCTTGGGGCTGGTTACGTCATCATCCCTGGCCTGCATCAGCTGGATAGGAGTGGTTATATTTTTAAGTATGGAGATTACTTTTTTTGAGAGCAGGTAATTTTGATACATGCAGGCAACCGGGATTACCGGATAACCGTAAAGGTGGACCTTGCTGTAATCGAAGAGCCCGGCTTCCTTGTAAAAATTTTCTATTTTTGACCTTAAGCGCTCATTTTTTATCCCGTAAGGGTATTCTTCTTTGAAGTAGAGCCAGTATTTTAACGGCATCCTGTAAACTATGGGTAAAAGCATCCTGGATTTAGGGTTGCCCCATCCGTCAAAAAATAGCGTGGGGGAAAAGCAGTTCAGCGCCTTTACTTTTTTAGGGAATTCATAAGCAAGCAGGATCCCGATCAGGGCGCCAAAAGATAATCCGGCTACGAAGATATTTTCATGCTTATCGGCGTATTTAATAAATTCATCGCGTACGGAGCGATAAAGTTCTTGCCAGGATGTCCGTTTAAGGCAGGAGATGGATTTATTGTGATTGGCCATAAGCGGGGCTGCCACGGAAAATCCCTGTTTATTCAGGCGCTGGGCGATTGAGCTCATTTCTTTGGCCGTGCCGGTAAGCCCATGAATCAGGAAGCAGAGATTTTTGTCTCCGGGCAGGAAAAAGCCGGTATCAGGTATATCGGTAATCGAACGCCGGTCTTCTTTTAGTGAAAAAATTACCATATTTCCTTTCTTAAATTTCTTTTAGTTTATTGATTATATTCTTCAGGTCAGTTTCTTTTAAAAAGCCGCTGGTGCTTAAGGTCATTGTTCTTTCTGCCAGCAGGCGGCTATTCGGGCAATCCGCAGCCGGGATAATATTTTTTAAATAAGCGTAATCTGTAATAGCGTGCAAGTATACCCTGGATATTCCCAGTCCGGAATTACTGAAAGCCTGCAGGGCCAAATCTCTTTTTTGCCGGTCATTAAAAATAAGGGTTAAATACGGGTAGCTTGCTTTTGTTTGCGGTAGTTCAGTGATAGGCTTAACCCCTGGAATATCGGTCAACCCTTTTAGATAAATACCCGCTTTTTTCCTCTGCTCATTTATTCTTTCGTTTAAGTACGGGAAATTGAGATGCCCGATATATTCCCTAAAAGTTGAAACCCTGTGCACGGGGAAATCAGGATCAAAATATTCTCCCATTGCCCTTATCGGATCATTGCGTATCCGCCAGAATATCTGGGGGAGCCTGAAGGCAAACCAAAACAACCCCGGCCGGTAAAAAATGCCATAAGCAAAAAGCTCGGCGATTTTTAGGCATTCGGACCGGCCATCCCGGTTCATAATTTCTTCGAAGGTCTCTTTTAAAATCCGGGCATGCTCGGGCCGGTTGGCTACGGCTATGCCGCCTTCATAGATACTCAGCCCTTTGCCCCGGCAGAGGCTAAAGAATGAAAATTCTCCCCAAGAACCTGTTTTTTTACCGCGGTATTGTGCGCCTAAACTCTGCGCGCAATCTTCGATAATAAAAGCATCCTTGGCTTGGGCGATCTCTCTTAATGCGTCAAGATCTATCGGCAGGCCTCCAATATGGCCGGCTAATATCGCCAAAATATCGTGGTCCTCTTTACAAATACTCTTAAGTTTATTTATATCAAAATCAAAGTTAAACGCGTTTGTATCGCAGGCCTTGATATTAAGGCCTGCCCTTTTAATCGCCAAAGGTATCAACGGGCAGATAAAAGCCGGGATAATTACGGTTTTTTTGCCGGAAAGTTTTTTCAGGGTTTCCAGGATCAGGTAGAATGCGGCGGTCCCCGAATAAGTAAGCAAGGCGCTTGATGCGCCAAGGTAGTTTTTAAAGTCTTCTTCCAATAATCCCGCGGGGTGTTTTTTAAAAGAGGAGAAGATCAAACTTTTGATTGTCAGCGGCCAACCCGCGGTTGGCGGGATCTCTCGTAGGATGCTCAAATTTTAATTCCTTTTCTGTTATCCAATTTATCTATTTTATGCTAAAATAAACGGAAATTCAAGCTAACTCTATGCCTAAAATCAGCTGCCGGGTATTTGATAATATAAACAGGATCGACGAAAAAGATTGGGATGCTGTTTTCGGGGATATCCCGGAGGGCTATCCTTTTTATAAGGCGTTGGCTAATTCCGAACTTCCCGATTTTGCATTTTATTATTTGGTTATTTATCGCGATGCCGAAGTTGTGCTTATTGCCCCGTTATTCAGCGCTGATTTTAACCTGGATATTGCCGTAGAAGGCCGGGTTTCCAAAGTCATTAAATTTATCCGTAAATTTTTTCCGCGTTTTTTGATTTTAAAGACGCTTTTTTGCGGCACGCCTTTCGGAGAGTATGGGGTTTTGGGGATCAGGCAGGATTTCCAGGATGACCCCGGGGCCATCCCGTTGTTATTAGCGGGCATAAAAGATTTAGCCGTTAAAATCAATGCCCCGCTGGTAATTTTTAAGGATTTTTTAAAGCAGGGCACGCTGTTTTTAGATGCTTTAACCCGGCAAGGGTATTCTAAAGTAAAAAGTTTTCCCACCGTACTTTTGGATCTTAATTTTGCCTCTTTTGAAGATTATCTTAAAAGCTTAGGGAGCTCTACCCGCAAGAGTTTAAAGAAGAAGCTAAAACAGGCATACAGCCGGGGCAGGATAGAGGTTAAGGTGTACCAAGATATTAACGGCCAGATTGACCAGATCGCCAAACTTTATGAAAATACTTACCGCGAAGGCCCGACTAAATTTGAGCGCTTAAACCAGAAATTTTTTCTGCAGGCCGCCCATGATCTATATCCGCATACCCGTTTTTTCCTCTACTATGTGGACGGTAAATTGGCCGCCTTTAATCTTTGTTTTGTCTATCGGGATTTACTTATTGATAAATTCATCGGTTTCGACTATGATGTATCCAATTATTACCATTTATATTTTGTCAGCTGGGCTTATAATATCAGATGGTGCATAGATAATTCCCTGCGTTATTATCATCCGGGCCAGACCGATTATGAACCCAAGATCAGGCTTGGCGGCGAGATTATCCCGCTTTACGCTTACTTAAAACATAAAAACATATTTTTTAATCTGCTGCTCAAATTACTCATTCCAATTTTTAAGCCTGAGAATTTTGATGAGTATATCGGGGAGTAAAAGCGATGTTTAAGAAGAAAATTACCCCAAGAATGTTGGCGGTGCTTATTTCTACGGACGTGCTGGAAACTTTTACGCACCTATTTTTCAAGAAAAGCGCTTTGCCTGAAAGCGCGCTGCAGATCGATAATTTAGCCGGAGCGTTAATTTTTCTCAAAGCCGTTTTTTCCTCGCCTTTTTTATGGTGCGGGCTGGTTATGGTTTTTTTGGTTTTTATCATCTGGTCAACCATCCTTTCCAGGATAGATTTAAGCGTTGCTGTAGCGGTGTGCAGTTTCAGTTATATCCTGGTCCCGGTGACCTCCGTTGTCTTCTTAAACGAAAAGATCAGTATTTTAAGATGGCTGGGGATAGTCTTCATCTTGATCGGGATTATTTTTGTTGCCGCAAGCAGCAAAGAAAAAATAGAGGGCCGCTTATGAAGGCGAATTTGTTCTTCATTCTTTCTTTAATTGCCTTGACCAGTATTTGCGACACCATCAGCCAGATTTTTTTAAAATCCACGATTAACTCGTTGAGTTTTAATTTCTCCTGGCATCTAATTAAATTTTTCAGGTTCATCCTTAAAATTATGCTGGCACCCCTGGTTTGGCTGGGCCTATTTTTCAGCATAACCTCTTTATGCGTTTGGTTATTCGTCCTCTCCAAGGCGGACCTCAATTTCGCCTTTTCCGCCGACAGCATGCACTATATTTTTATCGCCCTGGCCGCTAAGTTTTTCTTAAGAGAAAAAGTCGGCTGGCAGCGCTGGCTGGGGATATTATCCATAATCGCGGGAATAGTTTTTGTGAGCTTAAGCTAAGCCCCTATTTAATTTTTTCTTGACAAATGATACTAACATGGTATCATATAATCTATAGATCAAAGGAGGTGATTGAGTATGGATATCACGGTTAAATATATGCTCAGGCCGGTGGCGCATTGTAAAGAGGGTTGCAGTAAATTGTCCCGGGCAAGACGATAAACTGCCCGCTCGTTTTTATAGAATATCTTAGGAGTGTATTTATGAAACTGATTACCAGGAATACCGATTATGCTTTGCAGGCGCTTTGCTATCTGTCAAAGCACCGGGAGGTTGTAACGGTAGATGAGTTGGTCAAAAAACTCGGTGTGCCGCGGCCGTTTATGCGCAAGATCCTTCAGCGGTTAAATAAAGAAAGGATCTTAGGGTCTTATAAGGGCCAGGGAGGAGGTTTTAAGCTTGCGGTCCCCCCCGCAAAAATTTTTATAATCAAGATAATGCGTATTTTTCAAGGCAAGGTGGGTTTAAACGGCTGTTTTTTAAAAAAAGATATCTGTCCGAATAAAGGCAGGTGTGTTTTACGCAAAAAGATCCACGCTATTGAAAATAATGTTGTTAAGCAGCTTAGGGAGATAAATATTGCCGCTTTAATTTAGGAAAAGTATGGCTAAGAGAAAAATTATCAATATTGATGAAGAGAAATGTAATGGATGCGGCCTGTGCATACCCAACTGCCCGGAGGGTGCAATTCGGATCATTGATAAGAAAGCCCGGTTAATCAGTGATTTATTCTGTGACGGCCTGGGCGCCTGCCTTGGTTATTGCCCGCAAGGGGCAATTAGCATAGAAGAAAGGGAGGCTGCTCCGTATGATGGGAAAAAAGTAAACATTGGTTCTGGGCTGTGCCAATGGCCGATACAGCTGTGTCTTGTGCCGGCACATGCCCCATACTTTGAAGGGGCGGATGTTTTAATTTCCGCTGATTGCGTGCCGTTTGCCTACGCTGATTTTCATCAGGATTTATTAAGAAATAAAATTCTTCTGGTTGGTTGTCCCAAGTTTGATGATATATCTCTATACCGAGAAAAGCTCAAGCAGATATTTACGGAAAATAATATTAAATCCGTAACCTGCGCGCACATGGAGGTCCCTTGTTGTTTTGGCTTGCTTCCCGTAATTAATGCAGCGCTTAAAGGGTCGGGTAAGAAGATACCGTTTGAGGATATTACTATTAGTATTAAAGGAAAGAAGGTTTGATGTTTGATAAGTGTTGCGGCTCAAGTAAAAAGCAGTTGCTATCCTGCTTACTTTGTTGTACCTTAATATTAAAGGAAGATTTAAAGCAAACATAAAAAAGGAGGCAAAGATGTGTATGGTAAGGTTATCGCATTTGATGGCCGTTGTGCCGATCTCGCTCCTATTGACCGTAAGTTTTTTTGTCCTTTTTGTGATGCGCAAGATTGAAGATAAAGCCCTTAAAACCTTTGGCTATGTGGTAATTAGTTTCCTTTGGCTGGCGGCGCTGGTTGTGTTTTCAGGCGCGGTTTATAAGACGGCTAAAGGCGCTATGGCAATGAAATGTATGATGCATAAAGGCGGCATGCCGGCTATGGTTATGCCTGAAAAAGGCCCGCTCCCTAAAGATGATAAAAAGCCCGCTGCCCCCAAAGGCGAGGCTAACAAAGGGATTATTTTTAAAGCCCAATAGTTGGTTTAGCGGATATGTTCGGGAGGGCAAAATGAGCAAATATAAATGTCTGGTTTGCGGCTATATTTATGACCCCGGCGCAGGGGATCCGGATAATGGGATTGCCCCCGGGACTAGTTTTGAAGACCTGCCGGATACCTGGGTTTGCCCTGAATGCGGGGTGGGCAAGGACCAGTTTGAAAAAATAGTTTGATTGGTATGTGTTATCGCGGCGGATAAGAATGCCCGTAGAAATCAGAGCCAAGATAAAAGAAATTATCCAGCGCAATTATAACGTAAAGAGTTTTCGCCTGGAGGTTCCCGGCACCCTGGATTTTAAAGCCGGCCAGTTCCTGTCGGTTGAGCTTGAAAATAATCCAAAATTTAGAAGATACCTTTCTATCTCCAGCTCTCCGACTGAAAAATGCCATTTGGAATTTACCAAGAAACTGACCCAGAGTGATTTTTCCAAGGCGCTGAATAATCTAAAAGCAGGCGATCAAGTTAGCATCGAGTATCCCTTTGGGAAATTTATCCTGGATGAATCTTTGGCCAAGGTTGCTTTTTTGTCCGGAGGCATAGGAATTACTCCTGTCCGCAGTATCTGTAAATACGCGGTTGATAAAAATTTGGGCATCGATATGGTGCTGGTTTATTCTAACCGGTCGGTGCGGGATATAGTTTTTAAGGATGATTTTGACGCTATGGCCAAGAGTTATCCTTCTTTGAAAATCGCGCATGTCCTGTGTGAGACCGAAACCGGCTTTAAATGCACTGTCGGCCTGATTAACAGCAGCGTAATCAGGAATGAAATCCCGGATTATCGGGAGAGAAAGTTTTATCTTTGCGGCCCGCCGCAGATGGTCGAGGCGATGCGTAAGATACTGGTTGAGGAGATGGGTTTAAATAGCGGCAGGATTATTACCGAGAATTTTCAGGGCTATTAGCACCCCGCGCTTAAAGGAGTTGCGCGCCTGCCTGCCGGCAGGGGTGTGCCTTACTGGCAAGGAGGAAATTATGGCGGCGCTAGAAATATTACCGGGCATATATTCGGTGGGAGTAGTAGATTGGAATGTGCGTAATTTCCACGGGCATACTTATACCACCCGGAGGGGCTCGACTTACAACGCCTACCTGATTATCGATGAGAAAATTGCCCTTGTCGATACCGTTTATACCCCATTTTCTGAAGAATTGATCAATAACATCAAAGAAGTTGTCCCTCTGGGAAAGATCGACTATATTATCGCCAATCATGTTGAGGTTGATCACTCCGGGGCCTTGCCCAGCATCATGGCGCTTTGCTCCAAAGCCAGGATTTTAGGTACCGCCAAATGCAAGGAAGGGCTTTACCGGCATTATTACCAAAACTGGAATTTTCAAACCGTTAAGACGGGAGATAAGTTAGAATTAGGTCGGCGCACCCTTAATTTTATCGAGGCTCCGATGATCCATTGGCCGGATAGCATGTTCACTTATTGCCCGCTTGATTCCCTGCTCATGCCTAATGACGCCTTTGGCCAGCATTTCGCCACCGCCGAGCGGTTTGACGACCAGGTTGATCAATGCGCGCTAATGGAAGAGGCAGAGGAGTATTATGCCAATATCCTTTGGCCGCTTAATTCCGTAATTTCAAGGAAGATCCAGGAGATACAGAAATTAAATGTACCGATTAAAATGATCGCCCCCAGCCACGGGATTATCTGGCGTAAGGACCCGGCTAAGATAATCAACGCCTATCGTTCCTGGAGCGCGGGGGATACCAAAAATAAAGCGGTGGTTGTTTATGAGACGATGTGGGGGGCAACTGATAAGATGGCTAAACAAATAGCCCAAGGCATAGCCAGCCAAGGCATAGAAGTCAAACTTTATAATATCGCGGAAACCGACCGTACCGAGGTAATTACGCAGATGTTATCGGCCAGAGGTTTTCTTTTTGGTTCCTCCACCCATGATAATGATATGCTGCCCAATATTGCCGCATTCCTGGAAATAGTCAAAGGCTTAAAACCTAAGGGCAGGCAGATTAGTTTCTTTGGTTCTTATGGCTGGGCCGGCGGGGCAGTTGGCGAGATGCAGGAGCTGCTCAAAGATAGCGGGGCGGATTTTACTATCCCCGGCATAGCTTTTAAATATGTCCCTGATCAGGCCGAATTGGAGAGCTGTTTTGAATTTGGCAGCAAATTTGCCAAAATCTTGAAATGAAAAAGATCCCCGCCGAAATTATTAATTTTTTAGGCGCCCAGGATTTTGTGATAATCTCTTCCATAGACAAAGCCGGTTTTCCCCATAGTTCATGCAAGGCGATAATCAGGATAGACCAGGCCGGCAGGATTTTTTTGGTGGATCTTTACCATGGGGCAACCTGTGAGAATATAAAAGCTAACCCGCGAATAAGCATTAGCGCCGTTGATGAGCATAAGTTTGCCGGCTATTGCCTTAAAGGCAGGGGAG
Source organism: Candidatus Omnitrophota bacterium (assembly GCA_028715785.1). Taxonomy (GTDB): domain Bacteria; phylum Omnitrophota; class Gorgyraeia; order Gygaellales; family Profunditerraquicolaceae; genus UBA6249. The sequence continues at coordinate 91,116 of JAQURC010000001.1, forward strand.
AAATTATGTCCGGTAACAATATCAGCCAGGAGATCATTAAAATCTGGGAGGATAATATTACCGGCCGGCTGGCAAAAAGATTGTTGAAGAACTTGTCCGGAGACAGGGGCCACGGCCATCATCCCGAAGCCAGCCTGCCGCATCCCAAACATATTATCGTAATTAAAGTGGAAGAGATAGTTGACCTTGCTCCGGTCCATTTGAGAAAGGAAAAATAATATGGCCAAGAGCGTGATAGTCTATAGTACTCCGACTTGCCCCTGGTGCATCCGGGTCAAACAGTTTTTAAAAGAGAACAACATATTATTTTTAGATTGGGATGTGTCCGTTGATCAGGCCGCCGCGGATGAGATGATCAAGAAGAGCGGCCAGATGGGGGTGCCGGTGCTGGATATCGACGGACAGATTATCGTGGGGTTTGATAAAGAAAAAATTAAAGCAGCTTTAGGAGTATAAGTTATATTTTGTACTCAGGACTTTGTCGCGTGCGAAATTTTTCGCCGTCTGCTGCTGTTTACGACTCACTCTCGGACTGACTTACGTTGTAAGAATGTCCTCCGTTCGTCGTAATTCCTTGCACACAGTTGCCGAAAAATTTCTAATTGCACGTTTACAAAGTCCTTCGACAAAATATGATTAACATTATGCATATCTACGATTTGATTATTATCGGGGCAGGGCCGGCGGGAATTACCGCCAGTGTTTATGCCGCCAGGAAAAAATTGGATTTTCTGGTGGTTAGCCTGGATATCGGCGGCCAGACCGCCTGGAGCGGGGATATCGAAAATTATACGGGATACCAGTTCATTACCGGACCGGAATTGACCCAGAAGTTCCAAGAGCATATGCGTAAATACGATATTGCCTTAAAAGAAAATGAAGAGGTTTTAGGGCTTGAGAAAACCGGCGAGATATTTTTAGTCAAGACCAGTAAGGCGGATTATCAGGCCCATAGCGTGATCATTGCTTCCGGAAAAAAATCCAGGGAGCTGGGGGTCCCGGGGGAGAAAGAATTCAAGAATCGCGGCCTGACATATTGCGCTACCTGCGACGGCCCGTTATTTACGGGCAAAGTTGTGGCGGTAATCGGGGGCGGAAACTCGGCGCTGGATGCTGCCCTGCAGCTGATGAAAATCGCCAAACATGTCTATATTATCAATAATACCGGCCGGCTGGCCGGGGATGCGATCATGCTCCAAAAGGCGCAGGAAGCCGGCAACGTTACAATTTTAAATAATCATCAGGTCAGCGCTGTCTTGGGAGATAAATTTGTCCGCGCGATTAAAATCAAGAATAAGGATCAGGAAAAAGAGTTGGCCGTCGAAGGGGTATTTGTGGAGATCGGGCTTATTCCCAACTCCGGGTTCCTTAAGGATATAGAAAAGAACGCGGCAAATGAGATAAATATAAATTTATCTAACCAGACCAATGTCCCTGGGGTATTTGCCGCAGGCGACGTAACCAATGTTTTAGAGAAGCAGATTATTATTGCCGCAGGCGAAGGATCGAAGGCTGCCTTGAGCGCCTTCCGTTACCTGGCCCAGAAAAAATTTTAGAAAATAAGTTGTGGGGAATCCAGGTGATGGTACAATAAGTCAAAAATTAGGAGGAGGAAAATAAAATGAGAGACAGGATTGAAAAAGCGTTAGATAAGGTCAGGCCGATGCTGGCCGCAGACGGCGGGAATGTCGAGTTGGTCGAGGTTACCAGTGATGGGATAGTCAAGTTGAGGTTAAAAGGAAGCTGCGGGTGCTGTCCGATGAGCTCGATGACCTTAAAGATGGGGATTGAAAAGATCTTAAGGCAGGAAGTCCCGGAAATCAAAGAAGTCATCGCTTTATAGAAGAAATTTTCCAATGATTCTTCGAGATAAGCTGGATTTTCTTAAACGCAAAATTTGCGGATACAAATCCTGCGTAGTAGCGTTCTCCGGAGGACAGGACAGCGCTTTTTTGCTTAAAGCTTGTTCGCTGGCGCTGCCGGCAGATAGGATATTGGCGGTGACGGCAGTTTCTGCCACTTATCCGCAGGCAGAGCTGGCCAAGGCAAAAATACTGGCTAAAGATGTCGGGGTAAGGCTCAAAGTAATCAATACCCGCGAGCTGGACAATAAAAAGTTTGCCGCTAACCCCATTAAACGCTGCTATTTTTGCAAAAAGGAACTTTTTTCAAAATTAATCGCGATTGCCAGGCAGAATAAGTTAGATTCTGTTCTGGAGGCAAGCAACATTACCGATAAAAAAGATTATCGTCCGGGAAATATTGCTAAAATCGAGCTTAAAATAAAGTCGCCTTTAATGGAGACCGGTTTTAGCAAAGAAGATATCCGTAAATTAAGCAGGAGGATGGGGCTTTCCAGTTGGAATAAACCCAGTCTGGCCTGCCTTGCTTCGCGCATACCTTACGGCACTAAAATTACCGCCAAGCTGCTTAAGCGTATTGATCAGGCGGAGGAATATTTGATCGGCTTGGGTTTTAAGCAGGTGCGCTTACGCCATTATAACGGGCTCTGCCGCATTGAAGTGGATAAAAAAGATATGCCGCGCCTGTTAAAGAAACGCCAGGCGGTAGTTGAGCGCTTAAAAGATTTAGGGTATAATTATATTACTTTAGATTTAGAAGGGTATCGGCAGGGAAGTTTAAACGAGGTAATCAGATGAAAAAAATATATTTAGATTACGCGGCAACTACGCCAACTGACCCGGAAGTTATGGCGGCGATGGAGCCGTATTATTTTGAGAGATTCGGCAATGCCTCCAGCCTTCACGCCTACGGCCAGGAGGCCAAGAAGGCCCTTGAGGATAGCCGCCAGACGCTGGCGGATTTTATCGGGGCAAAACCCGAAGAGATTGTTTTTACCTCAGGCGGCACGGAATCGGATAATTTCGCGCTTTTGGGCGCGGCGTACGCGCTGGAAAAAAAAGGCAATCACATCATTACTTCGGCAATTGAGCATCACGCGATTACCGAGCCGGCAAAATTCCTGGAGAAAAAAGGGTTTAAGGTTACTTATCTGGGCGTGGATAAAGACGGACTGGTTTCCGGCGATGATTTAAAAAAGGCGATCACGGATAAAACTATTCTCATCAGCGTTATGCACGCCAATAACGAGATCGGCACGCTGCAGCCGATCGATCAATTGGGAAAAATTGCCAAAGAGAAAGGGATTTATTTCCATACCGACGCGGTGCAGACGCTTGGGCATATCCCGATAAACGTGGACCAGCTCAATGTCGATCTTTTGTCGCTTTCTGCTCATAAGTTTTACGGCCCAAAAGGAGTAGGCGCTTTATATATCCGAAAAGGCACGCGTTTAGAAACATTCCTGCGCGGCGGAGACCAGGAAAGAGGCCGGCGCGCTTCCACGCATAATACCACCGGCATCGTCGGTTTAGCCAAGGCAATTGAGCTTTGCCAAAAAACAATGGAGAGTGAAATTAAATTTCAGAGCGCTTTGCGCGACCGGCTGATTAAAGAGATTCCCCTTAAGGTTCCCGAAGTCAGGCTTAACGGGCATCCGCAAAAGCGCCTGCCGAATAATGTGAATTTTTCGATTAAATACATCGAGGGTGAGTCAATGCTTTTGAGCTTGGATATGCTGGGGATTGCCTGCTCCACCGGCTCAGCCTGCACCTCCAGCTCTCTTGAGCCTTCGCATGTTTTATTGGCAATTGGTTTAGACCATGCGACTGCGCACGGCTCCCTAAGGATAACCCTCGGCCGTTTTACCCGCGAAAGCGATATCGATTATTTTCTGGAGAAATTACCCCTGGTTGTGCAAAAGCTGCGCGCCATGTCCCCGCTTTATGAGAGAAAAAATCCTTGATTACTTAAACAAAAAACACGATTATCTCTCCGGCGATGAAATCAGCCGGAACCTGGGAATCAGCCGCCAGGGTTTATGGAAACATATCCAGGAATTAAAAGATTCCGGTTATGAAATAGTTGCTGTCCCGCATTTAGGGTACCGGCTTGAGTCCAGCCCTGACCGGCTTTTCCCTTTTGAAATTTCACGCAATCTGCATACGAAATTTATCGGTAAGAAAATCCATTATTTTGATTATTTGGCTTCCACGATGAATCTGGCGATGCAGTTGGGTATGCAGGGGGCTGGCGATGGGGCGCTGGTATTGGCGGAGTCGCAGACCAAGGGTCGCGGCAGATTAGGTAGGAGCTGGTTTTCTCCAAAATACAAAGGGATTTACCTTTCTTTAATTTTAAGGCCAAAGCTTGCTCCGGCGGTTTCCCCGATTTTAACGCTGCTGAGTGCGGTGAGCATCTGCGAGGCGGTAAAAAATGTTGCCGGCTTGGACGCGCAGATTAAATGGCCCAACGATGTATTCATCCATAATAAAAAATTTGCCGGCATACTTACCGAGATGAATGCCGAGGTGGATAAAGTTAATTTTGTAGTCATCGGTATCGGTTTGAATGTCAATAATGATAAAAAATCTTTAATTACTCAAGCGACTTCGTTAAAAGAGCAGCTTGGCCATCCGGTGAGCCGTCTTATGCTGTTGCAGGAGCTCTTGCGCCGGATAGAGAATAATTATTTTCTCTTAGAGGATAAGGGGAGCAAGGTTATCATCGATAAGTGGCGTAATTTCAGCTCTACTTTAGGCAGGCACGTTAAGGTTTATTGCCAGGACAAGCATATCGAAGGATGCGCCGTGGATATCGACCATGATGGCGCCCTGCTTGTCCGCAAAGCCTCCGGGATCATCCAAAAGATCTCCAGCGGTGACGTCATGCATTGCCGATAATAAATTCAATGAATAATGGGACCGTTTCTATAGCATAGACAGTGTATGTAATCTCATTAATACCAGGAGATTACGAAACAAATATTTTAGATTCAAATAGTTTTCGTTAGATTTAGCCTTTTCTTGCGTCAATTGGGCTAGGAGAAGATTCTACTAACGCAAGAGGGGAGGAGCATATGGAAACAAAAATAGCGGTATTCAGAGGCAAAGAAGTACGCAAAACCATTCATAAGAATGAATGGTGGTTTGTGATCATTGATGTTGTCGCTGTTCTTACGGATTCAGTGCAGTCCGATGGGTATATAAAGGATATGCGCAGAAGAGACCCGGAATTATCGAAAGGGTGGGGGCAAATTGCCACCCCCCTTTTGATTAAGACGGCAGGAGAGTTTCAACACGTGAAAATTATTTAAAGGGGCCGCAAGATAAGAGGTTTTTAAAGTAGGTAAAAACTATGGGACGCTTCGGGTTTTTAAAAAAGATGAGTAGTGATAAATAGCCGTTTCTATTTTTTTCGGTAATTAAAATTCCAACAATTTAGAAGGAGGGTTTAAAAATGCCTAGAAAACCGAAATTCAGGCCGGTAATTACGCGGGTAAAACTTAATCCAGAGCAGGCGGTGTTGTCGTGTAATTGTTATTATCTCGGAAAACAAGATTCAATTTCATTGGCTTGGCGTACTGACATAGTTCCGTTACAAACGGGGTGGTGCGTAGGCGGTTTTAAGTCGCTTGCTCCTTATGGGCGTTGTGATAGTCATACGAAGGGTCGGTATGCAGTAACTGGTGATTATGAAGTAGCCTCCGCAAATAGTTAAATTCTTTTGAGAATTCCGGGGACATAATATTTATTTCAAAAGATAAGCAGCTGAAACAAATAAATAGAACTGTTTCCCTGATTTTGCTATGTAAACCGTTAAATAAAATTAAGTTGACAATATCTCAGCTCTTTTCTATACTGAAATCATATGAGCTGGGATTTTTTTATAAAGGATACTATGGAAAAGAAAGCTATCGCTAAACTTTTGGAATTGCCTTTGGCTGAGCTTATCGGTAGGGCCGATAAGGTAAGAAAGCAGTTTGCCGGCAACAGGGTGGAATTATGCAATATACTCAACGCCAAGTCGGGTTTATGCCCCGAGGATTGCAAATTTTGCGCCCAATCCGCCAGGCATAAGACCGGCAGCCAGGCCTATCCTCTTAAAAGCAAAGCAGAGATGCTGGAAGCCGCCCGGCGCGCCAAAGTAATCGGCGCGGAGAGATTCGATATTGTGACCAGCGGGGATAAATTGTCTAAGGAAGATTTTGGCGTGATTGTCGATGCGATTAAGGAAATAACCAGGGAGGTTAAAATCAAGACCTGCGCTTCGCTGGGGAGCATGGGGGATAAAGAGTTCTCTCTGCTTAAAGCAGCAGGGCTTTCCCGTTATCACCATAATATCGAAAGTTCTCCCCGGTTTTTTGCCAAGATAGTTTCCACGCATACCTTTGAAGATAGGTTAAAGACGATTAAGGCGGCAAAGCGCGCCGGTTTAGAGGTTTGTTCCGGAGGTATCATCGGCATGGGTGAAACAATGGAGGACAGGATTGAAATGGCGCTGATATTAAAAGAGTTAGATGTTGACTCTGTCCCCCTGAATATTTTAGTTCCGATACCCGGAACCCCGTTGGGAAACAATACGGTTTTGTCTTGCCAGGAAGTAATCCGGACTATCGCGATCTTCAGGATTATCTTGAAAGATAAAATAATAAAAATTGCCGCCGGCCGGGAATCGCTATTCAAAGATTTTCAGGCTTTAGGGTTTATGGCCGGAGCAAACGGCATGCTGATCGGCGGGTATCTGACGATTAAAGGAAGATCCGTGGAAGAGGACCGCAACCTGGTTAGCCAGATTGAGAAATTATGGCAGGCATAGAAGAATTTTTAAAAGAACGGCAGGAGCAGGGATTGTTCAGGAGATTAAAACCCGCCTCTTTGCGTTTAGGCGGCAAAATTTATTTTGGAAATAAAGAATATGTCGATCTCTCCTCCAATGATTATCTGGGATTATCCGGCCATCCGGAACTTAAAAAAGCGGTAATCGAGGCAACAGGCAAATTTGGTTCAGCCAGTTGCGCTTCCCGATTATTAAGCGGTGATTCAGAATTATTCCATGAGTTAGAAGACGCGGTAGCCAAATTCAAGGGCAAAGAAGCGGGGCTGGTCTTTAATTCCGGTTATCAAGCAAATGTTGGTATCATTAGCTCTCTTTTTACAAGAGGGGATTGTATTTTCTCCGATCGTCTTAATCACGCCAGCATTATTGATGGGATACTTTTATCGCAGGCAAAAATCTTTCGTTTTCAGCACAATGATCCCGGGCACCTGGAGGCGCTTTTAAAAAAAGAAAGAGCTAAATTCAAAAACGCCCTAATTATTACTGAATCAATTTTTAGCATGGATGGGGATCGGGCTGTGCTAAAAGAGCCGGTGGGATTAAAAGAAAAATATAATTGCCGGATAATGGTTGATGAGGCACACGCAACCGGGATTTTTGGAGAGAACGGAAGCGGAGTAGTTGAAGAGGAGGGGTTAAGCGCCCAAGTAGATTTGATTATGGGTACCTTTAGCAAGGCCTTAGCCGGTTTCGGCGCTTACCTGGCTACTTCCAAAAATATTGCCGATTATCTAGTCAATACCTGCAGGAGTTTTATCTATTCTACCGCCTTGCCTCCGGCGGTGATCGCCTCTAATTTAGCCAGCCTTAAATTGGTTAAGGATGAGCCGCATCGGCGCAAAACACTTTTGTCTTTGGCTAAAATGTTACGCGATAAATTGCAAGAAAAAGGTTTTTCCCCCAAAGGCGCCTCACAAATTATCCCGTTAATCCTGGGGGATAATTTAAGGGCGGTTGAATTTGCCAAAAAAGTCCAAGAGCGGGGTTATTGGGCCTTACCCGTAAGGCCTCCGACCGTGCCCGCCGGGCAGGCGCGCTTAAGGCTCTCTTTAAGTTATGATCATAACCAAGAAACCTTAAATAAACTAATCGATGTCATCTCTGCAATCAGAATTTGAATTCCGCGACCGGGGTTTTAAGGATACCCTGGTTCTTGTTCCCGGCTGGGCAACTGACTGGCGGATATTTGATGGATTGGAATTAGATTATAATTACCTTTTGCCGACCAAGCTGGATACCGTTGATTTTAACCGGCAGCTTTTAAACCGGATGGAGCAACTTAAAATCAGCAAGGTGTCTGTCTTCGGTTTTTCCTTAGGCGGGTTTTTAGCAACCGAGTTTGCCCATGCCTATCCTGAGAAAATTACCAAACTTATTCTTGCCGGCGTGCGCAAGCGTTATGATCCGCAATTATTGGAAAATATTAGAATCCAAATTCGCGCGGATCGGCGGCCATGGCTTTATAAATTCTATCTTAATTGTTTTTCCAGGGCGGATACGAGCGGCAGGGCGTGGTTTAGGAAGAATTTGTTAAAAAGTTATTTGGATAAGTTAAGCTCCGATGAGTTAATCCAAGGGTTGGATTATTTAGCCAGCCAGGTATTAAACCTTGAGCTTCTGAAAAGTATAAGAGATATCAGCGTATTCCATGGCCGTGATGACCTGATCGCGCCGGTTAAGGATGCTTTAGAGATCCAAGCGCATTTACCGCAGGCGAAATTTACGCTGCTTGCGGATAGAGGGCACCTGTTTTTCTTGGACGGGAATTTTAGGGAGAGATTCTACAATGGATAAATCCAGCATTGCCGATAATTTTTCCCGTTACGCCCATCTTTACGATAGATATGCCGCTGTGCAGAACCAGGCCGCCTTTGAGCTGGCAAGCTCTTTAAAAAACAATAATTTTTCCAAGATCCTGGAGCTGGGATGCGGCACAGGTAATTATACGCTGATACTGCGGCAGAAATTTAAAGACGCAAGGATCAGGGCGCTGGATATTTCAGAGGAGATGATTTCTGTCGCGCAAAACAAATTAAAGAATGAAGATATCGAATTTATGGTTGCCGACGCGGAAAGACCAATCCCGGATAAGGATTTTGACCTGATTACCTCCAACGCCTGTTTCCAGTGGTTGAATGATTTAGGCAAAGCCTTGCGGGGATACGCGAAATCGCTGCGCAGGGGAGGCTTAGCCTGTTTTTCAATATTCGGGCCGCGGACTTTTTGTGAATTGGATGCGGCCTTAAAAAGCGTCCTGCAAGAAAGCCGCCCGGATTCGGCTTATTTTTGTAACCGCGCCGGCCTCAAGGAAACGCTTAAAGATAATTTTAAATCCGTAAAGATAAATGAGGTTTGTTATAAAGAGAGTTTTGGCAGCCTTAAAGGGTTATTGGAGAAAATAAAATATTCGGGGATAAGGGGAAACGGTTTAAACAGGAAAGTTTATTTTAGCCGCGGGTTGTTAGCAAGATTAGAAAAGGCGTATTTGGATAAATTCCAGGGGATTGGCGCTACTTATCAGGTATTTTTTTGCCGGGGAGAAAAACGATGAAAGGTATATTTGTTACCGGCACGGATACCGGCGCAGGTAAATCCATAATCACCGGTCTTTTGGCGAAATATTTACGGGAAAAAGAGCGCAAGGTTATAACCCAAAAATGGGTGCAGACCGGCAGCCGCTTTAGCGCGGATATTAATCTGCATCTTAAAATCATGGGCGTATCTAAAGGCGCAATCAAAGAGCATCTGGATTGCGTTTGCCCTTACATATTTAAACTGCCTGCCTCCCCGCATTTAGCCGCCAAGGCCGAAAATAAAAAAATCAAGATCGCCAGGATCAAACAAAGCTTTAAATTGTTATCTTCAAAATTCGATTTTGTGGTTGTGGAAGGCACCGGCGGAGCGTTGGTCCCGGTTGACGAAAAACGTTTGGTAATTGATATTGCCAAAGAGCTTGGCCTGCCGGTATTGGTGGTAGCGCAAAATAAATTAGGGGCGATAAACCATATCCTGATGACTATTGAAGTTTTAAAACAGAGAAGGATGAAAATTTTAGGCATCGTATTCAATAATTGTCCAGGCCAGGATAAATTGATCCTTCGGGATAATCCGGAGATTGTAAGAAAAATTACCAAACAAAAGATACTTGGTGTTTTACCCTGGAATAAGAGGCTGGATTTATTATACAAAAAATTTTTACCGATATCCGCAAAAATAATTATATGAAAGATTGGCTGGGCACAGACTTAAAACATATTTGGCATCCTTACACTCAGATGAAGGAGGCGTTGGCACTACCGCCGGTTTTAATTGAAAGAGCCAAAGGAATCAAGCTTTATGACGCAGAAAGCAACTTTTATTATGATACTATCTCAAGCTGGTGGTGCAATGTCCACGGGCATAACCATCCGCGGATAAAAGCAGCGGTTAAAAAACAGCTTGATGTTTTGGGGCACGTGTTGTTTGCCGGTTTTACCCATAAACCGGCGATTGAACTTGCCAGTAAGCTCATCTCCCTTACGAAAAACAAATTTAACCGGGTATTTTTTTCGGATAACGGTTCAACCAGCGTTGAGGTAGCGTTAAAGATGTCATTTCAATATTGGCAGAATACCGGCCGGAAGAGAAAGGCCAAGTTTGTTTCCCTTGATCACGGCTATCACGGAGACACAATTGGCACGATGAGCGTAAGCGGCCTGGATCTTTTTAACGCGGTATTTTCTCCTTTATTGTTTTTATCATATAAAGTACCGTCTCCTTATTGCTACCGTTGCCCGATGAAAAAAGAGAGGATTACTTGCGCGCTTGATTGCCTCAAACCGTTGGAGAAATTACTTAAGGAGAAACACGCAGAGATCTGCGCTTTGATCATTGAGCCTTTGGTAATGGGCGCGGCAGGAATGATTATTTATCCCAAAGAATATTTAGAAAAAGCCGCCGCTTTAGCCAAAAAATACAAAATTCATCTTATATTAGATGAGGTGGCTGTCGGTTTTGGCCGCACCGGCAAAATGTTTGCCTATGAGCATACACCCGGGATCAAGGTGGATTTCCTCTGTCTCTCTAAGGGCATAACTTCCGGATATCTCCCCTTGGCCGTAACTTTGACTACGGAAGAGGTATTCCGCCGGTTTTACGGGGATTATGAAAAAAGAAAGACATTTTTCCACGGCCACACTTATACCGCTAATCCGATTTCCTGCTCTGCCGGCTTGGCGAGCTTGAGTATTTTTAAAGAAGAAAAAACATTGGCAAAAGTAAGCAAGTTAATGCCTTTTTTTCATCGGGAGCTGGAAAAATTCCGGGACCTGGCTCTGGTCGGAGATGTGCGCTATATCGGATTTATCGGAGCAATAGAATTGGTTAAAAATAAAAAGACCAAACAGGGCTTTGGGCTTAAAAGAAGGCTGGGTTTGGAAGTTTATAAGCGCGGGCTCAAAGAGAATCTTGTGCTCAGGCCGTTAGGTGATATAATTTATTTGTTTTTGCCGCTTTGTACTTCTAAAGCGGAGATCGAGGATATTTTAAAAAGGACTTATACAATAATCGAATCATTATCTTAAGAAAGGCGCAAGGGTTATGTTTATTCACAGCGTATTATTTGAAATTGAACCTAAAGAAGTGGCCAAGTACCGTAAAGACAGCCTGATGTGGGCGCGTCAGGCTAAAAAATCCAATGGTTTCCTCTCCTATAACACGATGCAGCGCTACGGCTTTAAAAACCAGTATGCCTCGGTTTATCAATGGATAAAAAAAGCTGACCACGACCGTTTTATGCGTAAATACCATGATTGGCTGGTAAGCAAATCCAGCGCCAAAGTTAAAGTCCTGGGTTACTATAATCTTAAGGCAATAGATAAATTGATATAGATTTTCTTGCGCACTTCTGCCGAAAATCTTCTAATTGTACCTTCAGCTGTAATTCGCGAATGGAAAAAAGCTGCTTAATATCTTTTATTTGAGGAGAACAATGATGAAGGCCAGGGAAAGCGGGATGCCCGAGCGTGATATGTGGGAAAAGTTTTTTAACCCCGCAAAGATTTTAGCTACGCTTGGCCTAAACAGCCAGACGGTTGATGTGGCGGAGTTTGGTTGCGGCTATGGTACGTTTACGATCCCCGCCGCCAAGGTTATCAAAGGCAAAATCTACGCGCTGGATATTGAGCCGGATATGATTCGTATTACCAATGAAGAAGTCAAAAAACATGGCTTAAACAATGTGCGGATAACACTGCGTGATTTTATAGCGGAAGGTTCCGGCCTTTCCGACGAAAGTGTTGACTATGTAATGCTCTTTAATATTCTTCATCTCGAGAAACCAACAGTGCTTATTCATGAAGCAAAGCGGGTTTTAAAAGATGGCGGCAAACTTGGGATTATCCATTGGAATTACGATCCTAAGACACCGAGGGGTCCTTCAATGGATATCCGGCCTAAGCCGGAGCAATGTATCAAATGGGCTGAAAGTGCCGGGTTTAGCAATCCGGTTAGATATGATTTAAAACCATATCATTATGGGATCGTGCTTACGAAAGGAGCTTCAAGATGAAGATAGGGGTGATCATTTCAAGTAACGATGCCGAAACTTGCTGGAATGTCCTTCGGTACGCAAACTTCTGCCTTGGGCAGAAAGATCAGGTGAAGGTATTTCTTATGGGGAAAGGTGTTGAGTACCAGCAGATAAGTACCGAGAAGTTCAACACGATTGAGCAGGCGGAGAAATTGCTTCAGGCCGGCGGTAAAATACTAGCCTGCGGAACGTGCGTCAAATTCCGGAATCAGGAAGGCACGGAAATGTGCCCGATTAACACGATGAAAGATATGTACGAGATTATCAAGGAAAGTGACAAGGTAGTTACTTTCTAACTCGTTAAATTTATATTGACAAACCGCGAAAATAGTATATACTTTATAACGTAGTGAGCAAGGGAGTAGAAGTCTTGAACCGTAAGGAGAAAGAATGACACGCCTTACGGTTTTTTGTTTTACTCCTTGTTTTGGCTATAATTTTAGTGGAAAGGAGGAAGTAAAGAAAATGGCAAAGGGTAAAGTAAAGTGGTTTTCCAATCAAAAGGGATATGGTTTTATTACTCCTGAGAACGGCGCTGATGTATTCGTGCATCACACCGCGATCCAGGGTGAAGGCTATAAGACCTTAGAGGAGGGCCAAGAGGTCGAATTCGACATCGAAAAAGGTCCTAAAGGTGAACAAGCTACTAAAGTAGTGAAGTTATAACCTAATCAGGAAAACAGAAAGGGCCCGGCACAAAATGCTGGGCCTTTTTTGTTTAAAATCGTGGTAGAATAAAAAACATGAAAAAGTTCGCAGCGGTAGCCATGAGCGGCGGAGTGGATTCTTCGGTAGCCGCGGCTTTATTAAAGGAGCAAGGGTATGAGGTAGTCGGCCTGACCATGTGTTTTAACTTGGCGGAAAAGGACGGCAAAAAACCCAGTTGCTGCGGTTTAACCGGAATTGAGGATGCCCGGCGGGTCTGCCAAAAGCTGGGAATCCGGCATTATGTTATCAATTTGGATAAAGATTTTTCCCGGGATGTAATCCAGGATTTTTATCAGGAATACCTAAGCGGCAGGACTCCCAACCCCTGCGTTCGCTGCAATCAGTTCATCAAATTCGGTATTTTACTTAAAAAGGCGCTTGGGCTGGGCGCCAAATTCTTAGCCACCGGCCATTACGCCAGGATTGTCAGATCAAAGCCAGGGTATCTGCTTAAAAAAGCCAGGGACCTTAAAAAAGATCAATCCTATTTTTTATACCGTTTAAACCAGGAACAACTAAAACACATAATTTTCCCGTTAGGCAATTTTACTAAATCCAAAGTCAGGGAGAAGGCCAGGGGCCTTGGGCTCAATGTGGCGGAAAAACAGGATAGCCAGGAGATTTGTTTCCTGCCGGACGGAAAACACGGGGATTTGATCAAGGCCAAAGGTTTAAGCCGTGTTGGGACAGGCGAGTTGGTGGATAAAGAAGGGAATATCCTTGGGCAGCATCAGGGAATAGCATTTTATACTATCGGCCAGCGCCATGGATTGGGGGTTGCCAAGGGGTATCCGCTGTATGTCACGCGGATTAATGCCAAAGCCAACCGGATTACCGTGGGCAAACGGCAGGAGGCTTATAAAAGCGGATGCATTATAAGAGAAGGGCATTTTTTGGGCAAGCCTTTTAAAAAGAAGGTTGAGATAAAGGTAAGGATACGCTATAATCATAAAGAAATGCCGGCAGTTGTTTATCCGGATAAAAAAGCATTGAAGGTAATTTTTAAGCAGCCGCAGTTTGCCATCACGCCCGGCCAATCCGCGGTCTTCTATGATAAAGATATAGTTCTAGGCGGAGGAATAATCCAAAAGGTTATTGATAAAAATGATTAAGGAAGATAAGGAATTAGTCGCCAAGATCAAAGAGTTAAAGAAAAAACGCAATGCCATAATCCTGGCGCATAACTACCAGTTGCCGGAGGTCCAGGATATCGCCGACTTCCGCGGGGATTCCCTTGAGCTTTCGCGGATGGCCGCCAAAACCGACGCAAAAGTAATTGTTTTCTGCGGGGTTTATTTTATGGCCGAGACCGCTTCCATTCTTTCTCCGGATAAATTAGTAATTATGCCGGATATATCCGCCGGATGCCCGATGGCCAATATGATGACTGCCGCTGACCTGAGGAAGCTAAAAGCCGAGCATCCCCGGGCAGTAGCCGTAGGTTACGTGAATACTTCGGCGCAGGTGAAAGCGGAGCTGGATTATTGCTGCACTTCGACTAATGCCGTGGCGGTAATCAACTTTTTAAAGAATGAGAAAGAAATAATTTTTGTCCCGGATAAATACCTGGCTGATTATGTTTCCAAGAAGAGCGGCAGAAAATTAATCACCTGGCACGGTTTTTGCCCGACGCACGTTAAGATATTGCCGGAGGATTTAAAAAGAGAGAAAAAATTCCACCCTAAGGCCAAGGTGATGGTGCATCCGGAGTGCCTGCCCTCTGTAGTGGCATTGGCGGACGCGGTATTATCTACCAGCCAGATGGCTAAATATGCCAGGGAAAATCCGGCCAAAGAGTTTATCGTCGGCACGGAAGCGGGGCTGGTTTACCGCCTAAAGCAGGATAATCCGGATAAGGAATTTTATTTAGCCAGCGAACGGGCGGTGTGCCCGAACATGAAACGCACCACGCTGGAAAAAGTGTTCTGGTCTCTGGAGGACCTGAAGGAAGAGGTTAAGGTCCCTGAAAATATCAGAGCAAAAGCGTACCTGGCTATTGAGCGCATGTTAAAGATTGTTTAATGAATATCCCGATCGTCTTTGAAGATGATTGGCTGCTGGTGGTTAATAAGCCTGCCGGCCTATTGAGTGTTCCCACACCCAAAAACGAACCGCGTACTTTGACCAGCATCTTAAACCAGGATGTTCAAGAGAGAGGATTAAAATACCGGCTTTATCCTTGCCACCGCCTTGACCGGGAAACTTCAGGGTTGGTGATTTACGCTAAATCCCAGAGCATTGAATCAAAAATGGCGGATGCTTTCAGGAGCAGGCAGGTAAATAAAAAATATATTGCCTTTGTGCATGGGAAATTAGCGCATCCGCAAGGGGCTATCGCTTCTGCCATCGAGGGCAAAAGCGCGCTTACGAAGTACAAGGTTATGCAGGAAAAAAATAATTACAGCGTAGTTGAGGTTTCTCCGGTCACCGGCAGGACGAATCAGGTCCGGATCCACTTCAAGAGTATCCAGCATCCCTTAGTGGGAGAGGATAAGTTTATTTTCCGCAAGGATTTTGCTTTACGGGCAAAACGGGTCTGCCTGCACGCTAAATATTTAGAGTTTAGGCATCCTATAACCGGTAAAATTGTGGCGGTTTGCGCGCCTCTGGCCGCAGATATGCAAAAGTTTTTGGAAGATCGCTAATTTTAGGGGGACCTAATGCACATATTGGTTGTCTTGATTTTTGGTATTGTCGAGGGGATTACGGAGTTTTTGCCTGTTTCTTCGACCGGCCACTTAATGCTGACCGCCAAACTTCTGCGGATCAGCCAATCGGAATTTATCAAAAGTTTTGAAATCGCTATCCAGCTGGGGGCAATACTTGCGGTGGTCGTTCTGTATTGGGATAGGCTGATGAAGAGCCGGGAGATTTGGAAACGCTTGGCGGTTGCTTTTTTGCCCGCGGCCCTGATCGGGGCCCTGTTTTATAAAATGATCAAAAGATATCTTTTGGGCAATAATGAAGTGGTGCTCTGGTCCTTGTTTATCGGCGGGTTATTTTTGATTATCTTTGAGTTGCTGCACCGCGAAAAGAAAGACGCGGTTGAAGAGTTGTCCGCTGTTTCTTATCCGCAGGCATTGGTTATTGGTCTGTTTCAATCGGTAGCGATGGTCCCGGGAGTTTCCCGGGCCGCGGCTACGATTATCGGCGGGCTGGTTGTGGGGCTAAAAAGAAAAACTATTGTTGAGTTTTCATTCCTTCTGGCGATACCCACGATGCTGGCGGCAACGGCTTTGGATCTTTTTAAAAGCGCCCAAGTTTTTAAACCGGAGCAGTTTGTTTCTTTGGGGACAGGTTTTATCGTCTCATTTTTGGTGGCCCTTGCCGCGATTAAGTTTTTGCTCAGCTTTATCAAGCGCCACAGTTTTGTCGCTTTCGGGGTATACCGCGTAATTATCGCTTTGGTATTTTGGTCAATACTGAAGTAAACGGAGGAACGACATGAGTATTATCGTGTTAGGCACAGTGGCATTAGACAGCGTAAAGACTCCTTTTGGCAGGCGTAAAGAATTACTGGGAGGTTCAGCGGCGCATTTTTCCATGGCCGCCCGGCTTTTTACCAAAGTCAACCTGATTGCCATTGTCGGCAGTGATTTTCCGAAGAAGCACATTGTCTTCTTGAGGAGCAAGGGGATAAACCTTAGTTCTTTGGTGACGGATAGCGGCAAGACATTCCGATGGGAAGGCGAATATAAGGGGGATTTGAATTCCGCGCTCACTTTAAATACCGAATTGGGCGTACTTTCGGTATTTAAACCGCAGGTGTCTGAAGAGCAGCGTAAAATCGAAAACATATTTTTAGCCAACGTTGACCCGGATATCCAGGAGCATCTTTTGCGCAAAATGCATTCCCCGAAATTAGTCGGTTTAGACAGTATGAATTATTGGATTAATACTAAGCGTAAGGAATTGATCAAACTGCTTAAGCTTATCGATATTTACGTGGCCAACGATCAGGAGGCCAGGGATTTATCGGGAGAAACCAATTTGATTAAGGCGGCCAGGCGCCTGTCTTCCTTTGGCCCTAAAATGGTGCTGATTAAAAAAGGGGAGCACGGGGTTTTATTTTACAGCCGGTCTTTACATGCCTCAAGCGGCCCTGTTTTTTCTCTCCCGGCATATCCGGTTGAGAAGGTGATCGACCCTACGGGGGCAGGGGATACTTTTGCCGGGGGGTTTATGGGTTATCTGGCAAAGAGCGGCAAGATAAATTCTTCGGCAATAAAGAAGGCATTGGCTTACGGGACAGTGGCGGCTTCTTTTAACGTGGAAGATTTTGGCCTGTATCGGACAAGCAAGCTTGTCCCGCAAGATTTAGAAAGGCGCTTGATTAAATTCAAGAGCTGTTTTTCATTTTAATCCTTTAACACCCCGCGCAAGGAGGAAAATTATGTTGGCAGAAAAGATTTTTGACGATTATAAAGAGGCGATGAAGGCCAGGGATACTTTGAAGAGTTCGGTTTTGAGTTTTTTGCGCGCGGATATGCTTAATTTGGCAACCGCCAAGAAAAAAGATAAACTGGATGATGCCGAAATTATTACCGTAATCAAGAAACAAATAAAACAGCGCCAGGATTCTATCGAACAATTCACCAAAGGCGCAAGGTTGGATGCGGCGGAAAAAGAGAAAAAGGAATCAGAGATCCTGAAAAGCTATTTACCCGCGGAAATGCCGGTTGAGGAGATCAAGCGTTTGATTGAAGAAGCGGTTGCGGCAACCGGAGCAAGCGGCATGAAAGATATGGGCCGGCTGATGAAGGAGCTGACGGTAAAGATCGCCGGAGGGGCTGACGGAAAGCTGGTCAGCGATTTGGTAAGGCAAAGATTAAGCACTCCTTCCTAAAAGAAAGCCCGAAATATGTTTTCTTCGTTACAGGTTAAATATTTTCGTATCTATTGGCTGGGGATGTTCGTATCTTTGATCGGCACCTGGATACAAACCGTAGCCCAAAGCTGGCTGGTGTTTGAGTTAACCAGTTCCGCGTTTCTTTTAGGGGTGGTTGGCTTTTTAGGTTCAATACCCATGTTTGTGCTTTCCTTATTCGGAGGGGTGTTGGCCGATCGGGTGAATAAAAGGAATATTCTGATCTTTACCCAGGTAACTTTTATGTTCCTGGCTTTTTTACTGGCGGTCCTGACGCAATTCAAACTTATCACTCCGCCACAAATCATGTTCATCGCTTTGTTTAACGGGATAGTAATGGCCTTTGACGCTCCGGCCAGGCAGTCGATAGTGGTGGAGCTGGTCGGTAAAAAACATCTTTTTAACGCCATCGCGTTAAACTCGGTGGCTTTTAATTCCTCGCGGATCATCGGCCCGGCTATTGCCGGCGTGTTGGTTTCGGTAATCGGGATGAGCGGCTGTTTTTACCTAAATGGAATTAGTTTCCTGGCGGTGATCATTGCCCTCTTTTGCATTAGGCTGGGAACAGGCGCAGCGCGCAGCAGCAATTCAGCGCTGAAAGACCTTAGAGAAGGGTTGGTTTTTATCAAGGGCCATCCGCTTATTTTAGCTCTAGTGAGCATGGTGGCGGCGATGAGCCTTTTTGGTATTTCTTATGTGATACTGATGCCGGTTTTTGTCAACCATGTGCTGCACTCCGGAGTAAAAGGTTTAGGTATATTGATGTCCAGCGCGGGGTTTGGGGCTTTGATCGGAGCTTTAATTCTGGCCCGGCTGGGGGATTTTAAATATAAGGGGAGGCTCCTGGTAGGCTCGGCATTCCTGTTTTCCTTATCGCTGATAATTTTTTCATTATCTAAAAATTACGCTTTATCCGTTTTCTCTTTGATTCTTATAGGATGCACCAGCGTTATTCCGATTGCCTTGATCAATACCTTACTGCAAATTAACGTGCCGGATGCATTTCGCGGCAGGGTAATGAGCCTTTTTATGATTACTTTTGCCGGAATTATGCCTTTTGGAAATTTGATTTCTGGAAGCCTGGCGCAGTCATTGGGGGTATCGGCGGCTCTTTTTTTCTGCGGCCTGATTTGCCTGATATTGTTTACGTTGATTAATTTTGTATTTTCAGGGCTGAAAGAGTTATAAATTTCAGTTGATTTATTCGCATATTTTGCTAGAATTATTGTTGGCAAGGAGGTGAACTGAATTCCGGTAATTCTTCCAAAATAACAAAACGCCATAATAATAAATTTTAGAGAGGAGAGTAGATATGAAAAGGTTATTGGGTTTAGGGGCGGTGGTTTTGATGTTAGCGGCAGTATCCGGTTGCGGTAAGAAACAGGAAGCAGAGGAGTTGCAGCCGATTACCATGGAGTCTTTAAGTACGCCCGGCAGCCCGATTACGGCTATGCCGGACATAAAGCCCCAAGAAGTTAAACCTTTGGCCGCTCCAGCGGTTACCCAAGCCAAAGAACTTGTGCCTGTTCCGCCCCAAGGGCCTTATAAACCCGCGGGCATGGAAATCCAGACTGCTTTAAAGAATGCCGGTTTCTACACCGGTACTATCGACGGAAAAATCGGCCCCAAGAGCAAGAAGGCGATCGAAAATTTTCAAACCGCAAACGGCCTTAAAGCCGACGGAAAAGTGGGCCCGAAGACCTGGGAAGCCTTAAGTAAGCATTTAAGCGCCGCAGCCGAGCCTGCCAAGAGGAGATAACGGAAAATTTTAAATTTTGTTTTTTAAGTTTAAAAAGAAGATCCCAATGTAAAATATTGGGATTTTCTTTTTTACGGTGGTATAATATAAATTCATATGAAGAAATTTCCGCTAAATTTCCTTTGGGGCGCCGCAACTTCAGCGCATCAGGTCGAAGGCCAAAACATTCATAATGATTGGTGGCTGGCTGAGCAGAACCTTGCTTTAAAAGAAGCTTCAGGCAGCGCCTGCCGGCATTATGAACTTTACGCGCAGGATTTTGCGATCGCCAAGGAGCTTGGCCACAATTGCCACCGTTTTTCCATAGAGTGGAGCCGTATTGAGCCGCAGGAAGGAGAATTTGACGCCTCCCAGATCGAACATTACCGTAAAGTTATTTTTGAATTGAAGAGCAGGGGGATTGAACCGGTAGTTACCCTGCATCATTTCACCAATCCTGCCTGGTTCAGCCAAAAAGGCGGCTGGACTAAATCCAATCTCCGGAAATATTTTTTGCGTTTTGTAGATAAAATAGTCAAAGAGTTTGCCGCGCAGGTAAAATTCTGGATAACCATCAATGAGCCCCTGATTTATTCATCGCATTCGTATCTATTGGGCGTCTGGCCTCCCAAGGAGTGTTCGCTGTTTAAGACTGCCAAAGTGACATTTAATATGGCCGGCGCCCATATAAAAGCTTACCGTATCATCCATAAAATTTATCAGGAAAAATCCTTAGAGAAGCCCATGGTCAGTATCGCGGCTAATTTACAGGCATTTGAAATTTGCCAGCCGACATTGAAGAATAAATTGGCCCTGTATTTACGGCATAAGTTATATAATCTTTATTTCATCGAAAAGCTTTTACGTAAAAAGTCCCTGGATTTTATCGGGATCAATTATTACGGCAGGAATCTTGCGGATGTGCGCAGCTGGAAGATAAGGAGTCTATTGCTGGATACCTGCAGTTATAACCATCATCCCTTACGTAAGAATTCTTTAGGCTGGGATATTTACCCGCAGGGTCTCTGCAAGCTTTTAATGTCCCTTAAGCGGTATAATCTTCCGATTATGATTACCGAAAACGGCATCTGTACCGAAGATGACGATTTAAGATGGGATTATATCCGGGAGCATCTGGAGCAGATACATCAGGCTATGGAGCGGGGGGTTGAAGTTTTAGGTTATATTTACTGGTCGCTGATAGACAATTTCGAATGGGATAAGGGGTTTAGCCCGCGTTTTGGCCTGGTGCAGGTGGATTATCAAAATCAAAAACGCACAATCAGGGAAAGCGCAAAAAAACTCGCGCGGGTCTGCCAAAGCGGTGAAATTTAAATGGAACCTAAAGACAAAGAATTTATCATCAAAGAACTGCCGTTTTTCTCCGGCCTGGGTAAGGCGGAACTTGCGGTAATTTACGCCAAGAGCCGGATTGTTGAATACCGCAAAGGCCGGATTATTTATGAAGAAGGTTCGGCTCCGAGCGGTTTTTATTATATTATCTCAGGACGGGTGCAGATTTATGCCAAAGATAAAGACGGCAAACAATCGATCCTGGAGTATCTGCACCGCGGTAAATATTTCGGCATTATTTCCCTGCTGACTAACGAAACGCATTCGGTTACCAGTGTTGCGATAAATGATTGTTCGATATTGGTGATCGATAAAGAAGATTTTGATTCTGTATTAGAAGGCATCCCGCACCTGGCTGTCGACTTAAGCCGCACATTAAGCCGCCGCCTTAAACGCAAAGATGTCCATCAGAAAAAGATCTTCGAGAGCACGGTTATTTCGGTTTTTAGTTCCTATGCGCAGGCAGGCAAAACCATCTATGCTTTGAATTTGGGATTAAGCCTTAATCGTGAAACCCATAAATCGGCAATCATTTTAGATATTTTGTCCAAAGAAAAGATCCATACTTTACCGGACAAGCTGGAAATCCAGCAGCCGCCTATTTTTGACCTGTCCTCCAGCGAAGAAATTTATGCCCTGCCGAAAGACTTCGTCTTAAGAAGCAGCTTTGGCATCGACCTGTTTTGTTTTTATTACGAGGAAAATAACGACGCCTGCCTTAAGCGGTTAATCGAAATATTAAGTATTTTGGTTAATGATTACCATTATATCCTTTTAGACCTGCCCGCGGCGATGGACCAGTCGATTATCAGCATGCTTAACCAGTCGGACTTTATCCACATCTTAAGCAGCCCGGACCCGGTGGACTTAAAGCGCACCAATAATCTCGTTAGCCGGCTTAAAACAGATTTTAATTTTGATCCCCAGAAGATCAAGACCATTGTCAATGAATATAAGTTAGCCAGGATTAATTATAGCGACCAGCTGGAAATCCTGGGGCAGGATATTTTTGCCACCATCCCTAAAATAGAATTCAACGCCCCAGCCCGCCTGATTATCGATGAGCCTGATTGCGAATATTCCAAGGCAGTCAGGCGGATTGCCCGGCATTTGGGAGATTGTCTTGTGGGTTTGGTCCTGGGAGTGGGAGTGGGGTATGGTTTTTGCCATGTCGGAGTATTAAAGGTTATCGAAGAAGAGAAGATCCCGATTGATGTGATTGCCGGTTCCAGTATCGGCGCCCTTATCGCCAGCCTATGGGCTATCGGCAAGAATAGCCGGGAGATCCTGGAGATTACCCGTGAGTTCAGGGAGCCCAAGCATATCTGGGGATTAGTCGACATAACTTTTCCGCGGCTGGGTTTTCTCAAAGGCAATAAATTATACCGTTTCCTGAAGAAGCATCTCGGAGATAAGACTTTTTATGACGTGAAGCTTCCTTTAAAAGTAATTGCCAGCGATGTGCACCGGAAGGAGCCTAAGATTTTAGACAAAGGCCCTCTGGTTGATGCTATAATGGCGAGTTGTTCGATGCCCGGGGTATTTACCCCTTTTAAATTCAGGGAAGAAATACTTTTTGACGGCGGAGTAACCTATCCTTTGCCTACCGAGCCGCTGATGCAGATGGGGGTAAAAAAGATTATCGCGGTAAACGTTACTCCGTCGCGGGAGGATATTTTAAAACAGTTAAAAAAGCTAAAGGAAGGGGTTTCTTCCGGCAATGCTGTTGAAAAAAAGCGCCCGGGTTTTTTGGCCAGGTTCAAGCGCCTCTTTAGCCTGAATATCGTGGATATTATTTTTAGCAGTGTCGAGGTGCTGCAGTCTGAGGTAGCCAGGCGCGAAGGGGAGCTGGCGGATATCGTTTTACATCCGGATACCGCAGGTTTATTCTGGCTGGAATTACATCGGGCCGATGAATTCGCCAAACGCGGAGAGGCTGAAGCGCGTAAGCATCTGAATGAAATCCGGCGATTGATAAATGAATAATTTTATGGAGGAATCATGAAAGTTAATCTGCGGTTTGTTTTGGCTGTTTCGGGCTGCCTGTTATCCACTGTTTTGTCAGGATGCGCAACGATTAAAGAAGCAGGCAAAGGTTTTGCCGGCGTATCCACTCAAGTCCTGGAAGAGAAACGCAAGGATGCTTTGAAAAAATCTTTTGCCTTAGACCATAATGGCTGCTACGCCAAGGTAAAGGATATCTTGGGCCAGAAAGATAAGGAGTCATACATATATGCGGAGGATCCCGGGAAAAAGATGATCGCCATTTATCTTTCTCGGGAAGACACTACTCCCGTAGGAATATTTTTTACCGAGGAAACAGGGGCCAGTACCTTGATTGAAATATCCAGCCCCAGCATTTATGCTAAAGAGGAAATCGCCAACAGGATATTTACCGGTATTGATATATTCCTAAAACCTAAAGTTATTGAGGAGAAAAAAACCGATGGTAAAGAAGAAATTATCAATCAATGATTTAATTAAGGAATGCCACCGTGTTGCCAAAAGCAAGGGGTGGTGGGAGGATGAGCGTAATGACGGTGAGTTGATTGCGCTGATGCATTCTGAATTATCCGAGGCGCTGGAGGCAATGCGCGGCCATGGCCAAGAAAATAATCTTGCGGAGGAACTGGCGGATTGCTGTATCCGCATATTTGATTATTGCGGCTCGCGGAAGATAGATCTGGAAAAAGCGTTACTAAAGAAAATCGAATATAATAAAACCCGTCCTTACCGGCACGGGAAAAAGTTCTAATCAGGAGGAATAATGCCATACGATAGCAGTTTGGACGCGCAGGTCTTTACGCGTTTTTGGGAGAATGATTCCGGAAAAGTTGTGGTCAGCGTTTATTCTTATAACAATGGCCCTAAAAAAGTTCAGCTTGTCAGAGAGATAAAAGATAAAAACGGCGAATATGCTTTTGCCAAACTTGGCCGGCTGACTAAAGAAGAAGCGCAAGGCGTATTGCCGTTGATCCAGGAAGCGCTTAAAAATATGTAAGGATTATGGGGAAAACCAAGAGGGAGAATTGGGGATCACGCCTGGGAATTATTATGGCCGTGGCCGGTTCAGCCATCGGCTTGGGTAATTTCCTGCGTTTCCCGGCAAAAGCCGCGGCAAACGGCGGGGGAGCTTTCATGATCCCCTATTTTATTTCACTGCTTCTTTTAGGCATTCCTCTGATGTGGATTGAATGGACCCTGGGCCGTTACGGAGGGGGTTTTGGACACGGCACTGCCCCGGGAATATTCCATAGCATCTGGCAGAAGAACC
Organism: Candidatus Omnitrophota bacterium; assembly: GCA_028715785.1. Taxonomy (GTDB): domain Bacteria; phylum Omnitrophota; class Gorgyraeia; order Gygaellales; family Profunditerraquicolaceae; genus UBA6249. The sequence goes on from JAQURC010000001.1 coordinate 115,324, forward strand.
GTTTCATCAAATATTTCGGAGTAATCGGCATATTCGGCCCGCTGGTTATTTTTATCTACTATATCTTTATTGAATCCTGGACGCTGGCTTACAGTTCTTTTGCGTTAACAGGCAAATACACCGTTTTGGCGGATCAGCAATCCCTGCGCCATTTTTTGACCGGTTTTCAGGGCCTGGAAAAAAATCAGTATTTTAACGGCATCGGGACCGCCTACGCCTTCTTTTTAATTACTTTCTTGTTAAATGTTTGGGTAATTTTTTATGGGATAAAGGGCGGGATAGAAAAACTTTGTAAATGGGCAATGCCGCTTTTATTTGTTTTTGGTTTAGTGCTTATGGCCAGAGTATTGACATTGGGCACCCCGGATTTAAGCCGGCCGGCTTGGAATGTGTCGGGAGGTTTTGGTTTTTTATGGAATCCGGATTTTTCCGCGCTTAAATCCGCCAAGGTTTGGCTTGAGGCAGCCGGACAGATATTTTTTACCTTAAGCGTGGGGATAGGCGTGATCCTTACTTACGCCAGCTATTTAAAAAAAGCCGACGATGTCGTGCTTTCAGGGACGACAGCTTCGATGACCAATGAATTTGCCGAGGTTATTTTGGGCGGAAGCATCATTATCCCGGCGGCTTTTGTGTTTTTTGGCCCGGCAGATATTAAATCCATCGCCCAGTCAGGGGTATTTAATTTGGGTTTTGTAACTATGCCCTTGGTTTTGAATAAACTTCCAATGCCTGAGTTATTTGGATTTTTCTGGTTCTTTTTATTATTTTTAGCCGGGATAACTTCTTCAGTTTCACTGGCCCAGCCGGCAGTGGCATTTCTGGAGGATGAGTTCAATATCAACCGTAAACGGGCGGTTTCCATATTTAGCATAGTTTCGTTCATATTGTGCCAGCCGGCAATATTCTTCCTGGGCCGGGGAGTAGTGGATGAATTGGATTTTTGGGGCGGCACATTTTTTCTGGTAGTCTTTGCTGCAATTGAGACCATATTATTTGCCTGGGTATTTGGCATGGATCGCGCCTGGGAGGAAATACATCAGGGCGCGGATATGGCTATACCTAAGATTTACAAATTTATCATCAAGTATATTACCCCTTTATTTTTATTTATTATATTAGGGGTGTGGTTTGCGCAGCAGTGGCTGCCGATAATAATCATGCAAAATGTGCCCCAGGCGGATAAGCCGTTTATTTTTTGTACGCGTTTGGGTTTATTGCTTGTATTTATAACTCTGGCAGTTTTGGTAAAGATTGCCTGGAGAAAAAGAAGGTTAAGGCAGGGGGGATAGAAATGAAATTTGCAGGATGGGTTTTCCTGATTTTTTCCTGGGGATTAATTATCGGGCTAGCCGCTTTCTGTTTTATCAAAGTTTTTTCAAAAAACACCCCGCGCTTATAAGGAATTGCGCGCCTGCCTGCCGGCAGGCAGGGGTATGCCCTTGTGGGCAAGGAGCTAAGATGAAAAAATTTTTATCATTAGGTTTGGGGTTAATGCTGCTGGTATCAGTTTACGGGTGCGCGCCTCTGATTATCGGGGCAGCCGCGGGCGGTTTGGGCGCATACGCGATAAGCAAAGATACTGTGCAGGGGGATACCGATAAGAATTATGAAGCGCTTTGGGAATCAGCTTTAAATGTTTCCAGGACATACGGATTAATCCAGCAGGAGAATGCCGGAACCGGTTACATTGAATTGGGGGCGCAGTCCACTAAAGTCTGGATAAAATTAGTCCGCCTGACCCAGGCGACGACCCGGGTTAAGGTCTCTGCGCGTAAATACCATTTCCCGAATATGGAGCTGGCCCAGGATATTTTTGTCAAGATTATTACAGGCGCAAGATAAGAGTTTTTTTGTATTTCCCCCTTTTCTTTTCGGGGAATTTGTGTACAATATAACAAAAGCTTAAAATACTATTTAGCCGAGATAGCTCAGTGGTAGAGTGTAGGGTAAATGCTCTAACCTATTGAAATAAATCGACTTAGTTTTTTGAGCGTAGCGAAAAAAGTAGCAAAAAACAGAGATTTTACCAGAAAACTATGGGAATATAAATGTCAGAAGGTTGATAGAAGCAGATAAAAGTGGGAAAAAAATTAACAAAATTAATAAAAAAATACTTGACAAAATTGTTGACAATATAATTTATAATGTTAAGATAAGACATGCTTAATACTATAGCGAGCCCCGGAATTACCCGAGGCTATTATTGTCTATAGGAGGAAGCGCTTTCATTTTTATTCCTAATTAGTGGTTTTTTAAGTATTAAAGTGATATACTTAAAGTGAGGTAAAACAAAATGGCAAGACCAATTCAACCTACCCCAATTTTAAAAGGTAATGACGCAAAAGTATTTCTAGAAGACTTAGATAATACTAAACCGTCTCCCGCTGTTTATCAGTATTTGGAGAAGTGTCAGCGTCTTTACGAACATTTTCAAACCCTGATAGTAGCCCATCATCATGGACGTGGATCCGTCTAAATTAGAACCCCGGTTATTAACGTTAGAAGCTCGATTAGAAGATTTTGATTGTGGTGATGTCGACTTAAATGAATTTCTTTTACGAGATGCTTTAACCTACCAAGATCAATATTTAGCAAAAACAACCCTATTATATTTCGGTTCTAAGCTAGTTGGCTATTATACACTATCTTGTGATGCCATCAGACTTGATGTTAGTGAAAAGAATTTTTTTCATAGAAGAAAACAAATTAAAAGTTATCCTGCTATAAAAATTGCAAGAATAGCTTTCATAAAGGATTGCCAGAATAAAGGATGTGGAAGCCTAATATTAGAAGTCGTAAAGGGGTTTGTTCATAAGATTAATAAGGAAGGAGCCGGCTGTAGATTTATAACTGTTGATGCTTATTCTGAGAGGAAAGAATTCTATCTGAAACGTGGATTTAAGTATAATATCCATAAAGATTATAAAGAGAATGCGCATCCAAGTTTAAGGTTTGATGTTTGGACTTGGCTTCATAAATCTACAGGTAGTGAATAATTATTTATCTTGCAGAATAGATTATATGTGATATAATTCCTTCCGTTGTTACCTTAAACTAATTTTTATTTATTAGTAAATTTGAGTAAATCATAGTAGGGAGCGCTCTCTTAGAGCGCGTATATTTTCTGTCTTTTTACTGTAGCTAAATAGTAGCTATTAATTTGGAAAAAGCCAGAAAAGAGCTAAAAAAATTATTGTAACTCATTGGTATTAAAAGACTTTCGCCGAGATAGCTCAGTGGTAGAGCGCGGCCCTGAAAAGGCCGGCGTGGGGGGTCCGATTCCCTCTCTCGGCATAAAAAAATGAAAAAGCCAATTCTATTTTTTAGAATTGGCTTTTTCTGCGTGAAACTTATATCTTTTTTACGTTGGTTGCCTGGTCGCCTTTGGGCCCTTGAGTAACCTCAAATTCAACTTCATCGCCTTCTGCCAAAGATTTATATCCATCTCCAACGATAGCGCTGAAATGGATGAATACATCCTTGCCGTCTTCAGAAGTAACAAAGCCGTAACCTTTCTGGTTGCTGAACCACTTTACCTTGCCTTTTGCCATTTCTGTTTCTCACCTCCTCCGAGAGTAAAAAAAATCCGCAAAGCAGGATTGACTTTTTGTTCTGCCTTACGGTTTGTCGATAAAACTGATCAATTTCTTTGTTTCTCCTCTTAAAATTAGCCTGGTTTTAATTTACCATGATTTAACGGCTTGTCAATCATTTTTTGGCCCTAAGTGAGTGGTTGACTATTAGTTAGGAATTGATATAATATTGGGCAAATTGCCGATGTAGCTCAGTTGGTAGAGCAGGACTTTCGTAAAGTCAAGGTCGGTGGTTCGATTCCACTCATCGGCTTAAATTTTATAACGTATGGCCAGGTTCCGCGAAGTTTTAAAAAATCGTAACTTTTTTTTATTATGGCTTGGGCAAATTATCTCCCAGATGGGGGACAGGCTGGGGCAAATGGCTTTGATCGGGTTTGTTTACCTGCGATCGCCGGGCTCAACACTGCAGATTGCCAAAATCCTGTCTTTTACCATCATCCCGGTATTTCTTATCGGGCCTTTAGCCGGAGTTTATGTGGATCGTTGGGACAGGCGCAAGACAATGTATATCTGCGACTTCCTGCGCAGCCTGTTGGTTTTAGCCATCCCCTTGTTCCTATTTTACGCTAAGAATTTAACCTTGATTTACCTGCTTATTTTTATTGCTTTTTCTATCGGCAGATTTTTTGTACCGGCGAAACTCTCCATTATTCCGGATTTAGTGGATAATAAGGACCTGCTGGTCGCTAACACCCTGATTAACACTTCCGGGATGATCGCGGCGGTCTTGGGGTTTGGAATAAGCGGGGTGCTGGTAGAGAAACTTGGGGCCAAGAGCGGTTTTTATCTGAACTCCCTGACTTTTCTGGTTTCGGCGGCATTTATTTTTCTGATCTCCAAGAAATTTACCGCGGCGCCAAGCTTTGAGGAGGTAGGCAAAGAGATCGTTGAGGTAATCAGGAAATCCGTTTTTCAGGAGATTAAAGAGGGCATTCTTTATTTTATCCATACCAAGGATATCCGTTTTACCGCCGCGATTATCTTTGCGCTTTGGTCGGCATTAGGCTCGGTTTATGTAGTGATTATTGTTTTTGTGCAAAAGACATTGCATTCGGCAACCAAGGACCTGGGGCTCTTGGTGATGTTTCTGGGGATCGGTTTGTTCCTGGGTTCTTTGGTTTATGGGAAATTCGGGCAGCGCATCTCGCATTACAAAATCATTTTTGTTTCCCTGGTCCTCAGTGGTATAATGTTGACCATCTTTGCCCTGGGGATACATTATTTTCCTGTTTTTCTCCTGGCCGCGCTCCTGGCTTTGTGCTTAGGGTTGATTGTTTCCCCGATCATGATCGCCGCCAATACCATTATCCATAATGTCAGCGACAATGAAATGCTGGGCAAAATTTTCAGTTCCCTTGAGATAGTTATGCACCTGGGGTTTATTTTATTTATGTTTATCAGCAGTATCCTTGCCGAAAAGTTTTCGCCTTTATTGATCCTGGTTAGCGTCGGTTCCCTGTTAAGTTTACTGGGCTTAGTAAGCCTGTTTCTTAATCGAAAGGTAGCATGGTTAGATTAGTGGAAAACAAGCATTATTCGGAAAACAAGGCAATCGAAAAATTGCCGCTTCCTCAAAAGGTATACCTGCCTTTAATCCAGCATCTGGGAAAGATCTGTAACCCTGAAGTAAAAACCGGTGATACGGTCAGGCTTGGGCAGAGGATTGCCGGTGTTGCATCCCATGTCTCTGCGCCGATCCATGCTTCGATATCGGGAAGGGTGACTGCTATACAGGATTGGCCGCACCCTGTTTTGGGCCGGGCCAAGGCGGTTGTGATCGAAGGGGACGGCAGGGATGATCATTTTCTATTCGGCCTGAAAGGCCAGCAGGAAATAGATAAGCTTACTGCGCAGGATATCCGCAAAATTGTTCTGGATGCCGGGATCGTGGGTATGGGCGGGGCAAGTTTCCCTACGCATATAAAACTTAATCCTCCGCAGCCGGTAGATGTTTTGATTATTAACGGCGCGGAGTGTGAGCCGTATTTAACCGCGGATGCCAGGCTAATGGTTGAGAAGACCGCGGAAATATCCTTAGGCATTACTTTAGTCGCCAGGTGTTTAGGGGTGCAAAAAATTTATATCGGGATAGAGGAAAATAAGCCGGAAGCGATCAAGGCTTTCTCCAAAATTTCCGGTATCCAGGTTAAAGTTTTAAAATCGGAATATCCTCAGGGCGGAGAGAAGCAATTAATTCAAAATATATTAGGTAGGCAGATTCCCCGCGCTAAGCTGCCTTTTGATATCGGCGTTGTGGTTCAAAACGTAGCTACAATTTATGCGATTTATGAAGCGGTTTATAAAGGCAAGCCTTTAATCGAACGGATCGTTACGGTTACCGGAAGCTGCGTGCAAAATCCCAAGAACCTGCTGGTGCGCTTAGGCGCGCCTATCAAGAATTTGATTGAATTTTGCGGGCCACTTAAGGAGGAGCCGGCAAAAATTATTATCGGCGGGCCGATGATGGGCATTGCCCAATATGCGGATGAGGTGCCTATAATCAAATCCAGCGGCGGCCTGTTGCTGATGAATAAAAAAGAGGCTAGAGTTTTAGAGGAGGATCCTTGCATCCGCTGCGCGGCCTGCGTTCGCGGCTGCCCGGTAGGGTTAGAGCCTTGCCAGATTAATTTAGCTTCCGAGAAAACCCTTTGGAGCTTAGCTAGAGAGTACGGCGCCCTTGATTGCATCGAATGCGGCATCTGTAATTTTGTTTGCCCTGCTAAACGCAGGTTATTGCAGACGATTAAGAGGGCAAAGTTAGAGGTAACCAAATAAGATGAAAGAAATGTTCCGTTATGGTTTTATTCTGGCGCTTATTTGCACGATTGCTGCCGGCTTATTGGCCGCAGCTAACGCGCTTACCCGCCCTAAAATTTTTGCTCAAGCCCAATTAGAAGAGCGGGCAGGGCTTAAGGAGGTTATGCCGGCTGCAGCCGGGTTTAAGGCAGTTAAGCCGGAGGCGGATAAGGAAATATTGTATTATAAAGCATTCGATAGCCAGGATAAGTTAATCGGTTTTGTTTTTAAGGCCAGCGGAAAAGGTTATTCCAGCATGGTTGAAACTCTGGTGGGGGTCTTCCTCGATGATAAAATCAGCGCTATAAAAGTCATTTCTCAAAATGAGACCCCGGGTTTAGGGGTGCGCATAACCGAAAATAAATTTACCGGACAATTCAGTAACCGCAATAGCTTGGATTTATCCGGAGTGCAGGTAATCGCCGGGGCGACGATCTCCAGCCGCGCGATAATAAATTCCGTAATGAAAAAGGCGCGGGAAATAAAAGAGTTGATAAAAAATGAAAAATAACCTTATCGTTTCAGGCTCTCCGCATATTCACAAAGAAGAATCCATCTCCCGGATTATGTGGACAGTGGCAGCCAGCCTGGTTCCCGCCGGTATTGCCGGTGTGATTATCTTTGGGTTGGATGCCCTTTGGGTTACCTTGGTTGCGGTTATTGCCGCGGTGTTAACTGAACTGGTATTTGAAATATGGGGCAAAAAAAAGATTACGGCCTTAGACGGCTCGGCTGTAATTACCGGCATAATATTAGCCTTTAATCTTCCGCCGAATGTGCCGCTGTGGCTGCCGATAGTCGGCGCGGTATTTTCGATTGCCATTGGCAAACAGGTTTTTGGCGGTATCGGCCAGAATATTTTTAATCCGGCGTTAGTCGGCAGGGTTTTTCTGATGGCCTCTTGGCCAAAATACATGACTACTTTTGCCAAGCCGTTTAGCTGCGATGCCGTAACCGGAGCCACTCCTCTGGCGCTGCTTAAAGAAGGCAAGCTGCTCGAACATATCTCGTATCTGGATTTGTTTTTGGGCAAGCGCGGCGGATGTATCGGTGAAGTTTGCATTCTGGCATTATTGGTTGGGGCCGCGATACTTTTAATTAGGGGCTATATCACTTGGCATATACCGGCAACTTATATTTTTACTACCGCCGCCTTTACCTATATTTTTGGAGCCCCGCAGCTTTTTGGCGGCGATTGGTTATTCCATATATTAAGCGGCGGATTGATCCTGGGGGCATTTTTTATGGCTACCGATTATGTGGCTACGCCTTTGACTGCCCGGGGTCAGTTGATTTTTGGCGTAGGGTGCGGCCTGCTTACGGCGATCATCCGGCTTTGGGGAGGGTATCCTGAAGGGGCTTCCTACGCCATATTGATGATGAACGCGGCAACGCCATTTATTGACCGTTATACCAAAAACAGGATTTACGGGACAAGATGAAAAATTTCATTAAAGAATTTACTAAAGGCATAATCCGGGAGAATCCCACGTTTGTTCTGGTTTTGGGGTTATGTCCGACGCTGGCAGTATCCGTATCGGTAGTTAACGGCATCGGCATGGGGATTGCCGCCACCTTCGTGCTTCTGGGCTCAAGTTTAATTGTTTCATTGGTCAGGGATTTTATTCCCGATAAGATCCGCATACCATGTTATATCGTCATCATTGCTACCTTCGTTACCATCGCCGAATTATGCATGAAGGCTTACAGCCCGGTATTGGACCGGGCCTTGGGTATTTATGTCCCGCTGATCGTGGTTAACTGCATAGTTTTAGGCCGGGCGGAGGCATTTGCCTGCAAGAACAATTTCAGGAGCTCATTCTGCGACGGTTTAGGTATGGGGGTAGGTTTTACTTTGGCGCTCATTCTTATTTCGGCGATCCGGGAATTTTTGGGCTCAGGCCGGATATTAGGGCATACTCTGATCAAGGGGTTTGAGCCGGTATTTGTTTTTGGCATGCCTTCAGGGGCTCTTTTAGTCATTGGTTTATTGCTGGGATTCTTTAACCTTTTAAAGAATAGGAAAACATGAACCTTCAGGAATTTCTGACCATATTTATTTCCGCGGTATTTATTTATAATGTTATCCTTTCGCGTTTCTTGGGGCTGTGCTCTTTTATCGCCATCTCTAAAGAGACTAGGCCTGCGCTGGCGATGAGCTCGGCGGTAATGTTCGTTATTGTGATGTCCTCTGCGATTACCTGGTTTGTTTACCGTTTTCTGCTTATACCGTTTAATCTTACTTACCTGCGCACCATTTCATTTATTTTAGTCATTGCCGCTTTTGTGCAGTTTGTGGAGATGGTGATTAGAAAGGTCAGTCCGCAGCTTTACCGGGCATTCGGAATTTATCTGCCTTTGATTACCGTAAACTGCGCGGTATTAGGCGTGGCAGTATTAAATATCGATATGTTTTTTATGAATGGTAAGGCAGTGGCGGGGAGTTTTTATTATTCTGTTTTTCAGGGAGTGTGTGTGGGTTTAGGGTATACTTTGGCGATGCTTTTAATGTCCGGGATAAGGGAGAGGCTGGAGCTTTGCAATATTCCCAGGTCCTTAAAGGATTTTCCCCTGGCTTTTATCATCGCTTCGATTTTAAGTTTAAGTTTTATGGGTTTTAGCGGGTTCAAATTTTAAGATGATGGAAATCTTGATTGCCATATTGGTTTTAGGTTCTCTGGGGCTGTTGTTTGGCATAGGCCTGGCGATTGCCTCAAAGAAATTAGCGGTCCAGGTAAATCCAAAACTGGAAGAAATAAGCCGTCTGTTGCCCGGGGCAAATTGCGGGGCATGCGGAAATCCCGGATGTTTTGGTTTTGCCGAAAACCTGATTGCGGGCAAAACTACTTTAGAAAAATGCCGGGTCTGCAATGAAGAGGTAAAAGAAAGGATTGCCAAGATCCTGGGGTTGACTATTGAGAAACAAACTAAAAAGATCGCCACTTTGCATTGTAACGGCGGCATAAGAGTTAAGGATAAATATGTGTATGATGGCGTCGATGATTGTATTGCCGCAAACCTGGTTTTAGGCGGGCAGAAGGCCTGCGTCTATGCCTGTCTTGGTTTTGGCACCTGCGCCAAGGCTTGCCCGTTTGGGGCCATTACAATGTCAGCCGAAAAGCTGCCGGTAGTGGATAAAGTCAAGTGCCGCTCTTGCAATAAATGCGTATTGGCCTGCCCAAAGAAATTATTTTCGCTGGTATCCGTAACTTATCCTGTTTATGTGGCCTGCAGCTCGCATGATTTAGGCAGGGATGTGAAGATCGTTTGCCCTGTGGGCTGTATCGCCTGTAAATTATGCGAGAAGACCTGCAGGTTCGATGCCATACATGTCATCGATAACCTGGCGGTCATCGATTACCACAAATGCACTTCCTGCAAAGAGTGCGTTGCGGTTTGCCCCACTAAAACCATAAGGATAAGAGAATGAGTAAGACAGGGGTAAATTTAGCGGTATTTGCCTCTGGTTTCGGGAGTAATTTTTCGGCAATCGTTAAAGCGGTAAAACAGAATAAGATTAAAGCCAAGTCGGTAATTCTGGTTTGCGATAAACCCGGGGCTTTGGTAATTAAGCGGGCGCAAAAAGCTAAAATCCGGGTAATTCTGATCAGGCGCGAAGATTTTACCAGCCGCGCTGATTTTGAGGAAGCGATAATCCAAAGATTAAGAAACTATAAGATAAATTTAATTGCTTTAGCCGGATTTATGCGCATACTCAGCGCCTCTTTTGTAAAGCTTTACCGCAACCGCATCATGAATATCCACCCGTCGCTGCTCCCGGATTTTAAGGGGGCTTGCGCGATCAAAGACGCTTTTAATCATCAAGCGGCCTCAACCGGGGTTACGGTGCATTTTGTTGATGAAGAAGTGGACAGCGGGCCGATTATTCTGCAGCAGGAAGTAGCGATAACCAAAAAGGATACTTTGGTTTCACTTGAGAAGAAAATCCATTCCGTAGAGCATAAGCTTTATCCTGAGGCAATCAGATTATTTATTAGCGGTAAATTAAGATTAAAAGACGGCAGGGTTTGCCGGAGTTAAGCAGGGTTCACTCTTTAGAATTGGCAAATACTGCTTTTTGGTTAAGGATAGCTTTTGCCCCGGTTGCCAAATTCGTTATTTCCGCGAGGTTAAAATCCTTAAATCCATAGGCATCCAGAGTATAGGCGATTATTTTTAAAACTTCTTTATCGATATCCGCGTTTTTTTCGACTTCCGGTTTCTGGAATTTTAATTTTATCCGGCCCTGGATCTGATCGGCGATAAATTCTTCCAAGGTTATATCCCGGTAATCCAGGTGGTTACCTCCCTTATCGCCGATAATTTGCGCTGAAATCGCCGTGTCCTGGATAATGCGGTGCTGGTATTCGCTCTGGGAGATCAGCCCGTAGGACAGTTTCTTTAAATCCATCAAATGAAAAACCTGTTTTATCTCTAAACCGTTCTTGATATCCGAAGTAACTATGCAGAAAAATATAGGTTTGTCCTTTTTCGAGTTATCCATGCTAAAAAGCACCCTGCGGATAACCTGCAGCACATTAAAGATCTTTTCATTAACGGATTTGTCTATTGCTACCTCCTGCTGTCTTTCCTTCTCCGCAGTAGGCTTAACAAGATAATTGACTTTTAAAACCTTTTCACCAAGAGAGTTCTTTTGGTCTTCCAGTAAGAACCTTTCGATGTACTTCTGCGGCTGGGCAGGTTTAGAAATTATATTTTCAAGCGGCAGATATACCCAAAGAGTACTGCCGGCCAGCCGGGTTGAGAGGTCAAGCTTGTATTCTTTTTTAGAGATATCTTTGACTGCCTGGGTTATGTCTTCTTTTAAAAATGACGGGCTGACTGAAGAGTTACAGGCGGATAAGAATAAGACCAGGGGAAGGATTTTAAGGCCGGTTTTTACCAAACTCTTTGAAAATAGCTTCGATTTCATCATAGTTAAGTTCGTCTTTTGCTACCAGTTCTTTGGCCAGGGCGTCCATGAGGGGCTCTTCTTTTTTAAGCAGCTTGGTTACTTCTTCAAGGCAGGTATTTAATATATCCTGGACATCGGCATCGAGCTTGGCTTTGATATCTTCGGATATTTTATCGACAATCTCCCAGTTGCCCAAAAGCCCGCTTTTGCCCATACCGCAAACCCAGACCATATTGTGGGCATGGTGCATGGCGCTGGAGAAATCTCCGTATACGCCGCTGGTTGTGGCGTTATATTTAATTTTTTCGGCAGCGTATGAACCAAGGCTGATTTTTATTTTAGCCAGCAGGTCATTGGAATCTTCGATGAAAATATCTTCTCTCTCCGGGATCCAGGTTGCCCCGCCGGTTGGCCCGCGCGGAGTAATGGTAATTTTAAAGACATCTTTAGAAGGAGCAAGTATATAGGTGACGATGGCATGTCCTGCTTCATGATAGGCAGTCTGCCATTTTTCTTTTTCGCTTAACCTGACCCGGCGTTTTATGCCCAAAGCGATCCTTTCCCGCGCTTCATCGATCTCTTTCATCGAAACCAATGGATTTTGATTGCGCACGGTAATTAAGGCGGCTTCATGCACGATATTGGCAATATCTGCCGGGGTTTGGCCCACGGTAATGCGCGCCAGACGGTCGATCTTTACATCCTGGGCGTCATATTTTATGTTCCTTAAGTAATAGGCAAAGAGTTTGGCGCGGTCCTCAAGGTTCGGTTTGTCCACGATGATCTTGCGGTCAAACCTGCCTGGCCTAAGCAGCGCTTGGTCAAGGTAGGTTTCCAGGGCGTTGGTAGCGCCGATTAAAATAATATTATAATCTTTGTCTTTTAAGCCGTCCATTTCCACCAGTAACTGGTTTAAAGTAGTATTATGTTCGGTGGTCCCGCCAAAGCCGCGGTCCATAGAGCGTTGCGCGCCGATAGCATCGATTTCATCGATAAAGATGATACAGCCGCCTTCAAGTTCGGCCAGCTGCTGGGCCCTTTTAAAAAGAGAGCGCACGCGCCCGGCGCCTACGCCGACAAACATCTCCACAAATTCCGAACCGGACATGGAAATAAAAGGAAGTTTGGTTTCCGTGGCGATTGCCTTGGCCAGGTAAGTTTTTCCGCAGCCCGGCGGCCCCAGCATAAGGATGCCTTTTAGGATTTTTCCTCCGATACGCTGGAGGCTGACGCGGTCGGTGATCAGCTTAACCACTTCCAGGGCTTCTTGTTTGGCTTCATCCATTCCGATAACATCATTCCAGGTAATCCCGATATTGGCTCCGGCAACGGATTTTTTACTGGTTTGGGAAAATGAAGAAGCCCCGCGTTTAAAATAGAGCCAATACATTAAATACGTGTAAACAAAACCGAAGATCAGGGCCATGATAATCTGCAGGTATAACTGCAGGGGGATCATTGCCAGTTGTGATTGCCTAAGATAAGATTCAGATTCATTCCAGGCGCGCATCCCGATAAAGACAAGGATAACCAAAGATATGGTCAGGGCGGCCAGGAAAACAAAAAGGAGGGCCTTTAACCAGTGCAGCTTTACGTAGAATCTAAGTTTCTTCCAGTTCATAATCTTCCTCTGCCTGTTTGCCGACGGTTAGCCATGCCGGGATTTTTTAAGACGAACACTTAAAAAATAACATATCCGCTACCTTAAGTCAAACCTTTTCTTGACTTAAGAGTTTTTGAAGGTATAATTATTAAGTTGTCAAATTTTCTAAAACTTATTATTAGGGAGAAATGAACATGGCAAAGATTAAAAAAGTCCTGGCACGGCAAATCCTGGATTCGCGCGGTAATCCCACGGTGGAGGTAGATTGTTTTCTGACAAACGGTATTTTAGGCCGCGCCGCGGTCCCCTCCGGAGCTTCTACCGGAGATAATGAAGCTTTGGAGCTAAGGGATAATGATAAAGCAAGATATTTAGGTAAAGGAGTATTAAAGGCAGTGGCCAATGTCAATACTGTGATAAATGACGCAGTTAAAGGGCAGACAGCGGATTTTGCCAAGATCGATAAGCTTTTGATTAAACTGGACGGCACGGAATTTAAATCCAAGCTTGGAGCAAATGCCATCCTGGGGGTTTCCCTGGCAGTGGCTAAAGCCGCCGCGCTTGCTAAGAAGCAGCCTCTTTATAGATTTTTGGGTGGAGAAAAGGCGAAGATTTTACCTATTCCGTTGATGAATATCTTAAACGGCGGTATGCATGCCGATAACAACCTGGATATCCAGGAGTTTATGATTATGCCTCAGGGCGCCCCCACTTTTTCCGATGCCCTGCGCATGGCGGCTGAAGTTTTTCATAATTTAAAATCAATCCTTAAATCTAAAAAACTTTCCACATCCGTCGGAGATGAGGGAGGTTTTGCCCCCAGCCTTAATTCCAATGAAGAGGCGCTAAGTTTAATTATTGAGGCGATAAAAAAAGCAGGGTATGTCCCCGGCCGCGATATTTCTTTAGCCCTGGATTGCGCTGCCAGCTCTTTCTATAAAGACGGTAAATATACTTTTGAAGGGGCGCCGAAAACCTCCGCGGATTTAATCGCCATTTATGAAGGGTGGCTTTTAAAATACCCCATTTTATCAATCGAAGACGGGCTTTCCGAGCATGATTGGAGCGGCTGGCAGGAGATGACCAGGCGGATCGGCGATAAAGTGCAGCTGGTGGGGGATGATATTTTTGTGACCAACCCCAAGATATTCAAAAAAGGGATTGCGGAAAATATAGGCAATGCTATACTGATTAAGGTCAATCAAATCGGTTCGCTTTCCGAAACGCTTGAGGCAATCGCGATTGCCAAAAAGAATAAATATAACGCCATAATTTCGCATCGTTCCGGAGAGACCGAAGACACAACTATTGCCCAGCTGGCGGTAGCCACCGGCGTAGGCCAGATAAAAACCGGTTCTTTATCCCGCACCGACAGGATCTCTAAATATAACGAGCTCTTAAGGATTGAAGAGGAGCTGGGTAAAAAAGCAGTTTATGCGGGGAAGACCTGGAAGAGGTAAATGCTTTCTACGCTGAGAAAGTCATTCTGGCTTTTTGGGTTTACAGTTTTGCTCCTGGTTTTATTCCTGCCGGGTTATACAAAGCTGCAGGAATCAAGGATCAAGAATCGCAAGCTGGAAGAGAATTTCCGTAAGATGGCAGTTGATAATTACCTCTTGCAGGAAGAGCTCAAGCGGATTGAAAATGATCCGGTTTATCAGGAGAAGATCGCCCGGGACAAGATGGGTGTGGTAAGAAAAGGGGAGATCCCGATTAAGATCTTCTCCGAGAAGAAAAGATAAAGTTTCGCTTTTTTAAAGCGATCAATGGTATAATATAGTTGTTCTTTAAAAAGTTTCGCGGGGTGGAGCAGCCTGGTAGCTCGCAAGGCTCATAACCTTGAGGTCATGCGTTCAAATCGCATCCCCGCAACCAACTAAACCCGCTTTAAAAGGCGGGTTTTTTTGTTATTAATTTTTTAATTAAGATGATATAATTAAAACCCATGAGCCCGCAGAGAGTCTTAAAAACAAAAATCGGGGAGATGTTAATCGAGCGCGGATTAATATCCAAAGAGCAGCTGGATGCAGCGCTGGCGCAGCAGAGAGAAAAAGGCGGCTACATCAGCCAGCATCTTATATCCTTAGGTTTTGTAAGTGAAATACATATAGCCGAATGTCTTGCCAGCCAATATGGCTTTGCATATTTACCTTTAGACAGGTATCAAATAACCCCTCAAACGTTAAAAACTATACCATTTAAATTAATTAATATTTATTCCCTCCTCCCTGTAGAGAAGGGAAGGAATTCTTTAGATGTAGTTATGGCCGATCCTTTGAATGAAGGCGTTATCGATATGCTTAAACATATTACCGGCTGCGATATCGAAGTTTTTATCAGCACATACAGCCAGATAAGGCAGGCAATAGATATTTATTTTCCCGTTGAAATACAAGAAGCCAGCCTCGGTAAACTTGATGCGGCGGAATTGGTTAAAGAGGATATGCTTGAATCGTTCATCCAGGTCAAGGATTACGGCGGCAGGGAAAAGAGGAGATATAAAAGGAAGGATGTGGATTTGGATATGGTCTATTTCCTGCAAAACAAAAGTTATAAGGCAAGAATAAAAAATATCAGCTACGGCGGGCTTTTATTTATCTCTGAATTGTTTATCCCTATAGAAAAAAATATATATACCAATATCGTGTGCAAAATCCTTACGCAGGACGTGGATATCAACGCGGTAGTCCAGGTGATCAGGGTGGAAAAGACAGGAGAAACCCAGTATAGCATCGCGGGCTTTTTTAATTTTATCACCGATGACGACAGGAAAAAGATCACATTATTGCTGCAGCATTAAATAAACATTCTTTTACTATCTTTTGATATTAGTGATATAATTTGGGTAAAGTTATCAGGGCTTTTTATGGAGTTAACAGGAGACCGGAGGGGCCCCCTGAGATGATTAACAGAAGAAATTATGTGCGCTATATTATGGAGGTAAAGGTATCTATCAAGACCGAAGGAGATGCTCCCAAAACCATGGTCGGAGAGGTATTGGATCTTAGTTCTATAGGATGGGGGGCTATTTTTAAAGAAAATATTGCCATAAATACCATTATTCAGTTTGATTTAACCTCAAATTTTTTGGATGGGCATCTGGAAGGCAAGGCTAAAATCGTCCACGTGAGCCAGCAGAGAGAATCCGGCGGTAAAGGTTTCAGGATAGGCGTGGAATTTATCCAAGCCGATAAAGGGATTGTTTCCAGATTTATCAGCGAGAAACAAAGGATAGCCCGGCAGGAGCAAATAAGGGTTCTGGAGGCAGAAAGAAAAAAGCAGCAATCGCAAGGTTCAGATATCGGGCCTTTCTAGCTGCAGGCAGCATATAAATAAAAGAATCGCTTAGCAGGGATGGAAGGATGAGAAAAGTCCTTGTTTTATTGTGTTTAGGATGAATCGGATGCGCTACAGCCGCAAAGGAAGCCCCGGTAGCTCCGGTATTTAGTGAAGGGGAGATAGACAAGAGCATATCCACTTTTAGCCAAACAATAAGAAACAACCTCAACTATGCGGGGGATTATTTTTATAAGAATAACTATGGGCTATGCTGGCAGGATGTCTATAAAGCACAGTCATTAGGTTTGAACTTTAGCGCCAATTTTCTTGCATCATTGAGAAAATTTTCGGGAAGACAAGAGTAGATCCCTCCGGTGGACGTAAGCAAGCTAAAAATAAACAATGAGAAATAATAATTTATATCTATTCACGGATGAGCGGGGGAGCTTTAGGTCATCCTCCGCGGATAAGATAAAAAGCCTGTATTTACCGCTTTGTAACCAAGCTTTAATGTCATCTATTTCTCCGGATTTAGGCGGAGATATAAAAAGCGGCCAGAATAGTTTTTTGCTTGAGCCGGTTTCCAGGATCGATCTTTCTCTATCCAGGGCTTCCAGGAATTTCTGGGTCTATATCAATCAAGATAAAATCTGGTCGGCCACCGGTGTCTCTAAAAACCTAAAACAGATCCAAGAGGATAAATTTACGCTGGAAGCCGGCCAGCTTTGGCAGCGGATCAGCCGGGAAAATAGAAATATCGGTTTAAAATCCACGATTTTGTCTTTTGTACCCACGGGCCCCGATGCGTTGGAGGTGATGCAGGTCAGCCTTACCAATATAAGCAAAAAAAAGATCAGCTTTATTCCTTGCGCGGCGATACCTTTATACTGCCGCAGCGCCGATAATTTACGGGATCACCGCCAGGTAACCGCACTGCTTACCAGAATTAAAGAAGATAAGTACGGTATTAAAGTCAAGCCGACATTGCTTTTTGATGAATCCGGCCATAAGCCGAATAATACAGTTTATTTTGCGGCTGCTTGCGATAATAAGGGGAAACCCGCGCGGTATATGTATCCTACCCAAGAGATGTTCTGCGGAGAGTCCGGAGACCTGGAAGCCCCGGAAGCTGTTTTTAAAAACAAGCTTCCCCGAAAAATACCGATACAGGGTAAAGAGCCGATGGCGGCCATGCGTTTTGCCGAAGTCAGCCTGTTGCCCGGAGCCCGGGCAACATATGTTATTGTTACGGGGCTAAGCCAGAAGGATTGCAACTTAAGCTCTCTAATAAGCAAATTCGGCCAAAGTAAAAAAATAGATGCGCATTTTGAACAAACTAAAAATTTTTGGCAGGAGCAGTCTAAGCTGTTGGATGTTTCCAGCGGCAATAAGCATTTTGATAATTGGCTGCGCTGGGTAAATATCCAGCCGGTTTTAAGAAAGATCTTCGGCTGTTCATTCCTGCCCGATTTTGATTATGGAAAAGGCGGCCGGGGATGGCGCGACCTCTGGCAGGATTGCCTGGGGCTTATTTTAAATAATCCGCAGCCGGTGCGGCAGCTTTTAATCGATAATTTTTGCGGGGTCAAGATCGATGGCTCTAACGCCACGATTATCGGTAAAAAACCGGGTGAATTTATCGCTGACCGTAATAATATCAGCCGGGTATGGATGGACCACGGAGTCTGGCCTTTGCTTACCCTGGATTTGTATATTCAGGAAACAGGAGACCTGGGAATTTTATTTGAACATGCCACTTATTTTAAGAACCATCAAATAAACCGCGCCCAAGGTATTGATTATCAATGGAACGCTTCTTACGGGAACAAGCTTAAGACAAAATCCGGGAAAATTTATCAAGGCACTATATTTGAGCATCTGTTGGTGCAAAACCTGGTGCAATTTTATAATGTTGGCGCGCATAACCATGTCCGATTAGAAGGCGCGGATTGGAATGACGGCTTGGATATGGCCAAAGAGCATGGAGAAAGCGTGGCTTTTTCTGCGATGTACGCCCAAAATCTTTCGACTTTAGCGCAACTGGCGCTTAAATGCAATGGAAAAGGTCTGGATGCTGCCGAAGAATTAAAAATTTTACTCGCTGATTTTAATTATCAGGACATCGCCCAGAAACATAAGCTGCTGGAAAAATATTTTTCTAAAACTAAAGAAAATATTTCCGGCAAAAAAATTCGCCTGGATGCGGCGGTATTGAGCCGTAACTTAAATAAAAAATCTCTTTGGATGAAAAAACATATTCAGGAAAGCGAGTGGCTGAAAGAAGGGTTCTTTAACGGATATTACGATAATCGCAAGAACAGGGTCGACGGCAAAAGAGGAAATCTCTTGCGGGTGAATTTGGCCTCCCAGGTGTTTCCGATTATGAGCGGTGTAGCCAGGCCCGGGCAAACAAAGAAAATTTTAGCCAATGTCTACCGGTATCTATATGATACTTCTTTAGGCGGAATTCATCTGAACACTGATTTTAAGAAAGAGCAGCATGATTTAGGCCGGGCGTTTTCTTTTGCTTACGGAGATAAAGAAAATGGCGCGGTGTTTAGCCACATGGTAGTGATGTTTGCTTATGCTTTATATAAACAGGGTTATTCCCAAGAAGGGTGGAGGGCTTTAAGTTCGCTATATAAAATGGCCGCCAATACCGCGCGCAGCAAGATTTATCCCTGCCTGCCGGAATATTTTGACCTTACTGGTCGGGGAATGTATAGTTATCTTACCGGCTCAGCAAGTTGGTTTACGCTTACTTTGCTTACCCAGTCATTTGGGGTCAGGGGGCTTGATGGCGACCTGCTTATTGAGCCAAAGCTTTCCAGTGAACAATTCAAATCCTCTGATAAAATAAGCATCAGCCGTGTTTTTGCCGATAGAAACTTAAAAATAGTTTTCCTGAATCCCAAGCGCCTGGGGGCGGAAAAATACCGGATCAAGCGTTTCCTGCTCAACACGGAACAGCTCCCGATTGAAGAAGCTACGCGGATAGTTGTGTCCAGAGAAGTTATCGCCATCCTGCCGAAAAATAAGTTCAATATATTGGAAGTCTATTTAGGATAAAAATAAAGGGGACGGTTCTATTTTTCCTAGAACCGTCCCCTTTATTTTTTGCTTTACAATATATGCTAATGCCGTTATAATAAATTTTGTTGTTGTTTTAACTAAAGAGGAAAATTAGATGAAAGAGAAAGTTTTAAAATTAGGGCTCCCTAAGGGCAGCCTCCAGGAATCTACTTTTAGGATGCTCAAGAAGGCCGGATTCAACGTGAACCTTCCCAGCTCGCGTTCTTATATCCCGTCGATAGATGATGTCGAAATTCAGGCAACCTTGCTGCGGGCTCAGGAGATGTCGCGCTATGTCCAGGACGGGGCCCTTGATTGCGGGATTACCGGCAATGACTGGATTCTGGAGAATAAATCCGATGTCGTCAGGATCGCGGACTTAACTTATTCCAAGCAGAGCTTAAATAAAGTCCGGTGGGTTTTAGCCGTGCCGCAGGATTCCGGGATAAAAAAGGTCAAAGATTTAAACGGAAAGCGGGTGGCCACCGAATTGGTCAATGTCGCCAAAGATTATTTCCGGAAAAATAAAGTTAAAGTGGAGGTGGAGTTTAGCTGGGGGGCAACGGAGGTCAAGGTTAGCGCGGGGCTGGTTGACGCCATTGTCGAACTTACCGAAACCGGCAGCTCCTTAAGAGCCAATAAATTAATCGAGATTGCCACGCTTTGCGAGTCGATCACCCAGCTTATCGCCAATAAAAGCGCTTATCAAGATAGTTGGAAGAGGGCCAAAATGGAGCAGATCGCCCTGCTTTTAAAAGGGGCAATCGCCGCCGAGGAAAAAGTCGGCTTAAAGATGAATGTAAAAAAAGAGAATCTTAAGGCAGTTATAGCCAGGCTGCCGGCATTAAAAAAACCCACGATTTCCGGTTTAAGCGATGACGGTTGGTTTGCCATTGAGACAATTATAGACGAGAAAGTTGTGCGGGTGCTTATTCCCGCCTTAAAAGCGGCAGGCGCTTGCGGGATTATCGAATACCCGTTGAATAAAGTTATTTATTAATTAAGGAGAGAAATAGTTATGCCTTGCGGAAAGAAAAGAAAGAGACAGAAGATTAAAACCCATAAGCGTAAGAAATTACGCCGTCGTCTTCGTCACTTGAAGAAAAGAGCCTGGGGCGGTAAAGGTTAAACCCTTGAATTCTAAATATCTTATCAGTGTAATCTGCCTTTGTCTTGCATTGGCCCTGGCGGCTTATCCTGCAGGAGCCTCAAATACAGATAGCGATGAAGCTAGAAGTCTAAGCCACTATATCCTGGGGGTTTATTATGACGACCTGGGGGATTTAGATGAGGCGATCCAGGAATATAAAAAAGCCCTTGCAGCCAATCCAAACAGCGCTTTATTACACTTAAATCTGGCATCAGTTTTCATTAAGAAAGACCAGGCGGCCCTGGCCATTGAGCAGCTTAAAGAGTCTATCGGGCTTGCTCCCGAAGCCATTGAGCCGCATGTGATCTTGGCCCTGGTTTACGCGGCGCAAAATAAAGCGGACCTGGCCACCCAGGAATATACGTTTGCGCTTAAAAATGCCGTTCAACTTGAACCCAAGAATATTGAAATTTACAAAAGCTTGGGCGTAATCTACCTGCAGCAGAAGAAGCTCAAGGAAGCCGAAGGAATTTTTAAGTTGATCACGGGTATGGACCCGGCGGACCCGCAGGCGCATTTTTATTTAGGCAGTATTTATTTTGATTTAAAAGATAATCCTTCCGCAGAAAAAGAGCTTAACGCCGCGTTAAAATTAAAGCCGGATTATCATGAAGCCTTGAATTTCCTGGGCTATTTTTATCTGGAACAGGATAAAAATATTAATCGGGCAGGACAGCTGATCAGGAAGGCTTTGGTTTTTGAGCCGGAGAACGGCGCTTATATTGACAGCCTGGGATGGTTTTATTACAAAAAAGGCAAATTTAAAGAAGCCTTGCGCGAGTTGGAAAAAGCAGCTTCCTTGTTAAGCGACCCGACGGTATATGACCATCTGGGAGACGCTTACCTTAAGTTAGGTAACCGGGATAACGCGAAGTTAAACTGGGAGAAATCCCTGAAATTAGATTCCACGCAGGAAAATATAAAATCAAAACTGCTTAAGCTTACCGATAATGGCAAATAAACAATTAACAATAGAGGAGTTAGAAGCCAAGGCCAAAGGGATTCGGCGTTTGATTATTCAAATGCTGGCCAAGTCCGGTTCAGGGCATCCCGGCGGCAGCCTCTCGGCCGCGGATTTAATCACCGCGCTGTATTTTAATGTCTTACGTTTTAATCCCCGGGACCCGCGCTGGCCGGATCGCGATCGTTTTCATATGTCTAAAGGTCACTGTTGCCCGCTTTGGTACGCGGTATTGGCCCAAACCGGTTACTTTCCGGAAGAAAAATTATTTACTTTGCGGCAATTAGGTTCAATCCTTCAGGGGCATCCTGACCGTAAAACGCCGGGCGTTGAGTCGGCCTCCGGTTCGCTTGGCCAGGGCCTTTCGATTGCGTTAGGGATGAGCCTGGCCGCAAGAATAGATAAAAAAGATTACCGGGTTTACGTTTTATTAGGTGATGGAGAGATCCAGGAGGGTAATATCTGGGAGGCAGCGATGGCAAGCGGGCATTTTGGCTGCAGTAATATTTGCGCTATCCTGGATGCCAACGGCTGCCAGATCGACGGAAGGTGCGAGGATATCATGGGCCTTGAGCCTTTGGCGGCTAAATGGCAGGCCTTTGGCTGGCATGTCCTGGAGATCAACGGCCATGATATGCGCCAGATTTTAGCGGCTTATGAGCAAGCCAAAACAATTAAAGATAAGCCGACAATAATTATTGCCCGCACGGTTAAAGGCAAAGGCGTATCGTTTATGGAAGGGGTAGTTGGTTTTCATGGACGGGCACCTACCCAGGAAGAGGCCCAGAGGGCTTTAAAGGAATTGGAATAATGGCAGAGCAACTTTTTCAGCGGGATATTTACGGCCAAACTTTAGTTAAGCTGGGTTCAGTGAATAAAGAGATTGTGGTTTTGGATGCCGATTTATCCAGCTCTACCCGCACCAATCTTTTTGCCCGGAAATTTCCGGATAGATTTTTTAATTTCGGCGTAGCCGAACAGAACATGATGGCGACCGCGGCGGGATTAGCCAGCTGCGGCAAGACGGTTTTTGTTTCCACCTTTGCCGTGTTTGCTTCCGGCCGCGCCTGGGACCAGGTAAGGCTGGCGATAAGCTATAATAATTTTGATGTCAAGATTGTCGCCACCCATGCCGGAATTACCGTCGGCCCGGATGGCGCCAGCCACCAGGCCTTAGAGGATATCGCCTTAATGCGCGCTCTGCCGAACATGAATATTATCGTCCCCTGCGACGGGCCCCAGACGGCTGAAGCGGTGGAGGCCGCGGCAAATCATCCCGGGCCTTTTTATGTCCGTTTAGGCAGGTCCAAAGTCGCCACCATCGAGAATAAGGGTGAATTTAAATTTGGCCAAGCCCAGGTGATTTCCGAGGGTAATGATGTTGCGATTATTGCCTGCGGCATTATGGTTTCGGAGGCGTCTTTGGCAGTCAAGAATTTAGCTCAACAAGGCATAAAAGCGCGCCTGATCAATATGCATTCGATTCGGCCCCTGGATAATGACGTTATCCTTAAAGCGGCAAAAGAAACCAAGCTGATTATTGTTTGTGAAGAGCATAATATTATTGGAAGTTTAGCTTCCAGCATAGATGAGGTAGTCGCGGAGAATTTTCCGGTGAAAGTGATCCGCGTAGGCATTCGTAATCGTTTTGGCCAATCGGGGGAACCGCAAGAACTTCTAAAAGAATATAATCTGAGCAGCGCGGATATTGAGAAAGCGGTCCTGGCTAATATATAAAAACAAAGGGGACGGTTCTGTTTTTCCGCCGCCTAGTTTTAAATGAGCACTCTTATTGCCGTTGGTTATTAAATCCTTCGCTAAGTTAAATCTTTACCTGCAAATCCTGAATAAACGCAAGGATAATTTTCATAATTTAAATACTTTATTTTGCCGCATTGACTTAGCCGACACGCTGATATTAAAAAAACGTAAAGACGGTTTGGTTAAGATCAGGTGTAGGCATCCGGATGTACCTGTTGATAAAACCAATCTCTGTTGGCGCGCCGCTGAGTTATTAAAGCGGGAGTTTAGGTTAGATTTTGGAATAGATATTGAGATTAGGAAACGAATCCCGGTTGGCGCGGGTTTAGGCGGGGGTTCTTCCAATGCCGCCGCTGTCCTCTTGGGGTTAAACCGGTACTGGAACCTGAATTTATCCAAGGCAAGGTTAGTAAAATTAGGGGCTAAAATAGGCAGTGATGTTCCGTTCTTTCTCTATGATACAAAGTTTGCTTTAGGAAGCCGGCGCGGAGATAAAATTGAACCGCTAACTTCTTTAGGTAAACTCAAGCTTTGGTTTATACTGGTTTATCCCAAAATCAAGGTTTCGACGCCCCGGATTTATCAGGAATTCGATGTTTTTTCTGGGTTGACAAGGACGCGGTGTAATGTTAAAATATTGACTTCTGAGTTACTGCAAAAAGGCAAAGCATTCAACGCCCAATGCCTGATCAACGATTTAGAAATTGTTACGACCAGTCTTTATCCTGTAGTTAACCAGGTTAAAAAAGCGCTTTCCGGCATAGGTTTAGAAAAAATAATGATGTCCGGAAGCGGGCCGGCAGTATTTGCGCTCTGTAACGGCCGTAAACAGGCCCAGGATTTAAGCGGGGGATTGCGTAAAACGCATAAGTCCTGGCAGGTTTTTGTAAGTTCTACGGTTTAACAATCAGGGAGGCCGGTGATGGAGACGACTGAAGTCAGGGTGATATTAAAGGATTCTCCGGATAAGAAATTGAAGGCGTACGCCACGGTTACTTTTGATAATGTTTTTGTGGTCAGGGATATTAAGGTGATTGAGGGCAGCACGGGTTTATTTATTGCCATGCCCTCCCGTAAAGTAAAGCACTCCTGTCCCAAATGCGCCTTTAAAAATGAATTGCGCAGTAAATATTGCAACCAGTGCGGAGCGCCTTTGCCGGTTGAAACTAACCTGCAGCGCGGTGAAGAGGCGTCCAGCAGCCAGGCCGAGCATAAAGATATCGCCCATCCGATAACGCAGTCGTTTCGGGAAAATTTGCAGAAAAAAGTTTTAGAGGCTTACGCGCAGGAGAAGGCCAAGGTGCAGACCGTTTCTACCTTGGGGTAATTTTGGGACGTCGTCCAATGGTAGGACATCAGAATTTGGGTCTGACTATCATGGTTCGAATCCATGCGTCCCAGTGATCAATATTATGGGGGACGTCCTCCGTGGGGACACCCCTTACAGGAAAAGATTTAATTTAGTTAGTAATATAATGGTTACGGTGTGATAGGGTGTCCCCTTTTGGGACGTCCCCCTTGAATATGAAAAAAGAGATCGCGGTAATAATTTTAGCGGCAGGCAAAAGCACGCGGATGAAATCCGAGCTGCCTAAGGTGCTGCATCCGCTTTGCGGCAGGCCGATGCTCGGTTATGTTTTGGATCTAGTGGCCGGTTTAAAACCAAAACAGGTGGTCGCGGTTTTAGGGCATAAACATGAGCTGGTGCGTAAAATTATCCCTAAAGGGGCCAAAATAGCCATCCAGAAGAAACTTAGCGGAACAGCCGAGGCGGTCAAAGCCGGGCTGTCGGCTTTAAAAGGTTTTAAAGGCACGGTGCTTGTCCTTTACGGAGATAACCCTCTTCTGAAAAAGGAGACGCTGAAAAAACTCCTGGACTACCATTTAGAGAATAATGTCGATACCACCTTATTGACCGCAAAACTCAAGAAGCCTTTTGGGTATGGCCGGATTATGCGCGATAAATATTCCAGCATCTGCGGCATCGTCGAAGAAAAAGACGCCGATGAGGTGCAGCAAGATATCAAAGAGATCAATACCGGTATTATGGTTTTTAAAAAAGACAGCTTGGAAGGCAATTTAAAATATATCCGGCCGAATAACCGCAAAAAAGAATATTATTTAACCGACATCATCGAAATTTTAGCTAAAAATGATTATCTGGTTGACGGGGTCAAAGCCGAAGACGCTCAGGAAGTTTTGGGGATCAATACCCGCGCTGAATTAGCCAAGGCAAATTCCCTTATGCAAAAAACCATCAATGATAAATTAATGCAGGACGGCGTGACTATTTTGGACCCCGCATCCACCTTTATCAATTTCGGCACTAAAATCGGTATGGATACGGTGATTTATCCCTTTACAGTAATTGAAAGGGGTGTTAAAATTGGAAAGCGTTGTTCGGTAGGTCCTTTTGCGCACCTGCGTGAAGATGTCTCCCTTGGCGATAATGTAAGAGTCGGAAATTTTATTGAAATAGTGCGCGCCAAAATCGGCGCTAAAACGTTAGTCAAGCACTTTTCTTATCTCGGAGACAGCTCTGTCGGCTCAAGCGTTAATATTGGAGCAGGGGCAGTTACGGCTAACTTTGATGGCCTAAAGAAAAATCACACGGTCATTAAGGATAATGTTAATATTGGTTCAGATACCGTGATCGTTGCTCCGGCAAAAATCGGTAAATTCGCCGTTACCGGCGCCGGCTCGGTAATTACTAAAAATGTTCCGGAAGGGGTTGTTGTGGCAGGGGTTCCGGCCAGGATCTTAAAGAAACGCTAAGGTAGAGATGGACCCCGCACCTTCTAAATATTCGTTGTTTAATACGCCGAAGGTTTAAGGGGTTAAATAAAAAAATATTATTAAATAAGAAAGAAGGTGCGGGGTGGATAAGCTGGCAATTTTTAGCGGTAACGCAAACCCGGAGTTAGCCTGCGCTATCTGTAAAAATTTAAGGGTAAAATTACAGGATGCCCTGGTTGGCAGGTTCAGCGAAGGCGAGATACGGGTAAAGATCAATGAGAATGTGCGCGGAAAAGATGTCTTTATCGTGCAGCCGACCTGCCCGCCGTCAAATGACAACCTGATGGAACTATTGATTATGATCGACGCCTTGCGCAGGGCAAGCGCCAACAGGATTACCGCGGTCATCCCGTATTTTGGTTATGCCCGCCAGGACAGGAAAGACCAGCCGCGCGTGCCGATCACCGCCAAATTAGTGGCCAATCTTTTGACTGTCGCCGGGGCAAACCGGATCCTGACCATGGATTTGCACGCCGGCCAGATCCAGGGTTTTTTCGATATCCCCGTGGACCATCTTTTTTCCGTGAACGTATTCGTGGATTATTTTTCCAAGATGGATATTAAAGATCTGGTCGCCGTCTCTCCCGATGTGGGGAGCATTAAGATGGCCAGGGCTTACGCCAAAAGAGTCTCTGCGGACCTTGCCATAATCGATAAGCGCCGGGTTTCCCCCGAGAAAGCCGAAGCCATGCATATTATGGGCGAGGTAGAAGGCAAAAATGTGATTATCGTCGATGATTTGATTGCCACAGGCAGTTCTTTGGTTGAGGCGGTAGGGGCTTTAAAAAAAGCCGGCGCCAAAACTATTTATGCCGCGATTGCCCACGGTATTTTATCCGGGCCGGCGATCCAGCGCATCGATCAATGTGACGGCCTGGAAAAACTGCTTATCTCCGACAGTGTTCCTCAAGCCGCGGAGAAAAGCAATCCAAAAATTCAAGTGCTTTCAGTGGCCAATCTTTTGGCCGAAGCGATAAAAAGAATACACAACGAGGAGTCAGTTAGCTGCCTATTTGACTAGGAGAGAAAGGTTGAAATGGAAGAGATAGTTTTAGAAGCAGAGTTAAGAGAGGGTAAAGGAAGGGCCAGTTCTAAAGATTTAAAGGAAAGCGGTTATTTGCCCGCGGTAGTTTATTCCCACGGCAAGGACGCCTTATCCGTAAAAATTTCCAGGGGCGCGCTTTTAAGATTAGTGCATCAGCATCATTTGGAAACAAGTATTATTACCTTAAAGATCAAGGATGACAAGAAGGCCAAAGGCCGCCCTTGCCTGATCAAAGAGATCCAGCATGATCCGGTAGGAGAAGATATCATCCATGTGGATTTTAATGAAATATCGCTCACCGAGACGATTAAAGTTAATATTCCGATTGAGACCAAGGGTGAAGCTGCCGGCGTTAAACAGGAAGGCGGATCTTTAGAGCACTTACTCTGGGAGGCGGAAGTAGAATGTCTGCCTACGAATATCCCTAAGAGCATAGAAGTGGATATCAGCGCCCTTAAAATGGGTGAAGCTATCCATGTGAAAGACATGGCTTTTCCTTCGGGGGTCAAGTGTTTGAATGACCCGGCCGCGGTTGTCTTGCATGTAGTGGCTCCGATGAAGGAAGAGGCGCCGGCGGAAGCAGTTGAAGGGGAAGCTAAAGAGGAACCCGAAGTTATTAAAGAAAAGAAAGAAGTTCCTGCCGAAGGCGCTCCAGCTAGCGAGGCTAAAGAGAAAGAAAAGAAGTGAAGATAATTGTGGGTTTAGGGAATCCCGGTTTAATCTATTCGGGTTCCCGGCACAATATCGGTTCGGCAATCGTAAAATCTTTAGCGGTTTCTTTAAAGGTCGCCCTTAAAAGGGATAATTCGGTTCTTTCTTCAGTAGGCGCGGCTAAATTAGGCCAGCATAACATAGTATTAGCCCTGCCGCGGACCTTTATGAATTTGAGCGGTAAAGCCGTCAGCGCCTTGCTTAAGAAATTTAAAGGCGTGCCGTCCGACCTTTTGGTAGTCTGCGATGATTTGGATCTGGAGCTGGGCAGGATGAAGATTCGCCCCAGCGGTTCAAGCGGCGGCCACCGCGGGTTAGTTTCGATCATTGAGCATTTGGGAACACAAAATTTCAGCCGCCTGCGTATCGGCATCGGCCGGCCAAAAAACGCAGTCGATGCGGCGGATTATGTGCTTACGGGTTTTTTACGCGGCCAGAGAATGCTGGTCCAAGAGGTAAAAGAGGACGCCGTCAATTGCTGCCTAAGCTGGGCGGAAAAAGGCGTAGTTGAAACCATGAACATGTTTAACACAAGGAGTAGAAATGAATAAGTATGAAGCAATGGTAATTGTCAGGCCCGATTTATCCGATGAAGATAAAAAAACGTTATTTAAGCAGATTGATGAGGCGGTAACTAAAAATGGCGGCCAGATCTCCAGCTCGGGAGTCTGGGCGGAGAGGCGTAAATTTTATTTCCCGATCAATAAATTCATGGAAGGGATTTATTACCTGGCGGCATTCAGCGCCCCGTCGCCGGCAATCAAAGAGATCCGCAATATTTATAAACTTAATGAAAATATCCTGAGAGTCCTGTTTACGCGGATGGAGTAAAAACTTAGGGGACGGTTCTCTTTTTTAAGAGAACCGTCCCCTGGATTTAAATTTAACAGGGGGTTATCATGGCCAGCTATAATAAAGTATTATTGATGGGCAATCTTACCAAGGATCCTGAATTGCGCTATACCCCGCAGGGCACAGCCGTAGCTAACCTGCGCCTGGCGGTAAACCGTAAATACCGCACTAAAGACCAGGAGTTAAAAGAAGAGGTTTGTTTTATTACCGCGGTAGTTTGGAATAAGCAGGCCGAAACTTGTAACCAGTATTTGCATAAAGGAAGCAGTGTTTTTGTCGAAGGCAGGCTGCAGTCGCGCAGCTGGGAGGATAATGCCGGAGCAAAGCGCTCGGTAATCGAAGTCAGGGCGGAGCGCGTTCAATTTATGGGCGCTCCGGGGGGAGCGGCTAAGGCGCAGGAACAAGCCGGCCAGGTACATACTCAGGCAGCGCCTGAGGCAATGCCTGAGGAGCCGACTAGTGAATCAACATGGTTAGCAGAAAGCGAGGATGAAGCACATGAAGGTTAAGACACGAGGTTTTGATAAAGACAAAAAGAAGCTGTTGAAGAAAAAGAAGGACGCGCTTGGCCCGGCGAGAAAAAGATTTTGCCGGTTTTGCGCGGATAAGTTAGGCAGTATTGATTATAAGGATATAAAGAGGCTGGAAGTTTTTATCACCGAAAAAGGCAAGATCAATTCCAGCCGTTTTTCCGGTAATTGCGCCAGGCATCAAAGAAGGATCAGGGAGTTAATCAATAAGGCCAGGTTCCTGTCTTTGATTCCCTACACGCGTTAAATTTAAGATGGAAGTAATTTTAAATAAGGACGTGGAAAAAATCGGCAAGGCAGGCAGCGTGGTCCAGGTTAAAGAAGGGTTTGCCAGGAATTTCCTCTTCCCGCATAATTTAGCCAAGCCGGCTACCAGCGGCAGCCTTAAAAGATTGGAACAGGAGAAACAGATAAAAAGCGCCCAATCCGCTAAAGTTAAAGAGGAGCTGCTTGCGGTTAAAGACCGCCTGGCAGGGCTTTCTTTGACCATTTCCGCGCTGGCCCAGGATGACCAGAATTTATACGGCAGCATCAGCGCCCAGGATATCTGTGCGGCCTTAAAGGAAGAAGGTTTTTCCATCGATAAGAACATTATCGATTTGGCTGAGCCGATAAAATCTTTGGGGATCTATGAAATCCAGATAAAACTGCATCCGGAAATAACCGCTAAACTTAAATTATGGGTAGTCAAAAAATAATCTCTCCGCAAGATATGATCTTGGATAAACTGCCTCCGCAGAACCTGGAAGCCGAGATGGCGGTATTGGGATCCATGCTCCTGGATGAAGAGGCGGTATCTTCGGCGGCTGAAAAATTAGACGCCGGCTGTTTTTATAAAGATACGCATAAGAAAATCTTCCAGGCGATAATGGATCTTTATAATGCCAATAAAGCCGTGGACCTGATCACCCTGACCGATGCCTTAAAGAAGGATGGTTCGCTGGATGAAACCGGCGGGGCAAGTTACCTTACCTCTTTAGCCAATGCCGTTCCGACTGCCGCCAATATCAACCATTATGCCGGAATCGTGCGCGAAAAATATATCCTGCGCACCTTAATTAATAACTCCACCAGGATTATTACTGTTTGCCATGAAAGCCAGGGGAATGTCGCCGAGGTCGTGGATACCGCCGAGAAACTTATTTTTGAGGTCAGCGACCGGAAAAATCAAGGCACCTACCTGCACCTTAAAGAAATTATCAAGGATAGCATTGAAACAATTGACAGGCTTTATCAGAATAAGGCGCATGTTACCGGAGTGCCCACCGGTTACGTGGATTTTGATATCAAGACCGCCGGGCTCCAGCCGTCGGATTTAGTGATTATCGCCGGCCGGCCTTCAATGGGAAAGAGCGCTTTTGCCTTAGGGATAGCCGAATACGCCGGGGTGATTGAAAAAATACCCACCGCGGTCTTTAGCTTAGAGATGTCCAAAGAGCAATTGGTGCAAAGGATGCTTTGTTCGCACGCCCGGGTGGACGCGCATAAAGTAAGGACAGGATATCTGGCCACTAGCGATTGGCCGCGCTTGACCGCCGCAGCCGGCAAGCTTTCAGAGGCCCCTATATTTATTGACGATACTCCGGCAATCTCGGTTATGGAACTGCGCGCCCGCGCCCGGAGGTTAAAATCCCACCACGACATAAAATTAATTATTTTGGATTATATGCAGTTAATGCGCGGATCGGCGATGAATATGGAGAGCCGCCAGCAGGAGATTTCGGAAATTTCGCGTTCGCTTAAAGCTTTGGCCAGGGAATTAAATGTTCCGGTGATTGCCATCAGCCAGCTGTCCCGGGCGGTTGAATCGCGCACCGACCATCGCCCGCAGCTTTCAGATCTGAGGGAATCCGGAGCCATTGAACAGGATGCCGATGTCGTCGTGCTTATTTTAAGGGAGGAATATTATAATCCTTCTCCCGATAATCAGGGCATTGCCGAAGCCATTATTGCCAAGCAGCGTAACGGCCCGGTGGGTTCTTTAAAGTTAGCTTTTATCAAGGAATTTACCAGGTTTGATAATCTGTCCAGAGTAGGGGAGGTTTAAACCTCCCCTACTATTGTGGATAAATTGCATTGATTTAGAGAATATATTCCGATATAATAATTAAATGCGTAAATTAATTCAGGTATTTCTGGCGTTCCTATTTATCTTTAGCGCGGCTATTTTAGTTTTGGCTGAAGAAAAACCTCAGGATCAAACTGAACAAACTACAGCCGGTTCTCTCGTATCATCCCCTGCAACCTTAAAAAATGTCACCGCCATGGAGGTCATCGGCAACAAATCTATCAGCACCAACGTGATCATCTCCAAGATGAAGACGCGCATCGGCAGCGCCTATCAGGAGAATATCGTCAGTGATGACTTAAAGAGGCTTTACCTGCTGGGATTTTTTAGCGATATTAAAATCGATACGCAGGATTATAAAGGCGGCCTGAAGGTTATTATTAACGTTGTGGAGAGGCCGATTATTGAAAAAATTACTTTTTCCGGGATTAATCTGATCACGATGAAGGATGATAAATTAAAGCAGCAGTTAAAGAGCCGGGAGACGCAGTATTTGGATTATCCTTCTTTGGCCGAGGACGTGCGGATTTTAAAAAAGATGTATGAAAAAATGGGTTATAGCCAGGCCGATATCACTTACAAAGTCGATTTAAATGCCGAAAATAATAAAACCAGGATAGAATTTACGGTTGTCGAAGGCAAGAAGGTGCGCATCAAAGATATTATTATCCGGGGGAATAAAACTTTTTCCAGCGGCCGCGTCCTGAAGCTGCTGAAGACCAAGCGCGCCTGGTTTTTTAATGCCGGGGTTTTAAAGGATGAAGTGCTGACGGAGGATATCGCGCGGATCAAATCTTTTTACCAGCGCGAAGGTTTTACCGATGTTACGGTGGATTATGAAGTTAAATCCGATGCCAAAAAACCGTATCTGCTTTTTATTACCATCAAGATTAATGAAGGAAAAAAATACCTGGTCGGTTCGGTTATAGTAAAAGGCAATAAGGAGATTACTGAAAAAGAGATCTTAAGCCGTCTGACCGATTGTGTTCCCGGAAAAGTTTTCGCTCAAGAAGCGATGAAGAAAGATATTATCAATGTCCAGGGCCTGTATTTTGACCGGGGGTATATTTCCGCGGTTGTCCAGGAGTCCACGATAATTAACGCCGACAGCGGCCGGGTGGATATAACTTACGTGATTACCGAAAACCAGGTTGTTTATGTCGATAAGATCAAGATCCGGGGCAATATTAAAACCAAGGATCTGGTTATCCGCAGGGAATTGAGGATCCATCCCGGAGAAAAATTCGACGGGGAGAAGCTGCGGCGCAGCAAGGAGAGGCTGACAAATTTAGGATACTTTGATGAGGTAAGTTACGATACCGAGGAGAGCCCTGAACCGGATAAAAAGAACCTGCTGGTCGATGTAAAAGAGGCCAAGACCGGCTCATTCAGCTTCGGCGGCGGTTACAGCACGGTTGATCAGTTTATCGGTTTTATTGAGGTTGAGCAGAAGAACTTTGATTGGAAAAACTGGCCTTATTTTACCGGCGCCGGGCAGAATTTAAAGGCGCGTGCTTCCATCGGTAATTTAAGCAACGGTTTTGAATTAAGTTTTACCGAGCCCTGGATGTTTGATTACCCGGTTTCTTTTGGGTTTGATTTATATCGCCGCACGCACAAGCGCGATACCGACGTAGGCTACGGTTATGACGAAAAAGTTACCGGCGGAGATTTACGTTTAGGCAAAGAGATATCCGAGTATTTAAGAGGCGACCTGATGTACCGTCTGGATGAGATAGATATCAGCAATATCTCTTCGGATAATACTGAATTAGATCCTGAAAAGGGCAAAAACCTGATTAGTGTTGTTACTCCGAGCTTATCCTATGATTCAAGGGATAATGTTTTTGATACCAGGAAAGGCGATTTATTAACGGCTTCAATTGATTTTGCCGGCCTGGGAGGGGATAAAAATTACACGAAATTTTTTGGCCGGGCCTCGCATTATTTCCCGATGCCCCGGGGCGCGGTACTTGAAGTAAGAGGCAGGCTTGGGTTGGCGCAGCCGTATGGCAGCACAGATAAGGTCCCTATTTATGAAAGGTTTTTTGCCGGCGGCGCTTACACGATTAGAGGTTATGAAGAAAGAAAAGTTGGTCCGGTTAGCAATAATTCTTCTCATGACCCGCTGGGCGGCGCTTCAATGGCAGTCGGTAATATCGAATATACTTATCCTTTATTTGGTTTTTTAAAGGTTGCCGCGTTTTATGATGTGGGTAATGTTTGGGAAAAAATAGGGGATATTTTCTCCAATAAGGATGCCAACGGAGTATCGGATTCCGGAGGGCTTAAATCCGGTTTCGGCCTGGGCTTGCGGATTAAAACCCCGATCGGCCCGATAATGCTGGATTACGGCATACCTTTAGACAAAGAGCCGGGGGAGAGTTCCAAGAAAAAAGGCGGCAGATTCCATTTCAGCGCCAGCCATGGATTCTAAGGAACAAGGGGACGGTTTGGTTGCTGTAGGGGAGGTTACCTCCCCTACAGCTGTTGATAATTGAACGTAATAACAAACAGGAGGGAGCGGAAATGAGAAGGTTGACAGTAGTTTTGTTGGGGGTAATTTTTAGTTTAGTTTTATTTATGGGGATCGCTCAGGCCGCGGATAAGTTTGGTTATATCGATTTAAGCCGCACCTTTACCGAATATGGCAAGACCAAGGGGTATGATAAAACTTTAAGCGATAAAGAAAAGGCCTATACCGAAGAACGTGACAAAAAAGTAGCGGACCTAAAGGCTTTTCAAGATAAATTGAATTTGCTTAATGACAAAGAAAGGGAAGCAAAAAAAGACGACCTTCAGAATAAAGTAAAAGCCTTTCAGGATTATGACCGCCAGAAACAGGCCGAACTGCGTAAAGAGCAGGATGAAAGAATGAAAGAGATCCTTAAAGATATCGAGGAAGCGGTTAAGAAATATTCCGAAAAAGAAGGATACACCTTTGTTTTTAATGACCGGGTCTTGGTTTATCAAAATAAGAGCCTGGACATTACCAACCAGATTATCGCCATCTTGAATAAGAGCGGTAAATAGGCTGATTTTTCAATAGGCTATGCAAAAAACACTTAAGGAAATAGCCGAATTTATCGGCGGACAGGTTGTTGGCAACGGCGACATCCTGATTACCGGGGCTTCAGGAATCAAAGAGGCCGCCGAAGGGGAGATTACCTTCCTGGCTAACCCCAAATACAGTCCGCTTATGGATAAGACCCGCGCCGCGGCGATTGTTACCTCGGCTGAGGCGCAGAAAACTACCAAGCCGATAATCTTGATTGAAAATCCTTCCTTGGCTTTTGCCAAAATTATTTCCATGTTTATGCCCGATGAAGTAGGGCATCCTAAGGGCATAGATTATACAGTGGTCTTGGGTAAAGGTGTTTCTTTAGGCCGCGACGTGGCTATCGGGCCTTATACGGTTATCGGCGATAATGCCGTAATAGGGGATAACGCCATAATTTACGCCGGCTGTTATATCGGCCACCACACAAAAATCGGCGCTAAAACTTTAATTTATCCGCATGTTTCCATACGCGAACGCATCAGTATCGGCAGAGGCGTAATTATCCATTCCGGCACAGTCATCGGTTCGGACGGTTTTGGGTTTGCTACGATTAAGGGGATGCATCATAAGATCCCCCAGGTGGGGACAGTGGAGATCGGCGATGATGTCGAGATCGGCGCCAATGTTACCATTGACCGGGCGCGTTTTGACAAGACGGTTATCGGCCGGGGCACTAAAATCGATAACCTTGTCCAGATTGCCCATAATGTGGTTATCGGCGAAAATTCCCTTATCGTCGCCCAGGTAGGCATATCCGGCAGCACGATTATCGGTAATAACGTGACTTTAGGCGGCCAAGCCGGCTTGGTCGGCCATATCAGTATCGGCGATAACGCCATTGTAACCGCTCAAACCGGAGTGGCAAAATCCGTCCCGCCGGATACTATGGTTTCAGGTTATCCGGCACGGCCTTTTATGACTACGCAAAGAGCAAACGCCAGCCTCCAGAACTTACCTAAGCTGTTCGATCTGGTTAAGGAATTAAAGAAAAGGATCGAGAGCCTTGAGGCTAAGTTAAATAAATAAATGGAAAAACAGAGAACAATCGCCAAGGAAATTCAGCTTAAAGGCATTGGTATCCATACGGGCAATAAGGTTAATATTGCTCTTAAGCCGGCTCCGGCAGACAGCGGCGTAGTTTTTATCCGCACGGATATTCCAGGGGCCCCCAGGATAAAGGCCAATGTGGAATTTTTACTGGCGCAGAAATTAAGCCGGCGTTCTTCCATCGGAAACGGCCAGGCAGAGGTGCAGACTGTAGAGCATCTTATGGCCGCATTATCCAGCTTGGGGATAGATAATATCAATATCCAGATGGATAATAACGAGCTTCCCGGTTTAGACGGCAGCGCCAGTGGTTTTGTCGAGGCGCTGGAAAAGGCCGGGATAGCTCAACAGGAAAAAGAAAAATATGTTTATACCGTTAATGCGCCCATCAGTATCCAGGAAGGGGCAAGTTCGATTACGATCCTGCCGTCTAAAGAGTTTAAGGTTTCCTATACTTTAAGCTACGACCATCCCCTGCTTGAGTCGCAGTTTTTCGAGGTGGCGGTTAACCCGGAGTCTTTTAAGAAAGAGATTGCCCCGGCGCGGACTTTCTGCATGGAGAGCGAAGCCCGCCAATTGCAAGACCAGGGCTTGGGCCTGGGGGCCAATTATGAAAATACCCTGGTCGTCGGCACCGAGGGGGTAATTAAAAATAAGCTCAGGTTCAAGGATGAGTTTGTCAGGCATAAGATCCTGGACTTAATCGGCGATCTTTATTTGGCGGGTTGTCCGATTTGCGGCCATGTGATCGCGATAAAAAGCGGGCATTCTTTGAATCTCAAGATCGCCCAGAAAATCTATGAGCAAAGAGCAAAAACACAAGGAGCTGCCGATATGAAAGAGGTCCTGGATGCTAACGAGATTATGAAGATTTTGCCGCACCGCCAGCCATTTTTGTTTGTCGACCGGGTTACCCATTTGGAAAAAGGCAAGCGGGCAGTCGGCATTAAAAACGTGACCATGAACGATTATTTTTTCCAGGGGCATTTTCCGGGCCGTCCGGTTATGCCGGGAGTGCTTATTTTAGAGGCGATGGCCCAGGTCGGCGGAGTGATGATGCTGGCCAGCGAGGAGAACCGCGGGAAATTAGCGTTTTTTATGGCCATCGATAACGCAAAGTTCAGGAAGACGGTTGTCCCCGGGGACCAATTGGTTTTTGAAGTAGAGGCGGGAAAAATGCGTTCAAAGATCGGCTCGGTGCATGGCAAGGCATTGGTAGACGGCAAAGTTGTCGCCGAAGCCGATTTAATGTTCGCCTTGGTAGAGGATTAATTATGCAGGTACACCCTTCAGCGATAGTTTCTCCGAAAGCAAAATTAGCATCGGGGGTAAGTGTCGGTCCCTTTAGCATAATCGGCGATAATGTCGCTATCGGCGCCGATACCAAGATCGGCGCGCATTGTGTCGTCGAAGGAAATACCACTGTCGGCGGAGGTTGTGAAATATTCACCGGAGCGGTAATCGGCAGCCGTCCGCAAGACCTTAAATTCAAAGGCGAAAAAGTATTCTTGGAGATCGGCAACAATAATATTATCCGCGAGTATTGCACGCTTAATCCGGGGACAAAAGAAGGGGCAAAAACAATCATCGGCGATAATAATTTACTTATGGCTTATTCGCATATCGCTCACGATTGCCGGGTCGGCAACGGGTGTGTTTTGGCCAATAACTGCACCCTGGCCGGCCATGTTACCATTGAAGATATGGTAGTTATCGGCGGCATAGTCGCCATACATCAGTTTGTGCGTATTGGCATGCTTTCGATTACCGGAGGATGTTCTAAGGTTGTCCAGGATATTCCTCCGTTTTCTACCTGCGACGGCCATCCGGCGCGCGTCTACGGTTTGAATCTTATCGGTTTAAGGCGCAAAGGCATTTCCAACGCCTCCATCAAACAGCTTGATCAAGCGTTTAAAATGATCTTTAATTCCGGATTATCCGTAAAGCACGCCGTCGAAAAAGCGGAAAAAGAGCTGGAGAAAAGCCAGGAGATAACTTATCTGGTTAATTTCGCTAAAAACTCTGAGCGCGGTTTGACCCGCTCTTGTAAAAAATAGAACCGCCCCCTGGATTTCCAATATGAAAAAAATCGGTTTAATCGCCGGAAACAAAAAATTCCCCCTGCTTTTTGCCGCCGCCGCCCGCAAAAAAGGCTGCGCAATCGTCGCTATCGCCATTAAAGGCGATACCTCCCCAAAACTAAAGAAACTGGTCGATAAAATATACTGGATCGGCCTGCCTGAATTTCAGAAGATCTTTGAGATATTTAAATCCGAAGCGATAGAGGGCGTGGTCATGGCCGGACAAATCAGCCCGCACAGGTTATTCAGTAAAGAGATTAATAAAAGCCCGGAATTAAAACAGATTTTAGAGAGCCTAAAAGACAAAAAGACGGATACATTATTCGGGGCGGTGGCGCAAAAATTGGAAGCCGCCGGATTTTCTCTTTTGGATTCAACGACCTTTATGGAGGAGTATCTGCCTGAAAAAGGCGCGCTGACCAAACATCAGCCGGATTTTAATACCTGGGAGGATGTTTATT
This sequence comes from Candidatus Omnitrophota bacterium, assembly GCA_028715785.1. Classification (GTDB taxonomy): domain Bacteria; phylum Omnitrophota; class Gorgyraeia; order Gygaellales; family Profunditerraquicolaceae; genus UBA6249. Next base: position 153,112 of record JAQURC010000001.1, read on the forward strand.
TTGGCCTAAAACTGGCTAAGGCAGTAGCCAGCTTAGATATCGGCCAGGCGGTGGCGGTGAAAAGCAAGGCCATAGTTGCGGTTGAGGCTTTCGAAGGGACGGATAATTTGATCCGGCGGGCAGGCAAGATCGGATGCGGCAGGATTGTTATCGTTAAGGTAAGCAAGCCCAGGCAGGACATGCGTTTTGATATTCCGGTTATCGGGTTAAATACCATAAAAAACCTGGCCAAGGCCAGGGCCAGGTGCCTGGCGTTTGAGGCAGGCAAAACACTTTTTATCGACAGAGAAGAAAGTATCCGGCTGGCGGATAAAAAGGGTATCTCGATAGTTGCCGTGTAAAGAATCAAGGGGACGGTTCTCTGTTTTAGAGAACCGTCCCCTATATTTTTCTTGACAGCGGCTGTTTGTAGTGCCAGAATAGTATAACTAATACCCCGCGCTTATAAGGTATTGCGCGGGTATGCCCATTGTGGGCAGAAGGAGGGAGATATGCCACGGACAGCATCTGGAACAAAACCAACGGAGTTTAAGCTATATGCCCCTGGGGCTAAAAAGGTTACGGTTGCCGGAAGTTTCAATAAATGGGATGCCAAGAAATTGGCGGCCAAGAAAGATAGCAAGGGTAATTGGCTGGCAAAGGTAGCCCTTACGCCGGGCAGGTACGAGTATAAATTTGTCGTGGATGAAAACTGGACAAATGACCCCCGCTGCACCTCTTGCGTAACCAACCCGCTGGGGTCGCAAAACTCTGTAATTGAGGTTAAATAATTTAACCTTTTTATTGATTAGAAAGTTAACTTTAGGGCGCTGCTTATTAAGTAGCGCCCTATCAATTTATGAAATATATCTACGGGCCGATAAAATCGCGCCGGCTGGGGCTTTCCTTGGGCTTGAGCTTAAGCCCTGATAAAATATGCAACCTGGATTGTATCTATTGCCAATGGGGCTCTGTCGGCAAGACTTTTGCGGAAAGAAAAAAATACGCCAGCGCCGATAAAATCATCTCCGAGTTAAAATCCTGGATCCAAAACAATCCCCAAGAATTTAAAGAGCTCAAATTCGTCACCCTTTCCGGTTTAGGCGAGCCGACGCTAAATACTTGTATCGGGGAACTGATCGATCAGGTAAAGGCACTTACCGGATGCCGCATCGCTGTAATCACTAATTCCGCGCTTCTGGGGGATCCCTTGGTGCGTAAAGGGATTTTGAAAGCGGATTTAATCGTTCCTTCCCTGGATGCGGTTGACCCGCGGATCTTTAAGCAGATTGACCGGCCTGATGCGGCTGTAAAATTAAATGAAATTATCGACGGCCTGATTGCTTTAAGGAAAGAATTTCACGGTAAGATCTGGCTTGAGATAATGCTGGTTGCCGGGATCAATGACGATTTTGGCCATATCGAGAAATTAAAGAATGTTATCCAGCGTATCAATCCGGATAAAATCCAGCTTAATTCCCCGGTGCGCTCAACCGCCGAAAAAAACGTCTTTGCCGTTGAGCGGGGCAGATTAGAGAAGATAAAAGAGGTCCTGGGAGATAAAGCGGAGATTGTTTAGGATTTCGCGCCAGCCTATATTGCGCGCCTGTAGCTCAACTGGATAGAGCATCAGTCTTCGGAACTGATTGTTGCTGGTTCGACCCCAGCCAGGCGCATATTTGCATATTGAATTTTATTAATTTTTAAGGTAAAATAAACAAACTGATTTTTGGGCCATTAGCTCAATTGGCAGAGCAGGACACTCTTAATGTCAAGGTCGGTGGTTCGACTCCACCATGGCCCATTTTTTTCTACTTAAAAACCCGATGAAGAATTATGAAGTATTAGAGCATACCGCCGATATCGGTATCAGGGTAAAATCCTCATCCTTAGAAGGTTTATTTAAGAGCGCTGGCCTGGCCCTAGTCGAGCTTTGCGCAAAAAAACAAAAAAATCAATTTCCGGAAAAACATAAATTCGTAATTACGCAAAAAGCAGCTAATGTCGAGGAGCTTTTTATCAATTGGCTTAATGAATTATTGTCATTATCTTCCGCGGAGGCGCTTATTTTTGAAGATATTAAAATAAATCAGATCAACGAGCAGTTTGTCGACGCTATCGCCACAGGAACCGATAGCAGGAATTACAAGACCAACGTCGAGATCAAGGCAGCAACCTACCATCAGCTTAAAGTCCAAAAAGTCAAATCTCACTGGCAGGCAGAAGTAATTTTTGACGTCTAAGGGTTAAAATGCCCGATCATATCCAATTAGAAAAAATCGATGATTACCGTTGGCGTATTCCCAAAAGCTATAAGCCGGGGATGCGGGTGCCCGGGTTGATTTATGCCAATGAAAAATTATTAGAGAGTATTTATAAGGATAAAGCTTTGGAGCAGGTGGCCAATGTGGCGTTTTTGCCCGGAATTGTAAAATATTCCCTGGCCATGCCTGATATCCACTGGGGGTACGGCATGCCCATAGGAGGAGTAGCTGCTACAGATATTGATAATGGGGGTGTTGTAGGAGCTGGTCTTGTTGGTTATGACATTAACTGCGGCGTCAGATTAGTTAAAACAAATCTGCAATATGATGATGTTAAAGACAAGCTTGAAGATTTAACTAATCGTTTATTTTCCGATGTTCCCGCCGGAGTCGGCTCTGAAGGCAATATCAAGGTAGGGGCCAAAGAAGAGAAGCAGATATTATTAAAAGGTTCCCGCTGGGCGGTAGAAAACGGATTTGGCACAGAGGATGACCTTGAATGTACCGAAGAAAACGGCGCGATCCCGGGGGCGGATCCTGAAGCGGTTTCCGAGCGCGCTTTTCAAAGAGGAAAAGCCCAATCAGGCACCCTGGGTTCGGGAAATCATTTTTTAGAGGTGCAGGTAATCGATCAGCTTTATGACCGGGAGGCTTGCGATACGCTGGGCCTGAATTTAGGCCAGGTGATGGTAATGATCCATTCCGGCTCGCGCGGATTTGGCTACCAGATTTGCGAGGATTACGCGCGCAAGATGGTCGAAATTTTACCAAAATATAAAATAAACGTTCCCGACAGGCAATTGGCTTGCGCTCCGGTTAACTCCAGCGAAGGTAAAGCTTATTTGGGGGCAATGCGTTGCGCGGCAAACTATGCCTGGGCAAACCGCCAATGTCTGATGCATTTAGCCCGTCAGGCGTTTGAGAAAGTTTTTGGTTTATCCTGGCAAAAGCTGGGGATGTTTTTGATTTATGATGTTGCCCATAACATCGCCAAGATCGAAAAGCATGAGGTTGACGGGCTAAAGAAAAATCTTTGCGTGCATCGTAAGGGCGCCACGCGCGCCTTTGGCCCGGGGGATCCGGCAATACCGCAAAGGTATCGAAAAATCGGCCAGCCGGTAATTATCCCGGGAGATATGGGCAGGAATTCATATTTGCTGGTGGGCACGCAGAAGGCAATGGAGGAGACTTTTGGCAGCACTTGTCATGGAGCGGGCCGGCTGATGTCGCGCACCGCCTCGGCCAAATCTACCAGCGCAGATATGTTGTTGAAAGAATTAAGATCTAAAGGTATAATAGTGAAAGCTTCCGGCCGTAAAACCGTCGTCGAAGAAGCGCCAAAGGCATATAAAGACGTCAATGAGGTGGTCGATGTGGTGCACAACGCCGGAATCGGCAAGCGTGTCTGCCGGATGCGGCCGCTGGGCGTGGTTAAAGGATAAAAATGTTAGATATAAAATTTATCAGAGAAAATCAGGAATTGGTCAAGAACTCGATCAAGAATCGCGCCTTGAAAATTGACATTGATGGCCTGATTAAAATCGATGATGAGCGCCGCAAGGCATTGGCGGAGTTTGAAGAGCTGGCTTCTAAGCGCAATAAAGCCAATGATGAGATAGGTGTTCTTTTAAAAGAAAAGAAAGACGCAAAAAGTAAAATCTCGTCGATGAAAGAGATTTCAAAGCGCATCGGGGAGCTGGAAGCCCAAATAAAAGAGAAGGAAGGACAGTTAAATAAACTGCTTTTAAATATCCCCAATGTCGCCCATGCTTCCTTACCAATCGGAGACGCTTCCCAGAATAAAGTTGTGCGCAGCTGGGGGGAGCCCGGAAAATTTAATTTTAAACCGCTTAGCCATATCGAGATCTGCCAGGATTTGGATATTATAGATTTTAACCGCGCGACCAAAATCACCGGTTCCAATTTCATTCTTTTTAAAGGCTGGGGGGCAAAATTAGAACGGGCGCTGATTAATTTTATGCTGGACCTGCATACGGACAAGCACGGTTACACGGAAATTTTCCCGCCGTTTTTAGTCAACCGCGCTTCGATGCTGGGCACCGGGCAGCTGCCGAAACTGGAAGAGGATATGTATAAATTAAAAGATGATGATCTTTTCCTGATTCCCACGGCGGAGGTTCCGGTAACCAATATCTTCCGCGATGAAATACTGGAAGAAGAAAAACTGCCGATTTATTATACTGCCTATACGGCATGCTTCAGGAGAGAGGCGGGTTCTTATGGCAAAGATACCCGGGGCCTGTCTCGCGTGCACGAATTCGATAAGATCGAGATGGTTAAATTTGTTAGGCCGGAAGAATCTTTTGATGAATTGGAAAAACTGGTAGCTAATGCCGAAGAGGTCTTACAGCTTTTGGAGCTGCCTTACCGGGTGGCCGTACTTGCCACGCAGGATTTGAGTTTTGCCGCCGGCAAATGCTATGATCTGGAGGTATATAGCGCCGGGGCCGATAAATGGCTTGAGGTATCCAGCTGCAGTAATTTCGAAAGTTTCCAGGCCCGCCGGGCAAATATCAGGTTCCGCCGTAAAGAGGGGAAAAAAGTTGAATTTGTACATACTCTCAACGGTTCAGGGGTAGCTTTGGCGCGCACGGTTATCGCGATATTAGAAAATTATCAACAGGAGGATGGCTCGGTATTGATCCCTAAAATACTGCAGCCATATTTAAATGGCCAAAAAAGAATTTCCTGAAAAATTAGCGCCGAAAGGCAAAGAAGGCCCCGCGCAAAATGATTTTGGCGCAGGGCTTTCCGGAGATTTTTCCAGCAAGATGTCCGGATTATCCAGTAAGCTTTTTGGATTAGTTAAAGTTCTTTTAGCGGTGCTTATCCTGCCGTTTGTTTATTCATCCGTCATCTCTTTCCTGAATGAATTCGCGCAGGTTGATAAATACCTTCAGCAAATTTTCTGGAACGGGACAATTACTTTTTTGGCAGTCTATCTATTTGTCTGGGAGCCGGTAATAATTTATAATCGAGGACATAAGCTTTTGGAGATTATGTTTAGTTTCTTCAAGCCGATGGTTAATGTGGCGCCATTTCTATTACCCATATACACGATCTTGTTTTTTATTATTTACGGCCTGTTATCGCTGGGGATTAAGGACAGTTGGTTGATTGAATACACGCTTTTTTTGATTGGATTTAGCTCTATCTTACATTTGACTTTTTCGGCTAAGACGATTCGTTCTAAAAAAGGGGATTTCTTAAAGGCAAATTACATTTTCGGTTTTTCGTTCATTTTTATCCTGAATATCGCCTTGCTTGCCTTTGGCTTTAGCCTTATTTTTTCCAAGTTCTCATTCGTTAATTTCTGCAACATCTCCTTTGACATAGCTAAGAGTATATTTTACGCTGTTTTTAAACAACTTTTTATTTTTAAATAAAGAATTTGGAGAGGTCGCATAGGCTGGTCGATTGCACCGGTCTTGAAAACCGGAAGGGGACTTGTTCCCCTCGCGAGTTCGAATCTCGCCCTCTCCGTTTATTTTTTAATTTTAAAGGTGCTATGGCAGAGCAGATTAAAAATAAAAGGGTAAAATTTCCCGAAGGTAAACAGAAATTGTTTATCGCAAACGTTAGTAAGAGATTAAACTTAGGACGGGATAAGCTGTCTAAAATTTTTAATATAAGCAGGCGGACATTAAGTGATTGGTGCAGAGAAAAATCTACTATGAATTATAAAGCTCTTTTAGATTTGTATGTTAATTGTAATATACCAATTCCAAAAGAAATTAAGATTTTACCACAATTTTGGTACGTTAAGAAAGCGGCTAAGCTTGGAGCGTTTATGCGGAATAAACTTTACGGAAATTTTGGTACGCCCGAAGGAAGACGGAGGGGTGGCCTTGCTACAATAGAGAAATTTATGCGTAAGCCTGAGCTAGCTAAGAAATTAGGATTAAGAATTATTAAAGATATAAACCGCCCTAAAAGGGGCTTGCAATTAGCGGAATTTGTGGGTATAGTATTGGGCGATGGAGGACTAACAGATTATCAGCTGAAGATTACTTTTAATAGAGACACAGACGCTGAACACGCGGATTTTATGAAAGAGTTGATAAAAAAACTCTTTAAATTAACACCAAAAATAATTTCAAAAAAGTTAGATAAAGGAAGTGATATCGCGGTTTATAGTAAGAATTTGGTAGAGTTTTTAGAGAGTAACGGCTTGAAGAGGGGAAATAAAGTTAAAAATAAAGCAGATATTCCCTTCTGGATAAAAAGGAATAATAATTTTCAATTATCTTGCCTGCGGGGATTGATGGATACCGATGGTTCTTGCTATACATATTCGCATAACGTTAATAAAAAGAGATATTATAATGCCGCGCTTTGTTTCGCTAATGCTTCAGAGCCTTTGCTAAGAAGTGTTTACAATATCTTTGACATGAATGGATATTATCCTTGTATTACCGGCAGGCGTGTTTATGTGTATGGGAAGAATGAAATCGCAAAATATTTTCAAAAAGTAGGCACGCATAATCCTAAACATTTGCAAAAGTACCAAAAATTTATTAGTCCTAAGAATAACTTGAATAAGTAGATTTTGGAAGGATGGGAGAGTGGTTGAATCCAGACGCCTCGAAAGCGTCCAGGCCGCGAGGCCTCGCAGGTTCGAATCCTGCTCCTTCCGCTGTAAGATTTAGCCAAATTTAGTTAAAATTTATTTTTGGAGAGGTGGCAGAGTGGTCGAATGCGCGCGCTTGGAGAGCGCGTGACTCGCAAGGGTCCCAGGGTTCGAATCCCTGCCTCTCCGTTGTCTTATTTATGCTAAGCAAAAGCATAGCAACATATACCCGCCAAAATTACCGCAACTCCTATTAAAATCAGTTAGTTACATTGCAGGAAAAGCAAAGCCATTTCAAGATATGACAATATCTCTGGAATGGCTTTTTTTGCTTTCTGGTGGTGTTTTGGTGGTGTTTTTGGTGAAAGACCAGTGAGAAGGATGACTCCGGCGACAAGGTTGCTTCGCGATAGATTAGTAGGTAAATACCTGCATTTTTCTAAACGAAATAAGTTAGCGGATGACGGCTCATTTTATTGCGCTGATAAATACTTAATGGAGCAATTAGGCATTAGCAATAGTACGATTCAAAGAGCGCGTAGTTATTTAAAAGAAACCGGGGAAATTGATTATGTTATTGGCAAACATAAGGGTAATCCTACGCGGTACTGGATCATATCAAAGGGTATCAAAATGGAACCCTTTGGACAAGAGATAAAGGGTGTCAAAATGACTGCAAAGGGTGTCAATTTGGTTGTCAAAGGGTATCAAAATGAGACCCTCTATAATAATGAAGTAAAGAAGGAAGAAAGTAAAAAGGATATACCCGATGCCCTTTCTTTTACCGAAGAAGACAAAGAGGGGATAAGGGCTTTTGCTAAGTCATATGGGGATGAGAAAGCAATTAAAACCCTGTCAGATAAAGGCTATAATCCGGAATCAATAAGGCAGATACTTGAGGGCATGGCATCATGCAAAGAATAAAGACAAATCAAGATATTCATAGCCAAAATAATGCACATTTTTTTGATACTAAATTCCAAATAATGGACACTTGACTGTGCACTCTTTATATTTACTCATGCGCATTAATTGCTATTTGCCTGCGGTAAGCCTTCGCGCAATTCTTCCAACAAGCCTTGCGAAGGCTACCGCATACCAAGCACCAAAAAAATCACTCAAAACCACTAAGGGAGGCTAAAGCCTAAAGAAGATGAGAAAAGGAAGGGTTTGTAAAGAAGAACAGAAACGCAGGATTAAGTTGTTATTAAGATTTATATTTACTTTCAAATATGCCACTAGAAACCAAGCTGATATATTCATTCAACAGATAATGAATATGACATATACTCGCAGGCTTATTGCCTATTGTTTAAAAGAGGGTTATCTCAAATCGTGCCGGGAGCGCTGGTCTAAAGTCAAGATCTATTACTTGACTAAAAAAAGCACGGATTTTATCTTTGAAGAAGAATGTTTTGCCGAAGATTATCGCTTTGAAAAAAGCTGCCTTGGCGTAAACACGTTTAACCTGCATAATATAGCAGTCGAAGTTTATTTCAAGTTGAAAAAGCTCCTGATTATCAAAGAATGGTTCTGCGCGTGGGTTTTGAGGATAGGCGAGCATAAAAGGGCCCTAATCCCGGATAGCGTTATAGCGCTTCAGTCCGGAACAGTTATCGCCCTGGAAATCGAAACCCAAGTTAAGAAGCTTTCTGAGTTAAAGCATTTGATTGATATATATCGTTATGATATTGACAAAAAGCCCAAGTATGATGCTGTCTTAATGGTAATTGAATATAAGTTTGATTACGAAGGCATTAAAAAAAGGCTGTTTCACCTTGCGCCGGAATTTTGTTCCAGGACCTTCCTTTTGGCAGATCTAGATATGTTTAATCAAGGATTGTGTTTTTATGCAAATGAAGTCAGAAGCTTAGAAGAAGCGTTTAAGCTATTGGAAGAGAAAAGTAGAAGTTCACCTTTGATTTCTTAAAATAAGCCTGCCAAAATCCTTGCTAAAGGCACAAGCGCGCATTAAAATATTGTTGTTTAAGGCCTGAAGAAGGGCACTAATATTGTTTTAAGCTTTCGCTCCATATAACGCTAAATCTTAAATGTGGAAAACCTACCAGTACATTGCCCGCCGTTATCCAACATGGTTAACTCGAGATGAAGCAAGGCGTTTAATTCTAGAGGCCCAAAACGGCTCAAAACAAAGTAAGGATGAACTTATTCTTCGACACATTGGGTTTCTAATTTTTAAAGTCCGTACAAAACTATTTCCTGGGGTACTTAAGCGATACGGAGAGGATATGCTTGCAGAGGTTATTTTACATGCTTATGAGAAAATCAATACTTATGATTTAAATTACTGCGATAAGCAGGGGAATCCTTTACCCGTCAAATTTACCACTTATATTTGGAAGGACATAGACTGGTTTATAATAAAATCACTAAAGAGGGAGTTTGGATTAAATAAGACGCATAAGGAATATTCCAAGAATGAAGAACTTTATGAAGAAGATGACGAATTCAACGCCTACAAAAAGAATAAAATTGATCACAGAAGAAACCAACAATGGAGGCCTATTTAGCCTCCCTTAGTGGTTTTGAGTGATTTTTTTGGTGCCTGGTATGCGGTAGCCTTCGCAAGGCTTGTTGGAAGAATTGCGCGAAGGCTTACCGCAGGCAAATAGCTTTAAGTGCTTGGGGATAACTGGAAATAAACCTTGACATTTCTTCCCTAACGCTATACACTTATTAATAAATGTATAGCAAAAGGGAGTGTACATGGGTAATAGAGAAACAGAGCTTATAAATTTCCTTAAGAGAAAAAGTGGGCTAGCTAGTTACGCGGAAATAAAAGAAGCCGGTTTTAATAAAGCCCTTCTTAAGGTTAGCCTGAATTCCGGCCGCATTCAGAAAGTTGATCGTGCGCTGTATGAACTATCCGAAGGTATTTCAGTCTCGAACCCTGACTTGGTAGCTATTTCAATCAAGGCCCCAAAGGGTGTTGTATGCCTAGTTTCTGCTCTTGCTTTTCATGGAGCGACAACCGAGATTCCTCAATTTGTAGCTATAGCTATTCCCCGCGGCGCCCATGCCAATAAAATCAAGTATCCGCCAGTAAAGTTTTACCGTTTTGCTTCCAAAGCTTGGGAAGCTGGTATAGAAGAACATAAAATTGAAGGCCACAAAATCAAAGTCTATAATCTTGCTAAAACAATTGCGGATTGCTTTAAATTCCGTAACAAAATCGGTATGGACGTTGCGCGTGAGGCTCTTAAGGTAGCTATAACAGAAAAGAAGATTCTCCCAAAAGACATTATGAAATATGCTAAGATCTGCCGTATTGATAGTATTATTAAACCGATACTGGAAACAATGATATGAAAAAAGATATCACTAATATTCAAGCTTCTATTCGGACCAGGCTTAAAAATAAAGCTAAAGAAACAAATCGTCCGTTTGCAGAAATTCTGCAATATTACGGCATGGAAAGATTCCTTTATAGGTTTAGCCGTTCAAAATACGCAGATAAATTTATCTTAAAGGGAGCGCTTTTGTTTACAGTATGGCAGGTTCCTGAAAGGCGGATAACATTAGATATTGATTTCTTAGCGCGCTATGATAACAAGGTGGCTAGTATTGAGACAGTAGTTAGAGATATCTGTCAGGTGCCTGTTGATTCTGACGGGCTTATATTCGATTCAGAGACGGTTCAAGGGCGCAAGATTAAAGAAGACGCTGATTACGAAGGAGTCCGCGTGAAATTTATCGGATTTCTGGAGCGTTCACGTATACATATGCAAATTGATGTGGGTTTTGGCGATATCATCTATCCGAAGCCCCAAGTGATTGATTATCCTACTATTCTAAGTTTGCCAAAACCGCATTTTAAAGGATATCCTGTGGAAAGTGTAGTTAGTGAAAAATTTGAGGCTATGGTTAAGCTTGGTCTTTTAAATAGCCGGATGAAAGACTTCTATGATATCTGGCTTATGATACGGCAGTTTAATTTTAACGGATCGGATCTTGCCGAAGCACTAAAAAGAACATTTGAGCATCGTAAAACTAATATTCCCGCAGGAAAGCCATTATTCGCGGAAGAAATCTATGACGAAAAATCTGATCGTCAAACACTCTGGAAAGCGTTTTTAAGAAAAGGTAATATTAAACACGCATCGGAAAAGCTGGCTATAACAGCAAAAGAGATAGAAAATTTTCTTATTAAACCGCTGGATGCTATTAATAAGTCGAAGAAGTTTATAGGCGCATGGAAGGCTCCTGGACCATGGAAATAGCTTTAACTTTGGAATATAATATTTAATCCAAAGAAATAAGTATGTGGCCCAAGATTTTTACGAGCATATGCAATCAAGAAGAAAAGAAACCTTCATGAGCCGTAGTTCATAGAACAAAGACAAGTGAAGGTTTTTTATTTAACAATATAATCTAATAACTATGGTTCATTTGGTAGGGTTGAGAGGAGGACGTAATGGCAAAATTAACAAAACCAATAGTTAGAGAAATTATTGATGATTTCGTTCAAGAGATTGAAAGGCGTAAAACGAAAGGACCTAAACCCTCGAAGGAAGTAATCAATTTTAGAAATGAATTAAAAACGGGATTCGAAAGAGATGTATGGTTAGTCCCAGCCGAACTATTGCTTTATAGAAAGGATAATGGAAGAATTGCTTCCGATGTGTTGAATTATGAAAAAAACTTTGGTAAGCTCGATGAAAAAACAGAAGAAGGGCAAAAAATTATCAGGAAATTTCTTGAAGATAAAGACGAAGAAAAGACAAAAGAATTAATGCAATCTGTTAAACATGAAGGACAACGAGAGCCTGCGATTATTACCTGTGACGGGTTTCTTATTAATGGCAATAGAAGAAAGATGGTTTTAGAAAAACTACATGGGCAAGCGCATGATATTTATATGAAAGTAGTGATTCTTCCGGGAAAAGATGACCAAGGAGGGTCGCCTTCTCAACTCGAGATAGAACAAATCGAAAATAGATATCAACTTCAAAGTGATGGAAAAGCAGAGTATTATGCATTTGATCGAGCATTGTCAATTAAAAGAAAAATGGCTTTGGGGATGAGTCTTGAAGATCAATTAAAAGATGATCCTGTTTTTGCAGGATTGGATGACAAAAAATTTAAGAAGGCTGTTAGGGACCATTATGACGAATATCTTAAACCCTTAGAATGCATAGATAGATATTTAGCATTATTAGGTAGAGAAGAATTATACGGTACTATATCAACTGGAATGGGAGATAGAGAAGGAAGATGGCAAGCTTTTTTAGATTATTATAATTTTGTTTATAAAAAACTTGAGGATGCAAAACAAAGGATGGAATTAGGGGTTGAAGATAAAGAGGTGGGTAAAATTGAGTCTGTGGCTTTTAAAATAATACGTTTGAGAGGGATCGAAGGTATTTCTGATATGTCAAAAGTTCATCAAGTAATGAGAAAACTTGGCCATTGGCTTAAGAATAGAGATGCAAAGAAAGAATTAATGGCTCTTGCTAATATTGGTTTTGAACTGCCAAAAAATGAATGTTGTGATAAGGATGGTAATGAGTATGAAATGGACATGATTGACAGATTATGGTGTAACAAAAACAGAAGCGAAATTATAAGAAGGGTAAAAAAAGCCAAATTTTTAAGAGATAATGACAATGAAAGGGAAATTACAATTATACTGCTTGAAAAGGCATTGGAAATATTAAATGACGATTCTCTTGATCCCGAGACCGTTCCATTTGACAGTTATTTAAATGCTATGAAATCGGCGAGAGACATTGGAGCGAGAGCCAAAGAAATTGAAGCAGAATTTTATCATTTACAAAAAAAGAATAACGAATTTTTAAAGAACAAAAAATCAAAATGATCTATATTTCATTTAAGGAAAATGCGTTAATTATTCCTGATGTTAAACAAAATCTAAGCGCTGAGCAAATAAGCCAGCTTGTCTGGTTTGGTTTAAAACGTCATCCCGATAACAGTTCAATCTTATTTAATCAGGTATCTGAAGAAATCTTTCTTAAAATAATAGATTACTTAGAAACTGAAAAAGTTAAGTTTGCTTTATCTAATGATGTAAAAAATATCTTAGAACGAATTAGGCTTAGTGAAGATCATTTCCGTGATCGGTCAAAAATGGCACAAGAATTTAAAGATGGTAAATTAAGAAGTGAAGAAATCAAACAATTCTGCCAATTTGTATCTAAGCTTCCTCGGAAATTTAAGGTCCATCAAATAAAAGCGGCGTGTCATTTGTATCTTTTAAAAGATAGTGCAAATTTTTCTGTTCCTGGTAGCGGAAAAACATCGGTCGTTTTAGCGGTTTATGAAAAATTGCGAGTAGAAAAGAAAGTAAATGTTTTGTTTGTAGTGGGACCTCCTTCTTGTTTTGGGCCGTGGAGAAAGGAATTTGAAGCTACGCTTGGAAGGAAGCCTAAAGTCAAAATACTCTCTGGTATAGGGCAGAAACATAGAATGAATATTTATTGGGACTATCCGGAAAACGCCGAATTATGCTTAACAACATTTCAAACATTATTAAATGACAGTCTTGCGGTTAAGCAATTTTTTAAGAGGAAGAATATCGACATATTTTTAGTAATAGATGAAGCGCATTACATAAAACAGGTAGGGGGGAATTGGGCAAAAGCTGTCTTAGATATCTCATCACTAGCTAAATGTAAATGCGTACTTACAGGAACACCTATGCCTAGAAGTTATACTGATGTTTTTAATATGTTCGATTTCTTATATGGTAAATATTCGCCCTTTTCATTACAAGAAAAGATTAAGGTCCAATGGCTAGAAAAGAAGAAAGATGACGAAAAAATAAGAAACATGCTTGATCAAAAAATTGGCCCTTTGTTTTATAGGGTGCGAAAAAGAGACCTAGGGTTATTGCCTCAGATTTTCCACCCCGAAAGATTAATTAAAATGAATAAATATGAGGAGCTAATTTATAAAGCAATTGAAAATAAAATCCTCAACTATTCAAAAGACGCCTTTCTTAACAATATTGAAACGATTATGCAATTAAGGAAAGGTAGGATTATACGTTTACGGCAATGTGTATCTTATGCAGGATTACTTGCGAAGCCTATCGAAGATTACCCTGAGAATTTAATAAAAGGGGAAATTAACCTAAGAAAAATTATTCTTAACTATGATAAGCTTGAAAAACCGGCTAAGCTTGAATTATTACTTGAGATGGTTAAGAAATTCAATTCAGATAAAGAAAAAGTAATTGTTTGGGTTAATTTCATTGGGACGTTGGAATTATTAAGGAAAGCATTGCTAAAATCAGGAATCATTTGCGAAAAGATTTATGGAGCAACTCCGGTTGAAAATGAAAAATTAGAAAATGCAATTACTAGGGAAAAAATTATCGATAAATTTAAGAAACAAAATAGCGGACTCGATGTTTTATTATTAAATCCTGCGGCTTGCGCTGAATCAATTTCACTCCATCAAACATGTTTTAGGGCGATTTACTACGATTTATCGTATAATTGTGCGCAGTATCTTCAGTCATTAGATAGAATCCACCGTGTAGGAGGTTCTGAACATAAGACAGCGCATTATTATTTCCTTCAATATAAGAATACAATCGATGAAGATATAAAAAGCAATTTGGATAAGAAAGTTATAAGAATGAATAAAATCTTTGAGAAAGACTATTGTATTTATTCTCTTGATATGTTTGAAGAAGATGGGGATTTGGCCGCATATGAAAGACTTTTTGGTCAGAGGAAGCAAACAATTAGAAAGAATTAAATTTCCTCAAATAGCGATATTTCTGAATATACTGTTTGAAAATCGCTTATTAGAAGAAGAATTTATTCGAAGAAATTTTCGTAGGCATTCTTACAACTACGAAAGTACAAAAAATTTTTTGATTGACATCGGTTTGGCTAAAATCGATAAGAAAGCTATTATTCCCTTAGAAGATTTGGAAAATATAGATATTAGGAATGAAAAAGAAGAAGGTAAATTTAAAAAGTATATTATAACTAAGATAGTAAATTCTAACTCCTTTTACAAGGCTCTCTTGAAGAGTTTTCTCGGAGAATTTAGACAGGAAGAATCAGCATTAATTTTTACACCCAAATTGAAGCAAAGATTAGATTTAAGTGGCATTAGAAATTTTCTGATAGATTTTGGAGTAATCCGTTTTGATGAAGGGAACAAAGCTTATATAGTAGAAAAAGATTTTGAGGATTTATGTCCAGCTAAACGAAAAGCAAATGTCACCCTAGTTAATTTTTTACGCTGCAGGAGGGAAGAAGAGAGGCTAGGAAAGAGTGCAGAGCTTAAAATTTTAGAATTTGAAAGAAACAGATTGGCAAGATTCCCTACTTTGTTAAAAAGAATTAAACGAATTTCTGATGTAAATATTTCTGCAGGATATGATATTCTTAGTTTTGAAGAAACTCAAGAAAATTTTCCTAACAGATTTATTGAAGTCAAAGCAGTTCCTAACGAAGATTTTCATTTTTATTGGTCAAAGAATGAAATAGAAATGGCTATTAGCCAAAAGGAAAGATATTATTTATATTTATTGCCAGTTGTCAGAAGGAACAAGTTTGATCTAGAGAAATTATTGATTATAAGTAATCCATATAAAAAAATCTTTGAAAATAAACATGAATGGATGAGAGATATTGAAATATATAGCTTCCAAAAATCTGCTGGACCTCAACAATCCATTCTGTTATAATAAGAATAAAATGAAAGCACAGTTAAAGAAGAATAAACATGCTAGAATTGTAAAAAGTCCATTTGGGTATTTTGGATCTAAGCATAGAATAGCCCTACCACTTATTAAATATATACCTCCACATAATGCATGGGTTGATGCATTCTGTGGTTCTGCAGCTGTAACTTTTGCTAAATCACCAGCCCAAATAGAAATAATTAATGATATTAATGGGGAAATTGTAAACTTTTTTCGGCAATTGAGAAGAAATGGTTCTGAGCTTTGCCGCGAGATTGCCATGACGCCTTATGCTAAGGAAGAATTGTTTTCTGCCCGCTTACATAAGAAAAATCTTTCTTCTTTAGAACGAGCTAGGAGATTTTTAGTTTCTTCAATGATGGCTATCAATGGGATATTTGGGGAAGAAAAAGGAGGTTTCTCTTTTTCTAATTCTTATGCAAGGAATGGGAAAGAGGCAAGGGTTAGTCGATGGTATAATTTACCAGTCCGCTTAGAGGCAATCGTTGAACGATTGAGGAATATAAGGATTGAACATAAGGATGCCAGAGAGCTGATTAAAGGTTTTCTTAAACGGCCTGCTACGCTATTATATCTTGACCCGCCATACTTTGCAGAAAGAACCCAAGGTTATGAATTTGATCAGAATAATGAAAAATTCCATAAAGAACTTCTTAAATTAGTTTGTAAAGCTAAATGTATGGTAATGATAAGTAGCTACAATAGCGAATTATATGAATCCATTCTTACGAGCAAGCTTGGATGGAAACAGATAAAAATCGCAACACATACCCAGGGTTCAAATGGTAAGCGCATGACTAGAACGGAAATCTTGTGGTTGAATAAAAATTGTATTGATGCTAAGCGATCACAAATTGTCCCCGTGGTATTATCCAAGAAAGAAAAAAAGACGGGGAAGGTAAATCCTATCAAATAATAGGGAATGCTTATAACAGCTAGTAAGCTATACGACTATTTACAATGTCCCCATAAAGTATGGAGGGATATTTATGGACCTCAAGAAGAAAAAATTGATGAAAAGAATCCATTTGTTGAATTGCTTTGGGAAAAGGGCGCACTTCATGAAAAAGAAATAATTTCTGGAATTGGTTCATTTATTGATTTAAGCGAAGGAACTATTGAAGAAAGAATAAACAAGACATTAGCAGAGATTAAAAAGGGGACGACGTTAATTTATCAGGGTGTTATTCGTTATGAAAACCTCTTAGGCATACCAGATTTGCTTAGAATAATGCCTACCGGTAATTATCTTCCCATTGATATTAAGTCAGGAAAAGGATTTGAGGGCCCAGATGAATCCGAAGATGAAGAGATAATGCCCAAAAAGCATTATGCAGTACAGCTTTCTCTCTACGTTGAAATTTTATTGAACTTATCCTTTGCAAGCGAGAAAAAGGGAGCCATAATTGATATTAGTGGCCGGGAGCTCGTTTATTTGTTAGAAAACGCCCAAGGGGTAAGGAATACGCAGACTTGGTGGGAACTCTATTTAGAAATAAAGAATAGAGTTTCAGAATTAGTTTCGAATCAAGTGCAGGATAAGCCTGCAATAGCTGGGTCGTGTAAATTATGCCCTTGGTATAATAGCTGTAAAAAATGGTGCTTAGAAAAGGAAGATTTGACCAAGATTTTCTATCTTGGAAGAAGCAATAGAGAGATTTTAAACAAGGATCTGGGTATAGAGAAAGTAAGAGAGTTGAAAACATTAAATATTTCTGATCTTTTAGCTAAAAAGAAGAAAGACAAGACATTCCTTAAAGGATTTGGTGAGACACTTTTAAAAAAGTTTATCACTCGCGCAATAATATTAGACGAAACAAAAAAGCCAGTTTTGCACCAACAAGTGCACTTACCAGAAGTTAAAAAAGAACTATTCTTTGATATTGAAGATGATCCAACCCAAGATTTTGTCTATCTACATGGAATTTATTCTCGGGATGCAAAGAGTGAAGAGTATATTTATTTCTTGGCTAAAGAAAACACGCGAGATGCTGAGAAGAAAGCTTGGCAAGAATTCTGGAATTATATTGATACTTTACATGTTAGTGACTATTCAATTTACTACTATTCTCATCATGAGAAAACAGCGTATAGAAGGTTAAGTCAGAGATATCCTGAGATAATCGCAAAAGAAAAGTTAGATACTTTTTTCGACAATCCGAACGCAATTGATTTATACCGAGTAGTAGAAAAGCATACAGATTGGCCTCTTTCTAGCTATTCACTCAAGGATTTGGCCACTTATCTTGGTTTTAAGTGGAGAGATGAGAGTCCTTCTGGAGCATTGTCTATCCGTTGGTATAACGATTTTCTACAAAATCACTCCGAAGAATTGCTTAAACGAATACTTGAATATAACGAAGATGATTGTCGGGCTACGATGGTTCTTAAGGATGGAATCTCGAAGTTAAATAAGGAGTAGCCATTTATCTTGACTTTTAGATAAAAAGGAGTATTATTTATTTAACAATTAGGTGTGTCCCGTGTTTGAAGGGGGAAGTCCCGGACGTTAAAAAAGTAAAACCTTCGTTGGTCAAGTTAAGACCGGCGAGGGTTTTTTGTTTTATAATATTAATTTAGAAAACCAACTAAACTAACAAAAGGTGGTGAAATATGACACAAGAAAAGATTAAATGTCCACAATGCGGCACACAATTTGAACTAACAGAGGTTATTTCTCGAGAAATTGAAGCAACTATAAGTCAGAAATACGAAACACAAATTAGTACTCTAAGAACAGAAGCTGAAGCGCGAGAAAAGCAACTAAAAGAACAGTTTAAATCTGAGCAACACAAGATAGCAGAACAAGCTAAAAGAGACGCTGCTGAAGCATTGAAAATCGAGCTTGAAACAATAAGATCTCTGCTATCCGAGAAGTCAAAGAAACTTGAAGCTGCCGATAAGAAAGAACTCGAATTAATAAAGCGTGAGCAATCTGTGCAAGAAAAAGAAAGATCAATGTCGCTTGATTTTGAAAATAAGCTTGCTGTTAAAGAAAAGGAAATTCGAGCTTTACTCGATAAAGAGAAGAAGGCTGCTGAAGAAAAAGTGCGTAAGCAAGCCGAACAGGCTTATTCCGTTGAGCTAAAAGACACTCAAGAGCAGCTAAAGGATTTATCAAAACAATTAGAAGAAAGTCGACAGCAGGAACTGGCATTACGCAAAAGGCAAAGGGAGTTAGAAGATAGGGAGAAATCTCTTGAGTTGGATGCGATGCGGAAAGTTGATGCTGAGAAGGGCAAGATTACCGAAGAAGCTAAACGTCAGTTTGAAGAGAAGCACCGGCTTAAGGATGCTGAAAAAGACAAGAAGTTGGCCGATATGACCCGCCAAATAGATGAACTTAAGCGTAAGGCAGAGCAAGGATCACAACAAGCGCAGGGTGAAATTCTTGAGCTTGATTTGGAAGGCAGATTACACTCAAGATTCCCGATGGATGATATTGAGCCCATCCAAAAAGGGATTAAAGGCGGAGATGCTCTTGAAACTGTAAAGTCTCAATTGGGCCATGCATGTGGGAAAATCTTGTGGGAGTCTAAGCGAACAAAGGCTTGGAGTGATTCCTGGATACAAAAGGCAAAAGACGATCAATTGGCCGCAAAAGCTGATTTAGTCGTTATTATGACAGAGATTTTGCCGAAAGGTGTTCAACAATTTGACCAAATTAATGGTGTTTGGGTAGTAGATATCTCTTCAGCGATCAACCTGGCAGTTGCGCTTAGAACAGGCATGATTCAGGTGGCCCGAGAGCGTGAGCTGCAAGCAGGCAAACAGGGTAAGATGGAGCTAGTCTATAATTATCTGACTGGTCCTGAATTTAGAAATAGAATAGAGGCTATGGTTAGTTCCTTTGTTGCTATAAAAAGCGTATTAGACGCTGAAAAAAGAGCGATGCAAAAGCTTTGGGCTAGAAGGGAAAAGCAAATTGAGCGCGTCATAGATAATATCAGTGGTATGCATGGGGATTTAGAGGGTATAGCCGGGAAGGCATTACCAGTTATAAGGGTTCTAGAGCTACCGGTGGATGGTGGTGAAGGGGAATCCGTTGAGACACAAGAATGGCTGAAAGACGATTCGTTAGAATCTTAAAAAGAACAATATGATTTAGAGCGATTCTGCCATATCCTCTAACTTCTTTATTGTACTCGCAAATTTAGCTACTATTACATTAAGCTTAGCTTTATACTCTTCCAGGCGCCTTTTTATTTCTTTTTTCTCTTCCGGCGTCTTGTGCTCTTTTAGGGCATTCCTTATGCTCTTCAAAAATTCATCAGCAATATTCTTTTGTCCTTCCTCAAATTCTTTACAGACTTCTGGGTATTTTGTTCGAAGATAAAGGTCGCCTAGCATCGGATCGTCAAGTGCTTCCTCGATCCTCTTCATTACGGCAGGGGAGGGGATCTTGCCATGCTTTTCGATATAAGTAATATAAGTAGGGTCTACTCCAATCTTGTTTGCTAAATCTTTGGCTGTTAGTTTAGAAATTTTCCTGCTCGTCTTTATTTCCTCTCCTAAATTTTTCATGGCTACATTATAAATTAAATCCTATGAATAGTCAATCATTTTTTTCTTGACAAAAGGCTAATTCGTTTATATAATATCCAATGAATGGTCAGTCAATTAAATGAGCTAGCAGATGCCACAATAATCCTCATGCTGATCAAAGAAATGTTTTCAGGTATGTTTAGTAGTTATGGGCAGAGAAAGGAAAGTGAGGGTAATGATGGATAAAGAAATTCTTACGGTTGAAGATATAGCAAGCATATTGCATATTAGGCCCAATACGATACATAGCAAACGTTGGAAAGAAAGGACTGGCTGCCCTTTAAATAAACACGGAAAAAGATTGCTGTCTCACGCTCCTGAATTTTGGAAGTGGTTTGAATCGCAGAGAAACCAATGAAAAGATATGCTGGCGTAAAAGAAACCAAAGCAGGGAATTACCAGGTGAACTTTCGCCTAAACAAAGGCGGGAAGAGGTTCTGGGAGACTATCGAAGCCAATTCCATGCAAGAGGCTTATAACAAAAGGGCAGAGCTGATAACCCAGAGGCAAAAGGAACTACAGACTCCCGAAGCCGAGAAACTCCGTCTCACATCCGGATTCTCAGAGGTATGGAAAGGTATAGGTGACGGAATATTAGGAGAACGCAAGCCATGGAAGACTTATCTTCATTATCAAAAGGTCTTTTGGCGGATGTTTGATGATTTTAGAAATTTGGAATTTCCTTATGTGCAAAACCCAAGCCAATTGACCTTAGCATTCTTTGAGCAATATAAGAATTATTACTCTAGTGATTTAAATCGGCCAAAAGGATTAAGGGGGGAATTAATTTATGTTAAGGCAATTATGAAACGAATGTATAAGCTGGGTTTTTGCAGTGAGAAGATAATTAAAGATATAGCCGAAAACATCAAAAAGCCAAGGCCGAATAAGAAACAATATCCTGAGATTACCAATAGCAAAATTAATGAACTATTAGCTTTTATAAAGAAGGATAAACCGGATTATTACAGGCCAATTTACTTTATGAAGCGCACAGGCCGGAGAGTTGAAGAAACAACGCTTATTGAGAAAAGGGATGTTGTTTGGGATGGAATTAAACCCATTAAAATCAATATACGCGCAGAAACGACTAAAACCAATGAATATGCTCCTTTGAATAAATTAGATCCAGAGCTAGAGATCCTTATTAGCCAGGCATATAAAGAGTCGTCCCGGCACAGGGCGCCTTATTTATTCCTCACTAAACGCAACAAGAAATTTAACCAGCGTAGAATTTGTGAGTATTTAAAAGAAGTCAGCGAAAAGATTACAGGTGTAAAATTTACTTGTCACTACTTCCGGCATAGATATTGGGTTGAGTGCGGGAAAAACAATGTACCTATTATAGACGCTATGGCAATATCAGGGAACAAGGATTCAGATGTTGTGATTAATTTTTATAGCCACAGTACAAGTGAAGGTTTGGCAAAAGTGCTTGAGTTGACGAGGTTATAATGATATGATTACTGAATTAGGAGAGGTTTTTGGTGGTGTTTCTGGTGGTAAAAGGGGCTTTTTAAGATTAAATTCTAATGTATCCCTGCCTCTCCGATATACTTTTTGGATTATATTGGGGAATTGGCAGTTACGACACAACTTATTGAAAGTGGGTAAGTTGTGTTTGTTTTTATATGGTAGTGTTTGTTTCTTTTTTTCACTAATAGCGCCTAAAAGCCGTATAGTTCTGTAAAAACTGTATACCAAGTGTATACCTAAGGTACGGGAAGGGTGGGGACGTACACCATTCAGCCTACTTGATTCGGAAGGTCTTCATGTGTCATTAGAGGCCCCTGATATTACTTTGTGCCTTTGAGCGCTAAGGAAGTATATCTTCTGCCAAAGGAGATATATCCGGTAAGTGGTTGATATTCCACTAGATGTTGTAAGGGTTGGGTAAGGATGAATAAAAGAAAGTAATTGACTTTTTTTGTAGTCATGGTAAGCTTACATTGATTATGAATAGGAAAACGTTAGGAGAGAGGATTCGAGAATTGAGAGCCCAAAGGGATTTCTCTCTTCGTGAATTCGCAAAAAAATTAGGTGGGCTTTCGGCGGCATTTCTATCTGATGTAGAACTTGGCCGGCGCCATCCGTCTGAAAAGGTGCTAGTCGACATAGCTAGAGTACTTGATACAGCACTTGAAGAGTTACGAAACTATGATACTCGTGCACCGGTTGAAGATCTCAAACGTCTCGCGTCATCGAACCCTGCATATGGGCTTGCTTTTCGGAAATTAATTGATAAGAAGGTTAGCCCTGAAGATTTAATGAAGCTTGCTGAAAAAACGTCCAAGAAAGACGGAAAAAAATGAAAAGTTTTCGCACAAAGGTAGGTCCATTCGCTGAAAGGCCCTATTATAAACTGAGTGATATTGAAAATATCTGTAACGATGAATTGCGAAAAGTTGATTTGTTGCCATCGGAACCATCACCAATTCGAATTGAGCGATTTATTGAAAAAAGATTTAGGATTTTTCCCTCTTATGAAGATTTACCAGAAGGTGTTCTAGGGTGTATTAAATTCGGCACTAAAGGCGTAG
The DNA here is from genome assembly GCA_028715785.1 of Candidatus Omnitrophota bacterium. Taxonomy (GTDB): domain Bacteria; phylum Omnitrophota; class Gorgyraeia; order Gygaellales; family Profunditerraquicolaceae; genus UBA6249. The sequence continues at coordinate 175,738 of JAQURC010000001.1, forward strand.
AGGAAATAAAAATTTCTAAGTTTCTTAGCGAAGATGGCGACAAGGTTTCCGAGCGGAGAATTAATACGACTTTAGCTCATGAAGCTGGCCATGGTCTTTTGCATGCACATCTTTTCGTGCTTGGCTTGCCATCTCAGTCTCTCTTTGAGAATGAAGTTGTAAATACCCCCACAATCCTTTGCAGGGAAGGGGCCGTCACTGGTATCGGCGGAAAAAGTAACTACGATGGACGCTGGTGGGAATTTCAGGCCAATAGGGCGATGGGCGCACTTCTGCTGCCCAGGTTCCTCGTGCAGAAAAGTACTGAAACGTTCCTTGTGTCTCGCGGCGCAATGGGTATAAAGACTATTGAAGCAAAGAACCGGGAGTCTGTAATTAAAACGTTGGTCGACGCGTTCGACGTTAATCCCGCCGTTGCTCGTATCCGCATTGACGAAATGTATTTCAGGGACAATAAAAATCAGTTGACATTCTAATTTTTTTTTGCTAAAATGTAAGCATCGTCAGCTTACGAAATAGTAACTTTTCTATTATGCAGAAGACCCGGAAGGTTAAGATAAAAAGGAGGAGGTAAAAATGGAACATGAAGAGCATCATCAAGGCGAGCAGAAGTATTTTGTCAATATTGAGGGTACGGATTATCCTTGGCATGAAGAGGACATTCTTACTGAAGAAATAAGGAAGCTGGGTAATTTGCCTCAGGATCTGCCTGTTGTTGAGGAATTTCCTGATGGTACTGAAATAACTCTTAGGGCAGGAGAGGTTGTTCATTTGAAGCCCGGTCATAGATTCGGTCGCGCCCCAAAGTTTAAAAGGGGCTAAAGGGTGGAAGAAAGAATCGCTGAAGAAGTCCGCATGCTGAAGGATAAATATCCAAGCCTTCAGCATGGGGAAGGCTATGCATGGGTAATGATCCCGGATTTTAATTTACCGGAAGGATATAACCGTAAAAAGACAAGACTACTTTTTTTAATTTCAGGTTCATATCCACGTACATCCCCAGATAATTTTTATGTTGATGCAGGATTGAAGTTCGATAACAACAATCTACTGACAAATTACAGTGAGGGAGCTCAGGTACCGATAGAAGGATCGTGGGGTTGTTTCTCTTGGCATCCTGAAATATGGCAGCCGGTAGCCGAAATTAAAAAAGGAGATAACCTACTTACATTTATGAAATCTGTGAACATTAGGTTACGGGAGAAGAATTGATGCGGGTAATCCTGTTTTTAACAGAACAACAATACAACCTCGTACGGTCGCATCTTTTCAAAGGAAAAAAGGAGCAGGGGTGTTTCCTGTTTGTCAACAGTATCATGGATGCCCAGTTAATTGAGCTTAAAGTAAAGGATGTCCATAAGGTAGAAGCTGGTGGCTGGAGTTATCAAAGCGGATGTCATCTAGAGCTTGAAGAAAAAGAGAAAGTGAAGGTAATGTTAAAAGCACGAGAATACGGCTGCGATTTGATTGAATGCCACTCTCATCGATTTGGCGGATTAGCCACTTTTTCCCCGAGCGATATACATGGCTTGAGTGAATTTGTCCGATACATTTGGTGGAAATTGCCGGGTAAGATATACGGTGCCGTAGTATTTACTAAGAGTGATGTTCGGGGACAGATTTGGCTGCCTAAACAGGAGAATTCCGTATTTATAAGTGAAATCAAGGTTATTGATAATAAGGGCAACTTTAAAAGATTATGCGGCGTTCCTATTAAAAAATCTTTTTTTAACATCATTAAGAGGCGGAATAATGATTGAATCACGGGAGCAATTCTCTAGGCAAATTCTAGCCTTTGGTGCAGAAGGACAAGCAGCCATTATGAATACTAAGATTGGAATTGTTGGTTTGGGTGGCATGGGGTCATGCGTTGTGCAAATGCTAAGTCATTTAGGAATCCAGGAATTTATGCTTCTTGACGATGACCGAGTTGAAAAGTCGAATTTGAATAGGCTTGTTGGCGCTACAAGAGAAGATGTCATAAATAAGACCCTCAAGGTTGAGGTGGCCCAACGAGTCATTAAATCTATAAATCCTGAAGCCAAGATAACTTCGCTAGGGAATCTGCGTACTGCGGAAGCCATAGAAGTCCTTTCGACTTTTCCTGATGTGATTTTCGGTTGCGTAGATAATGATAGCGCGCGTATGATCCTTACTGATCTTGCAGCAGCATATAAGAAGACATTGGTTGATTGTGCAACTGAAATAGATTTAAAAGGTGATAATGGCATAAGTTTCGGGGGCAGGGTAGTTGTCGCTCAGCCCGGGGACTTCTGTTTATGGTGCGCAAATCAGATTGATCCGCAAATAGCAAATGAGGAGCTTGAGAGCGAGCAGGAAAAATCTTTTCGTCGGCATCATGGTTATGGCTTGGGAGCGGAAGTAGTGGCTCCTGCAGTGATGTCTTTAAATGGGGTTATAGCTGGTTTGGCCGTTACAGAGTTTATTATGTTAATTACCGGCATGAGAAAGCCGGAACGTATGCTGACTTATAAGGGAACGCGAGGAATTGTTGTTGCGACTAAAGATGTTAAGAAGCCGGGATGTTTAGTGTGCGATTCATTAATCGGTAAGGGAGATAAGGCAGGTTTAAAGAGATACTTAAGGTCAAATTTACCAAAAGATTTGCCCGAATAGAATAGGGATGCATATAAATAACAAGAAAGGAGCTAATAGCGGCCAAGAAAAACTTCCATAAAATTCCTAAGTTAATTATCCTAAAATTAAATAAAATTGCTTCTGATCAGATTGTTGTGGGTTGCGTTGAAACTTTTTCAGCAAACGATATTAAGCAGGGATTATTAGGTCATTTATCTATTAAACTAACTGATTCCGGCTTATCTTTTCTCCCTAGTATTTTACCGTCTCAAAATCGTGGGAAATACAGTGGCCGTAATAAAAATGGTTATGAGATAAAAAGGCGGGATCTACCCATGGAATCTTATACCCATAGTGTTGAGGCGCCTAATTATGGAGACAGAGGAAGGGGAACTCACGATGTAAGTTGGACTAAGGAGAGATATCAAAAGGAATTTCACGCACCCGAATCTCTAAAGATTAGAATTGAATCTCCTAATAATGCTCTGGGACAGGATAAATATGTGATTAAGTTTGAGGTAGAAGAAGTCATGGGTAAGAAATCTCGTGATTTTAAGGAGCGGCTACTGAAAAACTTAAATATTTTACAGGAAAACATTGGCTCATGCGATGTTCTGCCTGCGGGAAGGAGTCTCGAGGAATATTTAGAAACATTGCGTGTTTCGTGGGAAATATTGCCTTCAGGAACACGCGAAGAGACGTTGGCAAGGCTAAGCAAGGGGCGGATTCTTTCAGAACAAGAGCGGAAAGATATGGAAGATCGATTTGATTTTTTTCAGACTTTAAAACCATCAAAGTTTGTTTATGGTATGAGTGGATCAGAAAGGTATCTTGGTGCTTTATTACGCGATGATCTTGTTGTTTTTGAAAATATGGAATATGGGAATGCTATCTATGTGATGTTTGAAGATTGGCAGACTTTGAGCCAAAAAAGCCGAGTTGAATTACTCTCAGGAAGGTATGGAAAGAATTTTGAGCGAATTGTGCATAGAAAAGGATGGAAGGACAATGTAAAAAAAACAATAAAGACATAGAGCTATCATAGAAAGGGGTTAAGATGTCGATAATTATTTCAGTTAGAACTCCCTAATGGGGTTAGGTTTAGTATTAATGGGATAGAAGATTGGTTGAAAAGCAGGAAAGTTAGGGAAGATGTAGTTATAAATTTAATCAAAACACTTTTATTCCTTAAAGATTGAGGTATAATAAATTAAAGTTCATTCCTTTTTAATGAAAGGAGTTCAGAATGGCAACTCTAACGTTAGGTAAAAGACAGCGACCTTTAGTAAAAACTTTTCATGAAGCTAAGAAAGACATAGTTGTAAGAAGCTATGTTCCGGCAGGTATACAGAGGTTATCTTCGACTTCTGTTAGTACTGGTAAACTAGTTATTGTCATGAAAAAAATAAGTAGACATCGGTAAGAGTATAATTACTCTCTTGTATGAAATATACTAATAATGATGAAAAAAGATATTTTCCGAAAGAAAAGAATGAAAATAAAGACTATAGAACAGAATGGAGAAGAGATTTTGCTCGAATAATCCATTCTTCCTCATTCCGAAGACTGCAAGGAAAAACTCAATTATTTCCTGGTAACGAAAGTGATTTTTTCAGAAACCGCCTCACCCATTCATTAGAAGTAGCTCAAATCGCAAAATCTATAACATTAAAACTAAATAACGACCTAAGGAAGTCGAGAAAAAAATATTTCATTGAACCCGATATCGTTGAAATTGCTGGTCTTGCCCATGACATTGGACATCCTCCTTTTGGTCATTTCGGTGAAGAAGTGTTAGATAGGGGCATGGTGGATTACGGAGGATTCGAAGGCAATGCTCAAGCTCTCAGGTTATTAGCTACTGTTGAGAAAAAAACTAATCCTTCCTCGACACGTTATGGTATTCTGGATAATGGAAGAGATACTCGTGTTGGTTTAAATCTTACAGCCCGTTGCTTAGCGTCAATTATAAAATATGACCAAGAGATTCCCAGAGAAAGTACACAAAGAAATCATCTACTCGAGACCGGAATTATAAAGAAAATTTCGCCTATTAAAGGTTACTATCAAGAAGAAAAAGCCAAAGTTGATTTTATTAAAGCTGCTGTTGTTGGAAAAACAAAACTTACAAAAGGATTGAAAACAATTGAATGCCAAATAATGGATCTTGCAGATGATATTGCCTATTCGACATATGATCTTGAAGATTCATTCAAAGCGGAATTTATAAAACCCATTGATATTATGTCTGTTAATGACAATATTCTTGATGAAGTTGTGAGAGTAATAAATGAGCGTTTAAATATAAATTTGAATAAAGGTAATATTCAAGAAGTAATCTATGAAATATTTAAAGATATATTTGAGGTTCCTTACGCAATAAAAGGTATTTTGAAAAATCCGTCTAAAAAATTTCTTCAGAATCTACATAACTATGGATTGAGAGATGCAAATGTGTCCTCAAATAGGTTTGCTCAAGACGGATATTATAGGACAGATCTTACATCTGGTCTCGTGAATAGTTTTATTCAAAGTATAGAAATTAATCATATTGATAAAGAAACCCCAGCCCTGTCAACTATAAAAATCAATCCGAAACACCTGTTGGAAATTGAAATCTTAAAAGTATTAACTTATGAATGTCAAATTCAATCTCATAAACTCAAGATTGTTGCGTATAGGTGCAAGGATATTATTGAGTTTATCTTTAATACATTGATGGCAGAGAAAGGATTTCAATTACTTCCTTCAGATTTTAAATCAATTTATGAAAAGATTGATTCAAATAAAAGACCTCGCATCATATGTGATTTTATAGCAGGGATGACCGATAGATACGTGCTTGAATTTTATGGAAGGTTAACTTCTGAAAATCCTCAGACTATTTTTAAACCTTGTTGAGCTTGTGCCCAGAATGTGTTCATTCGAGTGAAAACAATCTGAAGAAACTGTACGATTTCTGTATACCAAATCGGTTGTATTAACGTAACTTGTTGATTATAATTACCTTGTGAGTGTCAGGGTTTATTTCCCTGCCTCTCCGCCAATTAAGAAATGGGGCGTCTTTGAAGAAGGGACGGAAGCGAGCTTCCGTCGAAAAATTGAGGCGGCGCTTTTTTAAAATATTCTTACACTACATTTCTTATTTTATGATATAATGTAGTGTAAAAGGAGAAAGTAGGAATGAAGGTGTTACAGGGCATACTATCAGAGAGTAAAGAATACTATTTAGACATTAAGAAAAAAATAGAAAAGAGGCTAGTTAACCTTCCTATTGGGAGCATTAAGGAAAGAGAGATATCCGGGAAGAGATATTATTATTTGCAGTTTCGTAAAGATAAAAAAGTTATTCAGAAGTATCTGGGAAAAAATAAGCCGGAAGAAATCATTAGGCAGATAAGAGAGCGTAATGTTTTAAGGGGGGAGTTAAAGAAGGTGAACGAGGCTTTGAAGATAGTTAAAAGATCCGAGGGTAAAAAGCGTGGTTGAACCGATTAGGAGAATCTTAAAGGTATTTGCCGATAACGGCCTTTTTGAAGAAGGTGTTGAGCTTATCGGCAGTTGGTGTTTTAAGTTGTACCAGGATTACCTGGGAGTAAGAAAGTTTCCCTTAAGCAGCCTCGATGTTGATTTCTTGATTCCCGTTCCTTTCCATGGCAAAAAGCATTTGGGCTTTATAGAACAATTAGAGGATTTAGGGTTTGAGGCGGATTTTAAACGAGACGGTTCATTATTTTTATGGAATGCGGATTTAAAAATAGAGTTTATAACAGTTGAGAAAAGCGGAGGGACTGACAAGGCGATAAGAATTAAGAAACTCGGTATCGATGCTATTCCTCTAAGGCGCGTTGGGTTTCTTTTGGATGGATCGGTAAGCATAACGGATGCAGGCCTAAGAATAAAAGTTCCTTCGCCGGTTCGTTTTTGTCTTCATAAACTGATTATTGCGCCACTAAGAAAGAAGCCGGATAAGAACTTAAAAGACTTACAACAGGCTATTTATACGTCTACAATCGTAGACAAGAGAGAAATGTGGCAAATGTTCCTTTCTTTACCTAAGAAATGGCAGCAAACTGTTTTGAGGTCGATAGATAAGGCTGAAGGAGAGTTACCATTACTTAAGGAAGATATAGATAAACTTAGGCTTACACTACAGAATGTGAAATAATAGAGGTTGTAGTGTAATAACTGCTCGGTGAGGACGCTGGATGCTGCAGCCGCCCCCCACCCGGCTGCAGCATCCAGCTGCGCCGCACACGCATTGCATTAGCAAGAAGGCCGCCGGCCCAGGCGGCCGCCAAGTGAGGCTTTGCCCAAGCAAAGCCGAACGGTGAAACACAAGATACGGGAGCCGCCCAGGCGGCGGGACATATTGATAGATAGATTAAGGTGCGTTAAAGATTGTTAGAACATATTGGTAAACGCACCGATAATTTTTAGTTGGTTTTAAAGCGTACATATAAATAGTAACACTAATCTGAGGTGAGAAATGAAAAAGATAGCTGTTTTATTATTCATAGCAATATTTGCTAGTGGGTGCGCTACATTCCCCACACAACAAGTTAAATCAATTTGGCCGCAACCATCTAGTCAGGTTAAGTGGTATTGGTCAAATTGGCAGATGCTCTCTAGCGCGGATGAAGCAATTGGGGTTTTAAAAAATCTCCAACAAAATTTTGTTGAATATGCCGCTGGGCAGCCTTTTAAAACATTTGATGTGGATAAATATGGATTACGCGTAAAGTGGGAGTGGACCGAAACATCGCAGACTACTGAATATGTTCCTACCTATGGAGGGTCTTTCTTTGGTTCGACTTATGTGCCTTATTATGGCGGGACTAATCAGACACGCACCAATACCAGTCAGTATGCAGGGGCGTTTGTAATTCCTTTTGCTGAAGTTTCCGATATATGGATGGCCCATGTTCCGGGTTTACCTCGTGAATACAAATGGCAGATTTCAGTTTCTTTGGGAGACAAGCCTATTGTTAATCTGCGTGCTCCTGATGAGCAAACAGTCCGACAACTGGGTAATGCTATTGCTACCTTAAGCCGCGAACAAGGCCGTATTCTTCCCCGCTGCCTCTTCGGGATGACAGTTTTCTCGCTAACTCCAGAACAGTCAGCAGAGCTTGTACTTAGCCCGGGGACTGGTGTTTTGGTCGTTAATGTAGATGTAGGTGGCCCGGCAGAGAAGGCGGGCGTGCTTTTTCTAGATGTAATTTTGGAAGTAGACGGCCAGCCTGTAAAAAATAATGAAGAATTAAATGCCCGGTCTTTAAATAAGAAAAGCGTAAAATTTAAAATTTTACGCCGCCAAAAGATTACCGATGAGACAGGAAAGACCAACTTACAAAATATCGAGGTTTTTCTTTCCGTGAATGTTGGATAATAGAAAGATTTGAGGCGGGATTTCGCTAGATAAAAGATTAAGGTGTTCAAAAACTCGACTAATTAGGGCTGGGTTTAACCATTCAGTCCTTTTGTTTGTGCCCAAAATGTGCCCAAATAAAGGGAAACAATCTGAAAAAACTGTATGATTTCTGTATACCAAATGAGTTTTGCAGCTATAACCTCTTGCTATAATAGCGTTTGGAAAAGGCGGGTTTAGTTCTCCCTGCCTCTCCGAAATATACCGAAAAAATAAAATTATAGAAAAGGCGGATGGAGGATGGTGAAGACAAATATAGCCGTAGTGACTACCGGGGCGGTGTCGCTGGGCAGTTATGAGGCAGGGGTCTTATATGAACTATTTCATATCCTGCGTTTGCCCGCTAATGCGGGTAAGTATGAAGTTGATGTATTGACCGGCGCTTCCGCCGGCTCGGTCAACAGCATAATCTATGCCTTGGCCGCAGTGTATGATCCTGCGTTGATTGATTTCATGCGCAAGATTTGGGTAGATAAACTGGATATCCTGCAGCTTATGCGCGGAAAAAGTTTTTCAAAGAGTTCCATTTTTTCCGACAAGGCCATTAAAAAAATAAGAAAAGAACTGACAGAAAAGATTCCTGATGCCGGGCCGATAGGCGCCGCTTCCTCCGGCAAGGTAAAGGTGGGTTTGACTTTGACAAACCTTTCGGGTATCCCATATGCGGTCAATTTTACGAATATTGAAAAAGAGTATAAACTTACTACCTTTGCCGACTGGTATTCCTGTGAGGTGCCCGGTGATATCAAAGATGCGGAAGATGTGGGTAAATTGATTGATGTGGCCACTGCTTCCGGGGCGTTTCCTTTTGCTTTTCCCGCCGTAAATTTGAAACGCCGGGCAAAAGATTACGCCAATACCGCCTTGCCTTCGGGGCAAGACACGTTTGATTTTATCTACGTAGATGGAGGCCTCTTTAATAACGAACCGATTAATCGGGCCAGGGAGTTGGTGAAAGACCTTGATGGGCAATATGCCAAACAATCGCAGGAGGCAAAAGCGCCCCAACGCATCTATCTTTTGGTTGACCCGACTCCGCCTGAAGAATGCGCGCCGTTTAATAATAAAAAACCAAGTATAGCCGAGGTCGCCGGAAGGCTTATCCCGGCAATATTGACTGAAGCGCATTATCGCGATTGGAACGATGCCATCAAAATAAACCAGCGGCTAAAATGGCAGATTGATTTTCTAAAAGATCTCAAAGAACAGTTTATTCGCCCAGCCGTGTATTCCGTCGAGGTTTTAAATACGCTCGGCAGCATCTTTGCCGTTTATGCCACGAGATTAGCCAAGGAAAAATTAGAATTGACGCACAAAGAGACAAGGGGTGAAAAAATACGCGTGAATGAAGATACGATCAAGAAATACAAAAATGATAATCTGGATCGTGTAAGGGCCTATCTACGCAGTGAGAAAATATTGGAGGGAGGAGAGGAAAACGAACTAAAAGAAGGAGAAAACGATGCTCCTTTAGATAAAACGCTGATCAATTTGGCATTTATTATGGAATGCGTCGGAGCTCTGCGCGCCAAAGTTGAATTGGATATCCGGCCGGTATTTCCTGCCTCAAAAAAGCCTCTTGCCGGAAAATTCTTGGGAAATTTCGGAGGGTTTATGTGGCAAAGACTGCGCGAACACGATTTTGAGGCAGGGCGCGCCGCGGCAAGGAATTTCGCGGCTTCTCCTGTAAGCGAAGGCGGATTGGGGTTAAGTGTTAAAGATATGCCGCCATTAGGAAGTATAAAAAAATTTACAGGGATATGTAAAGACGTGCCGTTGCCGCGCTGGATAAGAATTACGATAGCGGCAATTTTCAGGCTGATAGTAGCCATAGTCAGGGCAATGGTCAGCCGGCGGATGCTGCTTATCTATCTTTGTGCCGGTATTATTATTGTTTTATTTTTGATTATGAAATAGCGTAAAATAAGTGAAGGCGTTTGTATTTATGCCGGTTAGTTTTGTTTTTGTTCCGGAATATATTTTTTTATTATTCTATGCATTTCGTCTAGATCTATAGGTTTAATAAGGTAATCGCTTGCCCCCAGCGCCCGCGCTTCGTTTTGGTTTGAGCTGTCCTCTCCTGCGCTAATCATTATAGCTTTTATGCTGATGTTTATTTCTTTCATTTTCCTCAAGAGGTCAAGCCCGTCTATATCCGGCATTTTAATATCCAGAAAAACCCATTCAGGCTTGTGGCGGTTAAATAACTCGAGCGCTTCCTGGCCGCAAGTTGCCTTTTCTACGTTTAGGCCAAGGCGTTTAAGGAAAATACTAAACAAATTAACAACTTCGATTTCATCATCAACGACAAGGACATTCATAGCTGCCTCCTTATTCCGCTGCCGGTTTTTTCGGTAATTCTATAATAAAAGAAGTCCCTTTCATATATTCTGAAGTAAACCAGATTTTGCCTTTATGATTTTCTTCTATAATCCTTTTTACTACGTAGGCCCCTATGCCTGAGCCGGATTTATAGGAAGTTTTGGTGGTAAAGAAAGGGGCAAACACCTTAGGTTTATCCTCTTCTTTTATACCTATGCCGTTATCCGATATTTTTATTATTTGATGGTCTTGCGTGCGCGTTAAGCTTAATTCTATCGCGGGAACAAAGGACTCCAGCTCTTTTGCGCTGCTCTGCATTTTTCTTTCCTTGATGGCTTCATAGGCATTATCCAGCAAATTATAGATAACTTCGGTTAATTGCGATTTCACTCCGTATATCGCGTCTTCACTATCAATTTTTACACTAAGAGGCAGGGAGGCGGCTTCGTGTTTAAGCATTAAAAGCAGAGAGGAGAGTTCTATGGTTTCTTTAAAGGAAAAAATGCCGAAGAGATTTTCTTTTTTTTCTACTTTGGCAAAATCAAGGATCCCCTTGATGATACTGTCAGTCCTTTTTACGTTATCCATGATGGAAACGGCTATTTCATCCAGGTACTTAAAAGTTTTGTCTAATTCCGGGTTGCTATTAATCAGCTTGGCATGTTTTGCCACGAAGCTTCTTCCCACGATTTTTATTTCTCCGCCTGCTAAGGAAAACAGGTTAAGCCTGTTTTTAATCTGGTGGGCAATGCCATCAGCCATGCCTCCAATCGAAGCAAGCTTCTCGGCGGCGAACATCCTTTGCTGCGAATCTTTTGATTCTTCAAAAAATATGCAGTTTTCAATGGCCAGCGCCGCCTGGCGCGAGAGGATCTTAAAGACATTGATATCTTCATTAGAATAAGGATGGGTGTTTATTTTCTCGCCTAGAAATACAAAGCCAAAAAGCTCCTCACCGATTAACACGGGGATAACTATTTTGGATTTGGAAAGTATGTTTGAAGAACCTTTTATTTGTTCGGGCGCATTTTCGAAAAAAAAGTTTCCGTGGTTTTCCTTAAGGTAATCGATAAAAGGATCGTCCATAGCGAAACTTTTAACGCATTCTCCGATATTGGATTCTCCGCGTATTGACTTTAGTTGATACAAATTGTTTTTTTTGTCTCTAATAAAAATCGCGCTAAAATTAAGCCTTATCGTGTTTTTCAGGGTAAAAACAATGCGTTTTGATAACCTGGCTAAATCATGTTCGGTAACCATGCCAACCGCGGCCCGCAAAAGTATCCTTTGATAACGGCGCTGTTGGGCTAAAATGGCTGATTCGGCTTTCATCTGCAGGAAACGGTAGACCAGCGGCCCTATTGTTGCGAAAATAACCGCAAGAGAAGTAGCGAGTAATCCCGAACCCGTGCGCTTAAGCACGATAAACGGTATACCTAGAACAATAGTGTAGACGGCAAGAAATATGCCTGCGCGGGTAAAGATAATTTTGATATTCATAAGACGATATTTAATTATGGCATAACTGACAAAAGCTACGTAAATCGAAACCAGAGGGTTAAGAAATGGAGGAATTGGTAATCGATACCAGGGGAAATAATTAAATACACCGGCAGTATATCCTATAGCTGTCCCAATGAAAATATAAAGAATTTGATTTCTAAAAACGCCTGAATGGCGTTTAAGGGCACCTATCATCAAGATGTAAGAGTAAATAATATTACCAAGAAAGTGAATCAGGTGGAAATGGAAAACAGGCCCGGGTTTCAACCAATAAGGAAAAATAAGGAAAGGACCAAGATCTTTTGCAAATAATTGCGTATAAGCGGTACATCCGATGATAAGGCTGATAAGATAATTGACAAGGTTTATTCTTTTATTAAAATTTGGCTTAAGGAAAACTGATATAAAATGGGTGGAGGTAGCGGGCATGAATATTACAAATAACATTACGGTTCGCAGATAAAACTCAGCTAGGGAACTATTTTTGACGGTACTCAGCCATAAAAAATGAAAAAGCCCCCAGCCCGAAGCTACTAAGGTAAAAACAGCAAAGATTCTGTTGACAGGAGATTTTGGATTCTTGGAAAGGACAAAAATTGATAATACAAAAAGGGTGATAAAATTAAGCAGGCCAGATAACGCATAATAATTTAACGGGATATGTTCCAGCATCTAAATTAAATTTTCGTTAACGTAAGAAAGAAAATTGTCCCTGTGCCTTCTTTTTCAATCTTCAAGGAATATTTATCCGAACCCAATTCCTTAGTGGCATTAATTAAATCCTCCCTACCTCTCTTAATAAAAGACCAATTAGATATCCATTCCGGGCCCAAAGAGGGAAATGTTATATCCTTATCTTTGTACGTAATAACCAGCATGCCTTTATCATTCAGCAACTGGAATAAGAAATGCAATAATTTCTTAAATATCCTGTCTGGTAAATATTCAGTTAAGCCAAGAATGTAAATGATGTCTTGCTTGCCTATGAGATCACGGTACTTAGCATTTTTAGAGATATCCAAAACATTTTCATGCAAAAATCTTGTTTCAATATTTGAGGGCAGATTATTCAGAGCTGACTCGGAGAATTTTAAAGCATCTTTATCATTATCAAGGCCGGTAAAAATTATCTTTTTCCCAGATATTTCCGATAAAAGAAGCGGATCGGAAAACAACTCCCTTATATCTCTACTCGGGCCACAGGCTATATTTAGCATTCTGATAGTAGATAAATTACTATTTTCCATAAAATCCTGTAAGATATTTTTCATTTTATTTTTGCGAGCTCTGGCAGCCATAGCGTATTCACTGTTCAAAAAATATCTATCGCCATAGAAACCGAAACTTTTATTTTCTGCTAACGGTTTATTATTATAAATTATCTCAAAGAGTTCAAAATCCCCGGGATACCCCCGTGGCCTATCGTAAGCCATTTTTATAACGGGGCTTTTATAAAACCAACAGCCGGTTATCTCCCTAAATATTTGTTTTGTCTTTTTCATATGAATATTACTATCGACTATCTTCTCTAAGGCCTCCCCCTTAAGAAGGAATTCATTGCTAAGCGTAACTAGTTTTTTTTCTGCCTCTTCCGATTCAATTTTTCCTTCGCCTGTTTCCTGAGCCAGCGCAGATAAATTTTCGTGGTGCTGTCTAATATCCTTATTAAAGAAATCCTCTATTTTTATTTTTAAATTTTCATCTTTGATGTCAGCGCTGGCCTTTTTTGCGAAGCTATCAAATATAAAATCTCTTGTTTGAAGTAAGTGATTTTTATCTAATAAGGAAAACCGTGCCCCAAATTGAGATTTATTCCCTGGCAGGATTTTATGCCAGACTACTTTCGCAGAGATTTTAGTAGGTTGTTTAGGTTTGGGAGATATTAAATTCATTAACAGCGAAATATTTTCGGGTAATACCGGTTTTTCACAATCAAAGCATATACCTGTTTCACTAATATTAAGGACATTAGCTTCTGCGTCGGGGAATAATCTGATAGGAAAATTTACTGCTATTCTCGGGGAGTATCTATTATCTACTTGTGATAGCATCAAAGCACCTCCTTAGGTTATATTTGTTGCTATGTTAATAGGATCTCTTTTTACCTCCATTATTTTTTAAAGTTTAAAGGTCAAAGTCAAGAGGTAGACATTGATAAATGTATCGTATTTCCCGTTAATATTTGCACCGCTTGATGAACCTACGGCATTATTGATTTTTCTTTGGTTATAAAACATTGCCGCATACGCGAAATCAAGGCTTAAATTTTTATTGATCTGATACCCCGTTCCCAGGGTCAGAGAATTTGAAGTGGAATCCGGTAAAGCGGTATCGAAAGTTCCCTCGGGTATGGGTGTTTTATGGAAAAAATAGCCCGCCCTTAGTTTCCAGTTGTCATTAACTTTGTATTCTGTCCCGAAAGCCCAAGACAAAACAGCCCGCCAATCCCTTTGAACAGGATTGCCGGCATTTAAAACAGCCAGCCGCGCGGCATCTGTTTCCGACGGATAATCAATCTGTTCTTTATCTACTGAAGACCAATCCATCCACTCTATGTCGGCCTCAAACCGCCATTTGTCATCCGGCTTAAAACAATAGCCCAGTAATATGCTCTGCGGCAATCTTGATTTTGTAGACATATCGGTTTCATAAGAAGCTCCTCCGAAAGTGCTTTGATAGGTGCCGTTCAAGTCATTAAGATAAACCTTGCCTTTATACGTTAAATCCACAGCGCTGCGGTACATCAGCCCAAAAGAATGGTTTTTATTAAGCTTATATAGCGTAGATAGCCTGTAGCCCCAGGCATTATTATCTCTCCCTTTTAGCTGGAAATCTCCGTCGGCTCCGCCCCAGGAGGCCTGGTTGAGTTTTTTCTTTTTATTTGCCAGGGCTTTTGTATAATCCAGGCCTGCGCCCACAGAAATATTATCATTTATTTCATATGCCGCGGTAAGCATAACATCCTGCGTGATTACATCGCTTTTCGTAGCCACGTATTTTGAGAAACTATCTTCCGCCCAATAAGTCCCTAAGCCCCAATAAGAAGTTGCGCCCAGGCCAAAGGAAAATTTTTCCAGGCCAAAGTCGCTTACGACAAAACCGTTAGGAATTGTAAATACCTGCCTGCGCCTGTCTGTTTGGTTTCCGGCAGTATCTTCATAAGTGCAAAATGGCTGGACTACGGAAGCGCCCACGGAAACATACGTTTTTCCTTTTAACTGGGTAAGGCCGGCGGGATTATAGTAAATAGCCGAAGGATTATCCGCCTGCGCCACGAAAGCAGAGCCTTTTCCCAAGGCTTCAGCGTCCGGGACCTCAAGGCGATACGCTCCTGAACCGGCAGAATAGGCATTTTTTAGAGGAAAGGTTAATGCCAACCCGAGCAAAAAGATAACTACTATCTTTTTCGTTTTTATGCTCATTATTTTGGTTTTGAGCATGGAACATCATGCCATTGTTAAAGTTGCGGAATTTATTTTCAGCAAAACTTACAAAAATCATTATAATCGATTTCTTAGGTTTGTCCACGGTTTTTTTTATTTAACTATAAGAAAACAGGAGAGTTAGGAGAGTTAAGAATTGACTTTTATATGTTAAGGTGGTATTATTTATTCAAAACGGGGAGGGGGGATGGGAAAGAATAAGATTATGATTATTGATGACGAGAGCGGCGCCGTTGATTTATTAAAACACCGCCTGGAAAGCGAAGGTTATCAGGTGTTTGCGTTGTCGGATGCCAAAGAAGTTATTTCTGAACTTCATAGTTTTGTTCCGGATTTGATAATATTGGATTTGTTGATGCCGGAATATGGGGGATTGGATGTCTGCGAGATGTTGAATAAAGAACCCCTGGGGTTAAACACGCCGATTATCGTCGTAAGCGGTTTGAATAAAGATACCGATAAAAAGAAAGCTTATAGCCTGGGGATAGAGGAATATTTTGTAAAACCTGTTGACATGAATGTTTTGTTGGCGGCAATTAAGAAGCTCATAAAGAATAAGCATGATACAGCCGAAAATTAAAATACTCTTGCCAATAATTTTTACAACGCTTATAATCGCCGGATTTTTTCTTGCGCAAGGATTCATTTCTAATTTGTCAAGATCCTTGGCTAAAGATAAACTTGCCCCGAAAGAATTAAAAGAAGCATTATATTGGCAGGAGGCCGGCGAAGGCAAGGTGCAGTGTTTTTTATGCCCCAGGCGATGTTTGATACCTTTGGGCCAGCGGGGTTTTTGCCGCGCAAGAAAGAATATCAAAGGCAAGCTCTATGCCTTAACTTACGGCCAGCCCGTGGCCATACATATCGACCCGGTAGAGAAGAAGCCGCTTTTTCATGTTTACCCGGGGACAAGATCTTTTTCCATTGCTACCGCCGGATGCAATTTAAGATGCAAGTTTTGCCAGAACTGGGAAATTTCCCAGATGGATCCGGAAACAGTGAAAACGGTTTATGTTTTGCCGCAGGATATCGTAAGAGAGGCCAAGCAGAGCGGTTCAAAGACAATAGCTTTTACTTACACCGAGCCGGTGATCTTCTATGAATATATGCTTGATATCGCCAAACTGGCCAAAAAGGAGGGCATTGCCTGCGTTATGCATTCGGCGGGTTTTGTTAATGAGGAGCCCCTGCGCCAGCTGTCCAAATACTTAACCGCCGCAAATATCGACCTGAAAGGTTTTAGCGATAAATATTATTCCTCTTTTTGCGAAGGCAATTTAACCAGCGTCCTTAATTCTCTTAAGGTATTAAAAGAGGAAAAAGTCTGGGTGGAGGTAACCAATCTTATCATCCCTTCCGCCAATGATTCCGACGAAGATATCGGCAATCTTTGTTCATGGGTAAAAGATAACCTGGGCCCGGATACCCCGGTGCATTTCTCCAGGTTCTTCCCGATGTATAAGCTGGTGGATTTGTCTCCTACTCCGCTTAAAACATTAATCCGCGCAAAAGAGATCGCTAAAAAAACAGGATTACATTATGTATACATCGGCAATGTCCCGGAAAATTTAGGAGAAGATACAATTTGCCCCGTATGCGCCAAACTTCTGGTTAAGCGCGCAGGCTATACCATATTGGAGAATAATGTTATTAAAGGTAAGTGCAGATTCTGCGGCGCTAAGATCCCCGGAGCATGGGATTAGCCGCGCAGGTTTTTCAGGGCAAAAATCGCGTTGAAGAAGATTAAGGCCAGAAGGCTATGCGGTATCCCCAGAAATGGTATAAGCAGTATCCCGCTTACGATTGTCCCCAGGAATGCTCCGATTAAATCCGCTGAATAGATAGTCATAGCTAAGTTTTTATCGTCAAATTTATTTTTAAGCAGGCTTTGCGCCAGGAGCGGATAGGAACTGCCGGTAAGGAAGCCGCAGATCAGGGAGTAGAGATAGAAGATAAGCTCGGCGTAACCAACCTTTGCGATTATTTTCAGGTTCCAAAATAAAATAAAGACCGAGATCATCCAGAAGAGATAAAGCCCCGAGAGCATGCCGGCACGATAGGTTTTAATTGTATTTAAGAGGAATGTCCCGATGCCAAGGGCGGCCATAAACAAGGCGATTAATAAGCCTAGCTTCCAAAACAAAGCCCCGCAATAAAGCTGGAATAACACAAAGATTATCGAACTAAAGCTGATCGAGGTAAATCCGACCATCCCGGTATTTAAGAAGCAGGAGATTTTTTTAAAAAGATAGCCGAAAATCATTATCAACGCTGCCAAAAACAAAAGAGACGCGGTTATGCCTGAGCGCATTTTCTTGAAATCTATTTTGAGGTTAGGATAAAACTTGATTTGTTCCAGGATAAGATAATTAAGGAAACCCGACGGGTTAAGGTCGGTATTTGCCGGAATATTTCTATCCAGCATGCTTTCTGTGTAACCGCGCATCGCAGGGTCAAGATAGTCTTTAAAATGATAGATTGTGAAAAAAATAGTCCGGGGGTTTGCCTTGGCAAAATTATCCAGCAGATCACCGGCATTGATTTTTTGCCCCCCGGAAGCGATTATGATCATGGAATCCGAAGGGATAACAAATCTATTCGTAAATACCCTGTCTATGGCATTGATTATGCTGGAGTCAAATCTGGCAAATTGCGGGCTTAGTATCTCTCTTTTAGAAGGGATGGTAAATGAAAATACGCCTTTTGGTTTCAGGCGCCCGGGAATAAGTTTGAAAAAATCTTCGGTGAAATAGCGGTTTAAGGCCAGGTTAACCGGCGCGGGCATATTCATTAAAATAGCGTCATATTGCCTGTTTGCGTTCTTAAGGTATAGGCGGGGATCATCGGTAATAAAATTAACCTTGTTTTTCAACCCCGCAGGCGACCTCTTTTGCGCAAGTTTTGAGATCAGCGGGTTTATCTGCAGGCAATCCAGCGAGTTTAATTTATATTTAGCTATTTCTCCCACCTGCCCGGAGAGGGCCGCGCCGATAAAGAGGATATCTTTATTAACTAAGGGGTTGGTCGCGGACAAGCTCATGTGGATGAATTCTTCATTGGCGGATTTATCTTCGCTTGTAACTAAAGAGGACCCTCCTGAAAATAATGTGGTTGCCCCTGCCTTATAGGCGGTGATAACCGGCCCGTAGCTGGAGCCAAGATTTGCCAGGATATCAGAGCCAGCGAATTCTTTCCTAAGAATAGGGTTAAAACTTACTGCGGAGATTATGGTTATGATAATGATGAGGCAGGCCGGCAGGATTTTTTTATAGTGATTTTTAATGGCGGGCAATAAAATCAGCGGTGATAACGAGAAAATCAACGGGTTTGTATAATCGATAAAGCAAAAAGTAAAAGCGATGCCTCCTAAGAAAAAGCCTGCTGCCTCAAAGGCAAAGAACTTGGCGTAGATATCTTTTTGCGTCTGATTGCCTTTTAGGTATTCCTGCACAAAATGCCTGAAGGCAAGGCCGATGGTAAAAGCAGTTGGCCCGATCAGGATAATACTTAAAAATAATACAAGGCCAAGGCTCGCTGCGTCATAATATTTTAATCCTGCCAGTGATTTTGCCAGGTGGATCAGGCATATGGAAAGCGCAAAAGACAGGGAGGCCAGGATAGAGAGCGTTATTGTGCGCAGTTTTTTAGAAGTTTTGAGGATACTGCCTAAGGAGCAAAAAATAATCCAGAAACCCACGGCGACCACAAAGGCCAGCTCGTTTTTGGCGATGGAGAAGCTGAATTCGCGCAAGATGACCAGCTGGAATATTGCGGCAATTATCCCTAAGGGTATGAAGATAATCATAGACAATCTTTCCTTTTCTTATTATATTAATCCCAAGATGAATGAAAGTCTATATTATTTATTTTTAAGCGGCTTGATCCTTGGATCAGGCCCTTGTTTAAGCTTTTGCGCGCCGATTTTGATCAGTTTTACCGCCGCTTATAAACCGTCGCTAAAAGGGGCGCTGTTTTCCTATTTGTCTTTTTCTTCGGCCAAGCTGGCCAGTTATATGGTTATCGGAGCTTTATGCGGCGTATTTTCCGGCATATTAAAAAGCGGTTTCTTTACGAACTACCTTAATATCATAAACATAACTTTAGGTTTTTTTATTTTACTCGTCGGTATTTTGACAATTATTTCCAAAGAACCGTTAAGCAGCAGGTATTGCGCGTTTCTCTCTAAAGGGAACTTAAGGAACGCCGGCATTCTGGGTTTCTTGGCGGGTTTTTCTCCCTGCTTTCCCCTTTTGGGCATCTTAAATTACATTATTATTATTTCTCACTCGCCGTTTCAAGGATTGTTTTATGCTTTTATCTTCGGGTTGGGGACCAGCATCTCTCCGGTTGTCTTGTTGGTTGGGTTATCGGGCAGGCTTGCCGGTAATCTCTCGAGCAATAATAAAATTAAGGCATTAATTAGATTCGTCTCCAGCTTTATTTTGATCTATTTGGGGGCAGGAATAATTTTGCAGAGGTTTACGCGTTAGCAAAACTTATGGATTGACAATGAGGCAGTAACATTGTAATATGTTGTAGCGACGGGAGCTAGAGAAAATTTGCCGGCTAAAAAGAGGCAGTGATGGCAGAGGAAAAGATCATAAAATCAAGACGCCGAGGTTTTTCATTAATTGAATTGATGTTTGGTGTTGTTGTTTTATTGGTTACGATTATCGCCGCCCTCTCTTCGACTATTAACTCTATGTTCCTGAATGAATCCAGCAGGAACATTGTCACCGCAGCCAATGATGCGCAGTATGTGTTGGAGTTGATAAAAACGCAGAGTTTCGGTAATATCCCGGCCTATGTTTCAGGTTTTTCTCCTACGAAATTCAATAATTTATCGGCAGAGACAGTTACTTTCCCCGGGCCTGTATATACCGCCAATCTGGATACAATAACCGTGAACATTACTTGGAATGAGAGAAATGCTGCCAAAACCTTCTCGATTACTACGCGTTTTGCGCAATAACAATAAGTTAAGAGGTTTTACCCTGATGGAAACGCTCTTTGTCGCCCTTATTTTAGGCGTGATTATCGGGGTATTCTTTTACGCTGAAAACGCAGTGCAGCATTCTTTTAACTTAAGCTCGGCAAGAGGCAGCCTCCAGTCGGAAGTGAGGCGGACAATTAGCTGGATAATCAAGGATACCCGTCAGTCGGTTAGCTGGGATATAGCCAATAATAATCCTACCCCAAGTTATATTAAATTCAGGCAAGTTACCGGGTGGGATACAACCAACAGCACCTTATTATTAACTAATTATTATATAGAATATACCTATGATGCCGTTGATCATAAAATCACCCGTAGGACAAGCGACTTAAACAATAATACTATAGGGTCATGGACTTTAAATAACGTAATCGCTGCGCCTTTTTTTACTGTAAATTCTTTGGGGGAGATTGTCCCGTTGAATAATGGCGACTTACTTACCAGCAAGCAGTTAGTTATTGCTATATCCGGAAAGGACAAGGTGTTAGGTATGCCAGATACAACCTATAGCTTAACTGAAGAGGTGCAAATAAGAAATGGTTAATAATCGAAGCGTAGTTTTGGTCTATTCTCTTTTGGTAACCATGGTTTTGTCTGTTTTGCTTGGCTCGTTATATCTTAGCAGTATAAACGAAAATCAGCTTGCTACTAGATACGCGGATTCTACGCGGGCACTTTGGTTGGCAGAAGCAGGAATCGCGGAGGCAAAAAGTAATGCCGGTGTTAGTAGCATACCTGAGAAGCCCCTTGATGATAGTCGGTACACTTACCGCGTTGACATAGCTCAAATAGGAGCAACAAACTATTATAATGTAACTTCTACCGGCACTGTGACCTCACCAAGCGGTAGGATTACAAGGCGTGCAGTGAATGCCACGATGAAGTTGACCCCTCCCAGCGCCGCGCAGTTCCAATATGGCGTTGAAACGACAAGCGGTACTCTGGATTATAAACCTAAGTGTATTGAGAATACGGAAAATCCTGCTAATATTGCTAAAACAGGTTCGACCCAGACTTTCGATAATCTTTTTGGTATTAGTAAAGCTGAAATGAAAGCGATATCCCAGGCGCAAGGGACTTATCTGAGCGGTAACTTTGGCAATACGATAAATGGAAGCGGAGTAACCTGGGTGGATGTGACTCTAGGTCAGGTACTGGATATACAGCATTTAAATGGCAGCGGAATTGTTATTATAAACGGGAATTTCAAAGTTGATGGTGTGCCGGGAGACGGTTTTAACGGTATACTTTACATTATCGGGCAGTTGGAAACGCTGGGTAATAGTTCTGTTAATGGGACTGTTTTTGTAGAGAGCAGCGCGGCAATAGGCGCGGATTTTTCCGGGAGTTCTTTAATAAAGTATAACTCTACTAACATAGCCAGCGTTTTGCTTGCCGTAGCTACTAAATCAACGGTTTCCTGGCGGGAGCAATAAGCTGCAGCGATGAAAAAGGTAAAACAAAAATCTAAAAATAATCAAGCAGGCGGCGCAAAGGGCCCGGATTATTTACAAATAATAGAACGCCGCCATTTTATCCGCCATCCGTTGTCCCTGCCCCTTACTTACAAGATTATTAATTCGGGATTAGGCAGGAGCCGGGAGGATGTGCGGGCTCAAACAAGCAATGTAAGCATGGGAGGATTGCTGTTTCCGGGAAAACATTCTGTCCAGCCCAATTCTATGGTTGCGATAAAAATGCCTTTTGAGGATAAGATGTTTAATATCAAGGCAAAAGTTGTCCGCTGCGTTAATAATCCGGAGACAAAGCTTTATGATATCGCGGTAAGTTTTTTCAGGTTTCACGAAGCTTTTAAGGCAAAAATGATCGAGCAGATCTATCTTATTTCAGAATACCGGGACCTGCTTATTTTACAATCGGGCAAAGAGGTTTCTCTTGCCGAAGCGTCGCGTAAGTGGATAAAACGATATTCGGAACGGTTTAAAAGGCTCTACTGGTAGGACCATAAGGAACTGATGAATATATTCGTAGGGAATTTATCTTTTGAGGCCAAAGAAGCGGATGTGCATAAAGCTTTCGCGGTTTTCGGCGCGGTTTCTTCCGTGGCAATCGTAATGGAGAAGAAAGGCAAGAAGTCGCGGGGGTTCGGGTTTGTTGAAATGGTTAATGAACAGGAGGCGCTTGCCGCGATTGCGGCTTTGGCCGGCAAGGAAATATTGGGCAGGCCGGTTAATGTCATGCCTTCTGTCGCCAAGCCCAAGAAACCAAAAAATAAGTTTTCAGCTAAAAAGGACACGCGTCCTCCGGTTTTTAAGCGGACAGGAAAGTATAAAGAAGGCAGGCGCACAATTAGTTATATGAAGCAGCGCTTAGACGCCGGGATTACCACTCCGGTTGCCCAGCGTAAATACAAGCCTAATCCTCTGCGTTGGCGTAAGGCAGCTAAGCCTTGGCGAAAGAGCAGCGATGCTCGTACGCAGCCGAATTTCAAAAAACGCAGCAGCCCAGCCAGCCATAAAAAATGAAATTAAAGCTTAATCTTTTTCCGCCGGTTGCGGATATGGAAGATAAGATGGCCAAGATTTTGCAAGAGGCGGTGGATGGCCGGGCCAGCATAGTCGAGATTGCCTACGGCAGCGCTTCGGATGACGTGAAAAAACGCATCCTTAATTTTTTAAATAAAAAAGAGGTCCGCCGGCTTTATTCAAGATTAGAGAAAACCGATAAAGGCTGGGGGAGGGTTTATTTGCATTTCAGGTGGAAGTAAAAAAATATGGAAAAAAATAAGCTTCTTGAAGAATTCCATTCATTAGTCCAGGTCGATGACCATGACGGCCATTACGCTGAAGATATAAAGGACGGCGACTATTTTGGCATGCCCTTAAAGAGCATTGTCGAGGCGGAAAAACGCCTGCGCTCTTCCGGCCACCGCGGCATTGCCTATTTTTCCATGGAGTATGGCCTGGCCACCAGCTGTTATAATAAATTATCCAGCCAGTTTCCTTTAAATCCCGTTAATAAACTGCCGGAAAACGCGGTTTTTTCCAATTTTCGCGTGGCAGATTATTTTTTTGCTTTGCACCAGGATAATATCATTGATTTGCCTATTTACAGCGGCGGCCTGGGTATTTTAGCCGGGGACACCGTCAAGACCATGGCTGACTATAAGCTTCCGGTAGCCGCCATCGGGATACTTTGGAGCTCCGGTTATTTCCGGCAAAAGTTTTGGTTTAAATACGGCCAGGCCCCCGAGAAAATGCGCTGGGACCCGTATACTTATCCGGGCCTGGTCCCTTTAAAGAATAAAATAAAAATTTCTCTTAAATCCGAAGATGTTTACCTTAAGCTTTGGAAATATTATGCCTATAACCATAAGCACGATTACGTTGTGCCGCTGGTCTTATTGGATTCCAATATTGAACGCAACAGCCAGCCCGCCAAAGAGTTGACCGACCAGCTTTACCGCAGCGATAATGTATTTTTGAAGTTATTGCAGAGGGTGGTGCTGGGGTTTGGCGGGGTAAGCGCGTTGAATGAATTAGGGTATCATATCGATACCTATCATCTTAACGAAGGCCATGCCGTATTTGCCTTTGTGGCCAAAGCGCGGGGCTTAAGCAGCGATGAAGTGGACAAGCTTAAAAACAATTTTGTTTATACCTGCCATACCCCCGTTGAAGCCGGCCACGATAAGTTTTCTTTCGACGACCTGGGTAAGGTGCTTAAGAAAGAAGACACGGAGATTATCGAAAAATTCGGCAAGGAGCATTCGGGATTAGCCAACCTTACGCTGCTTTCGATGAATATTTCTTCGGCGATTAACGCGGTTTCCCATAATCATCAAAAGGTAATGCATATCCAGTTTCCCCAATATAAAAACCGCATACAGTATATTACTAACGGCGTGCATCACTGCACCTGGATGTCGCAAAAGTTCCAGGAACTTTTTGAAAAGTTCCCCGCGACATTCCCTGATTTTAAGAATAATCCGATGATCTTGTCGCAGGCGCCGGAGCTTAAAAACAATCCTGATTTTCGCGCCCAGCTTTGGGAAGCGCACCAGTCGAATAAAGGCGATTTCTGTAAATTCCTGGAGAAATGGTCGCTGAAGAAGGATCTATTTACGATCTGCTGGGCAAGGAGGATCGCCGCGTATAAGAGGCCCAGCCTTATCCTGCACGATATCAACAGGCTGGTGCGTATCGCCGAGGAGACCGGGCCTCTGCAGATTATTCTGGCCGGCAAGGCCCACCCCAACGATAACCTGGGTTTTACTTATATTAATGAAGTGCTGGATAAAGTGGATAAGCTGAATGTAGATTATGAAAAATTAAAAATAATCGTGCTGGAAAATTATGATATTTCCCTTGCGCGGATGCTCACTTCCAGCGTCGATGTCTGGTTAAACAATCCCCTGCCGCCTTTTGAGGCTTCCGGGACCAGCGGGATGAAGGCGATTTTAAATGCCGTCCTGCAGATGAGCACGGTTGACGGCTGGGTGGCTGAAGCAACGGACAGAAAAATGGGCGCGTTCTTCGGGTATAAGAATAGCGAAGGCAGCGTTGGTGATGAATTTGACCTGCACATGGATGATGATTCCGAAGAATTGTATCAAGCCTTAGAGAGGATGGCCGGCCTTTATTATAAGACCAACCGCAAAGGCAAAGTTGATATTTCTTCCAGATGGATAGACATGATGATTGAATGTGTCTGCACCGCCGCGCAGTTTAATACCTATCGCATGCTCGATCAATATAAACACCTTGTTTGGAAAATTGCTTAAAATCCGTATAGATTTATTCCCGGAATATGATAAAATAACTGACAATTTGCGCCCATAGCTCAACTGGATAGAGCACCAGCCTACGGAGCTGGTTGTTGCTGGTTCGACCCCAGCTGGGCGCATTAAATCGTGATCAAAAAACACATCATATATATGCAGGAGGCTTTAAAAGAAGCAGAGAAGGCTTCCGGCGAAGATGAAGTTCCCGTCGGAGCGGTAATTGTCCATCAGGACAAAATTATCGCCCGCGGCCACAACCAGATTGAGCGCCTGAAAGACCCCACAGCGCATGCCGAAATAATCGCCATAACGGGCGCCGCCAGTTATCTGGGGACAAAGTGGTTGAACCAGGCCAGCCTCTATGTTACAATTGAGCCGTGCAGTATGTGCGCGGGGGCATTGGTTCTGGCGCGGATAAAAAACCTGTATTTTGGCTCAAGCGACCCCAAAACCGGCGCCTGCGGCTCGGTAGTTAATATCGCAAACCATAAAAAATTAAATCACCGGATTAAAGTAACTAAAGGAATCCTTGCGGCAGAGTGCAGTTCTTTGTTGAAAGATTTTTTTAAGCAAAAACGAAAAAAATCTAAAGGCCCTGGAGAGGTGGCTGAGTGGTCGAAAGCAACTCACTGCTAATGAGTTGACCTGGGCAACTGGGTCCCTGGGTTCGAATCCCAGCCTCTCCGAAATTGATATCATTTTGAACCATCAGGGTCATTTTCGCGGTCCTTTCGGTTCGATTGTAAATGCGTCCGCCAATTGAAAAATGTCTTTCTTGCTTCGTCCCCAAGTTTACCCCAAGAGGTTGCTCGATTAAAAATGTTATGCAAAATTTCCGCAGGCAGTAAATAATATGAATAAAAGAATACTGACGGCCATAGCAGTGTTGGTTATTATAATTGCCTTTGCAGGCTGGCAATACAAGCCTAAGCCGATTTCGAAAGCGCCTGTATCTGCCGCTTTGGCCGAAAGAACCTGGCTTAACGATGGGGCAATATATGAAACACATCCTTACTATTACCCGAATCATTCTTTCAGGGAAATAACCGACGATATTCCACGCATTGCTGATTTAGGCGTCAAGACAATATATATACTGCCTGTCTGGGAACACCAGGATTCAAATCCTCCGCAGAATTATATCTACCTCATTACTAATTATTCGCGCTTGGATCCGTTGTACGGCACAGGGGCAGAGCTGAAAGAGCTTGTGAATACAGCCCATAATTATAACATGAAAGTGATATTTGATCTTGTCACCTGTTGCGCATCGTGGAAAAGCATACCTTTTGTGAATAATTGGACTCTCAAGATTTCTTTATCTGAACTTCGGGCAAAGGCAGCGCAGTTAGGATGGAAGCTGCAAAACAGCACAGACGGAAATGGAAACAAATATACGTACTATAATTGCCGGGCAGGATATGGCGGGCAGAATAAATGCGATTTCTTAGGCAAGGTTGATGGTGATGTTGTGACAGCATATTATTATCCTATAGCCACATTCGGCCCTGCCATCGACAGGACAAATCCTGATGCAGTAAATTATTTCGTAAACGCTGCAGAATATTCCGTGAAAGAGTACGGCATTGACGGCTGGAGGCTGGATGTGCCCAACAATCACTGGAATCCGGATATATTTTCCGACGAACATTCAAGCCTTCAGATGTTAAGAAATGCAAAAGCATTGATGCAGGCAAATAAACCAAATGTTGTTTTCTTTGCAGAGCTTCCGTACCTCGATCCCTCGGATTCTGCATTGGACGAAGTTGCAGAAGCATCTTACAGCCATGGCTTTAGCAAATATGTGTTCTATAAACTCATTCCGGGGCAGGGAAGTTCAAAAGAGCTTGTGGATCTATTGCAGCTAGAAAATGAAAAAGTAGAGTATGGCAGGACACGGTCGCGGATGGTGGAAGAGCATGGAAGTCAGAGGTTGGCCAACAGCGCCCCGAAGCTGAATAAGCCGCTGCTTGTGTTAATATCGACAATCCCGGGTATCCCGATGATACAGGCAGGACAGGAAATCGGAGCGACAGAAGAATGGTTCTACAATGGGAAAGCGCAGGCACAGGTAAACTGGTCCAAGGGAGATTATGCATTGCGCGATTTTTACAAAAAAGTGTTTGCAATCCGCAATTCCAATAACGTTTTAAAATATGGCGACATAAAAAATGTCTGGAAATCCGGAGACAATATCTATGCATATTCAAGGACATACGGAAACGAAACGGTAATCATAGCGATTAATTTCAACGGCAATCAGGCGGAAAGTATTTTGGAGGTTCCGTTTGAGAAAGGAACGCGGTTAACAGATGAACTGTCGGGCGAAACTTTCACGGTAGAGATACCGTCGAGTTTTAAAATAACCATACCGGCTTATAGTCCGAGAATTTTAACAATAGAAGGTTTTGCAAAGTTCAACGCCTCGCCAAACAGCGGATTCTCCGGCGAAAAATTGAATCTTGGGCCCAAGGGAGAAGAAACTTTGGTAATTGCAGGCATCCCGCAGATGAATCTTCCCAATAAAGGGGTCTCTAAGCCTTCGTGGAAAGAAATTGAAGCGGCGCTTCCGCAATATAAAGATATCGGAGTAAACACGATTTTCATCTGGACTCCTTATGAGGCGATATGGCCGGAAGAAGGGCGGACAATGCCGGTGAAAACGGAGAAAGGCATTGAGAACATTGGAATAAAGAATTCCTTTATAGTCAAAGATTACCTGAAGACCGATCCTGAACGGGGAACTGAAGAAGAATTTCTACATATGGTGCAAACAGCGCATTCGCTTGGCATTAAAGTAATTGCGCAATTGCAAATTACGGTTACCGCTCCCGGAACTTTTGTTTATGAAAATCATCCTGATTGGATGTTGAAAAGCATCTACGGAGAGCCGGCGATTTTTTGGCCTTGGGGTATAACGCAATATGGGTATGTTGTGAACAAGGCTGACCCCGGGCTCATTAATTATGTAACTGATACGATCCTTCCTCTTTGGATAAAGAAATGGGATGTAGACGGAGTGTATTTGGATTCGGGAGGAATGGCATACTGCGATTCTTATATAAAAAATCTATGCGATAAGTCAAGCTACGCGGAAGGTTTTGAATGTCTGACGCCTGTTGATGGATATTTTAGTCCTGAGCCGCTCACCAAAGCCATGAGGGAGAAAATTGAAGAATTAGGTAAGGAGACGGGGAAGAACCTGATATTCGCAGGCGAGATACCGTTTTTGACCGCGCGGGATATGCCTGATGACATTATCATTAAGACATGCAATGGTGACGTATCGGGGTGGTGGGTTGACCCTGGCGGCAACAGGACGCTTGGAAAGTATTTTGATTGGGTGCAGGGCTATAATTTCAGGGGACTGCTAAAACTGGTTTACGAAGGAAAACTTCCGCATTCGGATGATTATGTCAGCACTGTCAAGTTAGTGCAGAACGAACTCGAAGGAAAATATGCGAAAACCGCGAAATTCGTTAACATGTGGGTGGAGGCTCACAAATTCGCCGGCCTTCTTAACCCGGACGTCTCGAATCCTTATATAACCCTTGTCGCCACGGCTCCGGGCAATATTATCTGGATAGGAGAATATCAGATAATTCTGAATGAAGAAATAGCCAAAAGGCTCGGATATAAGCCGGACATTTTAAAGGAACAATACAAGAAACTCATTGCAATCAAGAAAGCCTTTCCGGCTTTGCAGTCGGATAATATCGAAGACGCGCTGATAAGCCCGAAGATCCCGAAACTTATCGCCTACAACCGATGGGAGGGGGATGGATCGGTTACCGTGATCGTAAACATAGACGGCAAACCCGTTGATGCGGTTGTAAAGACGCGCTTTAGCGGAAATGATGTTGCTATTTATGATTTGTTGAGCGGCGAAACATTTTCAGGTGATCCTCAGAATCTGAAAATCGGAATGGCATCTTATGGCTCAAGGATTTTAACAATCCGGCAGGCCCCGCCGAGATCTCCTCTTCAAATAAATAATATTTTAAGCGGCGAGTGGGCAAACTCAAAGAACGATTTAAGGAACGTTAAATCCGCAATTGTTTACGAAAGCATCACCGAAGGTCCGCCTATTGGAAAGGAAAGAAGTACGGATGAAATTATCGGCTTATTGAAAGAAACGGGGGCGGATCTCATTTTCCGCGGATTCTGGAGATGGGGCGTAGCCGTCGAATCCCCTCAAGATATCCCGCCGGAGGTTGCCGGTGTGTACGCCGGGCGCATGAAAATCAAGCCGGAGGAGGTTCCTCTTTTGGCCGAAAAAAGCGGATACAATTACGCGGAGCTCGAGAAAAGAATTTCGGCGATAAAAAAAGAAAACCCCGGGGTAATATTCGTTGGTGCGACCGGAGCGCAACGCGTCAATAGAATTGACAGGAACGATAAGACCGGGAAAATCTACAGCCAAAATGAAACATGGGCAATGGCGCTCGACCCTCGAAAGTGGGACATCCAAAGGAACGGCAAGCCGTTTACAAAAGAAGAATTCCAGGCGCTGTTTGCCGATTGGCATGGATGGGCGGAATCAGGACAATATGATCCAGGCAAAGTTCAAGCATATTTCCCGGATATTACGAATCCGGATTACCAGGAACTTCTTTTGAGCTGGGCTTATAGGCAAATAGACGCCGGAGCGGATGCCATTTGGATTGATGGCTTGCCGCAGACACCCTTGATTTATCCCTTTGTAAAAGATGTGAATCATCCCGTTATCAAGGATTTCTATGAAGCCAGCCAGAAAATCATAGACGGAATTCATAAGTATGGACGGGCAAGGGGAAAATATATTTACGTAGGTTCATGGGGGATACCGATTAAGTTTACCGAGGGAATGCCTTATATGCCGCCTAATATTGATTTTGTGACTATATCCCCGGCCGAAAAAGAAATCGAAGAAAAAAATATCAGCCAGAGTTATGAAAAAATCGCGAATATAAGAAAGATATACGGCAATACTCCGGTGTTTGCGTTTATCGACTGGGGCATTGACCCGTCGCCAACAACGGTTTTTAGCCAGACATTAAGCAAGGAAGAGCAGGGAGAAATGTTGCGGTTTCTTGATGTGTCATTTGCAAAAAAAGGCGTTAATTTTATCTATCCGCTCCATGGCGGATACCTCGAACTTAGCGCGAAGAAGCTCGCATTCGGCAAATACAGGAATTACGACAGCCTTGCCCCCGAGTTCGGCACTTACGAAACGATAAAAGAACTTGCGCAAAAGAAGAAATAAGTATTGTGGCCTGCCGTTTATATTCTATTTCTTTTCCGAATAATTCGTGGTAGAATATAACAAAGCTAAGGAGAATAAACTATGATTATGTCAATCGGATTGACTTTTCCGGGCTCACTGCAGGATGAAAGCATAATTTGTTATATCTGTAAAAAATATAATGTTAACTTGAACATTATCGAGGCCTCTTTTTCTATGGATGCCGGATGGGCGATCCTGCAGATAGAAGGGCTTGAGGAAGAAATCAAAACGGTCTTTACCTACCTGTCGGAAAAAGGCGTAAAAGTACAGCAGATCCAGATAAATAAAAAATAATATTCCCCCATGTCTTATACCGTATTTGCCCTAAAATGGCGCCCGCAGGATTTTGAAAGTATTATCGGGCAAGACCATATCGTCGGCACCTTAAAAAACGCGATCCAAAAAGGCCGCCTTGCCCATGCCTATCTTTTTGCCGGGCCAAGAGGAGTGGGCAAAACTTCAACCGCAAGGATCCTGGCCAAAGCGCTTAATTGCAAAGAGGGCCCGACGTTAAAACCCTGCCAAAAATGCCCTTCATGTTTAGAGATTAATCAGGGCCGCTCCCTGGATGTTATTGAAATTGACGGCGCCTCTAACCGCGGTATCGATGAAATAAGGGCCCTGCGCGAAAATGTAAAATTCTCTCCCACGCAGGGTAAATATAAAGTTTATATCATTGATGAAGTGCATCAGATAACCCCTGACGGTTTTAATGCACTGCTTAAAACCCTTGAGGAGCCGCCGGAATTCGTAAAATTCATCTTTGCCACCACCCATCCGCAGAAGGTCATGCCGACGATTATTTCCCGCTGCCAGCGCATGGATTTTCGCCGGATCACGGTCATTGAAATTATCGCCCAGCTTGAGAAAATTATCCGTGAAGAAAAAATTACGATCGATAAGGAAGTGCTTTTTGCGATTGCCAAAAGCAGCGATGGTTCATTGCGGGATGCCGAATCCATTTTGGACCAGCTGGTATCTTTTTCCCGGGGAAACGTATCTTTAAAAGACGCGATTTCTGTTTTAGGCATGGTTGAACAGGATGTTTTGTTTGAGCTCACCGACAAGATTATCCAAAAAGACCCGGCGGAATCCCTGAAGCTTTTTAACGCGATTATCGACGATGGAAAAGACCCCGGCGTGTTCCTGGTTAACCTGATCGAGCATTTCCGCAACCTGATGGTGGCTAAAGTTTCCAAGGCGGATTCAAAATTAGTTGACCTGCCGCAAGAGGTTTGCGACCGCCTGTTTAAGCAGGGCCAATTACTAAGCCTAGAGGAGATCTTTACCGCTTTTAATATTTTAATCGCTACGCAGGAGATGACCCGGCGCCTGGATTCCCAGCGGATACCCCTCGAGATAAGTTTGGTAAGATTGGCGTATAACAAGAGTTTGGAGAGCAAAAAACACGTTGAGTTAAGACCAGCGACGGTAGTTCCTGAAAAAAAAGAGCAGCCGGTTACGGAAGAGGCGGTCGAAGATGCTCCAACGCAAACTCCGCAGGCGTCAATTTCTTTGGAAAACGTAAAAAATGTTTGGAATAATATTCTAAATAACCTGGCCAAGATCAAAATGTCGGTATCTACCTATTTGAGCGAAGGGGAGCCGGTTAAGGTGCAGGGTAATATGGTAACCGTAGGATTTCCTAAAAGTTGCTCCCTGCATAAAGAATCTTTGGATAGGAAAGAAAATAAGGACCTCATCGAGAAAACCGCCTCTGAATTATGCAACGCGGATTTAAGGGTAAATTTTATTTTGACCGCGCAGATGCAGCAGGAAACGGATGCGCGCAGCAATCCTTTTATTAAGTCCGCTATCGAGATGTTCGGGGGAAGGGTGGTTAAGGAAGGCTAATGGCTAATTATACGGCTTCTATAGAAAAATTAATCGAATCTTTGATCAAGCTGCCCGGCGTTGGCAGGCGCAGCGCCGAACGTATCGTCGCCCATGTTTTAGGCGCCTCTGGCGATGAAATCAAAATTCTAGCCGAATGTTTGAACAAGGTAAAAGAGAACGTGCGTTCCTGCCGGATTTGCAATAACTTAAGCGAAGAAGAAACTTGCAAGATTTGCCAGGACTTGAGCCGGCAGAAGGATATTGTCTGCGTGGTGGAAAAACCCAGCGATGTTACGGCGATTGAAAAAGCGGGTAATTTCCACGGTCTTTATCACGTTCTGCTTGGTTCGATATCTCCTCTTGAGGGAAGGGGCCCCGGCGACTTAAAGATTGAGGGGCTTATCCAGAGGACAAAACAGGGCGGCATTAAAGAAATAATTATCGCTACCGACGCCGATACTGAAGGTGAAACTACCGGTATTTATCTTACCAGGTTACTTAAACCATTAGGCGTGCATTTAAGCCGCATCGGATTAGGGATACCGGTGGGTTCAAACCTGGAATACGCTGATGCCACTACCCTTTCGAAGTCTTTGGAATCTCGCCGCGCAATTTAATTCTTATGATCAATATCACTAATCTTTCCAAAAATTACGGCGCCAAAATCCTCTTTGAGGATATTTCCCTTAACATAAACCAGGGGGAGAAGATCGGCTTGATCGGGCCAAACGGCACAGGCAAGAGTACTTTATTTTCTTTGATCCTGCAAGAGACTGAGCCTTCCAAAGGAGAGGTCAGGGTAAATAAAGGGGTGCACATCGGCTATCTTCCCCAGGAAGCAAGCTTTAAATCCGACCATACGGTGCTGGCGGAATTAACCGAAGGCGATGAGCGGATTATGCGCTTTAAAAAAGAAAAGGAAATACTGGAGTCTAAAAACGAAGCCGGCTCAAAACGTTACGGTGAAGTTTTGCATGAACTGGAAACTTTGGGTTTTTTTGAACTGGAGCATAAAGCCGAAAAGATCCTTTCGGGATTAGGTTTTAAAGAGAGGGATTTTAACCGCCTGATCGCGCAGATGAGCGGAGGCTGGCAGATGCGCGCCCTTTTAGCCAAACTGCTCACTTACCATTACGACCTTTTACTTTTGGATGAACCGACCAACTACCTGGATTTAAATGCTGCCTTGTGGCTTAAAGATTATCTGGCCGGTTTCCGGGGGACTTTTATCATGATTTCCCACGACAGGGCTTTTTTGACCGATGTTACCAACTATACGTTGATTTTGGAACACGGTTCAATTTTTAAAGTCCAGGGTAATTATGAACATTACGAGGAGATCAAAGCGCAGAAGCGCACGCATTTGCTTAAGCAATCCAAAGAGCAGGATAAAAAAATCCAGCAGCTGGAAAAGTTTGTCTCAAGATTCCACGCCCAGCCGAATAAGGCGGCTTCCGTGCGGGCAAAACGGCGGGTTTTGGAAAAGCTGGAAGATGATAAGATTATTTTGCCTCCTGACCCGCGCCAGAGTATCCACGAATTTATTTTTCCGCAAACCCGCCGCTCAGGGCACAGGATAATCACCCTGGAAAATATTTCCAAATCTTACGGAGAGATTAAAGTTTATGAAGGCCTGGATTTTGAGATAGTCCAGGGAGAAAAAGCGGTTTTAGCCGGGGAAAACGGCGCGGGTAAATCCACTTTGCTGAAAATATTGGCGGGAATCGTGGAGATTGACAGCGGAAACAGGATTCTCGGCCATAATGTGGATATTGGTTATTTTTCGCAAACCCGCACCGATGTCTTGAATGTTGAAAATACTGTTTTGCAGGAGGCTTATTCGGCGGCACCCGGCTATATGGCCGAAGAGTCGGTCAGGACGATCCTGGGCGCGTTTTTATTCAGCGGCGATGACGCGGATAAAAAAGTTAAGGTTTTATCCGGCGGAGAGAAGAGCCGGCTTATTTTGGCTAAACTCCTGATTGATCCTCCGAACTTCCTGCTTTTGGATGAGCCGACCACACACCTGGATGTGGACGCGGTTGACGCTTTAGTGCGGGCGCTAAAAAGTTATGAAGGCACGATTGTTTTTATCAGCCACGATATTTATTTTGTCAGTTCGGTGGCAAATAATGTTTTTGAAGTTAAAGGCGGCAGGATAAGGAAATTCCCCGGTACATTTGATTATTATCTTGAGAAACGCGATACTTTAGTTGATACCGGGGAAGTTAAAAAACCAAAGGCTGTTTCTCATAAACCAGTTGACGAAGCGAAAGAAAAAGCCAAAGAAGAAGAGCGCCTGCGTAAAGCCGAAGAGAAGAAACGCAAAACCGATAATTCGCTTATCCGCGATAAAATCAATAAACTGCTGAGGAAAAAAGAGGAATTGGAGCTGGAAAGTTACGCCAAGGCCCGCGCCTTATCCAATCCGCATTTTTACCGCGACGAAGAGACAGCCAAAGAGTATGGCTGCCGGATGAAGGAGATTGAAAAGCTTATTTTGGAGATTTTAGGCCAGATAAAAGCTCTTGAAAACCAGATTATTTAGTGTTAAAATGCCAGACAAATTTGGCTTATTCCCCCTTAGCTCAGTTGGTAGAGCGAGAGACTGTTAATCTCCAGGTCCTAGGTTCGAGTCCTAGAGGGGGAGCCATCTTTACGATTCCGCAAACCTTGAAGGTTAGCGGTTAACGCCTTACTCTTCGGAGTGAGGCGTTTTTGTTAGCGGAGATCACTCGGTAAAATTTGCTGCAGGGATGGTATATATAAGTCCAAGGCTATGTGGTTGATTAATGCGGGGAGGGATTCTAGGGTATTGCCAGTCCTTGGAGTGGTGTCACTTTGCGCCACAGAAGCCTTACCGGGGATCAAGCATATTGTTCCAGACGTCTGTAATAATCCGGTTGGGAATTATCGGTATCCTAATTTAAGATTACGCTGGCATAGTATGCATTATTTTAAAATTAATTGCCACTAAGAAGAAAAGATGTATAATAAACAAATAAAGGGGCTACAAAATAAGCAAGGAGAAGAAATGGCGACGTCAGAACAGATTAAGGCTTTGATCCGTTCCCACTACGACGATAATTCAGAGCAATTCTTTTCGACTGTATTACAGATTGCGGCCCATGAAGCACGCCAGGGGCATGGAGAGTTGGCCCATGAGATTCGCGATCTTGTTGATAAAACTAGGAAAGAAAAATCTGAGAAGAATGTTCTGGTTTTCCCTCAGGAACTTAACGGTCTTATTTTTTCTGAAAAACCAGATGTTCCGTTATCAACCCTTGTTGTTAGTGATCAACTAAAGGTTAGGATTGAAAGAATCATAACTGAATTTCGCCAGCAAAATAAACTTAAAAACCATGGTTTGATTCATCGTAGAAAAATACTTTTAGCCGGTGCGCCAGGAACAGGTAAGACTATGACGGCTAAAGTTCTGGCATCAGAATTAAAGCAATTATTACATATTATTCAGATGGACCGTCTTGTTACAAAATTTATGGGTGAGACTAGCGCAAAACTTAGGCAGATTTTTGATAAAATGTTGGTAATGCCGGGAGTTTATTTATTTGATGAGTTTGATGCTATCGGTAGCGAAAGAAACTTAGAGAATGATGTTGGTGAAATGCGCAGAGTGTTGAATTCTTTTCTACAGTTTATTGAAAAGGATACGTCAAATAATTTAATTATCGCAGCTACAAATAACTTACGTTTACTTGATCGTGCATTGTTTCGAAGATTTGATGATGTTCTTCATTATGGTCTCCCGGAACAAACCTCCCGCTCTAGATTAATCATGAATGTTCTAAGTACCTTTCGCGATAAGGATTTTTCTTTAGAAAGAGCTGCTAGGATTGCCGACGGACTTAGTCAAGCCGAAATTGATCATGTCTGTAGAGATGCAATAAAGTTAACAATTTTAGACAATAAAGATTTCGTTGCCTCTAATTTATTTGAGAGTCTGTTAAAAGAACGCCGCTCAGCCTGTCAGAAAAAGTAACAATCATTAGTTATGCCCAATAAAAGATTTCAGCATCTTTTTATTAAAGAAGCTCATACCGCAAAAAATTTTACAAGCACTTCATCCGGTGGCACTAAGCCACGCATTCCCGTTCGAGAAATAGAAGCCCACAGCCGTTTCCTCCAGGAAAAATTTAACGCCGCATGGACTCAAGCCCAAAATAAGCAGGCCGTAATACATGCTGCTAGGGAGGGGGTGTATATTGAATTTAAAGGTGATCCCGGGTATGAGTTAGTTACTAAAAGCTTGGAAGATATGCGTTCAAAGAGGATTCGATTATTAAATGTTCGAACTGAAAAAGAAGGTGAATTGCCAGTTATTTATGCCACTGTATATGTCCCCAATGA
The DNA here is from genome assembly GCA_028715785.1 of Candidatus Omnitrophota bacterium. Classification (GTDB taxonomy): domain Bacteria; phylum Omnitrophota; class Gorgyraeia; order Gygaellales; family Profunditerraquicolaceae; genus UBA6249. The sequence goes on from JAQURC010000001.1 coordinate 212,245, forward strand.
TAAGAAAAATCATTTTCTAAAAAAAATTCAAGAGTATGCAGCAGAAAAATTAGAAACAGACCCGCCTAAAAATGCTTCATTGATTAATAGTATAGCAGATATCAGGGAAGCCATTATGGTTGAGTCATTTTGGCAAGATAAAAAAGAATTAATCCCTTCTACAGATGGCGCCTGGTGTGAGGTCTGGCTGAGTAGCGATAAAGAAGCAGTGCTGCAAAGATTTAATGATCTGCTTGTTCGTGAAGAGATTAGGGCAGCCGATGGTTTAATAAAGTTTCCGGAGAGGATGGTGAAATTAATCTTTGTCAATAAAAGACAGCTAGAACGCCTAACGACATTATCTGATGATATTGCAGAATATCGTTTAGCAAAAGAAACAGCTGCTTTATTGCTAGAAATGGAAAACAAAGATCAAATGGAATGGGTTAAAGATTTATTGTCGCGATGCCAAGTTAATCCTAACCCTAATGTTTCTGTTTGTATACTGGATTCTGGTGTAAATAACGGCCACCCGCTGCTTTCGTTAGTATTAAATAATGATGATTGTCAGGCTGTTGATAATAGTTGGGGGGTAGATGATCATGATGGGCATGGTACCCTTATGGCCGGGTTGTCTGCTTATGGCGACTTACTGGCCTGTTTATTTAATAATCAAGCTGTTCGTCTGTACCACTGTCTCGAGTCTGTAAAAATGCTTCCCCCTCCGCCACAGAAAAATGAAGTAAAGCTCTGGGGGTATATTACCGATCAGGCAGTTAGCAAGGCTGAAATTAAGGCTCCTGAAAGAAAACGCATCGTATGCATGGCCATAACTTCAACTGATACTCGAGATCAAGGTCGTCCTAGTTCTTGGTCGGGTCGTATAGATCAGCTCGCAATCGGAGAGGATAACGGAAACAAGAGGCTTTTTATTATATCCGCGGGGAATATGGATATTGATAGTATATTAAATTATCCTGATGCGCAAGAGATAGAATCTGTTCATGATCCGGCTCAATCATGGAATGCGCTTGTTGTTGGGGCGTATACCAAATTTGATCAAATAACAGACCGGACTTTTGCAGGTTTTATCCCAGTCGCCAAAGCCGGGGGACTGTCTCCTTTTAGCACAACATCTCAAACATGGGAAGGTAAGTGGCCAGTCAAGCCTGATATTGTTATGGAGGGCGGGAACGTAATTCATGACGGCAAGGGATTCTGGGACCATCCAGGGGAAGTTTCTCTTTTGTCTACTTATCGTGATACGACAAAAAGTCATTTTCGTTTATTTAATATGACAAGCGCTGCAACCGCACAAGCTGCTTGGTTTGCTGCCCAAATTCAAAATATTTATCCCGATATTTGGCCAGAAACTATTCGAGCTCTTATGGTGCATTCATCGGAGTGGACTGATACTTTAAAAGCTCAATTCTTACCGGCACAACCCACAAAAACAGATTATTCTAGGCTTCTGCGTATTTGTGGTTACGGAGTGCCCAATTTAACAAGAGCACTTTACAGCGCAGCAAATAATTTAACACTTATTGCTCAGTCTGAGCTACAGCCTTATGACAGAGAAGAAGGTGCAAGTAATTACAAAACAAAGGAAATGCATCTTTATGATCTGCCTTGGCCGAAGGAAGTCCTGCAAGAATTACCGCCAGATATTAAGGTTCAAATGCGTATTACCCTTTCTTACTTTGTAGAACCTGGACCAGGAGAAATTGGATGGAGGGATCGTTATCGCTATGCTTCTCATGCGTTACGGTTTGATATAAAGTCTCCCAGCGAAACAAAAGAGCTTTTTCAAAAAAGAATAAATTTGGCAGCCAGAGAAGAGAAAGAAGGTCATCCTGGCACTCAAGGCGCATCAGATCACTGGACAATCGGGTCTAATGGTAGAGACAAGGGTTCGATACATTCTGATATTTGGGATGGTAATGCTGCAGATCTGGCTGAATCGGGCGTAATTGCTGTTTATCCTGTAATCGGTTGGTGGCGCGAAAGAGCTTATCTTGGGAGATGGAACCAGAAATGTAGGTATTCAATTATCGTTTCAATAATGACCCCTGAAGAAAAGATAGACATTTACACTCCTGTTGCGCATAAAATTGGTATTGCCGTACCCATTCCTATCAGCTAATATTTTTTGTATAACATATTGCCAAAGTTATAATTTTGAGGAAGAGGGTGGTACTTTGGGAACGTCCCCGAACCAACTTTAACGGCTAAAGAAAGGATCGTTATTCGACCAGGCCATTCCTAAGCTTTTGGATGCTATAGGGGGTCAAAACAACCCCCGGGGTGGGTATGGTTTTTTGTTAAGAGTTAAGCAAAAGACCGTATTGCTTATCGTAGAAAATATCTCTGCAGATTTTGTCGGTTGCGAATGTGTGATACAGGCAGCCTTAGCCCTAGTGAAATCTAGGGCTTTTTTCTTGTACGGACCAGGCAGCATCTTAAGGGAACATTTGAAGCCGGCGAGGGTTTCCGTTGGGGATATGAAATACCTTGATAATTCAAATGGTCAGGTTTAAGATACCTTAGATGGAGATTTCAAAAGCTACTGTTAGGGTTATTATTAAAATACAAACTGTCAGGATTATGCTTTTTAAGCTATTGTAGAAATGAAAAAAGACAAAAAAATAATATTATTAGGACTATCCGCAAAGCGCTTTTTTAGAAAAGTAAGAAGTAGATTAATCAGAAGGATTTATGATGGAGGTAGGGTATCTAAACAAAAAAGACATAAATATCATATTTCTTCAAGAAAACATTATGCAGAAATAAAAGCTTCAAAACATGGAGGATTAGAATCTATTACAATCAAAATTCCAAAGAAATTTTGTTTTATTAAGGATCCCGTTGGTACAAGTAGATTTTTCGAGAGATTAAGAAAAAAATTTCATAAAGGTTTACCTCGCGATATTTTTATAGATCATAAATCCACTGAAGAAATTGGCTTAGCTGCCTCTTTTTTATTCGATCAAATCATGAAAGAAGAAGCAAGGTTTTGGGCAGGGAGTAGAATCAAAATAAGGTTATCCGGAGTGATATCTGACTTTAAGCAAGTCAATAATTTCTTATTATCATTTGGAATTTTGAATGAGTTAGGTATTTCGCATAGGAATTTTGGTAACGAAAAAGTCGACGTTGACTATGCTGAGAAATATTATACTTTTAAAATGAGCGGTTCGAAAGCGAAACCTCAATTGGCAAGCTTTGCAAGTGTTGGCGTAGTAGAATATTTTAATACTTGTCTTGAATATAATGGATTCAAAATAGCGGATCCGGCAAGAATTTCACTTGTTGATAGAATGGGAGAGATTATTTGTAACGCAGAAGAGCACTGTGGGAATGAAAAAGGGGAATGGTTTGCTTTGGGGTGCTACAATAAAGAAACTCATAATTGTAGCTTTGCAATAATTAATTATGGAAAGACAATTTATGAGACCTTATCTGATAAAGATTCCACTGCTTCTGATGTAATAGAGAATGTGCAAAAGATTATAGATAGCCATAGACCCTTTTGGCAGAAGATTTACGGTTTGATGTTTAAGAAAGAGCATGAAGAGCCTACTTGGAGTATTATGGCTCTACAGGATGGCATTAGTTCAAAAAGAACAAATACAGGAAGAGGACGAACTAGAGGCCAAGGGATCATGGATGTTTTGAGTTTTATAGAATTGATTAAAGCCGGAAGCAATGGGGCTGAAATTTGCTTGCTATCCGGGCATTCGGCTGTTAAGATAGATTACAGTTATCCAATAATCGCTAAAGAGGTAGGGTCAGCAAAAGAAAAACGAAGGTTTATTACATTCAATAAGGAAAATGATTTAAAGATTCCTCCTGACGGAGATAAGGTATTATTTTTTGACGATAAATTTCAAGGAACAATCTTTACTGGAAGTTTTAAGCTGGACAAAAAATATTTGGAAGAAAGGTTAAAGCAGGAAAATGGATAAGTTAATTAATTTAGCTGATTTTCTCATAGGCAATGAAACTACTTTAGTTGGAAGGGATAATGGGGAAAATGTCTTTGATAAGCTTGTTAAGGCAGGCTTAAGTTTCGTTGATCTTGAAAGTAAATTTGATAAAATAATCATTGGTATACCTGATAGAGTAGTCAGCATCAATAAATCTTTTTTTCTAGGTTTGTTTGAAACCGTCATTGAAAGATTAAAAAAGGGCGGTTTTTATGCAAAATATGATTTTGAAACAAGCGAGCATATTAAAAATAAAATTGAAAGTCATGTAGATGCGGCCCTATTAAATGCAAGTCAAAAGGATATCTTAAATGCCTGATCCTATTGTTAATTCTACAATAGCGCAAAATGCTGTTGCTGTTTCGGCTGCTGCTTTCAACCCTTCAGCTTTTTGGTCCATGTTGACTCTGGTATTCAACATAGTTCTTAGCATGTTTAATATTCTCTGGTTTCATATTAAGCGATCAAACAAAAGAAAATATGAGCTGGAGTTTACATTTTATGAACTTTTAGTAATTAACTCTTCCAAAGATCTGATTGGGTTGTTATCAAAAATGAAGAAAGAGTTAAACTCTTTAGCTCTTAAAGCCCGGGGCGGAATTAAAGCCGGATTTTCTAGGAAAGATGTAGAAGAACATATTGAGCACTTAGATCAATTTATATTCGAATTACAGGTAAATACTATTCCACTGATTAAAGGATATTCAATGGATCTGGGAAGTAAAATTGATAAGTTAGTCGAAGATTGTCACGATCAAACGACAGATCTATTTAGCAAATTTGATCGTCAAACTATCCCCGTTGATTTAGAGAATAGGCTATATGGTAGCTTTTCAGTTCTGGAAACTCAATATCTTGAGCGTATATTTAAAAATATAAAAGAGTATTGTCCCCACTGTTAGAAAATTACTTTGTATCCCAAGCTTGTATTCTAAATATGTTTTTTAAAGTTTCTTTTTGTCAAAGGCACTAATTGTACAAGTTATGCAAGCACTAAGTTAGCTTCTTCAAATAGTACTTTAATAATACTAAGTTCGGTTTCAAGCTCAATATCCCTGTTGCGAAATGCGTCATATAGGGGGAGCCAATCTTCAGAGGGGTTTATTTTTTTTAAGGTATAATTTAATCAATGAAAACCAAGAACGTTTATATTATTGCCGGCCCAAATGGTTCCGGTAAAACCACGTTCGCAAATGAATTCTTGCCGGAATACGCAAAATGCCAGAATTTTGTCAATGCCGACCTTATTGCACAAGGCTTATCGCCTTTTTCTCCCCGGGCAGCAGCAATAAAAGCCGGTAGGCTCGTATTAGAGCAGATCCGTAGTTTGGCAGAAAAGAATGTTGATTTTGCATTCGAGACAACCTTATCTGGTAAATCTTACGTGCGATTGCTAACAAGCTTAAAAAATAAAGGCTACACAATAAATCTTTTCTTTCTTTGGATTCCCAACGCCGAGTTTGCTTTGGGTCGTATAAAAGACAGGGTAGCCAGTGGCGGACATGATGTACTCGCAGCAGACGTAAAACGAAGATTTAATAGAGGGATATATAATTTCTTCAAATATTATAAGCCTTTATCCGATACTTGGTTATTATTCAATAACGCAGACGCTATACCTCGCCTAATTGCCAGAGAGAAAGACGGGAAAACGGATATTATTGATAAAGAAATGTATGAGAAAATAATAAAATTCACGAGGTGAATCTAATGACAAAAAAGACATTACAGTTAAAAGCCATAAAAGCGCTCAAAGAAGCCGTGCGTAAAGTAGTAGAGGAGCATAAGCACAGCGGTCGGCGTCTTGTTGTGTGGCGTAATGGTAAATTAATGCGGATACCCGCTTCTCAAGTGTTGCGAAAAGCCAATTAAATTAATAAACGATTCGCCATCGCTGGCCGTTTTTTGAATTATTTAAGCCAGCTATAAGCTCTACAGAAAAGTTCGGTAATTTACCCCTATCGGGGAGTTTGCTTCGGGAAAGCCGAGTATTTTTATACTCGGTTTTTTTATTGCTAAACTCATCTTCTCCAAATATTTGTTGTATAACCTTTTGCTGGAGTTATAATTATATAAAATGTAGCGCTCTAAAAAACTGTGATGAGATAAACCAAAAACAAGAGAAACATGGCTTTTAAAGAGAAATTACAAACGGGGAAATTGGCTGCGGTTTTATCTATATTCCTTATCTTATTTGTTATAGCTTGGCCGCTTTTACATGGCGCCTCGGACGGGAAATTATACCAGTTTCTTGCTTACGTCATTGATAAGTCGCCTGAGTGCGCGTCTTGTCCGCCGCAGAACGTTTCAGTTTCTAACATAATGAATGCACGGAAAGAAGACCCCTCGGTATTGACAATCACAGTGGGCTCTAGCCCGCATATCGGTAAGTTAGTCATAGGGGCGCAATACCGTTTTTATATTAAAATTTATCAAGCATCAAATTCCCTGGAACTTATTTATTATGAGGAAGCCAACAACCAGCAGCCTATGAATGATTATGCAGCCCAGAGAATCAGCTTTCCAGAGTTTCTCCGAAAATTAGGGAAATAGGGAGCGGCCCTAGAATATATTACTTGTAATTCCGGGATTTGTGCTAAAATATAGCAAAGAAAAGCTGAATTACAAAGGAGGGAATATGGAAAAGCTTGCGGTATTAATGGCGGTAATATGCCTGATTTTCAGTATCGGCGTATTAGGCTGTGGGCAGCAAAAAGCTTCTTCAGTCAGCGAAGTAATCAAGACGGCAGAAACAATGCCGACAGTGAAAGCAAAAGTAGATTATCTTATTGGCCAGGCAAATGCTTTTTATAACTCCAAAGAATATCAGCAGGTAGTGGATATAGCTAATTACATCTTATCTAAAGTAGATCGAAACTCCCAGGATGCCAGGAGCCTGTTAGAGAAAGCCAAAACTGCATTAAGCGCTGCCGCAAAGAATGCCGCCTCCGATGTTACCAAAGGCCTGGGGTTTTAAAGCATGGCCTACCTAAAACTTCAAGAGCAGTTTCAGAAGATTCCCGTTAACTTCTTAAGAATTCATGCGGTTATCCAAATTATCATCGGAGTATCGATGGTTGTTTTAAAACGGCGGATATTATAAACCAGTAGTTGAACAAAAGGAGGAGATATGAAAATAGTAAAAATCATCTTGGCTATTTTGCTTCCCCCCGTGGCCGCGTTTATACAGGTAGGCCTGACGACTCACTTCTGGGTCAATGTAATACTTTGCCTTTTGTTCTATATTCCGGGGATATTGCATGCCTTGTGGCTGGTTTTAACTGATAAGAAGAGTTAAGCGCAGTTTATTATTATAAAAGTCAAAAGGAGGCAAGATGAAGAATTATTTAGTTGAGTTTATCGGTACTTTTTTATTTCTTCTTGTTATCGGACTTTGTGTTATTGAACCGGGGAGTGCCGGAGCAATGGCGCCTTTAGCAATAGGCGCGATATTAATGGTAATGGTCTATGCGGGCGGGCACATATCCGGGGGGCATTATAATCCCGCAGTTACCCTTGGCGTTTGGATGCGCGGTAAATGCAAGGCAAAGGACGTTCCTCTTTATATGCTCGCCCAAGTTTTAGGCGCATCTTTTGCTTCCTTGCTGGCCGTAAAAATAAAAGGCGACAGCTTAATCGTTGCGGCAGCACCTGATACCATTAATGCCTTGTTAGCAGAGTTCATTTTTACTTTTGCGCTGGTTTATGTCGTATTGAATACGGCAACTTCTAAGAAGACAGCGGGCAATTCATATTACGGATTAGCGATAGGTTTTACTCTAATGACAGCCGCTTACGCGATAGGCAATATCTCCGGGTGCGCTATTAATCCGGCAGTGGCTATCGGGCTGACCGTGATGGGATTAAGCAGTTTAAGCAACCTCTGGATTTTTCTTGTGGCTAATTTTGCGGGTGGGGCCTTAGCCGCCGTTATTTTTAAGATTACAGAAGCGCAAGAATAACTGTGAAATTCGTTCATCAGGGAGGGGTTGAAACGCCGGGTATTTTTTGCCCGGCGTTTTTGTTTAAAATTCTCCATTAATCAGCAGTATGAGAAAAACAGTTGCTTTCTGCTTATCTTATGTTATAAAATGAAAAGAAAGGAGTTTATATGTGCCCCAAGATCAGAATATCGGTTCTGTCTCTATTGATTGTAGTTACAGCCTTGTCGCTGACAGGTTGTTGCGGGGTTTTCTCCTCGATGCCCTGGTGTCCGGATGTGCCGGAACCCACTGATGCAGAAATTGCGGCCAGGATAGAAATTAAAAAGAACCGGGAGCTGGCAGAAGCGGCAGTTTCGGAAATTAAGGAAAAGTTTAAAGGGAAAGAAACAAAAACATCCTACGTTACTGCCAAGGACCTGTATATTAAAGCTATGAGCGAGAATAATGCCTGGCTGTCGGTACTTGCATCGAGCATAGAGAACAATGAGAATTTGGAAAAAGCGGATTCTTTTAAAAAACAGTCAAAGATAGCCGCTGATACTGCGGGATCCTTCCTGGCGTATGGAAGAGAGTTATTAATTAGCAAGCCCGGCGCGGAAAAAGCTGTTTTTGCAACAAAGAGCTTGGCGCTGGCGCCTATCGCTGACTTGATAACAGCGCTTGTGGCCAATGGGATAACTATTTGGAAAGCGAATATGGCTCAGAGAGCCCAGGCAAGAAGAGACCGGGCAGATAATATCAGGAAAGATTTAAGCTGGAAAACATGGAAACAGATCGAATAGCGCCTGAAGTTTTCTGCTTTTGACGATATTGAAGAAGCCAAGGATTGGTTGGTAAAAATATAATATGCCAGATCCCCAGCGGTTTAAAAAAGCAGGCGGTTATCCGGTTATTTTCTGGTCAGTTTATAAGAAAAAACCCAAAATACTGTGCATTGTTTTATCTAAAAATTCTAAATCATTTCCAGGTTCCGCCGCTTCTTCCTGCCCGGAAATTAATGTTATTGGCGATCGGATTGAAAAATTTTTAAACGGAGAGGATGTCCATTTTCCTTTAAACATGCTGCGTCTTGACCTTTGTCCGGTTTTTCAGCGAAGGGTCCTTACCGCCGCATATGATATTGCCCGCGGCAGAACCAGCACTTATCAACTTATTGCAAAGCAGCTGGGAAAACCTAATGCCGCCAGGGCCGTTGGGACGGCTTTAGCCGCTAATCCTTTTCCGTTATTTATCCCCTGTCATCGCGTTATCCGTTCCGACGGCTCACCGGGCGGTTATCTGGGCGGGCCGAAGATGAAACGAGTTTTATTACGTAAGGAGGGTAGCTATGAAAAAAATTAGGAACATATTGATTGTGGCTGTTATCTCCGTTTTTGCCATTGTCATCATTAGGGACCAGGTGATCAAGTCTGTAATAACGGTTACAGCCACGCAGGTTGTCGGGGCGCCGATCCATATAGACGGATTTTCTCTGGGGATTTTTAAGCAGTCGGTGAGAATATCCGGATTTAAAATATATAATCCTAAAGGATTTTCCAAGGGCATCCTTGTGGATTTGCCGAAGATCAATGTCCGTTGTGATTTAGGTTCTTTATTTAAGAATAAGCTGCATTTGGTAAACGTCGAGGTTGAATTAAAAGAGATAGGCCTTGAGAAAAATAGCGAAGGGAGGTTAAATGTCGACGCCTTGAAAGTGGCAAAACAAGAGCGGGGCAAGGAGGATAAATCGTCCAAACAGATGCCGATGCGGCTGGATACGGTCAAGCTTGGGATCGGAAGGATTGTTTTAAAAGATTACAGCGCGCAAAAAGACCCGGCCGTTAAAGTATACGATATAAATATAAATAAAACTTATAAAAATATTACCAGCGCCCAGCAGTTGGCCGCCCTGATACTGTCTGAGCCGATGAAATCAGCCGGAATAGAGGGGGCTAAAATTTACGGAGCCGCGATGTTGGCCGGGGTGGCGGTTTTACCGGTAGCGGTGGCGGCAACCTTTATCGGACGAGACAGCGTCCAGCATGAATTTATTGCCGGTTTTGATAATGTGTTTGAAACAAGCTCGGTTGTTTTGAAAAAAATGGGCAGGCTTACTAAAGAAGATAAGCCAAACGGTATCCTGGGGGCCGAAATTGACTCCGCCCAGGTAGCTTTAAAGATCAGGAAAAAACCCAATAATAAAACCGAAGTGGTAATCTCGGCGAGAAAATATCTTCTGCCCAAACCGGAAATAGCAGGCGGGGTTCTTTATAAAATTTCCGAAAAAATAAAATAAGCCGGGCATATATTTATTGAAAAAGAATACGGTATTGAGGTATAATAGTTTTAACAGGAGATTCTATGCGCACGTTTATTTTGCTATTTCAATGCCATGACCGGAAAGGGATTGTTGCTAAGATCTCGGATTTTATTTTAAAGCACCAAGGCAATATCGTTACCGCCGATCAGCACAGCACCGACCCGCAGGGCGGGTATTTTTTTATCCGTGTCGAGTTCATTTTAGATCAAGACCAATATGCCAAAAAAGATTTAATTTCGGCATTTTCTCCTATCGGCAAAGAGTTTGGCGCGGATTGGAATTTTTATGATAAGTCCGAGAGCCTGCGTATGGGGATATTTGTATCCGAACCCGACCATTGCCTGGTAGACCTGCTGTATTTATGGAACGCCGGGGAATTAAGGGTCAAGATCCCTTTTGTTTTGAGCAATTATGAAAAACACCGTAAAGCGGTAACCGGCTGCAATATCCCATTCTATTATGTGCCGGCCAATAAAGATAACCGCCGGGAATCAGAGCTGCTTGCTTACGCGGCTGGTTCTACGGATTTTTTGGTATTGGCCCGTTACATGCTGGTGCTTTCCCCGGATTTCCTGAAAAAATATAATCAGGATATAATTAATATCCACCACGGTTTCCTCCCTTTTTTTAAAGGCGCTGACCCTGCCGGCCGGGCGCTTGCTGAAGGGGTAAAGGTCATCGGTTCAACCGCGCATTTTGTAAGTAACCGGCTTGACGAAGGGCCGATCATCGCCCAGGAGGTTGAGCATGTGTCGCATAAAGACAACCGGGAAGAGCTGATCAGGAAAGGCAGGAATTTAGAGAAAAAGGCGCTGGCGGCAGCCGTCTCCAGCTATATCGATTACCGCATTATTAAACACGAAAATAAAACCATAGTTTTTTAATAAAAGGAGGCAGGTTATGGCAAAGTTATACGTAAAGGGTTTTGGGTTTGCCTGCGGTATTGTTGCAGCCGCTCTTACCCTGATAGTAGGCGTGCTAAAGATACTTTTTTATCTGGAATGCGGGTTGAATAAGACTATGGCGATGATTTACCTGGACTACCACCCGACGCTCTTTAGCGTAATTTTAAACTCGGTCTGGGGTTTTATTTTCGCATCTTTGATCGGCAGCGCCATTGCCTGGCTCTATAACCGGATTATCGAGGAGAGCGGTAAAGAAATCCAAGAGAAGATAAAATTAGTCGCCCGCTCCATTTGGGAAAGTAAAGGCAAGCCGGAAGGCGGCTCGGCTGATGATTGGAGAGAGGCGGAAAAAAGGGTCAAAGGGTTTTGATTCTCTGAATAACAGCATGGATGCTTGATTCCGGGGTAGAGGCGCCGGCGGTTATGCCTACGTTTTTAGCATTATTTAACCAGGGTTTTTTTATTTCTTTGGCAGAGCTGATCCAGTAGGTGCGGTTATTTAAAGGCTTGGCGATCTCATAAATTCTTTTGGTATTGGCGCTTGTTTTGGAGCCGATAATAATCATCACATCGTTTTTCAGCGGCATAGTTTTGACTTCCCCTTGCTTGATCCTGGTGGGATTGCAGATAGTGTTATGAAATTCAACTATCGGTATATACCGGCGCAGCACATCCAGGATCTTCTGCACATTATCCAGGTTTTGAGTTGATTGCACGACCACCCCCGCCCGCCGGATATGTTTGATTTTTTCTATCGGTATATTTTCAAGTTTATCGATTATAACCGCCTTTGATTTAAGCCCTCCGGCAATCCCCTGCACTTCATCGTGCCGCTTATCCCCGATGACGATTATCCGGCAGCCGCTATTTTCCAATTTACCGGCGATCGCGTGTATTTCTTTTACCATCGGGCAGGTAGCGTCGATGATCGTATAACCTAAATCCAATGCTTTCTTTAATGTTTTATTGGAGCAGCCATGCGCCCGGATGAGCAATGTTTTTCCGGCGCCCCTGCCAAGCCGGCTGATTTTTTTGATCCCGGCGCGCTGGATCTGCCTGACCACCTCTTCGTTATGCACGATATCACCGAGCATAAATATGGGTTTCTTGGTTTTTACGGTTTCCAGGGCGATAGTAATTGCCTTCCTTACCCCGAAACAGAATCCCGCTGATTTTGCCAAGTGTATTTTCATACTTTAAGGATTTTTTGGGAAAAATCAACCAGCGCCTGTTTATATCTTTTATCCATTTTTAAGCCGTCAATTTGATTTGCGGCTTTTACGGATAAATATTTTATCTGATTTTGCGCGTAAGCCAGCGCTCCGGTTTTAACAATAATTTCGCGTATTTTAATAAACCCGCTCTCCTTTACGGATTTTCCCCCCATAATTCTTTTTATCGCCAGCTTCTCTTTTCTGCCGGATTTAGCGAAGGCATACCAGATAAGCAGGGTTCTTTTCGCTTCTTTAATGTCGGTTATATTCGATTTACCGGTTTCTTTTTCTTCGCCGAATGTTCCGATTATATCGTCTTTGATCTGGAATGCCCTGCCCAGGAGCATGCCGTAAGAATACAGTTTTTTAATCTGGCTGGTTTTTGCTCCGGCAAGAGTAGCCCCCATAGCCAGCGGGGAGGCAAAAGTGTAGTTTGCGGTTTTATAGTCATAAATTTTGTAAATATCTTCCCGGGTAACTTTCTCGATGGGCTTGATTCCCAGCAATAGCTCAATAAATTCTCCGCTGCCTGTGTATAAGGCGGCCCGGATAAGTTTTTCCAGCGCTGCTTCTTTGCGTTTTGGATCCTCTTTGACCGCCAAAAAAGCATCCAGGGCCATGGCGTAGATAACATCGCCGGCGACTATGGCTAAATCTTCTCCGCTGAACTTAACTTTTTTATTTCCGGAAAGATATTTCTTTAACCGGGTATGCATCGAGGGTTTGCCGCGGCGCATAGAGGATTTGTCGATAATATCATCATGGACCAGCATGAAGTCATGCAGCAGCTCTAAGGAGAGGGCGCTGCGGTAAAGGCTCAAAGGATTCTTTTTCGAAAACCCGAGATAGCCGATACAGAATAAGATCGGCCTTACCCTTTTGCCGTCGCGTAAAATAAACTCTTTTATGCTTTTAAAAAGTATAGGAGAGAGCTTGTTTAAGGTGTATAATTGGTCTATCGAGCGGGTATAGACACGCAGTTCTTTTTCAATTCTATTTTTAATTTTCAAAAACATAGGGTTATGTTAACATATAAAATATAGTTGTGCAATTATTTTACCTTTTTTGATATGAAGAAGGTCATGATTATCGGCGCCGGTTTTGCCGGCTTAAGCGCGGCAAGAAGGTTATCCGGTCGCGGCTTGGGGCTTAAGGTTACTCTTTTTGACAAAAAAGGATATTCTGATTTCCTGCCGCTTCTTCCTGACTGCATCGGCAGGGGCATTAACCCCCAATTTCTTATCTGCGATATCGCAAAAATTTGCCGGCAGCTTAAAATAAATTTTATTAAAGAAGAAGTTGTTTCCGTAGACCTTGAGTCTAAACATGTTTTTATCTCATCAGCCAACTATGTTTATGATTATTTGATTATTGCCAGCGGCAGCCAGACAAACTTTTTTTCTAACCAGGCGGCGCAAAATTATGCTTATGCTTTAAACAATACAAATGATGCTAAAAAGATAAATGAGGCGCTTGTTAGCAATAAATTCGAGCATTTTATCGTCTGCGGAGGAGGTTACACCGGAGTAGAGGCCGCCGCTAACTTATGGCTGTATTTTAAAAAAGCCGGCTTGGAGAAGAAAATTATTATTGTTGAACGGGCGCCGTCAATATTAGGGCCCCTGCCGGATTGGATGAAAATTTATGCGCAGGATAATTTAAAGAGTATGGGGATTGAAGTCCTGGCCAATTCGGTTATCGAAGAGATAGAAGAGGATAAAGTCAGGGTTTCCGCCCGCCCGGTGTTTGAAAAAGCCATGCTTATCTGGGTACCCGGTGTAAGGACCGCCGATTTCATACAGAATCTGCCGGTTGAAAAGAACCCTCAGGGCAGGATAGTTGTGGACGAGTATTTAAGGGTAAACCCGCGCTGTTTTTGCGCCGGGGATACGGCTTTTTTCGAAGATAAAAATAATTTTTTAAGAATGGCGGTCCAGTTTGCCATTAACGAAGGCAACCAAGCGGCGGTTAACATAATCAGAAGCATCAAGGGCCTTGCGCTTGAAAAATTCCGTCCGCTGGATTTAGGTTATATTATTCCCCTGGCCAATAATAAGTCCTGCGGGGAGGTTTTTGGTTTCAAGGCAAAGGGGCGATTAGCGACGGGGCTGCATTTTATGATGTGTATTTTTCGCCTGCGGGGTTTAAGTAACCGCCGGGGTTTGATCCGTAATCTTTTAAGGCACCCCGCGCTATAAGGAATTGCGCGGGTATGCCCTTTTGGGCAAGGAGGTGAAAGATGCTAGACTGGGGAATATTGGTTTTGAGGCTGGGAATAGGGATTATGTTTGTGGCGCATGGCCTGCAAATGGCTTTTGGATTATTCGGCGGGCCGGGAGTCAGAGGTTTTTCCGGGATGCTTACCAGTTTAGGGTTTTTCCCGGCGATATTCTGGTCCTACGTTGCCTCATATACGGTGTTAGCCGGGGGGCTATTGCTGATTGCCGGGGTGCAAACCCAGGCGGCCGCGACCCTGCTTTTGGTTTTTATCCTTACTGCCGCGATAAAAGTGCATTTAAGTAAAGGATTCTTTTTGTCTAACGGCGGTTTTGAGTATACCTTTGTTATTGCCGCAACCTGCCTTGCCCTTATTTTATTGGGCCCGGGAAAGTTCACTATTTTCCGTTGATTGGCGGATTTATTGTGCTATATTTAATAACATGCTGAAAATAACGCGGGATTTTTTTATCTTTTTACTGCTGGCCGCACTATTGCCGGCAAAAATCCTGGCAGCTGATAAACAGGATCTGCCCAGGCTGATTATCTTTCATTCACTTAGCTGCCACCGGTGCGTTGAGGTAAAGCAGGAGGTAATGCCCGCCCTTGAGAATGAATTTAAGGATAAGCTTATTTTTGAGTACCGTGATATAGGCCAGATCGAGAATTACACGATGGTTTTGGGCTTGTTGAAGAAGAGCGGCGCCAGCACTTCATTTCAGACTCCGCTTTTTTATTTGGGGGGTAAATTTCTGAGCGCGCAGGGACAGGTTGGAGATAATTTACGTAATTTTATTCTGCAAGGTTTGAAGAATATCCAGCCAGCGGCGCAGCCCGCCGGCTTTGATTTAACCGCGCATTTTAAAAGTTTTGTCCCGGCGGCAATAATTATCGCCGGGCTTGAGGATGGGATAAATCCCTGCGCCTTTACGGTGATTGTATTCTTTATATCTTTTCTTGCCGTGCAGGGTTACCGCAGGAGAGACCTTATTTTTATCGGTGCGGCGTTTATCTTTGCCGTATTCCTGACCTATTTAGGTATTGGTTTGGGGATTTTTAATTTCTTTTATCATTTTAAGGGGTTTGGGTTGATCAGCCGCTGGTTTAACCTGATTATCGGGGCTTTGAGCATTTTGTTTGGTATCTTGGCTGTTTATGATTTTATCAAATTTAAGAAAACCGGCTCTACCGATGAATTAATCTTGCAGCTGCCTAAACCGGTTAAGGAGCGTATCCATAAGGTGATCGGATTTTTTTACCGCAAGAGCCCGGAAGAGAAAGAGGGCAAATCCTTGCCCGGCGTTGGCAAGCTTGTGCTTAGCGCCCTGATTACCGGATTTTTGGTTTCACTGCTTGAGGCGGTCTGCACCGGCCAGATGTATTTACCGACGATATCCTTTGTCTTAAAATCCAGCACCCTTAAACTGCAAGCCTTGGGATATCTTTTGTTGTATAATATCATGTTTGTAATTCCGCTGATCGTGATTTTAATTCTTGCGCTCTTGGGCACATCCAGCGCGCAGTTTTCTAACTTTCTAAAAAAGCATCTGGGGCTGATAAAAATTCTCATGGCAGTTTTATTTTTTAGTTTGGGGTTATTCTTAATCTGGAGAGCTTAATGCGTAAGATCATAAGTCTATTTTGCTTTAGTTTTTTAATTTTCCAGCTGGCTTGTGCGGAGAAAGAAGTTATTGATCCTAATCTATGGGATTTTGGCAAGGCCAAACAGGGGCAGGTCTTAAAACACGATTTTCTATTTAAGAATGAGACTAAAAGTGTTTTAAATATAACCGGCGTAAACACATCCTGCGGATGCACTGCTTCGCAGTCGGACAAGAAATCTTTAAAACCCGGGGAGAGCACGGCGATAAATGTAAGTTTTAACTCCCATGGCTACCTGGGTGAAGTTAAGCAGTTTATATATGTCAATACCGATAATGCCGATCTGGCAGTAGTCAGATTCACAATTAAAGCTCAAATAACCAAATAAAGAGAGGATGGATAATATGTGGTCATTACAGTTGAGGATGTGGTTATTGGTAACTCTTTTGTTCGGGATTATTTACGCCTTGATCGTCATCGTCGGAAGAAGTTTTTTGCACGTGGGAGGTTTTAGCTTCTATTTAATTATCTCCCTGGTAATGATGTTTATCCAGTATATGCTGGGGCCCAAGCTTGTGGAATGGAGTATGCGCGTAAAATACATCAAGCGGGAAGAAAACCCCCGCCTGTTCCAGATGGTGGAATCTTTGAGCGTGCGCGCAAATATTCCTATGCCCAGGATCGGCATTGCCCAGA
The DNA here is from genome assembly GCA_028715785.1 of Candidatus Omnitrophota bacterium. GTDB lineage: Bacteria > Omnitrophota > Gorgyraeia > Gygaellales > Profunditerraquicolaceae > UBA6249. Next base: position 229,087 of record JAQURC010000001.1, read on the forward strand.
TCGATATACCCAACGCCTTTGCTTTTGGCCGCTCGATCAGAGATGGCAGGGTATGCGTAACCGCCGGGATTATGAGGTTGCTCGACGATGAAGAATTAAAGGCGGTGCTTGGGCATGAATTAAGCCACCTGAAGAATCGTGATGTCCTGACGATTACCTTGCTTTCAGTGATCCCGATGATTATGTACCGGATTGCCTGGCAGTTTTTATTTTATGGCCGCCGGCGTGATGAGCGGGGCGGCAATACCGTATTGATCGGCCTGGCCGCTTTCTTATTTTATTTCCTGACCAATCTTTTGGTACTTTATGCCTCGCGTATCCGGGAGTATTTTGCCGACCGGGGTTCGGTGCTTTTGGGGAACCAACCCAAGGCTTTGGCTTCCAGCCTTTATAAATTGGCTTACGGGTCAGCAAAATTAAATCCGGAATCTCTAAAACAAACTGAAGGAATGAAGGCTTTCTTCATCAACGACCCGTCTCGAGGCCGCAAGGAAGTCCTGGAGTTAGCGCAATTGGATCTGGATAAAAGCGGCACGATTGATGCTTCTGAGCTGGATTTACTTAGAAGATCAAGTATACGCCTGAATTTAGGGGATAAGATGCTTGAGCTTTTAAGCACGCACCCGAATATGCTTAAGCGTATCAAGAAGCTTTCCGAATATAGGGCATAACTCCATCTGCTTTCCGCAAAAGCTGGAAATTTTATGAAATAGCATATATTATTAGCGGGTGGCAAGCCTTGGGCTCGAACAGCATCTCAAAAATTCGAGCGGGCAAGGTTCCGCCGAAGGCGGAGAGCAAGAATTTTTGCCGAAGCGAAGATTTTCCACGCTGGGGAAAATCGAGCGGTGCTGCGAGAGACAAGGCTTGACAGGACCCGCGTAAAGTATTAAATTTCCCTTTAAAATTTACAGCTTTATCCCTCCATTTTCTTTTGACATAACCCTAAATCTACTATATAATTACTAAACTATGGACATTAATGAGATTATTCAGCAAAGAATTGCCAAATTAGGGGCGCTTAAAGCTAAAAATGTGCCTTTATACCCTGCCAATGTGCCTTTACATTTAACTATTGGTGAGGCCTTGGCTAATTTTGAAGAAGGTAAAAAGGTTACTCTTTGCGGCAGGGTTATGGCTAACCGCGGCCACGGTAAGGTCAATTTTATGGACCTGCGGGATGCCACCGGCAAGATCCAGCTTTATGTCAAAAGGGATATTATCGGAGAAGAAAAAGCCGCGCTTCTTGAGCAGTTGGATATTGCCGATATCATCAGCGCAAGTGGAGAGCTTTTTAAAACCCACACCGGTGAATTCACGCTCAAGGTCGAAGATTTTAACATCTTATCCAAGGCCCTGCGGCCTTTACCTGAAAAATGGCATGGTTTAAAAGACGTTGAACTGCGTTATAGGCAGCGTTACCTGGATTTGCTTTCCAATGAAGAGGTAAAAAAAGTATTTTTGTTGCGGGCAAAGATCATCCGGGCTATCCGTAATTTTCTCGACGAGCGAGGTTTCCTGGAGGTTGAGACTCCGATGATGCATGATATCCCGGGGGGCGCCGCCGGAAGGCCTTTTAAGACCTTCCATAACGAATACGGAATGGATTTATTTTTAAGGATTGCCCCGGAGCTTTATTTAAAACGGCTTCTGGTGGGCGGGCTTGACCGGGTCTATGAGATTAACCGCTCTTTTCGCAATGAAGGCGTATCCACGCGGCATAATCCGGAGTTTACGATGCTGGAGGTTTATCAGGCCTACACTGATTGCGAAGGGATGATCAATTTAACGCAGGATTTAATTTGCCATATCGCCAAAGAGGTTTTAGGCAAAGAGGAGCTGGTTTATCAGGGTAAGATCCTTAGCCTCAAAGTTCCCTGGGCCCGGCAGTCATTCGCCCAATTGGTTAAGGATAAGTTTGGAATAGAGCCGCAAGATGATGCGGCTAAAATGCTTAATAAATTACAGGCAAAGGGATATGCTTCGGATAAGGACCGCCTGAGCCGCTCTCAAATAAATAAAATTGTTGAGGACGCCCTGGAGCAGGAGCTGCAAGCCAATCCGGTTTTCATTACGGATTATTTTACCAGCCTTTGTCCTTTGGCCAAGGTTAATAAAGATAACCCGTTGATTTCAGAGAGGTTTGAGCTCTACGTCGCGGGGATGGAGATTGCCAATGCTTATTCTGAGTTGAATGACCCCTTGGAACAGCGCCGGCGTTTTGAAGAAGAGATTAATGACCTTGCATCCGAAGAAAATAAGTTAGAGAATAATGGTTTGGCTTCCAATAGCCAAAGCCAGAAAAACGTGGATAATGATTATCTTTTAGCCTTAGAGCACGGTATGCCTCCGGCAGGAGGATTGGGCATCGGCATTGACCGGCTGCTGATGTTATTTACGGACCAGGCCTCAATCAGGGATGTAATTTTATTTCCTTTGCTGCGGCCGGTGGAAGAGGTAATATGATTTCAGAATTATGGCTTAGCCAAAGATATTTAAGGGCAGGCAAAAAAGAAAAAATTATCTCCATCACCGCCCTGATTTCGATGGTCGGTATCGGTATCGGAGTGATGGTATTAATTGTGGTTATCTCGGTAATGAGCGGATTTGACCGGTTCCTGGAGGATAAAATGGTCGGCACCAATGCCCACCTTTCGCTTGAGTTTCAAGGCGGGTCAAAGGATCCCTACCGGGTAATCGATAAGTTAAAAACTTTTTCTTATGTCAAAGGCGCCGCTCCTTTTATTAGCGGCCAAGCCCTGGTAAAAAGCGGGAAATCTATTTTCGGGGTAGAGGTGCGCGGCATAGACCCGAAATCGCAGGCAGAGATATCCAAGATCAATGAGTATTTAAAACTAGGCAGCTATAATTTGACAGGCAATGAGGTGGCCGTAGGAGAGGAGTTGTCTTTGCGCCTGAATCTGGCTATCGGCGATAGTATCAGCCTGATCTCTCCGGTTACTTTGGCCAAAACCGATTTTAATATCAAAGGTATTTTTAACAGCGGGATGTATCTTTATGATTCCGGCCTGATTTTAACCAGTATTAAAGGGGCGCAGGATTTTTATAAAATTCCCGATACGGTAAGCGGGATCGCCATCAAAGTAGATAATATTTATAAAGTAGAGGATGTAAAGGAGAAGCTGTATCGGGACTTAAAAGGTTTTGGGGCTTACCAGGCGCGCACCTGGATAGATGCGAACAGGAATTTCCTGGAGGCTTTAAAGCTTGAGAAAATAGTTATGTTTATCGTAGTGACGATGACGACCGTGGTTGCCGCGTTCGGTATTGTGGGCACCCTGATTATGTCGGTGATGAGCAGGATAAAGGATATCGGGATTCTGCGTTCGGTCGGAGCCAAAACCAAAAGTATCCTGCAGATTTTTGTTTTTCAGGGTATGGCCATCGGCTTAAGCGGTATTTTGCTGGGGTTGGCCGCAGGGGTATCTTTGGCGTTTTCGTTAGACAAAGTCGTGGATATAATCTCCCGGATTATCGGCAGGAGCCTGATTCCGCAGGATATTTATTATTTTAACCGTATCCCGGTCAATATCAACAGCGCGGATATCAGCTTGATCGTAATCTGTGCCCTGGTCATAACTTTACTTGCCAGTATTTATCCGGCATATTACGCCACCAGGATAATTCCCAGCGAGGCGGTCCGGCATGAATAACAAGGAGATGCTTAAGGCCAGTTCGATTTGTAAAAGTTACCGTGATATTACCAGCAACCTCGAAGTATTAAGGAATATAAATTTTAGCGTAGCCGAGGGGGAATTCCTGGCGATCCAGGGGCCCTCGGGAGCGGGAAAATCAACACTCCTGCATATTTTAGGGGGTTTGGATAACCCAACCGCGGGTAAAGTTTATTTTGAAGGAAACAGTGTCTATGGCTTAAATGAAGACGAGCTGGCGGGTTTCCGTAACCGCAAAGTTGGTTTTGTTTTTCAGTTTTTTCATTTGTTACCGGAGCTAAACGCCCTGGAAAATGTTTTACTGCCCGGCATTTTAAAATCGTGGTGGGAAAGGAAAAAAAGCCAAGCTGCCGCCGCGGAACTTTTAGAAAGATTGGGTTTAGGGCAAAGGCTTACGCACCGGCCGCCCGCTCTGTCCGGCGGAGAGCAGCAGAGGGTGGCGATCGCCCGGGCATTAATCAATAAGCCGCGCCTTTTGCTTTGCGATGAACCGACGGGTAATTTAGATTCAGAGAACGGAAAAAATATCCTGCGGCTTTTAATCGACCTTAACCGTAACGAGAAAATAACGATTGTCATGGTTACTCATGATAAGGAGATTGCTATCGGGGCAAGCAGGGTCATCCATCTGAAAGACGGAGTCATTTTACATTAGTTCCCGTCATTGCGAGCCACGTAGTGGCGAAGCAATCTCGATTTGGATTGCTTCGTCGCCTACGGCTCCTCGCAATGACACCTTATATGAGAGGAGAAATTGATGAAAATTTATATCAACGGTAAATTTTATGAAAAAGAAAACGCCAAAATTTCTGTGTTTGATCACGGCCTGCTTTATGGCGACGGAGTTTTTGAAGGCATCCGTTCTTATGACCGCCGCGTGTTCAAATTGAAAGAGCATATCGACCGGCTTTTTGAATCTGCCCAAAGTATTATGCTCAAGATCCCTTTGACCAAAGAGCAGATGATCAAGGCCGTAGTGGGTACGCTTAAGGCCAATAAATTAGCCGATGCCTATATCCGCCTGGTGGTTACCCGCGGGGAAGGTGACTTAGGGCTTGACCCGCGTAAATGCTATAAAGGGGCAACGATTATTATTATCGCCGATAAGATTGCTTTATATCCACAGAAGCTTTATCAAGATGGTTTAAGTATTGTTACCGTGCCGACGGTGCGCAACCTGCCTGAAGCGCTTAATCCCCAGATCAAGTCCTTGAATTATTTAAATAATATCCTGGCCAAAATCGAAGCCGGCAATGCCGGATGCGATGAAGCGATCATGCTGGATTCTTTAGGTTATGTGGCCGAGTGCACCGGGGACAATATCTTTGTGGCCAAAGGCGGGCATCTTTACACGCCGCCGCAATGCATGGGCACTTTACGCGGGATCACCCGCGATTCAATTTTAGAGATCGCCCGCAAGAACAAGATTGCCGCGCACGAGCATGTAATTACCCGCCATGAAGTTTATATTTCCGACGAGTGTTTCCTTACCGGGACTGCCGCCGAGGTTATTCCGGTGGTCAAGGTGGATGGCCGGGTTATCGGCCGGGGCAAGCCGGGCGTCCTTACGTTTACGCTAATGAAAAAATTTAAAGAGTTGACCGCTAAAGACGGAGTAAAATATTAATATGCTTTGTGATATCTGCGGAAAAAATCCGGCAACCGTGCACTTGACCGAAATTATCGATGACCAGATGAATGAGCTGCATTTATGCGAAGAGTGCGCCAGGACCAAGAGCGCGGCCATGGAGCAGCAGTTTGGTTTAAGCGACCTTTTGGCCGGGATGGTTGATTTTCAGAAACCCTCTGCTAAAGAAGAGGAATTGGTTAATATTAAATGCTCCAGCTGCGGCCTAAGCTACGCGGATTTTAAGAAGATCGGAAGGCTTGGCTGCGGTGAGTGTTATGATGTTTTTCGCAAGTACCTGGCGCCTTTGTTAAAACGTATACACGGCTCAAACCAGCATGTCGGTAAAAGCCCTTTAAAAATAAAAACCACCGTTACCAGGGTTACTAAAAAAAAGATCGATCTTGCGGAATTAAAAGAGCAGCTGCAAAAAGCAATCCAGAAAGAGGCTTTTGAAGAAGCGGCGCGCCTGCGCGACCAGATAAAAGAAATAGAAAGTAAAAAAGGAAAAGAAGGTTAATATGCAGATCAATGATTTGATCAACCACACCAGCGAATGGCTTAAAGGCACGGGCCCGAATTCGGATGTTGTTATTTCCAGCCGGATCCGGCTGGCCAGAAACCTCACTAAACTTCCTTTCCCTCATTGGGCCAGTAAGGCGCAATTGAATGAAGTGATGGATAAAGCCAGCCAGGCGATGCTAAAGATCGAGCCGCTTAAAAAATCCACGCTCTTTATGCTGGCGAATTTAGACAGCATCGATAAACAGTTTTTGGTGGAAAGGCACCTGATGTCTATCGAGCATACCCAGAAGACCGAGCAGAAGGCGGTATTGGTCAATGATGAAGAAAACATCGCGGTAATGATCAACGAAGAGGACCATTTACGCATGCAGCTGATGCAGTCGGGGTTTAATCTTTTTGAGGCCTGGAATATTATTAACGGTATCGACGATGCTTTGGCCAAGCTTTTGGATTACGCCTACCTGCCGGATTTTGGTTATCTTACCGCCTGTCCCACAAATACCGGCACCGGCATGCGCGGCTCGGTGATGCTGCATCTGCCGGCATTGGTGATGAGCCGGCAGATCGAGCGGGTACTGGCGGCAATCGCCAAATTAAGCTTTACAACGCGCGGCCTTTACGGCGAAGGCACGCAGGCCAGCGGCAATTTTTTCCAGATCTCCAACCAGGTTTCTTTGGGGCACAGTGAAAACGAGATCATTGAGAACCTTAACAGCCTGATCCGCCAGATCATCGAGCAGGAAACGCAGACCCGGGAGATCATGATCTCTAAAAGTAAAGACGTTTTAGAGGACAGGATTAACCGTTCCTTAGGTATTTTAAAAAGCGCCCGGATCATTACCAGCCAGGAGACGATTGAATTGTTATCGATGGTGCGGCTGGGAAGCGACCTGGGCATGATTAAGGATATTGACCGGCTGACGATCAATGAACTTTTTATTATCACCCAGCCGGCGCATCTGCAGAAATTGCAAAATAAAAAACTTTCTTCGCCGGAAAGGGATTTGGCCAGGGCGGAATTGATTCGCAAGAAACTTAATTTGTTATAGGGATGCATTATTTAGACGTTAGAATTAACTCTGTCGATTTTTATTAATTATCAATTACGGTAGGGGAGGTTTAAACCTCCCCTACCGTAGAAAATCGTTATCTAGAAGGAGAAACTATGTTTAATCGTTTTACGGAGAGAGCAAGAAAAGTAATTATTTTAGCAAAAGAAGAGGCCAGGCGTTTTAACCACGATTATATCGGCACCGAGCATATATTGTTGGGGTTAGTCCGGGAAGGTGAAGGTGTGGCGGCTGCGGTATTGCAGAAGCTGGATGTTTCACTTGAAAATATCCGGCTTGAGATAGAAAAGCTGGTGCAGCCCGGGCCCACCACCCAGATTATCGGCGATATTCCTTTTACTCCCCGCGCTAAAAAAGCTTTAGAGCTGGCCGCCGAAGAAGCCCGTTCCCTGGGGCATAATTATATCGGCACCGAACACCTTCTTCTGGGGCTTATCCGCGAAGGTGAAGGTATTGCCTCGCAGGTATTGTTAAATTTAGGCATGGATTTAAATTCTGTGCGTAATGAAGTGATGGGGCTTTTAGGGTCTTCTTTACCGGGCTCCGGCGCAGGAGGCGCTCAGGCGGCAAAATCAAAGACCCCTGCCCTGGATGCTTTTGGCCGCGACCTTACGGCGCTGGCCAGGGAGAATAAATTGGATCCGGTAATTAACCGCAAACAGGAAATTGAGCGGGTAGTCCAGATTTTAAGCCGGCGCACCAAGAATAACCCCGTGCTTTTGGGTGAGGCCGGGGTAGGAAAAACCGCGATTGTCGAGGGTTTGGCCCAGTTGATTATCGCCGGTAATATTCCCGAAGTTTTAAGAGGAAAGCGCCTGGTGGTTTTGGATTTGGCGCTGATGGTTGCCGGGACCAAATACCGCGGGCAGTTTGAAGAAAGAATTAAGGCGATTATGGAGGAGATCAAACGTTCGCAGGATATAATTATTTTTATCGATGAGCTGCACACCCTGGTGGGAGCCGGAGCCGCTGAAGGGGCAATCGATGCCTCCAATATTATGAAGCCGGCGCTTTCCCGCGGAGAGATGCAGTGTATCGGGGCAACCACCGTCGATGAATACCGTAAATATATCGAAAAAGACGCGGCTTTAGAGCGCCGTTTTCAGACGATCATGGTCGAGCCTCCGACCGTGGAGCAAACCATTGAGATTTTAAAAGGCCTGCGCGATAAATACGAAGCGCATCACCGGGTTACTTTTAAAGACGAGTCTCTGGAGGCCGCCGCTAAATTAAGCGACCGTTATATTTCCGGAAGGTTTATGCCGGATAAAGCCATTGATTTAATCGATGAAGCCGGTTCACGGGCGCGCTTAAATGTTTTAATTGTCCCGGACAATATAAAAAAGATCGAAGCCGATGTTGAATCTTTAAGAAAAGAGAAAGAGTCTTACATCAAGAGCCAGGATTTTGAAAAAGCCGCTTCTCTGCGGGACCAGGAGCGCATGGCCCGCCAGGAGCTGGAAAAATTAAATAAAGAGTGGAGCCAGGCGAAAGATAAAATGCGTCCGGAAGTCACTGCCGAAGATATCGCTAAAATCCTGGCGCAGTGGACAGGGATCCCGATTTTCAGGCTAGAGGAAAAAGAAAGCGAAAAACTGCTCAAGATCGAAGAAGAGCTGCATAAGCGGGTAGTCGGACAGAACGAAGCTATCGAAGCTATCGCCCACGCGGTGAGGCGCTCGCGCGCCGGGATCAAAGACCCCAAGCGGCCAATCGGTTCATTTATATTTTTGGGCCCTACCGGGGTCGGTAAAACCCTGCTTGCCCGGGCGCTGGCGGAATTTATGTTCGGCGACGAAGACGCTCTCTTGCAGTTGGATATGTCGGAGTATATGGAGAAGTTTAATGTTTCCCGCCTGATCGGGGCTCCTCCGGGATACGTCGGTTATGAAGAGGGCGGCCAGCTTACCGAACGTGTCCGCCGCCGGCCTTACGCGGTCATACTTCTGGATGAGATTGAAAAAGCGCATCCGGATGTTTTTAATTTACTGCTGCAGGTTTTTGAAGAAGGCAGGCTTACCGACAGCTTCGGCCGCAAAGTCGATTTTAAGAATACGATCATCATTATGACCTCCAACGTGGGAGCGGAATTGATCCGCAAGACCGGCTCGTTGGGGTTTAGGACGCAGAAGGAGGAAGGCACTTATCAGGATATGAAGGATAAATTGCTTGAATCCGTCAAGCATGCTTTTAAGCCGGAGTTCTTAAACCGTATCGATGATATTATTGTTTTCAGGCAGTTAGCCAAAGAGGAGCTCTCGCAGATCATCGATATCGAGATCGGTTATGTCATCCAGCGCCTGAAGGACCAGAAGATAACTTTAGAGGTCAGCAGGGAGGCCAAGGATCTTTTAATCGAAAAAGGATTTGATCCGGTTTTTGGCGCCCGGCCCTTAAAGAGGACCATCCAGAGGTTCCTGGAAGACCCGTTGGCAGGGGAGATCATCTCTAAAAAATATAAGGAGGGCTCTTCGATTAAAGTAACGCGCAAAAATGAAGAGCTTGTTTTTGAATAATGCTTACGTTATTTTTCATTGACCTGGGCCGCAGGATAATTACTTTTATGTATTTCTGCGGCGGCTTAGCCAATTTAACCGCGCAAACCGTGTATTTGACGCTTAAGCCTCCGTATAAATACGGCCATATAATCGAACAATCCAATAAAGCCGGTTATGAAAGTTTCCCGATTGTTTCGGTGGTTGCTTTGTTTATCGGTTTTATCTTTGCTTTGCAGTCAGCGTATTTTATGCAGCGCCTGGGCTCGGAGATGTATATTGCCAGCCTTGTAGCTTTGGCGATCGTGCGCGAATTAGGCCCGGTGATTACGGCGCTGGTAGTTGCCGGCAGGGTCGGGGCGTCCCATACCGCCGAGCTTGGTTCCATGCAGGTTACCGAGCAGATCGACGCCTTGGAAACTTTAGCGGCTAACCCCGTGAAATACCTGGTAGTCCCGCGCTTTGTGTCTCTAAGCCTGATGCTTCCCATCCTTACCTTGTATGCCGACATTATCGGCATACTGGGCGGTTACCTTATCTGCGTCCTGAAACTGGGGATTACCAGCAGTATGTATATGCATATAACCTTTACCGCGCTGTTCTATAAAGATTTGTTCACCGGGTTATTCAAGTCCTTGATCTTTGGAATGATTATCGCTTTGGTAAGCTGCTATGAAGGTTTTAACGTCGAAGGCGGGGCCGAAGGGGTCGGTAAGGCGACGATGCGTTCGGTAGTCGTTACTTTTCTCATGATCATCGCCGCTGACTGTATCTTTACCGCGCTTTTTTATTTTATTTTTCCTTAAAAATGATCGAGATAGAAAACTTAACCAAGAGGTTCGGCACCAACTTAGTTTTGGACCGGCTGAATTTAAAGGTGCCCACCGGCCAGACCTGCGTAATTATCGGCAGGAGCGGCTGCGGGAAATCGGTTTTACTCAAACATATCGTCGGGTTATTAAAACCGGACAGAGGCAGGGTTTTGGTTAACGGCAAAGAGGTGGCTGGCTTAAAAGAATTAGAATTAAACGCCCTGCGCTCTAAAATCAGCATGGTATTTCAGGGCGGAGCGCTTTTTGATTCGATGAATGTCGCTGAAAATGTCGGTTTTGGTTTATTTGAGCATACGCGTATCAGCCAGAAAGAAATCCTGGAGCGCGTGGAGGAATCTTTATCTTTAGTGGACCTGGGCGGGATCGGTAACCTTATGCCTTCGGAGTTAAGCGGAGGGATGAAGAAACGCGTGGCCCTGGCGCGGGCGATTTGCATCAAGCCTGAAATTATTCTCTATGATGAGCCGACTACGGGAGTCGATCCGATTACCGCCGACAGCATTAACCGGCTTATCCGCTCGCTCCATGATAAATTAAAAGTCACTTCCTTTGTGGTTACTCATGATATGCGCAGCGCCTACCACATCGCCGACCAGATTGCTATGCTGTATAAAGGAAAAATAATTTTAGAAGGGACGCCTGAACAGATCCAGCATACTCAAGACCCGGTAGTGCACCAGTTTATTAACGGGCTCTCCAAGGGGCCGATAACCGAAGCAATCGATACTTTTAAGGAGGCTTAAATGATATTCGGAAAAACCAAATTAGAGCTAAAGGTGGGCATTTTTGTTTTTATAGGCCTGGTAATCTTAGTTACTTTTATATTATCGATTGGCGGATTTAAAACCTGGAGTTCCGGATACCGGATCAATGTCAATTTTAATTTTGTTAACGGCGTGAAAGTCGGAGCGCCGGTGCGTTTTGCCGGAGTCGATGTGGGGGAGGTAAAAAGGATTAAGCTGGAATTTGTCCCCGGGGAAAGCCGTTCAAATGTGTGCCTGGTAATTTGGGTCAGAGATATTATCAAGATCCCGGCTGATTCCACGGTTTGGGTAAATACCCTGGGGTTGTTGGGGGAAAAATATGTGGAGATAATACCCGGTAAAGATTATGCCAACCCGGTTAAAGAAAATGGGGCCATGGCCGGAATTGATCCCTTGCCGATACATACGATATTCAATGAGGCTGAAAATATAATGCGCAACCTGGATGAGGGCCTGGCCCAGATCAGGAATAAAGAGGGCACATTGGGCAAGCTTATTTACGACGACAAGCTCTATAAAGAACTGGATGCCATGGTTACCGATGTGCGCAAGAATCCCTGGAAGTTATTTTTCAGGACTAAAGAAAAGAAATAATGAAAACAAAATCGGTTTTTAGCTGTTCAAATTGCGGGTATCAATCGCCCAAATGGCTGGGTAAGTGCCCGGATTGCAACAGCTGGAATTCTTTTAACGAAGAAGATTATGCTGTCCCCGCATCCGGGACCAAAGAAAGGGTCTCTTTGTATAAAGAGGGGCCGGTACTTTTAAGGGATGTGGTGGCTAAGGATGAAGACAGGTTAAAGACTAATATTGTCGAACTGGACCGGGTTTTAGGCGGCGGGATTGTCAAGGGCTCGGTGATTTTAATCGGCGGTGACCCCGGAGTAGGCAAGTCTACTATTTCTTTGCAGGTTTCTAACCACCTGACTAAACAGGGCCTGGGCGTGCTTTATGTCAGCGGCGAAGAAAGCGTGGCCCAGACTAAATTACGCGCCCGGCGTTTGGGTGAATCCGGCGCGGATAATCTTTATATCGTCAATCAAACGGACTTATCCTTAATTGTCGAATACATCAAAAAATTAAAACCCCAGGTTGTCATCATCGATTCCATCCAGGTTATTTTTGATTCCGGGATCAGCTCTTCTCCCGGCAGTGTCAGCCAGGTAAGAGAGTGCGCCGGGATCCTGACGCAATTAGCCAAAACTACCGCAACCTCGATTTTTATCATCGGCCATGTTACCAAAGAAGGTACCCTGGCCGGGCCGCGGGTTTTAGAGCATATCGTGGACACGGTGCTTTATTTTGAAGGGGACCGTTTCGCCATCTACAGGATATTGCGCGCGGTGAAAAACAGGTTTGGCTCAACCAATGAAATCGGCGTATTTGAAATGGGGGCGCAGGGTTTGGCGGAAGTAAAGAACCCGTCGGAGATATTCCTTTCGGAGCGGCCCAGCGATGTTTCCGGCACAATTGTGACTTCGATTTTGGAAGGGACGCGGCCGCTTTTGGTTGAGATCCAGTCATTGGTTTCAAGAAGCAGTTTCGGCTATGCCCGCAGGCGGGCGCAGGGTTTTGATTTTAACCGTCTTTCTTTGCTGGTTGCGGTGTTAGAAAAACGGATGGGGCTGGCCCTTGAAGCGGAAGATATATTTGTGAATGTTGCAGGAGGCATAAAAATCGAAGACCCGGCGGCGGATCTAGCGGTTTGCGCTGTGATCGCTTCAAGTTTCCGGGAGCAGGTGGTCTTGCCGCGGGCGGTAGTTTTAGGAGAAGTGGGGTTAAGCGGGGAGATTAGAAGTATTTCGCAGGTACTCACGCGGATCAATGAAGCGGAAAAGCTGGGTTTTAAGCATTGCGTATTACCCAAAAACAGCATCAAGAATATTAGACTTAAAACCTCGGATATGGAAATTATTCCCGTTTCTACTTTAAAGGAAGCTTTAGATACTATCTTAGGATCATTTGTGGGCAAGGAGGCAAAGAAATGAATTTATTATTAGCGCGGCTTTTATTTATTTTAGGCAGTATGGCGATTGGCTATCAGACGGTGGTGATTAACGGTTCCGGTTTAATCGGTTTGGTCGTCGGCGCTTTAGTGGCATTGGTAATGATTGCCGCCGAAGCAGGGTTGCGTAAAGTTTCGGTAAGCGGCCTGTCCAGCGCGGTATTTGGGTTGATCTTAGGGTTGATCATGGCCAAGCTGGTCGGAGATGCTTTTAGTATTGCCCCTATCGATCCGGTTGCGCTTTCCAGGATCAGGGTGGGGCTGACTTTGGTTTTTTGCTACCTGGGCATGGTCATGGCCCTGCGCGGAAAAGATGAATTTAATATCATCATCCCTTACGTGCGCCTGCGCCGGCAGGACCAGTCGCAGGACGTGGTGCTTTTGGATACCAGCGTGATTATCGACGGCAGGATCGTGGACCTTTGTAAAACCCGTTTTTTAGGGGGCAAAATCATCATCCCGAAATTCGTGCTTCGGGAATTACAGCAGATCGCCGATTCTACCGATCCGATCAAGCGCCAGCGGGGCAGGCGGGGGCTGGAGATACTAAATGCGATCCAAAATGAACCGGGCATGGATATTACGATTCATGAACAAGATTTTACCGAGACCACCGAGGTGGACGCAAAGCTGGTATTGCTGGCCAAGCTGCTGGAAGCCAAGATCCTTACCGTTGATTTTAATTTAAACCGCGTCGCCAGTATCCAGGGGATCAAGGTTTTAAATATCAATGAACTGGCCAACGCTTTAAAACCCGTGGTTTTTCCCGGGGAAGAGATGCGGATCAAGTTGATTAAAGAAGGTAAAGAGCATAACCAGGCGGTGGGCTACCTTGATGACGGCACGATGGTGGTAGTTGAGGATGCCCGCAGGTTGCTCGGCCAGGATGTTAAAGTTGTGGTCACCTCAGTCCTGCAAACTCAGGCCGGCAGGATGATCTTTACAAAAATAGAAAAATAATGCTTAGCGCGATTGTTCTGGCCGCGGGGCAGGGCAGGCGGCTTAATGCTTTGGTACCGAAGCCTTTAGTAAAAATTGGCAATTTGCCGGCAATAGTTTATTCTCTTGGGGTTTTAAACAGGCATCCGGATATTGATGAAATTATCGTGGTGGTTAGCGCAAGCAATCAGCAAGCAATCAGCAATGTCCTAAAGAAATATTCTTTTAAAAAAATAAAAGCTTTTGTTTTGGGCGGGGCGCGCCGGCAGGATTCGGTAGCTAATGGCTTAAAAGTTGTCAGCGTAAAGAGCGATTGGGTACTGATCCATGATTCGGCCCGGCCGTTTATTGAGCGTGAATTGATTGGTAAGGTTATCGTTGCCGCCAAAAAAACCGGCGCGGCTATATTAGGGGTACCGGTGAAAGCAACGATTAAAAGCGTCAAAGCGGGCTCGTTGGTTGATAAAACCGTGGACAGGGTTAATCTCTGGGAGATCCAGACTCCGCAAGTTTTTAAAAAAGAGCTTATTGTTGAAGCTTATAAAAAATATTCCCGAGGCGATGTTACGGATGACGCTTCTTTGGTGGAGAAATTGGGAAAAAAAGTTCAGGTTGTTTTAGGCAGTGATGAAAATATCAAAATTACTACTAGCGTTGACCTATTGTTTGCCGGAGAGATTGCCAGGAGGCATTGGTGATGCAATTTAAAGTCGGGATAGGTTATGATATCCATCGATTGATCGCGGGCAGGCCGTTATTTTTAGGGGCGGTAGAGATCCCCTATATTAAGGGCCTCTTGGGGCATTCCGACGGTGACGCCTTGATCCACGCGCTTTGCGACGCTTTGCTAGGAGCTTTAGGGCTGGGGGATATCGGCGAACATTTTCCGGATACGGATCCTAAATATCAGGGTATTGCCAGCAGCAAGCTACTCCAAGCCGTCAAGGGGTTAGTGGATAAGAGCGGTTATCAAATCAATAACCTGGATGTCGTCATTATCGCCCAGGAGCCTAAGCTGGTGCCGTTTAAGCAACAGATGAAAGAAAATATTTCTTCACTTCTTGGCATCGGCCAGGAAGTTTTAAACATCAAAGCAAAAACAAATGAAGGGCTGGACGCGGTAGGAAATCGGGAGGCAATCGCCTGTTACGCGGCAGCTTCTTTGGTTAAGGGGGGCGTAAAATGATGATTTCTTTGATTATAAATATATTGATTTTAATAGCGGTGCTTTATTTAATTAAGTTTATGCTTATTTCCGTGATTTTTTACGCCGATATCAGGGCGGCGCAAAAAAGGGATCCGGCGGCAAAAAGTTTTATGGAGATAATCTTGCTTTATCCCGGGCTGCACGCTTTAATTTATTATCGGCTGGCGCATTGTTTATATCAAACGCATTTATTTTTTCTGGCGCGCCTTTTATCCCAGATTGCCCGGTTTTCTACCGGTATTGAAATCCATCCGGGGGCCAAAATCGGCAAACGGTTTTTTATCGACCATGGCTTAGGCGTGGTGATTGGGGAGACCGCGATTGTCGGAGATGATGTTTTGCTTTACCAGGGTACAACCTTGGGCGGGACTGGAATCGTTAAGGGAAAACGCCATCCTACTGTCGGCAATAATGTGGTGATCGGAGCCGGCGCCAAAGTTTTAGGTAATATTACCATCGGAGATAATTCTTATATCGGGGCAAACGCGGTGGTGGTCAAAGATGTTCCGCCAAATTCCACGGTTGTGGGTGTTCCCGGAAGGATTACCAAACAGGACGGCAAAAAAATGGATATTAGCCTGGACCATGTGCATATACTGGACCCGATCATGCAGTCGATCGAAGAGCTGGAAGAGAGAATGAAGAGATTGGAAAAGAAACTATAAATCTTGTGTAATGTGTAAAGCGGGCGTAACGAAAGTTATGTGTAACGAAAAAAAGATCCTACATTACACAATCAATCATTACACCGACATTACACGTTACACATTTAACGTTACACGAATTTTATGCCTATTTTCATATATAATTCCCTCACAAGAAAAAAAGAAGAATTTGTCCCCTTAAAGCCAAAAGAGATTAAGATGTATGTCTGCGGCCCTACGGTTTATGATCAGCCGCATATTGGGCATGCCCGTAGCGCATATATCTTTGATGTGATCAGAAAGCATTTAATATACAGAGGATACAAGGTTAAATTTGTCAGGAATGTAACTGATGTCGATGATAAGATTATCGATAAGGCGCAAAAAGAATTTAAGGGAGAGGACCTAAACGCAGCGGTTAAAAAGGTTTCTACCAAATACCTGGACATTTATCATGAAGATATGAAAAGCTTAGGCATCCTTGATCCGGACGTTGAACCCAGGGCAACCGAGTATGTCAGCCAAGAAAATCCTTTAATGCAGAAATTTATCGGCCAGCTTATTAATAAGGGCTGCGCTTATGTTTCTGAAGGCGATGTGTATTTTGATATCAAAAAAGCAAAGGATTATGGTAAATTATCTAACCAGGCGATAGAAAAAATGGAAGCAGGGGCAAGGATTGGCCTGGGTGAAAAAAAGAGAGACCCGCTTGATTTTGCTTTATGGAAGGCAGCTAAATCCGGAGAGCCTGCCTGGGACAGCCCCTGGGGAAAAGGCAGGCCTGGTTGGCATATCGAGTGCTCCGTAATGAGTTCGGATATCTTAGGGGATGAATTTGATATCCACGGCGGCGGCCTGGATCTTATTTTTCCTCACCATGAAAACGAAATTGCCCAATCTGAAGCTGCGGGTAATAAATTTGCCCGCTACTGGATACATCACGGTTTACTTACTATTAATGGTCAGAAAATGGCTAAATCTTTAGGTAATTTTATTACCATAAAGGATTTTCTGGGTGAATATAAAGACGCAGATATTTTAAAATTATTCTTTTTATCCACGCATTATTTACATCCTATAGATTATAACGATAAAAAAATCGAAGAAATAAAACAAGCGCTGGACAGGATTTTAAATTTTTCCTGGAAAGCTCGTGATATATCTTATTTTGGAGCTTCTGTTAGTAATGAGATCGAAGAAATTAATGTAATCAAGAATGAGTTTGTGGAAGCCATGGATGACAATTTTAATACGCCACAAGCCATATCTTGTATATTTAATCTAGTAAATTTGGCTTATAAAAATATGGATAACGCTGTTTTTGTTAAAACAGCTGAATACGCCTTAGTAGAATTTTCCACAATCCTAGGCCTTTCACCTGCAAAATTACAACTTCTTAACGTAGATTACGAAATTGAGTCTAAGATTCTTGAAAGAAATAAGGCGCGTAAAGAAAGGAATTTTGCTTTAGCAGATAAGATAAGAAAAGAATTGGAAGGAAAAGGGGTCATATTAGAAGACAAGAATGATAAAACAATCTGGCGTAGAAAATTGTAGTGCCTGACTTGGTTTGTTTCGGAGCGCACGTGAGAATTTTGCGCGGGCACGGTTGCCCTTGATAAATGTCTCGGCAGAGCGCAAAATTCTGGCCGAGCGAAGATTTTCCACTCTGGGGAAAATCGAGCGGTGCGCGGAGAAACAAAACAAGGCAGACGCTGGAGGGAAGATTGAGATATGAAAGGTAAATTCATTACATTCGAAGGGTCGGAGGGCTGCGGCAAAAGCACGCAGTCAAAGATGCTTTTTAGCCACCTTAAATCCAAAGGTTTAAGGGTTACCTATCTGCGCGAGCCCGGCGGCGTAAAGGTAAGCGAGATCATTAGAAAAATCCTGCTTGATTCCAAAAATAAAATATCTCCTTTAGCCGAAACCTTGCTTTATATGGCGGCCCGCGCCCAGGTGGTTGAAGAAATTATTAAACCCGCGCTTATCGCCGGGAAAATTGTTGTCTGCGACCGGTTCATGGATTCGACGATTGCTTATCAGGGTTATGGTTTAGGCATCGATATAAAACTGATTAAATCAATCGGTAATTTTGCCACCCAAGGCATAGCGCCGGATTTGACTATTTTTTTAGACCTGCCGGTTAAAAGCGGGCTGAAATACCGGCATAATTGCAAAGATCGTATCGAGCAGCGCTCGGTTAGTTATCATGAAAAAGTAAGGAAAGGGTATCTGGCGCTGGCTAAAGGCCAGCCGCAAAGGATAAAAATCGTCAAGGTCCAGGAAGATAAATTTAAGACGCAAGAGAAGATCAGGGAGATCGTCAATGCGCTTTGCTGATATTTTAGGGCACCAAAAACCTTTAGCGATAATCAACGCTTATATCCAAGGCTCCGGTTTTTCCGGAGGATTTATTTTTAGCGGGCCGGAGGGGATCGGCAAGCGGATGGTCGCTAAAATGGTTGCCCAAAAATTAAACTGTACGGCTCAAACTGATAAACCCTGCGGCCTCTGCGATTCATGCCGCAAGATCGAAAATTCAGGGCATCCGGATTTGCATATTATCGAAAACGGCGAAGCGCAAATAAAGATCGAAGATATCCGCGGTATTTTGCGGGAGGCAAGTTTTAAGCCGTATGAAGGGGCAATGAAGGTTTTTATTATCGATAACGCCCATAAACTTAATACCGAATCAGCCAATTCTTTACTGAAAATACTGGAGGAGCCTCCTAAGAGCACGTTGATTATTTTAATCACCCATAAACCGCAGAATATTATCAAGACCGTGCTTAGCCGCTGCAAGGTGGTCAAGTTTGCTCCTTTGGTCAGGGCAGAACTTGAGGATTTTTTGATTAAAGATCATTCCCTGGATAAACTTAGCGCGCATTTTCTTGCTTATTATGCCGAAGGCAGATTAGGTCTGGCCTTGAAACTCAAGGATTCTTTGCAATTGCAGGAGAAAAACAAAATATTTAATTCCTTTGTGCTTTCCGCAAAACCCCTTGATCGTAACTTGATGGGGCAAACTAAAGAGCAGTTGCGTTTTTCCTTGAATATTCTTGCTTCCTGGTTCAGGGACCTGTATCTGCTTAAGGCGGGCTTGCCGGATAAAGAAATAATCCATCTAGACCGCCGGGAGGATTTATTAAAATTAATTCCTAAATTTTCATTTAAAGAACTTGATAATATTATGGCAGCTATTTCAGAGAGCACCCTGTATTTGGAAAGAAATATCAACAGCAAATTACTTTTGCACAACTTAGGAGCGCAACTATGGAAGGCATGATTTTAGTCCAACTCAGGAATTCCGGCCTGGTCCAGCTTTATCATGCCGGGAATTTAATTTTAAAAGCCGGGGATTGCGTGATTGTCGAGTGCGACCGGGGCCTAGACTATGGAAGCGTTGTTTTACCGGGGCATGCCCGTTGCTGCGCCGTCGAAGAAGGCGGCGCAAAAGAGCCGCCGAAAAAAATAATCCGCCTGGCCAGGGAAAGCGACCTCAAGCAGATTGAAGATAACACCATTAAAGCCAAAGAAGCGTATAGCGTTTGCGAAAAAAAGATACTGGAACATAAATTGGAGATGAAGCTGGTGAAGGCGGAGTATTCCTTTGACCGCTCCAAAATTTTATTTTACTTTACTTCCGACGGCAGGGTGGATTTCCGTAACTTGGTCAAGGACCTGGCGAAAATGTTTAAGGCGCGCATCGAATTAAGGCAGATCGGGGTCAGGGATGAAGCCCGGCTTTTTGGCGGATACGGCTCATGCGGCCGCGAGCTTTGCTGCAAAAAATTCCTCAAAGATTTTGAGCCGGTAACCATCAAGATGGCCAAAGAAGAAGGGCTGCCGTTAAACCCTCCCAAAATTTCGGGCTTATGCGGCCGGCTGATGTGCTGCCTTTCCTATGAATATGAAACCTACAAGCTGCTTTCAAAAGGCCTGCCGCACGAAGGAGAGCATGTAACTACCCCCCAGGGCAAAGGCAAGGTTGTCAGCATTAATGTTTTTAAGCGGGTAGTCGGCGTAGAGCTTGAAGAAGGCGGTTATCTTGAAGTAAGCTATAAAGAAAAAGAGCATGGCAAATAAATTTTATATTACCACTCCTATTTATTATGTGAATGCTTCTCCGCACATCGGCCATTCATACACTAATATTGCCGCAGATACCCTGGCCCGCTATAACCGCAATATCCTGGGAAAAGAAAATGTCTGGTTTCTTACCGGAACCGATGAACACGGACAGAAGATCAAAAAAGCAGCGGATGAGGCCAAACTTGCCCCGATCGAATTCGTCGATAAAGTAGTGATCCAGTTCAGGGATTTGTGGAAGAAGCTTGAGATATCCAACGATGACTTTATCCGCACAACCCAGGACAGGCATATTAAATTCGTGCAAAAGTCGCTTCAGATCGTCTATGATAAAGGGGATATTTACGAGGGTAAATACGAAGGCTGGTATTGCACTCCCTGTGAAACATTCTGGCCGCTTTCGCAGATTACCGATAATCTTTGCCCGGACTGCCACCGCCCGCTTGAGAAGATCAGCGAAACTAATTTTTTCTTTAAGTTATCAAAATACCAGGACTGGCTGATTAAATATATTAAAGATACCGATAAGAATCCCGAACGGATCCATTATATTCAGCCGGTCTCCAGAAGGAACGAGGTTTTAGGGTTTTTAGAGAATAATAAATTAGAGGATCTTTGTATATCCCGGCCGGTTGAGCGGCTAAGTTGGGGAATCCCCCTGCCGTTTAGCCCAAAGCATGTTACCTATGTCTGGTTTGACGCCCTGATTAATTATATCAGCGCCGTCGGCGAATTTGACAGCCAGAATATCTATCGCTCCGACTGGTGGGATAAGGATGTTAAGGTGGTGCAGCTTTTGGGTAAAGATATTTTAAGGCATCATGCGATTTACTGGCCGATTATGCTGGAGGCTTTGGGGATCAGGCAGCCGGATACGATTTTTGCCCATGGCTGGTGGATGATCAATGAAGACAAGATGTCCAAATCGCGCGGCAATGTGGTTAATCCGGTGGAGATGGTCGATAAATTCGGCATTGATGTCTACCGGTATTTTCTTTTGCGCGATGTGCCGTTTGGTTTAGACGGGAACTTTTCCGAAGAGGCGATAATCAAGAGATTTAACGGTGACCTGGCCAATGACCTGGGCAATCTTATTTATCGCACGCTGACGATGGTTGAAAAATACTACGCGGGTAAAATCCCGGATTTGGATATTGAGAATACCATTTATGATCAGAGCGGGGAGGTGATAAAAGAAAAATTGGCAGGTTTGTCAAAGGAAGTTTCTCTGCCACTTAGCTGGGGAAATGATTTTAGTCTGGCCCTTGAAAAAATTTGGGAGCTAATCGGCATCACCAATAAATATGTTGAGCAGACCAAGCCCTGGAATTTAGTTAAAGAAGAAAAAGATGAAGAGCTCAAGAGGTTTATTTATTTATTGGTTTACGCGATTCGAAAGATCGGCCGCCAAATCGCTCCGTTTATGCCAAAGACCGCGGAGTCGATTATTCTGCAGTTAGGCGGCGCGGAGATTAAAAAAGGCGCCCCATTATTTCCGCGCATTGAAATTAAAAAGAAATAAGTTCTGTTTTTATGTTAATTGACACGCATTGCCATCTTGATTTTCCTCCCTTTGACCCGGATCGCGACGCGGTTATCCAGCGGGCAAAAGCAATGGGGATCGCTTATTTTATCAATATTGGTTCAACGTTAGAATCTTCAACTGCTTCCTGCGCATTGGCGCAGAAGTATGGGGAGGTTTATGCCAGTGTGGGAGTGCATCCGCATGATGCCGATACTTTTAACTCGCAGGCAGAGGATAAATTAAAAAGTTTAGCGCAAAAGAATAAGGTAATTGCCATCGGAGAAACCGGCTTGGATTATTACCGCAACTTATCCAGCCAGGATAATCAAAAACAGGCATTTATCAAACAGATTGAGTTAGCCAAAGATTTAAAGCTGCCGCTGGTGATCCACTGCCGGCAGGCGGAGAAGGACACACTGCAAATTTTAAAAACCGCGCTGCCGCTTCGGGCAGTGGTGCACTGTTTTTCCGGCGATGAAAATTTTCTGCGAGAATGTTTAGGCGCAGGATTTTTTATTTCTTTTACTTGCAATATTACTTATAAAAAAGCTCAAGGCCTACGAGATATGGTTAGGTTGGTTCCGCTTGATCGGTTAATGCTTGAGACTGACGCGCCGTATTTATCGCCGGAAGGTTTCCGGGGAAAACGCAACGAGCCGCTTCAGATAAAATTACTGGCAGAAGAGGTCAGCCGGCTCAAGGGGGCCAGTTTTGCCGAAATCGCGGAGAAAACTACCCAAAATGCAAAGGAATTCTTTAAATTACCATGAGAATAAAAGGGGACGGTTCTATCAGACGGTTTTATGAAGAAGAGAACCGTCCCCTTTATTCTAAAGTTTCCGTGGTTAAATGCGCCGGTTATGAACCGGCAGGCGTTGAGCTGGCGGTAAGGAATACAGTTAATCTCTTGGGCGGGATTACTAATTTTATTAAACCCGGCTCACGCGTATTGGTCAAGCCTAATCTTTTGATGTCTAAAGGGCCGGAGTGCGCTATTACCACTCATCCCGAAGTAGTCAGGGCGGTCATTCATATATTAAAGGAAATAAACTGCCAGGTTATTGCCGGCGACGGCCCGAGCGTCTGGGGTAAGTATATTGAAAATGTGGACCAGGTATATGATCTAACCGGCATAAGAAAAGTTTGCCGGGAGGAGGATGTGCGCCTGGTTACTTTTGATAAACGCAGGATGCGCGCAAAATTTCCGCTGACAACCTGGCTTGATGAATGCGATCATTTGATCAGCCTGCCTAAATTTAAAACCCATGAGTTTACTTTGCTTACCGGAGCAATCAAGAATCTTTTTGGCCTGGTCTCCGGAACTTACAAAACCGAGCTGCATAAGGATTATTTTGAGCCGCCTGAATTTGCCAAGATCCTGGTGGATATATATCAGGAGGCCAGGCCCGCCCTGACGATTATCGACGGGATATTAGCCATGGAAGGGGATGGCCCGGCAACCAGCGGAAAACTTCGTGCGCTTGGCCTTTTATTAGGCGGTGCGGATTGCGTGGCTCTGGATACGGTGATGGCCAAAATTATGGGGATTAGCAATCAGGAGGTTTTAGCGACAAAAGAGGCAGCCCGGCGCGGCTTAGGGGAAAATCAGCTTAGCCGGATCAAGATCGAGGGAGAGGATATTGATAAATTAAATATCCGGCCGTTTATCCTTCCGGTAAATTCGGTAAAAATAAATAAGCTGCCGCTGGCGGTTAAAAAGATACTTAAAAGCCTGATCAGGTATTATCCTTATTGCCTGGATCCAAAATGCATCCACTGCGGCCGCTGCGTTAAAGTTTGCCCGCGCCAGTGTATTCGTCTTTCCGCCCGCATTCATTTTGATTATAAAAAATGTATTGCCTGTTTCTGCTGCCAGGAGAGCTGTCCGGAAGCAGCCATCGGCGTAAAGAAGAGTATCCTGGCTAAAATTATAGGACTATAATGTATATCCGCACAATAGACTGGAAGAATAATAAAATCAGGTTGATCGATCAAACCAAGCTACCGCGCAAGTTGGCTTATCTTGATATTGATAACTTAAAAAATTTATGGCAGGCAATAAAAATAATGCAGGTGCGCGGTGCTCCGGCATTGGGGGCAGCTGCCGGTTTGGGAATGTACTTAGGAATCAAAGATTATCCGGGCTCTGACTGGTCGGGATTTAGCCGCAGGTTGAATAAAGCGGCTGGATATATCGCCAGTTCCCGCCCGACAGCCAGGAATTTATTCTGGGGTATTGAAAGGATTTGCCGGATTGCTGAAAATAATAAAAAGCAGCTAATCCCTAAGATTAAAAAAATTATTCTTTCCGAAGCCAAAAAGATTATGCGGGAGGATATGGTTTCCTGCCGTAAAATCGGCGCCTGTGGGGCAAAGTTACTTAAAGATAGCAGCACGGTTTTGACAATCTGTAATGCCGGAATACTGGCGACCATTGATTATGGCACCGCTTTGGGAGTAATTTACCGGGCTAAGGAAGAGGGCAAGAAAATAAAAGTTTTTTCCTGTGAAACGCGGCCTTTATTGCAGGGGGCGCGTTTGTCCGTCTGGGAATTGCATCAGAAAGGCGTGGATGTGACGATGATCGCCGATAATACCGCAGCCTGGCTTATGCGTAACGGAGAGATCGACGCGGTGATTGCCGGCGCAGACCGGATTGCCGCCAACGGGGATTCCGCCAATAAGATCGGCACTTTGAATCTGGCGATCCTATGTAAATACCACAAGATACCTTTTTATATCGCAGCGCCCAAGAGCACATTTGATTTAAAGATAAAAAATGGCCATAGTATTGAGATTGAAATGCGCAAAGCAGAAGAGGTGAGTAAAATTTTACTGAAGAAAGATATTGCTCCGTTTGGGGTTAAGGTATTAAATCCTGCTTTTGACGTTACGCCCCACCAGTTAATCAGCGCGCTGATCACGGATAGAGGAGTTATTCGGCGGCCTTATTTTAAAAATATCAGGAAAATTTTGGAGAGAGAAAAATGCGTTTAAAAGAGATTGGCGAATTTGGGTTAATTAAGAGGTTCCAAAAGAAAATCAAGACCGACTCTTCGGTGGTTGCAGGCAGCGGAGATGATTGCGCGGTCTTAAAATTAGATAAGAATAAATACCAATTATTCACCACTGATATGATCGTTGAGGGGGTAGATTTTAGAAAAAATGATAATCTGGAGCTTGTGGGAAGAAAGGCTTTGGCTATTTCAATCAGCGATATTGCCGCCTGCGCCGGCCTGCCCAGACATGCGGTAGTCTCCCTTGGCCTGCACAAAAATATGCAAGTTGACCAGATTGACCTGTTGGCCCGGGGTTTATGCGATCTGGCAAAAAAATTCAAGATCAATATTGTCGGAGGCGACATCAGCGCGGCGGATAAATTGATCATTAATGTCAGTATGCTGGGTGAGGTTGAAAAAAATAAGCTCTGCCTGCGCCGCGGCGCCAAGGTTGGCGATATAATTATGGTTACCGGTGAATTTGGGGGATCAATCAAAGGAAAGCATTTGAAATTTACCCCCCGCCTGAAAGAGGCGCGTTTTCTGGCGGATAATTTTAAAATTAACGCGATGATCGATGTTTCCGACGGGTTAATCCAGGATTTGGGGCACATTTTAGAGCAGAGCGCGGTAGGGGCGGTTTTGTATGAAAGCCTTATTCCGCTAAGCGCGGCGGCAGAGGGCGTTACGGATGCGCTTTGTTCAGGCGAGGAGTTTGAATTGCTTTTTACCGCATCCAGGGATTGGGTCAATAAAATTATCAAGA
Source organism: Candidatus Omnitrophota bacterium (assembly GCA_028715785.1). Classification (GTDB taxonomy): domain Bacteria; phylum Omnitrophota; class Gorgyraeia; order Gygaellales; family Profunditerraquicolaceae; genus UBA6249. The sequence goes on from JAQURC010000001.1 coordinate 254,273, forward strand.
GCTCCAAATATCATTTTAAAGTTATCGGTGAAATCATGCCGGAAGCGTTTGGCTTAAGGTTGATTGACCTTAACAATAAATATTCTAAACTTAAACCTCAAGGCTACCGGCATTTCTAAATGGAAGAATTATCTACTTCAGTTAGTCAAACATTAAAAATAGGCAGGAAGCTGGCGCGTAATCTTACCGGAGGCGAGATCATTCTTTTATCCGGTTCACTAGGCGCAGGAAAGACGGTTTTAGCCAAAGGGATCGCGCAGGGCCTGGGGATTAATAAGGATAATGTGATCAGCCCGACCTTTGTTTTGTTACGTGTGCACCAAGGCAAACATTTACTGCAGCATTTTGACCTTTACCGTGTTGGAACCATCGAGGATATTTTTAGTTTAGGGTATGAAGAGTATTTTTACTCGCAAGCGGTGACGATTATTGAATGGCCCGAACGGTTAAAATTCCTCTTGCCAAAGGAATTTTTAAAGATTAAGCTATTGACAAAGGCCAAGAATAAAAGGCTGCTTAAATTCAGCGCTAAAGGCAGAAGACATAAAGGATTATTGGAAAAAATCCATGAAGATACTCGGCATTGATACGACGACCAAAAACCTTTGCCTGGGGGTTTATGCCGGCGGTAAGCTCTACGAATATAATCTTGAGGTAGGCAGGAGCCTTTCGGAATTACTGGCTCCGACGATCCAGAGGGTGGTTGCGGCGGCAGGGTTAAAAATAGCGGATATCGATTATTTTGCCTGCGGCCTGGGCCCAGGGTCTTTTACCGGCATGCGTATCGGCCTGGCCACGATCAAAGGATTAAGCCTGGTCAGAAATAAACCGGTTATCGGCATATCTTCGCTGGATATCTTAGCCGGCAATGTCGGGCCGACAGAGCGGCCGATTGTTACCGCTCTTGATGCCAGAAGGGGGCTTATTTACTGCAGCTCTTATAAATATGAGAGGGGATCGCTAAAACGTAAAAGCCCGTATTCTCTTTTAAGTTTAGATGAATTTTTAAAAAGATTCCGCGCTGCCAAGCCGGTAATTTTAGGAGACGCTTTAGCCTTATATGGAAACAGAATATCAACCGGCATAAAAGGCGCGGCTGTTTTGGACAAGGATTATTGGGGTTTGAAGGCGCATAATCTTATGGAGTTGGCCCTGGTAAAAATCAAGGCCAGGCAATTTACTTCGGCGCTGAATGTAAAACCAATTTATTTATATCCCAAAGAATGCCAGATAAAGACAAAATAGGTTACCGGCCCACCTGGGCAGAGGTCAACCTGAATAATTTAGAACATAATTTCAAAGAGGTTAAAGCTCTCCTTGAGCCCCGGACAAAAATCCTGGTTACCGTAAAAGCCGATGCTTACGGCCATGGGTTGGTCCCCGTCGCCAAGAGATTGTCCGCCTGCGGCGCGGATTATTTAGGGGTTGCTTCTATTGATGAAGGGATAAAATTAAGAAAGGCAGGCATAAAAACACCCGTCTTGCTCCTTGGCCTGATCCTGAAAAAAGATATCCGGCCGCTTTTTACCTATTGCTTTACTCCGACGGTTTGCGATCAAGAAATGGCTTCTGCCATTGACACTATGGCCGCTAAGCTAAAAAAGAAAATAAGCTTACATATAAAAGTGGATACCGGCATGGGCAGGATCGGAGTTTTGCCTGATGGCGCGTTTAAATTAGCCAAAGATATACATAAGCTTAAGCACGTCAGGATTGAAGGTATTTTTACGCATTTTGCCTTTGCGGATCTTGACCGCAAGTTTACCGATTATCAAGTCAATTTATTTGAGAAGCTGGTGGGTGATTTAAAGAAAAGCGGTATCGTTATCCCCCTGGTGCACGCCGCTAACAGCATCGGCTTGATCGACTACAAAGACAGCCATTTTACCATGGTCAGGCCGGGTCTGGTCATCTATGGCTTGTATCCTAAAGAGCGGCTGCGCATAAAATTAAAACCCGTTTTAAGTTTAAAGACCCGGATTATTTTTATTAAACGTGTCCCCGCAGGCACCGGCATAAGTTACGGCCGCACTTATATAACTAAACGGCCAAGCCGCATTGTTACTTTGCCTATTGGTTACGGCGACGGTTATCCGCGCAACCTTTCCAATTTAGCCTGGCTTTTGATCGGAGGCAGGAGATTCCGCGTCGCCGGCCGGATTTGTATGGATCAGATCATGGTTGATATCGGCAATTTCAGGCCGAAGGTCGGCGATGAAGTTGTCTTAATCGGAGAGCAGGGCAGGCAGAAAATTACCGTTGAAGAGCTTGCTGAATTATCCGGCACCATTCCTTATGAGATTGTCTGCGGTTTAGGCAGCCGCATCCCCCGAATTTATAAATAAAGGGGACGGTTCTATCTTTCAAAAAAACGCTTGATAGAACCGTCCCCTCTTTATTTTAGTTAGATTCTCTCTTCTTTTGCGTCAATTGTAGTAAAAGGAGGGTTTTTATGCCTAGGGCTAAACGGATAATTCCAGAAAATTCGGCTTTACATGTTATCAGTAGGGGCAACAACCAAAATATTATATTCCATAGTGATAATGATAAACTACGCTACTATACGCTATTACGAAGCCTAAAAGAGGAGAATAAAATCGATATTTTTCATTATTGCTTGATGAATACCCATATTCATATCATTTTAAATCTTAATCCAGATAGTGCTTTATCAAGATTCATGAAGCAGTTAAATTTGACTTACTTTCATTATTACCGAAAAAAGTATGGTTATTTTGGCCATTTTTGGCAGGACAGATTTAAGAGTAATATTATCGATACGGATTCGTACCTGTTGCAATGTGGTAAATATATTGAACTTAATCCTGTCCGCGCAGGTATGGTGAATTACCCAGGAGAGTATTCATTTTCGAGTTATAATTATTATGCCAATAATAAACCGGATGAGCTTATTACTTTAAGCCCGGCATATCTTGGATTATCAGATTCTGCTAAAATAAGACAAGAGCAATATGTTAATTTTGTGGTTGATAGCAATATAATATAAAATCTAGGGGACGGTTCTATCTTTCAAAAAAACGCTTGATAGAACCGTCCCCTACCTAGATTTAAGGGAGTTTGGCGATAAGATAGAGGCTGGTGGATAAGACGATCATGTGGCTTAATGAGGCGGATAAAGCGGGCATAAGCAACCCGGATTTTCCCAGCGCCAGGCACACGGCATCCAGGACATAGTAAAAAAATCCCACCATAATCGATACTCCGATAGCCGACATTCCCGTGGCGCGTTTACGCATCATCAGCGAAAAAGGGATCCCCAGAAATATGATTATTACGCTTGTAAACGGCGAACTAAACCGCTGGTAAAGGTCCACCTTTAAATTCCGGATGATCCCCGTTGCCCCGCTCTTGGAAAGCCTCCAGATATAATTCTGCATCTGGCGTATATTCATCTGTTCCGGCTTTTGCCTTAAGGACGCGATGTCCTGCGGAGTTTCCGGTATGCTCATGATTTCTTCTTCCATGTAAATCGGCTCATCGATTACCTGCCCGTTCTGGTCAAAACTATAAGTGATCGTCTGGAAAAACCTCCACAGCCCGTCCTGATAGACGCCCTTGGAAGCAATAATTTTTTGGGTCAGGTTCTGGTGCTGGTCATGCTCGAGGATAGTGATCCCTTCCATGGTTTTGGTGCCAAGTGAAAATTTATTGATGAAAAATAACCTGTTCCTTAATCCGTACATCGAAAGGTTGGTGATCGTTTCGGCTGTTGCGGGTTTATTTTTTATTGCGTCTTCTTCTATCTGGGTTTTGATCTTTTGATTTTCAACCAAAGAAGGAGGGACTAACCTGTCGCTTACCCAGAATACCGCCAGGCTGATTAGTAAACCAAAAATCAGAGCGTCTCTGGCAATCTCAAATATACTCAAGCCGCTTGAACGCATGGCAATTATTTCATTATTATGATTGAGCCTGCCGAAGGTATAGACCGTGCTTAACAGGCAGGCAAAGGGAGAGACTTGTACGAATATTATCGGAAGATATGATAAATAATAGCGGACCAAAAGCGCTAAAGTTGCCCGGTGTTTCAATATCTCGTCTAAATTTGAAAGCAGGTCAATAACAATATAAAGAAAGAGGAAAACAAAAAGACAGGAAAAAAATATGGTGACGATCGATTTTAAGATATAGCGGTCTAAGATGCGCATAGTTTATAGGTTAAGTAGCCTCCAACTCCGGCAAATATAATATTTGGGATCCAGCAGGCAAGGGTGGCGGGAATGGCCCCTTCGATGGCCATTGCCACCAGGCCTATATACAAGGGATAATAGCAGATGATAATCAGCACGGCAATCCCGATGTTAATGGTTTTTTCGCGCCGGCGCGTAATGATCCCCAGCGATGAACCCAGGAGCATAAACACAAAACAGGAAAATGCCAAAGCCAGCTTTTCATGTATCTTGGTAATCAGGGGGGCAGGGCTTATCCCTTCGTTTTTTAATTTTTTCGCCTCTTTCTTTAATTCCCGAATGGTCATTTCTTTGTATTTTTTATCCACAACCTTATCCTGCATCTGGGCCATATCCAGGTTCATAAAATAAGTGCGGAAATTAAGCTTATAAAAGTTAGTGGGGTTTTCCGGGTCCGGTTCATCGCTTGTTCCGTCGATGAGTTTTAATTTTATGGCGTTTTTTCCTGGAATGGTGATAAATTCCCCGGCGCGGGCGACAATCGTGCGCGTGGGCTTGTCTTCGCCTTGCGGTTCATAAATGCGGATGTTGTTGAGCCGGTTCTTTTTCTGGTCCACATGATAGATGAAAAGGACGTATTTCTGGAAGGAGTCGATAAATACCCCTTCTTCGAATGCCGCGGTAGGATTTTTTATCCCCATTTCCTGCAGGACCCTGCGGTAAGCAAAATGCGCGTAAGAGGCCGCCTGATCGTTAAAAACCGCCAGCGCCAAACTTAAAGCCAGGCCGATGGTCAATAAGGGGAGGATCAATTTAAACAAATTTATTCCGCTTGCCCGTATTGCGATCACTTCGTTATCTCCGGATAACCTGCCAAAAGCAAGCAGTATCGCCACCAGTATCGATATGGGCAGGGTATAGGTAACGATATAAGGAGTAAGATAGATAAAAATCTGCACCACGCTGAAGATGTCCACTCCTTTATTGATGACTAAATCGGCAATGCGTTTTAAATTGCCGATCAATACCATCAGGAAAGTTAATGTTCCAAGGCATAGAAGCAGGGGCCCGATAAATTCCTTCAAAATATAATTACGCAGTATTTTCATTTTAGTTGGCTAAAGTCATTAAAAGGACTATCTTGGCTCCGGCTTCCTTTAAACTTTTAGCTGCTTCGTTTGAGGTGGCCCCGGTAGTCAATACGTCGTCGATAAGCAGTAAGTTTTTGTCTTTAATCAGCTGCGGTTTGGTAACCAGAAAGCTTTTCTCTACATTGCGCATGCGCTCCTGCGGAGTTAGCTCCGTTTGAGTCCTGGTCGGTTTATTGCGGATCAACCCGTCAGTTAATACCTCTTTATCAAATTCCCTGCCTATCTGCCGGCTTAAAATTTCGGCCTGGTTGAATTCCCTTTCTCTTTGCCGGCTTTTATGCAGCGGTACCGGGACGATGAAATCAAGATGTTCAATCGGTAAATTATAATCCCGGATAAAAGTATTTATAATCGAGCCCAAGGGCTCACCCAGATAATCTTTGCCGCCATATTTAAATTCATGGATCAATTTTTTTATCGCGCCCGTATATAGGCAGGGGCTGAATGCCCGGTCAAAATAGAATTTTACGTTTGAACAGCTTGCGCAGGCGTTTTTCTCGATTGCTTTGGCGTCCAGGTGCCTGCCGCATGAGGCGCAGAAAGGAGGCAGGTTCTTTTCGACCTTGTCCCAGCAAGCGGGGCAGACTAAATCCCGCTCTTTGGCTGCTTCGATCCTGTTTTTACAAACCAGGCAGTAGTTTGGATAAATTAAATCCTTTAATCCTTTAAGCAGGCCGGACAACATAAAGATATAATAACAATGAAAACCGGCTTTGTCAAAGTAATTGACAGCCGGCTGTATCGAGAGTAGAATTATTGTCATGAAAAAGACAAACCCCGCGGAATTAAAGGAAAAATTATTTAAATTGTTGAATAAAGATGCCCTGAAAAGAGGTAAATTCGTGCTTTCTTCGGGTAAGGAAAGCAATTATTATCTTGACGGCCGGGTAATTACCCTGACTCCGGAAGGCGCGTATCTGGCTGCCGGAATTATCCTGGATATGATTAAAGATGAAGCTGTGGATGCTATCGGCGGCCCGACTTTGGGGGCTGATCCTATTGCGGGGGCGCTGGCTGTTTTAAGCTATATAAATAAACAGCCGATTAAGTGTTTCATTGTGCGCAAACAGGCCAAAGAGCATGGGACGCAGAGGCAGGTTGAAGGGCCGGAGCTAAAAAAAGGCGATCGGGTAATTCTTATCGATGACGTGGCGACCAGCGGCAAAGCAATCCTGGAGGCTAAACAGGCATTGGATAAAATCGGGGTAATCGCCGGGAAGGCAATCGTAATTGTCGATCGCGACCAGGGGGCTGTTGAAAATTTAGCCAAAGCGGGTTTAAAGTTGGAGTCAATCTTTCAAATCGCCGATTTTGGCCTCTAAATATTTCCGTGGAAAAAATAAAAATCGTAGTAGTCGGCGCAGGGCCATCGGGGATGATGGCGGCAATCCGGGCGGCAGCTCTTGGCCGGGAGGTAACCCTGCTTGAAAAAAAGAGCACCCTGGGCAACAAACTCCTTTTAAGCGGCAAGGGCCGCTGCAATCTCACCAATACCGAAGATCTTCAGGATTTCCTCAAGCGTTTTTCTAAAGGCGGCGATTTCTTAAGGGATGCTTTTAAAAAGTTCTTTCATTCGCAGTTGATTGCTTTTTTTGAAGAGCGCGGCTTAAAACTAAAAGTTGAGCGCCAGATGCGCGTCTTCCCTCAAAGCGACCGGTCTTCCGGCGTCCTGGATATATTAAAAAAAGAATTGGAAAAACTTGGCGTAAAGATTATTTGCAAGAGCCAGGTTATTGATTTGCTGGTTAAAGACGGGAAAGTCCGGGGGGTACGTTTAGAGGATGAAAAAATTATTACCGCTGATCGGATAATTTTAGCCGGCGGAGGGGCAAGTTACAGTCTTACCGGTTCCGACGCATCAGCAATAAATATCGCTAAAAAATCCGGCCATACCGTTGTGCCTTTGCGGGCAGGTTTGGTTGCTTTGGATGTAAAACAAAGTTACCCTAAAAGATTGGAAGGTTTAACCCTGCGTAATATCCGGCTTGAGTTTTCCGGCGGCAAAACGCAGATTATTTCCGAGGTTGGGGAATTAGTTTTTAGCTCAACCGGGATATCCGGGCCGCTGGTGATTACTTTAAGCGGCAGGGTGATCGATTTGCTGGCGGCAGGCAAAAAAGTTTACGTGGATATAGATTTAAAGCCGGCGTTATCTATCGAACAACTGGATGGCCGCCTGCTTAGGGAGTTTAAAGCTAATTCTAAAAAAATTATCCAGAATACGCTTAAAGAATTATTGCCCCTGCGTTTGATTAAAGTTTTTATGGATACCACGGGAATCGCTCCGCTTACAAAATGCAGCCAGATTACTCAAGAGCAAAGGCAAAAGATAATTTCTTTACTCAAAAGTTTCCGAATGGAGATTTCCGGGCCGCGGCCCCTTGAAGAAGCTATGGTTACTCGCGGCGGAGTCAGCTTAAAGGAGATAAATCCGCGCAGCATGGAATCGCGCCTGATCAAGGGCCTGTATTTTTGCGGGGAGATGATCGATGTGGACGCCGATACCGGCGGATTTAACCTTCAGGCGGCTTTCTCGACGGGATATTTGGCCGGAGAAAATGCAGCATCAAGTTAAAGTTATATTTACGGGTGACGAGACTTGATTCGAGCAGCATCTCAAAAATTTGAGCGGGCATGGTTGCCCACAATAAATGTTTCGGCAGAGCGAAAATTTTTGCCGAAGCGCAGCGAGCCACGCTGGGGCGAGCAAGCGGTGCTGCGAGAACAAGGCTCGGCAGGACCCGTAAATAATATATATGATGAGCAAAATTTACTTAGCCTCTAAATCCAAAGCCAGGAAGAAGCTGTTAGAGAAATTCGGCCTGAAGTTTAAAGTCCTTTCCTCTAAAATTAAAGAGAATGACCGGCGCGGAAATTTATCCTACGCGCAATTAGTTAAAAATAACGCGCGCGACAAGGCCAGAGAAGTTGCCGGCAGGGTAAAAGAGGGTATTATTATTGCCGCCGATACGATCTGCGTGCAGGATGGGAAAATATTCGGCAAGCCCAAAAACATACGCGTTGCCCGGATTATGCTTAAGAAATTATCGAGTGCGCCGCAATGGCTTTATACCGGCCTGGCAGTTATAAAAAAAGATAAGGGCAAAGATCGAATCGCCATTGACTATGAGAAAACAAAAGTTTATATGGATCAATTAAGCGATAGAGAGATCAATAATTATTTCAAGCAGGTTTCTCCTTTGGATAAAGCGGGGAGTTTTGACATTCAAGGCAAGGGGGCATTTTTTATCAAGAAGATAGACGGTTGTTTCTATAATGTCGTCGGCCTGCCTTTGCGGAAACTTTATCGTATTTTTCAGAAACTGGGGGTGTTGTCTTTAATTTGTTTTGCCTGGGCGCTCTCCGGCTGTTCCACCGAGTATAATCTTGCCACCAAACAGGAGGAAAAATATTACTACAGCACGGATAAGGAAGTAGCTATGGGCCAGGCGATCAACCGCCAGGTGGAGAAGGAATTAAAATTTTCCAACGACCCTTTACAGAAGAAACGCGTAGAGGATATCGGCAAAAAAATAGCCGCGGTAAGCGACAGGAAAGAGATCGATTACTATTTTCAGGTTTTGGATGATGATACGGTAAATGCCGTTTCTTTGCCCGGAGGCTATGTCTATGTCAACAGCGGATTATTGGATAAGGTTTCCAGCGATGATGAACTGGCCTGCGTTTTGGCGCACGAGGTAGGCCATATCGTCGCCCGGCACAGTATCAAAAAACTCCAGGCAATGCAAAGTTATTCCATATTAAGATTGTTAGTGGCTGTAACTCCTGCTCCCGGAACAGGGGAAGTAGGCTCTGCCGCGGATGCCGCTTTTTTGCAATTTCTTCTGGGTTACAGCCGCGAGGATGAGCTGCTGGCGGACCAATTGGGTGCCCGCTACGCTAAATTGGCAGGTTATGACCCGCACGGCATGATCACTTTTCTGACCAGGCTGCAGGATATAAACCGCAGGATGCCGCTTAAGGAGCGTTCCTATTTTAAAACCCACCCCTATGTGCCTGACAGGATCAGGGTAGTTAAGCAGGAACTGGGGGAGCAAATCAGCTTCGGGGATTATATCAACATTGAACAAGAAACTCACAAATAAAATATTTTATTTTTTAGCGGCAATTTTGTTAACCTTTTCCAGTTTGTTGGCCGCGGAGAATCGGCCTAAAGGAAATATGAATAATAAATCAGCAGATTTAAGTAAAGCCAATTTCGATAATCCGTTTGGAGTTTTAGAGTTCCTGCATTGGAACCATTCTTGGAACAACTATAAATATTCCGGTGATCGTGATTTGGAGAAAACTGTTTCCTTGATGCAGGAGGCCGGGGTTGGCTGGGTAAGATTGGATTTTCTGTGGGGGGATATTGAAGCGCAAGAGGGTAAGTTTGATTTTTCCAGATACGATAACATCGTTAAATTACTCAAAGGTAAAGGAATCAATATCTTGGGTATTTTGCATTACAGTACAAGTTGGGCTTCTTCCTGCGGAGAATGGAATTGCCCGCCCAAAGATAATAAAATATTCGTCAATTACGCGGGCAAAGTTATACAGCGCTATAAGGAGCAGGTTAAATACTGGGAGGTTTGGAATGAGCCGGATTCTGCTATCTACTGGAAACAACAGGACAGCCTTAATTCCTATTGCGGCCTGCTAAAAGAAGTGTATCTGGCGGCTAAAAAAATAGATCCGGATTGTAAGATCCTAAACGGCGGTATTGCCAATGGGCCGGCCAGCATCAATCACCTTTATGACAATGGGGCCAAAGATTATTTTGATATATTAAACCTGCATTTTTTCGAAAGCCCTTTACATGGCAAAGGCGGCATAAAAGGTTTAGCCGGTTATTTTAACCTTGCCCATAAGATAATGCTGCGCAACGGGGATACCAAGAAGAAAATCTGGGTAACTGAAATCGGTTGTCCCGGGGTAAAGTTGGGATTAAAGGCGGATAATTGGTGGATGGGTAAAAATCCTGATGAACGCCAGCAAGCCCAATGGGTAAAAGACGTGTATACTGAACTATTAAAAGATCCCCGGGTGGAGAAAATTTTTTGGGCTTTTTTCCGGGACACTAAAAATCACTGGAAAAATGGGGTAGATTATTTTGGTTTAGTGCGCTGGGATTATTCCCGCAAACCCTCTTTTAAAGCCTATCGAGAGTGCCGCCGGAAATGGAAGGACAAAGTCATGAAGCTTAGGGGTAAATAAGTGTTTTTCCTCTGAGAAATACTTAAAAGGTGATTTGTCGGATAAGCTGCACACTCCAAAATTCAGGCTTTTTTGTTTTCATCGTAAGTACGAAATCCGATTATCCTCTTCTCCTTTACCGGGGGTAGTTCCAGTAATTGCTTTATAGCCTGGAAAACTATTACAAATTGCTTATCGTATTTTTTCTCCATTTCTTCAATCTTATGTTTAAGATCTCTGTTAGTTAAAAGCATGCGCCTTAATTGGGTAAAAGCCCGCATAATTTGGATATTTACCATAATAGCCCGGTTACTGTTTAATACACCCGATAACATGGCTATCCCTTGCTCTGTAAAGGCATAGGGCAAGACGGTTGAATGCTTCATAGAATCGAACCGGTCGCAAATTGCGACTAGTTCATCTTTTTCTTTTTTGGTCAATTGAAGCATAAAATCTTCCGGGAACCGTTTAATGTTACGTTTTACCTGTTCGTTCAATCTTTTTGTCGTTACCTCATACAATTGCGCCAGGTCTCTATCCAACATCACTTTTTTACCCCTTACTACAAAAATCTTACTGGTTATTACTTCTATAGAAATTAATTCAGGCATATTTTATCTCTCCTTTCTACCGCAATAGACGGCTCGAATGGTAAAATCTAACATAAAATCTTTTTCTTCAATAGGAATTTTGTTAGGTTTTAGGCCCTAAAAAAAGGAATTCGGCATGAGGCAATACCGGATTTTTTATTGCAGTAACTTGCGGAATATGGGGGGGAGTTGATTGGTACATTCAATTTCGCTTAATGTCTATTTTGAGTGAATGGGAGGAGAGAGATATTAATAAATGGTGCGGGAGGAGGGAGTTGAACCCTCAAGGGTTGCCCCACACGCTTCTGAGACGTGCGCGTCTGCCATTCCGCCACCCCCGCAAAAATCAGATTAAGTATATCTTAGCGCAATACTCCTGTCAATTAGTTATCAATTCCGGTTATAAATGAATTGCGGCAAGGATTTTTTGCTGTTATAATAATAATTTACTAAAGAGGAGAAATAGTGTTTTTGGAGCATTTTAAAATCACCGGACTTGCCATGGCCCAGATATTCATTTTGGGGGCTTTGGGTTATTATTTGGTCAGGAAAAATATGCTTTCCCACCCCGGGCTTGACGCTTTAAGCCGCCTGGTGATCCAGGTTATTTTCCCGGCTATGATCTTTACCCAGCTGCTGCAGAATTTCAGCTTCAGCCTTTATCCGAATTGGTGGATTTTCCCGCTGGTCAGCCTGGCGATTACCGCTTCCGGCCTGCTGGTAGGTTTATTTTTACTTAAGCTTATAAAGTTAAAAAACCATAAACTGCAGTTTTTAAGCCTGGCGGGTTTTCAGAATTCCGGATACCTGCCTTTGGCGATGGTGGCCGCCATATTTTCCGGCCAGGAGCTGAACAATATTTTTATTTATATATTCCTGTTCCTGTTGGGTTTTGATCTAGTGGCCTGGTCGCTGGGAATATACCTGCTTACTTACGATAAAGAGGCAAAGTTTAAACTGCGGCATATTTTCAGCCCTCCGGTAATCGCGAATTTATCGACCCTTGCGCTTATAGCGCTGGGGTTAAATAAATTCATACCGGCGGTCATATTTAAACCTGTCCAGATGATCGGTAACTGCACCCTGCCTTTGGCCTTGATTGTCGTCGGAGGAAACGTTGCTTTAGCGCGCCTGAAGAATATCGATAAAAAGGCGGTTTCCTTTTTTCTCTTAGGCAAGTTGATTATTCTGCCGCTGTTAGGCATGTGGATTGTGCTGAAGCTGGGCCTGCCGCAATTATTTGGTTTTTTAATCGTCATGCAGTTAGCCATGCCCTCGGCAACCTCTTTATCGGTGATTATCCGCCATTATAACCGGGAAGACGCTTTGATCAGCCAGGGGGTATTTTTTAGCCACATCATCAGCTTAGTTACGATACCGTTATTTTTAGGTTTATATTTATCGCTGGTTGTGCTAAAATGAGTAAAATTATCATAACTAACCGCAAGGCTTATAGGGATTATGAAGTCTTAGAATCCGTAGAGAGCGGTATTGAGCTTAAGGGGTCGGAAGTAAAATCCCTGCGCGCCGGCAAAATTAATTTAGACGACAGTTTTGCCCGCTCTGAAAAAGAAGAGATTTTTTTATACAACGCCCATATCAGCCATTACACCGAGGCTAGTTACCTAAACGTTGACCCGGACCGGCCGCGTAAGCTTCTTTTACATAAGAATCAAATCCAAAGAATTACCGGCAAGCTTACCCAAAAAGGCCTGACCTTAATTCCGTTAAAAATTTATTTTAATGACCGGGGTTTTGTTAAAGTGGAATTGGCGCTTTGTAAAGGCAAAAAACTTTACGATAAGCGCGAAAGTATCAAGCGCAGGGAAACGGATCGTGAAATGCGCCGGGCGGTAAAGAGTAAAAGAAAATAAATAGGGGGGGTGAAAGGGTTCGACTTAAGATATGTCGGATAAAAGCAGCATGCCGCGGACGCATGGTTAGCCGCGTTAATAACCCGTGCACAATATAAACGCAAACACAAACACGCAAGTGTTCAATCGCTTAGCGCCAAAAACAGCAATGTTTTTAGCGCCTGTAGCGGGCGTACCAGCCTTCGGACTTCATTAAGTCCGAAGCCTCTAACCGTCTACGCCTACGGGACGGATTAGGGCCTTAGTAGGATAGCTCCGGTGGTTGCCTTTGAAGCCGGAGCGAAATTTAAAAGGCTGCTCCTTGCAAATCCTGCCATGTAGAAGTTGCAAGGTTAAGATAAATTACAAGGCTAAGCATGTAGCGGCTTTTATTTGATTACTTAAGGACGGCGGTCCGATTCCGCCCACCTCCACCATAAAATTATGAAAGTGGATAAATCTTTAAAATTATTTTTTCTTTCTATCTCCCTGGTTCTCTTAATCAGTGGCTGCGTTAGCGTTCCAACCGGAGAAAATATCGCTGCTTATTCTATCGGCGGAAAAACCTATTATCCTTTAATCAGCCTATGCGATCTGCGCCATATCCCGATGCAGTATGAGCCGCTTTTGCGCACGGTTTATTTGAGCAGTAACAATAAGTCCGTGAATTTGCGGGTAGGGGATAGCCTGATTTTAGTTAATGATAACATCATGCATTTAAATTCTCCCGTGGATGTTTATCAAGGCACGATTGTGGTGCCGAGGCAGTTTAAAGAAGAGGTTTTTGATGTATTGTTTAAACCGGCCGCCGCGGCGCTTCGCCGCCGCGGAGCGGGTAGAATAAAATTAGCCAGAGTTGTTATCGACGCCGGCCACGGAGGCAATGATCCCGGAGCCATCGGCAGAAGCGGCTTAAGGGAAAAAGATATAAATTTAGATATCGCCAAAAGATTAAGCAGCCTTTTGAAAGAGGAAGGCGTGCAGACAGCCCTCACCCGTTCAACGGATAGGTTTATCCCCCTTTCCAGCCGGGTGAGCATTGCCAATAGATCCGGGGCGGATTTATTTATCAGCGTTCATTCTAACGCCGCGCGTTCGCGTTCTTTAAGCGGCTTTGAAGTTTATTATGTTGCCCCCAGCGTCAGTGACGCCAAACGCGCCGCCCTTACCGCAAGGAGCGCTTCATTAAATTTAAAGGACGCTGCCTTTGCCAGCAGCTCCCAGGATTTAAGGACAATTGTCTGGGATATGATTTATGCCAATAGCCGGGCTGAATCTATAGCGCTCTCTCATTCTCTATGCAGGATCATGGATTCCTGTATTGACGCTAATATTTTGGGAGTAAAAAATGCCCGTTTCCAGGTGTTAAAAGGGATCAGGATGCCGGGCATATTGATTGAGGTGGGTTTTGTTTCGAATCTGAACGAAGAAAGATTATTAAGGACCGCCGCGTATCGCCAAAAATTAGCCGAAGGCATAGTGGAAGGCCTGAGGGATTATTCACAGGATATGGCATTAGTGGAGGAATCGAGAAGATGAGCTCAATCGGTATTTTTGATTCAGGGGTGGGCGGGCTGACGGTAGCCAGGGAGATAATCCGCCAGCTGCCCAATGAAAACATAGTTTATTTCGGCGATACCGCCCGGGTCCCTTACGGGATCAAGTCGCCGCAGACAGTTATCCGTTTTTCCATCGAGAATATTTTATTTTTATTAAAACAGGATGTTAAGCTTATCTGCGTTGCCTGTAACACCGCCTCCAGTTTTGCCCTGCCGGTGATCAAGAACCATTTCCGCGCCCCGATTATCGGGGTAATTACCCCCGGAGCAAGAGAGGCGGTTTATGCTTCGCAGAATAAAAGGATCGGGGTGATCGGGACCAAGGGAACGATTAAAAGCCGCACTTATGAAAAAGAGATCAGGCAGCTTGACCCTAAGGCCAAAGTTACCGCGGTTGCCTGCCCGTTGTTTGTCCCCTTTGTCGAGGAGGGATGGTTTAGCGGCGAGGTTGTTTTAAGCGTGGCCAGGACTTATTTAAAACCGCTGCGCCAGGCCGGAGTGGATACGGTAATTTTAGGCTGCACGCATTATCCATTGCTTAAGCCGGTAATCCAGGAAATTTTAGGCAAACATGTCACTTTGATCGATTCGGCCAAGCAGGTGGCTTTTGAGGTAAAGAAGATCTTAGCCGGCGAAGACATGCTTAACCGCGGTAAAGGCGGAAAGCATAAATTTTATGTCAGCGATAATCCGGAGTGGTTCAGTTCTTTGGCCCATAGATTTATGGGCAGGAAATTAACCAACGTTAAAAAGGTGGATAATGTATAGCTTGAAAGTGGAAGGCACCTTTAGCTCCGCGCATAATTTAAGAGGCTATAAGGGCAAGTGCGAGGAGCTGCACGGCCATAACTGGCGGATAGAAGCGGTTGTCAAATCAGAAGAGCTTAATAATATCGGCATAGTTGTGGATTTCAAGGAGCTCAAGAAAAAATTAAACGCTGTTTTAGAAGAGATGGACCATAAGTATTTAAATAAACTGGCTTATTTCAAAAAAGTCAACCCGACATCCGAGAATATCGCGAAATATATTTATAAAAAGCTTATAACTAAAATTCCTTTGCTTAATTCCGTGACTGTTTGGGAAAACGCCACCAGCTGCGCTGCTTATGAAGAATAAACCGGCGGTAGTGCTTTTATCCGGCGGCCTGGATTCGGCGACGGTTTTATATTTGGCCAAAGCCAAAGGATATACCTGCCACTGCCTGATCTTTGATTACGGCCAGCGGCATCGAAAAGAAATAAATTGCGCCGTTAAGCTTGCTAAGGCCAGCGGGTCCGCGTACAGGATTTTAAAAATTGATTTTCCCTGGAAGGGTTCGGCGCTCTTAGACAGGAAAATAAAAGTCCCGGATAAAATTACCAAAGGCATCCCGCCTACTTATGTGCCGGCGCGTAATATCATATTTTTAAGTTTTGCTTTGTCGTTTGCCGAAACGATCAAGGCCAAGGCAATTTTTATCGGGGCCCATGCCCAGGATTATTCCGGTTATCCCGATTGCCGCCCTGAATTTTTTAAAGCTTTTGCTAAAATGGCCAAGGCCGGAACGTATGGAGGAGGCAGGATCAAAATTTTAGCTCCGTTATTAAATAAGAAAAAAGCGCGGATTATCAGTTTGGGGCAAAGACTGGGCGTGCCGTTTAATTTAAGCTGGTCATGTTACCGCGGACAAAAACTTCCTTGCGGAATATGCGACAGCTGCCATTACCGCGCCAAAGGTTTTCAGGAGGCGGGTTTAGTTGATCCGCTAAACAAAAGATGAAGGCCAAGATTGCCGAGGTATTTGAAAGTATACAGGGCGAAGGCATTTATTTAGGGGAGAAGCAGATTTTCGTGCGTTTTTTTAACTGCAATTTAAGCTGCAGCTATTGCGATACCAAGCTTGACCGGTTTATGGAATATGAGCCGCGCGAGCTTTTCGAGGAGATCAAGCTTTACCGCAATAAATACCATTCCGTTTCATTTACCGGCGGAGAACCGCTTTTATATAAGGATTTTTTAAAAGAAATATTAAAGCTTACCGCAAAACACGGCCACCGGCATTACCTGGAAACAAACGGCACATTATTTTTTGAGTTAGAGGAGATAATTGACCACATCGATATCGTGGCCATGGATTTAAAGCTGCCCAGTTCAAGCGGGATGGGCAATCTTTGGCAGATGCACCGGAGATTTTTAAAGGTCGCGGTTAAAAAAGAAGTATTCCTTAAAGCAATTATTTGCCAGGCTACGCGGGAGGAAGATTTGCTGGAGGCCCTGGGCCTGATCAGGGAGATAAGCCCTTCCAGCGTCCTGGTTTTACAGCCGAACAGTTACGAAAGCATGAATGTTTTAGGTGAGAAGTTATCGCGGTTCAAAGAGACAGCTAATCAACACAGAGTTACGGCTTGCGTTATACCGCAGATCCATAAAATAGCGGGGTTAAGATGAGAAAAACAGAAGTCGGAAGACAGAATACAGAAGACAGAAAAGATAGGTCAAGCTACGAAGGGTTGCAGGAAAATGTCAGGGGCCTAGAAACGCCGAAGATTGAGGTCTGGCTTAATCAATACGCGGATAAAGTTTACACGATCAATCTGGATATTCCGGAATTCACCTGTATTTGCCCCAAGACCGGGCTGCCGGATTTTGCGGCGATCCGCATCGAATATCGCCCGGCTAAATTCTGCGTGGAGTTAAAATCTTTTAAAATGTACACCATATCCTTCCGCAATGTGGGAATTTTTCATGAGCATTTGATCAATAAGATGCTTGAGGATTTTGCGGCCGCGGTCAAGCCGCGCTGGTTAAAGATTACCGGGATTTTTAATCCCCGCGGCGGTATCACGACCAGCGTTTGCCGGGAATATAAAGCTAAATGAGAGAGATCAAAGCAAGCAGGATAACCCAAGCCGTTACTGAATTAGTGCGGCAGGCTAATTTTATTTTGCGCCAAGATGTTTTATCCGCTTTGCGCGGCGCTTATAAATTTGAGAAAAATCAGCGGGCAAAAACAATCCTTAAAGCGATACTGGATAATGCCGCCTATGCCAGGAAAAAGAATCTGGCCATCTGCCAGGACACCGGCATGCCGGTTGTGTTTGTTGAGGCGGGCCAGGATGTAAAGATAAGCGGCGATTTAAAAGCCGCGATAAATAAGGGGATTGAGGAGGGCTATAAAAAATATTTTTTAAGAAATTCTATTGTCAGCGACCCGCTTTTAAGAGGGAAGCCTAAATTTTCTCCCTGCGTAATCCATACGGATATAGTTAGGGGAAATAAAATAAAACTAACGGTCATGCCTAAAGGCTTTGGCTGTGAAAATAAATCACAATTAAAAATGTTTAAACCCACAGCCGCCACAGAAGAGATTAAGAAATTTATTGTTGAGGCGGTTAAAAGCGCGGGCCCGGATGCCTGCCCGCCGTATATTGTGGGCGTGGGAATTGGAGGGACGGCCGATTACGCAAGCATTCTGGCCAAGAAGGCTTTATTGATTAAAATACAAGCCGAAAATTCAAAGTTAGAAGAAGATTTATTGAAAAAAATAAATAAAACCGGGATCGGGCCGATGGGTTTAGGCGGCAGGTGCACGGCATTGGCCGTAAAAATCCAAAAATATCCCACGCATATCGCCGGCCTGCCGGTGAGCGTGAATATCAGCTGCCATGCCTTAAGAAGCGCCTCAATAATTTTATGAAAAAATTGAACTCCTTAAAAGCCGGCCAGCAGATTTTTTTTAGCGGGA
Organism: Candidatus Omnitrophota bacterium; assembly: GCA_028715785.1. Lineage (GTDB taxonomy): Bacteria > Omnitrophota > Gorgyraeia > Gygaellales > Profunditerraquicolaceae > UBA6249. The sequence goes on from JAQURC010000001.1 coordinate 272,498, forward strand.
CAATTTATACTGCCCGGGATCAGGCGCATAAACGGATGGTTGCGGCAATTAAAACCGGCAAGCGCCTGCCTTTTGAGCTTAAAGGGGCGATTATCTATTATTGCGGGCCTACGCGCACTCCTAAGGGTAAGGTGATTGGTTCTTGCGGCCCGACGACCAGCTTGCGCATGGATGAGTTTACTCCGCTTTTACTGGCCCAAGGATTAAGCGGGATGATTGGCAAGGGGGGCCGCTCCAAAGAAGTAAGAGATGCAATTAAAAAATATAAAGGAGTTTATTTTGTAACTTACGCCGGCTGCGGGGCGCTATTAAGCAAATATGTTAAAGGTGCCAAAACAATTGCTTATCGGGATTTAGGCCCGGAGGCAATCATAAAATTGGAAGTAAAGGATTTTCCTTTGATTGTGGCAATCGATGCTAACGGAGGGTGTATTTATGATGCGGATTGACGGGCGAGGGGCGGATAAGATCAGAAAAGTCAATATTACCAGAAATTATATTAAGTTTCCCGAAGGTTCATGTTTAATCGAATTGGGCAATACTAAGGTGATCTGCACCGCTTCGGTTGAAGAAACTGTCCCGCCGTTTTTAAGAGGCTCCGGCACAGGCTGGGTGAGCGCCGAGTACGGCATGCTTCCCCGTTCCTGCGGAACGCGCATCCCGCGCGGAAAAGATTCCGGCCGCACTTATGAAATTCAGCGCCTGATCGGCAGATCGCTTCGGGCAGTTACGGAGATGAAATACTTGGGGGAGCGCACTATTTGGATTGACTGCGATGTTATCCAGGGGGACGGCGGCACGCGCACCGCTTCGATCACCGGCAGTTTTATCGCCCTGGTCGATGCTTTGCAGAAACTTAAAAAAGACGGCAAGATTACTCGTGTCCCGATTCAGGATTATGTTGCCGCTACCAGCGTGGGAATTTTAAACGATAATCTGCTTTTAGATTTATGCTATGAGGAGGATTCCAAGGCGGAAGTGGACATGAACGTGATTATGACCGGCTCGGGTGAATTTATCGAAGTCCAGGGAAATGCGGAACGCAAGCCTTTTTCTAAAGATAAAATGGACAGCATGCTGGATTTTGCCAGGAAAGGCATCGAGGAGCTTTTTACCATCCAAAGAAAATTAGTCGGGGATATCTTAGCATAATGAAGTTAGTAGTTGCCACGCGAAATAAGAAAAAGTTGCTTGAAATAAAAGAGATTTTAAAGGGGATGGATTTAGTTCTCCTGTCCCTGGATGCCTATAAAAATTCTCCGAAGGTAATTGAGAACGGCAAAACCTTTAAGGAGAACGCGGTAAAGAAAGCGGTAAAGTTAGCGCGCTTTACAGGCGAGTTTTGTTTGGGCGAAGATTCAGGGTTATGCGTCGATGCCCTGGATGGGGCTCCGGGGATTTATTCAGCGCGTTTTTCAGGCAATGGCAAAAACGATATCAAGAATAATCTTAAACTTTTAAAATTGCTCAAAGGTTTGCCCCGGTCAAAAAGAAAAGCGCATTATGTTTGCGCTGCGGCCTTAGCCGATAAGGGAGGGCTGGTGGGAGTAGTTGAAGGAAGATGCAACGGTTTGATTGCTTTTGAGCCAAAGGGGAGCGCGGGGTTTGGTTATGATCCGGTATTCTATATCCCGAAATACAAAAAGACCTTTGCCCAGCTTGGGGAAAAAATTAAGCATAAGATGAGCCACCGCTACCATGCTTTAGAGAAGGCCAGGCGGGTAATTCAGAAATACATTGTTAAGCAGGCAGCGGGTTGATATAATAAAAATTTGCGTAAAACGGGGCGTGGCTCAGTTTGGCTAGAGCGCCTGCTTTGGGAGCAGGAGGTCACAGGTTCAAGTCCTGTCGCCCCGAATTTGAAAATTAATGCGCCTGTAGCTCAGATGGATAGAGCATCTGCCTTCTAAGCAGAATGTAGCAGGTTCGATTCCTGCCAGGCGCATAAAACTTATGAAAAACTGGAATAAAAAATTCAAAATTATTGCCATTGTAGTTATTATCTTTAGCCTTGGCTACGCCTTTTTTCTGGTGGAGGCTAAAAATATAATCACCAATAAAATCGAGCAGGCATGCGGCCGTAAAACTACTATTGGCGCGCTGGATATTAAGCCGCCGCTAAATTTAGAGATAAGAGGCTTAGCGATTGAAGGTTTACTGAAGGCCGGCTATATTTATGTATCACCCAGCATTCCCGGGCTTCTAATCGGCAGGATCGCTCTTAATAAAGTTAAAATTGTCAGCCCGCAGCTTACTTATCAACGCATACCCGCGCCTGTTACGGTGCGGGAGAACGGCACTCCGGTTGCAGAAACCGCGCCAATTGTTGCGCCTGCGCCTGTCACAGCGCCGGCTGCCAACACCGTTTCCACTGCGCAAAACAAAGCTTTACCCATAACCATAAAAAGCCTAAAAGTTTATTCCGGCTTGTTAAATTTTATCGATTCAACAACAACCAGCGGAAGCATAAAATTCAAAATCAAGGATATCTACTTTTACGCGACTAATTTATCCACTGTCAGCGCCGACGCGGTAACTAATTTCAGCTTAAAAGGCAACATCTCCTGGAATACCGGTGAGCCCGACGGCAAAATCTTTGCGCAGGGATGGGTAAATGCTTATAAGAAGAATATGCTTGCTGCTTTAAAAGTTGAAAATATCGACGCCATTGTCTTTTATCCATATTACTCAACCTGGGTGGATTTGGAAAAGGCGCGCATCGAAAAAGCAAAGCTGAATTTCAGCAGCAATATCAAAGGGGTAAATAATGAGGTTGCGGCGGCTTGCCATCTGGAGTTAGCCGATATCGTGCGTAAAGTTCGGGCTCCTGAAGAGAAGCAGGAAAAAGCGGAGAAGTTGACGGATGCGGTGCTGGATATGTTTAAAACTATGAACCAGGGAAAGGTAGTTTTGGATTTTACCCTGCATACAAAAATGGACCAGCCGGTTTTTGGTTTTGGCGATATAAAATCCGCGTTTGAGGGCAAGCTTATGCAGGGCAGGGCCAGGGCCGGGTTGCGGCCGCAGGATATGCTGTTAGTGCCGGGTAAACTGCTGCAGACCGGGATTAAAAACGGCGTGGATTTTTCTAACGCCGCCATTGACGGGGTATTTGCCGTAGGCAACGGCATCAAGAAATTTTTTGAAGAAGTTATAAATAAGCCGGCTTCGGCAAATTAGTTCTTTTTAGATTATGGTGGGTATAGCTCAATTGGTCAGAGCGTTAGACTGTGGCTCTAAAGGTTGCGGGTTCGATCCCCGTTACCCACCCATAACTTGTTGTGTAGCAATGAGTTACATCATTAAGAATTTGCGTTAGATTTCCCCACTTCCTGCGTCAATTGCATCAGGAGACAAGAAGTGATTGACAAAAGCGCTTTTCTATGCTAAAAATAAATCAACAATCAAATAAAGTGGTATGTTTGAAGGGGGAACTGCCACGCAAAAATAATTAAAACCTTCGCTCAAAAGGCGAGGGTTTTTTGTTTAGTAAACAGTAATTGGGTAAAAGATGACAAAAATCAAAGATATTCCGCAAGTAGATCGGCCGCGAGAAAAATTTCTAAAGAAGGGAGCAGAAGCGCTTTCGAAAAGCGACCTTTTGGCAATATTACTTGGAAGCGGTATTAAAGGAAAGAATGTTAAACAGCTTTCAGAGCATATTGTGAAAAAATTTGGTAAAGGCTTTTTAGATATTAAGATTAAAGATCTATTGGAGATTCCAGGCATTGGGCAAGCTAAAGCATTGCAAATAGTTTCCGCAATTTCTTTAGTAAAGAGGTGTTATGAAGAACAAAAGGGAAATGAGGTCATAATAAGGAATTCAAAAGATGCCTTATCGCTTGTTTATGATTTAAGAGATAAGAAAAAGGAATATTTAATTTGTCTATACCTTAATGCAAGGAATGTTTTGATTAAAAAAGAGACTATAAGTATCGGCTTGCTCGATAAAAGCTTGGTACACCCAAGAGAAATATTCCATCCGGCAGTAGAAATTAACGCAGCAAGTATTATTTTAATCCATAATCATCCTTCCGGTATCGCAGCACCAAGCGAAAAAGACATTGAAGTTGTTAAGAAAATATCCCAAGCAGGAGAGATTATGGGAATTGCCGTTATAGATTTTATTATTATAGCAAATAACGAAAACTATAGTTTCTATGAAAGACTAAAGATAAAAAATGATAACTGGGATTATGTAGCGGAAGAAGTGCAGGGAACTTTATTTGATTTACTGAAAATCGAGAGGCCAATCTATGAAATTGATGCAGAAAAGGTAAAAGAAACACATTTTAATATCCCACAGATAAAGAAAAATCACTTTCAACTGCAAAACCGCAGATATATAGGGAATAAGTACAAATTAATAGATTGGATCTTTTCTATAGTTGATAGAGAATGTAAGGAGAGGAGTTCTTTCACCGATATTTTCGCAGGTACTGGAGTTGTTGCTGCTGTTGCCGCGAGACATTTCGAGAAGATCGTATTGAACGATCTTTTACATTCTAATTACGCAATTTATCAGGCTTTCTTTAGTAATGGTTCTTGGGATATGAACAAGATCGATAATATAATCAGGGATTATAACAATGTAGATAGCGATGATTTAGAAGATAATTATTTTTCGGAATGTTTTGGAGGCAAATATTTTAGTCATAAATCAGCAAAAATTATTGGATTTATTAGAGAGAACATAGAAGAAAATAGAGATATTTTGTCGATAAGAGAATATTATATTCTTATCGCATCTTTGTTGTATTCGATTGATAAGATTGCTAATACAGTCGGCCATTATGATGCGTATTTTAAGAAAGAACATATTGAAGATGGTTTTTTCATGAAACCTATTGACCCGATTAGTGTCAGAAACGTTGATATTTTCAGAGAAGATGCAAACCTATTAGCTAGGAAAGTTGAAACAGATATTGTTTACGTGGATCCCCCGTATAATTCAAGACAGTATAGTAGATTTTATCATGTGTTAGAAACTCTGACTAAATGGGATAAACCAAAGCTATATGGCACAGCGTTGAAGCCTGCGTCTGAGAATATGAGCGATTATTGTCGAGTACAAGCTAAGAGCAAACTAGGCCAATTAGTAAGCGATATCAAGGCAAAGTACATAGTAGTATCATATAATAATACGTATGATTCTAAAAGTAACTCATCCAAGAACAAGATAACTCTTCATGAAATAAAAGACATTTTAATGAGAAAAGGAAAAACTAAAGTTTTTGAAAAAGACTACCGACATTTTAATGCAGGTAATACCGATTTTAAAAACCATAAAGAATATCTATTTGTTACAAATGCCAACCATGACTAATAATATTAGTAGATCTCCATTATTCTATGTTGGCGATAAATATAAGCTGATGAAACAATTAATCGATCTGTTTCCGCAAGGAGTCGATAATTTTTATGAGCCTTTTGTTGGTGGTGGTACAGTATTTTTGAATATTAAGGCAAGGAGATATTTCGTAAATGACATTGATCAAAACCTTATTAGTATACACCAGTATCTAGTCAAGAATTCAAATAACCCTGGTTATTTCTTCCAGAATGTCGAGAAAATAATATATAAATATAATCTGTCTAGGTCATTCAAAGAAGACGTAATCCCTGATTCACTAAAACGAGAATGCAAGAAAACTTATTTTGCACGATTTAATAAGGGCGGATATGAAAAGTTAAGAAAACGCGTCAACAAAAGAAAAGATAACGATCCCTTAATTTTATATATTTTGCTTATATATGGTTTTAATAGAATGTTAAGATTTAATGGAGGAGGAAAATTTAATTTGCCAGTAGGAAATGTCGACTTTAATAAAAATGTGGCTAGGGCTTTATATAATTATTTTGGTTTTGTGCAAAACAAGGAAATAATTTTGAGTTCAGTAGATTTTAGAAAATTCTTTTCTAAAATAAAACCTTCTAAGGATAATTTTGTTTATTTAGATCCGCCTTATTTAATTGCTTCGAGTGAATATAACAAACTTTGGGATTATAAATCTGAATCAGATTTACTTCATTCAGTTGACTGCATCAACAAAATGGGCATTAAATTCGCTTTATCGAACGTAACTCATTATAATGGATACAAAAATGAACTATTGATTCAATGGATGGGTAAATACAAGGTGCACAAAATGGAAAGTAACTACATTAATTACCATAATAATGGGAAAAAGAAAATTAAAGAAGTCCTTGTTACTAACTACTAAATCTATGAGAAAACGACAATCAGAGTATAAGCCGTTATTATTTACAACTACACTTAGAAATCCTGAGCGATTAAAATGGTTTTTGGGAGTATTAAAGAATTATAATGGGCAAATCTTGACTAACGATTTAGCTAAAAAGATCTCAGGGGAAATAATAAGGAATGGATTATATCGTCCAACAAATTTAAGTAATATTGTAAAGAATAAAATAAAAGCAAAAGAATCATTGACTGATAATGAAATAGCCAGAATTCTTAAAGACAATCCTCAAAATCATAAAGAAGCAGGTTTTGATAAAGGTTGGCCTTCTAGGTTTGATACTTGGTTTAAGATTGCAAAAGAACTCGGATTTGTTTTTTATAGAAATGGCGAGAAAATAAGATTTTCAGAGGTTGGATTGATGCTGGTTGATAAGGAACATCCTGAATTTGAGCAGCAGGTATTTCTGAACGCTTTTGTAAAATACCAAAGCAATAGTCCTTTTAGGCGAGTGTTGAATGAAAACGTGCCATTGATACTCTTGCTAGAAGTAATTGCAAGGCTTGATAATGATCAAGCCTTCAATGGATCGGGAATCTCAAAATTAGAATTGCCCTTGATAATTTTCTGGAAAAATAATAATTCAGAAGAACTGTATAAACTTATAAAGAAGATAAGAAAAAGATATGGTTATAATCCGAGTTCGGAAGTGATAGTCGATATCTGTCTTAACCAAATAATGGGAGGGCGTTTTAAGAAATTTAATCATAAATCAATATTAGGTGACTATCCCGATGAATTTATAAGGAAGATGAGATTAACCGGATTGATTTCTATAAGGGGTGGTGGACGTTTTATAGATATTAACAGAAATGAACAAAAGAAAGTCAACTATGCAATTGCGAATTATTCTCAATACAAAAAATATGATACCGAAGAAGAATATTTCGAATATATGTCGAGAATTGATAGGAATCTTATTTCATTCGAGAGCAAGTCTATAAGTTTAAAGGAGGCAGAAAGATATTTAGCGAAATGGAATGATATTTATTCTTGGGATAAGATTAAAGAAGAGATGCTCAACTTAGTCAAAAGAAGATTAACTAAAGACGACATCTTAAAATATCTTTCTAACCCCATTAGATTAGAGTTTCTTGTTGCACTAGCCGTTAAGTCTAAATTTCCCAAGATTAGGGTTGTTCCTAACTACCCTTGTGATGACGAAGGATTGCCAACGGCAACTGCTGCAGGTATTGGTGATAAAGGAGATATTGAGTGCTATGAAGATATCAATGGAATTCTAATTGAAGTTACTATGTCCGAAGGTAGAACGCAAACAGTTATGGAAGTATGGCCTATAACTAGACACTTAGAAGAATTTAAGAAAGCTAGGAATAATTCAATGTGTTATTTTATTGCACCTACAATATTTAAAGATTCTGAACGACAAATTGAATATGTAAAATCTAAAGAAAAACTTTATATTTTACCAAAAACTATTGAAGAATTCTTGAGACATATAGATAAGAATGAGCTTTTGTATTGCAAAGAATAAAGTGGGTAGGATTTCTTTGTTTGGAATTTGATAATTATTAGGATGACATGGAGTATTTTAGATTTTAATGAGGCTTGCTAAGAAAATGAAGAAAATGATTTCTGAAAAGTTTGTTAGAAGGGCAGTGAGAGATTGGCTTTTTAGAAATGGCTGGGGAAGGAATTATGTTGAGAAAGAAACTCACGAACAAGGCGTTGATATAAAAGTTTGCCATAACAAATATTCTCGGTATTTCTTTATTGAAACTAAAGGAGAGTCTTCTGCAAAATCTGCAAAGTCTCAAAAGGAAACTGCATTTGTTTATTCCTTAGGCCAGATCATAACAAGAATGAAGGTAGGTAACGCGCGGTATTATTATGGTTTAGGTCTTCCTGCTTCGAGCGCTGTAATAGCGATTAGACGCATACCATGGCAAGTTGCTAAGAAGTTACTTTTATACATTTTCTCAGTAGATAATAGTGGCAAAGTAAAGCGATGCGCTTGGCAAGATTTAAGGATAATTCAAGCAAGATAATAGTAATTATAGTTTTTGAAGCTGAGACGACATTAGACTTATGGTAAATAGAAGGATCTTAATTCCGATACTGAATAGGGCTTCTCTGAGGTGGATGCCATTTTACCTTACAGATAATATATATTTTGATGAAATCGCGAAGGAAGATTATGCTGTGATTAATGGACAACTTAACGAATATACTGCAAAGATAAATGCTAAGACCAAATGTATTTATATAGTTAACGAAAAATTTACTGATGTTGATTCGTATATTAAGAATATCTCAACTGCATTAAGATTTACGTTTAATATGTTTTCAAGTCAAGATTTTATTGTGTTGTTATTTGGTTTTTTGATTGAGGAGAATAGAAATGCTAGATTGAGTAAGACTGTAGATATACTAGATATTAATTATGAATCTTTAAGAGAGCTTCATTATAAGCTAAAGCCGAATGTAAAAAGAAAAGAGGTTATAGCATATTTTAAAATTTTAGATTCAGCGATAGAAAAATCTGATAAAATTATTATCACGCTGGAAAGATTTAATTCTAGCCTTATGAGAAGTGATAATCACGATAAAATAATCGACATTACGACAAGTTTAGAGTCTCTTATAGAAACTAGCACCGAAATCAATTTTAAATTTTCACTTTATAACACTTTAATTTCTTATGTTAAACTAGAAGAGAGAGAAGGTATAAGCGTTCTTTTAAAAGATCTTTACGACGCTCGGAGTAAAATTGTGCATGGTTCTAAGAATGCAAGACATAGAGAATTAAGAAATATTATGGAGCATTGGAGAACTTTTGTGGAAATAGCTAAAGCCTGCATAAATTATTATATTTTTTTCTTAAATCAAAGTAACCCTGAATCGTGGAATAATCATTTACGGAAGTTAGCTTTAGGAATAGACAAGAAGATAATCGATAATGATTAAAGGAGAAAAACTATGTTAATTAAGAGAGATAAAAACATTTTTGCTAAGATCCCGGTCATAAGAGGCGTAGTGCTAGGTATTAATGTTTTTAGGGGTTTTGCAGATTTAAGTATTATTTCTCAGATTTCACAGCCAGATATATATGATCAAACAATTAACCCCAAAGGTACTCAAAGGGATTTGAACCATTCACATGCTAAGAATGCTTATAATTATGTTGCGTCACGCAATTTCGCTTTTTGGCCAGAAGTCTTTCTTTGCGCTAGGAATAAGAATGTTGTTAAATACATTCCTTTTGCCTATTGCAAAGATACTGGCGTATTGTTGATATCGAAGAGAGCGATTAATAGAAAGAGCATTTCTATCTCGAGGGTTGATGGAAATCATAGGTTGCATTATGCTTCTGGTGACTATCCAGGTTATCCACCTCTTCGCAAACCAGTTTCTTTTTGTTTGGCAATGGGGTTAACTCGGGATCAAGAAATCACCCTCTTCAAGGATATTAATGATAACCAGAGAAGGATGGATACTAGTCACTTAGATAATATTAAGATTAGATTAACAGGGGATGAGCTTCTAAAAAAAGAAGATCCATATTTATATATTGCAAAGAAAATGAGCTCTGATAAAGATAGCCCATTTTGCGATATTGTTTATCAGGGGGGGCACAAGTCAACCACTCATATCATCCCATTAAGAGCTTTAAAGACCGGCATCCAATATATGCTTTCAAGAACCACAAAACTTACAGCGTTGAAAGATCCCGATGTTCAGTTGAAAGTTATTAAAAATTATTTTCTTGCTTTAAGAAAATGGGAACCAAAAGCTTGGAAGCATTATAAGAAGTATTTAATGCTTCGTGGTGCGGGTTTTTGGGCTGCTTGTTTTTTGGGAACTGAAATCATCAATGATGTGCTTACGAAAGGTAAATTTGGTGTTGAAGATATGCTGTCAATATTGAAATCTGGAAGGAAATGGGATTGGTCAAATAATGGAGATTTTAAGGGTCTCTCTGGCCGTGTTGGGGCTAAAGAAATATCCGAGAAAATAGTCTCAAAACTAAAGAATGATTCGGGTGTTTCTGTTGAAAACTTAGTTAGGAAAATAATGAGTAAATAAGTATGTTTTAATGGAGTTTAATATTCAAGAATCATTTTCCTCCCCTCTAAAATTTTCACCAGTTTTTTGAAAAGATAGCGCTAGGCGGGGGCGGGTTAATGCGACTGTAAAAAAAGTCGGAAAATATAATTTTACGAGAGAACAATGGTTAAAGCTTTAAAATTGAAAGGACATAAAGGAATAAAAGAGGTAAATATTGTTGATTTGGAGCATATAAATGTCTTGTCCGGGAAGAATAATTCTGGAAAATCGAGTATTCTTGAGGCTGTGCAGGATAAGGCTAAACGTTCCCTGGGAGTACTATTTAAGGAAGAGAATTTGGAGAATTTAGCTAAGATATATCGGCCTCTTATAAATACATCAAGTCCATCGCCAGATCAAATACTGGATACATTTAGACAGTTTATAAAAACGCATAACGGCGAGTATCTTTATAAAGATTATGAAAAAGATTATGTTGACGAGTTCTCGAAAATATTCCAACAGAAATATCACCAGAATTACGGAAACAGTTATAGTTTTGATAGGTTCTTTAGGGTAGTTGTTTCTCAGGAAGAAGATAATTTTAAGCCTTGTCTTATTGATCCCAAAAGAAAGATAGGATCCGTAACTAAGATTGATACAGCCGTAAAACTTTCTACAAACGGGGATAATCTTCTAAATGATTTATTTTTTCTAAAGAATCAAGAACCATATTCTAAAGAGTACAAGAGTTACGTCAGTATATTTGATAGTTTTAAGCAAATAACAAATGGGGCCCAATTTAATATTTTACCCGACAAAGGAAATAACATTAAATTGCAGTTCAGAATTGATAAATGCGATGGTTGGGTTGATGCCGATAATTGTGGTTTAGGTTTACGGGAGGTGTTATTAATTGTTTCTTTTGTTTTTAGCCCTGAATTCGATTTTATCCAAATTGAAGAACCAGAAAACCACTTGCATCCAGAATATCAAAGGAAACTCTTGAGATTTATCGATTCAGCTATTGATAAGCAGTTTCTTATATCAACCCATTCAAATATTTTCTTAGATACGAGTTATGTGGATAAAGTATTCCTTACTTATTTTAATGGCCAGGTTTGCATTGAGGAGAAAACAAACAAAGCTAAAATTCTCAATGAATTAGGTTATTCCCCCTCGGATAATTTAATTTCAGATTTAATAATTTTAACCGAAGGACCAAAAGATTTCCCTGCCATAGAGGAATTCTTGAAGAAAATAGAAGGATTAGCGGGTTATGCGATTAAGTTTTGGCCTTTAGGCGGAGATATAATGTCTCAAGTCGATTTGTCAATCCTAAAAGAAAACAGTAATTTGATTGCACTTATCGATAACGACCCCGGAAGTAAAACACATAGAGAAAAGTTTAAAGAACATTGCAAATCTTTAAATATCGAGTGCTTTCAGTTAAAACGCTATGCTTTGGAAAATTATTTCTCGATCAAAGCAATTAGAGATGTTTTTCAAGCGCAAATTTCAAAGGATATTACTGAAATAAAACCGGACAAAAAAATTGATTCGCAGATTGGCATAAATGTCAAAAATAATTCAAGGAAGATAGTTGGGCAAATGGGTATTGATGAGATAAAAAATACGGATTTATATGAATTTTTGGTCAGAGTAGAGACAATTTTGAAGAATTCTAGCTCCCCCTAAAAATTTCGCTAGTTTTTTGAAAAGATAGCGTTAAGCGGTGAGCGGTTAAATAAATATGAAAAGAAGTGATTTCAGCAATAAAGAATGGGATAATATTAAAAATGAAATAAAAATTATTTTAATAGAAATGGCTAAGAGAAGAGGTCTAATTACTTACTCAGATTTAACGAAGAGAATTAATGCTGTCAGGTTAAATACAGAAAATAAAGATGAAGTACAAATTATGGCGCAGTTATTGGGAGAGCTTTCGTGTGAAGAAAGTCGCGTTGGTCATGGGATGATTTCGACACTAGTAATTCACAAGACTGGTGATCAGGAGCCCGGTTTAGGATTTTTTGATTACGCTAAAGAAATAGGCAAAGATTTCAATGATAAAACAAAATTTTGGGTTGAAGAATGCAAAAAGGTGCATAATTATTGGGCTGTTAAATCGAAGGTAGTAAAAAATAGATAGTCATTTCTAGTTTTTGAAAAATGGAATTTACACTAATATATTCAGGTCCTTTGAAAGCCAATGGTACTTTACAGGACAAACAAAGTATTCGTCGGATATTTCACTCTCAACTTAAAAAACTTTGGACTTTGCCACCTTTTGATATTTATGCTAGTCCGGAAGAAGGGTACCTAGAAGAAGAACCGCAAGCAGGAAAAATTTCTTTGGTCAAAAGAGTAGGAGAATTCAGTTTTGTGCCACTTGTAACCCAAAAACCCCATCTCCTTGCAGAGATTAGATTAATTTTATTACGTCCTGAATCTCCAGGATCGATTGTTTCGCAAGGCGGAGACATTGACAATCGATTGAAGACTTTATTTGATGCTTTACGTATGCCTGCTAATACAAATGAATTACCAGGTGGAGATGCGCCTAAAGATGGAGAAAGACCGTTTTTTTGTCTTTTAGAGGATGATAAGCTTATAACTAAAATATCCGTAGAAACAGATACTCTTTTAGAGCCAATACGGGATTCAGTCTTTGTTAAGCTTTTTTTAAACATTAAAACTAAAGGAACTCAACTTACTTTCGGAAATATTGGATTGGCATAAACTAAAAAAGTCTTTCTATTTCCTCCCCCTAAAAATTTCGGCAGTTTTTTGAAAAGATAGCGCTAGGCGGGGCGCGGGGTGGGGGCCGCGCCCCGCCCAAGCAGCAGTTTTGAAGCCTTGACCGCAAGAGGCGGGGCATCCCGCCTCACGCTAAAGTTTTTCTGTTGAAGGCGGGAAGCGTCCGAGCTTGTTCTTTCCTAAAAAAATTTTGTTTTTAATGAGTAATTCTGGCTGAAGCGAGGACGCACGCCGCGACCCTGGATTTTTTTATTGTTGTAGAGCGGCGAGCCACGCCGCACACGCATTGCAAAAGCTCGAAGGCAGCCGGACAAGGCTGCCGCCAAGCGAGGCTTCTGCCTACAGAAGCCGAGCGGTAAATCGGGAGATGCGGGAGCGCCGACAGGCGCGGTGCATTTAAGCCGTTTCATTAGAGACAAAAACGGATGGAAGGGTTTGTTATTGACTTCAATATTTAAAAGAGATAATATTAAAATCAGGTAGCTCACAAAGGAGGTTTATTTGTTGAGTAAGAATGGTATGGTAAGTGAGCCGGCAAGCAAGGCTAATCGTTCTAATAAGTTTTTCTAAAATCATCCCAAGTGTTTTATGCCTAACCGGGCATAAGGCCTTGGGTTTTTATTTTTAGGAGAATAAATGGCCGGCGGACTAAATTTAGCCGTAAATACTTTAGAGGTCTTGAAAAAAAGATACCTTATAAAGGACGATAATCGGAAGGTTATAGAATCTCCGGACGCCCTTTTTAGAAGGGTTGCCAGATGTGTTGTTAGAGCAGAAAATGCGTATTCAAGAGGCCCAGACAGCAGCCGTATCGAAGAGCAATTTTACCTGATGATGCGCAACCTGGAATTTATGCCTAACTCGCCGACCCTGATGAACGCCGGCACTTCGATGGGCCAGCTTTCCGCTTGTTTTGTCATTCCCATCGAGGATTCTATTGAGGGCATATTCAAAGCCGTAAAAGATATGGCCAGGATCCATCAAACCGGCGGCGGCACAGGTTTTAATTTTTCCACCTTAAGGCCTAAAGGGGATATCGTCGATTCCACCAAAGGCGAAGCCTCCGGCCCGGTGTCTTTTATGAAAATATTCGATGAAGCCACAGGGGTGGTCCTGCAGGGAGGGAGAAGGCGCGGTGCTAATATGGGAATTTTAAAATGCGACCATCCGGACATCGAAGAATTTGTCGGCGCCAAGATAGACGGCGCAAGTTTCTCCAATTTTAATATTTCGGTAGCAGTTACCGACAAATTTATGCAGGCCGCAAAAAGCAATCAACCGTTTGATCTGATAAACCCGAGGACTAAAAAAATAGTAAAAAGAATAAGGGCCGGGGAGCTTTTTGACAAAATAGTCCATGCGGCCTGGAAGACCGGAGACCCGGGTTTGGTTTTTATCGACGAGGTAAACCGCAGGAATCCCACGCCGCTTATCGGAAAGATAGAGGCCACAAACCCTTGCGGAGAGTTGCCGCTTTTGCCTTATGAAAGCTGTAACCTGGCCTCGATAAACCTTGGCAGGATGGTAAATGCCGGCGGCCTGGATTGGGAGAAGCTAAAAAACAGGATACACCTGGGCGTGAGGTTTTTGGATGATGTGATCGATGTGAATAAATTCCCGCTGCCGCAAATCAAGAAGATAACTTTTGCCAATCGCAAGATAGGATTGGGAGTGATGGGATTGGCCGATATGTTTATAAAATTGGATATGAGTTATAATTCCAAGGCGGCAGTAGAATTTTCTAAAAAGCTTATGAAATTTATACATAAAGAGTCGCTTGCTGCCTCTTCTAAGCTTGCGGCGCAGAGAGGGGCTTTTCCAAATTTTAATAAGTCCATATATGCTAAGAAAAATTTAAGGCTGCGTAACGCAACGGTCAATACTATCGCTCCTACCGGCACCATCAGTATCATCGCCGGATGCTCCAGCGGCATAGAGCCGATATTTGCCATAAGTTTTGTCAGGAATATACTTTCAGGGGAAAAGCTTTTTGAAGTCAATGCCCTGTTTGAAGGCCTGGCGCGAAAAAGAGGGTTTTATAAAAAGGGGTTGATGGAAGAGATTGCGCAAAAAGGCTCTTTAAAGGATGTAAAAGGGATTCCGCAGGACCTGAAACGCATATTTTTGACCGCGTTTGATATCAAGCCTCTGCAGCATCTGGAGATCCAGGCCGCTTTTCAAAAGTATTCGGATAATTCGGTTTCTAAGACGATTAATCTGCCGCCGGCTGCCACTGAAAAAAATATAAAAAACATTTATATCGCCGCGCATAAACTTAAATGTAAAGGCATAACCGTTTACAGGTATGGGAGCAAAGATAAGCAGGTGCTTTCTTTCGGCCCTTCTGTAAAGGTTGATTCGGAATATGCCGGAGGATGCATTTCTGGGACATGTTCATTCTAATAATATTAAATGACAAATAAAAATTCCGGATCCATTTGGAAGAGTTTTAAAGAGAAGTTTCCCTGGAGGGATATGTTTTTGGGTTTTTTAATCCCCAAAATGTTTTTTCTTTATGGGGCGCGTCATGGCATGGCTTTTCTCTGGGGGGCCATAGCTATAGCCTGGTGCGGGGCGGTATTTTATCTGACCCAGGTGAAAACCCGCAAGGTGAATTTTTTTGCCGTCTTTGCCGTAATTATGATTTTGGCGCGCATAGTCGTGGTGGTCGCCGAAAAAAATCCCCGGATGTATTTATACGTGTTGGCATTGGATAATTTAACCGTGGGGGTTATTTTTATGGCCTCACTTTTATTTAAGCGTTCGCTGATGCAGATGTTCGCTGATTCTGCCGGCGCCCGAATTCCGCAGGAGATCCTGCGCTCAATGTATTATGGAAAGGCCTGGAGGATAGTTACCTTTGTATGGGCGGCAGTATATATACTCTTTGCGCTGGCGCTGGTGTTATTAAAAGCCCGCAACCTGAAGATCGTCGGCCTGATCGATATGTTCGCCGGTTGGCCGCTTATGATTATCCTGTTTCTTTTTACCCTTAAATTCCCCGCTTGGTACTGGAAAAATAATTACGCGTTGATAAAAACAGGGCAATAAATAATGTCCGAGAGCATTGTAAAAAAACTTTCATTTCTGGACAGGTTCTTAACGCTGTGGATATTTTTGGCTATGGCATTGGGGGTGTTGCTGGGTTATTTTTATCCGCCGATAGTCGGCTTTTGGAATAAATTTCAGGCAGGCTCCACTAATATACCGATTGCCATCGGCCTGATCCTGATGATGTATCCGCCGCTGGCTAAAGTCAGGTATGAAGAATTGGCCGATGTTTTACGGGATACAAAAGTACTCACTTTGTCTCTTATCCAAAACTGGATCATCGGCCCGGTTTTAATGTTTTTTCTGGCAATCGTATTCTTGAGGAATTATCCGGAATATATGGTGGGTTTGATCCTGATCGGCCTTGCCCGTTGCATCGCCATGGTGATTGTCTGGAACGAGTTGGCAGGCGGCGATACGGAATACTGCGCCGGACTGGTCGCGTTTAACTCATTTTTCCAGGTTTTATTTTATTCCGCCTACGCCTGGTTTTTTATCACCATTGCGCCGGTTTGGTTCGGGTTAAAAGGGATGGTTGCCGCTGTTTCCATGGGGCAGATCGCCCACAGCGTTTTCATTTATCTGGGGATTCCTTTTATCGCCGGCATGCTCACCCGGTTTGTCGTCATCAGGACAAAAGGTAAAGTTTGGCACCATGAGAAGTTTATTCCCAAAATCAGCCCCTTGACCCTGATCGCGCTTTTATTCACCATTGTCGTGATGTTTTCAATGAAGGGGGAGTATATCGTTAAAATCCCCCTGGATGTGTTCAGGATTGCCCTGCCGCTTTTAATTTATTTTGCGGTGATGTTTCTAGTCTCATTCTATATGGGCAAAAAGGCCAAAGCAAGCTATGCCAAGAGCGCCACACTTTCCTTTACCGCAGCCAGCAATAATTTTGAGTTGGCCATCGCGGTGGCTATCGTAACCTTTGGAATTAATTCCGGCCAGGCGTTTGCCGCGGTAATCGGGCCGCTGGTAGAGGTGCCGGTATTAATCGGCCTGGTGAATGTCGCGTTATATTTTAAAAGAAGATACTTTCAACATGGATAAAAGAAAGGATGGGAATAAATGAAAAAATATTATCTGGCTGTGATTAGCGCGTTCTGTTTTAGCGTATTTGTTTGTGCATATTCTTTAGCGCTTGATGACGCAAAAACAAAATTACCTGAGTTATCCGGCAAAATTGAAAATGGCGTAAGAGTGGTTAAAGTTAAGGCCTTCAGGTATGGCTATGATCCTGATCCGATTGCGGTAAAACTGGGGGAGAAAGTTCGTATTGTTGCCGTAACCAGTGATGTAACCCACGGCCTGGCTATATCCGAATTTAATATAAATTTGATGATTGAGCCCGGAGAGACGGAAACCGCGGAATTCCTGGCCGATAAAGAAGGCGAATTTACTATATATTGCACTGTTTATTGCGGGTCCGGCCATGTAAACATGCGCGGAAAATTTATTGTCGAGAAATAAATAGCGGGAGGGCTAAAATGGCAGTTGAGAAAATAGGAGAAAAATATAGGTGCAATGTCTGCGGCAACGAGGTTACCGTAACCAGGGTGGGAGGCGGCGAACTTGTTTGCTGCAACCAGCCAATGGAAAAAATAGGGGGATAAAATACGATTGAATTTTTGGGTAGGCGGGAAAATTTTCTTGATTTTTATTGGAAAAGTGATAAAATTTTAACATAGTAAAGCAGTTCCGAGTTTTAAGGTGGGTCTGGGCTAAGAAAATAACGAGAAACCTTTGTTGGTGGGTTATATCTACCGGCAAAGGTTTTTTCTTTTTATAGAGGTTATTGGGTTAAAATGCTGGATTTTTTACCGCAACAAATTTTTCAATTTGATCCGCTTGCGCTATTCTTCCTTTGCGTCATCTTTATTGTTTGCCTTCCATCGGCTATTTACTCCTTTGGCTACTTAAAAGGGAAGTACTCATCTTCTAAAATAACCCTCTCCTGGTTTCTTCTAGTTGTTTTTGTCTTATCCATGGCTGCTGTGGTTAGCGTGGGCAACGCTTTAATCTTTCTTGTGGCCTGGGAAATCATGTCGCTGGTTTCTTATTTTCTGGTGGTTTTTGATACTACCCATGAAAAATCAATCCAGGCCGGTATGATTTATATAATCATGACGCATATCGGAACGGCATTTTTGGTGGCGGCATTTTTGATTTTGTATCAACAGGCGCATTCGTTTGATTTTATGGCAATAAAAAATGCCTGCCTTGTTATGCCGGCCCGGACCAAAGATATCGTTTTCTTGTTACTCTTAGCAGGCTTTGGGACAAAAGCCGGTATCGTGCCATTGCATGTTTGGCTGCCCTACGCCCATCCGCAGGCTCCCAGCCATATTTCAAGTATTATGTCCGGTGTAATGATCAAGACCGCCATCTACGGGATAATCCGGTTTGTGATTTTTTTACTAGGCGTGAATTCTTCCTGGTGGGGCATCCTGATTTTAATCTTAGCGGTAATTTCTTGTTTGGCGGGAATAATTTACGCGCTGATGGATCGCGACATAAAGAGGCTGTTGGCTTATTCCAGCGTGGAAAATATCGGTATAATCCTCTTGGGGGTTGGGCTGGCAATGCTGTTTATATCCAAACGGATGCCATATTTAGCCGTATTTTCGCTGATTGCCGGATTTTATCATTTGGTAAATCACGCGATTTTTAAAGGACTTTTATTTTTATGCGCCGGCAGCGTGTATAAAGCTACGGGGACCCGCGATATTGAAAAGTTAGGGGGATTGATTAAGAAAATGCCGCAGACTGCGGTTTATTTTCTGCTCGGGGCAATGGCAATTTCCGCCCTGCCTCCTCTGAATGGTTTTGTGAGTGAATGGCTTACCTTGCAGGCGTTCTTTTTAGGCGCCTTTAATTCAACAGGAGGGATGAAGCTTTTTCTAGGGATTTGCGCGGCGCTGCTGGCTTTAACCGGCGGCTTGGCCGCTGCCTGTTTTGTTAAGGGTTTTGGGGTGAGTTTCCTCGGCCTGCCGAGGAGCCATTATGCTGAAAGCGCCAAAGAAATATCTTTATCGATGAAGCTGGGTATGTTTTTCTTATCGCTGCTTGCTGTTGTTTTTGGCCTAGCCGCGAGTTTAATAATCAAATTATTGGCCAGGGTCGCCGGCGCAGCAATGAATATTGATGTCAGCAGCATGAGTTTTTCCCTGAACAATTTCACCCTAAGCCCGCAGATAGGTGAGGGCGCATATATTTCCGCGCCTTTGCTTGGGTTATGGCTGATTGTTTTGGGGGCTGCCGGTTTTGCTATATACAAATTATTTGGCAAGAGGAGGCGAGTTTATAAAACCTGGGATTGCGGTTACTACAAATTAGACGCGCGCAATGAATACACCGCCACTGCTTTTTCCAAGCCGTTCAGGATTGCTTTTAGTTTCTTTTTATTGCCTTACCGCAAAACGCAGAAGATCCGGGAATCATTTTATCATGTTAAATCGATCACCTATGAAACCTACACGACCAAAGTTTTTAAAAAATACATTTATGAGCCTTTGCTGGCTTTAGTTTTTAGGTCCGCCAAGTCAATGCGGCGCCTTCAGCCGGGCAGCATCCATCTGTATCTGGGTTATATTTTTGTTACTTTACTGCTGTTGGTCATATTTACGCGTTAATCCTAAAAAATGGAAATAATTATAATTATCGCCCAATTAATTTTATTTATCGTCATCGCCCCGCTTTTAAGCGGCCTGGTCTCCAAGCTTAAGAATAATATCCGCATGCGTAAAGGCCAGAGTATTTTTCAGCCGTATTATAATTTGATCAAGCTCTTTTCTAAAGAAGAGGTGGTTTCAGAAACCGCCTCCTGGATATTTAAGGCTGCTCCGTTTGTCGTGTTTTCTGCGATGCTTACGGCGGCAACACTTATTCCTGTGTTTATCGCCAGCCCCCTGCATCGAATGGGGGATTTTCTGGCCCTGATATTTATTTTTGCTTTGGGCCGGTTTTTTATGGCCTTGGCAGCATTAGATACCGGCAGTTCTTTCGGCGGGATGGGCGCCTCAAGAGAAATGTTTATCTCAAGCCTGGTTGAGCCGGCGTTTTGTTTAGTCGTATTTTCCATATTTTTACAATTCGGTTCGACGGACATTTCAGTGTTTGGCGCGGCTCATCCGGTATCGGTTTGTTCGATCGTCGCCGCCTTTGCTTTATTTATGATTACGCTTGCCGAGACCTCCCGGATCCCCGTGGATAACCAGGAGACGCACCTGGAATTGACCATGGTGCATGAGGCGATGGCCCTGGAATATTCGGGGAGATCTTTGGCTTTAATCGAGCTATCTGCGCATATAAAACAGATGATTTTATTTTTTCTGATTGCCCAGCTGGTTTTTCCGGTTAATTTTTGCGGTTTCTGGATCCTGTGGTATTCGGCCCGGATAATGGTCATCGTGATCGCCGTGGCCCTGGTTGAGGTTTCGGTTGCCAAGATGCGCCTGTTCAGAGTGGCGGATTTTTTGGGATTTGCTTTTGTATTGGCAATGATCGCCGTAGTTTGCGCGGTGTTAGGAGTTTAAGATGAAGGAAATTATCCTGTTCGGTATTTTGGTCTCGACGTATTTTATGGTTATTGCCAAAAGGATGCCGGCTTTAATCCGCTCTTTTGGCTACCAGTCGTTTTTTTTGTTTCTGGCAACTTTTGCCATCGCCTGGGGGGAGGACCAGCCGGAACTGTATATTATCTGTGGGCTCCTGTTTATTATAAAAGTATCGCTTATTCCTTATTTATTATACAGGATTACCAATAAAATCAAGGCAGGCCAGGATCTGGGGTTGATCATAAATTCCCAATTATCTTTATTCTGCGCTTTAGGCTTTACGTATCTGGCCTGGATTTTTTCCGCACGGCTGTTTTCTTCCCTCAACCAGTCTTTGGTGAGCATGCCGGCGGTAGCTTTTTTTATGGTCTTGACGGGGTTATTTTTAATGGTCTCCAGGATAACCGCGCTGGCCCAGGTTGTCGGGCTTCTGGTTATGGAAAACGGTTTATTCCTGCTGGCTTCTACCGTATCAGGAGGCATGCCGTTTTTTGTGGAGATTGCCATATTTTTTGACGTGTTTGTCAGCGTAGTGATCATGGGTTTTTTTGTTTACCGGATCAATAAGCTCTTTACGCACATTGACGTAGGTAAACTTTCAAATTTAAAAGGATAATTTATGCCGATATTTTTTATTTTAGGGATTCCGTTTGCGCTTGCCTTAAGCGCGCTGTTGATTAAAAACAGGAAGGTGCTGGGACTGTTGAATTGCCTGGGGTATCTGGCGGTTTTATCTTTTAGCGTCGTCCTTCTCAAGCAAATAGTTTTATCGGCAGGCACCCGCTCGTATCCGGGTTTTATTTACCTGGATACTTTGAGCGTATTTTTTATCCTGGTTACCTCCATCGTCGCTTTGGCTGTTGCCTTATATTCTATCGGCTATCTGGAAAAAGATATAGAAGAGGGCCGGATATCGGAGAGAAAAGCCAGGATCTATTACCTGCTTTTTAATTTATTCTGCTGTTCGATGTTGGTTGTTCCGGCAGTCAATAACTTAGGGATACTCTGGGTGGCAATTGAGATGACCACTTTAATTTCGGCTTTTTTGGTAGGATTTTATAACACCAAGAAATCAGTTGAAGCGGCCTGGAAATATATTATTATTTGTTCGGTGGGGATAATTTTTGCGCTCTTGGGTACGATCCTTTTTTCCTACGCATTCTCCATCTCCGGTCTTTCCAAGAGCCTGAATTGGTCGGATATTGCCCCGGTTGCCCACATTTTGGATAAAGATATCTTAAAAATTGCTTTTATTTTTATTTTAGTCGGCTATGGGACCAAGGCCGGCTTGGCGCCGATGCATACCTGGTTGCCCGACGCCCACAGCCAGGCGCCTGCTCCGATCAGCGCGTTACTTTCCGGGGTATTATTAAAGATGGCCATTTACGCTATTTTAAGGTTCGGTATTATCACGATCAAGGGCGTGGGTTTTGCTTATTTTTCCAACTTAATGATTTTGCTGGGCGTAGTTTCTTTGGTGATATCCAGCGGATTTATCCTGGTCCAAAAGGACCTAAAAAGGCTGCTTGCTTATAGCAGTATCGAACATATCGGGATAATTGCCATCGGTTTTGGTTTAGGCACCCCTTTGGCTGTTGCCGGAGCGGCTTTGCATGTATTTAATCACGCCGTGGCTAAGTCGCTGATGTTTTTTGGCGCGGGTAATATTGTCAGAGTTTATAAAAAGCATAATCTGAACGCTATCCGGGGAGTGATCAAGGCGCTGCCGTTTACGGGCATTGCGGTATTGATCGGCGTTTTTGTGCTTACGGGATTTCCTCCGTTTTCGTTATTTGTAAGCGAGATGATGATCATAATTTCCGCTTTTACCAATGGCGCATATTTAACCGGCGCTTTATTGTTATTGTTTCTTGCGGTTGTTTTCGGAGGATTCATTTATCATTTTGGAAAAATGCTTTTTGGCAATCTTCCTAAGGGGATGGTTAGAGTGGATGAGCCGTTAAGCACAAAAATTGCGTTCATCTTTTTGTTTTTTCCCATTTGCGCTTTAGGGATTGCGCTGTTATTTGTAAATAAGGATTTGCTATGGGTGGCCCAGAGATTATTGCCGAGATAAAAAATAAAATTCCGGATTTTGTTCCCCTTGCGGTATTACAAAATTACCCGGATGAAATTAATATTAAGGTAAGCCCGCAGGTTTTCAAGGATACTTGCCTGGCCCTGCATAAAATTCTTTTTTCTGCGGTTGCGGCGCTTTTTGCTTTGGATGAACGTAAGGAAAGAGGGTGTTTTGAAATTAATTCCATATTTGTGGATTTTAAAAATAGCCGCTGGATCACGGTCAGTATGGATATCCCGCAGGAAAATCCCGGTTTTGATTCACTGGCAAAGAGTATGTATTCCGCCAGCCTTTTTGAAAGAGAGATTTGGGAGATGTTCGGGATCCAGCCAAAGGGCCATCCTGACCTAAGGGGGTTAAGGCTGCATAATGAAGTCTGGGCCAAAGAGAATTATCCCTTGCGTAAAGATTTCCGGAAAATGCAATCCGGAAATTTAAGCGATTATAAATTTAGCCGGGTGGAGGGGGATGGCATATTTGAAGTCCCGGTTGGGCCGGTGCATGCCGGGATTATCGGTCCGGGGCATTTCAGGTTTAGCGTTGCCGGAGAGCCGATCATAAACTTGGAGCTTCGCCTGGGGTTTGCGCATCGGGGAGTAGAGAAGCTTTTTGAGGATAAGCTTTATTATGATGCGGTCGGTTTATCAGAATGTGTTTGCGGGGATTCCAGCTTTGCGCATAGCCTGGCATTTACCCATGCCATCGAGAAGATTTCAGGCACATCGATTCCGATGCAAGCGGTTTATTTAAGAGGGGTTTTCTTAGAGCTGGAACGTATGTATAATCATGTGAATGGCATAGGAGGAATTGCCACTGATGTGGGTTTTAGTTTTCCCGCTGCCTACGCTTCAATCATTAAAGAGGCGATCCTGCAATTAAACGCCCGGCTTACCGGAAACAGGTATCTGAAAAAAGTTAATACCATAGGAGGAGTTTTAGCGGATATTGATGAAACCAAGAAGCAGGTACTTCTTGGGTCTATCAAGCACCTAAAGCGGGATTTTAATGAATTAGTCAAAATATTATATTCCAGCGTTTCTTTCATGGACAGGGTGGATACCACCGGGGTTTTGCGCCGGAAAACCGCTGAGGATCTGGGCGTGGTCGGCCTCATCGGCCGCGCATCCGGCATTCCTGCGGATTTAAGAAAGTATTTTTCCGGAATATATAAGGAGGCTGGATTTAAAATGGCTTCACAGGAATCCGGAGATGTCCTGGCCAGGCTGCGCGTGAGGATTTCTGAATTTCAGGAATCCTGCCGTTTGATCGAAGAATTCGCGGCAAGGCTTAATAAGGTTGAGAAATCAAGAGTCGAGCCGGAATTAAAGGCAGGCAGCGCCTTGGGTTATGCCGAAGGTTGGAGGGGCCCGGTTTTATACTGGGTTAAAGCAGATCCCGCCGGCTTGATCCAGAGATGTAAAATAGTCGATCCTTCTTTCCTTAACTGGCAGGGGTTGGCCTATGCCGTATTAGGAAATATTATCCCAGATTTTCCACTGTGTAACAAAAGTTTTGATTTGTCCTATGCGGGAAATGATCTTTAAACTATTATGATACATATACTAAAAAACAGGATCTTAAAAGGTATCGTCACCAGGCAGATTGAGCCGGAATTATCCAAAGAGATAGAGGCGGCCGGTTCTGAATTGCGGTCTTTGATCCGGAAAAAATTCGGCCGATCTTTGCACATACGCGAAATCGACACGGGTTCTTGCGGAGCCTGTGAATCGGAGATCATTGCGGCAAATAACCCCGTTTATGACTTGCAGCGGTTCGGGATCAATTTCGTCGCCTCGCCCCGTCATGCCGATTGTCTTTTGGTTACCGGCCCGGTATCTAAAAATATGTTGCTGGCCCTCAAAAAGACCTATGATGCTATGCCTGAGCCGAAATTTGTGATTACCTGCGGAGATTGTGCCTTAAACGGAGGATTATTTAAAAGTTCTTATTATGTGGAAGGCGCGGTGAAGGATATAGTTCCGGTCGTCTTACATATTCCAGGTTGCCCCCCAAGTCCTCTGCAAATTATATTATCCTTGAATGCTTTATTGCAGAAAGCCTAAAAAATACTTGACATTTTTTAGGGATAGGTTATACTTCTATTGTTATGGAACTATCAAACTGTGTAAAGATATTTAAAGCCTTAGCAAACGAACAGCGGCTGAAGATCTTTTTTATGATCCGTAAAGGCTGTTGTTCGACGGAAGATAAGGCCGGTTCGGCATTCCGGATAAAAAATAAAACCTGTTGTCCGGTGGCCGGGGTCATTGAAAAGGCTTTTACCAAAGTGTGCGAGTGTATGAATCTTTCCAGATCGACGGTATCGCATCATTTTAAAGAACTTCAAAACGCAGGATTAATTAGCTGCCAGCGGGATGGGCAAATGTATCGTTGCAAGGTTAATGAGGAAGTGATCAATTCTATGCGGGATTTTCTGAAATAATTTTTTTTGTCTTTATAGTTCGACTGTATTGGAACAATAGAATGAAAGGAGGTGATGGGAATGTTCAACTGTTGCGGAAAAGAGGGTAAGTCTTTTTGCGAACAGCTTGATTGCAAGGCAAAAGAAACACCAAAAGGCATTCAAGTTGAAATAAGCGCAAAAGATGCTTCCAAAACAAAATCGTTGAAGGCTTTAATCAAGGCTTTCCATGATTTCTGCGGATGTTCTTAAGGTAGTTAATGTCGGGAGGTGGGCCCGCTTCCCGACATTTCCCGAATCCAAGGATGATGCTAAAAAATATTTAAAACCGGGAGTAAAAAATGGCTGAGAAAAAATGTTCTGGAATTAATAGGCAGGGAGCTAGCGAGTATGAAACTGTCAAGATAGCAAAAACTGATAATGTATGCCCGATGTGCGAAGATTACGCCAAGAAGCAGGCGTCTAAACCCATCGCGGTGATATGCTGCGAAGGCGCTTGTTTGCGCGGCGAGGTGGCCAGGCAGGCGGCAAACTTAATATGCAATTGGCTTGCGCCGGAAAAAACTGTCCGTATTTGCCTGGGCGGCGCCTTTACCAAAGATACAGGACAGAGAAGTTTGGTAAAAAATGCCGGCAAGGTCATCGCGATAGAGGGTTGTTTTATTCAATGCGCTTCCCGTATGATGAAAGGGGTAGTTGACAATCTTAATCCGGAGATAATTATTGCCGACAGGCTTTACGATTTCGACACAAATCTCTTTGGAGTAGATGAAATGTCTGAAGATCAAATAAAAATTCATGCAAAAGAGGCGGCAAGAAAGATTGGTGAAAAATTATATGAATAACCACGGAGAGAAATATGAAAAATCAAAAAACACAAAATAAATTAACCGGCGTTTATTTTTGGGGAGGCTGCCGCCCTGTCCTAATGGAGTCTTTTGCAAAGGAAGCGGGTTTTAGAAACGTCATAAGAGAGATCCCAAAGAACCTTTTGCCGTCGGAGATTGTTACCGGGTTAAAGTGAGGTTGTTGATCTGGGTAAGCAAATATTCCAGGTCGCAGGGTTTTTCAATATATTTTATCGCCGCCCCCGGCATCCTCCGGATTATTTGGCCGGGTTCATGCGAGGACAAAAGAATGATCGGGATATCCTGCGTATCGGGATTTTCCCTTAATTGTCCGCATGCCTCTAAGCCGCCCGGCACCGGCATTGCAATATCCAGAATTATGATATCAGGTTTATCTTGCCTTACTTTTTCCAGCGCTTCTTTCCCGTTGCCTGCGCCTTCAGCAATAAATCCCTTTCTTTGAAGTAAACCAACGATACAGTCTTTGACGCAATCTTCGTCAGCCGCAATCAAAATCTTTATTTTTTTCCTTTTGGCGTTCATAATTATCTCTCAAACATGATATTCCATTTTGGAATATCATTAAAACAAGTGTATCATTAAAAAACAAAGGTGTCAACTGAATGGATAAAACTATTTTTACAAAAAGCCACAAGGACCTGGTTGCCAGGTTGATCAAGGCCCGCAGGGAAGCAAAGCTCAGGCAGGCCGAGGCAGCCGCTAAATTAGGCAAGACACAATCCTATATTTCCAAGATAGAGGCAGGGCAGCGCCGTATTGATATTGTGCAGCTCAAAGAGCTGGCTGCGGTCTATAAAAAGAAAGTCAGCCACTTTATTCATTAAGGATCGCCGATATTCTCTCCGCAGGTTCAAATTAACCCCTCATCGCAAAAGCTAAAGTAATTTCCGTTTCCGATAATTATATGGTCAAGGCATTTTACCAGAAGAATGTCTCCCGCCTGGACCAGCGCTTGCGTAAACTCCCGGTCCTCCTGGCTGGGGCTGGGGTTGCCTGACGGGTGATTGTGAACGCAGATTATAAAGGATGCGGAATGCTGCATGGCCTTCTGGAAGATCTCTCTTATTATGGGTTTTGCCTGGTTTACGGTCCCTTCCTCGGCCTCTAATATATCTATAATCCTGTTTTCTGAATTTAAAAGCAAGACTTTGAACACCTCTTTTTTTAAGTCCTGCATTCGCGGCATCAGGATCTCAGTTATATCTTCCGAAGATCCTATTTTTGGCCGGTCTTCCTTGATTTCTTCTTCTCTGAATCTTTTTCCTATCTCGATAGCCGCTTTTATCCGGGCGAGTTTCGCATTTCCTAACCCCCGCAATCCTCTCCAGCAATCTAGGTCCGCCTGGCCGATATTGCGAAAGGCCTTGAATTTCCGCAAAATCGCCCTCGCTAAATCCATGGCGCTTTCTTCTCTTGCTCCTGTCCCTAAAATGATTGCCAGCAATTCGGAATTGCTTAAGGTGTGTTCTCCATTTTTCAGCAATTTCTCTCTGGGCCTATCCTCAAGCGGCCAATTGTTTATAGATATGAATTTTCTGGTTTTTCCCATATTCCAGCCTTTCTTATCCGTCTTGGCAAAAAACCACGTTAGCTCTCTATATAACAGACGTAAAAAACCTGATTTTCTAACATTCCAGCTTCAGCTTGTTTTTTTCTAATTTTGTGTTAAACTTATATTCACCAGCCTTATCAATATAAGTATGAACAAGTTAGGAGAAAATGAGCGCTGAAAAAGTCTCGATCCCTAATTACGAAATCGTTCAAAAGCTAGGAGAGGGCCCGCAGTCGGTTGTTTATAAGGCCTTCCACAAAAAATTCCCCGAACGCCCGCTTGTCTTGAAAGTCCTCAAAGTGGGATTCCTTCCCGAGCACCAGAAATTACATTTTCGGCAGAAAATCGAACGGCTTAAGGTCTTAAACGACCCGATGCTTATCCGGCCGCTTTCTTTCGAGGTTATCGAAGATATCCAGTTTATCACGCGGGAGTATTTTGACGGGATCCCTCTTAACGAATGGGCGGCCCTTCAGCCGAAGATTTCCCTCAAGGATTTTTTTACCATCAGCTGCCTTTTGGCGCAGGCCGTCAATAAAGTTTGCGAGAGCGGCATTATTTACGGCGGGCTTAAACCGCACAATATACTGGTCCATCCCAAGAGCCTGGATATCCGGCTGGTCGATTTCATCTCTTCAATAGACGTCAGGGAGGTAAGCCATTTTATTTACGACCGCGGCTTTGTCGAAGGTACCCTTGCCTATACCTCGCCGGAACAGACCGGGCGCATAAATCACAGGGTGGATTTTTCTTCGGATTTTTACGCTATGGGCATTATTTTTTATGAACTATTGACGCGCAAACTTCCTTTTTTTTCGCTGGACCCGCTGGAGCTTATCCATTCGCACCTGGCGGAAGAGGCGCCATATGTCAGCGAGTTAAACCCCGAGATCCCCCAGATGTTAAGCAAGATAGTTGCCAAGCTTATCTTAAAACAGCCGGAGAAGCGCTATCTGAGCGCTTCGGGATTGCTGGCGGATCTGGTCCAATGCCATAATGAATACGCGGCAAAAGGGGCTATCGCCGAGTTTCCTTTGGGCGTTTACGATTACACGCGCAGGGTCACGTTTGTTTCTAAGATGGTTGGCCGGGACAATGAGGCCAAGACGATCCTGGATGAATACGAGCAGGCCACTAAGGGTTTCTTCCGCTCTATGTTTATATCGGGCCTTCCGGGTATCGGAAAAACCCGGCTTATCCAGGAATTGCAAAAGCCGATAGTCAAACGCCACGGTTATTTTACCTCCGGAAAATTTGACCTCTATCAAAAGAATATCCCCTATAGCGCCCTTATCCAGAGCCTGCGCAATCTTATAAGGACTTTTTTAACGGAAAGCGACGAAAGGGTTGAGCTTTGGAAAGATAAAATCCTCAAGACGCTGGCAAATAACGGCAGGATCATCACCGAGGTTATCCCCGAGCTTGAGGTATTAATCGGCTCCCAGCCCGAGATCAAGCCTCTTCCGCCCGTAGAATCCAGGAACCGTTTTAACGACCTCTTCGGGAAATTTTTGGCTTGCCTGGCTAACGAGGAGAACCCGCTTACTATATTTATTGATGACCTGCAGTGGTGTGATATCGCGACCTTCGATTTTTTAGACACTCTTTTTACCAATTATCGGGATTACAAATGCATTTTTTTCATCGGGGCATATCGGCATAATGAAGTGAGCCTCGAACATCCTTTAACCCGCCTGATCCGCGACATCAAAGAACAAAACAGCCCGCTCAAGGAAACAAGGTTGGGGCCTCTGCAGGTGGAAGATTGCCACGAGATGGTTTCGTATATTCTTGATTCACCTCTTTCCCAAACCGGAGAATTGTCCGCTTTTATCGCCGACCTTTCGGAAGGAAATCCGTTGTTTGTAAGCGAGATACTTTCTTACCTTAACAATGAAAATCTTATGTATTCGGATGAGCACCGGCATTGGCAGTGGGATATCAATAAAATAAGACAGTCAAACATGCCGCCGACGGTGGTTGCGCTCTTCAGCTCCAAAGTTAAGAGGCTCCCCGCTGCGGCGATAGAATTACTTGAATATTGCGCTTGTATGGGCAACCGTTTTTCTCCTACTGAAATCTCAATGGTTAAAGAGATATCTTTACTGGACGTCTTTGAAACATTAAAGCCTGCTCTATCCCAGGGGCTTTTGATGGAGAGTAAAGACGACTTGCAGTTTGTTCATGACCGCGTGCAGGAAGCGGTTTTAAGCGCCATAGGTACCCAGAGTAGGCGCCAGATCCACTGGACCATCGGGACGCATTTATTGTCCGGTGTGCCTGAAGGAGCGGATCCGGAAAGGGTTAATAGTATGTTTAACATTTTTTCGATGACCGCCCATTTAAACCTCGGTAAACCGGCTGTTTTGGAACCGAAGATGGCGTACCGGTTGTCGGATATAAACTATCATGCCGGCAACAAGGCTCTGGATGCTTTGGCTACGGAAGCGGCGAATGAATATTTCCGTCTGGCCAGAGAACTCCTGCCCCCGGAGTGCTGGGAGGCGCAATACGAGAAGACCTTTAAGATATATCAAAAATCGGCAAAGACAGAGCTGATGTGCGGCAAATACGACGATTCGGAGAAGCTGCTGAATAAACTGCTGGAGAATGCCAAGACTGACCTGGATAAAGCGGAGTGCCTTGCCGAACAAACCACTTCGCTTTCCTCGATCGGAAATTTTATTAAAGCCATCGAGACCGCCAACCGCGGGCTTGCTTATTTCAACAAATCCATTCCTGATAACCCCGCGGAAGCAGAGAGAAAAAGAGAAGAGTTGATGCGGGATATAGAATCCAAGAACATCGATGTCTGGAACACCATCCTGAATATGCCGTTTACCAAGGATAGGAAGAGTAAGATAGAATTAGCTTTTTACAGCGAACTTATTCCCGATCTTTATATGTCGGGGCTTGTGCCGCAGCTTTATCTTTCGGCAGCCCAGTCAACCCAGCATTGCCTGGAAGGCGGCATGGATGAATCGGTTATCTACTCTTTTTCCATAATGGGCCTTTGCCTGGGAGAGAGGGGTGAATTTGAAAAAGCGTTTAAATACGAGGATCTTGCGCGCGATCTAAGCGAAAAATATCCCAATACCTTCGGCGCTACGCGGGGTATGAACGGGATTGTCTGGTGTAACGCGCATTCGCGAAGCTACCCCGAAGAGATAGTTGATTATTGCCTGAAGGCCATACAGTGCGGTAAAAATTCCGGGGATCTTTACAATGCGGGGCTCTCTTACGGGCCGTTGATGTGGAACCTCCAGGTGCAAGGAAATGATTTCAGGAGGACGGAGGAATACGCCCGCGAGTGCCTGGAGTTCTCCAAGAAATACCACCTTTATTTTTCTGTCCGCCTGGCTGAAGCGATGCAGGCCGGATGGATAGAGCCGATGAAGAAGGGTTATACGCCCATTGAGA
>JAQURC010000002.1 GCA_028715785.1 Candidatus Omnitrophota bacterium
ATTCAACTTATGCCAAGTTAATCGGCGTAAACTTAGATGACCTGTTAATTTCTCAGCCGGATACGGGTGAGCAGGCTTTAGAGATTGCCGAAACCCTGGTGCGTTCCAATGCCGTGGATTTAGTGGTTATCGATTCGGTTGCGGCATTGACACCGCGGGCGGAAATCGAAGGGGAGATGGGGGATTCGCATATGGGCCTTCAGGCGCGCCTGATGTCCCAGGCCTTGCGTAAACTGACCGGTTCAATCAGCAAATCGCGCACGACCGTGATTTTTATCAATCAGCTGCGGGAGAAGATCGGCGTGATGTTTGGTTCTCCCGAAACAACTCCGGGAGGCCGGGCGCTTAAGTTTTATTCATCAGTAAGATTAGATGTGCGCAGGATTGCTTACTTAAAAGAGGCGGATAAAGTTATCGGTAATCATGTCAGGGTAAGGGTAGTGAAAAATAAAGTTGCTCCGCCTTTTCGCGAGGCAGAGTTTGATATTATGCATAACGAAGGGATCGCCAAAACCGGCGCGGTAATCGATGCTGCGGTAAGTTTGGAAGTTGTCGCTAAATCCGGCACCTGGCTTTCATATGAAGATAAAAAATTAGGCCAGGGCAGGGAGGCGGCGATAAAATTCTTAAAAGAGAATCCCAAACTACAGGAAGATATTGAGAAAGCAACGCGTAAAAAATCAAGCTTGGCTGAGTGAGTCGGAAAAAGCCAGGGCCTATGCTTTTCTGCTCCTGAAATTCCGCCTGCGCAGTGAAGCTGAACTCAAGGCGCGCCTAGGACAAAAAGGTTTTTCCGAAGAGTTGAGCCGGGATACGGTTGATTTTTTAAAGGATAAGGAGTTTATCGATGACCGTGTTTTTGCCCGCCTCTGGGTGGCCTGCCGCCTTAAGCGGCCCTTTGGCATAAGAAGGATAAAACAAGAGCTTCTTGGTAAAGGCATAGATGAGCAGATTATTGAGGATTCGCTGGCCCAGGCAAAAAAAGATTACAGTGAAAGCCGGATAGTCGGGCAATTAGCTCGACAAAGATTTTCAAAATTAGCTGGTATAGAGCCGCAGAAAGCAAAAGCGCGCGTCTACGCGTATTTATTGCGCCGAGGTTTCTCGCCGGATGTAGTAAGTGAAATAATCCAACAATTATGACCGCCGATATTTTAAGAGAAAAATTCCTGGCTTTTTTTAAAGCCAGGAAACATAAAATTATTGACAGCGATTCTTTGGTCCCCAAGGATGACCCGACGGTGTTATTCACTCCTGCCGGGATGAATCAATTCAAAAAAGAGTTCTTGGGATTTGATTCCGGTTTTAAGCGCGCCTCCACCTCGCAGCGCTGCCTGCGCACGGATGACCTGGATAAAGTAGGCAAGACCAGCGTGCACCATACTTTTTTTGAAATGCTGGGAAATTTTTCTTTCGGGGATTATTTCAAGAAAGAGGCGATATCCTGGGCCTGGGAGTTTTTGACCGGAGAACTAAAGATATCCGCGGATAAGCTTTGGGTTTCAGTGTATCAGGATGATGATGAGGCTTATGATATTTGGAAGGATATAGTTCCTGTAAACAAAATTATCAGACTAGGCGATAAAGATAATTTTTGGCCGGCAGAAGCAAAAACCAAAGGGCCGAACGGGCCATGCGGCCCCTGTTCGGAGATCTTTTTTGATTTCGGTAAAGATGTGGGTTGTAAAAAGCCGGATTGTACGCCGGCTTGCGACTGCGGAAGGTTTGCCGAAATCTGGAATCTGGTATTTACCCAGTTTAACCGTAAAGCCGACGGGTCTTTAGAGCCATTGCCCAATAAGAATATTGATACCGGCATGGGCCTAGAGAGATTAGCCGCGGTGATGCAGGGAGTAAAAAGCAATTTTGAAACCGAATTGTTCCAGCCGATAATCAAAGAGATAATCCGGGGACAGTCCCCTTCGGGGACAGTCCCCGAAAAGAAGATTCTTTATGCCATAGCTGATCATGTCCGGGCGGTGGTATTTTCTATATATGACGGAATATTACCTTCCAATGAAGGGAGGGGATATGTGGTAAGAAAGATTATCCGTAAAGCGATTTTGCATTTGAACAGCTTAGGGGTTAAGGAGCCTTTTCTTTATCGTTTAGTGGCAATCGCGGCTGATGTAATGCGCAAGCCTTATCCCGAACTGGTTAAACAGCGGGAAGATATCGCCAGGGTAGTTTTAGCCGAAGAGAAAAACTTTATTTATGCGCTTGGATCCAGCGAGGAATTATTTAAAAGCAAGTTCGCTGAATTTATAAAAAAACCGGATGCCGAAGCGGTGGGAAATACGGCTTTTCTATTGCATGATACTTATGGAATTCCTTTGGACCTGACTAAAGAGTGGCTGGATAAGCATAAAATAAGTTTTTCGCAAAAAGTATTCGAGCAGGCCATGGAGGAGCAGAAGGCGCGTTCAAAGTCAGCCAGCGCGATGAAAGGCGATGTGTTCGGCGCTAAAGCCCTGGATATAAAAGTCAAAGAGACTAATTTCGTCGGGTATAAAGGCAATGCTGCAGAAGCTAAAATTCTTGCAATATTAGAGAACGGCAAAGAAGTAAACGAGATTTCATCCGGGGACGCGTTGCAGATTGTTCTGGACCAAACGCCGTTCTATGCGGAAGCCGGTGGACAGGTTGGGGACAGCGGTGAATTGATAAACGGAAAGAATGTTTTTGAAGTTTTGGATACAAAAAAAATTGATAATGTTATTTTGCATATCGGCCGGGCCAGATCCGGTAATTTTAAGAAGGGTGATAAGATAGTTGCCAAGATAAATGTTGGGCGCAGGTTGAATATTGCCAGGAATCACACGGCAACCCATATTTTGCAGGCATCTTTGCGTGAAGTCCTGGGAAGCCATGTCCAGCAGCAGGGGTCTTTGGTCAGCGCAGAGAAACTCCGTTTTGATTTTACGCATTTTAAAGGGTTGTCCACGGAAGAGATTGCCAGAGTTGAAGAGCTGGCCAACAGCTATATTTTGAAAAAATATGCGGTGGCTTCTAAAGAGATGGCGCTTAAAGACGCAAAAAAGCTGGGGGCCTTGGCGTTTTTTGAGGAAAAATACGGCGAAAATGTCCGCCTGGTCCAAATAGGGAATATTTCAAAAGAGCTCTGCGGCGGCACGCATCTTACCAATATTAAACAAATCGGTTTGATCAAGATAATCAGCGAAAGCTCCGTAGCCAGCGGAATAAGAAGGATCGAAGCGGTTACCGCTAAATTCGCGGAGCAGTTTGTCAAGGAGCAAGAGCAGAAGGCTGTTGAAGAATCTAAGAAGAGAAGCAGGCTGGAGGAACTAAAGGCGCAGGAAAAGAAGCGCAGCGCGGAAATTAATAACCTGCTGCCGGCTAAATCACTTGAACTTTCGGAAAAGAGCGTAACGCTAAACGGAATGAAAGCTGTTTTTTCAGTTGAAGATAATTTAGATATGAACGCGTTACGGCTTCTGGCGGATATGATCAAAGGAAAGTTAAACCAAGCGGTAATCGCTTTAGGCTCTCAAGACGGCAGCAGGGCATGCTTAGTAATCGGGTTAACCGCGGATTTATGCGCCAAAGGGTTAAGCGCCAAAAATATCATTCTTCAGGTTGCCCCGCTTATCGGCGGAAGCGGCGGCGGCAGGGAGGATTTTGCCCAAGCCGGAGGCAGCGCCCCGGAGAACTTTGCGCTGGTATTTGATAAAATAAAGGATATAATAATAAAGTTATGAAAATAATCCGTTTTACCAGTAAAAAATTAGAGAAGATTTATAACCGCGGCCAATTACGCCAGAGGCGTGTTGAGGAGAAGGTCAGAAAGATTATCGATGATGTGCGTTTCCTCGGCGATGAGGCCCTGATTAAATATACCCGTAAATTCGACAGGGTAAAACTTGGCCTGCGCCAGTTGAAAGTTTCCCAGATTGAGATCAGCGGAGCTTACGCCAATATCAGCCCGAATTTTGTTTCTTCCCTTAAAGTAATTATGGAAAATATAAACCGTTTTTACCGCAAGCAGCTGCGTAAATCCTGGAGGATCAAGGGAGCTGAAGGCGTTGTTTTGGGTGAAAATTATACACCGTTAGAGAGGGTTGGTGTTTATATTCCCGCAGGTACCGCGCCTCTGGTCTCTACCGTTTACATGAGCGTGCTGCCGGCAAAGTTGGCCGGCGTCAAAAAGATCGTCATGATCAGCCCGCCGGATAAGAACGGCTATATCAATCCGCATATCCTGGTGATTGCCGACCTGCTTAAGGTGGATGAAATTTACCGTGTCGGAGGGGCCCAAGGGGTCGCGGCTTTAGCTTACGGGACCAAGACCATTCCCAGGGTGGATAAGATCGTCGGCCCGGGGAATATTTATGTGAGCGAAGCAAAGCGGCAGGTATTCGGCGCGGTGGATATCGATATGATTGCCGGGCCCACGGAACTGGTAATCATCGCCAACCGTTTTAGCGACCCGAAATATATTATTGCCGATCTTCTCGCCCAGGCCGAACATGCCAAGGGTTTGGCGATACTGATTACTAACTCTAAGAGTTTGGCCAATGAGGTAAAATCCCGGTTAGACGGGGATAATGGCTATATTATTTTGACCAAAAATTTAAAACAGGCGGCCGAGATTGCCAATAAGATCGCACCCGAGCATTTAGAGATCCTCGTGCAGAATCCCAAGGGGCTGCTTAAGGATGTGAAAAATGCCGGAGCAATATTTTTAGGGCCTTATAGCCCTGTGGCGGTAGGGGATTATGTTGCCGGGCCAAGCCATGTTTTGCCAACCTCCGGAACAGCCAGGTTTTTCTCCGGTTTAAACGTTTCTGATTTTATTAAGAGCAGCCACATCATTAGTTATTCGAAAAAGGCTCTGGAAAAAATACGCGAGCCGTTGGAAAAAATTGCCGGAATTGAGGGGTTGGTTAAGCATTTGGATTCGGTGAAGGCCAGGTTTATTCAGTAGATAGTAGGGGAGGTTTAAACCTCCCCTACTATTGAAAGCCGGCAGGCAGGAACACAGGCGAGGAGAAAGAAATGGCTCAGAGAATATCAGAAAAGTTGAGAAAAACGAATGAAACGGAAATTTCCGTTAAATTAAATATTGATGGCACGGAAGAAAGAAAAATTAAAACCGGTATTGGCCTGCTTGACCATATGCTGGACCTTTTCGCTTACTGGGGCCATTTTGATCTAGAGGTGATAGTTAATTGGGGTGATTTTAATATCGATATTCATCATACGAATGAGGATGTGGGGATAGTTTTAGGTCAGGCTTTTAAGGAGGCATTAGGCGATAAGCAAGGGATCAACCGGATCGGTTCAGCGTCCGTGCCCATGGAGGAGGTGACGGCTACGGTTACAGTGGATATCAGCGGTAGAGGTTCGTTTAAATTGTCTAAACCTCCGGCAGTTTATCCGGCTCCAGAAGAGGATAAAGAGGGCTATGCCATGAAAGATGCGGAACATTTTTTTGAGTCTTTTGCTAAACACTTAGGTATGAATTTAAATATTAAGGTTGATTTATTTAGTCAGGATTTACACACTAACTTAGAGCCTATTTTTAAGGGGCTGGGTATTGCTTTGGATCAAGCTACGCAAATTGACCCGCGCAGAAAAGGCATTCCTTCGACCAAAGGCGTTATTGACTAATGAAGATCGCCATTATCGACTATGGTATGGGCAATATTCATAGCGTGGCCAAGGCGGTGGCGCTCTTTGGAGCAAGGCCTGTAATCACGAATAAAAAAAATGAAATAAGTTCCTGCGATAAAATGGTGCTGCCCGGGGTAGGGGCTTTTGATGATGCGGTCCTGGAGCTGGAGAAGCAGGATTTAATCAGTGTTATCAAGGAACAGGTTGATCAAAAAAAAGCGTTCCTGGGAATTTGTTTAGGGCTGCAGCTTTTATTTGAGAGCAGCCAGGAGGCGAAAATTAAAAGAGGCCTGGGTATTCTAAGCGGCCGAGTAGTTAAGTTCCGTCCTGAATCCGGCTTGAAAGTTCCGCATATGGGATGGAACGATCTTAAGGTCGTGGCCGGCAATTGTCCTCTGTTGGATGGGATAACCGGCAATTCCCAGGTTTATTTTTGCCACTCCTATTATCCTGATCCTGCCGATAAATCCGCGATTGCCGCAACTACGCATTACGGATTGGAGTTTGCCAGTGTTTTATGGAAGGATAATGTTTACGGAGCGCAGTTCCACCCGGAAAAAAGCCAGGCAACCGGATTAAAGATGATCAAAAATTTTGTGGAGCGATGTTAATTATACCGGCGATTGATTTAAGGGGCGGCAAAGTGGTGCGGCTTTTTCAGGGCAAATTTAATCAGGAAAAGGTTTATTCCAGCGATCCGGTTAAAATTGCCAAGCATTGGGCTATGGCGGGGGCAAAATTTTTACACATTGTGGATCTGGACGGGGCTTCCAGCGGAGCGCCTAAAAATTTAGAAGTTTTAAAAAAGGTCATAAGCGAGGTTGGCGTGCCGGTTGAATTTGGCGGCGGAGTGAGAAGCATGGAAACAATATCCCGACTGCTTGCTTTGGGAGCACAGAGGGTTATTTTAGGAACCAAAGCCGCCGCTGATGAGGAATTTTTAAAAAAAGCCCGGAAGAAATTCGGTGAAAAAATCATTGTAAGTATCGACGCCAAAAGCGGCAAGGTCTTGACGCAAGGCTGGAACCGTAAAGCCGCCAAAACCACTTTGGATTTTGCGCAAGAATTAAAGGATCTGGGTTTTAAGCAGATAATTTATACGGATATTTCCAAGGACGGGACTTTGGCCGGCCCAAATATTGCGGGCATTAAAGAATTGCTTAAATTAACCGGGCTAAATGTTATTGCTTCAGGAGGGGTTTCTGATCTAAAAGATTTAGTTAAACTCAGCAAGCTTAAAAAACAGGGCCTGGTCGGAGTGATTATCGGCAAAGCCCTGTATGAGGGTAAGTTTACTTTAGTCGAAGCGTTGAAAATAAACAAATAAAGGAGGCCGGGTATGGCAAAAAAAGTATTGTTGTTGGGGCTGGCGGCGGTGTTTGTTTTTTCTTTAAGCGGGTGCACGACAATGCATAAAAATGATGCCTTAGAAATCCAGGGGTTAAGAAATAAAGTTTCGGCGCTTGAGGCGCAGTTAAAGGAAAGAGATGATGAACTCAACAGCTTAAGAGAAGCTTCGGTAAAGGGCGGTGAATACGAAGCTGGAGCTGGCGAAGCTAAACAGCAGGCAGATGCCAGACAGATCCAAACAGCTTTAAAAAATGCCGGTTATTATCAGGGCACTGTTGACGGCAAGCTGGGCAAGAAAACGCGCAGAGCGGTAAGGGAGTTCCAGAAAGCAAATAATCTTCCTGTTGACGGCAAAGTAGGCAGGAATACCTGGGTAATTTTAAAAGATTACCTTGATAAGAAGGTCAAATAAGATAGATGCTTAGTAAGCGCATTATTCCCTGCCTGGACATTAAGGATGGCCGCGTAGTCAAAGGGGTAAAGTTTTTAGGTTTACGCGATGCCGGAGACCCGGTGGAAGTGGCCCGGGCCTACGATCAGCAGGGTGCGGATGAACTGGTATTTTTGGATATTACCGCCAGCTTTGAAAACAGAAAAACTCTGGTGGCTTTGGTCCAAAAGATCGCTCAAAACATCTTCATGCCTTTTACAGTCGGCGGAGGCATAGGGGAAATTGAGGATATCCGCAATATTTTAAATGCCGGAGCCGAGAAGGTCTCGGTTAATACGCAGGCGGTAAAGTTCCCGCAGTTAATCAGCGATGCGGCGCGTAGGTTCGGCAGCCAGTGTATTGTCGTGGCTATTGATGCGAAAAAAATACGCAAGACAGAAGGTGGAAGGCAGAAGGCGGAAAAACTATCTGCTGATAATTGGGAGGTGTTTATTAACGGCGGCAGGACTCCCACGGGAATTGATGCGCTGGCCTGGGCGGAAAAGGTTGCCAGGCTGGGGGCAGGGGAGATCCTTTTGACCAGCATGGATTTTGATGGGACCAAGGATGGCTATGATTTAGAGTTGACCAAGGCAGTTACCGGAAAAGTGGACATTCCGGTCATTGCTTCGGGCGGAGCAGGTTCGCTAGAGGATTTTTATAACGTTTTTGCGCAGGCCGGCGCGGATGCCGCATTAGCCGCTTCGCTTTTTCACTATCAGGAATTTTCCGTAAAACAGGTAAAGAATTATTTAAAAGAAAGAGGGGTAGCCGTAAGATTATGAAAAAAATAAATTTTAAATTGGGGGATTTAAAGTTCGATCAAAATGGATTGATTCCGGCGATTATCCAGGATTATAAAAATAACCAGGTATTGATGCTGGGTTATATGAACAAGGAATCGCTGCGGCGTACTTTAAAATTGGGTAAAACCTGTTTTTGGTCGCGTTCGCGCAAAGAATATTGGGTAAAAGGATTAACCAGCGGGCACTTCCAGTTCATTAAATCAATTGCCTATGATTGCGATATGGACGCGCTTTTGATCAAGGTACGCCAGGCAGGCAAAGCCTGCCATACCGGAAATAGAAGTTGTTTTTATAGAAAGATAAAATAGGGCATCGATTGATAAAACCGACTTTTAAAGAATTTTTAAAATTAAGCAGTAAAGGTAATGTTATACCGGTCTATAAGGAGATAAATGCCGACCTGGATACCCCGGTTTCTGCTTTTTTAAAAATCAAGCAAGGCAATTATTCCTTTCTCTTGGAATCCGTGGAAGGCCAGGAAAAGATTGCCCGTTATTCTTTCTTAGGCACCGATCCCAGCCTGATTTTTAAAAGCAAAGGAAGGCAGATAGAAATTATTGATACGGCCAGAAACAAGAAAAGGAGTTTTATTACCGGCAGCTCCCCCTTGGCTGAAATTAAGAAGATAATGCGGGATTTTAGAAGTGTTGAGGTTGCCGGACTGCCGCGTTTTTATGGGGGCCTGGTGGGTTATATCGGTTATGATATGGTAAGGTTTTTTGAGGATATCCCCGATAAAAATAAAGATGACCTGCGTATTCCCGACACGGTTTTACTCCTTACGGATACGCTTTTGATCTTTGACCGGCTTAACCATAGCATAAAAATCGTAAATAATGTTATTCTGCCCAAAGCCTCGGGGGCGCTTAATAAAAAGAAGCTTTATGAAAAGGCAGTTAAAAAGATCGAATCAATATATAATGGTTTTAACCGTTCGGTTATCCGAAAAGATAGCCTGGTTAAGCCCGGAAAATTACATATTAGCAGCAATCTTAAGCAGTCGGAATTCGTCAGTATGGTTAAGAGGGGCAAGGAGTATATAAAAAAGGGCGATATTATTCAAGTAGTCCTGTCGCAGAGGTTTAAGGTCAAGACGCAAAGAGACGCTTTTGCCATTTACCGGTCGCTGCGCAGCCTCAATCCTTCGCCCTACATGTATTATCTAAAGTTAAAAGACTTTTCTATTGTTGGTTCAAGCCCGGAGATGCTGGTGCGTTGCGAAAATGGTTTTGTGCAGAACCGCCCGATTGCCGGTACGCGCAGGCGCGGTAAGGGCCAAGAGGAGGATGCGCGGCTTGAAAAAGAGCTTTTGGCCGATGATAAGGAAAGGGCCGAGCACCTGATGCTGGTAGATTTGGGCAGGAATGATTTAGGCCGGATAAGTAAACCGGGTAAGGTTAAAGTTGATGAGTTTATGCGCGTGGAAAAATTTTCCCATGTAATGCACCTGGTCAGCCAGGTAAGCGCGATACTTGACAAAAAAAGGTTTGATATCTATGATGTGTTAAGATCCACGTTTCCCGCGGGCACGGTAACCGGCGCGCCCAAGATCCGGGCGATGGAGATTATCGATGAGCTGGAAAATTCAAGGCGCTCGTTATATGCCGGGGCAATCGGTTATTTTAGTTTCTCGCATAATCTGGATACTTGCATTGCCATCCGCACGGTACTTCTTAAAAATGGCTTTGCTTATGTGCAGGCCGGCTCAGGGATTGTCGCTGACTCTGTTCCGCAAAAAGAATATCAGGAATCAGTGAATAAAGCAGAAGCTTTGATGGAAGCAATAAGATTTGTATAATGCATAATGTGTAATGCGGGTGTAAAGTAACTATGCGCAACGGAAAAACAAAGATTTTTGCATTACACATTTAACATTACACAAAAATAACAAGGGAGGTATAAAAATGGCAGTACATATTCGACTAAGAAGGATTGGTAAAAATCCCGGCGGAAAGCCGCATTTCCGCGTTACCGTCTTTGATGAGCGCAGGGGCCGGGACAGCCGGATAATCGAAGAGCTGGGTTATTATAAACCGACCAGCGGCTCGGCAGTGCTTAAGCAAGAGCGCATCGCAGCCTGGATAAAAAATGGCGCCCAGTTGTCTGCAACCGTAAAGAGTTTATTGAAGAAGTCCAATAATACCCCGCGCTTATAAGGAATTGCGCGCCTGCCTACCGGCAGGCAGGGGCAGCCCTTTTGGGCAAAGGAGCTTAATATGCCACAGCAAAACGCAGTTAACCCGATAGTTCAGCTTTTACCGTTAGCTTTGATCTTTGTTATTTTTTATTTTCTGTTGATCCGCCCGCAGAAGCAAAAGGAAAAAGAGCACCAGAAAATGCTGGCGGGAATTAATAAAAATGACGAGGTGGTAACTTCAGGCGGGATACACGGGGTGGTAGTCAATGTAAAGGAGAAGACCTTGACGCTGCGCATCGATGAAAATGTGAAGATGGAGATTGAAAAGAACAGCGTCGCTTATATCAAAAAGCCTTAAAATATATCAGAAAAACAGGAGCTAAATAATGGAAAGAAAGCTGACCTATAAAATATTGCTTATCTTAGGCGTAATTGGATTGTGCGCATATTATACCTTTCCCCTGAGTAAGCATATTAACCTGGGCCTGGATTTGCAGGGAGGGATGCATCTGTTGCTTAAAGTTGATACCAGTCATCTTGAGGGAAAGGCAAAATTAGATGCCTGTGACCGGGCAGTCGAGGTTATCCGTAACCGCATCGATGAGTTCGGGGTCAGGGAGACTTCCATTCAAAAGCAGGGCGAGGATGAAATTGTAGTGCAGCTTCCCGGGGTTACTGACCGGCAGCGCGCCATTGATTTAATCGGTAAAACCGCAATGCTTGAATTTAAAGTTGTCTCCAATGATGCGGATAAGCTCAAGGAGTCAATCGCCGGCACGATCCCTGAAGGTTATGAATTAAAATATTCTCAGGAAGAGAATGAGCCGTTATTGCTTGAGAAGAAAACCGTTTTAGTCGGGGATTCTTTAACCGATGCTTCGGTGCGTTTTGATCAAAGCCAATTCAGCGAGCCGATTGTTGCTTTACAGTTTAACGCCGCAGGCTCCAAGAAATTTGCCGAAATAACCGCGGCAAATGTAGGAAAGCGCCTGGCGATTGTCCTGGATGGAAAGGTGCAGTCAGCGCCCAGGATCAGGGAGGCGATCCCTTCAGGGGAGGCGGTAATTACCGGCAGGTTTGATGTTCAAACTGCCCAGGACCTGGCCTTAGTTTTAAGGGTAGGGGCCTTACCTGCGCCAATGCATATTGAGGAGGAAAGGACAATCGGCCCGTTATTGGGGCAGGATTCGATAAGTAAAGGAGTTAAGGCCTGCATTATCGGCATCGGCTTAGTTTTTATTTTTATGGCTGTTTATTACCTTTTAGCCGGGATCGTTGCCAATATCGCCCTTATGCTTAACCTGCTTATAATCTTAGGATCGTTGGGCATGCTTCCTTTAATATTTCCCGGCATATCCGCCACTTTGACTCTTCCGGGGATTGCCGGTATCGCTCTTTCTTTAGGTATGGCAGTAGATGCCAACGTCTTGATTAATGAGCGCATAAGAGAAGAGTTGGCCGCGGGCAGAAGTTTACGCCTGGCAATAACCAACGGATATGGGAGGGCTTTTAGCGCCATATTCGATTCAAACCTTACTACCTTAATTGCCGCGTTCCTTTTGTTCCAATTTGGCACCGGGCCCATAAGGGGTTTTGCGGTTACCTTAACCATCGGTTTGATTGCCAGCATGTTTACCGCTATTATCGTAACCAGGGTAATCTTTGAACTCCTTTTAAATTCGGGAATCCTGAAATCATTGCCGATGTTAAAGTTGATCAAGGATACAAAAATAGATTTTATTAGCAAAAGAAAGATTTTTTATGCGCTTTCTATTGTAGTTACGGTAGTAGGGTTGGTTTCGTTCTTAATGAAAGGGAGCAAGGCTTACGGTATAGATTTTTCCGGAGGGCAGCTCCAGGAGTATATGTTTAAGGCCCCGCCTTCTGTTGATAA
This sequence comes from Candidatus Omnitrophota bacterium, assembly GCA_028715785.1. Lineage (GTDB taxonomy): Bacteria > Omnitrophota > Gorgyraeia > Gygaellales > Profunditerraquicolaceae > UBA6249. The sequence goes on from JAQURC010000002.1 coordinate 12,252, forward strand.
GGTTAGAAAGGTTTTAGACCAGATAAATCTCAGTAACGCTTCCATACAGCAGTTCAAAGACAACCCGAATGTTTTACTGATCAGGACCTCTGAAGATAAGAATGAGATATTGACTAAGGAACTAAAACAAAGTTTTCCCCAGGATGATATTCAAGTTTTAAGGATCGAGCGCGTTGGCCCTGTAGCGGGAAAACACTTAAGGGATAAGGCGGTGCTGGCGCTTTTCTGGGCGTTGGCAGGGATCCTTATTTACGTTGCTTTCAGGTTCAAGCATTTTAACTTTGCGATCGCCGGGATTATCGCTCTTCTTCATGATGTTTTAGTTTCTTTGGGCATGCTTTCCCTGACCGGCAGGCAAATAGACCTTTTAAGCGTCACTGCTTTTTTAACTATTGCCGGCTATTCAATAAATGATACGATTGTTATTTATGACCGGGTGCGGGAAAATGCCAAGTTTTACCGCAAATTGAATCTTTATGAATTGATAAACCTAAGCGTGAATCAATGTTTGGGGAGGACGCTGCTTACCAGCGGAGTTACCTTGTTGTGCGTTTTGGCAATATTTTTATACGGTGGGGAGATCCTCGGTAATTTTTCTTTTGCTTTGTTAGTTGGTTTTTTCTGCGGAGCTTATTCTACGGTTTATATCGCTTCACCGCTGGTGCTTGCTTGGAGCCGCAAAAGCTCTAAATAAAAAATGGGGACGGTTCTATTTTTCTAAATTAAATCGGGAAAAATAGAACCGTCCCCATCCATTCAATATGTTATTTAAATCACTCAAACTATATCCTAATCAAGATATTAACTTAGAAACTCTTTCTGAGGCCCTGGTTGATTTTGGTTACCGCAGGCAGAAGATGGTTTCCGCAGAAGGCGATTTTAGCCGCCGCGGTTCGATTATCGATATTTTCCCGGCCTCCTTTGAATTACCCATCCGTATTGAATTAGGTAATGAAAAAATCATTTCCATCAAAACTTTTAATCCTTCCAGCGGCCAGGCCCTTTGGCAGCATAATATCGTTATTGTCCTGCCGCATAAAAAGTCCTCAGGCGCCAGAGGCCGCGTATTTAACGAAAAGTTCCCTTTAAAAAATTTCGTAGATTTGAATATCGGTGATTTTGTAGTGCATAACCAGCATGGCATAGGAAGGTTCCTGGGCATGCAGAAGATCAAGGCAGGAAGCGGCCTTAAGGACCACCTGGTGATTGAGTATGACCGCAATGAAAAACTGTATGTGCCGGTTGACGCCATGCACCTGGTGCAGAAGTATATTGCTTTTCACGCGGGGCGGCCTAAACTCTACCGTTTAGGCAATAAGCAGTGGCAGAGGGTAAAGGCGAAGGCGCGCAAGGGCGTTCAAAAGCTGGCCTGGGAACTATTGAGTCTGCAGGCAATGCGCCTGGCTTCTAAGGGGTTTAAGTTTTCCGCGGATACCGATTGGCAGGCTGATTTTGAAAAGACATTTCCGTATGAAGAAACCCCCGATCAGGCCAAGGCAATGGCAGAGGTTAAGCTCGATATGGAATCTTTTAAGCCCATGGACAGGCTGCTTTGCGGGGATGTGGGGTATGGAAAGACCGAAGTAGCGATGCGGGCGGCATTTAAATCGGTGATGGACAATAAACAGGTTGCTTATCTTGTCCCGACCACTATTTTAGCCGAGCAGCATTATAAGAATTTCACCGGCCGGTTGGCTAATTTTGCGGTAAATGTTGCGATGCTTTCCCGTTTTAAAACCATCAGGCAGCAAAAAGAAATTATCGAAGGGTTAGCCGACGGAAGCGTGGATATAGTTATCGGCACGCACCGGCTGCTTTCGGATGACGTGGTTTTTAAGGATTTAGGTTTGGTTATCGTTGATGAAGAGCAGCGGTTTGGAGTTGAGGCTAAAGAAAAGCTGAAAAAACTTAAAACTACCATCGATGTCCTGGTTTTAACTGCCACACCGATCCCGCGCACCTTGTATATGAGTTTAATGGGGGCAAAAGAAATTTCGGTAATCAATACCCCGCCGCAAAATAGGTTGCCTATCAAGACGGTTGTGGTAGAATATGATGCGGATTTGGTAACCCAGGCCATTAAGCGGGAACTGGCGCGCCGCGGCCAGGTGTTTTTTCTGCATAACCGTATCCTGGATTTGGAAAAAATCCGGGATAAGATCGCAAAGAATTTGCCGGCAGGCGCGAGGATTGCCATGGCCCATGGCCAAATGAATTCTTCTTTGCTTGAGCGGATCATGTCGGATTTTATTTCCGGCAATATCGATGTTTTGGTCTCAACCATGATTATTGAATCCGGCATCGATATACCAAATGCCAATACCATTATCGTAAATAACGCGCAGATGTTTGGATTATCTGATCTGCATCAATTACGCGGCAGGGTGGGCAGGTTTAACCGGTCCGCCTACGCGTATTTTATGGTTCCTGGCAATATGGTTTTGGAAGCCGATGCCAAAAAACGGCTGCAGGCGATAGAGGAATACACCGAGCTGGGGGCCGGTTTTAATATTGCCATGCAGGATCTGGAGATCCGCGGGGCCGGCAACATCCTGGGACAAGAGCAGCACGGATTTATCGTGGCTGTGGGGTTTGACCTTTATTGCAGATTATTAAAAGAAGCGGTGGTCAATTTTAAGAAAGCAGGGGTATTTTAATGAAGCGCATAATTAGTTTTTCGGCCATTGCAATTACGCTTATTTTTTTTATCCCCTTTCTTTACGCGCAGGATAAGGTGGTGGCGATAGTGAACAATGAAATTATCACGCAAAAAGACCTCAATGATTTTTTGAATTATATACGCCTGCAGTATTCACGCGAAGTTAAAGGAAAGGCTTTGGCGGAAAAAGTAGAAGCGATGCGGCAGGATCTATTACAGCGTTTAATCGAAGACCGGATTATACTTGCGCAGGCAAAGATCGATAAGATAAATATCGATTCCAACAGGGTAAAAGAAAAAATTAATGAGATTAAAAAGCGTTACCGGTCGGATTCGGAAATGGAACGTGATTTGGCTAAACAGGGATTAGTGCAGGCGGATTTGGAAAATAAGATCCGGGAGCAGATGCTCACCTATAGCATTATCGAGCAGAAGGTGCGCAGTAAAGTAGTGGTTTGGCCGGAAGAAATCACCAGCTTTTATAACCAAAATAAGCAGCAGTTTTTAAAACCTGAGGAGAGGATCCTCACGATTATTATCTTGCCCAGTGAAGATTTGGCTAAAACCGTCAGTTATCAGTTGAGGATTGGGTCAAAATTAGAGGAGCTTGCCGCAAAATACCAGTTTACCACCGATAAGCTTATTGCCTGGCAGGGGCAGCAGCTGCGCAGCGAGATCGAAGAAACGGTATTTAAATTGGGAATAGGGGAAGTATCTAATCCGGTAAAAATCGACGAGCAATATTATATCTTCAAGTTAGATGATATTGCCGGAAGCCGGCAATTGAGTTTGGATGAGGCGCAGGCTAATATCCAGGCTTATTTATTCGATAAGAAACTGCAGGATGCCCTGGCCAAATGGTTAAATGAACTTAAAAAACAATCCTACATTAAAATCCTCGACAATTAGAGTCGGTATTACTATAGGCGACCCTTCGGGAATCGGACCGGCCGTTACCCTTAAGGCTCTTGAAATATTAAAAGGTAAGGCCGGTTTTACGGTTATCGGTAACCGCCTCGTGTTGGCTAAGGCGGCTAAAATCTTAAAAATACGCTCCTTGCCTGCGGAGTTAATCGATTTAAATAATGTTAATCCGGGGAATTTTACATTCGGCAGTTTAAGCGCGCAAAACGGCCGGGCTTCTTTGGAATACCTCGATGCGGCTTTGGATTTGTTTAAGAAAAATAAAATTGATTGTCTGGTTACCTGCCCGGTCTCAAAAGAAGCGATCAACCTGGCAGGAGCTGAATTTTCCGGCCACACAGAATATCTTGGTAAAAAGACAGGCTGTAAGGACCTGGTCATGCTGCTGCTTAACGCTAAATTAAAATTCAGTTTAGTTACCAGGCACGTGGCGCTTAAGGATGTCTGCGGATTGCTGGACCGTAAAGTTTTAAGAACCAATATCCTAAAGACAATCAGGGGCCTGGAGTCTTTATTCCTGATAAAAAAACCAAGGCTGGTTGTCTGCGGGGTTAACCCTCATGCCTCGGATAACGGAGTAATCGGTAAGGAGGAAGGGAGGGTTATTACGCCGGTTGTAAAAAGCCTGAAGAAAAAAATCAGGGGCGTTTCCATAACCGGACCGCTTTCTGCGGATGTGGCGATATCACAGGCCGCAGGCGGAAATTTTGATTGTGTAATTGCCGCTTATCATGACCAGGCGCTTATTCCTTTAAAGTTAACGGATTTTGACAGCGGGGTAAACCTTACCCTTGGCCTTCCTTTTGTGCGCACCTCTCCTTTGCACGGGACAGCTTTTGATATCGCCAAAAAGCCCGCTATGGCCGATCCCGGCTCGCTGGTGGCTGCCATAAAACTTGCCATAAAATGCGCATCAAACCAAAAAAAAGCTTAGGCCAGAATTTTCTTACCGATAAAAATATTCAGAAAAAAATAATCCGCGCCTGCGGCCTGACCAATGAGGATATCGTTTTAGAGATAGGCGCCGGATACGGGGGTTTTAGCGCCCAGCTTGCGCCTTGCCTAAAGAAGCTCTATGCCCTTGAGATCGATTGGCGCCTGTATCCGGATCTTGAAAAAAATTTAAGCGCCTACAACAATTGTAAAATTATAAAAAGCGATATATTAAAATTTGAAATAACCGGATTTCTGCAGGAAGAAAAAATAAAACAAAAAATAAAAGTTATCGGCAATATCCCCTATTATATATCCAGTCCGATTATCGAACATCTGATCAATTATCGTAATAATATCGGTGAGGTTTTTATGACGGTGCAAAAAGAGTTCGGCCGCAGGGTTTGCGCTGTCCCCGGGTCAAAAGAATACGGATCTTTCAGCTGTTTTGCGCAATATTACGCCCGGTGCAGGGTCCTTTTTGAAATCAACAAAAGATGCTTTAATCCCGTCCCAAAAGTAGATTCGTCTTTTTTATCGCTGAAGTTCAGGGAAAAGCCGGCTGTTAACGTAGGGGATGAGACGCTGTTCTTTAAGTTGATCCGCGCTGCTTTTAACCAGAGAAGGAAAACTTTACGCAACAGCCTGGAAGGCTTGCTGGACCGGCAGGAGTTAGAAAGGGTCCTGGATAGCGCCGGTATTAATAGGAATGTGCGCCCGGAGGATCTTTCCCTGGAGCAGTTGGCAAATTTGAGCAATTCCTTAAAATCATTACAGTTAAGCGTTCATTAAAAAAGTCAAAAAATATCTTGACAAGCCCGCGTTTTTATTATAAACTTCTTTACTTTCACGATTATCTGGTAAAATAGCACGTTTAATTTAATTTTATTATTACCAAAGAAAGAGTTTTGGATAATTTCTTGGGGTGTAGATTTTTTTTATTTATTGGCTTGCACGACTTGGCGAATCCATTTCTGCTGGAGTAGCTCAGTTGGCAGAGCACGTCCTTGGTAAGGACGGGGTCACGAGTTCAATTCTCGTCTCCAGCTTACTAAAAAAATATGCGTGAAACAATAACTTTAGAATGTACGGTTTGTAAAAATAGAAATTACACGACGTCAAAGAACAAAAAGTTGCATCAAGATAGGCTGGAGCTTAATAAGTTCTGCAACTGTTGTCATAAGCATACCCCGCATAAAGAGATTAAATAATATTAGGGGCGTCGGTTAATGGCAAACCAACGGTCTCCAAAACCGTGACTGCAGGTTCAAGTCCTGCCGCTCCTGCAAAATTAGGACTTGAACCTAAAGGGGTGTGGGGGAAAATTCCCCCACGTTTTCGGGGTAACAGCGAACGAAGTGAGCGCCATAGGGGCAGAGCCCCTTTGGGGAGCGATACGCCGAAGGCGTAGAGCGACAGGTTCTAGTCCTGCCGCTCCTGTAGTCTATGGTTGAAAGGGAAGCGTAAAAATTTATGAATATTTTAGCAAAACCGGTAAATTTTTTAAAGGAAGTCAGGAGCGAATTAAGCAAGGTTGCCTGGTCTACCAAAAGAGAGCTGCTTGCTTCTACGGTTTTGGTAATTACGGTTACGGTGATTATGACGGCTTTTATCGGGATAGTTGATCTGGGTTTATCCAGGTTCCTAAGCGTGGTCTTTAAATGAAGAACTGGTACGTTGTGCATACGCAAACCGGGATTGAAGAAAAAGTAAAAGCATCTTTAGAGAAGAAGGTGGCCTCCGAAGGTTTGCAAGAGTTAATTTCTAGCGTTGTTATTCCTACCGAGCAGGTCTCGGAGGTGCGCGCGGGAAAGAAGAAGATTACGCAGAGAAAGTTTTTCCCGGGATATTTATTAGTGGAAATGGATCTAAGCGAACAGACCTACCTTTTTGTTAAGAATTCTCCCGGAGTAACGGGGTTTATCGGATTGGGCAGGAAACCCGTGCCGCTGCCTCAAGAAGAGGTGGACAATATCCTTAAGCGCACCAAGGAAACCGCGGCCAAGCCGTCCCCTAAAATAGTTTTTGAGAAAGGCGAACAGGTCAGGGTTAACGAAGGCCCGTTCCTGAATTTTAACGGCACAATCGAAGAAGTTTATCCTGAAAAAGGAAAGGTGAAAGTGAGCGTTTCTATTTTTGGCCGCTCTACGCCGGTGGAGTTGGAATACTGGCAGGTGGAGAAAGTTTAACTATGGCAAAGGCAATCAAGGCGCAGATTAAATTACACGTTCCGGCAGCGCAGGCAAACCCGGCGCCTCCGGTAGGCCCGGCATTAGGCCAGCATGGCGTGAATATTATGCAGTTCTGCAAGCAGTTTAATGACCAGACCAAAGGCAGGGACGGATTGATTCTTCCGGTAGTAATCAGTGTTTTTGAGGACAGGACCTTTACCTTTATTATTAAGAGCCCTCCATCATCTATTCTGCTAAAAAGGGCGGCGAATTTAGCCAAGGCGTCAGGGACAAGCGGAAAAGAGACCATCGGCAAAGTAACCAGGAAGCAGGTTGAAGAAATTGCCAAACTAAAGTTAGCGGATTTAAATACCAATGACATGCAGCAGGCAATCAAGAGCATAGAAGGCACTGCCCGCAGTATGGGTATTGCCATTGAAGGATAAAGCATGAAAACGCAGAGCAAAAGATATAAAGAATCGGTTAAACAGGTAGAGAAAGATAAATTTTATCAGTTAAAAGAAGCGGTGGCCATATTGAAAAAACTGCCTAAGCCAAAATTTGACGGCTCCGTCGACCTGCATTTTAATCTGGGCGTGGATACCAAAAAGAGCGATCAGATGATCCGCGGGACGGTTGTGCTTCCGCATGGGACCGGAAAAAAGGTGCGCGTGGCAGTATTCTGTAAAGGCGAGCATGAGCGCCAGGCCAGGGAGGCAAAGGCGGATTATGTCGGCGGCACGGAGTTGATGGATAAAGTTGCCGCGGGGTTTCTTGATTTTGACTGCGCCATCGCCACTCCTGAAATGATGAAAGATTTAAGCAAGCTTGGCAAAGTCCTGGGCCCGCGGGGCCTGATGCCCAGCCCTAAGACCGGCACGGTGACCAATGATATTTCAAAAGCCATCGAAGACGTGAGGAAGGGCAAGGTTGAGTTTCGCGTGGATAAGCAGGGCGGGATGCATTTATCGATAGGCAAGATTTCTTTTGACGAAAACCAGATAAATGATAATGCTTCCAAAGTGATCGAGGCAGTTAACGAGTCAAGGCCGGCTTCGGTAAAAGGTAAATTTGTGAAAAGTCTGAGCATAACCGTTTCCATGAACCCGGGATTAAAGATTATCTGCTAAAATGAAAAAAATCGGCCAATTAATCAAAGAAACTTCAGAGAACCGCATAAAGAATACTTTCAAGTCATCCAAAGGATTGATTATTATAAAATACTCCGGAGTATCCAGTCCCGACATGAGTACTCTAAGAAAGGGCCTGAGGGCTTCCGGATCCGACCTTTTTGTAGTTAAAAACAGCATTGCCAAAAGAGCAATGAAAGAGTTGGGTCTGGTGGATTTAGCCAAATCAATAGAGACCCCCTGCGGAATGATTTTTTTCAAGGATGAACCGGTAGACACCTCCAGGATTTTGTGCGCTTTTCGAAAAGAGCATGAAAAACTGGTATTGGAAGGCGGATTATTGCAGGATAAATTGTTGAGTTTAAAAGATATTGAAGTCATGAGCACCCTGCCTTCAAAAGAGGTTATGAGGGCCAGGGTAGTGGTGACTTTGAATGCTCCAATTGCAAAATTGGCAATTGTCTTAAATCAGACATTAAAGAAGTTTGTTTATTGCTTGGATCAAATCAAACAGAAAAAGACAAGTTAAAAAGTACCCCGCGCTTAGCGGAATTGCGCGGGGTTACACTATGGGCAACACCCCGCGTTTATAAGGAATTACGCGGGTGTGTCCTACTGACAAGGAGGAAGAAATGGCAACTGCAAAAATGGAAGATTTAATCAAGTCAATTGAGACGATGAGCGTTCTTGAACTGGCCGACTTAGTTAAAGCTTTGGAGGAAAAATTTGGCGTAAGCGCAAACATGCCGATGGCCGCAGCGCCTGCTGCCGGTGCCGCAGGCGCAGCCCCCGCTGCCGAAGAGAAGAGCGCTTTTACCGTAGTGTTGACTAATGCCGGGGCGAATAAAATCGCGGTAATCAAAGAAGTGCGCACGATTACCAGTCTCGGTTTGAAAGAAGCCAAAGATTTAGTCGATGCCGCTCCTAAGCCGATCAAGGAAGGCGTAAATAAAGAAGAAGCTGCGGAAATGAAGAAGAAATTAGAAGCAGCCGGGGCTACCGTAGAATTAAAGTAAGTTTGAATAAACAGGCCAAAGGCCGGCCATAAAATAATGATCAAACGAAAAAATTTTGCCAAGATAAAAGAAGTTTACGATCTGCCCGATCTTTTAGACGTTCAGCTGGATACGTACCGTGAATTTCTGCAGATGGATGTTCCGGCGGCAGAAAAGAAAAATCAGGGATTGCAGGAAGTTTTTGGCGAGATCTTTCCTATAGAAAATGCCGACCGTTCGGTAAAGCTGGAATTCATCAGCTATTCTTTGGGAAAGCCCAAATACACGATGAGCGAGTCCAAAAACCGCTCATTGACCTATGCGGCTCCGTTAAAGGTGAAATTCCGCCTGACTACTCCCCGGGAAACCAAAGAGCAGGACGCTTATTTCGGGGAGATCCCTTTAATGACCGAGACCGGGACCTTCATTATCAACGGCGATGAGCGCGTAGTCGTCAGCCAGCTGCAGCGCTCCCCCGGAGTATCCTTTGAAGAAGAATTACATCCTACCGGAAAGAAGATCTTTTACGGCCGGATCATCCCTTACCGCGGAGCCTGGCTGGAATTTAAATATGACCTTACCGAAACAGTCACCGCTTATGTTGACCGGCGCAGGAATTTTCCCGCAACCCAAATTTTAAGGATTTTAGGTTTTTCGCAAGACCAGCAGATATTTGCCGCTTTTGGCAAAGAGCATCCCGAAATCGTCAATACCTTAAAGAAAGATTACACTAAAAATAAAGAAGAAGCATACCTTGATTTCTACCGTAAGATGCGGCCGACGGAGCCGGTAACTAAAGAGGCAGCCGAAGGCCTGTTTTACAGGTTATTTTTTGATCCCGCCAGATATGATCTAGAAAGAGCGGGCCGTTTTATTTTGAACCGTAAATTGGGGATGGAGGTGTCTTTAGATAAAAGGATACTTGATTCCGATACGGTAATTAAGGTGATCGAGTATTTAATCAAACTTAATGCCGGTTCGGGAAAGATCGATGATATTGACCACCTGGGAAACCGCCGCGTAAAGAGCGTCGGAGAGTTAGTTCAAAATCAGGTGCGTATCGGTTTATCCCGCGTTGAGCGTTCAATTAAGGAAAGGTTAAGTATTTTAGGGGAGTTTGATAATTTAAACGTGCATTACCTGATCAATTCCAAACTGTTAAGCAACCAGATACGGGATTTCTTCGGGCGCAGCCAGTTGTCCCAGTTTATGGACCAGATCAATCCTTTGGCAGAAATGACGCATAAGCGCCGTTTAAGCGCTTTAGGGCCGGGAGGGCTTTCACGCGAAAGAGCCGGGTTTGAGGTCAGGGATATCCATCCTTCACATTATGGAAGAGTTTGCCCTATCGAGACACCGGAAGGGCCAAATATCGGTTTGATTGCCTCTTTGAGCTGTTTTGCGCGGATTAATTCTTTGGGTTTGATCGAGACTCCTTACCGTAAGGTAGAAGACGGCAGGGTGACTAAAAAATTTGAATATTTGACCGCAGACATCGAAGAGGATAAGTTTATCGCTCAAGCTGATGTCCCGTTAGACAGCGAAGGGCGTTTTGTGGATAGGTTTGTTACCTGCCGCTATAAAGATGATTTTCCGAAAGTGCCGGCAAAAGACGTGCAGTATATGGATGTTTCCGCAAAACAGCTGGTTTCAGTTGCCGCCTCCTTAATTCCTTTCCTGGAGCATGATGATGCCAACCGCGCGTTAATGGGTTCAAACATGCAAAGGCAGGCTGTCCCGCTGATGATTACCGAGACGCCTTTGGTGGGAACAGACATGGAAGCAAAAGTTGCCCAGGATTCCGGCACCGTAGTTATCGCCGAGGATTCCGGGAAAGTAACCAGCGTAGATGCTTCAGCCATTACCGTGGGCAAGAAAATTTATCATCTGAAGAAATTTTTGCGCACTAATGCCGACACATCGATAAATCAAAGGCCGCTGGTAAAATTAGGCGACCGAATCGAAGCAGGGCAGGCAATCGCAGATGGCGTTGCTACCAAAGAAGGGGAACTGGCTTTAGGCAAGAATGTTTTAGTTGCTTTAATGCCCTGGAGAGGTTATAACTTTGAAGACGCTATTCTTATCAGCGAAAGATTGGTCAAGCAGGATTCTTTTACTTCGATTCATATCGAAGAATTTGAGATTGAAGCTGCCGAGACCCGGCTTGGCAATGAAGAGATCACCCGCGATATCCCTAACGTCAGCGAAGAGGCTTTACGGAACCTTGATGAGGACGGGATTATCCGCGTCGGGGCAGAGGTTGGAGCCGGGGATATCCTGGTCGGCAAAATTACTCCCAAGACCGATTCTGAGCCCAGCCCGGAAGAAAGATTACTGCGCGCGATTTTCGGCGAGAAAGCCGGCGATGTGCGCGATACTTCTTTAATTGTCCCTCCCGGGGTTGAAGGGGTAGTTATCGATGTCCATGTTTTTCAGCGTAAGGACCGCGGCCGTAAAACTAAAGAAGAAAAGACCAAAGAGCTGGCTAAAATCCGCGAGCTCAAGGCTTATTATAAACAAGAGGTCGAGTTTTTACAGGTTGAGAAAACCTTGCGTTTATCTCAAGTGCTGGGCATAGATAAGAAAAAAGTAGAGAAGTTTGATTTTAGCGATAATGAAGAGGCAAAGATTTTGGCTGCCTCCTTTGACGAGCAGATGCAGGAATTGTTGGCTGAAGAGGAGCAGGAGATTGAGAAGGTGCGCCGCGGGGATGAATTGCCTACAGGTATCTTAAAGAGGGTTGTGGTTTATGTGGCTACAAAACGCAAGCTTTCCGAAGGCGATAAACTTGCCGGCCGGCACGGTAATAAAGGTGTTGTTGCCAGGATTATCGCCGAAGAAAATATGCCTTATATGCCCGATGGTACTCCGGTAGATGTGGTTTTGAACCCATTAGGCGTTCCTTCGCGTATGAACGTAGGCCAGATTTTGGAATGCCATTTGGGTTGGGCAGCAAAAGCGTTAGGTATAAATGTCAGCTGTCCGGTATTTGACGGAGCAAAAGAGGTTGAAATCAAGGAATTGCTTAAGAAAGCCGGCCTGCCGGAAGACGGAAAGATTACTCTCTATGATGGTTATACGGGTGAGCCTTTTGACCAGAAGGTCACCGTAGGATATATGTATATTTTGAAACTTATCCATTTAGTCGATGAAAAAATTCATGCCCGTTCTATCGGGCCTTATTCTCTGGTTACCCAGCAGCCGTTGGGCGGCAAAGCCCAATTTGGCGGCCAGAGGTTGGGTGAAATGGAAGTTTGGGCCCTGGAAGCATATGGAGCGGCATTCACTTTGCAGGAGATGCTTACAGTCAAGAGCGATGATGTCAGCGGCAGGACGCGGATTTATGAAGCGATTGTTAAGGGTGAGCAGCGCCTGACTCACGGGACTCCCGAGTCATTTAATGTTCTAATCAAGGAATTACAAGGCTTATGCCTTGATATCAAGACAGAAAAGGGTAAATAATGGAAGAGATCGTATCGTTTGACAGTATTTCGATTAAGATTGCCAGCCCCCAGGTAATTAAAGGATGGTCTAAGGGCGACGTCAAAAAAGCGGAGACGATTAATTACCGCACCCTTAAGCCGGAAAAAGACGGCCTGTTTTGTGAAAAGATTTTTGGCCCGGTACGCGACTGGGAATGTAATTGCGGTAAATATAAAGGCATAAAATTCAAAGGCATTACCTGTGACCGCTGCGGGGTAACGGTTGACCGTTCAAGCGTCAGGCGCGAGCGCATGGGGCATATCGATTTAGCCACGCCGGTCACGCATATCTGGTTTTTTAAGGCCGTGCCCAGCAGGATGAGCGCGCTCTTAGATATCGGCTTAAGGGATTTGGAAAGAATTATTTATTACGAGGAATATGTCGTTGTCGATCCGGGGACCACACCATTAAAGAAAAAAGAGCTGCTTACCGATGAACAGTATCAGGAAGCCCTGAGCAAATATGGCGCGAATTTCAAGGCCAGGATCGGCGCCGAGGCAATCAGCGAACTTTTAAAGGAATTAGACCTGGATGTCGTTTGCCGCAAGCTCAGGAAAGACCTGGAGAAATCCAAGGACATCTTAAATAACCGCAAAGCGATCAAGAGCTTAAAGATCGTCGAGGACTTCAAGAAAAGCGGGAATAAGCCGGAATGGATGATCTTGGAAATTGTCCCGGTAATCCCTCCGGACTTACGGCCCTTGGTCCCTTTAGAGGGCGGAAGGTTTGCCACAAGCGACCTTAATGATCTATACCGTCGGGTAATTAACCGCAATAACCGTTTAAAGAAATTAATGGAGTTAAGCGCTCCCGAGATTATTATCCGCAATGAAAAGCGCATGCTTCAAGAAGCAGTGGACGCGCTCTTGGATAATGGGCGCCATGGCAAGCCGGTAAACGGGGCCAATAACCGGCCGTTAAAATCCCTTTCCGATATGCTTAAAGGAAAGCAGGGAAGGTTCCGCCAGAATCTCCTGGGTAAGCGCGTGGATTATTCGGGGCGTTCGGTAATCGTTGTCGGCCCGGAGCTAAAACTGCATGAATGCGGGCTTCCTAAACAGATGGCCCTTGAATTATTTGAGCCGTTTATCATCAAGAAATTAAGAGAAAAAGGTTTTGTGCATACGATCAAAGGCGCCCGCAGGATGGTTGAGCGCGGCAAGATCGAAGTCTGGGATATTTTGGATGAAGTAATCAAAGACCATCCGATCATGCTTAACCGCGCCCCGACCCTGCACCGTTTAGGTATCCAGGCATTCCAACCGTTGTTAATCGAAGGAAAATCGATAAAAATTCATCCTTTGGTTTGCACCGCTTTTAACGCCGACTTTGACGGGGACCAGATGGCCGTGCACGTGCCTCTGTCCCTGGAATCGCAGTTAGAGACCAAGGTGCTCATTATGGCCATTAATAACATATTTTCTCCCGCCGATGGCCGGCCGGTAATTTCTCCTACTCAGGATATAATTTTAGGTTTGGCGTATTTAAGCCGGGAAAAAGCAGGCGCGCAAGGCGAGGGAAAAATTTTCTCTAGTTTCGATGAAGTTTTAATAGCTTATGATGATAAGGCAGTGGAGTTGCACGCTAAAATCAAGATTTATGTCCATAGCTTATATAATTTTGACCAGAAAAAGGCCATCGACGCAAAGCAGATGATCTCAACCACTGTCGGCAGGATATTATTTAATCAAGCCTTGCCTGCGGAGTTCGGGTTTGTTAATTGCGATTTAAATAAAGGTAAAGTCAGCGATGTGGTTGTCAGTTGTTATAAGAGGTTTGGCCACACTACGACCATCAAGCTGCTCGATGATATTAAAAAATTAGGTTTTGAGATGGGGACTTTGGGCGGTATTTCTATCGGTATTGATGATATGACTGTCCCGGTAGATAAGCCGCAAGTCTTAAAAGAATCTAAAGAAGAGGTAGCTAAAGTTGAGGACCAGTACCGTAAGGGCATTATTACCGATAGCGAGCGTAAATCCAAGGTAATTGATATCTGGACGCACGCGACGGATAAGATTTCGGACCTTTTATTTAAAGGCATGGATTCTTTTAACCCGATCTTTATGATGGCGGACAGCGGGGCGCGCGGTTCGCGCCTGCAGGTCAGGCAGCTTGCCGGTATGCGCGGCCTGATGGCTAAGCCCAGCGGGGAAATCATTGAGAACCCGATTACGGCAAATTTCCGCGAAGGCTTGAATGTTTTGGAGTATTTTATTTCTACCCACGGCGCGCGAAAAGGGTTGGCCGATACCGCGCTTAAAACCGCCGACGCCGGTTACTTAACCCGCAGGCTCGTCGATGTCGCTCAAGAGGTGATTATTTGCGAGGAGGATTGCGGGACGCTTAATGGCATTACGGTTTCGGCTATCATCGAAGGCGACGAAGAGGTGGTCGGGCTTAAAGACCGGATCATCGGAAGGGTCGCTTTGGATAATGTGGTCGATATTATTACCGATGAGGTTATTGTCGAGCAGGGAAGCGAGATAACCGAAGAGAAGACCGACCAGATTGAAAAATTAGGTATTGAAAAAATCCGTATCCGCAGTGTTTTGACCTGCGAGTCCGGAAGAGGGGTTTGCGCTAAATGCTATGGCCGGAATTTATCTACCGGCAGGCTGATCGAATTAGGGGAAGCTGTCGGGGTTGTGGCTGCCCAGAGTATCGGTGAGCCTGGTACGCAGTTGACCATGAGGACATTCCATATCGGAGGCACAGCCTCAAGGACTATTGAGCAGTCGTTTATTAAAGCCAAGAATGAAGGTATAATCAAATATCATAATTTAAGGGTTACGCTTAAGAATAAAGAGAACGTTGTCTTAAACCGCAACGGAGCAATCAGTATTAACGATGCCCAGGGCCGCGAACTTGAACGTTATCCGCTTCCGCAAGGCGCGTTCATTCTTATTGCCGACGGAGAAAAGGTTGCTAAGGGAGTGTCTTTTGTGCATTGGGATCCTTATACCTTGCCGGTGCTTACTGAAGTTGGCGGTATAGTGCGTTTTGAAGATTTACGCGAAAATGTTACGATGCGTGAAGAGATTAATCCGGTCACCAAATTAGCCGAGCGCGTGGTGGTTGAACATAAACCGGAGTATCATCCTCAGGTAGTTATCCTGGATGATAAAAAAGAAGTTTTAGGCATTTATCCGATTCCTATCGGAGCCCACATTATCGTTCGCGACGGTGAACGGGTAGGCGGAGGAGACCTTCTGGCGAAAATTCCGCGCACCGTTGTTAAAACCCGCGATATTACCGGCGGCCTTCCGCGCGTTGCCGAGCTTTTTGAAGCCAGGCGGCCGAAGGATCCGGCCATTATCAGTGAAATTGACGGGTTCGTTGAGTTTGGTGAAACCAAGAAAAATCAGCGCGTAATCATTATAAAATCGGCAACCGGGATGGCCAGGGAATATATTATTCCCCATGGCAAACATCCGAATGTTTACAAAGGGGATAAAGTTACCGCCGGCCAGCAGCTTACAGATGGGCCGGTAGTTTTGCAGGATATTTTAAGTGTCTGCGGCGATAAGGTTTTGCAGGAATACCTGGTAAATGAAGTGCAGGAGGTTTATCGCCTGCAGGGAGTGCGGATTAACGATAAACATATCGAGGTAATTATCCGCCAGATGCTCAAAAAAGTAAGGGTTGAAGATCCGGGCGATACGGAATTTTTGGCTACCCAGCAGGTGGATAAATGGGTATTCCAAAAAGAGAACACCCGGGTGATCAAAAAAGGCGGCAAGCCGGCTCAAGCAACGCCTCTGCTTTTGGGTATCACCAAGGCTTCGCTTACTACCGAAAGTTTTATCTCCGCTGCCAGTTTCCAGGAAACTACCCGCGTTTTAACCGAAGCGGCAACCAGCGGTAAACGTGACGAATTATTCGGTTTAAAAGAAAATGTTATCGTCGGCCACCTGATTCCGGCTGGTACCGGGTTTAAGGCCCATCGCGATATTGAAGTAGTAAAAGCAGGAGCGGAAAACAGTGAAGAAAAGAAAGAAAAAAAGGAATAACCTATGCCCACAATTGCCCAGTTGATCAGACACGGTAGGATTTCGAAAAAGAAGAGAAGCAAGTCCCCGGCTTTAAAAGCTTGTCCTCAGAGGAGAGGGGTGTGTATCCAGGTGCGCACGATGACGCCCAAAAAACCTAACTCCGCGCTGCGCAAGATTGCCAGGGTCAGGCTGACTACGGGTTTAGAGGTCACTGCCTATATTCCGGGCGAAGGGCATAATCTCCAAGAGCATTCCATTGTTATGGTCAGAGGCGGCAGGGTCAAGGATCTACCCGGTGTGCGTTATCATATTGTTAGAGGCACATTGGATGCTTCAGGGGTCAATGCCCGCAGAAGAGGCCGCTCTAAATACGGAGCCAAGAGGCCAAAAGCGGCATAACTATAGAGAAACGCAATAGAGGATAATCGATGAGAAGAAGAAAAGCACAGGAAAAAGTTATTCTAGCAGACCCCAAATATAACAGCAAAATAATCGCCAAGTTTATGAATATGGTGATGGTGGACGGGAAAAAAGCTGTCGCGGAAAAATTAGTTTACAGCGCTTTTGATATTGTGCTCAAGAATTTAAATGAGCAGGATATTTTAAAAGTATTTTATAAGGCATTGGATAATGCCCGGCCGCGCTTAGAAGTAAAACCGCGCAGGGTCGGCGGAGCTACTTATCAGGTGCCTATAGAGGTAAGGCAGGAGCGCGGTACTTCCATTGCTCTGCGCTGGCTTAGAGATTTTGCCCAGAATAGAAAAGGCAAGCCCATGCAGGAAAAGTTAGCCGATGAAATTATCGCCGCGTACAAGGGCGAGGGGTCGGCAATCAAAAAGAGGGATGATACGCATAAGATGGCCGAGTCTAACAAGGCCTATGCGCATTTCCGTTGGTAATCTATGAGAAAGATTCCTTTAGATAAAATTAGAAATATTGGAATAATTGCCCACATCGACGCCGGAAAAACTACCACCAGCGAGCGCGTTTTGTTTTATACCGGTAAAAATTATAAGATTGGCGAGGTGCATGACGGGGCAGCGACTATGGACTGGATGGTCCAGGAGCAGGAGAGGGGCATTACGATTACCGCTGCCGCTACTACTTGCAAATGGAAGGATATCACGATTAATTTAATCGATACTCCCGGCCACGTAGATTTTACTATCGAAGTGGAAAGATCGTTGAAGGTTCTGGACGGTGCGGTAGTTGTTTTTTGCGGAGTCGGCGGAGTTGAACCGCAATCAGAAACCGTATGGCGCCAGGCGGACCGTTACGGCGTTCCAAGGATCGCCTTTGTTAATAAAATGGACCGCACCGGTTCGGATTTTTTTGCGGCAATTGACCAGATGCATGAAAGACTGGGGGCTAATGTTGCGGCTATTCAGCTTCCCGTTGGCAGGGAGAGCGGTTTTAACGGCCTGGTGGATCTGGTTGAAAAAAAATTAATCCATTACGAAGAAATTCTAGGTAAAGAATTTGAAGTAAAAGAGCTTCCGGAAGAGATGTTTGGCGATTTTGAAAAATACCGCGCGATTCTTGTCGAAAAAGTCGCTGAAGCGGATGATAAGATCATGGAAGATTATTTACAAGGTAAGACTGTAACTAACGAAGAGTTAAAAGCAGCGATACGCAGGAGCGTACTTATAAATAAATTTGTGCCGGTACTTTGCGGTTCAGCTTTTAAGAATAAAGGCGTGCAGATGGTTTTGGACGCGGTCAGAGACTATCTTCCTTCTCCGCTTGATGTCCCTCCGGTAAAAGGCACAAATCCGGATTCCGGAGAATTTGAAGAGGTAAAGGCCGATGATAATGCTCCTTTTGTCGCGTTATGTTTTAAGGTAGCCACCGATCCTTTTGTGGGAAAAATATTTTTTGTAAGGATGTATTCCGGAACGCTTACTTCAGGAACTTATATTTACAATGCTTCAAAGAGAGAAAGAGAGCGGGTTACTAAGATTGTTAAATTGCATGCTAACCATCAGGAGGTAACTGACAGTATTTCCACAGGAGATATTGCTGCCTTTGTCGGTTTAAAAGATACAAAAACCGGAGATACCCTTTGTACCGAGAAAAATCCTATTCTTGTTGAGGCGATGCGTTTTCCGGATCCGGTTATCCAGCAGGCAATCGAACCTAAGTCCAAGGACGCCCAGGAAAAATTGGGTATGGCCATGCATAAGCTGGAAGATGAAGATCCGTCATTTAGAGTTACCTATAATCAGGAAACAGGCCAAACACTTATCGCCGGGATGGGGCAGTTACATTTGGAAATTATTGTCGATAGAATTTTACGCGAGTTTAATGTTGAGGCTACCGTGGGCGCTCCGCAGGTTGCTTATCGGGAAACGATCAGGAAAAGTGTTTCTAGCGTCGGAAAATTTATTTCCCAATCCGGCGGCCGCGGCCAATACGGCCATTGCGTTATTGAGATGAGCCCGCAAGAGACTCCCGGGACCGGTATTACATTCGAAGATAAAATTAAGAGCGGGGCAATTCCGCGCGAATTTATTCCTGCGGTAAAACAGGGAGTAATGGGTGCTGTCAAAAACGGGACATTAGCAGGATATCCGGTTACCGACGTCAAAGTCGTTTTGGTCGACGGGTCATTTCATGAAGTTGATTCTTCAGAGTTAGCGTTTAAAATGGCAGGGAGCATCGCGTTTCAGGATGGAATGAAAAAAGCCAATCCTGTTTTATTGGAACCGATTATGGATATTGAAGTTGTGGTACCTGAAGAATTTATGGGCCAGATTATCGGTGATCTCAGCAGCCGGCGCGCAAAAATAATTGCCCTTGGTCAGAGGCTGAACTTGCGTACTATCCGAGCCAATGTTCCGCTGTCGGAAGTTTTTAATTACGCAACCGTAACAAGATCCTTGACACAAGGCCGTGCATCATATACAATGGAACCTTCTTTTTACAGCGAAGTTCCAGCACAGGTAGCTGAAAAAGTTATTCAAGGCTCAACCAATACAAAAGAAAGAAAAACTTTTTAAAAAAACACACCCCGCGCTTATAAGGAATTGCGCGGGTGTGCCCCTAGGGGCAAGGAGGATAAAAAATGGCTAAAGAAAAATTCGTAAGGAGCAAGCCGCACGTAAATATCGGGACCATCGGGCACATCGATCACGGTAAAACTACCCTTACCGCCGCTATCTGCAATGTTCTTTCAAAGCTTGGAAAAGCTACTGCCAGGGATTACGCGGATATCGCCAAAGGCGGAACAGTAAGAGATGACACCAAGGTTGTGACTATCTCTGTCGCTCACGTAGAATATGAAACAGACAGCCGCCACTACGCGCATATTGACTGCCCGGGCCACGCGGATTATATCAAGAACATGATTACCGGCGCCGCCCAGATGGACGGGGCAATTTTGGTTGTCTCGGCAGCTGACGGCCCCATGCCTCAGACTAGAGAGCATATACTTTTAGCCCGCCAGGTAAACGTGCCGGCGATGGTCGTGTTCATGAATAAGGTTGATTTAGTTGATGACAAAGAGCTTCTGGACCTGGTGGAGATGGAGATCAGGGACCTTTTAACCAAATATGGGTATCCGGGAGACAAAACTCCGATTATCCGCGGCAGTTCAAATAAAGCCTATGCGGCAACTGACCCTAATAGCCCGGAGGCCAAACCGATTCTGGATTTAATGAAAGCGGTTGATGAGTTTATTCCTCTTCCCCCCAGGGAGTTAGACAAACCTTTACTTATGGCAGTCGAAGATGTTTTTAGTATTGAAGGCAGGGGTACCGTGGCAACCGGAAGGATCGAGCGCGGTAAGGTTAAAGTCGGAGAAGAAGTCGAGATTATCGGTTTAAGGCCGGAGCCCAAGAAATCCGTGGTTACCGGAATCGAAATGTTCCGCAAGCTATTGGATGAAGGTCAGGCCGGAGATAACGTCGGTTTGCTTTTAAGAGGCGTGGAAAAGAATGATGTTGAGCGTGGGATGGTTATCGCCGCTCCAAAATCCATTCATCCTCATACGAAATTCAAGGCCCAGGTTTACATCCTGACCAAAGAAGAAGGCGGAAGGCACACTCCATTTTTCAAGGGGTACAGGCCTCAGTTCTATTTTCGCACAACAGATGTAACCGGTACAGCCGGACTTCCCGCTAACGTCGAAATGGTTATGCCCGGTGACAACGTGGCTTTGGATGTCGAATTGATTACTCCGATTGCCATTGAGAAGGAATCGCGTTTTGCTATCCGTGAAGGCGGCCATACAGTGGGAGCAGGCGTAGTTACCGAGGTTATTGCATAAACAATGAATACGCAAAAGATCCGGATTAAACTAAAAGCCTACGATCACCGGCTTTTAGATCAGGCAGTTATCGAGATCGTGGATACCGTTAAGCGCACCGGGGCCAAGATTTCCGGCCCCGTACCGCTTCCCACAAAGAGGGAGATTTATACGGTGCTGCGTTCGGTGCATGTTGATAAAAAATCGCGCGAACAGTTTGATTTATCTACTCATAAACGCCTTATTGACATCTTTGAACCCACAGCCAAGACCATCGATTCATTAAGGAAATTGAACCTGCCTGCAGGGGTGGACGTAGAGATCAAGTAGCAAATCAAAGACGGATAAATAAAATGATCGGTTTGATTGGTAAAAAAATTGGAATGACCCAGGTGTTTACGGCGGACAACAGCCAGGTTGGGGTTACCGCTATTCAGGCCGGGCCTTGCCCTGTCTTGAGGGTCATGGACAAGAACATTCAATTGGGTTTTGATCTGGCAAAAGAAAAAAATTTAAAGAAGCCGCAATTGGGGCTTTATAAAAAATTAAATATTGCCCCGCGCAAGGTGATTAAAGACATTTCAAAAGAAGTTAATGTTGAATATAAAGTGGGGGATGAGCTCAAAGTTGATCTTTTTGCCGAAGGTGATTTTGTGGATGTCCACGGCACTTCCATTGGAAAAAGTTTCCAAGGTGGCATGAAACGTTGGCATTGGAAAGGCGGCCCCAGAACGCACGGTTCAACTTCGCACCGCCGGGTCGGCTCTATCGGTTCCAGCACTACTCCCGGCCGCGTCTTTAGAGGGCATCATATGCCCGGGCACATGGGCGCCAAAAACGCGACGGTACAAAACTTAAAAGTGATTAAAGTAGATTTAGAGAATAATCTTTTGCTGGTTGAAGGAGGGGTTCCCGGGTTCAAAAATGGGTATCTAGTGGTTACCAAATCTTTTAAAAAGAAAGCCAAGAAAGCGGCAGTGAAAAAATAATATGTTTACTTTACCTGTATATAATAGCCAAGGCGCGGAAGTTGAGACGATAAAACTCGACGCTTCGGTTTTTGACGCCAGCCTGAATACCAATAGCCTGCACCAGGCGATTGCCGGCTACCGGGCCAACCAGAGAAAAGGGCTGGCTTCGACTAAGACCCGCGGGGAGGTTTCCGGAGGCGGCAAGAAACCCTGGAAGCAAAAGGGGACAGGCCGGGCCCGTGTAGGCTCTACGCGTTCCCCTCTTTGGAGGCATGGCGGGGTAGTCTTTGGCCCGCATCCGCGCGATTTTTCTTATACCGTTCCTCAAAAAATCAAGGCCGCGGCTTTAAAAACAAGTTTAAATCTCAAGCTGAAAGAAAATAATTTTGTGATCCTGGATGATTTTAAAATCGACGCGCCTAAGACTAAGGAGGCGGTAAAGGTTCTGGCTAATTTAAAATTATTTTCCGCAAAAGAGAAGAAAATAAAAAAGGTTTTATTCTTAACGCATAAACTGGAGAGCCGGTTAAAAGCGGCCTTAAAGAATATCAATTTTTTAACTGTAGACCTGGCTTCTGATTGCCATGCTTATGAAGTAATGAATAACCAAAAGCTGCTGATCAGTAAAGCGGGTCTTGCGGATTTGACCAAGAGGTTAAAGTAATGACTGCAATTACCACGATAATTAAATCGCTTTTACAAACTGAAAAATCAAGCACTTATTTGCCAAAGGGCAAGTATCTTTTTCTGGTAGATAATTCTGCCAATAAAATTCAGATTAAAAGAGCCGTAGAGCAGGCCTATAAAGTTAAGGTTAAGGATGTGAATACTTTTGTTTCCATGGGTAAGCTCAAAAGGGTAAGGCATCAATTGGGCCGCACATCCGATACGAAGAAGGCCGTAGTTACTCTGCTGGCCGGACAAAAAATAGAGGTAGCTTAATATGGGCATCATTAAATTTAAACCCACAACACCAAGCCGCAGGCATATGAGCGGCCCGGATTTTTCCGAGATTACCAAGAATAAGCCGGAGCGTTCCCTGCTGGTTGCGCTTAAAAAAACCGGCGGAAGAAATTCTTACGGCCGGATCACGACCCGCCATATCGGCGGCGGGCACAAGCGTATGCTGCGGATAATTGATTTTAAACGTAACATCTACGATCAACCGGCAAAAGTTATCGCTATTGAATATGACCCTAATCGTTCATCTAGGATTGCTTTAGTCGAATACCCCGATAAACGCAAGAGTTATATTATCGCGCCATTGGGGCTTAATGTGGGAGATGCGGTTGTTGCCAGCGACCAGAAAGACATTGAAATTAAAATCGGCAACTGCCTTCTTCTGCGCAATATTCCTTCCGGTACCTTGATCCACAACATTGAATTATCTAAGGGCAAAGGCGGACAAATTGTGCGCGGGGCAGGAACCAGCGCCCAGATTATGGCCAAAGAGGCGGATATGGCGCATGTCAGACTGCCTTCCGGGGAGGTTAGATTAGTGAGTTTGGATTGCCATGCCACGATCGGCCAGATTGGCAATATCGATCATGACGCAATTGTTTTAGGCAAAGCCGGCAAGAGCCGCTGGCTGGGGATTAAACCCTCGGTAAGAGGAGTGGTAATGAATCCTTTCGACCATCCTCACGGCGGCGGAGAAGGCAAGAGCGGACAGGGCAATCCGCATCCGGTTACTCCCTGGGGTAAGCCGACTAAAGGATATCGTACCAGGAACCGTAATAAGTATTCTAATAAATTTATCGTTAAAAGAAGGAAACCATAATTATGCCGCGCTCACTGAAAAAAGGACCGTACGTGGAGGAAAGTTTATTAAAAAAGATAGAAAAACAGACCAAGGCCGGATTGCGCCAGGCAATTAAAACCTGGAGCAGGCGCTCGACGATCCTGCCGGATTTCGTGGGATTGACTTTCGCGGTTTATGACGGTAAAAAGCACGTTCCGGTTTTTATTACCGAAAATATGGTCGGCCATAAACTGGGAGAGTTTTCTCCTTCCAGGATCTTCAGGAAGCACGGCGGTATCAAGGCGAAGAAGGCGCTGGAGAAGACATAAAATGATCTCAAGAGCGGAAGGAAAATTTTTAAGGATTTCACCCAGTAAGGTGCGCATCGTTGCCGATCTTATCCGCGGCAAGGATGCCCTCCAGGCGCAAAGTATCCTGCTGCATTTGAATAAAAGGTCAAAAGAGTACCTGATAAAAATATTGAAATCCGCGATCGCTAACGCTAAAGTCAAGGGTTTTGCGGCCGAGAAATTATATGTTTCCAAGATTGTTTGTAATCCCGGGCCGATGTGGAAAAGATTTAAGGCCGCTGCTTTTGGCCGGGCCGCGTCAATAGTTAAACGTACGGTGCATATAAAAATTGAATTGGATTTAAAAGCTTAGCACCCCGCGCTTATAATGTATTGGGCGGGTGTGCCCTTTTGGGCAAGGAGAATAATTCATGGGTCATAAGGTAAGTCCTTTATTGTTAAGGATCGGTTTTATAAGGCAGTGGCATTCACGCTGGTTTGCTAAAACCAAAGATTTCCCGCTGTTTATTCAGCAGGATTTTAAGATTAGAAAATTTATCAAGAGTAAATTCAAGCAGGCGGCGATATCCAAAATTGTCATTGAAAGGCTTGCCGAAAGAATCAAGATCCGCATATTCTCCGCCCGCCCGGGAATTATCATCGGCCGGCACGGTTCGGATATTGAGCGGCTGCGCTCGGACTTAAACGGACTGGTTAAAAATGAACTGTCTATTGATATACAAGAGGTTAATAATCCCGCCTGGGACGCGCAATTAGTCGCAGAAAACATTGCTTTGCAGCAGGAGAAGAGAATTGCTTTCCGCCGGGCGGTAAAAAGAGCGATGGAGCAGTCAATTCAGTCCGGAGTAAAAGGTATCCGGGTCAGCTGTTCCGGCCGGCTTAACGGCGCGGAGATGAGCCGTAAAGAAACGTATAAAATCGGCAAGGTCCCTTTGCAAACTTTACGCGCGGATATCGATTATGGTTTTGCCGAAGCCCTTACCACGTATGGTTTAATCGGCGTTAAAGTCTGGATTTATAAAGGCGATATATTAGGAAAACAGTTTGTTCAGGAAGAGGTCAGGAGCGCTCAAGCGGGCCAGCCTAAAGAAGCTTTTAAGCCGGCTCGGCAGGACATCGCTAGATAAAGGATTGAAGGAGCTTGAATGGTTTTAATGCCCAAGAGGGTTAAATATCGTAAATTACAGAAAGGCCAGAGGCGCGGGATAGCTACTACCGGCTCAACCCTTGCTTTTGGAGAATTTGGCCTAAAGTCTTTGGATAACGGATGGGTCAAGAATACGCAAATCGAAGCTGTGCGCGTTATTTTGGCGCGCCAGCTGCATAAAGGCGGTAAATTATGGATCAGGATATTTCCGGATAAATCCATAACCAAGAAGCCGGCAGAAGTACGTATGGGTAAAGGCAAGGGCGACCTTGACCATTGGGTTGCCGTAGTAAAGAGAGGGCGCATACTTTTTGAATTGGGCGGAGTTCCGCAGGAATATGCCAAGACCTGTTTTCGCCTGGCAGCCTATAAGATACCGCTGCGCACAAAATTTGTAACCCGGGCGCATAAATAAGATGAAACCGCAGGAATTAAGAGATTTACCGACAGGTGAGTTATTAGAGAAAGAAAAGGCTCTTTATGCCGAGCTGTCTAAGTTAAATACGCAGCGTTACACGGGCAATGTGGAGAAACCGCATAGGTTTGCGCTGCTGAAGAAGGATATCGCCCGGATTAGGACAGTTTTAAAAGGAAAGAAAGATAAATAAGATGGGTAAACAGAAAGAGTTCACCGGAATAGTAACCAGCGACAAGATGCAGAAGACCGTGGTGGTCAAGACGATGCATTTAACCAGGCATGCGAAATATTCTAAAACAATCAAACTGCACAATAAGTTTAAGGCCCACGATGAAAAAGGCATTGCCAAGCTTGGAGATACGGTAAGCATAGTAGAAACCCGTCCTTTGTCAAAAGATAAGCGTTTTATAGTCAAGGAAGTATTAAAGAAAGCCCCAAGTATGCATTTGGTGAATCCCGAGGAGATCGCATAAATGCTTCAATTACGCAGTATTTTGGATGTGGCCGACAATACCGGAGCCCGCAAGGCCTCCTTGATTTGTGTATTGGGGAAAATGGGCAGTTTTAATGCCGACATCGGGGATGTTGTGAGGGTCAATATCAAGGAATCTATACCGGGGGCCACGGTGAAAAAAGGGGAGAAGGCCAGGGCGGTAATCGTGCGCACGAAACGGGATATCCGCAGGCCTGATGGCTCGATATTGCGTTTTGATCGTAATGCCATCGTAATCCTTGACGATAAAGATAACCCCAGGG
Organism: Candidatus Omnitrophota bacterium; assembly: GCA_028715785.1. Taxonomy (GTDB): domain Bacteria; phylum Omnitrophota; class Gorgyraeia; order Gygaellales; family Profunditerraquicolaceae; genus UBA6249. The sequence continues at coordinate 38,132 of JAQURC010000002.1, forward strand.
GTACGCGCGTATTCGGACCGGTTGCCCGCGAGTTAAGGGATAAAAATTTTAATAAAATAATTTCATTAGCACCAGAGGTAATTTAATGCAGAAAATCAGGAAGAATGATATTGTCCAGGTAATTAAAGGCAAGGATAAAGGCAAGCAGGGGAAGGTGATCAGTATCATTGAGGGCAACCGGCGCGCCATAGTCGAAGGCTTAAACCTTGCCAAGAAACACAAGCGCCAGAGCCGGCAGGACCAGAAGGGCGGGATAATTTCGATAGAGATGCCTATCAGTGTGGCTAACCTTATGGTTTTCTGCAAGCGTTGTTCCAAGCCTGCGCGTACCGGTTCAATGATCCTAAAAGACGGAACAAAATCGAGATTTTGCAAAGTTTGTAAAGAGGCGTTATAAGATGATACCCAGACTATTAGAAAAATACCGTAATGAAATTGTCCCTAAGTTGATGGAAGATTTTAAGCTTAAGAATAAGATGGCTGTGCCTGTAGTGGATAAGATCGTGGTCAATATGGGCATTGGCGAGGGTACTCAGGATGTTAAAATGCTGGAGAAATCGGTGGATGAGCTGGGCAATATTACCGGCCAGAAACCGATTATCCGCCGGGCAAAAAAGGCCATTGCTAATTTTAAAGTCAGGCAGGGGCAAGCGGTCGGTGCCAAGGTTACTTTAAGAAGGACGATGATGTATGAGTTTATGGACCGGCTGCTGAATATCGCGCTTCCCCGTATCCGTGATTTTCGCGGTGTCTCCAGGGATTCATTCGATGAAGGCAATAATTATACCCTGGGGCTTAGTGAACAGATTATCTTCCCGGAGATTGAATATGATAAGATTACCCGCACTCAGGGGATGGATATTACTTTTGTAATCAAGAATGCCAAGAATGTCGAGCAGGCAAGGAGTTTACTACGCTATTTTGGCATGCCCTTTAAGACTAAGGAAGAAAAATAAAAAATGGCAAAGAATTCACAAATCGCAAGATGGAAAAGAAAGCCTAAGTTTTCAACTCGTAAGTACAATCGTTGTTCAATTTGCGGCAGAAGCGGCGGTTACTTAAGAAGGTTTCAGCTTTGCCGTATTTGTTTTAGAGAGCTGGTTTGGCAGGGGCTTATCCCCGGCGTTAAAAAAGCCAGCTGGTAGATTACACCCCGCGCTTATAATGAATTGCGCGGGTGTGCCCGTGTGGGCTAGGAGAATAAATGTCCAGGACAGATTTAATCGCAGATGTTTTTACAATCATACGTAATGCAATATTGATTAAACGGGATACCGTGGATCTTCCGGCTTCCGGTAACATCAAATCGATTATGGCTATTCTTAAAAAGAATGAATACATCGATAATTTTAAGCTGATTGAAGATAAAAAGCAGGGATTGGTAAGGGTTTATTTAAAGTATACCGCCGGAAAATCAGCTATCCGCAATATCAAGCGGGTTTCCCGGCCGGGTTTGAGGGTTTATGCTCGAGGCAAAAAGGTCCCCACAGTTTTGCGCGGCAGGGGCCTGGCAATCGTTTCTACTTCTAAGGGCGTAATCACCGATAAAGAAGCCAGGGAGTTGGGTGTGGGTGGCGAAGTTATTGGTTATATTTGGTAAATACCCCGCGTTTATAAGGTATTGCGCGGGTCTGCCCTTGCGGGCAAAGGAAAAATAAATGTCTAGGATCGGAAAAAAACCGGTAATCATACCAAAGGATGTAAAGATTGAAGTTAAAGATAGGGAGGTTTTTGTCCAGGGGCCTAAGGGCAAGCTTAGCCGTAAGTTGACTGATCGGATCAATATCGAGATTAAAGATGATCAGCTTCTGGTTACCAGAGTAGCCGATACTAAGGTGGATAAATCCATGCATGGGTTATACCGGGCACTGATCGTGAATATGATCAAGGGCGTAACCGAAGGTTATCTCAAGGAGTTGGAGATCATCGGCGTAGGGTTTAAAGCCGCAGTGGCCGGGGATAAATTAAATCTGGCTTTAGGTTTTTCACATCCGGTAAATTTTGCGATTCCGGCCGGCATTAAGATTGAAACTCCCAAACCTACGCAGCTGGTCATAAGAGGCATTGATAAGGAGCTAATCGGAGAGGTAGCAACTGAAATACGCGCAATTTATCCTCCCGAGCCTTATAAGGGTAAAGGGATCCGTTTTGCAGGGGAGCATGTAAAGAAGAAGATAGGAAAAGCGCAGGCAACCGGTAAATAAAATGAGAAAAAAAGAAGAGCTAAGGCTCAAGAGGCATAAAAGAATTAAAATGAAGATGCTGGGTACCGCCGAGAAGCCCCGGCTGGTGGTGCACCGTTCTTTAAAGAATATTTCCGCCCAAGTCTTAGATGACACCGTAGGAAAGGTTTTGTTTTCTCTTTCCACTAAAGATAAGGCTTTGAAACAGAAATTTACCAGCGCCGGGAACGTGAAATCAGCGGAGCTTTTTGGCCAATTATTTGCCCAAGAGGCAAAGGGAAAAGGGTATAGCAAGGTAATTTTCGACCGGGCAGGATATCTTTATCACGGCAGGATTAAATCTTTTGCCGATGCATTAAGAAAAGGCGGAATGGAGTTCTAAATTATGCGTGAACTAACTATCGGACAGCAATCGGATTTGGTGGAGAAGGTTATCAGTATTAACCGCGTTACCAAGGTAACTAAGGGCGGGAAAAAGCTGCATTTCAGCGCTTTAGTGGTTGTGGGAGATACCAAGGGCAGGGTTGGTTTTGCTTTGGATAAAGCCAATGAGGTGGCCGAGGCTATTCGTAAATCTTTAACCAAGGCCAAGAAGAGCCTGTTTAAGATCCCTCTTGAAGGGGCAACGATCCCGCATGAGATAATCGGTAAATTTGGAGCCGCCAGTGTTTTGCTCAAACCGGCATCGGAAGGTACAGGTGTTATTGCTGCCGGACCGGTGCGGGCAATTTGTGAAGCTGCCGGGATCAAAGATATACTCACCAAGTGTTTAAAGTCGAATAATCCGATCAATGTTATTAAGGCGACGATGCAGGGGTTAAGGAGCCTGAAAGCTTAAAAATAAAATGAAAGAAAAAAAATCCGAAAGTAAGCCGATAGCTAAGAAACCGGCGATAAAAAAGATTGTAAGAAAATCTATTCCTGAAGAGGTTAAGAAAGAGCCCGTAGTGAGTTTGGTTTCTTTGCATAACCTAAAGAGCCCGTTTGGTTCGCATAAAAAAAGAAAGCTTTTGGGGCGCGGTTCCAGTTCCGGACATGGCAAAACCTCAACCCGCGGAAGCAAGGGGCAAACCTCCCGCGCCGGCAGGCATTTTTATTTAGGTTTTGAAGGAGGCCAATCTCCGCTTATCCGCAGAATGCCTAAGCGCGGGTTTGTGAGTAACTTTAAAAAAGTTTATCAGATTGTTAACTTGGCGGATTTAAATTCGATTAAAGAAGCTGTGATTACTCCGCTTCTTTTAAAGCAGAGCGGCTTAATCAAGGATGAATCCGCCTTGATTAAGATATTGGGAAACGGCAGCATTAAGAATGCGGTGACTATCCAGGCGCATGCATTTTCAAAACGTGCATCTTCGGAGATCGCCAGCGCCGGCGGCAAAGCAGAAATCCTAAATGTTTAATGCACTGGTTAATGCTTTTAAGATCCCGGATTTAAAAAGAAGATTAATTATTACCGGCGCGCTGATTGCGGTTTATCGCGTGGGTTGTTATATTCCTACTCCCGGTATTGACGGAGCAGCGCTGGCGGATTTTTTTAACCGCATTGCTAAAACTCAAGGCGGTACGCTCTTTGGCATAATTAACATGTTTTCCGGCGGCGCTATGGAACGCTTAACCATCTTTGCCCTGGGGATAATGCCGTATATCTCATCCTCCATTATTATGCAGTTACTCACTGCGGTTATCCCGGCTTTTGAAAAAATGGCCAAAGAGGGCAAATCCGGATACGAAAAGATCAATCAGTTTACCCGTTACGGGACGGTCCTCTTGTCGGTTATCCAGTCTTATTTTATCGCCCTCTGGCTTGAGAATCCGGCGCGTTTTGAAGGCTTGCAAATTGTCATGCATCCGGGTTGGGGGTTCCGTATTCTAACGGTTTTGACCCTGACCACCGGAACGATTTTTATCATGTGGCTGGGCGAACAGATCCAGGAACGCGGGATCGGAAACGGTATTTCCCTGGTGATTACCGCCGGTATTATTTCGCGTATTCCTACGGCGCTCAATCAACTTTTTGTTTTAATTTCTCCGTTTGCCCCCAGCCGCAGGCAGATCCAGCCGGTCACTTTGTTGATCATGGCGGTTTTATTAGTGGTTGTGGTGTTTTCGGTAATCATGATTACACAGGGCATACGTAAGATTCCCGTGCAATATGCCCGCAGGATCGTCGGACGCAAGATTTACGGGGGACAGAGCACATATATACCGCTTAAGGTAGATACCTCCGGAGTTATCGCGATTATTTTCGCGCAGTCAATTATTTTGTTTCCGGCCACATTAGCTTCTTTTATCCCGAATCCGGGTTTTCAACGGCTGGCCCAGGGTTTAATCCGCGGGCAGCTGCTTTATTCGCTGGTTTACGCTCTTTTGATAATTTTCTTCTGTTATTTTTATACGGCCATTGTTTTTAATCCCAATGACCTGTCTGAAAACATGAAAAAGTACGGCGGTTTTATTCCCGGGATCCGGCCCGGGACACCTACCGCTGAATTCCTCGATTATGTGATGACCAGGATCACTTTGGCCGGCGCCAGTTTCATTGCGGTGATCGCCATTTTCCCGGATTTTATCATGGCCTGGTTAAAGGTGCCATACCTGGTTGCTTCATTTTTCGGCGGCACGGGTGTTTTGATTATCGTCGGGGTAATGCTGGATACTTTAAAACAAATCGAATCGCACCTGTTGACGCACCATTACGAAGGTTTTATCAAAAGCGGCCAAATCAGGGGAAGAAGATAATGTATCTGGTACTCTTAGGGCCTCCCGGGGCCGGTAAAGGCACTCAGGCAAAAAGGCTGGCCGAAAGATTGGCCCTGCCGCATATATCAACCGGAGACATCTTGAGGCAGAATGTCAAGGACGGCACGGATTTGGGCAAGCAGGCCAAGGGTATTATGGATAAAGGTTTGCTGGTGCCGGATGATTTAGTCGCTAAAATGCTGGATGAGCGTTTCAATAATCCGGATATAAAAAAAGGTTTTATCCTGGACGGCTACCCGCGGACATTGGCTCAGGCCAAAACATTAGATGATATATTGAGCCGTAAGGAACTGGCGGTGGATTTAGTGGTTTATTTAAATACCAGCGATGAGATAATCATTAAGCGGCTTACCGGAAGGCTGGTTTGCTCTAAGTGCGGAGCGAACTTTCACGTAACTAATATGCCTCCCAGGGTTAAGGGGGTCTGTGATAGCTGCCAGGGTTCTCTGTATCAGCGTTCCGATGATAATGAAACAACGGTACGTAAGCGCCTGGAAGTCTATAAGCATGAAGTTGCTTCTTTGATAAAGTATTACACCCAAGCCAAAAAGCTGCGCAGTTTGAATGCGGATCTGGATCCGGGGGTAGTTTTAGGGCAGATTATCGAATTGAGCGCCAAGGCTTAAATGATTTTCCTGAAGTCGCCAGAAGATTTAGAGATGCTCAAGCGCTCGGGAAAAATTCTGGCTGCGGTTATGCGCAAGGTTGAAAAAATCGTGCAGCCGGGGATTACGACTTTAGATATCGACCGCCTAAGCCAAGAGCTGATTATTAAAGAAAATGCCGTTGCGGCTTTTAAAGGTTATAAAGGTTTTCCGGCAGCCTCTTGTGTTTCCGTAAATGAAGAGATTGTGCACGGGATTCCCGGGCCAAGAGTGCTCCTGGAAGGGGATATCGTCAGCATAGATTTAGGGGTGAACTACCAGGGTTATTTTTCGGATATGGCGGTAACTTTGGCAGTCGGTAGAATAGATGAAAGCAGGAAAAAGTTAATCGCAGTAACCAGGCAGTCACTGGATACAGGTATCAAGCAGGCGCGGGTAGGAAATAATTTAACTGATATTTCTCATAGTATTCAAACTTTTGTTGAGGCGCAGGGGTTCTCGGTGGTCAGGCAATTTGTCGGCCATGGCATAGGGGCTGCTTTGCATGAGGACCCTGAGATCCCTAACTTTGGACAGCCGCATTCAGGCCCGCTTTTAAAAAGCGGGATGGTCTTGGCTATTGAGCCGATGATCAATATGGGGGGCTGGGAGTGTCTTATCCTGGATAACGGCTGGACAGCGGTAACCAAAGACGGCGCCCCGTCCGCGCATTTCGAACACACTGTAGCCGTTACCGATAAGGGGCCGGTAATATTGACGCAATAGCATGCCAAAAGAAGAACTGATTGAGACAGAAGGAAAAATTATCGAAGCGCTGCCCAATGCCATGTTTAAGGTAGAGCTTGAGAACGGACATGTGGTTTTAGCGCATGTTTCGGGAAAAATGCGGATGAATTTCATCAGGATTCTTCCGGGTGATAAAGTTAAGTTAGAGCTTTCTCCTTATGATTTAAGCCGGGGGAGAATTACTTTTAGGGTGAGATAAATGAAAGTTAAAGCGTCGATCCGTAAAATTTGCGATAAGTGTAAAATAATCAAAAGAAGAGGGGTAGTGCGGGTTATTTGCGTAACTACCAAACATAAACAAAGGCAAGGGTAAAATTATTTTTTAACACCCCGCGCTTAAAAGGAATCGCGCGGGTCTGCCCGCCTGGGCAAGGAGCTTAAAATATGCCAAGAATTATCGGTGTTGATATACCAAAAGAAAAAAGGATTGAGATTGCTCTTACTTATTTATATGGAATAGGCAGGGCGCTTTCAAATGTTGTGCTTAAGGAAGCAGGGATCAACCCGGATAAGCGGGCCAAGGATTTAAGCGAAGAGGAGGTCTCCCGGATTACCAATATTTTGCAAAAAGGGACATGGAGGATCGAGGGGGATTTACGGCGCGATATATCGCAGAATATCAAGCGCCTTATGGACATTGGTTCCTGGAGGGGGATGCGCCATAAAAAAGGCCTTCCGGTCAGGGGTCAGCGCACGCGCACTAATTCGCGTACCAGAAAAGGCAAGAAGAGGGTAAATCTTGCTCCTATAAAAAAAGCCGAACCGGCAAAAGCCGCTAAGCCTGCCGCAAAATAATACACCCCGCGCTAATTTGAATTGCGCGGGTGTGTGTTCGTACACAAGGAGATAAAAATAAAATGGCGACAAAAGATAACGCAAAGAAGAAAAAAATCGCACGGGGCATAACCAGCGGTATTGCCCATATCCAGGCAAGCTTTAATAACACGATTATTTCAATAACCGACAAGCAGGGCAATGTCCTGGCTTGGAGCGCTCCGGGGACCGTTGGTTACAGCGGTTCTAAGAAATCCACGCCATTTGCCGCCCAAATTGCGGCAACGGATGTTGCCAGGAAGGCCAAAGAAGTCGGTGTCAAGGAATTGGAAGTTTATGTGAAGGGTCCGGGTTTCGGCAGGGAGTCGGCGATCCGGGCGCTTCAGGCAGCAGGAATGGTTGTAACTTTGATTAAGGATGTGACTCCTATTCCTCATAATGGTTGCCGTCCTAAGAAGAAAAGGAGAGTCTAACTTATGGGCCGTTATACTGGTGCAGTTTGCAGGTTATGTCGCAGGCAGGGGGAAAAACTGTTTTTAAAGGGGACCAGGTGTCAGACTGAAAAGTGTGCCGCCAGTAAAAGGGCGTATCCGCCCGGCCAGCACGGGCAAGGCAGAAGGCAGAAGCTTTCTAACTACGGAGTGCAGCTGAAAGAGAAACAGAAAGTTAAAAGGATTTACGGTGTTTTGGAAAGGCAGTTCCGTAAATATTTCAAGATCGCCTCAAAGACTAAAGGGGTCACCGGCAAGGTGCTTTTGCAATTGTTAGAGCGCCGGCTGGATAATGTGGTTTTCCGCATGGGCCTGGGTATTTCCCGTTCACAGGCGCGCCAGATTGTCAGGCACAATTTAGTGGCGGTTAATTCCCGCAGGGTCAATATTCCGTCATATTTAGTGGATAAAGATGATTTGGTTGAGATTAAAGCCAAGGATAAAGCTAAAATTAAGATCAAAGATAATCTGGAGCTTTCTAAAGACAGGACTGTTCCCGGTTGGCTTGAATTCAATGCGGCGGAGATGAAAGCCAAAGTTGCCAGGCTTCCTGAGAAAACCGATATTCAACAGCCGATACAAGAGCAGTTGATCGTTGAGTTGTATTCTAAATAAAAATAGAATTAATCCGTAGTTTTATTAAATACAATTAGGGGGATAAAATGGGGATAAAATGGAGAGATTTTCAGTTTCCTAAGAAACTTGATTGTGATGAGTCGACATATACCGATACATACGGAAAATTTCAGGCGGCGCCTTTTGAAAGAGGATATGGGGTAACCCTGGGTAACTCTTTAAGAAGGGTGCTGCTTTCATCCATCGAAGGCAGCGCGGTTACGGCAATTAAAATTGCCGGAGTCTCCCATGAATTTTCCACTATACCCGGCATACTTGAGGATGTGCCGGAGATCATCTTAAATATCAAAAGCCTGGTTTTAAATTCTCACTCCAAAATCCCCAAAACAATTTATTTAAAAGCGGATAAAAAAGGGGAGGTTAAGGCCAAGGATATCCAGGCGGATGAGACAATCGAGATCATTAATCCTGAGCTGCATATCGCCACCCTTACTAAGGATACCAAACTTAATATCGAAATGGAGGTATCCCGCGGCAGAGGTTATGTTCCGGCCGAAGCGAATAAAAAAGAAGATAAAGTCGCCGGTTTCATCGCCGTGGATTCGATATTCACGCCGATTAAAAAGATCAACTATTACGTGGAAAATACCCGCGTAGGCCAGCGGACGGATTACGATAAGCTGATCCTTGAGATCTGGACCAATGGCAGCATTAATCCTAAGGATGCCCTGCTCTATGCTTCTAATATTTTACAAAGGCATTTGGATATTTTTGTAAGTTTTGGCCAGCTTCCTGAAGATGTCGCTGAAGAGGAGCCGGAGATGACCAAGGAGGACGCGGCTTTGTATGAAAAATTAAGGCTGCCGATTTCCGAGCTTGAGCTTTCAGTGAGAAGCTCCAACTGTTTAAGGGAAGCCGGAATTAAAACTATCGCTGATCTGGTTAAGAGGACTGAAGATGAGATGCTCAATTTTAAGAATTTCGGCAAGAAGTCTCTTACCGAAATTCAGGAGCTGCTTATGGGTATGGGGGTCAGTTTAGGGATGCAGGTTGATCCCAAGAAAATGAAGAAGGGATAAGAGTAAATGAGACACGCAAAGAAAAGACTGCAGCTTGGCCGTTTTACCAGTTGGCATGATGCGACAATAAAGAGCTTAGCCAAAAATATGATCATTTGCCAGAGCATTAAAACTACTTTGACCAGGGCCAAAGCCAGCAAGCAGATGGTCGATAAACTTATAACCCTGGCTAAGAAAAACACGCTTTTTGCCCGCAGGCAGGCGCAGAAAGTGCTCGGTGAACATAAAATAGTCAATCTGCTTTTTAATGAAATCGGGCCGCGTTTTGCTAACCGCAGCAGCGGTTTTACCAGGATTATCAGCATCGGCAAACGCCGCGGCGATAACGCAGAGATGGTTATTTTTGAGCTTACGGAATTAAAGAAAAAAGAACCTAAAAAAACCAAATTAGCCAAAGAAGCCAGGCCGCAGGCGACCCAGGCAGAAGAGGTTGTTGAAGAAAAAATTACGCAGGAACAGAAAAAGGAACCCAAGGCGGTAACTAAAGAAGCTCCGGTTGATCAGAAGAAGCCGCAGAAGAAATTTATGGGGGGCTTGCGGACCATATTTAGAAAGAAAAGTGATTCTTTGTAAACTGAAGAAAAACTTTTATGAAGATAGATACTCGGCTTGCTGAGCGCCTAAAAAAAATCCATCCTTCCTCGACGCTGGCGATAACCTCTAAAGCTAAAAAGCTTAAAAGCGAAGGCAAGGATATCGTTAATTTTGCCGCCGGTGAGCCGGATTTCGATACGCCGGATTTTATAAAGGAGGCGGCAATTGCGGCAATTACTTCCGGATTCACCAAGTATACCCCCACCACAGGCACCCCCGAACTAAAAAAACTCATTTGTCAGAAATTCAAAAAAGATAATTCATTAGAATATGCGCCGGATCAGATCATAGTTTCTAACGGGGCAAAGCACAGTATTTATAACGCCCTGATGGTGCTTTTAAACCGCTCTGATGAAGCGCTTATCCCTTTGCCTTATTGGGTCAGTTATCCTGAAATGGCCGGCCTCTGCGAGGCAAGCGCCCGTTTCATAAAGACGACTGCCGCAAATAATTTTAAAATTTCCGCAAAAGACCTCCAGAAGCACATTACCACTAAAACCAAAGTACTTATTCTCAATAGCCCGTCAAACCCGGCCGGGTCGGTTTATAGCCGCCAGGAGCTTGAAGAGATAGCTAAAATCTGCGTGGATAAAAATATTTTTGTAATCAGCGATGAGATTTACGAGAAGATTACTTTTGACGGCTTAAAGCATAATTCGATTGCCAGCTTCAATAAAGATATTTATAACCTCACCATTACGGTTAACGGCCTGTCTAAAAGCCATTCCATGACCGGCTGGCGTATCGGCTATCTGGGCGCGCCAAGCGATATTGCCAATGCCATTTCAAACCTGCAGGATCATTCAACCTCCAATCCTAATTCCATCGCCCAGAAAGCAGCGGTGGCTGCGTTAAGCGCGCCGGAGGATTTTACGCATGAATTGTGCCGGGAGTTTGCCAAAAGGAGGGATTACCTGGCCGCAAGGCTAAAGGGGATTAAGAATTTGAATTTTTCTCTGCCGCAGGGCGCGTTTTATATGTTTTGCGATATTTCTAAAACCGGCCTTGATTCATTGACTTTTTCCAGGCGTCTGCTTGAGGAAGAATATGTCAGCCTTATTCCCGGAATAAGTTTCGGCATGGATGACCATATAAGGATAAGTTTTGCCACAAGCGTCGAAGAACTGCAAAAAGGCATGGATAGGATAGAAAAGTGGATAACAAAACTATGAGCCAAGCGACTATAGCCGAAAAAATATTAAGCAAGCATGCCGGTAAAACCTTGCGCGCAGGAGATTTTGCGGTCTGCAAAATTGATTTTGCTTTTGGCCAGGATGGAACCTCCTCGATAATTATCGACCGGATAAAAGAGCTGGGGGTAAAAAAAATAAAAACCAAGTTTTGCATGGTAATTGACCATAGCGCCCCCAGCCCCAGCGAAGGGGTTTCCCGGGTGCATAAGAAGATGCGCGATTTTTCGCAGGATTTTAATACGGAAATTTTCGATATCGGCTGCGGGGTTTGCCATCAGGTTATCCCTGAATCGGGAAATGTTTTACCCGGAGATTTAGTTTTAGGGGCAGATTCCCATACCTGTACCTATGGGGCACTGGGGGCATTCTCTACGGGTGTGGGTTCTACGGATCTGGCGATAGCTTTAGCTACGGGAAAGAATTGGTTTAAAGTCCCGGCAACCGTGAAAATTATCGTTACGGGAAAACTTCCCAAAGGGGTTTTTGCCAAGGATATAATTTTGCATATAATCGGTAAATTAAAAAGTGACGGGGCTACCTATAAAGCAGTTGAATTCTACGGCCCGGCGATTAATAATATGGGTATGGACGGCCGGTTCACTGTTGCCAATATGCTGGTTGAGATGGGGGCAAAGACAGGCTTTCTGCCGGTTGATGATAAAACCGCTGCCTGGTTAAAATCCAGGGTTAGCGGCAGCCGGCGCATTGAACATATTACCGCAGACAAAGGGGCTCTTTATGAGAATGTTTATGAGTTTGATATTTCAAAACTTGAACCGGTGGTTTCTATGCCCCATAGCGTAGATAATACCGCGCAGGCATCGACTTTAAAAAAGGTAAAAATAAACGAAGCTTTTTTGGGCACCTGTACTAACGGCCGGATCGATGATTTGAAGGTTGCGGCAAAGATCTTGAATAAACGCAAGGTTTCTCCGCAAGTTAAATTAATTATTGCTCCGAGTTCCCGCAGCGTCTATCTGGAGGCTTTAAAACTCGGCCTGGTTGAGATATTTATCAAAGCCGGGGCAGTGATTGTGGCTCCGGGCTGCGGCCCTTGCGTGGGCACGCATAACGGTATTCCCAGCGACGCAGAAGTGGTGATCTCAACCGCAAATCGTAATTTTAAAGGCAGGATGGGAAATCCTTCGGCTTTTATTTATCTGGCTTCTCCGGCTACGGTGGCGGTTTCGGCGCTTAAAGGTTACATTAGTGATCCCAGGGATTATTTCTAACCACCCCGCGCTTATAAGGAATTGCGCGGGTGTGCCCGTGTGGGCAAGGAGGAATTGATGGAAATTCGCGATTTACTTTTAATGTGTATCGAGAAGGACGCTTCGGATCTGCATGTCACGGAAAATGAACCGCCGATCCTGCGCATTGACGGCAGGTTACTGCGCACAAACCTGGAGAAATTAGATAAGCCAAGTTTAAAAAAAATGATCCACAGCGTTCTTTCCAATTCCCAGAAAGAGGTTTTTGAGCGCGAATTGGAGCTTGATTTTTCGCTTGCCTTGCCGGATCTGGACCGTTTCCGCGTAAATGTCCATCTGCAGAAGGGCGCGGTGGAAGCGGCTTTTCGCCGTATCCCGATAGAGATACCGACTGTGGCAAAATTAGGCCTGCCTAAGATTATAAGCGATTTAGCGCGCAAGCCCAACGGTTTAGTTTTGGTAACCGGGCCTACAGGTATGGGCAAGACCACTACTTTGGCGGCGATGATCGACCTTATTAACAGCGAACGGGAATGTCTGATTACCTGCATCGAAGACCCGATCGAGTTTATCTATAACAATAAAAAGAGCATCGTTAAACAGCGCGAGGTTTATTCGGATACGCATTCTTTTGCCGAAGCCTTGCGTCATGCCCTGCGCCAGGATCCCAATGTTATCGTAGTCGGTGAAATGCGCGACTTAGAAACTATATCCACCGCTTTAACCGCGGCGGAAACCGGCCATCTTGTTTTAGCGACCTTGCATACGCCGGATGCCCCGCAAACTATCTCCAGGATCATCGATGTTTTCCCGCCGCATCAGCAGACGCAGGTCAAATTGCAGCTTTCCGATTGTTTGCAGGGGGTAATTTCGCAGCTTCTGCTTCCGCACGCATCAGGCAAAGGAAGGGTGTTGGCTACCGAGATCATGGTGGCAACCTCCAGTATCCGCAATCTTATCCGCGAGCAGCAGATAGAGCAGATCCCGACGATGATGCAGACCGGTTTGCAATACGGCATGAATACTATGGACAGCTGCCTTAAAGATTTGACCCAAAAAGGCCTGATCACTTTGGATGTGGCTATGTCTAAAGTAAAGAATAGGGAAGAGTTTAAACAGCTATGAGTATTGAAGGCAAAAGCGTAAAACTCGGGGATAATATAAATACGGATTTTATCATTTCCGGAAGGTATAAGTTTGCCATTACCGATATGAAGGAGCTGGCCAAACACATTATGGAGGATATCGACCCGAATTTTCCGCAGAAGATTGTTCCGGGAAAAACCATTATCGTCGCCGGCAATAACTTTGGCATGGGTTCAAGCCGCGAACAGGCCCCGTTGGTAATCAAAGAGGCCGGGGTTGTTGCGGTCCTATCCCCGCAATTTGCGCGCATATTTTTTCGCAATAGCTTTAATATCGGGCTGCCTTTGATTGAAACTGACACCAGTAAAATTGAGGAGGCAGACCGGCTCCAAATCGATTTAGATAAAGGTTTGGTAAAAAATCTCACCAAAGGCATTGATTTAGAGATTAAGCCTCTGCCTAAATTCATGCAGGACCTTTTAAGCGAAGGCGGCATAATTAATTATTACAAAAAACACGGAGAACTACCTGCGTTATAAAATTTGTGTAATTGAAAAAAAGAAAGCAATAAACCAGCGTTACACGTTACGCATTAAACGTTACACAAAATAATTATTTAATATGGTTCATAAAATAACTCTTATTCCCGGCGACGGTATCGGATATGAAGTTTCACTTGCGGCTAGGCGGTGCATCGAGGCCACGGGTGTTAATATCGAGTGGGAGAACGTGCTTGCCGGTTCCGATGCCCTGGATAAAACCGGGGAGCTCCTGCCGCAGAGCGCGCTGGATTCAATCAAGAAAAATAAGGTTGCCCTCAAAGGGCCGATCACCACACCCATTGGAACCGGGTTTCGTTCGGTAAATGTGGCGATCAGGCAAGCGTTGGATCTTTACGCCTGCCTGCGTCCGGCTAAAAGTTATTTAGGGGTAAATAGCCGTTTTAAGGACATTGACTTGGTTATTGTCAGGGAAAACAGCGAAGACCTTTACGCCGGCATAGAATTTGAAGAGGGTAAGCCTGAAACTAAGAACCTGATCGCCCAGATTCAAAAGGACACCAAAAGGCTGATCCGCCGGGATTCCGGTATAAGCATCAAACCAATATCTAAATTCGCATCGGAGAGGATCGTAAAATTTGCCTTTGAGTATGCTTTAAAAAATAAACGTAAGAAAGTTACCTGCGTGCATAAGGCAAATATCATGAAATTTACCGACGGTTTATTTTTAAAAGTTGCCCGGGAGGTTGCCCAAAAGTATGCCGGAAAAATAATTTTTGAGGAAGCAATCGTGGATAATATGTGTATGCAGCTGGTGCAGAAGCCGCATAATTATGATGTCTTGGTGCTGCCTAATCTTTACGGGGATATCATTTCTGACCTTTGCGCCGGGCTCATCGGCGGCCTGGGAATTGCACCCGGCGCCAATATCGGCGCGGAGCTGGCGGTTTTTGAAGCTGTGCATGGCTCTGCTCCGAAATATAAAGGGAAGAACAGAGTTAATCCCACGGCGATGATCTTGTCGGGGGCCTTGATGCTGCGTTATATTAATGAAGAAAAAGCTGCGGACAGCTTAGAAGAAGCGGTAAAGCAGGTGATTGCCGAAGGAAAATCCGTAACCTATGATTTAAAAGCCGATCCGCTTGACCCCGGCGCTGTTGGTACCGCGCAGATGGCTGATGCCATTATTGACAAGCTAAAAAGAATATAAACTTATGAAGATTACCGTAATCGGCGCAGGAAACGTGGGGAGCCTGACTGCAATGCGCATCGCCCAGGATGGACTGGGCGATGTTTTGCTTATTGACATCGTCAAGGGGCTGGCGCATGGGAAGGCTTTGGATTTAGAGGATGCCCGGCCGCTCCTAAAACATAATTATAATATTCGAGGCAGTGATGATATCGCCCAGCTTAAGGATTCGGATATCGTGGTGGTTACCGCCGGCCTGGCGCGTAAACCCGGGATGAGCCGCGAAGAATTGCTGGCAAAGAATGCCCAGATTTTAAAAGGAGTGTGTTTGAATATAAAAGAGCTGGCCAGGAATGCGATTGTTATAATCGTCACCAATCCTTTGGATATTATGACTTTTTATGCCCTGAAAATTACCGGTTTTAAGCCCGGCAGACTTTTTGGCATGGGGATTAGTTTGGATACTGCCCGGTTTATCAATTTAATCGCCGGCGAATTAAATTTACCGGTTACGGATATTGAGGCATTAGTCATCGGCGCCCACGGTGAAGGCATGCTTCCTTTGCCGGCTTTGGCTAAAGTTAAGGGTGTGGCGTTAGATGAATTTATCGGCGACGATAAGATTGGCGTATTAGTCAGCCGCACGGTTGCCAGGGGCGCTGAAATCGTTGCCAACCTTGGAACAGGGAGCGCGTTTTTTGCCCCGTCAGCGGCAATCGCGGCAATAGTCAAAACAATAGTCAAGGATGAAAAACGCATTATTGGGTTGTGCAGTTATCTTAACGGAGAATACGGCATCAAGAATAGCTGTATAGGCGTTCCCTGCCGTTTAGGCAAAAACGGCATTGAACAGATTATTCAACTGGACCTTTCGCCGGAAGAGAAAAACAGGCTGACCAAATCCGCGCAGCTTGTAGCTGCTGCGGCAGCGCAATTATTGGCTTAAAAACCAACCATACCTATGTATGATCTGGCTGTTATTGGAGCAGGCTGGGCAGGTTTTAACGCTGCCCTAAAAGCAAAAGAGCTGGGCCTGAAGGTTTGCCTTATTGAATCCGGCCGGATCGGCGGAACCTGCCTTAATTTCGGATGTATTCCCACCAAAGCATTAATCGTTTGCGCGAAAATATTTCAGCTGGCTAAAAAAGCACCGGGTTTTGGGGTAGAGCTGGATAATCCGCGGTTTAATTTCACAAAAATCCAGGAAAGAAAAAATAAAATCGTCCGGGAGCTTGCCCAGGGGATGCGCGGCAGGCTTGCCGGAATCGATCTTATCGAATCCGTTGCCCGGATCAGTTCTCCTAATGAAATAAAAGCCGATGGCCGCCTGATCAACAGTAAGTTTATACTTATTTCAACCGGCAGTCATTCGGTTCTATTGCCCGGGTTAAAGATTGATCAAGAAAAAATAATTTTAAGCGACCAAGCCCTGGCTTTATCGGAAATTCCCCAATCTTTATTAATTATCGGAGGAGGAGTAATTGGCTGTGAATTCGCCAGTCTTTTTTCTATTTTAGGCAGCAAGGTGGCCATTATTGAAAAGATGCCGTTTCTTTTGCCGGGAGAAGACATGGATATAGCCAGAAAGATAGAAGTTATTTTTAAGAAAAAAGGAATCCAGGTAACTTGCGGCGCGGATATCGCTAATTTCAATTTGGAAGATTATTCCCGTATTTTAGTTTGCGTAGGCAGGACCGCCAATACCGCCGGTTTAGGTTTGGAAAACTTAGGCGTAGAATTGGCAAATAACAGGATAATCGTTGATGATTATCTTCAGAGCAGCGTTGCCGGTATATATGCGGCAGGAGATTGCGCCTCTAAGATAATGCTTGCTCATTATGCTGCTTATCAGGGGAGAGCGGCGGTTGAAAATATGGTTTCAAATAATAAGCATAAGGCGGATAATAAGATTGTGCCTGCCTGCATATTCACCGAGCCGCAGATTGCCAGCGTCGGCTTAAATGAAGAGAACGCCCTGGCTGCCGGCTTATCGGTTAAAGTCCATAAATTTGATTTTCGCGCCAATGCCATGGCGCGCATTATCGATGAGGCCGAAGGATTCATCAAGATTATTAGCAACCGGCAAACTCAGGAAGTGATCGGCGCCAGCATAATCGGTCCGCTTGCCAGCGAGTTAATCTCCATTCTCTCTATGGCAATTTCAGCGCATTTGACTGTTGACCAGATTCGCGCGATGATATTGGCGCATCCCACTCTTTCTGAATCAATATATGAAGCTGTCTAAACCATCACCCCGCGCTTAGAGGAGTTGCGCGGGTGTGCCCTGGTGGGCAAGGAGGTTACCATGATGAAAGTGGTGCTGCCGGAATTAGGGGAGGGTATTACTAAGGCTACCGTGTCGTATTGGTTTTATAAGGACGGGGAAAAGGTAAACCGGAATGATGACCTGGTGGAATTGACTACCGATAAAACTACCTTTAACCTGCCCAGCCCCTGCACAGGGGTAATTTCCGAAATAATGTATAGCGAAGGCGATAGCGTGGATGTGGGCCAGACATTGGCGGTAATTAACGAAGCCTGACCATTCTTATTGACATTATGCCGCTTCTTTAGTATACATGATTATGGTGGATAAACTAAGATTTAGACAGATAAATGGCAATCGATTATAAAAAAGAATTAGAAAATACGGCCAGGAGCATGATCTTTGTGCATGATCCGGATTCCTTGATTAAATCAATCGTGCGCATGATCGTCAGTAAGGCTAAGATTACCCACGCCAGTTTCTTCTTGTATAGCCGGCAAAAACAGGGTTATCTGCTCACTGTTTCCAAGGGGTCGCTGGGCAAGAAGATTCCCTTGGATCTAATCTGTATCGATAAGGATGATGTGTTGGTCCGTTTTTTGAAGGAGCATAAGAGCGCCCCTATTTTTGGCAGAGAGGCCTTGGTTTACAGCCAGGCGGAAATTGCCTTAAAAAATACAAAATTAAAGCAGGACACCAAGAGCCAGCTGGCTCAGGTCCTTTATCAAATGGAGCTCTTGGATGCGGTTGTTTGCGTCCCGGGTTATTTCGGCAATGAGCTTCTGGGTTTTTTGTTATTGGGCAAGAAGGATTCAGGTAAGGATTTTATCGGCGAGGAATTAAATTTTTTTGCCGCCCTTAATTCTAATGTGGCAATGGCTATTAAAAATGCCCAGCTTTTTAAGGAGCTGGAATATGAAGTAGAGCGCAAGCACCAGTTGTTTGTGCGTATCACCGTTGCATTTGCCGCGGCTATCGAGGCCAAGGATCATTATACCCGCAGCCATACCAGCCGGGTAACCAATATAAGCCTTGAGATTGCCCGCAGGATCGGACAAAAATCAAAAAGAAGCCTTGATGGAAAATTTTTCGAGAATCTCCACATTGCCAGCCTCCTGCATGATATCGGCAAGATCGGCGTGCCGGAGTATATTTTAAACAAAAGAAGCGGGTTGACTATCGGGGAGCGTAACCGCATCAAAGAGCACCCGATGATCGGGGTCGGTATTTTAAAACCGATTAAAGAACTGGAAGGGTCTTTGTTGGGGGTCAGGTATCACCACGAGCGATTTGACGGCAAGGGGTATCCTGAAGGCTTAAAAGGAGACCAGATCCCCTTGGTTGCTTCGATAATCTCCGTAGCCGATTCTTTCGACGCCATGATTACTGACCGGCCCTATCGGACGGCTCTTAATAAGGCCGATGCGATTAATGAGATCAGGCATCTGGGCGGCCAGCAATTCTGTCCCCGCGTTACCAATACTTTCCTGGAACTCTGCGAGGAAGGAAAAATCTAATTTTTCTATGCGCCCTAAACGTATTATTTTGATGTATATTTCCGAAGTTTCCGGGCATCGCAGCGCCACCCTGGCCATTGAAAAGGCGGTCAAGGAATTACGTCCGGATACGGAGATCTTAAGCATCAATGCCTTTAATTACACTAATCCCATAACAGAAAAGGTGGTTAACCGGATCTATATGGAGGTAATTAAACGCACCCCCAAGCTTTGGGACTATCTTTATGATAATCCCAGCGTAGTTAAGGGGCTGGAAAATATTAAACGGCGTATACATAAATCAAATTCGCCGAAACTTAAAAAACTTTTTGATCGTTTTAACCCCGATTTGGTGGTCTGCACCCAGGCATTCCCCTGCGGCATGGTTGCTGATTATAAAAAGGCTTATGGGTTAAATTTGCCGCTTGTGGCGGTGCTTACGGATTATATCCCGCATTCTTATTGGGTTTATGAGGAGGTGGATTACTATATAACCCCTTCGGAAGATGTCTCGGCGCGCTTAGAAAAAAAAGGAGTCGCTCCTTCAAAAATTAAGGCCTTGGGGATCCCCTTTGATCATAAGTTCAACCAAAAGTTGGATAAGGAAAGCGTCTTGCGTAAATTAAAATTAAACCCGCAGAAGCCGGTAATCTTAATTATGGGCGGCGGCCAGGGGCTGGGGCCGATTAAAACTATCGTTAAGTCATTGGAGAAAAGCGAAAATGATATCCAGGAATTGATTGTTGCCGGGATCAATAAAAAGTTATTGAATTCGCTAAAACGAAAAATAAAGCATTATAAAAAAGACATCCATTTGTTTGGTTTTATACAAAATATCCATGAATTAATGCGTATCGCCGAGTTGATCATATCTAAACCGGGAGGGGTTACTACCGCCGAAGTCCTGAGTATGGGCCTGCCGATGATTATTGTCAAGCCTATCCCCGGCCAGGAGATCAATAATACCAATTTCTTGACGCATAAGGGGGCGGCAATCAAGGTAGACAAGCCCGAAGAGGTCCATCGGGTTATCGATGATTTATTAAGGAACCGGACAAGATTAGAGCAGCTTAAGCTTGCTGCTTTAAGGATCGCCAAGCCCGGGGCAAGTATGGATATCGCCAAGCTTCTACTGAGTCTACAATCGTGCTAAATTATTATATTTATCGTTTTGGCCAATTTATCGCCCTAATCTTGCCAATCAAGATAGTTTATGCGATCGCGGTTTTTTTAGCCGACCTGCATTATTTTTTTGCTTTCCGCGACCGCCGGTTTGTAAAAGCCAACCTGCGGGTTATTTTTCCTGAAAGACCGGATAAAGAGCTGCGCAAAATAAGCAAACAGGTTTTTCGAAACTTCGCAAAATACCTGGTGGATTTTTTTCGTTTTGAAAAATTAAACCTTGGCTACATAGATAGAAACATAAAATTAGAAAATATGCATTATTTTGACCAGGCTCTAGCTAAGGGTAGAGGCGCGGTTGTCCTGACCGCCCACTTGGGCAATTGGGAGCTGGGAGGAGTGGTTATCGCGCTTTTAGGTTATCCCTTTTGGGTAGTGGCCCTGCCGCATAAAAACAAAAAAGTCGATATTTTCTTTAATACCCAGAGGAACAGGAAAGGAGTTAAGGTTGTGAGTATGGGCAAGGCTGTCCGAAGTTGTCTTTCCGAAATCAGGAATAATCATATGGTCGCTTTGGTCGGTGACCGGGATTTTACCGAAAAAGGGATCACCATTGATTTTTTCGGTAAACCAACGCATTTTCCTGAAGGCCCGGCGGCTTTAAGCCTGATGACAGGGGCAAGTATTATTCCGGGTTTTATGCTTAGGAATCCGGATGATAGTTTTACATTAAGGATCGAAAAACCGGTGGAATTTTCTCCCACCGGGGATAAAACAAAAGATTTAGCCGGTTTGGTTGCGGTTTATAAAAATATTTTTGAGGATTATATCCGCCGGTATCCTGAACAGTGGTATGTTTTTCGCAGGTTTTGGGCTAAATAAATATGAATACTTGTGTAATTATTCCCACTTTTAATGAATCCAAGGCGATCGCCGGGCTAATTGGGCAAATACGCCAACTAGG
Organism: Candidatus Omnitrophota bacterium; assembly: GCA_028715785.1. Lineage (GTDB taxonomy): Bacteria > Omnitrophota > Gorgyraeia > Gygaellales > Profunditerraquicolaceae > UBA6249. The sequence continues at coordinate 59,007 of JAQURC010000002.1, forward strand.
GTTGGAAGCTATCATCATCGATGATGGCTCAACTGATGATACGGTAAAAATCGCCCAAGCCTGCGGGGCCAAAGTCTTACGCAATGAGTCCAACCTCGGCAAAGGGGCTTCTTTAATCAAAGGGTATAATTATGCCATTGCTCAAGGGTTTGAGGCGGTGATCAGCATGGATGGGGATGGGCAGCATTCCTGCGATGATATCGAAGCCTTTATCCGGAAAGCGAAAAACTCCCAAAGCGCAATTATCGTCGGTAACCGCATGGAGATGACTAAAAATATGCCTGTCGTGCGCATGTTGACTAACCGTCTTGTTTCAAAATTAATTTCAATTATTATTAAACAGAATGTCCCCGATACCCAATGCGGTTTCCGCCTGCTGAAAAAAGAGGCGCTGGCCCGATTGAATTTATCGGCATCTAAATACGAGATAGACTCTGAAGTTTTGATCAAGGCGGCGCGTTTAGGCTTTAAGATCGAATCCATTCCGATCCAGACTATCTATTCCGGGCAAAAAAGCCAGATCAATCCTTTTATCGATACTTTAAGGTTCCTGCGTTTCATAATCCGAAATTTATGAGGGTTTCCAGATGATCCAGGTTTACACGGGTAATGGCAAAGGTAAAACTACCGCGGCAATGGGGCTGGCTTTACGGGCTGCCGGAGCGGGTTTTAACGTTTATATCTGCCAGTTTGCCAAAGGGCATCTTTGCAGCGAGCATAAAGCGCTGAAAAAATTAAAGAATATAAAGGTCGAACAGTTTGGCAGGGATTGTTTTGTCAGGCGTAAGCCTGTGCAGGCTGATATCATATTAGCCCATCAGGGCCTGGAGAAGGCAAAAAAAATTATTGCTTGTAAAAAATATCGTTTAGTTATTCTGGATGAAATTAACATTGCTTTGAAGTTAAGGCTGGTATCCATTAAAGAGGTGCTGGATTTAATTAAGCATACACCGAAGAATATGGAATTAGTGCTTACTGGCCGGGATGCGCCCGCGCGGATTACTAAGGTTGCGGACCTAGTTAGCGATATAAAAGACCTTAAACATTATTATCTTAAAGGAATAAAAGCCCGCCGGGGAATTGAGCTCTGACACCTGAAACTGTTTCCAAGCTAATCGGGAAACAGGGTGTCCCTTTTGGGCGCGTCCCCATTATGAAGCATTATTATAAACGCGGGTTTAGGGCAAGAAAAGGCATTGAATTATAATTTTAGGAAAATTATTGACAAATTATTGTTGGGTGTTAAAGTAATTAGACAATTTGGTAAACTTATAGGTTAAGGGAAATCCGTAAATACGGATGCGGTCCCGCCGCTGTAAGGGCAGACGAAAACTGCATAAGTCACTGTCTTTAGTGTTAAAGACGGGAAGACGCAGTAAGTAGGTTAGAAGCCCAAGCCAGAAGACCTGCCTATATAAAGAATGGTAATGCCTCGTGGAATGGGTTAAGAAATATTTGGGTGCAACCCGTCAGCAACTGTGGCGGGTTTTTTGTTTAATATCTATATGAAAAAAATAATACTGATAAGTTTTTTTGTTTGCTGGCTGGCAAATACAGCCTTTGCCGCGCCCCGTTACATTTCTCTTGCGCCTTCAACCACCGAGATCCTTTTTGCCCTGGGTTTAGACACGGAGATCGTAGGTGTAAGCACCTATTGTAATTATCCCGAGCAGGTAAAAAATAAAACCAAGGTTGGGGATTTCAGCAGCCCCAGCATCGAGAAAATAATTTCATTAAAGCCCGATTATATTTTTTGCACCGGGCTTGAGCAGGCTCCGGTTATCGCCCAGTTAAGAGGATTGGGTTTTAAAGTTTATGTGGCGGATCCGGCAAGTTTTGAAGAGCTATTTAAATCAATCAAGGAAATCGGAGAGATAACTAAAAAAACAGTTCAAGCTTCGGTCTTGATTGGAGAAATGCAAGCCCAGATCGCTGAGGTAACTTCCGCGGTAAAGCTTGTTCCCCGGGAAAAGAGAGTCAGGGTTTTTATTGAAATCTGGCATGAGCCGTTGATGACTGCCGGAGGCGGCTCTTTTGTGGATGAATTGATTGCTTTAGCCGGCGGTATTAATATCGCCCACGATACGCTCAGGCCTTATTCTAATTATAGCGCGGAGAGAGTGGTTAGTTCTAATCCCCAGTGTATTATTATGGTTTATATGGACAAAGAGGCGCCGCTAAAGTTAATTGGACAGCGTTTTGGCTGGGATAAAATAGACGCGGTGAGAAACCAGCGCGTATTTAACGATATCAGCCCGGATATCTTGCTTCGGCCGGGGCCGCGATTAACTCTGGGTTTAAAGCAGCTTTACGGAAAACTATACTCTAAACAATGATTACGTATCTAAAGAAAAGTTTTTTAATATTATTTTCCTTGCTTTGTATAGCCGTAGTTTTTGCCTTGATCAAAGGCGCGGTAAATATCCCGCTGGCTGACCTTTTGTTCAGGGATAACCGGCCTATTTTAAACTTGAGGCTATTGCGCGTAATCGCGGCCCTTCTGGTCGGAAGCGGCCTGGCAGTTTCGGGCATAGCCCTGCAGGCAATTTTAAGAAATCCGTTGGCTGAGCCGTATCTTTTAGGGACTTCCAGCGGAGCCGGCCTGGCGGCGATAATCGCGGTGATTATGGGCGTCTCAAGGATATATATGCCTTTGGCAGCTTTTTTAGGGGCGGCTCTAAGTATTATTATAGTTTATAGTTTATCCCGCGAAAGAGGGGTGATTGCCGATAAGTCGCTGATCCTCTCCGGAGTAATTGTTTCGGTTGCTTTTTCTGCGATAATCGTATTTCTGGTGTCCTTGTTTGGTAATGAGGCAATGCATGAGATGAACTGGTGGTTATGGGGCAGCCTGCAGGTCTATGATCATAAGCTGCTTATCCTGGTTGCTGTTCCTGTTTTGTTAGGTATAGGCATAATTTATTTTTTTGCCCAGGATCTGAATGCGATCAGTATGGGGGAAGAAGAGGCAGTTCATTTAGGTATCGATACTCAGAATATAAAGAGGATTCTGATTTTTATCACCGCTTTGATTACCGCCAGCCTTATTTGTATCTGCGGAATAATCGGATTTGTCGGTTTGATCGTGCCGCACATGATGCGGCTTTTGGTTGGCCCTAATCATAGAATACTTATTCCTACCACTTGTTTGGCTGCTTGCGTATTTATGGTGGTCTGCGATCTTATAGCGCGCACGTTATTTACGCCGCTTGAAATACCGATAGGAGTGATTACGGCGATAATCGGAGCCCCTGTATTTATCATTCTTTTGAAAAAAGGCAGAAGGATCTAAATGGGCGCATTGTTAAGAATAAATAACCTCTATGGCGGATATCATAAAAAAGATATTATTAAAGGATTGTCCCTGGATATAAATGAGGGTGATTTTTTGGTGATTATCGGGCCTAACGGTTCCGGAAAAACCACTCTTCTTCGCCTGGCAAGCCGGGTGCTCAAATTAAAAAGCGGAGGAGTTTTTTACCAAGATGAGGATATTTTCCGGATAGATCTGAAGGAATTTTGCAGGCAGGTGGCTTTTGTCTCCGGCGATACCGCGACGGGTTTTCCGCTTACGGCCATGGAGTTGGTTTTGATGGGAAGGATCCCGCATTTAAAGAGGCTGCAGTTTGAGACAAAAAAAGATATCCAAATTGCTCAAGAGATGCTTGTTTTAGCCGATGCCTGGGAGTTGCAGGATAAGCGTATCGATGAATTAAGCGCCGGAGAGCTCCAGAGAGTCGTTCTTGCCCGGGCCCTGGCGCAGGAGCCGCGGCTTTTATTTCTGGATGAACCGACCGCGCATTTAGATATCGGGCATCAAATACAGATCCTGGATTTATTAAAAAAACTTAACCGCAAAAATAACCTTACGATCGTGATGATCCTGCATGACCTGAATTTAGCCAGCGTTTATTCTAACCGGATCGCTCTCCTTGATAAAGGGGTTATTTTTAAAGAAGGCAGCCCCGAGGAAGTGCTGACATACCAAAATATCGAGGCGGTTTATAAAACCGTAGTTTTGGTGAATAATAATTCTTTGACCGGCAAGCCCAATGTAGTTTTAGTTCCGGGAGAAAACCGATGACCACCAGGCTTGTTTTAATCCGTCACGGAATAACTGAATGGAATAAAGACCGGCGTTATTGCGGATGTAAGGATGTGAGTTTAAGCAGGCAGGGCAGGCTTCAGGCGGCTAAATTACGCAAGCGGTTTAATAAGAGCGCCGCCGATTTTGACAAGATTTATTGCAGTGATCGAAAGCGCGCGTTGCAAACCCGGGCCATAATTTTTGGCAGGAGTGAATTTATCAGGCTAAATGGCTTAAGAGAAATTAATTTCGGGGTGTTCGAGGGGCTAAAGCACGAAGAAATTATGGAAAAATTTCCCGCTGTTTATAGGAGGTGGCTGGCTGATCCCTATAAAGCGCGGATTCCGCAAGCCGAGCATATGCGGGTTTTTAAAAAACGGGTCCAGAATGCCATTAAAAAGATACTCCAAGCTAACTCCGGAAAAACTATTGCCGTGGTTTGTCACGGCGGAGTAATCGGTATACTGGTAAGCGGTATATTAAAGAGCAGGGATTTTTGGAAATACGTGCCTTCCGCGGCAAGCCTGACCATCGTAGAACATAAAGACAATAAATTCAGGATAAAGAAATTTAACGATAAGCGGCACCTTGGGTAAATGATGAATAAGGTAACTTTAATTTTAGGCGGGGCCAGAAGCGGAAAAAGCACTTATGCCTTGAAGCTGGCGGATAAATATAAAGAGGTGGCTTTTGTGGCAACCTGCCAGGCTTTGGATAAAGAGATGGAGGACAGGATTGAGCTGCATAAGAGGGCAAGGCCCAAGCATTGGCAGAGTTTTGAGGAGCCTAAAGATGTGGATTTACTGCTTAAGAAAATACCTGATATTTTTAATTGTATTGTTATCGATTGCTTGACGCTTTTGGTCTCAAATCTTCTTTTATCGGGTAGTAATCAAAAGGAAGTCGAGGATAAGGTTAAAAAAATACTTTCGGTTTTAAAAAATAAAAAAGCGCACGTAATAATCGTATCCAATGAGGTAGGCTTAGGCATAGTCCCAGAGCATAAATTGGCAAGGGAATTCCGGGATATCGCCGGCAGGGTAAATCAACTCGTAGCCCGGCAGGCCGATGAAGTATGGTTTCTAGCCGCGGGCATACCTTTAAAAATTAAAAACTAAAGAGAAAGGTAAAGGATAGAGGAATGGAGAAACTTAGTTTGACGGTTAAAAAGATCACTGGGCCTAATCATAAACTTATGGAAGCTACCCAGATTAGGCTTGATAGCTTGACTAAACCTCTGGGAAGTTTAGGCAAATTGGAAGAATTGGCAAAACAGATCGTCGGGATTACGGGTAAGAATGAACCGGAATTAAGTCAGAAAGTTATTTTTACCTTGGCCGCGGATCACGGCGTAACCGAAGAAGGAGTGAGCGCCTACCCGAAAGAAGTCACCGCGCAAATGGTCTATAACTTTTTAAGGGGTGGAGCGGGAATAAATGTTTTAGCAAAACATACGGGAGCAAAAGTTGTCGTTGTGGATATAGGCGTCGCGGAAGATTTAAAACCCGATCCCAGGCTGATTGTCAAAAAGGTTAATTATGGAACCAAGAATATGGCAAAGAGTGCGGCAATGACCAGAGAGGAAGCCATAAAAGCGATTGAAGCAGGCATCGAAATATTTAACGCGGAACTAAAAAACGGAATTGGTATTTTGGGCACGGGGGAAATGGGAATTGGAAACACTACCGCTGCCAGCGCGATTACCGCTTGTTTTACCAATAAGCCAGTTGAAGAAATAACCGGTAGGGGCGCAGGACTGAATGATTTGGGGTTAAAAAATAAAATTGATATTATTAAAAGATCACTATTCTTAAATAAGCCGGATTCTTCTGACCCTATAGATGTTTTGTCTAAAGTGGGTGGATTTGAGATTGGAGGATTGGCCGGGATAATTTTAGCCGCCGCCGCCAATAATGTCCCGGTGATTATCGACGGGTTTATATCCGGCGCCGCGGCTTTAGTGGCTTTTAAGATTGAGCCGAAAGTAAAAGATTATATGATTGCCGCGCATTGTTCGGTAGAGGCAGGCCATCAGGTTATCCTGGAACATATTGGTTTAAAACCGCTTTTAGATTTAAATTTAAGGCTGGGGGAAGGCACGGGCGCGGCTCTGGGTATAGGATTAGCTGATGCGGCAATCAAGATCCTTACGCAGATGGCTACCTTTAAGAGTGCTAACGTATCGGAGAAGAAAGAATGAGCAGTTTTTTACTGGCAATACAATTTTTAACTATCCTGCCTTTGGGGGAAAAAAAGTTTAGCCCGGAAAAGCTGGCTTGGGCTTTAATCTATTTTCCCATAGTCGGTTTATTTTTAGGGGCAATACTTGCCGGGCTAAACATCTGTTTATCTTCTTTGGGTATTTCCGCTTTAGCCGTAAACATAATCTTGGTTATCGCTTTGGTTATTCTTACCCGAGGAATACATTTAGACGGGCTGGCGGATACGACGGATGCTTTTTTAAGCGGCAAAGGGAAAGAAGAGACGCTTGAGATTATGCGCGATCCGCATATCGGGGTGATGGGTGCATTAAGCTTAATCAGCATCCTGATTTTAAAAATTGGCTTACTTTCATCGGTTAGCGCCGCGGTAAAACCCGCGGCTTTAATGCTGATGTGTATCTCAGGCAGGTGGTCTGCTGTCCTAAGCATCTATTTATTTCCTTATGCCCGCCAGGAAGGAAAAGCAAAAGTATTTATCGAAGGGATGAGCCTGAAGATCTTTATTATTTCGGCAATAATAGTTATTATTTGCGCGGCTATAGTTTTAAACATAGCGGGATTGGTTGTTTTATTGATTGTTTCCGGGTGCGCTTATATCATCGGCAGGTTTATTTGTAGTAAGATCGAAGGAGTAACCGGAGATACTTTGGGAGCGGTAATTGAGTTGACCGAAGTAATTACTTTATTAATTATTTGTATTGGGCAAGGAGTAGTCAATGGATAAGCGCAAGGCGATAGCTTCTTGGAGCGGAGGTAAAGACAGCTGCCTGGCATGTTATCGGGCAATGCAGCAGGGTTATGATGTAAAACTGCTTTTAAATTTTATCTCCCGGGAATCAAAACGCGGATGTTTCCACGGAATCGAAGGCAGGTTATTGAAGTTTCAGGCGGATTTAGTCGGCATTCCTCTTGAACAAAAAGAAGTCAGCCCGGATATGCATAAATATGAAGAGGAGTTTAAGTGCGCGGTTACTGAGCTCAGAGGCAAGGATATTGGCTCAATGGTTTTTGGCGATATCTACCTATTGGAGCATGAAAGCTGGATTGAGCGGGTCTGCGGCGATTTAAAAATCAATGCCTTGGAGCCGCTTTGGAATAATTCTCCGGAAAACATCATCGATGAGTTTTTAAGCGCGGGATTTAAGGCGATCATTGTCAGTTGTAAAGCGGATGTAATGGGTAAAGAGTTTCTTGGTTGTTATATTGATAAAGGGTTGATTGAAGAACTGAAGAAAAAAAATATCTGTCCCTGCGGGGAGAAAGGAGAATTCCATACTTTAGTGGTTGATGGGCCGATATTCAGGAAGCCGATTAAGATACTCGAGGCTGAACCTGTAATTAAGGAAAGTTTTTGGAAGCACTGGTTTTTAGATATTAAAAAATTCGAATAATTTATAGAGAAGAACAAACCAGATAGGCGGAGGAAATCCTGGTGTAATCCCAGGTACTGTCGCGCAACGGTAATCCCGCAAGGGTAGTCCGGTCGACCACCTATCGCAAGGCCTGCCTGCCGGCAGGCAGGTAAGTACTCTCGCAGAAGAGAAAGGGATTAAAATGAAAAATATTTGCAAGAAATCGCTCATACCGGCATTGCTGGTTATGATCCTGTCAGGAATTTCATGGGCAGAAGAAGGGCAAGATATACATGATTTGGAGAAGATAATCGTTACCGCAACAAGGACAGAGGCAAGTCAGTATTCTACAGGTAGTTCTGCTACGGTAATAACCGCAGAAGAGGTTGGTCAAACAGGCAAAGATGAGTTCTCTGACCTGTTAAGGGATGTTCCGGGAGTTACGGTTTCTCAGTCGGGAAGCATCGGAGGTTTGACTAATGTTTATCTTCGTGGATCTAAGCCCGGCCACACATTAGTTATGGTTGATGGAGTGGAGCTTAACGATCCCATGAGTACCGATCGTTCCTTTGATTTTTCCAATCTAACCATGGATAATATTGAGCGTATTGAAGTGATCCGTGGGCCGCAGTCTGCCCTTTACGGTTCTGATGCTATGGCCGGCGTAATTAATATTATTACTAAAAAAGGCAGGGGGAAACCGGAGTTTAGTAGTTCCTTTGAAGGCGGCGCACACAATACATTTAGAGAAAATTTGACTTCAAGCGGCAATATAGATAAATTTAATTATTCCCTGTCTGTTTCGCGCCTTGATTCCGGCGGTATTTCCGCGGCAGCAGGAGGTTCTGAAAAAGATCCCTATCATAATAACGCTATCTCCTCTAGGATAGGGTATAAGGTTTTTGATAACAGCGAATTGAGTTTAGTTGCCCGCTATACGAATAGTAAGACTTCTATCGACAATGGCGCTTATGATGACGATCCTAATGATACTCTTTGGTCGAAGGATCTTGCCACTAGGTTGGCATTTGACCAGGCAATAAATTACTGGTGGAACCATTGTCTGTCATTTTCTTATAATGATGTCCGCCGCAAGGGTCGTAACGACAAGGATCCGTCGCACCCGGATGATTATTCCAGCGATTGGTATAAAGGTAACATTAAAAAGGTTGAATGGCAGCACAATATTTCTCCTGCGAAATGGAATACTCTTACCGCTGGTTTTGAGTATGAAAGAGAAAGCGGATCATCTTATTATGAATCGGATAGTTCTTTTGGTCCTTTCTTAAGTAAGCAAGACAGAAAGAGTGTTGATAATAAAGGGTACTATTTTCAGGACCAGTTTAAGTTTTGGGAGAAACTTTTTATTACTCCCGGATTAAGGATCGACGATCACGAACTTTTCGGCGCTGAAACTACCTATAAAATATCCGCGGCCTATCTTATTCCCCAGACAGGAACTCGTCTTAAAGGTAACTGGGGCACAGGGTTTAAGGCACCGTCTCTTTATCAACTTTATTCAAGCTACGGCGATACTAGTCTCAAGCCGGATAAAAGCAGAAGTTATGATTTTGGGTTTGAGCAGAGTTTTTTTAAGGATAAACTATCTTTTGATTTAGCGTATTTTCATAATGACTTTAGGAATTTGGTTGATTATGATTATAATACTAATAAGTATAAAAATATCGGCAGAGCAAGTACTAAGGGTTTTGAAGTCGGAGCAAAATTTTCGCCAGTTGAAAATCTAACAATAGGAGGAAACTTTACCTATACTGACACGCAAGATAAAGAAACTGGCCTTGAATTATTAAGGCGGCCGAAGAGGCAGTTTAATTTTGACCTCAACTGGGGTTTTCTGCCCAACGCCAATCTTAACCTGGGGTTAAATCATGTGGGCAGCCGCAAAGATTATGTGTATATTACCGATAAATCCTATACGATTGTCCGTCTGGCTTCTTCTTATAATGTAACAAAAAACTTCCAAATTTTTGGCAGGATAGAGAATCTTTTTGATAAGGAGTATCAGGAAGTTAACGGCTATGCTACGCTCGGGCGTTCATTCTACGGAGGCATTAAGGGTAAATTCTAACAGCAGCCGGGGACGTCCTGTTAGGGGACATCCTCTCAAACCAATTGGTATTGACAAATAACGCGGTTGTGCTATAGTCTTTTCTAATTTCCCAAAACTACAAAGTTGTAGTGAATTTCACAGATTTTTGAAAGGAGCGGAGTAAAGATGGGTTTTGACCTGTTGTTGTTGGCGCCGGTTGGTTCGATATTGGCTTTGAGTTTCGCTTTTTATCTGGCCTTGAGTATTTTGAAAATGGATGAGGGCACGGATAAGATGAAGGAGATTGCCCAGGCGGTGCGCGTTGGCGCCCAGGCCTATTTAAAAAGGCAGTATCTGGGTGTCTCGATGTTTTTTATTGTGGTGTTTTTCATTCTTCTGGCGATGGCTATGAAGAATTATCTGGTCATCTTTGTGCCGTTTGCTTTTTTAACCGGCGGTTTCTTTTCAGGCTTGTCCGGTTTTATCGGGATGACTATTGCCACCCAGTCCTCTAACCGTACCGCCCAAGCCGCGTCTAAGAGTTTGAATTCCGGCCTGCGCGTTGCTTTTTCCAGCGGGGCAGTTATGGGGCTTACCGTGGTCGGTTTAGGGCTATTGGATTTGAGTATCTGGTATTATTTTTTAAATTGGTATTATTCTTGCCATCCTACCCCGCTGGGAACGGATAAGATCGCGGCAATTACTTCAACTATGCTTTGCTTTGGTATGGGCGCCAGCTCGATGGCGCTTTTTGCCAGGGTCGGCGGAGGTATTTTTACTAAAGCCGCGGATGTCGGCGCGGACTTAGTCGGGAAGGTTGAGGCGGGAATCCCCGAGGACGATCCGCGCAACCCGGCAGTTATCGCTGATAATGTCGGCGATAATGTCGGCGATGTCGCGGGTATGGGCGCTGACCTTTACGAGTCTTATGTCGGTTCCATTGTCGCCACTTCGGCTTTAGGCGTTGCCGCCGGCCTCGGTGTTGCCGGGGTGACTGTGCCGATGGTTATGGCCGCGGTAGGGGTTATCTCTTCGATTATCGGAACATTTTTTGTTAAAAGCGGAGAACAGGCCAGCCAAAAAGTTCTTTTGGCAGCTTTACGTAAAGGAGTCTTTACCAGTTCATTTATCGTCGCGGTAATCTCATTTTTTCTGGTTAAAGCAACATTGGGCGCCGGGAATTTAGGCGTTTATTGGTCGGTATTGGCGGGTTTAGTTGCCGGAGTATTGATTGGTTTGTGTACGGAGTATTATACTTCCAGCGGTTTTAAGCCAACGCGTTCAATTGCCGATGCTTCTTTAACCGGCCCGGCAACCGTAATTATCGGCGGTATCGCGGTAGGGATGATGTCCACGGCTATTCCGGTAATTATCGTATGCATTGCTATTTTAATAAGTTTTTATTTATCCGGCGGGGCGGCTAATTTTAACGCCGGCCTTTACGGTATCGCCATTTCAGCAGTAGGGATGCTTTCTACTTTAGGTATAACTTTGGCTACTGATGCTTATGGCCCGGTCGCGGATAATGCCGGAGGAAACGCCGAGATGTCAAAGCTTCCTCCTGAAGTAAGGAAGAGAACTGATGCCCTGGATGCTTTGGGTAATACGACCGCGGCAACCGGTAAAGGTTTTGCCATTGGTTCAGCAGCCCTGACAGCATTAGCTTTGATTGCCGCGTATAAAGATCAAGTTTTGCTTTTTGGCAGGGATATTAATGCCAGTATGATGAATCCTACGGTGTTAATAGGTTTATTTCTAGGCGGAATGCTGCCGTTTTTATTCTGCTCTATGACTATGCGCGCCGTAGGAAGGGCAGCGGGTAAAATTGTCGTGGAAGTCCGCCGGCAGTTTAAGGAGATCATTGGTCTGATGGAAGGCACAGCTAAGCCTGATTACGCGCGTTGCGTAAGCATTGCCACTGCGGCAGCGCAAAAAGAAATGATCGCTCCTTCACTTTTAGCAATCGCGGCTCCAATAGGTGTGGGGTTACTGATAGGTATTGACGCGGTTGCCGGGCTTCTGGTTGGGGCAACGGTTACCGGATTTGTTTTAGCGGTTATGATGGCTAATTCCGGAGGCGCCTGGGATAATGCCAAGAAGTTTGTGGAAGAAGGGCATCATGGCGGTAAAGGCTCAAATGCCCATAAAGCTACCGTGGTTGGCGATACAGTGGGCGATCCCTTTAAAGATACTTCCGGGCCAAGCTTAAATATTTTGATCAAGCTTATGTCCATGGTCTCCATTGTTTTTGCCTCATTTATTATTAAAAATACGTTATTTAAGTAATTCAGGTTAAGGGACTGTTTCTATTTTTTCATTACGGTAGAGGAGGTTTAAACCTCCTCTACCGTTGAAAGAAAAATAGGACTGTCCCCTTGTTTTTGTGCTATAATTACAGCCATGGATGATTTGGGGTTTGTCCAAGGCTGCCTCAAGGGGAACAAGCAATCCTGGTCTGAATTCATCTCGCGTTATTCCCGCCTGATCTATAACTATATCTATAGTGTTTTGGCTGTCAAAGGCCACACCGCTCCTGCGGAACAGGTCGAGGACATCTTCCAAGAAATATTTCACGCCTTAATCAAGGATAACTATAAAAAACTATCCACTTACCAGGCAAAAAACGGCTGTTCTTTAGCCAGTTGGCTTAGACAGGTTACGATTAATTTTACCATTGATTATTTACGCAAACTTAAGCCCGCTGTATCCCTTGACGCGGAGAATGAGGAGGGTTTTAGTTTAGGGGATACTCTCAAGGATCTAACGGCCGGGGCAATTGAATTTCTTAATGATCAGGATCGCCGTAAGACTCTGCAGGAATGTATCAGCTTGCTTGAATCCGATGAACAGTTCTTTCTTGAACTATTCCTGAATCAAGAGTTAAGCCTGGAGGAGATCAAGGATTATTATAAAATTAACCGCGGAGCAGTGGATATGCGCAAAAGCAGGATATTCCAGAAATTGCAGGATTGTTTCAAAAATAAAGGTTTTACTGAGGCTCAGTAGTTAGATTTCTTAAGGTGATACGTCTATTGAGGCAGGAGAAGAAGAATGGCTGGCTATTTAGAGAAAATAACAAAAATTATTTACCGGGAGCGGAAAAGAGGCCGGAGTTTTAAGGCCAAGGCGCATCCCAGCGAAGAGGATCTGGTTTGTTTTCTTGAGGGTAAGTTTTCCGTTCAAGATAAAGAAGCTGTCCAAAAACACCTGCTTAGCTGTGATCTTTGCGCCGAATATTTGAGTGTCCAGCTTAAGATACAGCCGCATTTAAGCCTGGATGTCCCGGGGCAGCTGTTAGAGAAGGTTAAAAAACTGCTGGGCCAGGAAACCGCTGAAAATTTATTAGAGGTATTCCTTAAACTCAAAGATAAAGCTATGGAGATTATCCAGACTACCGGAGATGTGCTGGTTGGCCAGGAATTAGTCCCCGCTCCGGTTTTACGCAGCCGGAAAATCGATGAATTCAAGGAAGAAGTGAGTATTTTAAAGGATCTGCGGCAGATCAGGATATTGGCTAAGATCCAGAATAAGGGCGCTAAGAGCTTTAATCTTACAATTACCGTTAAGGATAAACAAAGCCAAAAAACCCATAAAAATTTACGGATCACTCTTCTCAAAGACGGAATTGAGCTGGAGTCATATATAACTGATTCAGCCGGCAGCAGTTTTTTTGAAAATATCCTGCCGGGTAATTATTCAGTAGAGGTCAGCCGGGAAGGCCAAAAGGAAGCGGTAATTGATTTAAAAGTTCAAGTCTAATCTCATGCCTCATGCGCAAGCCCTAATCTTGGAAGTTTTTAAGCAGGAGGAGGCGCTTAAGATGGGCTTATTTGATCAAAGCCAAACCACTCCTACCTTGCGGCATTACAGCCAGGTAGGAGTTTCTTTTTCGGAATTAAGGCAGTTAAGCGCGGAGATGGTCGGTATTTTAAACTGCCTGGCTAAAGATCAATCATCCAAGCTTGATCAGTTAAAAAGCCTGCAAAAGATCGGCCGCCTGCTTTGGGGCCATCTGCTTGGCCGTTCAATAAAGGAAAAACTAAAAAATTCCAATCCTTGCACGTTAACCCTTTCTTTGGATGAAGAGTTGATTTATATACCCTGGGAATTGCTTTTTGACGGGGAAGATTTTTTCTGCCTGAAATTTGGCCTTGGCCGGTTAGTGCGCAGTAAGGGCGATTCTACTTTACTGCAGTATCGTAATTTAGCGGACAGCTTAAGGATGTTAGTTTTAGCTAATCCCAGCAACGATTTAAAATCCGCTTATACCGAAGGTTTAAATATCAAAAACCAATTCAGCCATAAAACCAGAAAGGTGCAGGTTGATTTTAAATCCACCAATATTGATAAGAACTATGTGAAGAAGAATCTCTGTGATTATGATATCGTGCATTTTGCCGGGCACTGCGAGTTTGACCGCAAAGAGGATAGAGAAAGCGGCTGGGTTCTTAGTGACGGGATTTTTAAAGTTGAGGATATACTTAGGATGGGGCAGAGCTGCAGTTTACCGGCTTTGGTATTCTCAAACGCCTGCCACTCTGCCCAGGTAAGGCCTGCTTTGATCGATTTAGAGTATCAGAGGGCAAATTATGGGATGGCCAGCGCCTTTCTGTTTGCCGGAGTGAGGCATTATATCGGAGCCATCCGTAAAATTGAAGATAATCCCAGCCTGGTATTTGCCCGGGAATTTTACGCCAAACTTATTTCAGGGGCAAGCGTGGGAGAGTCTTTGCGATTGTCAAAATTAAAGTTGGTCAAGGACTATGGTTTGAGCGGTTTGCATTGGGTAAACTATTTACTTTACGGCGACCCCGGATTTACTTTTTTTAAAATCCCGCAGCACAGAGAAGCCAGGCGTAAAGCCGGCGTTTTTTATAAAAAGCTTATAATTAGAGCCGGTTTGCCTATTTTCTTAATTTGCGCGGGTATCCTTCTGGCATTTTGGCTGCCCAGGATCAATCCGCAAAAGTTGTATTTGTTTCTTAATTCGCAGGCCCAGTTCCGTAAAGGCAATAATCAGCAGGCCATTGTTTTAGGAGAACAGGTAATTAAGAAGGACCAGGATTTTCTCGCGGTTTATCCGGTGATTGCCAATGCCTACCAGCGCCTGGGTAATAAAGACCAGGCGCTGAAATATTATTTTGATTATGCGCTTAAGAGTGAAAAGCTGAATAATAAAACTCATCTTGGGCAGGCCTATATAAAACTGGGGTGGTTTTATCAACTGGATGGAGAGTATGCCCGCGCTCAAGAGCTATATGAAAAGGCGATAAATTTAAGCCGCCAGCTCAAGGATAGGAAAAATGAAGCCGTGGCTTTAAGGAAGCTGGCCGTCTGGCATATTGATAATAAAAATTACGCACAGGCCCTGGACCTGTTAACCAAGAGCGCTTCCATTAACCTGGAGAACCCGAATAATTTAGAAAGCGCTAAGAACCTGGCCAGCGATTATTTTGATATCGGCCTGGTTTTTGCCAATAAAAATGACTTTGCTGCGGCAAAGGATTTTTACGGGAAAAGCCTCAAGATATTTCAACGGTTAAAGCTGAATAATGAATTAAGTGATTGTTATTTTAATTTAGGCGAGGCCTATTTTCATGAAAAAGAGTATCAGAAGGCGCTGGATTATTACTTTAAAGGCTTGAAATTAGATCAAGGGCAAAATAATAAAGTTAATTTAGCCGGCGGCTATAATATGATCGGAGAGCTTTATTTGGAAATCGATGATTTGGCCAAGGCTGAGGATTATTTCAAGCAGGCGGTTGGGTTATCCGAAGAAATCAACAGCCGGATGGATTTGGCCAATGCCAGTTATAATCTTGGGTTGTTATATAAGAAGCAGGGGAGAAAGAATATGGCCAGGGAATATTGGCGCAAGGCGCAAGAAATCTTTAGTACAGTAGAGCCGGATAAGTATCAGGAGATCCGCACGCAATTATTGGAGTTGAACGCTACTTAATTGGAAACAGTTTCCTCTTCAGCTTGGAAACTGTTTCGCAGCTAATCGGGAAATGGGGGTTAAATAAAGGGAACGTTTCTATTTTTTTTATAGCTTCAGCTTCTAAAAAATAGAAACGTTCCCTAGTTTTTCTTTAAAAAAATACTTGACAATTATTATTTTTCAGTTATACTCTACTAAGTTAATAGAGTTAGTAGAGAAGGGGAAATATGAACATAACTTATAAAGGTGATTACGCGCTAAAGGCGCTCTTGGATTTAGCGGTGCATTATGATCTGGGATTATCAACGATACATGATATTGCCAAGCATATCAATGCCCCGGTTAAGTTTCTTGAACAGGTCCTTCTGGATTTAAAAAAAGGCGGTTTTGTGGAAAGCCGGCGCGGTAATGTCGGCGGTTATTTGCTTTCCCGCCCTCCGGCTAAAATAGTGCTGGGAGATGTGGTCAGGTTTATTGACGGCCCGACAGAGCCGATTGCCTGTGTTGAAAATAATTATTCAGGCTGTACCGATATATATAAGTGCAGTTTTCGCAGGATCTGGCAGGATGTAGCCAAAGCTACTTCGGGAATAATCGATAATATAACCTTTGGGGACCTGGTAAATAAACTAGAGGCGAACAAAGAAGCGCTGGTTTATCAGATTTAGATAAAAGATTGACGGAAATGGAAAATATGAAAATAGGCAATGACACTGTTATTAGAAACATTAAAGAGGCGGTTTCGGGCCTTGATTATGGCGATGTCCTGATCAAAGTGCATAATTCCAAAATTGTGCAGATCGAGGTGACGCAAAGGAAGCGTTTTAACGATAATAAAAAGGAGGAACAGGAATGAGTATTTTGGATAACAAGGATGATTTAAAGGAATTGGTGGAAACGCTGAATTTTAAGGAGAAAGTAGAAAGGTCAAAGCAATTAATCAGGGAAGCTTATGGGCGTTACGGAGATTCTCTGGTCGTCGCTAACAGCTTGGGCAAGGATTCGGTGGCGGTATGGGATTTGGCAAAAAAGGTAAACCCAAAGATCCGCGGATTTATCGTTACCACCAGGTTTAAGCCGGCGGAAACGATTAAATTTATGAAAGAAGAGGTAGCCCGGTATCCTGAATTAAAAGTCTACCAGAATGATTCTGTGATTCCGGATAAATTGTATGAGACTGATCCGGATAAATGCTGCGATATCCTGAAGGTTGAGCCGGTGAAAAGATCGATTGAAGAGATGCATGTGAAATGCTGGGTAACTGGATTGCGTTGTACCGAAGGCCGCACCCGCACTGATTTCAAAGAAGTTGAGGAGAGGGACAAGGGATTAATTAAGCTTAATCCGATTTTAATCTGGAAGGAGCGCGAAGTCTGGCAGTATTTGGCGCTTTATCGGGTGCCGGTGAATCCGCTCTATGGAGAAGGGTACCGTTCGCTGGGATGCGCGCCTTGCACAAAGATCACTAATGACGATAATGAGCGCGCCGGACGCTGGATCGGCACAAGTAAATGCGGCGGAGAGTGCGGGATACATACCCGGCCGCTAAAGAAGTAAAGGAGATAAAGCGTAACTAAGAACAGCTAAGCGGTTAACCGCAAGGCTAATATTAAAAAATTAATTTCTGACCGGCCAGTCAACTGGAAGAAGAAAGAAGCAGGAGGAGAAATGAGAATAGTTCCAGTTGCAGGTTGGTTTTTAGCAGCGCAGTTGGTCCTGGCGACCTTGTCGTTTGCCGCTGAAACTGATGTGGACAGGCTGCTTGAGTTTTTGATCAAGGAGAGAGTTATTACCCAGGAAAAAGCTACGGAATTCAGGGCGGATTTAGCGATAAAGAAACAGGATGAAAAGCAGCCATCGGCTGTTCCTGATTGGGTGTCCAGGACAAAATTAAAAGGAGATTTTCGCCTGCGTTATGAGTGGGACCAGAATAAAGGCCAATCCGATTACAACAGGGCCAGAATCATGGCCAGGTTAGGCCTGGAAACCAAAGTTAATGAAAAAGTAAAACTGGGTATTGGAATAGCCACAGGTTCCTCAAGCGATCCCCGTACATCATATGTCACCTTGGGCACTAACGTTGGCCAAACTAACACTCCGGACTCCGCTAAAAACGTGGTCTTGAATTATGCTTATGGAGAGTATACGCCTTTTAAAGAATTAAGGCTCATCGGTGGAAAGTTCCAGGATGTAATTTGGCGGCCGTCGGATGTATTTTGGGACACGGACATAAATCCTGAAGGCGCGGGGTTTAACTTTGACTATAAGCTTAATTCCAAGGTTGGTTTATTTTGGAACGAACTGTTCAATGTATTGAGGAATGATGATCGTACTTCTAAGCAGGTGTTTATGTCAGTAACCCAGCCGGGCGTAAACATTGCGGTTAATGATGAAATTAACCTTAAGTCAGCGTTGGCAGTCAATGTTTTTTCGAATATCAAAGGAGCGGCGAAATTTTCAAATTCCAGCGGCACCAACAGCTTAACTGCGGGAAATCAATACAAGTATAATTACAATTCTTTCCAACCTTCTTTGGAATTGAGCTTTAAGGAGCCTTTTGGCGGGTTGGTTCCTTATGGGGCTTTATTCGGCGACTATGTCTATAATTTTAGTTTGCCCGATAGCGCCACCGGCAGAGGGGGTTATGATTTTGGCCTGAAATTCGGGAAAGCAAAAGTTGAAAATTGGAAGGATTGGCAGGCTAAGATTATCTATTCAAAAGTGGGCCGGGACGCCTGGTTGGATATTTTTCCGGATTCTTCCCGATATTCCGGAAAGACTAATGATCAGGTTGTTGAAACACAGTTTGATTTTGGCCTTGGTAAAAATACCTCGCTGACTCTAGACTACTATTATGGCTGGAATCTTATTAAGTCAAACAGCGCCTCCAATGCGCCGGCGCAGGTCCTGCAGGTTGACTGGAATGTGAAATTCTAAACACCCCGCGCTTATAAGGTATTGCGCGGGTGTGCCCTTGTGGGCTAGGAGCTAAAAATGAAAAATATAATTATTAGTTTATTGGTAGCAAGTTTCTTGAGTGTTTCAGGAGGCAGTGTTTTAGCCCGGGATAAAGAGCCCGAGGGGACAATAACCCTGTCCGGCGCCTGGGCGATCTATCCAACGGCAGTGGCCTGGGCCGAGGCGTTTCAAAAGAAGTATTCTAAAGTAAAAATCGATGTTTCAGCCGGAGGCGCGGGAAAAGGCGCCGCCGATGCTATTGCCGGTTTAGTGGATATCGGGATGGTTTCGCGCGATCCGGATCCCGCGGAAATAAAAAAAGGGATAACTCCAATATATATCCTGCATGACGCGGTATTCCCTGTGACTAGCGACAAAAATCCGGCAGTTGCCGGGCTTCTAAAAAAAGGAGTGAAGCTGAGCACTTGGATTGGTATCTATATTGACGGATTGGTTACTACCTGGGATCAGGTAGTCGGCAGCAAGGTGGATAAAAAGATCCATGTTTATACCCGTTCGGATTCCTGCGGCGCGGCCCAAAGCTGGGCGGCATATTTAGGCAAGAAACAGGAGGATTTAAAGGGTGTAGGTATTTATGGCGACCCGGGCCTGCTGGAAGCAGCCAAAAGAGACCCTATAGGCCTTGGTTTTAATAACTTCAGTTATATTTTTACCCGGGATGGAAGTGTAGTTAACGGAGCAAGGATAGTGCCGATTGATTCCAATGAAAATGGCATTGCCGATAGCGATGAAATCTATACAAACCGTGAAGCCGCCATTAAAGCCATCCGGGCCGGCAGGTACCCGGCGACAAGAAAAAATTATTTTTTTGTTAAAGGCAAGCCCGGCGGGTTAGTCAAGGAGTTTATCGAGTTTACGCTTTCTGAGGAAGGCGCAAAGATAGTTGATGAAACCGGGGCGAGTTTATCTTTGCCTCGGGCAGAAAGAGAAAAGATATTGAAAAATCTGGAATGATAGTAATAATAAGGGAGGGCAGTAAAAGCTGCCTTCCCTTACTGCAAAGATAGTTAATAAAATACTGCGCAAGCTACAGGGCAAGGAGAGATTTGAATATCAGAATAATTAAAGAAAATTTGGTTCGCCGGGCCATGTTTGGTCTATGCCTTTTTGTGTTTAGCCTTATATTTCTGATGGCGTTTGGTTTGTACCAAAAGTCTAAACCAATACTGGCAATAGTAAGTTTAAAAGATTTACTGTTTTCTTCAAGCTGGCATCCGACTCAAGGCCATTTTGGTTTGAGTAGTTTTATCGCCGGTACATTTTGGGTAACGGCAATCGCGGTGATTATTGCCGTGCCTTTAAGTATACTGACGGCCATATATATTTCAGAATATGCCTCTGGCTGCGTACGGAGGCTTGCTAAACCGATAATTGATTTGCTCGCAGGTATTTCGCCGATTATCTTCGGTGTCTGGGGTATAATCGCGGTTGTGCCTTTGGTGCGGGATTATCTGATGCCCTTTTTTAGCAGGAGATTTTCGTTTTTTCCATTTGTTTCTGATAATTATACCGGTTTTTCCGCCTTAACCGGGGGCATTGTTTTGGCGGTAATGACTTTTCCGATAATAATTTCCGTTGTCGAAGAGGTATTAAGAACCGTGCCCTTTGAAATTAGAGAAGCTTCATTGGCATTAGGGGCGACTAAATGGCAAACCATAAAATATGCTGTTTTGAAGAAAGCCAGGCCCGGAATAATTGCGGCGGTAATCCTGGGGGTTTCGCGCGCCTTTGGGGAAACAATGGCGGTTTTAATGGTGGCAGGTTGTTCTCTGGGCGTATTTCCTAAATCCGTCTTTGATCCTGCTTATCCGTTGCCGGCCTTGATTGCCAATACCTACGGTGAAATGATGTCTATACCGTTATATGATTCAGCGGTGCTTTTGGCGGCATTTATCTTATTGATCGTAACCGCTTTATTTAATATGGTTGGCTGGGGAATACTGCTTTACATTGAAAGGAAACAAGCCAGTGGATAAAAGAAGGATTGAAGAGAATGTATTTAAAGGGCTCATGGTATTTTCTACGTTTATTGTGGCCAGCAGCTTAGTTCTTATTTTGATAACTATATTTATAAAAGGATTTCCCGCGTTAAATTTAGACATGATCATTAAGACGCCTAAGGGCGGGTATTATCTGGGTAAAGAAGGCGGGGTGCTCAATGCTATCTTAGGGTCGCTTATTTTAGGAACAGCAGCGACATTTTTGGCTTTATTGGTCAGCTTACCTTTAGTTTTTTATTTAAATTTATACCTGAAGAAAAATTCAAGGCTTGCTTTATCCGTGCGTTTCATCCTGGACGTGCTCTGGGGTATACCGTCCATTGTTTATGGCGCGTTTGGTTTTACCTTGATGGTATTTTTCGGACTGCGGGCCTCGCTCTTAGCCGGCATAATTACCGTGGCGTTATTAATAATTCCCATTATGGCAAGAAGCATAGATGAGGTTTTAAAGATGATTCCTTTTGAATTAAAAGAAGCCTCATACGCTTTGGGGGCGACTAAATTAGAAACGTCAATTAAGGTGATTTTCAGGCAAGCCCTGCCGGGCATATTAACGGCAATCCTGATTGCCTTTGGCAGAGGCATAGGGGATGCGGCCTCGGTTTTATTTACAGCCAGCTTTACCGATTCCCTGCCTTATTCTTTATTTAAACCGGTAGCTACGCTGCCTTTGTCCATATTTTTTCAATTAGGCACTCCTTTTCCTGAAGTTCAGCAGCGCGGCTACGCCTCCGCGTTAATCTTAACGGTGATAATTCTATTCATAAGCATATTATCCAGGATTTTATCCGGGAAATTTACCAAGCATACGATCAAATAAGAGGTGAAAACAATGAAATTTAAGACTCACATAAGCGTAAAAAATTTAAGCGTCTGGTATGGCCGGCATCAGGCGTTGAATAATATCTCCATCGATATCCCGGATAAAAAGATAACCGCGATAATCGGGCCTTCCGGCTGCGGAAAGTCTACTTTGCTTAAGTCCTTTAACCGTTTGGTCGAGTTGCAGGACGGGGCTAAGGTCGCCGGGGAGGTATTGGTTGATGGAGAAGATATCTATAATCCTAAAGTCGAAGTTACGCATTTAAGAAAAAAGATGGGCTTGCTTTCTCAGCGGCCCCAGGTTTTGCCGGCATCTATTTATGAGAATGTGGCTTATGGGTTAAGAATACACGGCATAAAGGATAAGAGAAAATTAGATGAAGTTGTGCGGCATTATTTAAAAGAGTCAAATCTTTGGGATGAAGTAAAGGATAGGCTGCATAGTTCCGCTTCGAAATTATCTATCGGCCAGCAGCAAAGGCTCTGCCTGGCAAGAGGTTTAGCGGTTGAGCCGGAGGTAATCTTGGGGGATGAGCCTACCTCGGCATTAGACCCGCTTTCTGCGGAATGCATTGAACAACGTTTATTAGAGCTTAAAAATCAATACACCATAGTTTTGGTTACCCATATTTTAAGGCAGGCCAGGCGCCTTGCCGACCACATTATTTTTTTGTATTTAGGCAACCTCATTGAGCATGGCCCGGCAGAGGAGGTTTTAAAGAACCCCAGGTATCTAAAAACTAAAAGTTATCTTGAGGGCAAATTTATCGAAGAGCCAAAAATCGATAAAGAACTGAATTTAAGAGGGGTCATTTACCCGGATAATTTAATAGCGGCAAAATTGGCATTGGGGGATTTACAATTTGGCCAAATATTAAAGATCATCGTTGATTATGAGCAGGCGGCAAGCGAACTTCCCAAAGCAATCGAGCATGAAGGCCACAAGATCCTTGAAGTAACAAAACTTGACAAAAACGATGGGGCGATAATTGTTCAGAAACATAATGGCGGCTATGTGATATAATCAGATAAGAGAGAGTATAATATTTTAGGCTAAAAGAGAGGCTCAAGCGTGAATTTTTATCTTATCGGAACAGATTGTCAAAGCGCGGATTTAATTAAACGCGAGCAGATCAGCGCAAGGCGCCGGCAGATCAGCCTTTACTGGGCAAAGTTTTTTTCTGAAATGGCGGCATTATCTACCTGTAATCGTTTTGAGCTTTATGGAATTGCCGGTGAATCAATAAAATTTCCGCGGATTGAGGCGGGTTGGTATTTTATAGAGGGCAAGGTAAATGTTTTTGCTCACGCTTTGAGGGTGGCTGTCGGCCTTGAGTCCCGCCTTAAAGGGGAATTACAAATTTTAGAGCAGATAAATTCCTGGTCTAATAAGATTCCCGCAAGCTTAGCCGGACTTTGGAACAGGGCTTACTCCGACGCTCTTCTTATACGCGGGGAATCAGGGCTCAATGGCCGGGATAATATTGCTACTTTTGTATTCGATGACATGAAAAAAAAATTAACCCGGGGAAATGAATTGAGAATTGTGGTAATCGGAACAGGCAAGATTGCCGGGCTTTTGGCGGAGCACCGGCCTGCTAAGGCGCGTTTAATTTTTGCGGCCCATAAAAATAAATTTGCCGCCGAAAAACTGGCGGAATCAGCCCGCGGCGTAACGGTATCTTTAAGTGGCTTAGCTGAAGTTTTAGCTGAAGCGGATTTTTTAGTCAGCGCTACCGCAAGCCCGCATTTTATTCTTAAGGCGGAAGAATTGGAAAGGATAGCTTGGCGGCGCAAGAGGCCATTGTATATTTATGATTTAGCCGTCCCCAGGGATATCGAGCCGGCGGCAGGCCAAATAGCGGGGATAGTTTTAAAGAACCTTGATGATTTATCTTTTGTTTTCAAAGAGCATAATGATAGAATAAAAAATAATTTGTTTCTGGCGGAATACCTTGTCGGAGAAAAGATTAAAGAATATGAAAAAAACTTTAAGGTTGGGAGCCCGCCCAAGCCCGCTATCCTTAAAACAGGTTGATGAAATAAAGGATATTTTCCCCTTTATTGATTTTGAGGTTCTTACTTATCAAACGCAGGGGGATAGGGATAAACATACGCCTTTTACGGGCTTGGAAGGCAGTGATTTTTTTACCCGCCGGCTTGAAGAGGCGTTGTTAAAAAACGAGATAGATGTTGCGGTGCATAGCGCTAAAGATTTAGAAGAAAATCCGCCTTCCGGATTAACAATTGCCGCGATCACCGCCTCCATAAGCCCTTATGAATGCCTGGTTTCTTGCGGCAATAAACTTTTGGGGGCGCTTAAGCCGGGCAGCAAGGTTGCTACCAGCAGCTCCAAACGCAAAAACGCGCTTTTACGCTATCGCAGCGATCTTGAAATATGCGATGTGCGCGGCAATATCGAAGAACGTTTATATCAGTTGGATGCGGGGAAGTTTGACGCTCTCATTGTGGCGCATGCGGCCCTGATTAGGCTTGGGCTTGAAAATAGGATCGCGGAAATTATCCCTGATTGGATTATTCCCGCGCACCCTTTGCAAGGGTCTTTAGCCCTGCAGGTGCGCAGTGATAATCAAGGTTTAATAGATCTATTCAGTGTAGTAAGCAACACCCCGCGCTTAAAGGAATTGCGCGGGTGCGCCCTTGCGGGCAAGGAGAAAAAGAATGCGGATTAAAATAAACGGCAAAGAACAATTGGTTGATGATCGGGATCCATCGATTACCGGATTACTAAAGGCGGCTAATGTGGAAAATCCCCAGATGGTCTCTGTTCAGCTCAACGGGAAATTTGTTGACCGGTCGAAATTTGACAAGCTGCGTTTGAAAGAGGGTGACCATCTGGATTTTCTTTATTTTATGGGAGGAGGGAACGGATTAAGATTTATCACTAAAATTTTGCATACTAAATTTTCAAAAGAAGATCCGCACGGGTCTTTGCATATGCCGGTCTATGACAATGTGGCTTTTGAGTTTAAGACCGCCGAGGACCTGGAGCTTGCCTTCCAGGGCAAGAAACCTTCACATATGTACAGCCGCATAAGTAATCCTACGGTCGAACATTTTGAACAAAGAATCAAGGCTATAACCGCTGGCGCGGGTGTAATCGCGCTTTCTTCCGGAATGGCGGCTATCTCCAATACCATTTTAACCGTTGCCAGGAGCAAAGATAATATCATTACTTCCAAACACCTTTTCGGCAACACCTATTCTTTATTTGAAAATACGCTTAAAGAGTGGGGTTTAGAGACCCGCTATGTTGATTTGACCAGGCCGGAAAAAGTAAGCCGGCTTATCGACGCAAAAACCAAAGCGATATTCCTTGAGACAATTACCAATCCCCAGCTTGAGGTGGCGGATATCAAGGCTCTTTCTGAAATAGCTGGAAGAAAAAATATCCTGCTTATTGCCGATACTACCATGACCCCGCCGTATATTTTTTCAGCCAAGGAATTCGGCGTGGATATTGAAGTTATCTCAAGCACCAAGTGGATTTCCGGAGGCGCAACCAGCGTCGGAGGTTTAATTATCGACCATGGGCTTTATGATTGGAAAAAGAATGATAAGCTGCATAGTGACGCGGTTAAGTTCGGCCCTTTTGCTTTTATCAGCCGGCTCAGGCGTGAGGTGTACAGGAACATCGGGGCCTGTATGTCCGCGCATAACGCCTATCTTCAAGGCTTGGGGCTGGAAACATTGCCGTTGAGGCTTGATATTGCCTGCGCCAATACGCTTAAGATCGCGGAATTTTTAAAAGAGGCCTCCCGGGTGAAATCCGTAAATTATCCCGGGCTTGGCGATTCTGCTTACTATGAAACTGCCCGTAAGCAATTCGGGGATAAGCCGGGGGCGGTTTTAACTTTTGACCTGGCATCGAAAAAAGAGTGTTTTT
This sequence comes from Candidatus Omnitrophota bacterium, assembly GCA_028715785.1. Taxonomy (GTDB): domain Bacteria; phylum Omnitrophota; class Gorgyraeia; order Gygaellales; family Profunditerraquicolaceae; genus UBA6249. The sequence continues at coordinate 84,367 of JAQURC010000002.1, forward strand.
GTTTCCTGAATAACTTAAAACTTATCCGCAGGGCTACGAATTTACATGATAACCGCTCGCTGATTTTGCATCCGGGATCAACGATCTTTTGCGAATACGACGACGCGCTTAAAAATGAGATGGGGGTAAGGGACACTTTGATCAGGCTTGCCGTGGGTATCGAGGATTACCGGGATTTAATTTCCGATATACAACAGGCCCTGGAGGGTTTATGATGAGTTTTACCGAACAGCAGATAGAGCGTTATAGCCGCCACATCATTCTTGGCGACGTCGGAGTTGAGGGGCAGGAAAAAATTTCGAATGGAAAGGTGCTGATTATCGGTACCGGAGGGCTTGGCGCGCCGGCTGCTTTATATTTGGCAGCCGCCGGTGTCGGCACGATTGGTTTAGTTGACGGGGATAATGTCGAGCTGTCAAACTTGCAGCGGCAGGTCATTCACTTTACTCCCGATGTCGGTAAGCCTAAAGTATTGTCGGCCCAAGAAAAAATCGCTTCTATTAATCCGGATGTCAAAGTCGTTACCTATCAGAGCAGGGTTTATTCAGGCAATATCGCCGGAATTATTAAAGGTTACGATTTTATTATCGACGGGACGGATAATTTTGCCGCTAAATTTTTAATTAATGATGCCTGTGTTTTCGCTGCTAAGCCGTTTTCACACGGGGGAATTTTACGTTTTGACGGACAGAGCATGACTTATCTTCCGGGCCAGACATGTTATAGGTGTATATTTACCGGGCCTCCTCCTAAAGGGGCGGTTCCGACTTGTTCGCAAACCGGTATTTTAGGGGCGGTTGCCGGTATGCTGGGCACGATCCAGGCGGCTGAAGCCTTGAAATTTCTTATTGGAAAAGGGGAGCTTCTGGTGAACCGGCTGCTGATCTTTAATGCTTTGGATATGAAGTTCCGCCAGGCGCAGTTCAAAAGAAATCCGGATTGTCCTGTGTGCGGAAATAATCCGACAATTAAGGGATTGATTGATGAAGAACTGCCTGCTTGTGATTTAAAACATAAATGAAAATAACCAGGAAAGTAATTAAAGAGATAGTGGAGCAGGCTAAAAAGGAGGCGCCGCTTGAGGCCTGCGGGTATCTTGGCGCCAAAGACGGTATTATTACAAAAATATACGCGTTGACCAATATCGATAAAAGTAATGAGCATTTTTCTTTTGAGCCAAAAGAACAATTCCTGGCAGTTAAAGATGCCCGCGCTCAAGGACTGGAGATTTGCGCTGTCTATCATAGCCATCCAGCCAGCCCGGCCCGGCCGTCAGAGGAGGATATAAAACTGGCATATGATCCGGATAAGAGTTACTTTATTATTTCTCTGGCCGGATCTAACGAAGAGTTACGGGCATTTTCAATAAAGAGCGGTGTTGTTACTGAAATTAATCTGGAGGTCATTGATGATCAAAGGGTATGATTTGCCTCTTGGGTTGGATGAGGAAATCAGCCAGCTTGAAGAGCTGATACGTAAATATAGGGCAGGCGAGGTTTCGGCAACCGAACTTAAGGCGCATCGCGTGCCTTTTGGCGTATATGAACAGCGCCAGGCTGACACCTACATGGTGAGGATCAGGTGCGCCGGAGGTTTTGTTACCCCCTTACAGCTGGAAAGCGTTTCTGCCATTGCCCGGGAATACGGAGTAAACCAGCTGCATATTACCTCCCGGCAGGAGCTGCAAATTCATTATGTGAAATTGGATGATATTGTTAGCCTGATCAGGCGCTTAAAAGAGATCGGCCTTTCTACAAGGGGAGGCGGCGGCAACACTGTGCGCAATATTGCCGCTTGCGATGACGCCGGAATTGACCCGCAGGAAGTCTTTGATGTGTCTTGGTATGTTGCGGCTTTGACCACAAGGATGATTGCCGAGGGGGATTCCTGGAATTTGCCGCGAAAATTTAAAATTGCTTTTTCCGGTTCCGCGGAGGATAAGGGGTATGCCACTCTTTCCGACCTGGGTTTTATCGCGAAAATAAAAAACGGGATAAAAGGATTCAGGGTTTACGCGGCCGGAGGCTTGGGCGCTAAATCAGCCGAGGGGAAACTTTTATTTGATTTTATTGAAGCAGGCCAGGTTTATCCAATTGCCGAGGCGCTGAAAAATGTTTTTTTCAAATTTGGCAACCGCAGGAATAAGCATGCGGCCCGCCTGCGTTTCTTATGGCAGAACCTCGGTGAAGAGGAGTTTAAGAAAAAGTTTAATCAAGAGTATGAACGGATTAAAGCCGAAGGTTTTAGGCCCTTAGATATTGTTGAACAGGAGCAGGGGCCTGGATTTTTCTCCGGTTTACCCAAAGATAAACCTTTTGATGCCGGCGGGTTTTTATTATGGAAAACGCGCTTTGTAAGAAAGCAAAAACAGGAGGGATTATTCTCGGTATTAATCCCTATAGAGCTGGGTTTTATTTCTTGCGTAGAAGCCGCTAAACTAGGCCGGTTCCTGAAACCCTTTGGCAGCGATATGTTGAGGATGACGCGGGACCAGAATTTCCTCATACGCAATATCCCTTTGGATTATTTAGGCGCGGCCTATAATTTCTTGAAAGAAACTATACCCGAGGCAAGCCGGCCTGCTCTCTACGGCAAAATATTATCCTGCGCCGGAGCTGCTACCTGCCAGCTTGGGATCTGCCTTTCCCGCCAGGCAGCAGGCGTTTTGATCGCTGAACTTAAAAAAAGCAATTTGGACCTGGATAAAATAGGAGATATTAAAATCAATATTTCCGGATGCCCTAATTCCTGCGGCCATCATCCGGCGGCTGATCTGGGTTTTTCGGGCAAGGCATTGAGGAATGGCGACCGGTTGTATCCGGCTTATAATGTGTTTGCCGGAGCGGTTATTGGCGATGGCAAAACTAAGCTGGCAGAACATAGCGGCGAGATCCCTGCCAAGGCCTTGGCCCTGCTGGTAAAGGATTTTCTTAAAGGTTATCTCTCCAAGTCCGGGCAGTTTAAGGATTTTCGGGAGTATATTCACGGCGAAGGAAAAAGCGATCTAAAAGAAATCATTTCGCACTACTCTAAGGCGCCTGATTTTGATGAAGATAAAAATTATTATTTTGACTGGGAAGCGGATACGCTTTTTTCTTTGGCCGAGCGTAAGGCAGGGGAATGTTCCGCCGGATTCTTCGATCTTTTGGAAATGGATTTAAATAATCTAAAAAATACTCAGGCGGCGCTTGCAGCAGGCGCGCAGGATGAAGAGGAAAAAAAGAAATCACTCGGCGAGCTTGTATTTTATGCCAGCCGGGCGCTTTTGATTACCCGCGGGCTTGATGCAAAAAGCCAGGAGGAGGTGTATACGGGATTCCTCAAATATTTTATCGAAACAGGGCTGATCGATGGCTCATTTAGGGAGATCATCACTATTGCCCAGCGCGGCGATTATAAAGAGATTTTAGCAAAGCAGGCTCAGGCGCTTGAACTGGCCAAGGCAGTGCAGGCGCTGTATGAAACTATGGATAATAGCTTTAATTTTTCCCGCCCATCGGTAAATATATCGGGCGGGATCCCGCCGGAGGCGGGAAAAACGATTATATCGCCTATCATTGTTAAAGATCTCCGCGGAGTTGCCTGTCCGCTTAATTTTGTCAAGACTAAGATCGAGCTTGCCAAGCTAAAATCCGGAGAGGCATTGGAAATTTGGCTCGATGACGGGGCTCCGATTGAGAATGTCCCCGGCTCGGTAAAAGCCGAAGGCCACAGGATTATTTCGCAGAAAAAGATCGCCAATTACTGGTCGGTAGTAATTAATAAAAAATAAAAATGGGAAGAGCTAAAGTGTATTTAATCGGCGCCGGCCCCGGAGCCAAGGATTTGATCAGCTTAAGGGGCCGGCAGGCGCTTGAGCAGGCAGAAGTCATAATCTATGATTATCTTGTGGATAGGGAGGTGCTTGAGGATGTAAACCCGCAGGCAAAGCTGATCTGCTGCGATAAGTTAGGCAAGAGGCAGCCGCAAGAGGGATCTTTTGACTCCCAGGCTAAAGTCAACTTGGCGATGGTAAAATTTGCCAAAGGCGGAAAACTAGTGGCGCGTTTAAAAAACGGAGACCCTTTTATTTTTGGCCGGGCGCAGGAAGAGATAGAAGCGCTTTTAAAAAATCGCATAGAATTTGAGGTTATTCCGGGAATTACCGCCTCCCAAGCTGCCGCTTGTTTTTCCGGCATACCTTTGACCAGCCGCAAAATTTCATCCAGCGTTATCTATGTCAGCGGCCAACAGGCAAAAGGAGAAAAACCGGCTATTGATTGGAGTTCCATTGCTAAAAATGAAACTATCGTCTTATATATGGCGGTAAAAAATATCCGCCAAATAGCCGAACAGCTGATTAAAAATGGCAAGCCCGCGGATACTCCGGCGGCTGCGATTGCCCGGGCAGGAAAGATCGACCAGAGAGTTGCCATCGCTAAACTTGAGGATATCGCCGGGAGGGTTAAGAAAGATAAGATTAGTGCGCCGGCTATTTTTATTATCGGCCCGGTTGTGCGTCTGAGCCGGAGATTGAATTGGTTTAAAAAAAATAAGCGTATTTTGTTTACGGGGCTTTCGGCAAGACGGTTTTTTTTAAAAGGAAATTATTTCCATTTGCCGATGATTAAGATTGCCCCTGCCGGTAATTATGCGGATTTTGACAGGCAGATTAAGGCAATCCGGAGTTTTGACTGGATAATTTTTACCAGCCGTTATGCTGTGCAGTATTTTTTCCAGCGCCTGGATAAAATCGGCCTGGATGCGCGTTCACTGCAGAATATTAAAATTGCGGCAATCGGAGCTTCTACGGCCGCCAGGCTTAGGGGCTTGGGGATTATTGCGGATTTAATTCCCAAAGTTGAGAGATCAAAAGGCCTGCTTGGCGCCTTAAAAAGGATTCCCTTAACAGGCAGAAGGATTTTTTTGCCTCATTCCGATATTTCGGACAAAGGATTGGCAAAAGGATTAAAGAGTCTGGGCGCCAGAGTTACCGCTTCTGTTGCCTATAGAAATATCATGCCTGAAAAACTTCCTGACTTTGCTGTGGATACATTTGACGAAATAGTTTTTACCAGCCCATCCTGCGTGCGTAATTTCGTTAAACGTTACGGGAAACCGCCAAAAAAAGTGGCTATAAAGTGCATAGGGGATGTTACCCTTGCCCAGGCTAAAAAGTTACGTTTATTATAAAAATGCAAAACCTGTCTTCCAAAAACCTGATTATGCCGTATTTTGTTATTGAAGGGCGCAATAAAAAAGAACCTGTTGCCAATATGCCGGGTATTTCCAGGCTGACTGTTGATAATCTGTTAAAAGAAGTATCAGAGTCAAAGCAGCTGGGTGTATCCAAAGCGCTTCTTTTTGGAGTCTGCCCTCGGCACTATAAAAATGAACTGGCAAATTATGCCTATGCCAAAAACAATATCGTATCCAGGGCAGTGGCAGAATTAAAGCGCAAGATAAAAGGCTTATCTGTCATTACCGACGTATGCCTTTGCGCCTACACTTCGCACGGCCATTGCGCCATCCTTGATAAAAAAAATAAAATAGACGGCAAGAAAACTCTGGAGGCGCTTTCTAAAATTGCCCTTTCCCATGCTGCCAGCGGAGCAGATTGGGTTGCCCCTTCGGCAATGGCTAAAAAACAAGTTTTGGCGATAAGGGAAGCATTGGATAAAAACGGATTTTCTAATGTGAAGATTATGGGCTATTCGGCTAAATTCGCCTCGAACTTTTACGGCCCATTCCGCGACGCGGCGGATTCGGCCCCTAAATTCGGAGACAGAAAGGCTTATCAATTGGATTATAGCGACGCAAAAAAGGCGTTAAAGGAAATAGGGGATGATATCCGGGAAGGCGCGGATATGGTCATGGTTAAGCCGGCGCTAAGCTACCTGGATATTGTTAAAGAAGCAAAACAGAAATTTAATTATCCGCTGGCCGCTTATAATGTCAGCGGAGAGTATGTCTTGGTAAAAATGGGAGCTGGTATCGGGCTTTGGCAGGAGAAGAAAATTGTTTTTGAAATCACTGCTTCTATAAAACGCGCCGGAGCCGATTATATCATTACCTACCACGCAAAGGACATTGCGCGATGGATAAAACAAAAGAATTATTTAACCTAGCCAGGCGTTATTTAGTCGGCGGCGTAGACAGCCCGGTGCGCAGCTTTAAGTATGCAGGCGGCCGCCCGCTGCTGCTTAAGTCCGGCAGAGGCGCTAAGGTATTTGATTATAATAATAAAGAATACCTGGATTATGTCCTTTCCTGGGGCGCGGCAATCTTAGGGCATGCTCATCCGGCTGTGCTTAAAACCATTAAGCAAAAATTAGGATTGGGTTTAGGTTTTGGCACAACTAACCAAGCTGAAATCGAGTTAGCGCAGGAGATTGCCCGGGCGATTCCTCTTATTGAGAAAATACGTTTTGTCAATTCCGGGACTGAAGCAGTGATGGGAGCAATAAGGCTGGCCCGTGCCTATACGGGAAGAGATAAAATCATAAAGTTTGCGGATTCTTACCATGGCCACGCGGATTATCTTTTGGTTAAGGCCGGCTCCGGGCTGGCAACTTTGGGGATTCCGGCAAGCGCTGGAGTGCCGAAAGATTTTATTAAGCATACACTGGTAGTTCCCTTTGGCGATGAAGAAGCGCTTGAGAAAGTATTTAAAAAATATAAAAATGAAATCGCCGCGGTTTTGCTTGAGCCAGTAGGCGCAAATTACGGTGTTTTACCGGCAGATACCGGATTTTTGAAGAGAGTAAGGAGCCTGACCAGAAAATATAACTCTTTACTGATCTGCGATGAAATAATTACCGGATTTCGTTTTAGATTCGGGGCAGCTTCCCATGATTTCGGGATTATTCCGGATTTAATCTGCTTGGGAAAGATTATCGGAGGAGGTTTGCCTATCGGGGCTTATGGCGGAAGCGCAAAAATCATGAATAACTTAGCTCCTTTGGGGAAGGTTTATCAAGCTTCTACTTTTGCCGGTAATCCTGTTGTCATGCAGGCAGGCCTGGCTGCGCTTAAAATACTTAAAAATTTAAGCGACGGCTATCTGCGGATTAAGGATTTAACCGAATATTTGTGCGCCAATTTAAAGGAAGCGGCGTTGGCTTCCGGAGTGGATTTAGAAATAAATTACTATGAGAGCATGTTCAGTTTGAAATTTAAATCAAGGTTTGAGTTTAGCAAATTTTACAGGCCAATGCTTGATAAGGGCGTATTTTTTGCGCCTTCGGAGTTTGAAGCGAACTTTTTATCTTTTGCCCACACAAAGAGTGATGTGGATAAAACTTTATATGCCGCAAAAGAGATTTTTAAAAAACTAGAAAAAAGACTTGACAAATAATTTTTTTCTGTTAAACTCCTTATTGTCAATTGAGAATATAGAGAATAGGTGAAATTCAGATGAAGATATCAAAAAAAGGTGAATACGCATTAAAAGCGCTGATCGAGTTAGCAATTAATTACGATAAGGGAGTAGATGTGACATTAATTAATGAGATTGCTAACCAGGAAAATATTCCCCCGAGATATTTAGAGCAGATTCTTCTTAGGCTTAAAAATGCCGGGATATTGGTAAGTAAGCGCGGGGTAGGCGGTGGATATTCTTTAAGCAAGGCCCCGGAAAATATAAGCCTGGGAGAAATAATAAGAATAGTAGAAGGCCCTTTGGCGCCTTTGGATTGCGTAAGCGTAAGCCGGCATGTAGATTGTTCCGAGCAATCGCGTTGCGGCATATATAGTGTTATGCATGAGGTCAGAGACGCGATTGCAAATATCCTGGATAATATTTCATTAAAAGATGTGGCAAAAAGAACCCTTGATTTAAGAGAGAAGAACCAGCTTGTTTTGAGTTACGCTATATAAATATAATTTTGTAGGACGGGACAACCCGCTACCAAGTAATAAGCAAAACGGTTAGTGGGTTTTTTGTTATTAAGGAGAGGGTAATGAGTTTAAGGCAAAATCAGAGAAGCATTGTAAATGAGGCAATCATAAAAGAAATAATCGAAGCGTTGAATAGCTTAAAATACGGGTACGTTCAAATAACCGTGCATAATTCAAGGGTAGTCCAAATAGATAAGACAGAAAAGACGCGTTTGGATGATATCTGGCGCCTAGAGAATGGCGCAGGGATTTAGCAGTAATTGATCTAAGAATATTAAGCTGACCGGTCAACTGGAGGCTAAGAATACATCCTGGAATCGCAGGATGAGTTTTTAGCCTCCTTTATTTTCAAGGAGTTGGATGTGGAGTATAAAACTGTAACCGTGGAAAATCCTAATGGAATTCACTTAAGGCCTGCGGCAAAGATAGTGAATATTTCTAAAAAATATAATTCAAGGATTTCGCTATCCTGCAAAAACTGCCCTTTTGTGGATGCGGACTCAATTATGCAATTGCTGCTTCTCCAGGCGACAAAAGGAGCGCAAGTTACGGTTAAAGCTGAAGGGCCGGATGAGAAAGAGGCGGTAAAAGAGATAACGCATTTTTTTACTGACGGGGCGGGGATATGAGTTGTGGGGAGATATTGAAACAAGGAGGATATTAATGATAAAGATATTTAGGATTTTAGCCATAGGCGTGTTTCTTTTTGTAAACTTTAATTCTCTGCTATTTGCCGCTGAACTTGAAGATTTAAAAAGCGAAGTTCAGGTATTGCGGGAGGAAGTTAAAAGCTTAAGGGAGGAATTAAGGGCTGTTAAGAAAGAGCAGCCTGTGGCAGCGGCGCAAAAAGAAACAGTTACGCAGGTGGATTTACAAGGTGTAAGAACCGAGGTAGAAACCTTGCGTGACCAATGGCAAAGGACGCTGGATAAAAAGACCGCTCAGACGACAAGATCCCTTACTTTTGGCGGGACTGTTGCGACCAGATATACGCAAACCAGAGATGAAACTACAAAAAGCGGCTTTAGCCTTAGTTCGCTTATCCTCAGCTTCAAGGGAAACTTAAGAAGGGATTATGAATTAGGAAGGAATCTTGATTATGCATTTAGCCTATCCAGCGATACAACTGATAATTACAGGGTAAAGCCGCTCGATGCCTACCTTACTTATTCACCTTTGCCTTCTCTCGACCTTGAAAAACCACGTCTTACTCTGGCTCTTGGCCAACAGAAGAAACCTTTTGGCCGCGATCCTCAGACCACTGAAGAATATAAGCCTACGCTTAGGAGCGCGCAATTTGATACAAATTTAGGCCTGGGCACGCGCGATATCGGTTTTATTGCGAAGGGAGATTTATTTCCCATTGTTGATTATGGGTTTAATTACCGGGCGCCTTTGTTTGAGTATGCTGTTGGGGTAATTAACGGTGCTGGCCCAAACACGACCGATAATAATAATCAAAAAGATTTTGTGGGAAGGATTGGCATTAATGCTCCAGTAGAATACAATTCCATCTTTAGGGGGCTTTCTGCCGGGATTTCAGGGTGGACTGGGCAAAAGAGCCTAAGCTTAGGCTCAGGTGCTACCGCAATTACTCGCCGGGGCCATAAAAATAGATGGGGTTATGATCTGGCTTATAACCGTACGCCTATCGGAGTAACAGCGGAATATGCTCAAGGCACGGATGCGACTCTCTCGGGCAGCGTAGCAAATCCTGTTTTGGGCGCTGTTAAGAGTGATGGTTATGCCGCTACCGTATTCTATAATTTCGGGCAGCAGTTTGTAAAAGGATTTAAGGGGCAGAATAGATATGATGATTGGTATCCTTTAACTTATCAGCCGTTCGTGAGATTTGATAGCTGGGATCCCAATACGCATCTTGGTAATGACCGGATTAATGTGACAACTTTAGGTTTTAACTGGTTTTTTGCCGAGACCACGAAACTGCAATTCAACTATAACATTGTCAAAAAACAAGATAAATCCGGTTCCAATGGAAGCGGCTATAACGAATTCCTAGCCCAATTCCAGTATGGATTTTAAAGAGAGGAGGACAAAGTGAAAAAGTTATTAAATAGCTTGTTAATCGCGGGTTTGTTAATAGGGGTGACGGGAGTGAATTCCATTTTTGCCGAAGGAAAGAAACCAAAAGTCATTCGTCTGGGTTCTGCTTATGGCGGGGGTTACGGCAAACCCTTTTCATCGGGAACTATCGGTATTGTTCACGCGAAAGGATTGTTAGAAGAAGAGTTTAAAAAAGACGGCGTCAAAATCGACTGGTATTTTTTTAAAGGCGCCGGCCCGGCTACAAATGAGGCTATTGCCAATAATACCCTTGATTTTGGCTATATCGGAGATTTGCCGTCAATCGTTGGAAGGGCAGGCGGATTAAAGACTAAACTTCTTGCTGCCGGCTCGGTGCGGGCGGAAATTTACATATTGATTCCGGCGGATTCCCCGGTTACCTCAATAAAGGAATTAAAAGGTAAAAAGGTGGGAATATTTAAGGGGATAAATTCTCATCTGGGAATTACCAGGATTTTAGAAGCAAATGGTTTAACGGAAAAGGATTTGAAAGTATATAACTTAGGGACAGCAGATATTGAGGCGGCTCTGGCTTCTAAAGATATCGATGCCGGCGGAGGCGGCTTGCGTTTGCGTGACTTAGGTCTGGTGAAAGTACTTCTTTCGACAAATCCCGTCCTGCCAGGGATAGATGCTTCATTAAAAGTGCCGATTCAATGGAAACCTACAGGCGGGCTATTTGTTACGGAGAAATTTGCTAATGAATATCCGGATATAGTTAAACGGGTGGTAAGGGTTTATGTGGAGGCCGCAAAGTGGGGCTCAGAGGAGAAAAACAGGGAAGAAGTGTTTCAACTCTGGTCAAAAGTGGGAACACCTCTTAGTCAAATTAAAGAAACTAATGCTGGTAAAACGCTGAAACAGTTAAATACCCCGCTTATTGACGGATTTTATGTTACTCATTATAAAGACGCCTTGCTTTATAGTAAAGAACATAAATTTATCAGGAATACTTTTGATGTGGATAGTTGGATAGATAGAAGCTATTTGAATGCGGCGTTAAAAGAATTGGGATTAGAGAATTTTTGGCAACCATACGAAGCAGAATAAAAGGAGAAGAGAAAATGAGCAAGAATAACGGTGAATTGAATTTAAAGCAAGTTGCGGAGAAACACACGGATTTCCCTCAACTAATCATTCGTAAAATTGATACCGCTCTTCGTGGGGTAAATTTTACTGAAAGGGCCGTGAAAAAAGCTTGGGATTTAAATGCTTTGTATGACGCGGCTCCTGAGCTTGAAACAAAGGGAGCAGGGTTAGTTTTTGGCGGGGCTTTATTCAGAGATGGGACTTTAGTGCAGGGGGTTGAATCCATATCTTCGCTGCGGGGTAGAATTTTAAGAAAAGATAAAGCCGCGCCCTATACCTTAGATGCGATTGACGGAAAATTATGGCTCTTAGACGATAAACAGCCTGTGGAGGAGATTGATTTTGTGCCTATTCCCGAATATTACGGTAAAAAAACCAGCCGGGGAACTCCCATGATTAAGGTGGTAAGGACAGGCCCGCCGGACTGCTTGAATGTCAATGTATATGGTTACTGCCTTTTTTGGAAAGAAAAACTTCCCTGCAAATATTGCTGCTTTCAGGAGAGTTTATTGCGGGAGGGCCTGCACACGCAGGAAAGTTTAGACGATATTTATGAAACAGTAAGCGAGGCGTTAAAAGAAAAGGGCAGGTGGACAGGAATGCGTTTGATTGCCGGCTCTGATTTTAGGGGGAAAACTCCTTACGAGAATGATTCTAACGAGTATATCAGGGTATTAAAAACATTGCAGAGATCGTTTGGCACGAAAAATATTTACGCGCGGTTAGTTGCCAGCGCCGTTCCCAAAGAACATCTTGAGAGGGTAAAAGAAGCGGGCGCAGTTGCTTATGAGCCGCATATCGAAGTATGGGATAAAAAAGTATTCGGGAAAATCTGCCCCGGAAAGGCAAAGTTTTTTGGATGGCAGTATTGGGTGGATAATATTATTGACGCGGTAAAGGTTTTCGGCAGAGGCAATGTTTGCTCCCAGCTTGTAGCTGGAGCCGAATTGGCCCAGCCATATGGCTTTAAAAGCGTTGAGAAAGCCTTAAAATCAAATCTTGAGGGCGTTGAATTTCTTGCCCAGCACGGAGCGAATGTTTCTTTTTGCGTCCTCTGGGTAGGTCAGGGTTCCGTATTTTTCGCGGAAAAGCAAACAGCGGCGCCATTAGAATATTATGTGAGATTAGCCAAGGGAATCCGGGATATCCGTAAAAAATATAAGCTGGCCGTGGATTTCAACGACTACAGGCGCTGCGCGATTCATCCGGATACTGATTTAGCCAGGCTTGACTATAACGAAGTATCGTATGAGCCTGTTGGGGCAGGGGAGGGAAGATAACTTAATAAGTAAAAAAATTTTAAGGAGGAATAAAAATGTCTAAATTGTCAAAAGAAGTGGTGGATTTAATTAAAGATTGTGCATCAATCAAAATTGTTACTACGACCGATGAAAACGGCAATCCGCATGCCGCTTTTAAAGGGTGCTTAACCGTGCTTGAGGACGGGAATTTGGCTTTTGCCGAGACCCTTGAGGGCTCACAAAACAATATTAACCTGGTGCGCAGCCTTTGGTTTGATAAAAATGTGCAGCTAACCGTCCGGGGCAAGGACGGGAAAACCTTTCAGATTAAAGGTAAGCCGTATAAGTATAGTTATACAGGGCCGCTATATAAGAAGTTTTATCTTGCGGCAAGAAAAAAACGGGGGCAGGATTCTGAGATTTCCGGCGTATGGGTTATTGTGCCGGAAGAAGTCAGAGATGAAACCTACGAGGCAAGGAAAAAAATAGAGGATGAACTGCACCCGTTCTTTAGGCATTTTGACCGGGAGAGTGTTTTGGTTAAATAAAATTATGAAAGGGGAAAATAGAATGGGTAAGAATAACGGTAAGTTAGGCGTGGAAGAGTTGGTAAGCAAGTACCCGGATATATCACGGTTTATTATCCTTAAACTTGATGTGCAAAAAAGGGGGATTGAGTTAACGGAAAACGCCCAGGAAGCGGTTCAGGATTCTAAGTATCGTTTCAGGCCCAGGAGCGCGGCTTATAGCGGAGACGACGGTTCTAAGAAAGCTAATCCGGGGCCGTTATTACTGCGTGACGGCACAACTGTGCTTAGCGGGGCGGGGCTTAAATACGAAGATCCTTATAGAGTGCATCATGTTGATGGCAAATTTTTTCTTTTTGATAAAGGTAAAAAAATTGAGGAGGTGGATTTTACTCCCAGGCCGGATTATTACGGCAAAAAAACAAGCCGGGGAGTCCCTATGGAATCAATTGCTTCGGCCCGGCCGCAGCGGTTAGATATTTCTCCTTACCGTTATTGCCATTTTTGGGATACGGGTGATCAGTGCAAATATTGCGCGTTTTTCACGGATATGGAAGAACAAAGGCAATTAGCGGATAAGAATTTTCCGAAGGTTATTGATCCGGAAGATATTTATGAAACAGTAAGGGAAGCTTTAAAAGAGCCGGGGAGGATTTCACAGATAAACCTGACTGCCGGCGCGGATTACAGCGGCGATCCGCCTTTTGAAAATGAAGTGAACCGGTATATAAAGGTTTTGCAGGCTATCGGCAGGAATTTTAAGTCAAGAAGGTTTCCCAGCCAGCTAATTGCGCCTGCGTATACTAAAAGGCAGATTAAAAGAATTTATGACGAAACTGGCCTTTCTTCATACTGCCCGGATATTGAGGTATGGGATGAAAAGTTGTTTAAGTGGATCTGCCCGGGAAAAGAAAAATGGCTGGGAAGGGACCATTGGATAAAGTCAGCTCTTGACGCGGTTGAGATTTTTGGAAAAGGCAATGTTTATACAAACTTTGTCGCGGGGGCAGAGACCGCTAAACCTTATGGGTTTAAGACCATTGACGAAGCTTTGAAGTCCAATTTTGAAGCCTGCGAATTTTTTTCTAAACACGGTGTAGTGTTTTTAAGCTTAGTTTGGCGGCCGTGGAAAAGTTCCAAATTTGCCGGCCAGAAACAGCCGCCCCTTGAATATTATGTGCGGCTGGTAAAAGGACTACACGAAATAAGGAAAGCACATGGCCTGACTTCTGACAATGATGATTACAAACATTGCGGTAACCATGGGGACAGCGATTTAGAAAGAATAGACTAAAATAAGGAGAAAACAAAATGTCAAAGTTACCTAAAGAATTAGTTGATTTATTAAAAGACCGCGAAAGCGTAAAAGTGTTGGCAACATTAAATCAGGACGGTTCTCCGCATACAGTAATTAAAGGTTCATTAACTACTTTGGACGGAGAAGCGATAGCTTTAAGTGAAGGGCTGGACACTTATCAGAGCAATAAGAATTTAGTAAGAAGTATCTGGTTCGATAAATCCGTATCAATTAATATTACTAAGGGGCCGGTCAGCTATCAAATAAAAGGCAAACCTTATAAATGTTTGATTACCGGAGAGATTTTTAAACAGTTTCTTCTTAAAGCCAGAGAAAAAAAAGGGCCTGACGCGGATATTGCCGCGGTTTGGATAATTACGCCTGAGGAAGTCAGGAATGAATCTCCGGCAATTCGAAGAAAAGAAGAGGAAGAAAAAAGGCCGTATTTTAACCGGCATCTAGACAGGGAAAGTTTAATAAATAGAGAGCTTTCTTCAGCAAGATAAAAATACGCCAATAACCAGAAGAGAAGTAGTCAAAGAGGATGCCTTAAAATGGATATTTATGAAATTATTTCAGCCAGGCACAGTATAAGAAAGTATAAATCTATTCCTATAGAAGAGGAAAAGTTAAACCGGGTTTTAGAAGCAGCCAGGATTGCTCCGTCCGCGGGAAATCGGCAGCCTTGGCACTTTATCGTGATAAAGGATGAAGAGGTGAAAAAACAGCTTAAAGAAGCGCAAGTTTATATCTCTCCTAAAGGAGGAGATTGGTTTTACTCCGCGCCGGTGATAATTTGCGCCTGTGGCGAATCTTCTAAAAGCTGGATAAGAAAAGACGGAAAGGATTATCGCGATGTGGATCTGGCTATTGCTTTTGACCATCTTATTCTGGCCGCGACAGCAGAGGGCCTTGGGACCTGTTGGATAGGCGCCTTTGATCCAATACCGGCTAAAAAAGTTCTTGGGATTCCTGAAGGCATTGAGCCTATTGTTTTTACTCCTTTGGGATATTCCGATGATTCTCCACAGGACAGAGGGCGCAAATCCAAGAGTGAAATTATTCACCAGAATAGATGGTAATCAGTTAACCATAGAAGGGAATTTATTATGGTAAAGATAGTCGGTTTATCCGGGAGCCCGCGTAAAGACGGTAATACTGAGATTTTGGTAAAAGAGGCTTTAAAAGCGGCAAAAAGCCGCGGCGCGGAAACAGAATTTGTCAGTTTGGCTGGAAAAGAAATACAACCTTGCCAGGCTTGTTATACCTGCCGTTTAGAAGAGTCTAAAGGCGAATGCGCGATTGAGGATGATTTAGCGGAAATATTCGAAAAATTTAAAGAAGCAGACGGGATAATTATCGGCAGCCCCGTATATTTTCTTACAGTTACCGCGCAATTAAAAGCGTTATTTGACCGGAGCCTTGTTTTGAGATACGGAAAGGGCAAAGTTAAAGGAAAACCCGGGATCAAGAGAACGCCTGACTTTTTGCTCAGCAATAAAGCCGGCGGCGCTATTTCTGTTGCCGGCAGCACTGGGCAGCAGCTTACTATTTTAGAAATATTAAAATGGATGGTCTTCCAAGATATGGTTGTAGTCGGTAACGAGTTTGATTTAGGCACAAACGCACGCGCGGGACTAAAAGGTGGTGCGCGTAAAGATAAAGCAGCTTTGCAGCAGGCGCGGCATACCGGGTTAAGAGTGGCTGAGATTGCTAAAAGATTAAACCCGGGGAAAATAACGGGATGAAAAATCTCTTTGCCAATAATAAATTTATTCTAAACTTGATGCTTTTAGGGGTTTTCGGCGGTATTAATATGGGGATTTTACATATTGTTATCAATCTCTATTGCATAAATTTAGGGGCAACATCATCGCAGTTAGGAATAATAAGAAGCGCACAAGGCTTAAGCGTATTATTGATGGTTTTACCGGTTGGATTTTTTATTGACCATTTTGGGGCAAGAAAATTATTTATGCTTGGCGGGTGGGTGAGCGCGTTAGTAATTTTGTTCTTTCCGTTAGTAAAAAGTGTGCAGATTATCCCATTTTTTACGGCAATTATGGGGCTCGTGGGCTCAATGCGTTTTACTTCAATGAGTTCGGTTTTCTTGACTCATTTAAAAGGGATGGGAAACGGAAAAGCCGGATGGTTCCGGGGGTCGCAATCCATAGGCCTGATGTTTCTTGGGCCCTTATTAGCGGGGTATTTGGTAAAAAGCCTGAATTTCACCATGAGTTTTGTTTTGTTAAGCGTTTTTACGGTGGCTATTGTAATTTTTGCTTTTTTTGTTTTTGCCAAAAAATCAGATTACGAAAAAAAATTTTTTGATCCAGTGGTTTTTTCTTTTAAAGATATAGTTAAAAATTTAAAGCTGCTATTAAGGAATAGAACCTTGGTTAGGGCATCTGCCGCCGAAGGAGTAAGTATAATGTGTTTTTCTTGTTATACTACTTTTATTATAGCCATGGCGTTACGCGTTTTTGGCCTGTCACAGCAGGCAGCCGTTAGTTTAGTGGCTGCGCAAGGATTGGCCTTTATATCAACGGTTTTTTTAGGCGGTTTTTTATTGGATAAATACCCGGTAAAAAAACTTTACTTAGTCAGTTTATTAATATTGGCCCTAGCTTCCCTTATTCTTGGTTTAACCAAAGAAGTAAAATTTTTATGGCTAGGCGCTTTCATTTTCGGAATAGGATTGGGAGTGGTTAATGTGATTAATCTAGCATGCCTGGCGAATATCGAGGGTAAAAAGGGTAAAATAACCGGTTTTTTTTCTTTGAGTACCAGCATGGGTATAGTGTTGGGCTCTTTTTTGGGCGGGATTATCGGAGATGTTTTTGGGATACAGGCTATTTTTTTGGCATTGGCGCCGGTGTGTTTAATTGCCGGATTAATATTGCATAAGTAATACTCCTTACTAAAAGCACAAGTTATAAACGAGCTGAAAGAAAGAGGCGTGAAAAATGATTTTAAATAAGATCAAAGATAAATTATGGGGGTTCGTTCTTCCTCTGTTAGTACTTATAACTTGGGAGATAGTAACCCGTTTAGAATTGTTTCCTATTCAGTTGTTAGTTCCGCCTAAACAGGTAGTTTTTACTTTTATAGATTTACTTAAAAAAGGAGATTTATTAACCCATTTAAGGATAAGTTTTATGAGGGTGTTAGCCGGATTCGCGATAGGCACATCAATCGGATTTATTTTTGGGACTGCGATGGGTTTATCAAGAAGGATAGAAAAATATTTCGGGCCGTTATTTCACGCGGTCAGGCAGGTTCCTTTGCTAGGCTGGATGCCTTTGTTGATGTTATGGCTGGGAATTGGAGAAGCCTTTAAGGTAGTGCTTATTTCCATAGGCGCTTTTTATCCGGTAGTCTTGAATACTTTTGAAGGGGTAAGAAGCGTGCCGAAGGAGTATGCGGAAGTAGCGCAGGTATTTGAATATAGTAAATTTAAACTCTTGCGAAAAGTTATTATTCCGGCAGCTTTGCCATCAATTCTTACCGGCATAAGGATTGCTTTGAGTATGTCCTGGTTATTATTGGTGGGCGCTGAGCTTATGGCTGCTAGCGAGGGAGTAGGTTTTTTGATGACGCAAGGCAGGCGGTTTTTTCAAACAGACGTGGTAATGGTGGGGGTGCTTATTATTGGCGTTATCGGCTTGGTTATAAATAATACGGTAGCAAGGATAGAAAAATATTTTCTGCGCTGGAGCAGGACATTTGAGGCCGGATAATATGACTAAAATTACTTTAGGCCGGTTATGGGAAAAATTCCAAAGCAGTTTTGTTTTTTGGGTGTTATTAGCAATTTGGTGGGCGGCAGCCGGATGGAAATTAGTTTCTCCCGCGATACTTCCGGCGCCAAGTCAAGTTGTCAGTACCTTTATTGATTTAGTTAAGAACGGTATTTTGATTTTTAATCTCAAGGCAAGCCTCTTGAGAGTGATTAGCGGATTCCTTATAGGGGCATCTATAGGGTTTGTTTTAGGCGTTTTAATGGGGTTATCAAAGATTATAGAAAAGCTGGTTGCGCCTTCATTCCACGCGATCAGGCAGGTGCCATTATTGGGCTGGATACCTTTAATAATATTGTGGTGCGGTATCGGAGAAATTTCCAAAATAGTTTTTATTGCTCTTGGGGCTTTTTATCCGGTGGTTCTGAATACCTTTCAGGGAATCAGGAGCGTAAAGAAAGAGTATATAGAGTTATCCCAAGTATTTGAATATAGTAAAATTAAGCTTTTACGAAAAGTGGTCTTTCCGGCGGCACTGCCATCTATTCTTACCGGAATAAGATTTAGCCTGAGTGTCTCGTGGCTATTGGTAGTGGGCGCGGAAATGTTTACCGCCGCAGCCGGGGGCATTGGCAGTATGATGACGGAAGGCAGGGAGCAATGGCGGATGGATATTGTTTTTGTGGGAATAATTGTTATAGGAGTAATAGGGTTTATTATGAATAACTCTATAGGGTTATTAGAAAGGCGGTTTTTACGCTGGAGAAAAACTTTTTGTTAAAGGAGGTGGTTTATCTTAGTACTTACGTTGAAGATTATATTTTGAAAGTTAACTGAACCGGTGAATTAAATTAAGGAGGCAAAAATGTCTTTCGACAAAGAAGAAATCAAGTCTTATATCAATAACACAAAATTGTTTACCCTGGCTACAATAGATAGCGGGAATGGAGAAATTTATCCCGCTTTAAGGGTGATTGGCGCGTTTGCCACGAATGGTTTTACCATTTATTTTTCAACCGGCAAAGACAGCGCTAAGTCAAAGCAGATTGAGAATAACCCGAATGTTACGGCTTATTTTCAGCAGGAAGGCCAGGCGCTGCCGAATTTCCGCAACGTAACTGTAATTGGTAAAGCCAGGCTTTTGCAGTGTGAAGGCGAGTTTAATAAAGCATTAGAGCTTATCGGTAACAGAAACCCCCGATTTAAAGAACGGATTAAAAATAACGGCAGGGACAAAGTCGCCATTTTTAAGATTAAACCGGAAACAATTAAAAGCTTGGATTATGGCCGTGGCCACGGGGCTCAGGCTGTTGAAAAAATTAAGATTGATTCCGCCTGTTGCGCCAGCACAAAATAGCCGAGGGTAAATTGATAGTACTTGGTAGGGTTTGAAATGGAGGCGCGCAAAATGGAAAAATTAGGAACTTTAAGAGTAGAAAATCTAAATAAAAAATTTCAAGTTGAAAACAAGGAAATCTCAGTTCTTGAGAATATCAACTTAACCGTTTCTCCGGGTGAATTTGTCAGTATTGTCGGCACAAGCGGCTGCGGCAAGAGCACCCTCTTGAGGTTAATTGTCGGATTGGGAGATGAATATCAAGGCAATATTCTTTTAGACGGCAAAAGGATTAACGGCCCCAGCGTCAATAGAGGCATAGTATTCCAGGATCCCAGGCTTCTACCGTGGCTGACAGTGGAAGAAAACGTGGGTTTTGGTTTGGACGGCAAGAAAAGCATTGATAGGAGGAAAATTATCCAGGAACACATCAATTTAGTAGGCCTGAAGGGTTTTGAGAAGGTATATCCTTATAAGTTATCCGGCGGCATGGCTCAACGGGCAGCTATCGCCCGAGCTTTAGTAAACAGGCCGGAGATTTTATTGTTGGATGAACCTTTAGGGGCATTAGATGCTTTAACGCGTATGTATATGCAGGAGGAATTAGAAAAGATCTGGAAAAGAGAAGGAATTGCCAATATCATGGTTACCCACGATATTGAAGAGGCGATTTATCTTGGCGACAAGGTTATAATTATATCCTGCCGTCCGGGAAAAATAAAAAGAACTATCCCTGTGCCGTTATCACGGCCGCGCGACCGGGATAGCCTTGATTTCATAAGGATAAAAGAAGAGGTGTTAAAAGAGTTTCATTTGCAGGCAGAGCAGTATTTTAGTTACGCCATATAAAACAGGGATAAAGGAGAAGAACAATATGGGCAGAATTTATGAAGATATCACCAAGACAATCGGCAATACCCCGCTTGTGCGCTTAAACAGAGTTGCCAAAGGAATTGGGGCAACGGTGTTGGCAAAGTTAGAATTCTTTAATCCGCTTTCAAGCGTCAAAGATAGGATAGGTGTGTCAATGATTGAAACAGCTGAAAAAGACGGGCTGCTGAAGAAAGATACGATTATAGTCGAACCGACAAGCGGAAACACGGGAATCGCCTTGGCGTTTGTTGCTGCGGCAAAAGGGTATAAATTGATTCTGACTATGCCGGAGACTATGAGTATAGAAAGAAGGCAGTTACTTTCACTTTTCGGCGCGGAGCTTGTGCTTACTCCGGGAACAGAAGGCATGACCGGAGCAGTTAAAAAGGCGGAGGAGATTACGAAGAATACGCCGAATTCTTTTATGCCCCAGCAATTTAAGAATCCGGCAAATCCGGAAATCCATAGAAAGACTACCGCTGAAGAAATTTGGAAAGACACGGATGGTAAGGTAGATATCTTGATTTCAGGTGTCGGCACAGGCGGGACCATTACCGGCGTAGCAGAGGTGATAAAAAAGCGAAAGCCGGAATTTAAGGCTATTGCCGTAGAGCCCGTTGATTCGCCTGTGCTTTCAGGAGGAATGGCTGGAGCACATAAGATTCAGGGGATAGGTGCGGGGTTTATACCGGAAATTTTAAATACCGGGATAATCGATGAGATAGTAAAAGTAAGCAATGATGATGCGGGTGAATTTGCCCGACGGTTAGCTAAAGAAGAAGGGATATTAGCAGGGATATCAAGCGGCGCTGCTACCTGGGCAGCTTTGGAAATAGCAAAGAGGCCAGAGAATAAAGGTAAGCTTATTGTTGTTATCTTGCCCGATACAGGTGAGAGGTATTTGAGCACCTGGATTTTCCAGCAAACATAAAATTTTCTAATACACTTTTTAACAGAAAGGAGCTACAATGCAGGGTAATTATTTAATCACTTCTGAATCCGTTGGTAACGGCCATCCGGATAAGGTTTGCGATCAGATCTCAGATGCTGTTTTGGACGCTGTTTTAAAAGACGACCCTAAGGGCCGTGTGGCATGCGAAACTTTTATCAGCGCGGGTTTGGTGATTGTGGGCGGCGAAATCACGACCTCAGCTTTTATTGATGTTCACCGTCTTGTGCGCGGGGTTTTGAATGAAATCGGCTATACGAACCCTGTGTACGGATTTGATGCCCATACGGCCGCGATTTTGAATGCCATCAATCCTCAATCTCCGGATATCGCTCAGGGAGTGGATGTAGGCGGAGCGGGTGATCAGGGGATCATGTACGGTTATGCGACTGATGAAACTAAAGAACTTATGCCGCTGCCGATCACTCTTGCGCACAAGCTTGTGAAACGAATTGAGGAGGTTAGGACCAAGAAAATCCTTGATTATCTCGGCCCTGACTGTAAAAGCCAGGTAACTGTGGAATATGTTAAGGGGTGGCCGAAGCGTATTGATTCTGTTGTTATTGCCGCACAGCATACGGAGAAAATCTTGGATAAAACCGGCAAAAGGATTACGGATAAAGCACGTAAAGAGATTATTGGAGTTGTTGTGCGGCCTATTGTTGGAAAACTTGTCGATAAGAATACGAAATACTATATTAACCAGACTGGTAAATTTGTAGTCGGCGGACCCCAGTCTGATACGGGGGTTACGGGCCGTAAGATTATCGTTGATACTTACGGCGGGATTGTCCCGCATGGCGGTGGGGCTTTTTCCGGAAAAGATCCGACCAAGGTGGATCGTTCAGCAGCCTATGTGGCGCGTTATATTGCTAAAAATATTGTCGCGGCAGGAATTGCTAAGAAAGTGCTTATTCAGCTAAGTTATGTTATCGGTAAGGCTGAACCTTTGAGCATTTTTGTGGATACCTTCGGTACCGGAAAGATCTCGGAACAAAAGATCGTTGAACTTATTCGCAAGAATTTTGACTTGACGCCCCGGGGGATTATTGAAAGCTTGGATCTTCGTAAGCCGATCTTCCGCCGGACCGCGGTATACGGCCATTTTGGTAACTCGGAGTTTAGGTGGGAAAAGACGGATAAGGCAGCGAAGCTTAAGAAAGATGCAGGGGTATAGTGAGAAAATATAACTTATGGAAAAAGATAAAAAAGTAGCTAATTCAGTGTTAGATTTAATTGGCTCTACGCCTATGGTAAAACTAAATAAAGTAGTAGATAAAAAAAGTGCAACCATCTATGCAAAATTAGAATCTTTTAATCCTGGTGGCAGCGTGAAAGACAGGATTTGTCTGAGTATGATTGAAGATGCTGAGAAGAAGAGTATATTAAAACCCGGCTCAACTATTGTTGAATCCACAAGCGGCAACACTGGTATCGGTTTAGCCATCGTTTGCGCTGTGAAATTATTCAGGTTGATAATAATGATGCTCACGCTACTTCAAGGCGTTTAGCCAGGGAGGAGGGTTTATTTGTGGGTATATCAGCAGGAGCGGCAACTTGGGCAGCTTTACAGGTAACTCGTCAATTAGGCCGAGGGAAATTAGTGGTTACAATTTTACCTGATACCGGAGAAAGGTATTTCAGTATGGAACAATATTTTACTTAAATGTTTGTTAAGATATGAAGGAAAAGGTGGGCCGGATAATAATATGAAAGTAGCAGCGATTAACGGAAGCCCCAGGAAAGATGGGAATACATATATTCTTATAAACCGTGTTCTTGATGAGCTTAAAAAATCCGGGATAGACACAGAGATAATTCAGCTCGGCGGAGAGAAAATTAGAGGATGCCTGGCTTGTAATATCTGTTGGAAGAATAAAAATAAACGATGCGCTATCGAAGACGATATTATAAACACCTGTATTGAAAAGATGTTAAAAGCGGATGGCATTATTATAGGTTCCCCAACTTATTTCTCAAATGTTACTACAGAAATAAAAGCATTGATAGACCGGGCGGGATCTGTTGGATGCGCCAACGGTAATATGTTTAAACGCAAGATTGGCGCGGCGGTAGTCGCGGTTAGAAGAGAAGGCGCGATTCACGTTTTTAATTCAATTAATCATTTTTTTTTGATAGAAGAAATGATTGTCCCTGGATCCTGTTATTGGAATATAGGTATTGGATTCGATAAGGGCGAAGTAAATAACGATACAGAAGGTTTGCAAACAATGAAAATTCTTGGCCAAAATATGGCATGGTTGTTAAAGAATATAAATAAACAGCGGGGATAACCTATTAGAATATGTTTATGTGGTTTCTCTGGTAAACTGATATGGAAATCCATCAATTACCGCATTCGGGAACGGCAAAGCCGCTTTTGTTCCCACTGTGCCGGAAAGATGGAAAGAATTGACGGCACCTGGGCTAAGCGCTGCGTGGCGTGCCGTGTAGAACATTTTCCTCTGAATAAATCTGATTTACAATAAAGGGAATTAATATGTCAGGATGGCGTATAGTTTGGTCATATGTTTACAAGCACCGCTTTGTCTATTTTTTCGGAGTAATGCTTGTTGCGGCATCAAGTTTATTAGCGGTATGGATCCCGCGGCTGCTTGGCAGTTTTACGGATAGTTTACAACATGGCTCTTTGAGTTTTTCAGGAATAGCGAATTTCGCCTGGATGATAATTGTTATTGGTATCATCCGTGTGTTTGCGGGTTGGTCTGGCCGTATTCTTGTTCATCGTCATGGCCGTATTCTGACATATAAGTTGCGGCAGGAGTTGTTTTTAAAATGGGGGACTCTTTCACAGGCTTATTACCACCGGCAGAGCATCGGTAATTTATTGTCTCATGCTTTAAGCGACGTAGAAGTTGTGCGGGAATTGGTAACGATGGGTATAAATGTGTCAATCGGCGGCCTTTCTATGCTTGCAGCCGCGCTTTATATGATGGTGATATATATGGATTGGCGCCTGGCTCTGGCCGGTTTAGGGCCGTTGGTTGCCATCCCGGTTATTATCAGATATTTAGGCCCAAAAATCAGGAATCAGTTTCTGCGTTCCCAAGCGGCTCTTGGCAGTATGGCCCAGACGGTTGAAGAGTCCATTAGCGGTATCCGCGCTGTCAAAGCATTTGGCAATGAACGAGTGTCCATCAACCGGTTTGAACAAAAAATAGATACTATTGTTCAGGAAAAGATAAAATTTGTCCGTCTTTCTTCTCTTTTTGGTTCTCTTGTCCCTTTAATGGCTGCTTTAGGTTTCATTATTGTTATGGGCTACGGTGGTTTTCTGACGATCAAAAAAGTCATTAGCCTTGGTGATTTTATTGCATTCACCCTGTATTTAGCGATGTTGCGTATGCCTTTGGAGCAGTTTGGCCGGGTGCTCAACATTATTCAAGGCGCGTCCGCATCGCTCAATAGGCTCTCTGAACTGTTACAGGTTGTTCCGGCAGTCACCGACAGACAAGGGGCCTTACTTAACCGGAATGTCCGGGGAGAGGTAAAGATTGAAAAACTGACATTTCGTTATCCCGGAACAGAGAGGGATGTGCTGACAGATATTTCTTTTACCGTTAAGCCGGGTCAAACGTTGGGCATTGTTGGTTCTATAGGCAGCGGCAAGACCACATTGGTAGATTTGTTATTGCGTTTATACGACCCGCCGGAAGGAACGGTTTTTATTGACGGCGAGGATATACTCAGTTATCCTTTAGCCCGGCTAAGGCAGGGTATTGCTTACGTACCGCAGGACGGTTTCCTATTTTCTACTACTGTCCTTGAGAATATCGGATTTTCAGATGAGGAGCCCGATAGGGAACGGGCAGAACATTCTGCCAGAATTACCA
Source organism: Candidatus Omnitrophota bacterium (assembly GCA_028715785.1). Lineage (GTDB taxonomy): Bacteria > Omnitrophota > Gorgyraeia > Gygaellales > Profunditerraquicolaceae > UBA6249. The sequence continues at coordinate 109,236 of JAQURC010000002.1, forward strand.
TGGTTTATGACGACATAAAGCGGTTTCCTGAAGATTTTGAAACAGAGATTGGAGAACGGGGGGTGCGGTTGTCCGGCGGGCAAAAGCAGCGTGTCGCCATAGCAAGAATGATTTATAAAGATGCGCCTATTCATATTCTGGATGACAGTTTGAGCGCGGTAGACACAAAAACAGAACGGATAATCCTGAAAAATTTACGGGGAATCAAGAACAAGACGACTATTGTTATCTCGCACCGGCTAAGCGCTATTCGGCATGCGGATAAAATTCTTGTTCTTGAGGAAGGCCGCATTGTAGGGCGGGGGAACCATGCTGAGTTGATTAAGTCTAGCGGTTTATACTCCAGGCTCTGGTATATGCAGTCTGGTTTGACAGAAGGAGCGGAATCCATAAAGCCCGTCGTGACAGAAGAAGTAGGATCCCTGCAGTCCGGTTTAACAGAAGGCATAGGATTCATACAGCCCGATGTGACGGAAGAAGGTGACGCATGAACACTCAACGCCTGCCACCGGGAACTTGGGGATTTTTTTCTCCTTACATCCAAAGATACCGTTTGCGGATTATCTTTCTGCTTGGACTGATAATCACCGTGGTCACCATTGATTTGGCTCAGCCTTATCTGGTTAAAGAGGCTATTGATCGTTATATTGCTGTTGCCAATCCCAATGCCGCGGCTATCCTGCGGATGGCCGCGATTTACCTCGGGTTGGTCTTATTTTCCTTCGGATTAACATATTACCAGGATATTCTCCTGCAGTATACCGGCCAGTCTATTGTCCGGGCAATCCGTGTTGACTTGTTTAAACACATTCAAAGCTTATCCTTAAGATTTTTCGATCAAACCGCTTCAGGCCGTATTATTACCAATGTTGTCAATGACACAGAAGCACTCAATAACTTTTTTACCCAGTTTTTAACGAATACTCTTCGCGGCGTCCTTTCGCTGTTCCTGATTATGTTTTTTATGCTGCGGTTGAATGTGACTATTGCATTATACTGTTTTATCTTAGTTCTGGCAATTGTAACAATTTCTTTTTTCTTTCAGAGGATTTTACGTAAGATTAACGGGCAGATACGCAGTCGTTTGGCTACGGCAATTGCCTTTTTAGCTGAGAACCTCAATGGTATGGCTATTGTCCAGATTTTTCATCAGGAGGCAAAACAGCAAAAAGAATTTGATAACCGAAACCAGGCTTTGCTTAAGGCGACAATCAAGGAGAATAGGATAATGCTTCTTTTTTTTAATTTCACAGAGTTATTTGGCGACCTGGGAGTAGCCGCCCTGATCTGGTTTGGCGGCCAGGCGGTCATCCGGGAAGCAATCTCCTTTGGCGTGCTTTATGCTTTTGTCGGGTATATCCGGCGTTTTTTTCAGCCGGTCGTCATGATTACTCAGCAGCTTAACACATTACAATCTACGATTGTCGCTACAGAGCGTATTGCCCGGACTCTACAGGAACAACCGGATATTAAGGAGTTTTCGGGAGCATCGGCTCCGGTGGTGCGGGGACAGATAACCTTTGAACATGCCTATCTTGCTTATCGGCCGGGACAGACTATTCTTAATGATATCTGTCTGGCAATTAAACCCGGGGAAAGGGTCGGTTTTGTGGGAGCTTCGGGCGCCGGTAAAACATCGTTGATGAATTTGCTGGCCAGGTTTTATGATACGACAAAAGGGTCTGTGATTATTGACGGTAAGGATATTAGGCAATGGCCATTGGTAGACCTGAAGCGGACAGTGGGTATAGTCCAGCAGGATGCGACTCTTTTTTCCGGGACAATTCTTGATAACCTACGTTTTTTTCGGGAGGAAATTCCGGAAGACCGGGTGCTGGCGGCTAGCCGGTTAGTTGGAGCGGAACCATTTATCTTGAAGTTACCGCAAGGATATAATACCGTATTGTCTGAGCGCGCAAGTACGTTGTCGGCTGGTGAAAGGCAGCTGCTGTCATTTGCCAGGGCGATGGTGTTTGACCCTAAGATATTAATTTTAGATGAAGCGACAGCTAGTCTTGATTCCGAAAGCGAAGCAGTATTACAGGAGGCAATTCACAAGGTGTCGGCTGGGCGTACCTTATTGGTCATTGCCCACCGGCTATCCACAGTGCAACAAATGGATTATATCGTCGTTCTCGATCATGGCAAGATTGTTGAAAGCGGAACTCATAGCGAGTTATTAGGGCGCCAGGGCTATTATCAGCGGCTGTATCAATCAGGAATACTGCTGGAGGAAGCTGTATTTTAACAAAATACTTTTAAACAAACATAATCGTAGTATAATATAACTCATTGCAAGAAGTAATAACTTGGAGGGAGAAAATGAGTAAGGTTGACGCAAAGCTAAAAACAGAAAGCATTCTTTTGCATGGAGGCCAGGAGCCTGATCCGGCAACCGGCTCGCGCGCGGTGCCGATATACCAGACTACATCATATCAGTTTAAAAGCACCGAGCATGCCGCCAATCTTTTTGGCTTAAAGGAATTCGGGAATATTTATACGCGTTTAATGAACCCCACTACCGATGTTTTGGAAAAAAGAGCGGCTTTATTAGACGCTGGCGTTGGGGCTTTGGCGGTAGCCAGCGGCCAATCCGCGATTACGCTATCCCTGCTTAATATTGCCCAGGCAGGGGATGAAATTGTGTCGGCGGATAATCTTTACGGCGGCACCTATAACCTTTTCCATTATACCTTTGCGCGCTTAGGGATTAAGGTTAAGTTTGTTAAATCGAATGACCTGGATGCTATTCAGAAAGCCATTACCGCTAAAACCAAAGCCGTGTATGCCGAATCGATCGGAAATCCAAAATTGGATGTCGCGGATTTAGAAGGTATTTCTAAAGTCGCGCATAAAAATGGCATACCTTTTATCCTGGATAATACCGTATCTCCGTATCTGCTGCGGCCCATTGATCACGGCGTGGATATCGTAGTTTATTCAGCCACCAAGTTTATCGGCGGCCATGGCACAAGTTTAGGCGGATTAATCGTTGACTCCGGAAGATTTGACTGGACCAACGGCAAATTCCCTTTAATTGCCGAACCCGAACCCAGCTATCACGGGATCAACTTTGTGGAAGCGCTCAAACCTTTAGGCAACATCGCTTATATTATTAAAGCGCGGGTTACTTTGTTACGTGATTTAGGCCCGGCGCTATCTCCTTTTAATTCTTTCCTCTTTTTGCAAGGCCTGGAAACATTGCATTTAAGGATGCCCCGGCATTCTGAAAACGCGTTAGCCGCAGCTAAATTCTTAAAGAGGCATCCTAAGGTTAGCTGGGTAAATTACCCGGGTTTAGATGATAGCCCGGAAAAAGAAAGGGCTAAGAAATACCTGCAGAAAGGCCAGGGGGCAATTTTAGGTTTTGGAATTAGAGGGGGCCTTGAGGCAGGCCAAAAGTTTATCGATTCGCTGGAATTGATATCGCATCTGGCTAATGTCGGAGACGCAAAGAGCCTGGCTATCCATCCGGCAAGCACTACGCATCAACAGTTATCCAGCCAGGAACAATTGGCAACCGGGGTTACTCCGGATTTTATCCGGTTATCCATCGGCATCGAGCATATCGATGATATTATCGCGGATATTGAGCAGGCCTTAAAGAAGGCGTAGGATTATTTAAAATCAAGGGGACGGTTCTATTTTTCCGTCGTCCGGATGAGCTAAAAAATAGAACCGTCCCCCTTATTTCAGGAGGAAGTCATGGGAAAAATATTTTCTGATATTACTAAAACAGTTGGGAATACCCCGTTAGTCAAGCTTAACCGTATCGGAGAAGGTTTGGGGGTAACCTTGCTGGTTAAATTAGAATCTTTTAATCCGCTCTCCAGCGTAAAAGACAGGATCGGAGTGGCGATGATCGAAGACGCGGAGAAAAGAGGGGTGCTTAAAAAAAATACCACGATCATTGAGCCGACCAGCGGCAATACGGGGATTGCTTTGGCGTTTGTCGCCGCGGCCAAAGGTTACAAGTTAATTCTGACTATGCCCGATACAATGAGCATAGAGAGAAGGCAGCTTTTGGCGATTTTTGGCGCGCAGTTAGTTTTGACTCCGGGGGTAGAAGGGATGAAGGGGGCGGTAAAAAAAGCCGAGGAATTAGCTAAAGAGACTCCTGATGCGATTATTTTGCAACAGTTTAATAATCCGGCTAATCCGCAGATCCATCGTAAAACTACCGCCGAAGAGATTTGGGATGATACTGATGGTAAAGTGGATATCCTTGTGTCCGGAGTCGGCACAGGCGGGACAATTACCGGCGTTGCTGAAGTGATCAAAAAAAGAAAACCAAGCTTTAAGGCGATCGCGGTTGAACCCGATGCTTCGCCGGTTTTATCCGGAGGCACTGCCGGGCCGCATAAGATCCAGGGGATTGGCGCCGGATTTATTCCTCAGGTTTTAAACCGCCAGGTTATTGATGAGGTTATCCGGGTGACTAATGAGGATTCCGGAGAAACCGCCCGGCGCCTGGCCAGGCTTGAGGGAATATTGGCCGGTATTTCCAGCGGAGCGGCATTGTGGGCGGCATTAGAGGTGGCTAAGCGCAAGGAAAATAAAGGGAAAGTCATTGTGGTTGTTCTTCCCGATACCGGCGAGCGGTATCTAAGCACCTGGCTTTTCCAAGAGGTTAAAGTATGATCAAAGAAAAAATAAACCCGGCCAATAGCGTAGGGGTGGTTAAAACTCAAAGTTTTACTTTTGAGTCTTTAAAACTTGAGAGCGGGGAGAAGTTTGGCCCGGTTACTTTGGCTTATGAGACATACGGCGTTTTAAATAAAGAAAAATCCAATGCTGTTCTTATTGTGCATGCCCTTTCAGGCGATGCCCATGCCGCCGGTGTGCATGAAGGGAGCAATGATTTAGGCTGGTGGGATTCTTTTATCGGCCCGGGTAAAGCTTTCGATACGGAAAAATACTTTGTGATCTGTTCAAATATACTCGGCGGCTGTAAGGGGTCAACCGGGCCCTCAAGCATAAACCCTAAAACCAATAAGCCGTATGCTTTGGATTTTCCGTTAATCAGCATTAATGACATAGTCAATGCCCAGAGGCATTTGATTACTCATTTAGGTATCGAAAAATTGCTTTCTGTGGTCGGCGGCTCGATGGGCGGCCAGCAGGTTTTATCGTGGCTGGCTAACCACGCGGACATAATTCATAGCGCCATTCCGATTGCCACCACGATTAAACATTCGCCGCAGCAGATAGCATTTAATGAGGTCGGCCGCCAGGCGATTATGGCCGATGCCCATTGGAAATCCGGCAATTATTATGACGGCCCGTTTCCTTTAAAAGGATTAGCCGTAGCCAGGATGATCGGCCATATTACATATATGAGCGACAGCTCGATGGCTGAGAAATTCGGCCGCCAGAAAAAAGGCGGCGCCGAACCGTTTAAATTTACGGCTGATTTTGAAGTCGAGGGATATTTGCGTTATCGCGGCGATAATTTTGTCAAGCGCTTTGACGCAAATTCCTATCTTTATATAACCAAGGCAATGGATAATTTTGACGCTTCAGGCGGCAGGCCATTTTCCGAAGTCCTGCGCGGTATCAAGGCCAAGGTTATGGTCATATCTTTTAAATCCGATTGGCTGTATCCGGCTTATCAGTCAAAAGAGATCGTTAAGGCCTGCAAGCTTGCCGGCATTGCGACAACCTATTGCGAGATCGATTCGAATTACGGACATGACGCTTTCCTTTTGGAAGTTGAAGAGGAGACGCATTTGATCAAACATTTCCTTAAAAAAATATTTTATGCTTATGAGGTGACCGGTGCCTACGGAGAGTAAAGGGATTCAGTTGGACCATCAAGTCATACTGGATTTAGTTGACCAGCAATCCAGCGTTTTAGATTTAGGCTGCGGCACAGGGGATCTTTTGTATCTTTTGATTAAAGAAAAAAAAGTGAGTGGCCAGGGCATTGAGATTGACGACCAGGCAATCTATAAATGCGTGGCCAAGGGCTTAAATGTTTTCCACGGAGATATCGACAGCGGCCTTGCCGAATTCAGCGATAAATCTTTTGACTACGTGGTGCTTAATCAAAGCATGCAGCAGATTTTGCATGTCGATAAGGTGCTTACCGACGCCTTGCGGGTGGGTAAAAAGGTGATCGTGGGATTTCCCAATTTTGCCTATTATAAGTCCAGGCTGCAGATGTTTTTTCAGGGCAGGTCCCCGGTAACCGCAAGCCTCCCTTATCAATGGTATGAAACCCCGAACCTGCATTTTTTAAGCATAAGCGACTTTAAGGATTATTGCCGCGTGAAGAAAATTAATATCGAACGCAGCGTTTGTATCGGGGAAAGAAGGAAAATTCCGTTCTTACCTAATTTATTCGGACAGACCGGGATATTTTTGATTTCAAAATAGGAGAAAGGGGAAGGGTTAAATGCCTTATATAAATTTAAAGCTAGTCGGTAAACTCACCAAGGAGCAAAAAGAAAAGATCGCCAAAGAATTTTCTGATACCCTTTTAAAAGTAGCCGGAAAACCCAAAGAGAGCCTTTATTTGGTTATCGATGAGGTTAGCGGCGAAAACTGGGCAAAAGGCGATAAGTTTTTTGGCTAATGCCAGCGCAGGAAGAATATAGGCCCTTATGCTTTGGCATAAGGGTTTTGTTTTTAAGGGAGATAAAATGCTAATCAACATTAACGGTAAACCTGAAGAAGTCAAAATGAAAGCCAATCTCGCTGAACTTATTTTATCCAAAGGTTTGTGCGCGGAGAAAGTAGTTATTGAGCATAATCTCCGGATTGTCCCCAGGCAAGAGTGGAATAAAGTATTTTTGGGTGAAAATGATAATATCGAAATAGTAAGTTTTGTCGGGGGCGGTACTGAGCCTCCGATAAATAATGGAGACTCAGTAATATGGAAGATTTTTTGGAGATAGCCGGAGAAAAATTAAATAACCGGCTTTTTATCGGAACGGGAAAGTTTTCCAGCTACCCGATAATGAAGCAGGCTTTGGAAGAGGCAGGCACCCAGGTTGCTACAGTGGCTTTAAGAAGGGTGGATGAGGGCTCTAAAACAGAGAATATTATGGCTTATATTCCACGGGGCTGTAAAGTTATGATCAATACTTCCGGAGCCAGGGACGCGCAGGAAGCCCTGCGTATTGCCCATCTGGCAAAAGCAGCCGGAGCCGGAAACTGGATAAAAATAGAGGTTATCCGTGATAATAAATATTTGCTTCCCGACAGCCTTGAGACTTTAAAGGCGGTTGAAGTTTTGGCCAAAGAAGGTTTTATTGTGTTTCCGTATATGAGCCCGGATTTATCGATTGCCAGGAGAATGGTTGATGCCGGAGCCAGCGCGATTATGCCTCTAGGCTCTCCGATAGGCAGCAATCGCGGGGTAAAAACCCGCGAGCTGATCGAAATAATGGTTAATGAAATTAAACTGCCGGTTATCGTTGATGCCGGCCTTGGAAGGCCTTCGCAAGCTTGTGAATGTATGGAACTGGGGGCTGCGGCAGTGTTGGTTAATACCGCAATTGCCGTTTCAGAGGATCCGGTAAAGATGGCTAAGGCCTTTGCTCAAGCAGTTTATGCGGGCAGGCTTGCCTATTTATCGGGAATCCCGTCAGCAGTAAAAACAGCCCGCGCTTCCAGCCCCCTGACCGGATTTTTAAGGCAGTGATTTTTTCTAGACCGTAGCGGAGGTTTAAACCTCCGCTACGGTCCTGATGGAGATCTATTTTTTGACAATCTAACTGAAACTATAATGAATTTTTATGGCATCTATTCCCAAAATAAAGATTTAAACCTGGGGAAAGCTTTTAGTTTTATTTCACCTGTCTCTATCCAGGAATCCCTGGAAGAAAATAATCTGGATACAAAGCAGTTCCTGGGGTTACTTTCTCCACAAGCCGAAAATGATCTTGAAAGTATGGCCCAGAGAGCGCGGGCAATCACCAGGAATTATTTCGGCAATACCATCCAGCTTTATGCCCCGATGTATCTATCCAACTATTGCGATAATTCCTGCCTTTATTGTGGTTTTAACCTGGACAATGAAATTCAAAGGAGAAAGCTTACCCTGGAGGAAGTGGAAAAAGAGGCGCAATTTATTTCCTCTTCGGGTTTAAAGCACATCCTTATTTTAACCGGGGAATCAAGGCTTCAGAGCCCGGTCAGCTATATCCAGGATTGCGTCAATGTCTTAAAAAAATATTTTACTTCGATATCCATTGAAGTGTATCCTTTGACTGAAGATGAATATGTTTGCTTGGTTGCCGGCGGGGTGGATGGCCTGACAATCTATCAAGAAGTATATGATGAGCGGCTTTACGCAAAAATGCATATTTTTGGCCCTAAAAAAGATTATCTATTCCGCCTGGATGCCCCGGAAAGAGGCGCAAAAGCCAGGATGAGAAGTGTTTCTATCGGGACATTGCTTGGTTTAGGTGACTGGAGAAAGGAAGCGTTCTTTCTGGGGTTGCACGCAAAATACCTGCTGGATAAGTTTCCGGATGTAGAAATTGGGATATCTGTTCCCAGGATTCAGCCGCAGGTCGGAGGTTTTAAACCAATTTGCCGGGTAAGCGACAAAAACCTCGTCCAGATAATTTTGGCTCTCAGGATTTTTCTGCCCCGGCTTGGGATTACGATCTCAACGCGGGAAAATCCGGAATTCAGGGAGAATCTCATACCCCTTGGTATTACTAGGATGTCGGCAGGTTCAACGACTAATGTCGGCGGCCACACTCTTTACGGAGAGGAAAAAGGGCAGTCTTCTCAGTTTCAGATCCAGGACCAAAGATCCGTGGGTCAGATTAAGGCTGCGCTTGAGAGAAAGGGGTATCAGCCGGTTTTTAAGGACTGGTTGTGTTTATTGTAGATTATTTTTGTTAGATTTTTCGCCTTCCTGCGTCAATTGGGGCAGACACCCGGCGCTAAGCAGAATTACGCCGGTGCGTGTCTCTACACAGGGAGGTGACAAAATGCGGAAAATAGTCATTGGTTTTGCCGTGGTTTGGTTGGGGGCGCTGGCTGGTGTTATTTGGGCCCAGGATCTGAATTGGGATGACCTAAGCAGTGGCAATCATAATGCCCAGGTGATTTTAGTTAACCCAAACGATAGCAAAATTATTTTTGCCGGGATGCCGGGGAGCATATTAAAAAGCGAGGATGGCGGCAATAGCTGGCGAACTGTTCTATCCATAAGAAGCGCAGCGCGCAATATTAATGCTTTAACAATGAATCCTTCAAATCACAATGTCGTTTATGCGGCTGCCGATAATGGCCTATACCGCAGCAATAATTCAGGCGGCCGATGGGACAGGATATTTAGAGGCAGAAATAATTTAGAGAATCGATGTTTGGCGGTGTTGAATACTCCACTTGCCCTGTTTGCCGGTACCAGCGCCGGACTTTTTATAAGCCGGGATAACGGCCGCAGCTGGGATAAGGAAAATAAAATAATCGGCAATACCGCCGTTCTTAACCTTGATTATTGCCATAATCAAAATTCAGTCATTTATTTAGCCGCCGCAAGCGGGATATTTAAATCTTCGGATTATGGTAAAAACTGGGAGAGGATTTTTTTGAGTCATCCCGGAGAAGATAATCAGAACGAATTTGACGGTGAAGAAGCAGATATTCCGGAGGAGTCATCGGATATCCGTTTTGTAAAGGCAGGTATTAATAACGCAAACCTGGTATATTTTTCATGCGCCAAAGGAGTTTATCGAAGCTTGGACCAAGGCAGAAGTTGGGATAAATTATCCGAGCATGGTTTGTTAAACCGGGATGTGAAAATGCTTTGTTTATCGGGTAGCCTTCAGATTTTTGCGCTTAGCCAATCGGGTGTTTTTATTTATGAAGATGGGCGCTGGAGAGAAGTTTCTTTCGGTTTGTCAGCGGGAAAATTAAATTATTTTACGTTAGATACTATGGATAATATTTATGTTGCCGCAGAAGGGGGAATATTTAAGGCCAAGCAAGATAGCCAGGCAGTCTTTATCCGGCAGGGTTTAATCCAGGAGTATATTAAGGATGAGCCAAAAATAAAAGAGGTACAGGAGGCGGCAATAAAATACGCAGAAGTTGGCCCTGAAAAAATATCTCAATGGAGAAAGAAAGCGGCAAAAAAAGCGTTATTGCCGCAGGTCAGCGTCGGCCTGGACCGCAACACGACTGACTTATGGCACTGGGAGGGTGGTTCGACTACTAAAACCGACGATGATATTCTGCGGCGGGGCAGGGATAACCTGGATTGGGATGTTTCTTTAAGCTGGGATTTAAGCAATTTGATCTGGGATGATGCCCAGACAAGCATCGATGTGCGGTCAAAGCTGATGGTGGAGCTGCGCGATGATATTTTAGACCAGGTAAACAAGCTCTATTTTGAGCGCTTGAGGATAAAATCTGAGCTGAATAATTTAGCCATTGAAGACAGGAATAAAAGATTCGATAAACAGTTAAAACTTGAGGAGTTAACCGCTTCCCTGGACGCGCTTACATCCGGGTATTACTCGCAACAACTGCGCAAGTTATCCCCAAAAAAGCAAAGCTAATTAGGGAACGTTTCTATTTTTCCTGGTCTCTTGGGGACCCCATTTCCCGATTAGCCAGGAAACTGTTTCGCCTTTCGCCTTTTTTGCTTGCAATTGTCAAATGTTTGTGATAATTTAAATAAACCTGCCAATTTTATTAACCCTTTTAATACTAAGGAATAAAGTATGAGTACTTTACATTTTACGGACGTCAATTTCAAGAAAGAGGTCCTGGAGTCGGATCTGCCGGTTTTAGTCGATTTTTGGGCTGCCTGGTGCGGCCCGTGCAAGATGATCGCTCCTTTTATCGATGATCTGGCCAAGGAATATGCCGGAAAAATGAAAATCGGTAAAGTGGATGTTGATTCCAATTCTAAAGTAGTTACCCAATACGGGGTGATGTCAATACCGACGGTAATAATCTTTAAAAAGGGCAGGGTGATGAGCCAGCTGGTCGGAGCGGTAAGCAAGCTTGATTTGAAGCATAAAATAGAAGAAAACCTACAGTAATGCGCAAGATCTTTATCGCCGCCACCAAACAAAATGACGGCAAAACCACGGTTTCCCTGGGGATAATCAGGAACCTGCAGCAGAAATTCGGCAGAGTCGGTTTTATCAAGCCGATCGGCCAAAGGTATCTTGAAGAAGAAGGCTTAAAGATCGATGAAGATTCGGTTCTTATCGAGGAGGTTTGCGGGATAAAATGCGGGCTTAAAGATATGAGCCCGATCGCGGTGGAAAAAGGCTTTACCGAAAAATATATTGCCAAGCCGGATAAAAATAATATTTCCAGGCAGATCCAGGATTCTTTCCGCAGGATCTCTAAAAACCAGGAGCTGGTGGTAATCGAGGGGACAGGCCATGCCGGAGTGGGCTCGGTATTTGACCACTCTAATGCGGCTGTCGCCAAACTTTTGGGCTCCAAGGTAATTATCATCTCTTCCGGAGGAGTCGGCCGCCCGATAGACGAGATAGTTTTAAATAAGGCGCTTTTTGAAAAAGAGGGGGTCAAGGTTTTGGGGGTGATTATCAATAAGGTCCTTCCCGGAAAATTCGAGAAGATTAACCGCCTGGTAAGAAAGGGCCTGGAGAGAAAGGGGATCGACGTGTTAGGCGTGCTCCCTTATGACCCCATGCTGGCAAAGCCTTCGATTGAACAGATCTTGGAAGAAACGGATTTTGAAGTCCTTTGCGGAGAGCAATATCTGGAGCGGTCGGTGGCCAAAGTGATTGTCGCGGCAATGGAGCCGCGCGATGCCGAGCGCTATATCACCGAAGACGCCCTGATGATTACTCCCGGCGACCGGGAGGATATGATTAATATTGCTCTTAACTGTTTTCGTGATTCCGGCAGTAAAAAATTGAAGATTTGCGGGATAGTTTTGACTTGCGGCATTACTCCGCAAGGGCCGATTATGGAACTTTTAGCAAAAGCCGAGATTCCGGTTTTATTGGCTGACTCCGATACTTATGATGTGGCTACTTGCGTGCACGATCTAACGGTAAAGATCAGGCCATGCGATACTGAAAAAATTAACGCCGTAGTAAAATTAATGAAAGAGAATGTGGATTTCAATAAAATTTTGAAAGGGATTTAAGATGGATGCTGTCATGAGGATCAGGAAGCTGGCGAAAAGAAAAATCAAAACGATAGTTTTGCCGGAATACGATGACGATCGGACGCTTGAGGCCGCCCGGATTATTGAAAAGGAGAAGTTAGCCAAGCCTTTGGTTTTGACTCCGGATATGGTCGATAAGAATGAATTGGAGCGTTACATCGAGGGGTATTATAAATTATACCAGTCAAAAGATATCGATTTGGACACGGTCAAAAAACTTTTTTCGGATAATCTCTATTATGCGGCGATGATGACCAGAGAAGGAAAGGCCGACGGCCTGGTTGCCGGAGCAATCCATACTACCGCGGATATGGCCCGCGCCTGTATCCGTTGTATCGGCTTGGAAGAAAGGTTTACCATTGCTTCAAGTTGTTTTATTATGGATGTGCCCAACTGCCAGTATGGCGATAACGGCACATTTATTTTTGCCGATTGCGGAGTTATCCCCGATCCTAATGCCCGCCAGCTATCCTGCATTGCTTTAACCGCCGCGGAACTGGCCGCTAAAGTCCTGGATCTTACTCCGCGCGTGGCATTTTTGAGTTATTCCACGAAAGGATCGGCAAAAACAAAATCTGCCGAAAAAATCAGCCAGGCCCTGGCTTCACTCAGAGAGTTATCGCCGACAATATTAGCTGACGGAGAAATCCAGGCGGACGCGGCAATTGTCCCGGAAGTTGCCAGGATAAAATGCCCGGACAGCCCGATTAACGGAGAGGCGAACGTGCTGATTTTTCCAAACCTGGAAGCCGGCAATATCAGCTATAAGCTTGTGCAGCGGCTAAGCGGATGCCGGGCAATCGGGCCGCTATTTTTGGGTTTAAATAAACCGGCAAGTGATTTATCGCGCGGTTGTTTCGTCGAAGATATCGTTGACAGCGTGGCAGTTACGGCAATCAGGGCGCAATGATGAAGATACTGGTAATTAACAGCGGAAGCTCATCGATTAAATATAAACTTTTTGATATGCCTTCCCAGCGCCTGATTACAAAAGGATTGATCGATCGTATCGGTGAAGCAGGTTCAAAGTTTAGCAACCATTATTCAGGTTTAAAGGTCATACTGGAGAAGATCAAATCGGTGGACGCGGTGGGCCATCGCGTAGTCCACGGAGCGGAAAAATTTAAAAAGCCCACACTGGTTGACCAAAACGTGATTAAGGGGATTAAAAAATGCTGCGCGATCGCTCCTTTGCATAATCCGGCAAATTTATCGGGTATACTTGCCTGCCAAAAGCTTCTGCCCGGGACAAAACAGGTTGCGGTTTTTGATACCGCGTTCCACCAGAGCATCCCGGAGCATGCTTATATCTACGGGTTGCCGTATGAGTATTATCAAAGATTAGGTGCCCGAAAATATGGTTTTCACGGCACCAGCCACGAGTATGTTGCCGCCGAGGCCAGCCGTATTTTAAAGAAACCTCTGAATAAGTTAAAATTGATTACCTGCCACCTGGGCAATGGCTGCAGTATTACCGCTATTGACAAAGGCAAATCCGTTGATACCAGCATGGGCTTTACTCCTTTAGAGGGCTTGGTTATGGGCACCCGCTGCGGCGATACGGACCCGGCCTTAATCATTCATATTATGCGCAAGAAAAAATTGGATACCAAACAAATGGACCGTATTTTGAATAAAGAAAGCGGGTTAAAAGGGATATCCGGCATCAGCAATGATGTGCGTTTGCTGGAGGAGAAGGTAGGCGCCGGGAACAAGCGGGCCAAACTGGCTTTGGATATATTTGTTTACCGGATCAGGAAATATATCGGCGCCTACCTGTCGGTTTTAGGCGGGCTTGACGCTTTGATATTTACCGCAGGTATCGGCGAGAACCAGGCTGATATCAGGGAGAATATTTGCCGCGGCTTGTTTGGCTGCTTAGGAAAAAAACCAAAAATCATGATAATCCCTACGAATGAAGAGCTGATGATCGCCCGGCAGACCTTTAAGTTGATAACACGCCGCGCTTAGCGGAATTGCGCGCCTGCCTGCCGGCAGGCAGGGGTGTGCCCTTCTGGGCAAGGAGAAAATAGAATGTTAAGGACAATGTTAAAATCAAAGATCCACCGGGCAACCGTAACCGAGGCCAACCTTTATTATGAAGGCAGTATCACCATTGATGCCGATTTGATCCGGGCAGCCGATATCCTGGAGCACGAAAAAGTGGAGGTGTTGAACCTTAATAACGGCCAGCGTATTGAAACTTATGTGATTAAAGGCAAGGCCGGCAGCGGGGTGATTTGCCTGAATGGGCCGGCAGCCCGCGGTTCATGCCCCGGCGACACCGTGATTATTGTTTCGTACGTATCAGTGGAAGATAAGGAAACCAAATCTTTAAAGCCCAAGATCATTAAAGTAAATGCCAGGAACAAAATTAAAAATTAGAGTATTCGGCGACCCTGTTTTACGCAAAAAGGCAAGGCCGGTCAGCAGGATTACTGGCGAACACCGGGAGATCTTAAGCCAGATGTCCGGCTCCATGTATGAAGGAGGCGGCATCGGTTTGGCTGCTCCGCAAATCGGCATAAGCGCGCAATTAATTGTCGTAGATATCGGAGAAGGGCTTTATAAATTAATTAACCCTAAGATTGTCAAGAAGCTGGGGTCGCAGGCTATCCAGGAGGGTTGTTTGAGCGTGCCCGGCGTTTGTATAAAGGTCAAGCGCGCCCGGCAGGTTTGGGTGGAGGCCAAAGATGAAAATAATAATTTGGTAAACATTCACGCCAGGGATCTTTTTGCCTGTGTTTTACAGCATGAGATCGACCACTTGAAAGGCAAGCTGATAATTGATTACGCCTCATTCCTGGAAAAGTTACGGATTAAAAGAAAACTGGCGGCGCTAAAAACAACTGCCAAAGCCTGTAAATTACAGCTTTAATGAAAAGAGGGAATTAGATCAATGCTTGATTTAATTATTATCGGAGGCGGGCCGGCGGGATTGACCGCGGCTATCTATGCCGGGCGCAGCCGGCTTGAGACATTGTTGATTGAGAAACTGGCTGTCGGCGGCAGGATCCTGATGAGCGAGACCATTGAAAATTATCCGGGTTTTCCCGGAGGGGTCTCTACGCAGGAGTTGATGGGGCGCATGGAAGCGCAAGTTAAAGAGTTAGGGGTAAAAATCGTAAGCGATGAAGTTTTAGATCTGGACTGCCATAAGAAAACGGTTAAGGTAACAAATGAAATTTATCAAGCCCGCGCGGTTATAATTGCCAGCGGAGCCAGGCCGCGTAAGTTAAATATACCGGGTGAGGAGAAATATACCGGCCGGGGTGTTTCTTACTGCGCTACCTGCGACGGGCCTTTTTTTAAAGAAAAGAAAGTGGTCATTGTCGGAGGAGGGAACGCGGTTGCCGAAGAAGCGATATATTTGAGCCGTTTTGCCAGCTCGGTGAGCGTAATCCACCGCCGCCAGGACCTGCGCGCTGCCGCGATACTTCAGGAAAAAATGCAGGAGAATAAAAAAATAAATTTTATTTTAAGCAGCGTGGTCACCGGGATTAAAGGATTGCAAAAGGTGGAGGCGGTTACGATCAAGGATGTCGCAAGCGGTAAAGAAAAGGATTTTAATTGCGACGGAGTTTTTATCTACATTGGCTATGAGCCGGAAACAACTTTCCTGAAAGGTAAATTAGGAATGGATGAAGCCGGATTTATGGTTACGGATGAGAATATGGCTACTTCTGCCGAAGGCGTATTTGCTTGCGGCGATTGCCGTAAAAAAGGGTTATATCAGGTGATTAACGCTTGTGCTGACGGGGCAGTGGCAGCTGATTCCGCCTACAAGTTTATCGCAGCTAAGGGTAAATAGATGAATAAGGTTCCGACAACCAATAAAAAGCTTATCGATTGGGTAAATAAAATGGCCAAGCTTTGCGGGCCGCAGGATATTGTCTGGATCGACGGCAGCGAAGAGCAAAAATTAGCTTTGGAAAAACAATCGGTGAGCTCCGGTGAATTGATCCGTTTGAACCAGGAAAAACTGCCGGGTTGTTTTTTGCACCGCACTGCCCACGATGATGTCGCCCGTACCGAACACCTGACTTTTATCTGCACTAAGAAGAAACACGATGCCGGGCCGAATAATAACTGGATGTCGCCGGCTTTGGCATACCGGAAAGCCAAAGCCATATTTAAAGGAGCTATGGCCGGCAGGACAATGTATGTTATTCCTTTTTCAATGGGGCCGGTGGGTTCTCCTTTTAGCAAAATCGGAGTAGAGCTGACTGATTCCCGATACGTAGTTTTGAATATGTTGATTATGACCCGTTGCGGAGAGCCGGTTTTAAGGCAGCTTGAAAAAGACGACGGTTTTACCAAATGCCTTCACTCTAAAGCCCAATTAGATATCAAAAAGAGATTAATTTTACATTTTCCGGAGGATAATACTATTTGGAGCGTAGGTTCCGGTTACGGCGGAAATGTCCTCTTGGGCAAGAAATGCCTTTCCCTGCGGATTGCCAGTTTTATCGCCAGGAAAGAAAAGTGGATGGCTGAGCATATGCTGATTATGGGTATCGAGGAGCCCAACGGCCATGTTGAATATATCGCCGCGGCTTTTCCCAGCGCTTGCGGAAAAACAAACCTGGCGATGACGATCCCTCCGGAAGGGCTTAAAAATAAAGGTTACCGTATTTGGACCGTGGGTGATGATATTGCCTGGATACGGGTTGATTCCGATGGTTCTCTTTGGGCGATTAACCCGGAAACCGGTTTTTTTGGGGTTGCTCCCGGAACAAACTCCAAAGCAAATCCAAATATGGTCGAAACTATTAAAAAAGACACTATTTATACAAACGTTCTTTTAAAGCCGGATAATACGGTTTGGTGGGAAGGGGCTGACGGAGAAGTGCCCAGCCAGGGTATCGATTGGAAAGGCCATCCTTGGAAACCAAATACTTTGGACGCGCAAGGCAAAGTGGTTAAAGGCGCCCATCCTAATTCGCGTTTTACCACTCCGATTACTAACTGTCCTTCGGCGTCATTCCGCCTGGAGCAGCATCACGGTGTGCCGATTTCGGCGATTGTTTTTGGAGGAAGGCGGGAGCATGTCGCTCCGCTGGTTTATGAATCATTTAATTGGCAGCACGGCGTCTTTGTCGGGGCGACGATGGGCTCAGAGTTAACTGCCGCCCAGGTTGGTAAGCTGGGGCAGGTACGCCGGGATCCCATGGCCATGCTTCCTTTTTGCGGCTATAATATGGCGAAATATTTTCAGCATTGGTTAAATATGGGTAAGTTGATGGCCAAGCAGCCAAAGATCTTTCACGTGAACTGGTTTCGCACGGACGATCAAGGCAAGTTTTTATGGCCGGGATTCTGCGAAAATCTAAGGATCTTAGAATGGATATTGGACCGCTGTAATAATAAAGTAAACGCGATGCAAACCCCGATAGGCTATCTTCCTTACGCGTTTGATATTGACCTGACCGGCCTTAATCTTGCCGAGGGGGCGCTGGAAAAATTATTTAAGATCAACAAGGATGAATGGCTGGAGGAGTTAAAGGGAGTAAATAAATTCTTTGGTGATTTTAAGAAGGACCTGCCCAAAGAGCTGTGGAATGAGTATTACGCCTTATTGGAAAGGTTTAAGCGTTATGGGCAGTAATGTCCTTTTAAAAACCGACTTTAGAGATTTAAAGCTTTTTCGCCGCGGTAAAGTCAGGGATGTTTATGATTTAGGGGACAAGCTTTTAATTGTTTCTACCGACCGCATATCCTGTTTTGACGTTGTTTTGCCTTGCGGCATACCCGATAAGGGCAAGGTCTTAACCGCTATATCTGAATTCTGGTTTGATTTTATCAAAGATATAATCCCGCACCATTTAATTACTACTGAGGTCGATAAATTTCCCCTTGACCTGAAAAAATATAAATCGGATTTAGCCGGCCGCTCGATGCTGGTTTTAAAAACCAAGCCTTTGCCGGTTGAGTGCGTAGTGAGGGGTTATCTTTGCGGTTCAGCCTGGAAAGAATATCAAAAAAAGCAGTCAGTTTGCGGTATCAGCCTGCCTAAGGGTTTAAGGGAATCGGATAAGCTGCCGGAAGCGATATTTACTCCGTCGACTAAGGCGGATGCCGGGCATGATCAAAATGTTGACCAGAAATATGTCGAGGATTTAATAGGAGTGGATATGGCGGCAGGCTTGAAGAAAATAAGCATAGATGTTTACCGCAAGGCCAGCGTTTATGCTTTACAAAAAGGGATTATTATTGCCGATACCAAATTTGAGTTTGGCATACATAACGGCCGCCTGATTATTATCGATGAGGTGCTTACTCCGGATTCATCGCGTTTCTGGCCGCTGGATGGATATCAGCCGGGAGGCTCCCAGCCGAGCTTTGATAAACAATTTGTGCGCGATTACCTCGAGACCCTGGATTGGGATAAGACCCCGCCTGCTCCGGGGCTACCCGAAGAAATAATCAATAAGACAAGGGAAAAATACCTGGATGCTTACCGGAAATTGACCGCAAAATAAATTCAAGCTAAAAATGATGAGGCTTAAAAGTATATTATCTGTTTTATTGAGGATTGGCGTAAGTATCATACTTCTAGTTCTTTTGTTCAAGTTTAACAAAATCGATTCCCATGCTTTGATCCGGGACATAAAAGGCGCGGATAAGTTGTTTTTATCTGTAGGTTTTATAATATATTTTCTTGTTTACCTTCTTGGTTTTTTCCGTTGGCGGATGCTGCTTAAGGCGGCAGGATTCGATATCCCTTTAAAGAGGCTGGTGAGTTCATTTTCCGGTGGGATTTTTTTCAGCATTTTCCTGCCTTCGACTATCGGCGGAGACCTGGTCAGGGCGGTTGACCTCGCCGGGCATACCCGGAAGGCAAAGGAGGTCATTGCCACGGTTTTTTTGGACAGGTTCAGCGGTTATATCGGTTTGGTGTTTGTAATCCTGCCCGCTTTATTACTGGGCAGAAACCTTATCCTGGATAAAGTCGTTTTCACTTCTGTTTCCGTGATTGTAATTCTACTGGTGGTTATCCTGCTAGTCTTGTTTAATAATTCTATTTATTCCGGGATCAGCAGGTTTTTAACGGTGCCTAACGCGGGAAAAATAAGAGAGACAATTAAGGATATGCACCGGGAAATCCACGTCTTTGGTAACCATAAAAAGATGATCCTTTTTAATTTAGCCATTTCATTTTTAATCCAGGCCCTTTGTCCGGTCTGCGTTTATTTTATCGGTTTGGCTTTGGGGGTAAAAATAAATTTTATCTATTTCCTCATCTTTTTACCTATTATCAGCGCGATTACCCTGCTTCCTATTGCCATAGGAGGGCTGGGGTTGAGAGAAAGTTTATTTGTAGTTTATTTTGCCAAGGCCGGGGTAATAAAACAGTTGGCTTTGGCCATGTCGCTTTTATCGTTTTCTTTTGTCGTTTTTTACGGTGCTATCGGAGGACTCATCTATGTCCTTACAGTACATCATCGACGGATACAATCTCATAAACAACCCGCACTTTAGGCCTGCCGTGAAACTACCTGCGAATGCCTGCCATTGCCTGGCAGATTTTATTAAGTTAAACAGGCTGACCGGCAGTAGAAATAATACCCTTACCCTTGTTTTTGACGGCTATCCCCCAACCGGACAGGATATCCCGCAAGATGCCGGCCTGGTTTGTTTATTTTCGCGCATGATTGAAGCGGATGAACTGATAAAGCAGATAGTTGAAAAGTCGTCTTGCCCCAAAAATATTATCGTAGTTTCGGATGATAAGGAAGTGCGATTAATGAGCAGGTTTTTGCATGCGCGGACCTGCGGCGTGGAGGAGTTTATCCGCGGCAAGAAAAATAAGAAGCCAAATCCTGCTGCGGGAGCAGATGCAGCTGATTTCAAGTTGAATTTTTCTGCGATGCAGAAGATAAACGCGGAGTTAAAGAAAAAATGGCTGAAATAAGATGAATATTCTTGACATAACCGGTTAATCATGATAGAGTTATAAAAATAGAAATACAAAAAAGGAGGGTAATATGAGCAGTTTGCAAGTAGTGTTATTAGAACCTGCGCGTGTAGTTTTGGCTCAAATCAGCCAATTCATGGTCAACGCATTACTGGTGATCATTATTTTGATCATCGGCTGGTTACTTTCCAAAGTTATTAAATCTATCGTCAGTAAGGCCCTTAAACTAGTCAAGATCGATGATATTTCTAAACGTATTGAACTTGATAAGCTGTTTAGCAAGGGCGGAATAACATATTCCTTATCCGATTTAATCGCTGTAATTTGCTATTGGCTCGGGCTTTTGATAACCTTTATGGTCGCAATAAACGCCGTGGGCGTGACCATTGCCGCTGATTTGTTAAAACAAGTTATCCTTTATATCCCCAATGTTATTTCAGCTTTGTTCATCCTTGTCCTGGGGATGTTCGTGTCGACTTTATTGAAAAATATTGTGCGGACTGCGGTAAATAACGCCGGATTAGGCCACGGCAGGCTCCTGGCCCAGTTGGTGGAGACAGTGGTTATTGTTTTTGCAATTTTCGTGGCGCTAGAGCAGCTGCAAATCGGTATCCATATAACCGAATTGACCGTTTCGATAATTTTAGGTGCCGTGGGATTAGGCCTGGCCCTGGCTTTTGGTTTAGGGTGCAAAGATATCGCCGGAAGGTTTGTGGCCGAAACTATAGAAAAATTAAAAAAGAAATAATGTATCCGGTTATCATTTAAGAAAATAAACCCCGTGCCTTGCGGCGCGGGGTTTATTCTTTGTGTAAAACAATGAAAAAAAAGAAACCTTTGCACGCTGGTAATCCCGGCGTATCCGGTACCCGCATTGTCGTCGCCAGCATGGTCGGCACGACGATCGAGTTCTACGATTTTTACATCTATGCTACGGCTGCGGTTTCGGTATTCCCGCTTCTTTTCTTCCCGAAGGCTGATGCGGGAGCATCTCTCCTTGCGTCCATGGCAACTTTTGGTGTTGCCTTTGTGGCGCGGCCGATCGGCTCGGTATTCTTCGGCCATTTTGGGGACCGGATCGGGCGTAAAGCAACTCTTGTCGGGTCGCTTTTGACTATGGGGATCGCCACATTCCTTATCGGCCTGCTGCCTACGGTCATGCGCATCGGCTTGCTGGCCCCCGCGTTGCTGACGATTTTGCGTTTCTGCCAGGGGCTTGGGCTTGGCGGTGAATGGTCGGGAGCGGCTCTCTTGGCGACCGAGACTGCCGCAGAGGGAAAAAGAGCAAGGGCGGCGATGTGGCCGCAATTGGGCGCGCCATTTGGGTTTATTCTGGCCAACGGTTCCTTCTTGCTGCTCACCATGTTCTTTAACTATAATTCTGCCGAGGCTGGCCTGCGGGGCGATTTTCTTGAGTGGGGCTGGCGGATCCCGTTTTTGGCTTCGGTTGTTATGGTGGCAGTGGGGTTGTATGTGCGATTTAAACTTGATGAGACCCCGGTATTTGCCCGGGCGCTGGCCCGCGGCGAAAAACTCAAAATCCCCTTGGCCGTTGCGATGAAGCATCATCTTAAGGAGCTTCTGCAGGGTGCTTTTATTATGCTTGCTACGTACGGTTTGTTTTATTTGATGACCACTTGGATACTTTCCTACGCAATCGGGTCAACAGAGTTTGGTTTTTTAGGCATTGGTTACCGTGGTTTTCTAGTGCTGCAGCTTCTTTCCGTGCTTTTATTCGCGGGGATGATCCCGGTTGCCGGTTGGCTGGCGGATAGGTACGGCCGCCGCGGTTTCCTTTTGCTGGTGACCGCTGCCATTATCCTCTTTGGTTTAACATTTAAATTTTTTCTTGATCCTGCGGTTATGGGAACAGGGAACGGGGCGAATATGGGGCTTATGCTGTTCTTTTTATGCATCGGTATGACGCTGATGGGCCTGACTTTTGGCCCGATGTCGGCAGTCCTGCCGGAATTGTTTCCCACGAATGTGCGCTATACCGGCTCGGGTATTTCCTATAACATGTCCTCTATTCTGGGCGCTGCCTTGACCCCCTTTGCGGCTGTCTGGCTTGCCCGTAATCACGGTGTTGGCGCTGTCGGGCTGTATCTTTCGGCGCTGGGAGTGTTGACATTTATTGCCCTGTGGTTTTCCAAAGAGACCAAGCATACCAACCTTGATACGCGGGAGGAAAGAAAAGCGGCCGTAGGCATTGAAACGACCTCGCCGTAGGAAAACGTAAACACAGAATAAAGGAATTTTCGACACTGGTTATATTTTTTTTGGTTTTAATAAGGATAAGTTATGAAAAATAAGATTACTGAAATACCGTCAAAGGGCGAAATTATCATTTACCGGACCAAAGACAAGAAAATCCAGCTTGAAGTTAAATTGGAGCAGGAAACGGTTTGGCTTTCTCAGAAACAAATTGCCGATTTGTTTATTAAAGATATCCGGACGATTAATGAGCATATACAGAACATATTCAAAGAAAAGGAGTTAAAGAAAAATTCAGTTATCCGGAATTTCCGGATAACTGCCGCTGATGGTAAAAGCTACGAGACAAATTTTTATAATCTTGATGTAATTATTTCGGTTGGGTATCGTATAAAATCTCAAAACGGCACACGGTTCCGTATTTGGGCTACGAATGTGCTAAGAAGGCATCTTATAGATGGCTACACATTGAATGAAAAGCGATTAAAGGAGCAAACTCTAAAACTTCAGGCCTTGCAACGGGCAGTAAAGCTTATTGGCAGCATGAAGGATCGTAAACAACTTGAATATAAAGAGGCCATGGGGTTGCTTGAAGTTATCAGCGATTATAATTACGCGCTTGGATTATTAGACGACTACGATTATAAGCGGCTTAAGATAGGCAAAACGTCAAAAGAAGAGAAATTTGTCTTAAGCTACGAATTAGCGATAGAAGCCGTAGACAAGCTCAAGGAAAGAATCGGCACTTCAGATCTCTTCGGTACAGAGCGGGATAAATCGTTTAAGAGCTCGGTATCTTCGATTTATCAGACGTTTGACGGGAAAGATTTATATCCAAGCATTGAGGAGAAGGCAGCTAATCTTCTTTATTTTATTGTCAAAAATCATTCTTTTGTTGATGGCAATAGGAATAATTAAGACTGTGAAAAAAATCATTACACTTATATAAAATGAATCGCAAAATTTTCCTAAAAACTTTCGGTTGCCAGATGGACAAATTGTTACACTCGGATTTTACACTCCTTGAGAGAATGGTATAATAAGAATTAATTATTTGCGGTATAAGGAGTTATAGAAAACCGCAAAGAGAAAACCGAACCTAAGTGGGAAGGGGAGAAGCGATGAAAAATACGTTTTCGACTTTTTTCGTAGTATTTGTAACGCTTGTATTTGTCATAATTTGTTTGGGGCGGGCTGGAGTATATGCTCACTGCGATACTATGGGCGGTCCCGTGGTAAAAGACGCGAAAATGGCGTTAGAGAAAAAAGACGTTACGCCTGTTTTAAAGTGGGTTAGCAAGGAAAAAGTGCCTGAGGTTCGCGCAGCATTTGAAGCTGTCCTTCTTGAAAGAACTAAAAGTCCTGAAGCGAAAGAAAAAGTGGATATGAAATTTTTCGAGACCCTTGTCCGGATCCATCGTGAGGGGGAGGGCGTCACTTTCACTGGCATAAAGCCGGCAGATGCTATAGATCCCATTGAGGCAGAAACTGACAAGGCTTTAGAGGTTGGGTCAGTTGATGATCTGACAACCGAGATGTCGCGGCATTTGACCAGCAGCATTAAAGAACGCTTCACCCGGGTTCTTGATAAAGAGAAACACATGAATGATAGCGTTGAGGCCGGGAGAGAATATGTCGAGGCGTATGTGGAATATCTGCATTACGTAGTAGGTGTACATAAAGCGATAGCAGGAGAAGACGAACATCACCATGAAGAATAAGGTTTTCATCCGGACCCTGGGATGGCTGATGGACAAATTGTTACACTCGGATTTTACGCTCCTTGAGAGAATGGTATTATGTAGATTAACTGTAGGCAGAATAAAGGGTTATAAAGACTCATAGAAAGTGAAGCGAACGTAAGTGAGAATATGACATTAATTGCAGGATTCTTAAAGGATGAATGCCCTATATTGATGGGAGATTTATTAATTTCCTCTCAAGGCGATTCCAATGATAAAGAGATCGTTTTCCCAACTGTCGGGAAGATTTCTAATAAAGATATTTCTTGTGGAGAGTATAAGCCGACCGGTTTTTGTCAAAAAGTAAATCTTTTAAGTCCGAAATTGGCTGTTGCATGGGCTGGAGCAAAGATATATGCATCGAGTTTTATGAAAGAAGTCATCAAGTGCAATTTACATAATACCCCTTCAAGGGAATCGCTATCCAAAGTGTTTAACGAGATTGATAAAGGTCAAGGAAAGTTTTCGATTATAGGATTATACAGAAACGGAACAGAAATGATAGTTTTTGAGTTTAATACCGGTGGCAATGGTTCGCTGCCTTTAGGTTTTAAATGGTTTAAAGCAGATGGCACTGGTTATAAATTTCTCTTGGAAAGCCTTTCCAATTTAACAAATAGTAATATAACATCTGGACAGCCAAACAAATTGGAACGGGCAATATCTGAAGCAGTACATCTTATTACGGATTTGATCTCGCAAGAGATTCTTACTGCAATTCCGCTCCAAAATCTGTTTGGAGCAGGTTATGAAATAGTGCATCCTTTAAGGAGAGATTTAGCAAAATTTTCTAATCTAACTTATTTATTTTGGAAGGCAGAAGAAGAAACTCAAGGAACTTGGAAGCTTCAACCATTTCCTTTTTTAGGGTCAAATTATTCATACTATAAAGATATTTTAGTTATAAGAAGTATTCGTTTATCATCGAATGTGAAGCCTTTTTCTTGTAAAGTCGATAGTGATGAGTTGCACGTTATCTCACCAACATATCGCACTGTAGTTAAAGATGAGCTCGTTGGCTATGCTCCTGTTTCGCTTAATTCTAGTTGGATATGCAATACTTTTTTATGGAAAGATCATAATGGCAATATGGGCGCATTTGCTACCTTTGGTCGTTATGTCTCACAATCGCCACCTCTAATATGGAAGAACGAGTTTAAGAGCGACGAAGGTATCGATGTTAATGCTCAATTTGTGCAATCATCTATTTCTAAAATAGCGGCACAGGCCTTAGAGAGATAAAATATATACGCAGTCGTGCTAATGTACGGTTCTCTGGATAACTTTTGACAGGTATTAAAAATTTATGCAATTCTAATTAATTTCATAAGTTATGAACAAAAAAGTATTTATACGCACTTTCGGCTGCCAGATGAATGAGCGGGATTCGGAGGTGATCGGCGGCCTGCTGAAAAAATCAGGGTATCAAATCAGCGCAACCGATAAAGAGGCGGATGTTATTATTTTTAACACCTGTTCCGTGCGCAAGCACGCTGAAGACAGGGTATGGAGTTTAATCGGCAGTTATAAGGGCTCTAAAATAATCGGTTTAGTTGGGTGTATGGCCCAGAATTACAAAGAAAAGGCTTTTGAGCGGGATGCCAATATCAGTTTTGTTGTCGGGCCGCAGGATATCGATAAGATTCCGGAGGTGCTCGGGAAAATATTAGAAACAAGGGGACAGTCCCCGAAAAACGGGGACAGTCCCCTTTTATTGGAACGCAAGATTTGGGAGGCAGATAGTAGTATTCGACCAGAGGAGATTTACCACACTGGTTTTTATCAGGATAAAAATCATGCCTATGTAGTTATTTCCGAGGGGTGCTCTAATTTTTGTTCTTATTGCGTAGTGCCTTATGTGCGCGGCCCGCTGCGCCACCGCAAAAGTAAAGACATACTGGCAGAAATTCAGGGCGCCATCGCGCAGGGAATCACTAGGGTGACTCTTTTAGGCCAGAATGTTAATGCCTATCTGGATGGAAAAATTAATTTTAATAAGCTGCTTGCGCAGGTTAACGGCCTTACCGGTTTAAAGGAGTTTGATTTTTTTACCTCCCACCCCAAGGATGCTAACATTGATTCTTTTAAAGCAATCCGTGACCTGGATAAATTAGTTAAACGGCTGCATCTACCGTTGCAGTCAGGCTCCGACAGGATCCTTAAACTGATGAACCGCGGGTATCTGGCAAAAGAATACTTGGAATTAATCGATTCTTATCGTAAAATTGTTAAAGGCGGCTTGTTGACTACGGATATTATCGTAGGGTTTCCGACAGAAACCGAAAAAGAGTTCAAGGAAACTTGCAATCTGGTTAAAGAGACAGAGTTTAACGCGGCTTATCTTTTTAAATATTCATCCAGGCCGGGGACGCAGGCGGAAAAAATTGCCGGAGATCTAAGCCGGGAGGAAAAAGAAAAACGGCACAAACAGATCCTGGATTTACAGAGGGATATCTCAAAAAAATTAAGGCATAAGCGCTCGCATGAAAAAAAATAAATTATTTTTTGTGCTTTTAAATTTTTTCATAATCCCCGCAATCGCCCAGGCGGCGGATATGGACAGCTTAAAGGCTGACTTTCTGCAGGGAAATTACCGCCGGGTTATTTTTGAAGCCCAGGCGCAGCTTAACCGGGCTGATGCCGGCAGGGCCGAGGAATTAAACTATATTTTAGGTTTAAGTTATCTTAAAGAAGGCAGGTTAGAGCAGGCCCAGGATTGTTTCAAACGTATCCTAGGTGCTTCGTCCAATAAATTTAAGGCGCCTGCAAGCTTAGGGTTGGCTGATACCTATTTAATGTCCGGCAGGTTTCAGGATGCCCAGGATATCTACGCTAAGCTGGTTATCGATGATCCAGACAACAGCCAGAAGGCAGCGGTATTGTACCGTTTGAGCCAATTAGAGTTTAAAAAAGGCAATACCCTGCAGGGCAGTGATTATCTGTCTAAGTTAAAGAATGATTTTCCTCTTAGCCCGGAGTTAAGGTTAGCCAAGGATTTGCCCTTAATTGCTCCGCCGGTTTCAATCGCAAAGGATACCGCAAAATATTCTGTGCAGGTAGGTTTTTTTACCAGCAGCGATAACGCGAATAATTTTAAAAATAAATTACTGGCTGAAAATTATCCTGCCTACCTGGAAGATTCCGGCACAGGTTACCGGGTAAAGGTGGGAAGGTTTAAGAGCCAAAAAGAAGCATCCGATTTAGAAAGCAAGCTTTCCAAAGAAGGTTTCCAAACCAAGACCTGTCCGTAGTTCTTATGCTGAAAAAAGAGATAATTTTCCTGGTTGGCCCTACCGGTATCGGTAAATCCGCCGTAGCCATAAGCCTGGCTAAAAAAATCAATGCCGAAATTGTGTCTTGCGATTCCATGCAGGTATACCGCAAGATGGATATTATCACTTCCAAGGCAACCCCGTTTCAAAGAAAAAAGGTCAAACATCATTTGCTCGGCATAATTGATCCCGCAAAAGAATACGATGCCGCTAAATACCGCAAGGATGTCTTGTTAATTTGCGATAAATTATTTTTAAAAGGCAAAACACCCCTGGTAGTCGGCGGCACCGGGCTTTACTATTCGATTCTCATCGACGGGCTATTTTCGGCAGCCCCGCAGGACAAGAAGATCCGGGCGAAATTAAATAAACAGTTGGCGCTTAAGGGCAGCGCCTATCTTTATAAAAAATTAGCTGAGATCGATCCGCAGGCCAGTAAGAAAATCCACCCCAATGATGTCAGGAGGATTATCCGTGCCCTGGAAGTTTATTTAAAAACGGGCAAGCAAATTTCGGTGTTACAAAAAAACAGGATTGGGCTGGGCCGGGAATATGAAATAAAAGTTTTTGGATTAAATACCGACAGGGAATTTCTTTATGATAAGATCAATCAAAGAGTCGATAAAATGTTTGATTCAGGTTTAATTAACGAAGTTAGCCGGCTGTTTAAACAGAAATTAAGCAAGACTGCTGCCTGCGCAATCGGGATCCGCCAGTTAAAAGGGTATTTTGACGGTTTATATTCTTTAAGCGATGCCCGGGGCCTTATTCAGCGGGACAGCCGCCATTACGCTAAACGTCAGCTTACCTGGTTTAGAAAAGACAAGCGTATTCAGTGGATTAATATTAATAAAAAAGAATCTCCAGCCCAAGTTGCTTTAAAGATATGGAAAAAGCTCTCTTAGTCAGTATTCAATTAAAAACAGATAAAGGCCATTGGCGCATCGAAGATATTTCCTCGGAGCTGGAGGAGCTGGCGTTTTCAACTTCGGTTGAGGTGGTTGAAAATATCATTTGTATCTGTGATAAAGCCACCGCCAATTATCTTGTCGGAAAAGGCAAGGTTGAGGAGATCAGCCTTATCGCCAATGAAGAAGGGGTGGATACGGTAATTTTTAGCCATGACCTAAGCGGAACGCAGCAGCGCAACCTGGAAAAGGCCATCGGTAAAAAAACCATCGACCGCACGCAGTTAATTTTAGATATTTTTAGCCACCGGGCCAGGAGCCCCGAAGGCAAGATGCAGGTAGAGCTGGCGCAGTTGCAGTATTTGCTGCCGCGCTTGAGCGGCAAAGGGATAATGCTTTCAAATTTAGGCGGCGGTATCGGCACCCGCGGCCCCGGTGAAACCAAGCTTGAGGTTGACCGCCGTCAAATCCGCAAGAAAATCGGTAAATTAAAGAATGACCTTAATGTGTTTAGGCTCCACCGTTTGACCATGCATAAAAAGAGGAAGGCCAATAATCTGCCGGTGGTGGCGCTGGTGGGTTATACCAGCGCGGGCAAATCCACGCTGCTTAACCGGTTGACCGAATCTAACCAGGTTACCTCGGAAAAATTATTTACGACCTTGGACCCGCTCTCTAAAAGCCTGCAGCTTCCTAACGGGCAAAATATTATTGTTTCCGATACGGTGGGGTTTTTGCATGATCTTCCGCACCATTTAATCGAGGCTTTTAAAGCAACGTTAGAAGAGGTTAATGACGCGGATTTATTAATCCACGTTTTAGATGTGGCTGACAGCCGGCTTTACCAGCATAACCAGGCTGTGCTTAGTGTTTTAGATGAATTGGGGGCAAAGGATAAGCCTGTCTTAACGGCATTGAATAAAATTGATTTAGTCAAGGACCGTTCCTGGCTGGAAGTTTCAAAAAAAGATTTTTCCGGCTCTATCCTTTTGTCCGCCAAGACGGGAGAAAATTTAGGCGCATTGATTGCCGGGATTGAGGAATATTTTTCCGGGCTCATGTTAAGCTTAAAAATAATCATTCCTCATGGCCGGATGGAGCTGGTAGACTTTTTTTACCGGTTGGCCAAAGTAAATAAAATCGATTACCTGCAAGAAGGGGTAGAAATTGATTTAACCATTCCCCGCAAGCTTTATGACAAAATCGCCCAAGACAAAGATATAAAAATTATAAATTAGCACTCTGGTGATTTAACTGCTAATTTTGTTGACAAAATAGCAAATTATGTTAAAATTACGGTTTAGCGTTAACGGTTAGAAAGTGTAAATAGGAGATAAAAAAGTGCGTACCGTTGATTATAGTTCCCGTAGAAAGTCAGTTTTGAACGCGGCGATCAACCGTTATATCAAAAACGCGCTTCCCGTGGCTTCGGATGAAATTGCCGAGGAGTTCGATTTAAGCCCGGCGACGATCAGGAATATCTTTTCCGAACTTGATGACTCAGGGTACTTAAAGCATCCTTATACCTCAGGCGGCAGGGTCCCTACGGACAAGGGCTACCGTTATTATGTTGATTTTCTTGTCCAGCAGATGGAGTTAGTGGATGATGAGAAGCAGCGTATCCTTAGGGATTGCAAAAGGCAAATGCGCCGGCTTGACGATGCCCTGGAGAATACTTCAGAGGTGATCTCCGAGATTACCCATTACGCCGGGATTGTTTCATTTTTAGAGTGGCAGGATAAATTTTTTTACAAAGGGATCGGCCGGATATTGGACCAGCCGGAGTTCAGGGATGTTGATAAGATACGCCTTCTGGTCAGGTTGATCGAGGACAAGAAGCGTTTACTGGATATCATTAACCGGGATTTCTCCGGCAAGGTGAAGGTTTATATCGGAAGCGAACTGGGTTTTCCGGATATTGAGAGTTGTTCTTTGGTTGTCTCCAGCTTTAAGCTTAAGAACCAGCCTTCAGGGAGGCTGGCGGTATTGGGCCCGATGCGCATGGAGTATAATCATATTATTCCGGCAATGGAATATATTTCCGAGGTTTTAAGCCAGGTCTTGGAGGAGTTCTAAAAAAATGGAAGAGCCTGAAAAGAAATCCGCCTCCGGCGGAAAGGAAGAAAAAACAGTTACCCTGAAAGAAGCGGAATATTTGGCGCTTTTGGAAGAGGTCAAAAAGGGCAAGGACAGCTGGGACAAAATGCTCCGGAACCAGGCTGACCTGGAAAATACCCGTAAGCGCTTAGACCGGGAAAAACAGGAATTTATAAAATTTGCCAATGAAGGTTTGGTGCTGGACCTGCTCAATGTGCTCGATGACCTTGAGCGGACGGTTAATTTAGCGGAATCAACCAAACAGGACCTTGCTGCTTTCTTAAAAGGCGTAGAGATGATTCTTGCGCACTTGTATGAAATGTTAAAAGAGCACGGAGTAAAGCCGATTGAGGCTGAGGGTAAAATATTTGATCCAAATTACCATGAAGCCTTGATGCAGGTTGAAAGCAAGGATTTACCGGAGCACACGATAATTGAGGTTTTGCAAAAAGGATATTTAATTCACGAGCGGGTACTGCGTACCGCCAAAGTAAAAGTTTCAAAAAAATAACACCCCGCGCTTATAATGAATTGCGCGGGTGCGCCCTTGTGGGCAGGGAGGATAATATGGCAAAGGTAATCGGTATTGATTTAGGGACATCTAATTCAGCGGCAGCAGTTATGGAAGGCGGCAGGCCGGTAATTATTCCATCAGCCGAAGGCGCAGGCGTTGCTTCAGGCAAGGCGTTTCCTTCTTATGTCGCTTTTACTAAAGACGGACAGCGCCTGGTCGGTGAGCCGGCAAGGCGTCAGGCAGCCATTAATGCCGAAGGGACAATCCAGGCGGCTAAGCGCAAAATGGGCACGGATTTTAAATTCAAAGCTTACGGCAAAGAGTATACTCCGCAGCAAATTTCCGCGTTTATATTGCAGAAAATTAAGCAGGATGCCGAGGCATATCTGGGAGATAAGGTCGAGGATGTAGTCATTACTTGCCCGGCTTATTTTAATGATAACCAGCGTCAGGCGACTAAAGACGCCGGAGAAATCGCCGGATTAAAAGTTTTGCGTATTATTAACGAACCTACAGCCGCCTGCCTTGCTTATGGCCTGGAAAAAGCGGGTAAAGAGCAGAAGATCATGGTTTTTGATTTGGGCGGAGGCACCTTGGATGTAACAATTATGGAAATGGCCCAAGGTGTATTCCACGTGCAGTCAACCAGCGGAGATACACAGTTAGGCGGCACGGATATGGACCGGGTGCTTCTTGAATATATTGTCGGTCAGTTCAAACGCGAAACAGGCATTGATTTAATGAATGATAAAATGGCGGTCCAGAGGGTGCGTGAAGCAGCGGAAAAGGCTAAGATTGAATTATCTTCTACTGTGAGCACGGATATTAACCTGCCTTTTATTACTGCTGATAGTACCGGGCCTAAGCATTTAACTATGAATATTACCCGCGCCAAATTAGAGGATCTAGTCGGGCCGATCATTGAAAAATGCCGCCATCCTATGGAGCTGGCTTTGGGAGACGCCAAATTAACCTCAAAAGAGGTTGACCGGATTATCATGGTCGGCGGGCCGACGCGTATGCCTATCGTTCAGAAATTTGTTGAAGATTATGTTGGTAAAAAAATCGAGCGCGGAGTTGACCCGATGGAATGCGTTGCTTTAGGGGCGGCGGTCCAGGCGGCGATTATTACCGGCGAGGTCAAAGACGTGCTTCTTTTGGATGTTACCCCGCTTTCTTTAGGCATTGAAACATTGGGCGGAGTAAATACCAAATTAATCGAAAGAAACGCCTCTATCCCCACGCAAAAAAGCCAGATTTTTTCAACCGCGGCGGATAATCAAACCGCGGTTACTATCCGGGTCCTGCAGGGTGAACGCCAGATGGCGGATGATAATGTGGAATTAGGAAGGTTTGATTTGGTCGGTATTCCGTCTGCGCCGCGCGGTGTCCCGCAGATCGAAGTTAAATTTGATATCGACCGGGACGGGATTGTGCATGTCTCCGCCAAAGATTTAGGCACGGGCAAAGAACAGTCCATCCGCATTAGCGCTCCTAAGAAGCTATCCAAGGAAGAAATTGATAAAATGGTCAAGGATGCCGAGAGGTTCGCGGCTGATGACGCCAAAAAGAAAGAGGAGATCGAGACGATTAATCAGGCGGATAATCTGGTATACGCCACCGAAAAATCCTTAAAGGATTATGGCGATAAGGTGGGCCAGGCCGAACGGGCGGATATTGAAGCTAAGGCCAATGATTTAAAAGCAGCGATAAAAGATAAAAATGTGGACAGGATCAAGAAAGGCATGGAGGAATTAACCAAAGTTTCGCATAAGCTTGCCGAGGAAATTTATAAGCAGGCCGCCGCCAAACAGCAGCAGTCGCAGCAAGGCCAGGCCGGACCGGGGCAGCAGGATACTACCGAAGGGCCTGAAAAAGGCGCAAAAAAAGATGAGGATATTATCGACGCTGAATATAAAGAAGAGGACAACGACGGTAAGAAAAAATAAAGATGTCGGTTAAAGGCGATTATTACCAAATATTGGGGGTATCCAAAACCGCAAGCCTCGATGAGATAAAAAAGGCTTACCGGGAGATGGCGCTTAAATACCATCCCGATCGGGTGCCGCCTGAGCAAAAAAAAGAAGCCGAGGATAAATTTAAGGGGATTTCCGAGGCTTACGCGGTGCTTTCCGATTCTTCCAAGCGGGATCTTTATGATCAATACGGCCATTCCGGCATCGACCAGAAATATGCCCAGGAGGATATTTTTAGAGGCGCTGATTTTAGCAGCATCTTTAGGGAGATGGGTGGTGGCTATGGCGGCGGGGCAAGCATATTTGAAGAATTATTCGGCGATTTAGGATTTGATATCGGCGGAGCCAGGCAGTCAAGGGGCCAATCTTCCAGGAGGCGCGGCAGGGACCTGCAGATCGCGATTGAAATTTCGCTTGAGGAAGCAGCTGTTGGGGTAGAAAGAATAATCACTGTTCCCCGTTATGAAACTTGCGCCAGCTGCTCCGGAAGCGGAGCCAGGGCCGGGACAAAGAGGAGTGTCTGTCCGCAATGCAAAGGAGCGGGCAAAACAGTAGTTTCAAACGGTTTCTTTCAACTGGCGCAAACCTGTTCGCGTTGCGGCGGGGAAGGCTCAACTATCGCCAGTCCCTGTCCGGATTGCCGGGGAGAAGGCCGGGTCAAAGTTACTAAAAAAATTAAAGTCAAGATCCCCGCCGGGGTCGATAATGGCTCGCAATTACGCGTCCGGGGAGAAGGAGAGGCAGGTATAAATAGCCGCGGGGATTTATATGTGGTCATTGAGGTCAGGGAGCATGATATCTTTCAGAGGCATAATAACGATATTGCTACTTCGGTGAATATAAGTTTGGCCAAAGCTGTTTTAGGGGGAGAGGTCCAGGTCCCTACTTTAAGCGGGAGGTTGACAATGAAGATCCCCGCGGGCACCCAGTGCGGCAAGACCTTCCGCCTCAAAGGCAAGGGTATACCGGATTTGCATTCCCGGGAGATCGGCGATGAATTGGTAAAAGTGGAGGTTGATATTCCCGTGAGGTTGTCTCTTCGGCAGAGGCAATTAATCGAAGAATTTGCCCTTTTAAACGGCGAAGACCTGAAATCAAAAGAAAGCTTTACGGATAAAATTA
Source organism: Candidatus Omnitrophota bacterium (assembly GCA_028715785.1). Taxonomy (GTDB): domain Bacteria; phylum Omnitrophota; class Gorgyraeia; order Gygaellales; family Profunditerraquicolaceae; genus UBA6249. The sequence continues at coordinate 143,123 of JAQURC010000002.1, forward strand.
AAAAACCATTTCGATAAAAGGATAAATATGCCTACTTACGAATACGAATGCCTGGCTTGTAAACATAAATTTGAAATTTTACAGAGCATAACGGCAAAACCCAAGACAAAGTGCCCAAAATGCGGTAAAAAGATAAGGAAATTGATCAGCAGTTCCGGAGGGTTTATCTTTAAAGGGCCGGGTTTTTACGCTACGGACTATAAGAGGACAGCCAAGCCTTCAAATAGCGGCGATGCTGCCGTTACTTGTCCTAAGACGCACGAAGGCTGCGCCGGCTGCCCCGGCCATCAGGGCAAATAGGCTTTTAATTTATTGTTTTTGTTATTTTCTGTGGTAAAATATTTCCTCCATGACTAAAATAAGGGCTTTTAAGGCAGTAGTATACAACCAGGAAAAAATCGGGAATCTTAAGCAAGTTGTCTGCCCGCCGTATGATGTAATCTCTCCAGCCGCTCAGGAGATCTTCCTTGAGCGTTCGCTTTATAATTTTATCCACGTGCTTTTATCAAAAGACTCTCCTGATGAAGACAGATACCACAAGGCGGCAACAATATTCCGCCAGTGGCTTAAGGACAGTATTCTTGTTGAAGAAGAGCGCCCGGCCATCTACTTTTATAGCCAGCAGTATATTATCCGCGGAGAGAAAAAAACCCGGTTGGGATTTATTTCTCTGCTTAGGCTTGCTGATGAAAAAAGCTCTTCTGTTTATGGCCATGAAAATACGCACACCGCGGCCAAGCTGGACAGGTTTAAGCTGATCAAGCAGGTAAAAGCAAACCTTAGCCCGATATTTATAATCTGCCAGGACAAGAAACGCATTATCCAGCGGATTTTTCAGAAATATATCCCTTCGCAAACGGCCTTTATTGAGGTTACCGATGATGAAAAAACCGTGCATAAATTATGGCGGATAGACGATCCGCAGGTTTTAAAGAGTATCGAATCCGGCATGAACGGAGAAAATATGTTTATTGCCGACGGCCATCACCGCTATGAGGTTGCCTGCGCTTACCGCGACCTTAAGCGTGAAAAACTCAAGGACCAATTCACCGGAGAAGAAGATTTTAATTATTGTTTAGCGTATTTTACCAATACGGATCCGCGCGGGCTGTCCATTTTAGCTATCCATCGCCTGCTCAAGCTGGCTAAGGGGCTTAGCCTTGACGATTTCATCGCTAAGGCCAAAGAGTATTTTGACGTTGACCAGGTAAAAGACAAAACGCGTTTTTTCTTCCTTATGGAGAAAGCCGGCTGCACCGAGCACCTTATCGGGGTATATAAGGATAAAAAATATTTCCTGCTTCGTTTAAAGAACATCAAGATCCTGGATAAGTTGATCGCGGATAAGCCCAAAGAATACCGGACTCTGGATGTGGCCATCTTCAATTATCTGGTATTAAAGAATATCTTGAAGCTCGATTTAAATAACCTGCCTAATATAAAATACAGCCCGGATCCTCCAGAATTATTGGAGGAGGTTGATGCCAATCCTTCGAATATCGCCTTTTTCCTTAACCCGGTTAAAATCGAGCAGATCATTAATGTTGCTTTAGGGGGCAACAAGATGCCTCCTAAGTCCACCTATTTTTATCCCAAGGTGCTTTCGGGTCTTTTAATCAATAAGTTCGAAAAGGATTAAAGAGTGGCTTTATTCGGTAAACCAAAATACACGATAGTCAGGCTAAAGAAAAGAGAGATCCCCGACGGATTATGGACAAAATGCGAGGAGTGCTCGGAAACACTTTATAACAAAACTTTGGAAGAAAATTTCAGGGTTTGCCCTAAATGTAATTATCATTTCGGGCTGACTGCTTACCAGAGGGTGGATTTATTGGTTGATAAAGATAGTTTCACGGAGTTTGACAAGGACATGGTCTCCGTTGATCCGCTTGATTTTAAGGGGCCAAAGACCTATAAGGAAAAATTAAAGCAGGACCAGGAGGCTACGGGCTTAAAGGATGCGGTCGTATCCGGTGAAGGCAAAATTAATTCAAAAGCGGCGGTTGTTGCCGTGACCGACTCGCGTTTTATCATGGGGTCGATGGGCTCGGTAGTCGGCGAGAAGATCACCCGGTCTATTGAATACGCCACTAAAAATAAGCTTCCCATGATTATTGTTTCCGGCTCAGGCGGGGGAGCGCGGATGTATGAAGGGATGTATAGCCTTATGCAAATGGCTAAGACCTGCGCCGCTTTGTCTTACCATCGCAAAGCGAAATTGCCGTATATTTCTGTGCTGACCAACCCGACGATGGCCGGGATCATGGCTTCATTTGCCGGGATAGGGGATATCATTATGGCTGAGCCTAGGGCGTTAATCGGTTTTACCGGCCCCAGGGTTATCGAACAGACCATAAGGCAGAAGCTTCCCGCTGGTTTTCAGCGTTCGGAATTCTTGCTGGACCACGGGCTTATCGATATGATCGTGCATCGTAAAAATATGAAAAATATTTTAAGCCAGTTGATTAATTATTTCGATTAATTTTTATATAATAATTGAGTTTATTTTTAATTTAATAAGGAGTAATTAAATGGCCCAGGTAAGTTTAAATAATGTTTGCAAAGTTTTTCCCGGAAATGTGCTGGCGGTTAATAAAGTAAATCTAGGTATTGAAAATAAGGAGTTCATGGTCCTGGTGGGGCCTTCCGGCTGCGGTAAATCCACCACTTTGAGGATGATCGCCGGCTTAGAAGAGATCAGTTCAGGCGATATCTATATCGGAAATAAACGCGTTAATGATGTTCCGGCGAAAGACCGGGATATTGCCATGGTTTTTCAGAATTACGCCCTTTATCCCCATATGACCGTGGAAGAAAACATGTCATTTGGTTTAAGGCTCCGGCGTATTCCTAAACAGGAAATTACTCAGCGGGTCAATGAGGCTGCGGAAGTCCTGGGGATCAAGCGCCTGTTGAAACGTAAACCCCGCGAACTTTCCGGAGGCGAGCGCCAGCGGGTGGCAGTGGGAAGGGCAATTGTGAGGAAGCCCTTGGTCTTCTTGTTCGATGAGCCTTTAAGCAATCTCGACGCCAAGATGCGCGTGCAGATGCGCACCGAAATCCATAAGCTGCACATAAGGCTCCAGACGACGATCATTTATGTAACCCATGACCAGGTTGAAGCCATGACGATGGGGGACCGCATCGCGGTTATGAAAGACGGGGTTATTTCCCAATTAGGCGACCCTATCGATGTTTATGATAATCCAAAAAATAAGTTTGTTGCCGGTTTTATCGGCTCCCCGCCGATGAATTTTATGCAGGGCAAGATTATCAAAAAAGAGGGTAAATTTTATTTTGATGAAGGCAGGATCAAGGTAAAACTGGTTGAAGGCATGCATAAAAAGATGGCTAACTATGCCGGCAGCGAGGTGTTTTTCGGTATCCGCTCCGAAGATATTTACGATAAATTGTTTGTTTCCGAGGCCCCGCCGGAAAATATCGTCCGGGTAAACTGCGAAGTATTCGAACCCATGGGTTCGGAGGTTTATCTCTACCTGAACACGGGCAAGCACACCTTTATCGCCCGCGTCGGCGCCCATGACCGTCCCAGGGTCAATCAGGAGATGGACGTGGTTTTTGATATGAGCAAGGTGCATTTTTTTGATAAGAGCACCGAAGAAACTATTGTTTAGGCTTCAAAGACTCACCCGAAAGCTAAAATAAGCTCAATGCGGCAGAATGCCATCCGTAAATTTTTTTGGTTTTTTTTGCTTATCCTGTCAGTTGCATTCCTAGTAATAAATTCCGTTTTATTGCATCAAAAAATCAATCCTGCCGTTTTTTTAGTATTTATCTTAGCCGATGTCTTTATCCTGCTTTACTTTTTAAAAGTATTCTCCGATCGTTCCTTGCTTGTCCATTTTCAAATTGAGCGCAACACGGAACAAGTAAATATCATCAAGGCCGAAAATAAAAGAGACCGGGAATTCGTTCAAGCGCTTGAATTCAAGATCACCCGTTATGATAATTTGAAAAAGGTAATCGAAGACCTTAACCGCAGTTTAAAATTAGATACCGTTATCCATGTGCTAAGTTCTGCGGTTTACTCTTTAATCTCAAATAATAGCGGATGCGCCCTGTTTTACCTGGTTAACAACCAGTATCAGAAGCTTAATTTGGTTTATAGCATAAAAGATGACAGCGATCTGGTCGTCCTGACTAAAGAAGGGGATATCTTTGACCAGTGGGTCTTAAGGCATTCCAGCCAACTTATCATTGAGGACCTGAAAAATGATTTCCGTTTCGATTTAGAGGCTTTGCCTAACCTGGAGGCGCGGCCGGTATTATCTTTAATCAGCTCGCCCTTAATCAGCCATAATTCTTTGCTCGGGCTTTTGCGCCTTGAAAGCAAAAATAGCGGCGCTTTTAATCAGGATGACCTGCGGTTCCTCTCTCTGGTTGCCGATCTGGGGGCCGCAGCGGTAGAAAATAGCTTGCTTTTTCAGAAAGAACAGGACCTGGCCATTCATGACGGTTTAACCGCGCTTTTTACAAGGCCGCATTTTATCACAAGGTTAAAAGACGAGGCCAGGCGCATCTTGCGCCTGGACCAGCATTTATCATTAATGATGATCGATATCGACTTTTTTAAACAATATAACGATAAATTCGGGCATACTGCCGGAGATATTGTTTTAAAGAAGATGGGCCACCTGTTAAAAAATACTTTAAAGGAATTTAACCCGCTGTTATGCCGGTTCGGAGGAGAAGAGTTTTTGGTTATGCTGCCGGAAGTAAATAAGCAAAAAGCATCGGGTATCGCCGAAGACCTGCGCCGCAGGATTGAGAAGGAGAATATCGTGCTGCGCCGGCAGGATACGCAGGTAACCGTTTCCATAGGCGTAGCCAGCCTGCCGCTGGACACAAAAGATGAAGATGAGCTGATCCAAAAGGCGGATAAAGCTATGTATAGCGCTAAGCGCAAAGGAAGAAACCGGGTATGTTCTATATAATATCATTTTTAATTTTAACCGTTGCCTGGTATATGTCGTTACGCCGGATTTTTGCCGGGCGCATCGAATATCAGCAGGCAAGAAATATCAGCTTGACCAATGAGCTTAAAAATTTAACCGATCTCAAAAAACACTTGAATTCGCAAAACAGCCGGCTGAATAAAGTATTCGCCCAGACCCTGGCGCTTTATGAGCTGACCAAAGATATTTGCAGGAATTTGGATGAAGAAAAAGTTTTTGCTACTTTTAACCAGAGCCTGAAAAAATACATTAGCATCGGCGATTGCCGTTATCTAAAAGACAGCGCGGATTTAGTCAAATACAAAGATTACACGATCCTGCCTTTAGGTATTGAAGAAGATCAAATCGCCGGTTATCTAGCGGTAGACAGGATTTCCGAAGCGGACAAAGAGAAGTTTGGGATCTTAACCCAGCAATTTTTGATCGGCTTAAGAAGGGCATTGCTTTATCAGAAGGTCCAGGGGATGACCATTACCGATCCCCTTACGCAGCTCTACTGCCGGAGATATTTCTTAGAGCGTTTTAGCGAAGAAATGAAGCGTTCCAAAAAGAATAAGTTATCTTTAAGCTTTTTGATGATCGATATAGATAATTTTAAGCGTTTTAATGACCGCTATGGGCATTTAGTCGGCGACGCCGTCTTGCGCCAGGTTTCTAAGACTATAAGCGAAGCGGTCAGGCAGATAGATTTTATCGGCCGCTACGGAGGCGAAGAACTTTCCATTGTCCTGGCTGAAACAGGCAGAGAGCAGGCTAATTTTGCCGCTGAACGAATCCGGCAGGCAATCGCCGCAGCGGCAATTAAGGTTTATGATGAAGAGCTAAAAGTTACCGTGAGTATAGGCGCCTCTACTTTTCCGGACAATGCTTTAAATATGCAGGACTTGATTGAAATGGCGGACCAGGCTTTATACCTGGCCAAGGAAACCGGAAAGAACCGGGTTTGTTTCTCTCCCGCCTAATTATTTGATTAGCTTTGGCTTTCCGTCTTTTGCTTTGGTACAATAGCGGGTCCTGCCGAGCCTTGTCTTTGGCAGCACCGCTCGATTTTCCCCAGCGTGGAAAATCTTCGCTTCGGCAAAAATTCTCGCTCTGCCAGGACATTTAGTGCGGGCAACCCTGCCCGCTCGAATTTTTGAGATGCTGCTCGAGTCCAAGGTTCGTCACCCGCTAAGCTGCGAAAAACCTTTTGCGTTAAGAAATCGACATTCGCTGCGAAACTTGTCAGTGTCATCTATATATATTATCAGCGGATGGCTTGGCTTGATTTCGAGCAGGGCGTTTGCAGGCCGAGCGGGCACGGCTGCCCACAATAAATGCTCCGGCAGAGCGAGGCCGAAACCCGAGCGCAGTTTGCCGCGCAGGGGCAAACAAGCGTCCCTGCGAGAAAACAAGACAAGGCAGACGCTTAAGGAAGGACCCGCGTAATTATTCCTTGAAAACCGGAGTGTTTTAATATAAAATACCACAATGGTTAAAAAATATATTATCGCCATAGATTTAGGCGGCACTAATTTAAAATGCGCTTTGCTCGACAGCAGCTTAAGGATTAAAGCCAAAAACTCTTTTAGCACAAAGAGTTTTGATAATAAGCATAAGCTCATTGATGGCGTTGCCGATTCCGTAAACAGTTTTATTTTAAGCCGCAAGTTGTCCCGGGACATTATCTTTGGAGTGGGTATAGGTTTACCTGGTCCGGTTGACACTTTAAGGGGAGTCGTGCATTTCCTGCCGAATATCCCGGGGTGGAAAAACGTAGGGTTTAAAAAAATCCTAGAACGTAAAACCAAACTGCCGGTTTGTATCGATAACGATGCCAAGCTGATGGCTTTAGCCGAGCATAGAATTGGTTCAGCAAGGGGATATGCGAATGCGTTATGTTTGACCTTGGGCACGGGAGTCGGCGGAGGGCTGATTATTAACGGAGCCCTTTATCGGGGTGCGGATAATGCCGCCGGAGAACTTGGCCATATTCCTCTTAATGAGGAGGGGCCGCTTTGCGGTTGCGGCGGCAAAGCCTGCCTTGAGGCATATATCGGCAATGCCGCGATCATTAAGGATGCGCATAAATTGTTTGGCCACGGGATTTCTCTTGAGGAGCTAAGCCGCTTGGCCCGCGATAAAAATGCCAAGGCTGTAAAACTCTGGAGCAGGGTTGGGCAAAAACTGGGGGTTGCTTTAAGCGGGATCGTAAATTTACTTAATCTGGATGCGATCGTAATTGGCGGCGGAATTTCTGAGGCCGGCGCGGTATTGTTTGAAAACGTTAAGCAAACTATTTTGCAGCGGGCAATGAGCGTGCAGGCAAAAAGGGTAAAGATATTTAAAGCCAAACTGGGTAATAACGCCGGGGTCATCGGAGCGGGATTTTTGGTCAAGGAAAGGTTAGCAAGTTGAAAATTTTTATCGATACAATCGTTGCCGCCGCCTTTATTTTTTTATCTGCAGCCCCGGTATTTGCGGAGGAAACCAAAGAGTCGCCGATAATTATCAACGGCGATAATGTCGAATATTCAGCCGATAACAAAGAGGTAACCGCTACCGGAAATATCGAAGTTACTTATAAAGGGTCGAAGTTGACTTGTAATAAATTAAAGGTTAACATGCTGACAAAAGAAGGCCAGGCTGAAGGCAATGCCCGGCTTCAGGATGCAAAGGGGGTAGTTACCGGTGAAAAAATTGTTTATGATTTTGCCAATAAAACCGGAATTATCTATAATGCTGATTTTCGCGCCAATCCTTATTTTGGCAAGGCCAAGGTTGTGGAAAAGGTAAGCGACAGTGAATTTATCGCTAAAAGAGGATATTTTACTACCTGCAGCATGGATCACCCTCATTATCGTTTCGCGGTAAAGAAATTGAATATGTTTCCCGGAGACAAAACGCAAACCAAACAGGCTACGCTCTATCTTGGAACTGTCCCGGTTGTTTATCTTCCGCGTTTCAACTATTCCATGAAAGACCCGCTTATGCATGTGCAGGTTGAGCCGGGTACGCGTAAGGATTGGGGTCCGTATCTATTGAGCGCCTGGCGTTACAATATTACCGATAATCTGGATGGCAGGCTTTTGCTTGACTACCGTAATAAATTAGGCTGGGCAGAGGGTTTTTACTCAAACTACCGGACACCGGGGGCAGGCAAGGGCGAATTTAAATTTTATTACACGAATGAGAAACCCGCAGACCAGCCAAAAGGGGCGCTGACGGAGTTCCAGCGTTATTTTATGCGTTGGCGCCATAAATGGGATATCGATCAACGCACCAATTTTACCGCGGAGCTGCTTAAAATTACAGACAAAAGAAGAAAGGACGACTGGACCTATCCGGCTAACCGCAGTTTCCTCCAGGATTATTTTTTCCGCGAATACGAAAAGGACAGTCAGCCATTAAGTTACGCCTTTTTCCATCACGCTTTTGATTATTCCAGCCTGGACGTGCTTCTGCAAATGCGCACTAATCATTGGTTTGACCAGATTGAAAAGAAGCCGGAGGTAAATTACAACCTGCCAAGCTTGCAGTTAGGTGAAAGCCCGTTATATTTTGAAAGTATAAACCAATTGGGTACTTATAATAAGAAAGGGACCACTCTGGGCGATGATTTGACGGATACCAGGTTTGATACGAAGAATACGTTGTCCTATCCGATGAAGATCGCTTTCATACAATTTAAGCCTTTTGTTTCCAGCCGCCAGACGTTTTATGACAGAGGGGCAAATGATCAGGCAGGAATTGTGCGCACAATTTTTTACAGCGGCGCGGATATGAGCACCAAATTCTACCGCGTATTCGACGTCAAAACAAATTTCTTAGGCTTGGATGTTAATGGTTTAAGGCATGTAATTACTCCGACCATAGGGTATCTGTATACGCATGTGCCTACTATTCCGATTGGTAATATAAAACAGATTGATGGCGTAGATTCCATACACCGCGGCAATACCGCTTCTTTAAGTTTATCCAATAAGCTGCAGACTAAGCGCAACGGCCAGAGCGTTGATTTCGCGGATCTTTTAGTTACGACAGATTATGTGCTTGACCCTAAGACCGGCGATAATGCGATTTTGAATAATACCGGCAAAAGACTTACCAGCCAGCTTTCGGATGTCCTCTTTAAATTAAAAATACTTCCTTATTCCTGGATGCGCCTTGAAGGTGAGGCTACTTATGAGCATTCCGACCACGATCTTATTAACTATAACCGGTTTTCTCTGGTTAATTACGATTTGACCTTTGACCTTGGCCAAGACCGTTCTTTTTCCCTCGGCCAGCGTTATGAAAGGAAAGGTAAAAATGAGGTGACTGCCGGTTTTCATTGGCGGTTAACCCCTAAATGGAAGTTCGGTATTTATCAGCGTTATAATCTTAGAAAGACCGATACTCTTGAAAGAGGCTCCCAAGAGCAGGAATATACTTTGACCCGCGACCTGCACTGTTGGGATCTGGACATTACCCTTAATAAGAAAGAAATCAGCGGCACAAGCATATTTTTTGCCTTCAGGCTCAAAGCCTTCCCTGAAAATGAATTCGGGTTCGATCAATCTGTAAGCGAAAAGAAATCCGGAGCCCAATAAAATGAATATTTCGATCATTGGTTCAGGCTATGTGGGATTGGTCAGCGGCGCTTGTTTTGCCGAGCTGGGAAATCAGGTTGTTTGCGCCGATAACGACAAAAAGAAGATTAACGGGCTTAAGAAGGGGATAGTTCCTATTTATGAGCCGGGCTTACAGGAGTTGATTACCAATAATCTTAAAAATAAAAGGCTTAAATTTACCTCAAGTATTAAGGATGCAGTAAAGGCCGGCGAAGTGATTTTTATTGCCGTAGGGACTCCGGCGCTGGAAAATGGCGAGGCGGATTTAACCGGCATAGAAAATGTTGCCCGTAATATCGCCCAGAATATGGATGGCTACCGTTTAATCGTTGAAAAATCCACCGTGCCGGTTGAGACCTGCGTTTGGATCAAAAAAACAATTGCTACTTATATTAAAGATAAGCACAAGTTTGACGTGGTTTCTAACCCGGAGTTCTTGCGGGAGGGCTCGGCAATCAATGATTTTAACCATTCCGACCGGATTGTTTTAGGGGTAGAAAGCGCTAAGGCCAAGCAGATAATGACCGACCTCTACCAGCCTTTGAACAGGCCTATTTTAATTACCAATATCAAGTCAGCTGAATTGATCAAGCATGCTTCCAATGCTTTTTTGGCGACCAAGATATCTTTTATCAACGCGCTATCCCGTATTTGCGACCGGGTGGGGGCGGATGTGAAAGAAGTGGCCCAGGGCATGGGTTTGGATAACCGTATCGGCCGTCATTTTCTGCATGCCGGGATTGGTTATGGGGGTTCCTGTTTTCCCAAAGACACCGAAGCCTTTATTACCATCGCGGATAAATTAGGTTACGATTTCCAAATCCTTAAAGCGGTAAGGAATACCAATGATGAACAAAAAAGATATGTTTTACAAAAGATCAAGGACAGCCTCTGGATCATAAAAGATAAGACAATTGCTGTTTTGGGCCTTGCTTTTAAACCAAATACCGATGATTTAAGGAATTCCTCCAGCATCGATTTAATTAACGCCTTGGCCCAAGATGGGGCCAGGATCAAAGTTTATGACCCTAAGGCGATGGAGAAGGCAAAGAGGGTTTTAAAGGATGTAACCTTTTGTAAAAATCCATATCAGGCCGCATCAAATGCCGATTGCCTTATTGTTGCCACAGAATGGAATGAATTTAAAGAATTGGATTTTAGAAAATTAAAAAAGAGGTTAAAACGGGCCCTGATAGTGGATGGAAGGAACATCTATGACCCTAAGCTGCTTAAAAAACTTGGTTTTACCTATATAGGCATAGGAAGAGGGAATGAATAAAGTTTTGCTGGATCTAACCAAAAAAATAGAAAATAAGCAGGTAGAGTTGGCCGTTGTAGGCTTAGGCTATGTGGGTTTTCCTCTGGCTTTAGAGTTTGCCAAAAAAGGCATCAAGGTCGTTGGTATCGAAATAGATTCCGGCCGCCTGAACTCTATTGCCCGGCGGAAATCTTATATCAGCGATATCAGCAGCAATGAGTTAAAAGATGCCCTCAAGAGCGGGTATTTTAGAGCCAGCGCGGATTTTTCGGATATCGGGCAGGCCGATGCAGTTTTGATTTGCGTGCCTACGCCGCTTAAAGGAAAATACCTGCCGGATATTTCTTTCATTAAGAATGCGGTAGAAGGAGTGGTCGCGCATATAAAAAACGGGGCGCTGGTTGTTTTAGAAAGCACCACCTATCCCGGGACCACCGAAGAGGAGATCCTGCCGATTTTTCAAAATAAAGGTTTTAAGCACGGCAAGGATTTTTATCTTTGTTTTTCACCGGAAAGGATTGATCCGGGAAATAAAAAATTTCCGGTGCATAAGATCCCCAAAGTTGTCGGCGGCATCAATCTCCAGGCTACCCGGCTTGCCATGGCAGTTTATCGGATTATCATTAAACAGGTTGTCCCGGTAAGCAGTGCCCGCGCCGCTGAAACAGTGAAGCTCCTTGAAAACACCTTCCGCCTGATCAATATCGGATTAATCGATGAGCTGGCGATGATGGCGCATAAAATGAAAATCGACATCTGGGAGGTGATCCAGGCAGCCAGCACCAAGCCGTTTGGTTTCATGCCTTTTTATCCGGGCCCCGGGGTGGGAGGCCACTGCCTTGATAAGAATGAAACTGTCTTTATCAGAGAATTAAGCGCTTTGAAGACTTTACAAATGCCGGAATTAATAAAACATATAAAAAAGAATACTTATAAAGACATAGAAATACTTTCTTTTGATCCGATAAAGAAAAAGAGTGTTTTTAAAAAAATTACCGCCGCTAGCGTCCGGCCTTATACTGGTAAGATAGTGAATATCGCTACTGAAGACGGCCGCCTGCTTAAGGTTACTGATTTGCATCCTATGTTTATATATAATAACGGCGCATGGCAGTTAAAATATGCCAAGGATTTGCAAAGAGGGGATTCTCTGCCTATTTGCCTGACTTTGCCGGATTTTAAAGATAGTCTGGCCAATACTAAGATAGATCTTGTCAATGAGCTTAAAGCTAGAAATAGTATTTTGGTATCAAAGATACGCGTTAAACCTGTAGATTTTCAATGGAAAGACTACGCGGCAGAGTTAAAATCGATATTTCGCCTGGAATCAGGCGCAAGGATAGCTGATAGCTGCTGGGAGTATTTATCGGATAATTACCTCCCGCTTAAATATTTGTTCATGCTTGAAGACCGTGTCCGGATTGACCATAATCGTTTAAGGATGGTTACGGGAAGGGGGCCGGCCTGTAGTGATTTTCCGGCTGTGGTTGAGCTTGATGAAGGTTTTTTCCGGCTGATCGGTTATTATTTAAGCGAAGGTTGTTTAACCCCAGATAAATCGATGAGGGTGAGGTTTAGTTTCAACCGCTCTGAAAAAGAGTACATCCAAGACGTCTTAAGTATTTTGGGTTATTTAGGAATAAGGGCTTCGGTGTATGAGTCAAAAAAATGGCATTCTTCATGCATCAAGGTTTCATCAAACATATTTGGTTTCTTGATGCAGGAAGTCTTGAATTGCGGGAAAAATTGCTACAATATGCAAATTCCCGGGATGATCTTTAGCGCGAGCCAGCGTAATAAAAAAGCACTGATTGCCGGCTTATTTCGAGGCGACGGCTGTGTAGAGCATTTTTTTGGCAAATGGCGCTACCGTAAGAATGAAAAAGAATATTTCCATAATGTTAATACGGCCAGTATTTCCTATTTTACCTCCAGCAAGAAATTGTTTCAACAGTTGATCGCGCTTTTAAATGATTTAGGCATAGTTGCTACTTTTAAGAAAAGAAAATATTCGCTTTCTATTTTTGGCTACCCGCAATTAAGTTTCTTCAAAGAACTGTTTGATGGTAAAAAGAAGCGTATTATCGAAGAGTACCTTGAATTAAACAAAAACAGGCCGGTGAATAAAACATTCAAAAGATTTGATAATTTCGCTACGGTTAAAGTTAAATCAGCAAATTTTACTACCGGAGATTTGGTTTATTCTGTCGAAACGGAAAAACCCCATTCTTTTGTGACCTCCTATGGCATAGTGGTGCATAACTGTATCCCCAAAGACCCCCTGTATCTGCACTGGAAGGCAAGAAGCTTCGGCTTTCATTCGCGTTTCATCCGGCTGGCCTCAAATGTGATAAATTATATGCCGGAGTATATCGTAAAAAGGATTAAGGATGTTTTGGCAGGGAATAAGAAGGAGCTTAAGGGGGCCAAAATATTAGTTATCGGCGTTACCTATAAAAAAGATATTAAAGACCTGCGTAAATCTCCGAGCATCGATGTGATCCTCTGCCTGAAAAAACAGGGCGCCAGGGTTTCCTATTTCGACCCGCTGATACCTTTTTTAAAAGTAAAAGGTTTGGATTTAAAATCAGTCCAATTGAATAATAAGATAATCAAAGAATTTGATTGCCTGTTGATTGCTACCGATCATACGGGGATAGATTATCCGGCTTTATTAAATAATGCGAAATTGATTTTTGATTCCAGGAATGTTTATAAAGGAAGGAATAAGGAAAGGGTGGAGCGGTTATGAGCAGGTTTTTAGTAACCGGCGGGGCCGGATTCATCGGTTCGCATATTGCCGAGGCATTGGTTAATCAAGGCCATTATGTGCGGGTTTTGGATAATTTCTCCAGCGGAAAAATTTCTAATCTTAATAATTTTGGGAGAAGAATCGATTTGATCAGGGGAGATATTTGTTCTAAATCCATTTGTATCAAGGCAACAAAAAACATTGATTTTGTTTTGCATCAGGCTGCCTTAAGAAGCGTGCCGAAGTCCATGAAAGACCCCCATGCATATAACCTCGTGAATATCGAAGGCATCCTTAATATGCTGGAGGCTTCTGTTAAAAACAGGATTAAGCGGTTCATCTTTGCTTCATCGAGCTCGGTCTATGGAGAAGTCAGCGATTATCCTGAGAAGGAGGCCTTTGTTCCTGCCCCCATCTCGCCTTATGCTTTAAGCAAATTAACCGGTGAACACTATTGCAAGATATTCAGCCTGTATTTTGGCCTGCCCACGGTTGCCCTGCGTTATTTTAATGTCTTTGGCCCGCGCCAGGCCTTAGACGATGATTATGCGGTGGTTATCCCGAAGTTCATTAATTGTTTATTAAAAAACCTGCCTCCGCCGATTTTTGGCAACGGTAAGCAATCGCGGGATTTTACGTTTGTCGAAAATGTAGTGCAGGCGAATCTTCGCGCCGTAAAAGCTGATAAGGTAAAATACGGAGTCTTCAATGTTGCCGGCGGAAAGGATACCAGCATATTGGATTTGGCCGGGATTTTAAATAAGATCCTGGGTAAAGATATCAAGCCTTTATTTCTGCCTGTGCGGGCCGGCGATGTATTCAGGACGCTTGCCGACATCAGCCAGGCGAAAAAGAAACTTAATTATAAGCCAGCCGTTGATTTTATTGACGGATTAAAAACGACCGTTGATTATTGGAAGGAAAATGCCTAAAAAAACGGTTTTGATTACCGGCGGGGCCGGATTCATCGGTTCGCATTTAAGCCAGAAATTGCTCAATTGCGGTTATTCGGTAATCTGCCTGGATAATTTTATTACCGGCAGCCTGGATAATATCAGGCCGTTTTTGAAGGATAAGAATTTTCGCCTGGATGTCTGTAATGTTGCCAACCGTATTGATATTGCCGGTAAAATAGATTACATTTTGCATTGCGCTTCGCTGGCTTCTCCAAAAGATTATTTGAATTTCCCGATTCAGACTTTGAAAGTCGGTTCTTTAGGCACGCATAATGCTTTGGGTTTAGCCAAAAAGAAAAAAGCCGTTTTTTTGCTTTTTTCCACTTCTGAAGTTTACGGTGACCCGTTTGTTCATCCGCAAAAAGAAAATTATTGGGGTAATGTCAATCCTGTCGGCCTGCGCGGCTGCTATGATGAGTCTAAACGTTTTGCCGAAGCAATCACCATGGCCTACCATCGCGTACATAAATTAGACACCAAGATTGCCCGGATCTTTAATACTTATGGGCCCAGGATGCGCCATAATGACGGAAGGGTAGTGCCTAATTTTATCGATCAGGCTTTAAAGGGAAAACCTTTAACGGTCTATGGCCGCGGAAAACAGACCAGGAGTTTTTGTTATATCGATGATTTGGTTGAAGGTTTATTTTGTTTAATGCGTTCCAAGGAGAACCGGCCTGTAAATTTAGGCAATCCTGGTGAATTTACGGTGATCCGGCTGGCAAGGCTGGTTTTGAAATTAACCGCTTCAAAAAGCAAAATAGTATTCAAGGAATTGCCGCAAGACGACCCCCGGCAGCGCCAGCCGGACATCTCCAGGGCCAGGAAATCTCTAGGCTGGAAGCCGTTTGTCTCTCTGGAGGACGGCCTGAAAAGCACCATTTCCTGGTTTAAAGGGTAGCTTTCAAGAGCCTCTTCCTTGACAAGCCGCTCGTATATATGTTATACTTTTCGATAAACCAATTTTATGAAAAATGGGGGAGGAATTAGGTAATGATCAATGCAATTACCCGGTTTAATTTTCTGGATATTATAATCATAATTATTTCGGTGAGAATATGTTACGTTGCTTTTCAGATGGGGTTAGCCGTTGAATTTTTCAAACTTTTAGGAGTGGTGCTGGCAACCTATATTTCCCTGCATTATTATACCGGCCTTTCGGAGGCTATTCAGCGCTGGCCTATTCTTAAAGAGACGCCCCTGGAGTTTATGGATCTTCTGGTTTTTATTATTTTAGCCGCAGGCGGATACCTGGTTCTTGTCGTTTTACGCAACAGTTTTTATCGTTATATGAAATTGGAGGCTTCGCCTAAAATCAGCCAATTCGGAGGGGTTATTTTGGCAGCGGCGCGCCTGTTTTTTACCATCGGCCTGTTAATTTATATTTTAATGCTCTCAAGCGTAAAGTACCTGAATGAGTCGGTAAAATATTCTTATCTGGGCAGCAGGAGTGTTTTAATTTCAGCCGATACTTATGGATGGTTATGGGGCAATATTATCTCTAAGTTTTCTTCAAAAGAGAAGTTTAATCCCGCTGTTACCGGGCTCCTAGAGAGATTTAACCGTAAATGAAACTAATCGATTTTTACAATCAGGCGGTACGTTTTGGCCGCCTGGCCGACCCGCGTAAAGATAAGTCAAAAATAAAAAACTTTGCGGATTCAGCGATCCTTTTTGGAAAGCCTGACCTGGAAGTTAGGAAGATAATGTTAGGCATTGATATTGAAGTTGCCGATCTCCTGCTTGCCGACCATATTCGTCAAAGAGAGGGGCTGGATCTGGTGGTTGCCCATCATCCGGAAGGAAAGCCTTTCGTAGATTTACATGAAGTAATGAAGCTGCAGATTGACCTTTTAAGCCAGGCCGGGGTTGCCCGTAAAACAGCCTCCAGGTTAATGGAAGAGAGGATGCTGGAAGTAGAGCGCAGGATCTTGCCGCAAAATCATACCCGTCCGGTTGATGCGGCAAGGTTATTGGATATGCCTTTTATGAATGTGCATACTCCGGCAGATAACCATGTTTACAGCTATTTAGATGCTGTTTTCAAGCAGAAGTGTAATAGCCTAAGCTTGCTTGAAGATATAGTTAAAATATTGATTGCTATCCCGGAATATAAGATAGCTCAAAAATTTAATGCCGGGCCGCGGGTAATTATCGGCAATCCAAAAAGAAAAGCCGGCAAGATTTTACTTGAGATGACCGGCGGCACGGAGGGTTCAAAGGATGTTTTTGATAAACTGTATAAGGCAGGCGTGCGGACTTTAGTCTGCATGCATTTAAGCGAGGAACATTTTAAGAAAGTCAAGGATGCCAATCTTAATGTCGTTATTGCCGGCCACATCTCCTCCGATACGCTCGGCCTGAATCTGCTTCTGGATAATATCGAGGAATCCGCAAAACAAACTTTTCCCGTAATCGGCTGCTCCGGTTTTACCAGAATCAAGAGAAAATAAAAAATGCCTGGTCTTATTCCAGAGAATTTATTAGAAGATATCTTAAGCCGTGTAGATATAGTTGAGGTTATTTCCGGCTATATCCCGCTTAAGAAGTCCGGCCGGAATTTTAAGGCCAATTGTCCGTTCCATCATGAAAAGACGGCATCTTTTATGGTATCCGCGGAGCGCCAGATCTATCATTGTTTTGGCTGCGGCGAATCAGGCAATGCCTTTAAATTCCTTATGCGCCATGAGCGGATGGAGTTTCCGGAAGCAGTTGAGGTCCTGGCAAAAAAAACCGGGGTTATTTTGCCCGAGCAAAATAAACCGGAGGCAGCCAGGGCAGCCAGTTTAAGCAGCCAGCTGCATAAAGTCAATGAACTGGCGGTAAGTTTTTATGAAAATAACCTGCATGTTCCCGGCGCCGCTTCCGCCTGCAACTATCTCTTAAGCAGGGGGATTAAACTTCAAACGATAAAGGAGTTTCACCTGGGCCTGGCAACCAGCAACTGGGACAGCCTGATCAATTGTTTAAGGTCAAAAAATGTCCCCCTTTCGCTTATGGAACAGGCAGGCCTGGTCCTGCCCAAAGATGCCGGAGGGTTTTATGACCGTTTTCGCAACCGGATTATTTTTCCTATTTTTGATATTCGCAGCCGGGTAATCGGATTTGGCGCCAGGGTAATGGACAATACCCTGCCCAAATATATTAATTCCCCGGAAACCCCGATCTATACGAAAGGAAGGAACCTTTTTGGCTTGAATTTATCCAAAGATTTTATCCGGGATGCTGATTGCGCGATAATTGTCGAAGGCTACCTGGATTTTATGGTCCCTTATCAGGAAGGGGTAAAGAACATCGTGGCATCGCAGGGTACTGCCCTTACCTTAGAGCAGATTAAGTTACTTAAACGCTATACTCATAACGTAGTGATGATTTACGACGGGGATACGGCAGGAGAGATTGCTACTTTAAGGAGCCTGGATATCCTTATTGAAGAAGGCGTGAATGTGAAAGTAGTTCCGCTGCCAAAGGGAATGGACCCTGATTCCCTGGTGCGTAACCAGGGCGTAGAAAATTTCAAAGCCAAAATCGATAATGCCAGCAGCTTATTTGATTATAAGCTTAATATTTTAAAGGGCCGTTATGATATGAAAGATGCTCATGGAAAAAGCAAGATTGCCTCTGAAATGCTTTTGACGATCAATAAGTTCGATAACGCGATCCTGCGGGGAGAATACATCAAGAAATTAGCCGAGGAGATTAAAACCTCCGAACATTATGTCCTGGAGGAGCTGCATAAATTAAAGTCGCCTGTTCCGGCGCGCCAGGCTGCTCCGGAAATTTCAGCGAGGAATAAACCGCAGATCAATCCGGCGGAAAAGCTTTTAATCAAATTCATGCTGGAGGAGAAGGAATTAATCGCCAAGGTCATGCAGGAGCTTTCTCCGTCGGATTTCCAGGATTCCCGGACCGCTAAAATTGTTTCGCTAATGCATGATTTGGTCATCCAGGGAAAAAATATCGAGCCCAGCGTATTGATGAATTATTTCAGCGAAGATGACGCAAACCAACTGGTTTGTGAAACCATGTTTATGCCGGATCTTTTGGACCAGGAAAAAGAGAAAGCCATTAATGACTGTATCGCGCGCATCAAAGTGGAAAGGCTTAAATCCAGGCGCCAACATTTGCATGTACAGATAAAAAACGCCCAATCATCGGGGGATGAGTTGAAATTAAACAGGCTCATCCAGGAATTTCATAATCTTATAAAGAAAGGCGACTAACAAATGAAGAAAAAAGAGCAACCCAGCAAGGATATGGAAAAATTGATTGCCTTGGGCAAACAAAAAGGGTTCCTTACTTATGATGAAGTCAATGATCTTCTCCCCGAAGACCTTTCAAGCACCGTGGCCATCGACCACCTTTTCGAGCTGCTGGGTAATGAAGATATCCAGGTAGTTGAAGGCGAGGAGGATGCCGGGCTGTCCGCAAACCGGGCTGCCCAGGATAAACAAAATCTGGCTGCCAACCGGGAAGAACTTATTTCCGAACAGCTTAAGAGTGAAGAGCGTTTTATGCCCCTGGATGACCCGGTGAAGATGTACCTGAAGCAGATGGGGTCGATTTCGCTATTGAGCCGGGAGAATGAAATTGAGCTGGCTAAAAAGATTGAGGATGCCGAAGATAAATTCAAGCGCGCGGTCCTGGCGGCTAAATTTGCCAGAAATGAGGTTTTGATCGTTGCCAATGATATCTTGGAAGACAAGATTAATATGGAAGAGGTGGTTAAAGAGGATATCCGGATAAAGAAAAGCAGCGTCCTGGGAAGGTTCAAGCGTATTTTAGCCAAGGCCAAGCAGACACGCAGCGATAATAATGCGATCAATCTGATATTGCAGCTTAACTTTACGACTTCCGTAATTGAAGCCGCAGTGCGTAAGATGGGCCTTTTGATCCGGGAACTTGATTATATGAAGCGATCGGGAAAAAGCAGCAACCTGCGCCGCCGCCAAATACTAAAGGAACTCACCCAGCCTTACGGTAAAATCAAAGAGCAGATGAAGTTAATAAAGTCTGCGCATCTTAAGTTTAACCGGACGAAGAAAAAATTAGTAGAAGCAAACCTGCGCCTCGTAGTAAGTATCGCCAAAAAATATACTAACCGCGGCCTTTCTTTTCTGGATTTGATCCAGGAGGGAAATATCGGGCTGATGCGCGCGGTAGAGAAATTTGAATATAAACGCGGCTACAAGTTTTCCACTTACGCAACCTGGTGGATCCGCCAGGCGATAACCCGTTCGATTGCCGACCAGGCCCGGACTATCAGGATACCGGTGCATATGACCGAAACTATCAATAAGATCATCCGTTTCTCAAGGGTCTTTGTCCAGAAGAACGGACGGGAACCCACGCCCGAGGAGATCGCCCATAAGATGCGTTTTCCGCAGGGGAAAATAAAATCCATATTAAAGATTGCGCAGGAGCCTATTTCTTTGCAGATGCCCATCGGGGATGAAGGCGATACGCATTTCGGGGATTTTATTCAGGACAAAAAAGCGGTTTCCCCCGCCAATGAAACCGTCCGTTCCATGCTCAAAGACGAGATGAATTCCGCCTTAAGCACCTTGACCGAGCGAGAGAAAAAAATCCTGGTCTTGCGTTTTGGCATCCAGGACGGAGCCGCGCGCACTTTAGAAGAGGTAGGCAATGTTTTTAAGGTCACCCGCGAAAGGGTCAGGCAGATTGAGGCCAAGGCCTTGAAGAAACTCAGGCATCCGTCGCGTTCGCGCAGATTGCGCACCTTTATGGATATGACGCTGGCACACCAAAGGGAATATTGAGTTTGGTAGATGGAAAACCCAAAAAACTGTAAAAACGAAGAAGACAGGTTAAAAGATATCCGCGCAGAACTTGAGCTTCGCGTTAAAGTCAGGACAGCGGAATTGACCCGCTTGAACGAAGAACTGCGTAAAGAGATCGGCGAGCGCAAAGCAGTAGAAGCAGGGGTTGATACTTTACATCGGCAGATTGAATTTATCCTTGAGGCAACCAAGGCAAACCTGGCTATTGTTGATAAAGATTACAATATCCTTTATGTGGATCCAAAGTGGGCGCTGCGGTACGGGGACTGGAAAGAAAAAAAATGCTTTGAGTATTTTACGGACCGTAAAAATCCCTGTCCTGATTGCGCTATTGACGAGGCGTTGAAGACAAAAAAAACCGTAGTTACTGAAAGGGTCTTGCCCAAAGAAGGCATGCGGCCGGTCCAGGTTGCGGCAATACCTTTCCAGAATGAGAAGGGAATTTGGCTTGTTGCCGAAATAAATGTTGATATAAGCCAGAAGAAGAAAGTTGAAGAAGAACTGCAGCGTTACCGCAATCATCTGGAGCAGCTGGTGGAGGAACGCACGCAGGACCTTTTACAGGAGACGGTCCGCTACAGGAATTCTGAATTTGAAAAAAGCAGGTTAAACCGCCAGCTGCTCAAAACTAATGAAAAATTAAAAAGCATTTCGCTTATCGATGCGCATACCGGTTTATATAATTACCGTTATTTGCAGGATGCTATCGAAGTTGAATTTAATCAGGCCAGAAGATACGCCCAGAACCTGGCTTTGATCATGCTTGATGTCGATTATTTTAAATCCATCAATGACGTATACGGGGTTGCTTTCGGGGATTTGGTTTTGAAGCAGCTGGCCAAGCAGCTTAAGCGCATGATCAGGCGTTATGATATCCTTGTCCGCTACGGCGGAGAAGAATTTATCATTATTTCTCCCAGATTAGACCGCAATATTGCGTTTAATCTGGCGCAGAGGCTGCTTGAGTCCTTAAATTTTATGAACTTCGGGAATAAAAAACACAGCGTTAAATTGAAATTAAGTTTTTCCGTGGTATCTTTTCCCGAAGACAGGGTAAAGAGCGGAATAGATCTGGTCAATCTGGCTAATCGGGTGTTAAGCAGGGTTAAGGAGAGCGGCGGAAACAGGGTATTTTCTGCTTTGGATATCAAGAGCCAGTCGAGGAAAGGGGCTGAAAAGATATCCAAAACAGCGGGGGTAAAAACTTTAAAGAATACGATCAGCAAGCTTAATAAGCAATCCAAACAGGGCTTGAGCGAATCAATCTTTGCTTTCGCCAAGACCCTGGAATTAAAAGACCATTACACCGGTGAACATGTCGAAAATACGGTGCATTTCGCCACCGAGATTGCCAGGGAATTAAACCTGCCTAAAGAGGATATTGAATTAATCAAGCAGGCGGCAATGCTGCATGACCTGGGCAAGATCGGTATAAGCGAGAACATCCTGCTTAAAAAAGGCAAACTCAATAAGCGGGAGTTCAATGAGATCAAAAAACATCCGCAGATCGGCGCAGACATAATCAGGCCGATCCAGTTTTTACATGCCTTGATACCGTTTATATTTTACCATCATGAGCGCTGGGACGGTAAGGGGTATCCCAGCGGAATAAGAGGGGAGGATATTCCGTTGGGAGCCAGGGTTATTGCGATTGCCGACGTCTACCAGGCCTTGATCAGCGACCGCCCCTACCATAAGGCGTTTACAAAAACTGCGGCGATAGATATAATCAAAAAATCCTCGGGAACACAGTTTGACCCCCGTATCGTAAGCACCTTCCTCAAGGTCCTCGGCCGGGAAAAGAAAGCTTAACTTTTAAAACAAATTCTCTTGCCCCGATACAAATAATATGTTAAACTAACAAAATTAAATGATTAAATTGGGGCCCATAGCTCAGTCGGTTAGAGCAGTTGACTCATAATCAATTGGTCCGGGGTTCGAGTCCCTGTGGGCCCAGTATGATTTTTTATGGGCGATTGGCTCAGTTGGTTAGAGCGCCACATTCACATTGTGGAAGTCAGGGGTTCGAATCCTCTATCGCCCAAATTTATAACCGCAAGTTCTTTAAGGAGAAAAATTGCCGACAGTTGATTTAAAAAAACAGCTCACAGGTTTAATAAAATTGCAGGAATTGGACAGTGAAATCTATGCTTTAGGAACTGAAAAAGCGGCTAAACCTCAGGAGATCAGCGCGCTTCTGGCTTCTTTTGAAGCAAAAAAACAGGGCTTAGCCGAGCTTGAAAAGAAATCCCTGGAAATACAAAAAAAACGCAAAGAAAAAGAACTGGAGCTTGCCACTAACGCTGAAGCGGTAAAAAAACTTCAAGGCCAGCTTTATTCTTTAAAAACAAATAAAGAGTTCCAGGCCATGCAGCAGCAGATCGCAGACAGCAAAACCGATGGCTCGGTAATCGAAGAAGCGATCCTTATTTGCTTCGAGGAATCGGATAAAATAAAATCCAGGATTGAAGAGGAAAATTTAAAGTTGAAAAATGAGGAGAAAATTTTTTCCGAGCAGAAAAAAAAGGTAGAGGCCCGCGTAAAAGAAATCGATGACCGTTTGAGCCAATTGGATGCCCAAAGAAAACAGGCCGTTGCGGATATTGACCCGAAAATGCTGCGTGAATATGAACGGATCCTGCAGAGCCGCGATGGCTTGGCTATCGTGACGGTTAAGGATAATTCCTGCGGCGGCTGCCACATGCTGCTGCCTCCCCAGGTAATTAATTTGATTAAAATGTACGAGCATGTTACCACCTGTGAGATGTGCAACCGTATTCTTTATATTAACGAATGAGCCATTTGAAAATTTATATCGATGGGGCATCAAAAGGTAATCCTGGCGAAAGCGGAGTGGGAGTTGTCATTTACCAGGACAACCGCATTATCAAAAAAATTTCAGATTATATAGGGAGCGCTACGAATAACGCGGCCGAATATACAGCCTTGATCTATGCTCTTGAAGAGGCGTTGTTATTGAAAGCCAGGAGTTTAGAAATTAATACGGATAGCCAGCTTTTGGCCAGGCAGCTAAACAGGATTTATAAAGTCAGGCATGCGGGTATAAAAAATTTTTACGACCGGGCAAGCCGTCTTTTGACGGGTTTTGAGAAAGTGTTGATCAATCATATTCCGCGGGAGCAAAATAAATTAGCGGATAAATTGGCAACCGAAGCGGTTAAAAAAAGCAGGCAGAACGTGGCTGCCCTATGTAAATAGGGAGGAAAGTCCGGGCTCCGGAGGATAACGTAACGGGTAACCCCCGTCTCTTAACGCAAGTTAAGGCGGATTCGAGCCACAGAGACGAGTAGCAGCTTAAAAGGCTGCGAGGTGAAACGCGGCAATCTCTACGTGGAGCAAAGCAGAATAGGAGATGAGCGCTGATCCGGCGCGGGATCCCGCATTTGCGGGAATAATCTCGGGTAAGCTGCTAAAGTCCCGGGAGAAATTCCGGGATTGAGAGGAATAGCCACTAATCGATGCGCAGATTCGCATCAAGACAGAACCCGGCTTATTCTGCCTGCTTTATTATTAAAGAGAAGAAACACCCCGCGTTTATAAGGTATTGCGCGGGTGCGCCCTTGTGGGCAGGGAGGAAGTTATGTCAGGTCATTCTAAATGGAAGACAAATAAAGGTAAAAAAGGTATCGCTGATGCTAAAAGAGGGGCGACCTTTACCAAGATTATCAAGGAGCTTGTGGTGGTAGCCAGGGACGGGGGCGGTAATCCCGATTCCAACCCCCGGTTACGCGCGATAATGCAAAAGGCCAAAGAAGCGAATATGCCTTCGGATAACGTAAAGATGGCAATTAAACGCGGGACCGGCGAGCTGCCCGGGGTAGTATACGAGGCGGTGATGTATGAAGCTTACGGACCGGGAGGTGTTGCGATTTTGATCGATTCGCTTACCGATAATAAAAACCGCACTACCGCCGAGCTGCGCAACCTTATGTCCAAAAGAGGCGGCAATATGGCCGGAGCCGGCGCGGTAAGCTGGATGTTCACGCAAAAAGGCTATATTTCGGTGGCTAAAGAAAAGATCAAGGAAGATGAGCTTATGAATATTGTCCTGGATGCCGGCGCCGAAGATATGAGACACGACGACAATCTTTATGAGATTTTCACTTCCATTCAGGATTTGGAAAAGGTAAAGGCGGTGCTGCAGGAAAAAGGGATCAAGTGGGATGACGCGGAGTTGACTATGATCCCCTCATCTACGGTTAAGGTTACCGGCAACGAAGCAAAACAGGTCCTGGCTTTGATAGAATCGCTGGAGGAGCATGATGATGTGCAGCAGGTTTATGCCAATTTCGATATTCCGGATGAGATTTTAAATGAAGCTGCTTCGGAGCAATGATCATTGTCGGCATTGATCCGGCTTTAGCGATTACCGGTTACGGTGTTATTCAGTCTAAAGGCAGTTCTTTGGCATTGGTTGAGGCGGGGATAATACGGAGTTCGGCCAAAGAGGCTGTCCCGAAAAGATTGGACCAGATATATCGCGGAGTGCTTAAGCTGATCAATGATGTAAAAGCCGATTGCCTGGTGCTTGAAAAAATATATTCGCATTATAAGCATCCGGCAACTGCTTGTATTTTGGGCCAAGCCAGAGGGGTTATTTGTTTAGCGGCTTCAACCAAAAACATACCTTTCTTTGAATACGCGGCTACGCGCGTAAAGAAAGCTATAGTCGGGAAAGGTCTGGCTTCTAAAGCTCAGGTGCAGAGAATGGTAACCCATACCTTGGGGCTAAAAACTTTGCCAGCTTATATGGATATTACCGATGCCTTAGCGTTGGCTATCGCGCATAGTTATATTATAAAAAGTAAATTATGATCTCTGGAATTACCGGAAAGGTCCTGGAAAAAGGGTTGAATTATTTAGTCCTGGATTTATGCGGGCTAAGTTACGAGGTTCTTATACCCACTTGCGTTATGCAGGGGCTTGATAAATCCATGGCTGGCGATGGCAAGATCTCTCTGTTAACCTATCATTATCATCAGGTTGACCAAGCCAAGAGCATTCCGGTCTTAATCGGGTTCTTGAGCCAGGTGGAAAAGGATTTTTTTGAAATATTCATTACGGTTTCCGGCATTGGGCCGCGGGGTGCGCTGAAGGCCTTAAATAAACCCATTTCATTGATCGCCAAAGCTATCGATGAAGGCGACCTGGTTTTTTTAAAATCCCTTCCCGGTATCGGCGAACAGAGAGCAAAGGAGATTGTGGCTAAACTGCAGAATAAAGTAGGTAAATTCGGTTTGATCAAGGATTGCGGTATACAAGAAAAAACCGCCTGCAAGGATATATCCGAAGAGGCTTTAGATGTTTTATTGCAATTAGAGTATAAAAAATCAGAGGCCCTGGGCATGATCAAGAAGGTTTTAGAAATAAATTCCGGGGTGAGCACTACCGAGGAATTGTTGAATTTAGTGTATAAGCAAAAACGGGCCGGCCGGTAAAAATGGAAGAGAATAACTTAAAATCCGCGGTTGAGGCATTGATTTTTGCCTCCGAAAAACCCATTACTTTAGAGCAGATAAAAAAAGTTTTGGGGATTACGGATAACGCAAGCGTAAATAAAATTATCGGAGAATTAAGCAGCGAATACGAAACCCAGAAGCGGGGTATCCGCGTTGTAGAGGTTGCCGGGGGGTTCCAGATGGCTACCTGCGCTGTTTTTGCCCCTTTTTTAAAAAAACTGTTTAAGAACCGTTATAGCGATAAGCTGTCCCGGCAGGCCCTTGAAAGCCTGGCAATTATCGCCTATAAACAGCCGCTGACCAAGGCGGAGATAGAATCTTTAAGGAGCGTAAACGTCGACGGCGTAATGAAAAGTTTACTTGATAAAAATTTAATCCGCATCTGCGGAAGAAAAAAGATTCCCGGCAGGCCTTTTGTTTTTGGGACGACCCGGGAATTTCTGGAGCATTTCGGGTTGAAATCCCTCCAGGATTTGCCAAAGATCGAAGATTTCACGGTGATGGCGCAGAAAAAGGAAGAAGAGGCCGGTATAGAGCCGGTTAGCCCGGCAGACCTGGAGGTTAAAGAATGAGCCTGGAAAGATTGCGTAAAGAAATCGATTCTCTGGACCGTAAATTAATTAAATTACTGAATTTACGCGCAGAAGCGACCAAAAAGATCGGTAAAATCAAAATTGATACCGGTAAAAGCATCTATAGGCCGGAAAGAGAGATGGAAGTTTTACGTAAGGTCATTTCTTTAAATAATGGCCCTTTAAAAAATGGGGCTCTTGAAGCCATCTATAGGGAGATCATGTCCGCGGGCCTGGCTTTAGAAAGAGTTTTAAAAATAGCGTATATGGGGCCGCAGGCGTCTTTTAGTAATCTGGCCGCTCTAAAGAGATTCGGATCACAGATGGCTTATGTTGCCTGCGGAAGCATCCCGGAAGTATTCTTAGAGGTAGAAAGAGGCGCGGCAGACTATGGAGTTGTTCCGGTAGAAAATTCTATCGAGGGAGCGGTAACGCATACTTTAGATATGCTTGTGGATTCGGATCTAAAGATCTGCTCCCAGGTAATTTTGAATGTATCGCATAATTTGCTGGCTAATTGCGCAAAAGATAAAATCCGGAAAGTTTATTCCAATCCGCAGGTTTTCGGGCAATGCCGCATCTGGCTGCAGAAGAACCTGCCCAACGCGGAATTAGTGGATGTCTCCAGCACTACCCGCGCCGCAGAAATCGCAAGGAAGGAAAAAAACAGCGCGGCCATTGCTTCATTGTTGGCTTCTAAGGTGTACGGTTTAAAAGCTATCGCTTCCGGAATACAGGATTCTTTGCATAATATTACGCGTTTTTTGGTAGTTGGTAAAAATGTGGCATCCCGGACCGGCTATGATAAGACATCCCTGCTTTTTTCGATCAAGGATCACGTGGGGGCTCTCTATGAGACGCTTATGCCGTTTCGTAAATACGGGGTTAATCTTACCAAGATCGAATCCCGCCCGTCAAAAAAGAAAGCCTGGGAGTATTATTTTTTTGTCGATATTTCCGGGCATAAGGATGATGCCAAAATACAGAAGGCATTAAAGGAACTTGAGCATAAGTGTACTTACTTAAAAATACTGGGATCTTATCCGGTTGGAGAATAATTAAAAGTGAATACGTTAGTCCGTAAAAGTGTTTTGGATGTTAAGCCCTATGTCCCCGGCAAGCCCATTGAGGAGACCAAAAGGCAGTTGGGGTTAAAAGAAGTAATCAAGCTGGCTTCGAATGAAAATCCCTTCGGCCCATCGCCGAAAGCGGTTGAGGCAATGAAAAAAAGTTTAGCCGGAGTCAACCGCTATCCGGACGCTCAGGGATACTATTTAAAGAAACGCCTGGCCAGGCATTTTGGGTTACTGGCGGAAAATTTCCTCCTGGGTAACGGCTCCGATGAAATAATCGATATTTTGATCAAGACTTTTGTGGAGACGGATGAAAATATCGTAACCAGCGATACGACTTTTCTTGAATACGAGATTATCGCCCAGGTCAACAGCCGCAAGGTAAAAAAGGCGCCTTTGCGGTATTTTAAATATGATTTAGGCGCAATGTTGAAGCTAGTCGATAAAAAAACTAAACTGGTTTTTATTGCCAATCCCAATAATCCTACCGGCACCTATGTTACTAAATATGAAGTTGCGGATTTCCTGAAGGCATTGCCCGGACAGGCCATCGTTGTTTTTGATGAAGCCTATAATACTTTTATTGATGTGGATGATTATCCGGACAGCCTCG
Organism: Candidatus Omnitrophota bacterium; assembly: GCA_028715785.1. GTDB lineage: Bacteria > Omnitrophota > Gorgyraeia > Gygaellales > Profunditerraquicolaceae > UBA6249. The sequence continues at coordinate 171,196 of JAQURC010000002.1, forward strand.
ATTACCTTAGAAGGAAAAACAAAGTGGTTATTCTCAGGACTTTCTCCAAAGCATATGGCTTGGCCGGATTACGGTTGGGATACGCGATTGCCGATCCGCAATTGATTTCTTATATGGAAAGGGTGCGCCAGCCGTTTAACGTCAATATCCTGGCCCAGGCAGCGGGCCTGGCGGCGATAGATGACAAGGATTTTTTAAAGAAAACCCGGCGGATGACTTTAGAAGGCAAGGATTTTATTTATCGAGAGTTGTCTAAGATGGGTTTAGGGTATGTGCCTTCAGCGGCAAATTTTATTTTGATCGATGTAGAGAAAGATAGCCGGGAGGTATTTAAATCCATGCTTAAATTCGGAGTTATTGTCCGGGAGATGAGCCAATACGGCCTTAAGAATTTTATCCGCCTGACTATCGGCAGCCAAAAAGAAAACCGCAGGGCAATATCTGCCTTAAGAAAAGTTTTAACACCCCGCGCTTAGTGGAATTGCGCGGGTATGGCCTTGTGGCCAACACCCCGCGCTTAGTGGAATTGCGCGGGTATGGCATTCTGGCCAAGGAGAGAATTAATGATTATTGTCTTAAAACCCCAGGCAACTGAAGCAGAAGTTAACCACATTATCGAAAAAGTAAAATCTTTGGGCCTGACTCCCCATGTTTCCAAAGGTTCGGAAAGGACGATTATCGGGGTCATCGGCCCGGAAGACATATTAAGGGTTACTCCTTTAGAGGTTTTTCCCGGGGTAGAAAATGTTATCCCGGTGCTGGCGCCTTTCAGGCTGGTTTCCCGGGAGTTTAAGAAAGACGATTCAATAATTGATCTTGGCAAAGGAGTGAAGATCGGCGCAAAAGAGGTAGTGATCATGGCCGGGCCATGCACCATTGAGAATATCGACAGCCTTTTTGAAATTGCCAGGGAAGTGAAAAAAGTCGGAGCAACAATATTACGCGGAGGGGCTTTTAAACCCAGGACATCCCCGTATAGTTTCCAAGGCTTAGGCAAAGCAGGGCTGCAGATGCTCCGGGAAGTGGGCAATGAATTAGGTATGGTTACGGTAAGCGAGGTAATGGATAGCCGCGATGTGGCCTTAGTTGCCGATTATGCGGATGTCCTGCAAATTGGCTGCCGGAACATGCAGAATTTTAATCTTTTAAAAGAGGTGGGGGCAACCAAGAAGCCGGTGGTTTTAAAACGCGGGATGGCTTCTACGGTTAAAGATATGCTAATGTCGGCGGAATATATTTTAAGCGCGGGTAACTTTTCGGTGATCCTTTGTGAAAGGGGGATCCGCACATTCGAAGATTCTACGCGCAATACTTTAGACATAAGCGCCGTGCCGGTAGTAAAGCAGCTTTCGCACCTGCCGATTATCGTTGACCCTTCGCATGCCGCCGGAAAATGGGGCCTGGTCCCGGCATTAGCCAAAGCAGGTATTGCCGCAGGGGCAGACGGCCTGCTTATCGAGGTGCATAATCATCCCGAGGAAGCTGTTTCTGACGGGGCGCAATCGTTGATCCCGGAGAGGTTTTCCAGCCTGATGGGCGAACTCAAAGGTATTGCCAATTCCATAGGAAGAAAGATTTCATGAAGATGTTTGATAAAGTAGTGATTATCGGCACCGGCTTAATCGGAGGGTCCATAGGCCTGGATCTAAGAAAAAAACATTTAGCCGGCCAGGTTGTTGGTTTAAGCCGGAAAAAGGGAAATGCGAATTTAGCCCAAAAAAGCGGAGCGATTGATTCTGTTGCCGCATCTTTAGATGTAGTCAGCGATGCAGATTTGGTTATACTGGCTGCTCCTGTCGATGTGATTATAGATATAGCTGCTAAAATCGCGGGTAAATTAAAAAAAGATTGCATAGTTATCGATGTTGGCAGCAGTAAAGAAAGGATAGTATCCAAATTAAGCGGGCTTATCCCGAATTTTCTTGGCTGCCATCCTTTGGCAGGTTCGGAAAAAAGAGGCGCTGCCAATTTGAAGGCGGGTATTTTTAAGGGTTCGGTTTGCGTTATTACCCCCACTCCTAAAACCGATAAAAAAACATTGGCGAAAATCAGGCTGCTTTGGCAAAGAATAGGAGCCGGAGTTATTGTTCTTCCTGCGAAAAAACACGACCGGATTCTAGCCTACACCAGCCACCTGCCGCATGCAGTAGCTTTTTCTTTGATCGGGTCAATCCCTGACCAATTCTTCGGCTTAAGCTCAGGAGGGCTAAGGGATACTACGCGCATTGCCGCCTCAGATGCCAATCTTTGGAGCCAAATTTTTCTAAGTAACCGCAGTAATTTACTTGCCGGCCTTTCCTCCTTCCAGGTTAAACTCGAGGCTTTAAAGCTCGCCTTAAAGAATAAAGATAAAAAAAATTTAACAAAAATTCTTGCGTCTGCCGAGAAAAAAAGAAAGAAACTGGGATGATTATCGCTGTTGACGGCCCATCAGGAGCGGGGAAAAGCACGGTAGCCAGGATTTTAGCTAAGAAATTGGGGTTTCTATATATCGATACCGGAGCAATGTACCGGGCATTGACCTTAAAGGCGTTAGAAAATAACGTGCCCATAAATGACCGGCTGCGGATCTTTAAGCTTGCCGAGGGAGCCAGGATAGATTTACATAATAATGCCGATGGCTCATTAAGCGTTGTTTTGGACGGAAGGGATGTTTCTTTGGATATCCGCAAACCGAAAATTACTCAAGTAGTTTCCGACCTGGCTAAGATTAAAGAGGTGCGCCAGGTATTGGTCAAGCTGCAAAGGGAGCTTGGGGCAAAAGGAGATTGTGTTTTAGACGGCAGGGATATCGGCACGGTGGTTTTTCCCGATGCCCAAAAGAAATTTTTTATCGATGCCTCGCCAGAGGAGCGGGTAAACCGGCGTTTTAAAGAATTAAGAGGGTTGGGGCAAGATGTCAGCGAAGATGATGTTGCCAAAGATTTAGCCAATCGCGATAAGATTGATTCTACCCGCAAAGCTTCGCCTTTACGTAAGGCCGAGGATGCAATTTATATTGATACTACTAAACTTTCCATAGAGCAGGTAGTGGGCAAGATGATGGGGCATATAAGTTAATGGATAAATCCCTCTTGAGGAATTTTTCGATCATTGCCCATATCGATCATGGTAAATCTACTTTGGCTGACCGGATACTGGAGGTAACCGGAGCGGTTGACCTGCGCCATAAGGGAGACCAGCTGCTTGATGATATGGAATTAGAGAAGGAACGGGGAATTACCATCAAGGCCTCTATGGTCAGGTTGAATTATTTTTCTAAAAAATTCAATCAAGAGTATATTTTGAATCTTATCGATACTCCGGGGCATGTTGATTTTACTTACGAGGTATCTAAATCTCTGGCCGCCTGCGAAGGCGCTATCCTTATAATTGATGCCGGACAGGGTATTGAGGCCCAGACCGTCGGGAATTATTACCTGGCATTGGAAAATAACCTGCAGGTTATTCCGGTAATCAATAAAGTTGATTTGATCTCTGCGGATATTCCAAAGGTAAAATCACAGGTGGAGACGGTCTTGGGTTTTAAAGAAGAGGAAATTATCCTGGCATCGGCAAAGGAAGGCAGCGGCGTTATTGAAATTTTAGACAGGATCGTGGAAACGATCCCGGCGCCCGCCGGAGAGGCGGAAAATCCGCTTAAAGCGTTGATTTTTGACTGTCGTTTTGATCCCTTTAAAGGGGTGGTAGTTTTTATAAAAGTCATCGACGGGCAAATTTTCCCTAAAACCCAATTAAAAATGTTTAATGCCGGAAAAATCTACAAGATTGAAGAATTGGGGGTTTTTAAAAATTTAAAATATTCCACGGTAGATTCCCTGACTTGCGGAGAGGTCGGTTATTTTACGGCTAACCTGCGTGACCCGCGGGAGGTAGTTATCGGGGACACGATTACCGACCCTAAAAACCCCTGCAGCCAGGCTTTACCGGGTTACCGTAAAGTAAAGCCGCTGGTTTTCTGCGGTATTTACCCGGTTAATCCGGCTGATTTTCCGGAATTACGCGATGCCATGGATAAATTAAAACTTTCCGATGCTTCTTTTGTGTTTGAGCCGGAGAATTCCCAGTCATTCGGGACAGGCTTTCGCTGCGGGTTCCTGGGCCTGCTGCATATGGAAATTGTCCAGGAAAGGCTGGAGCGTGAGTATAACTTAAACCTTATCCTCACCGTGCCCAATGTAGTTTACCGGATAAAAACAAAATCCGGAGAGCTTATTGAAGTAGATACACCGGCTAAACTTTGCGCTCCGCAGGACATTGAAGAGGCCCTTGAACCGTATGCCAGCCTGCTGATGATCGTACCGGTTGATTCCATCGAAGCGGTTTGCGATTTCAGCAAAGTACGCCGGGGAATATTTATTTCAAATGAGTATTTAGGCGAGGACCGCGTAAAGGTGGTATTCTCCATACCTCTTTCCGAGATAATCGTTGATTTCTATGACCGGATAAAATCGATTACCCGCGGCTACGGTTCGATGGATTATGAAGTTAAGGAATATCTGCCGACAAAATTAGTCAAACTTGACATACTATTAAACGGCCAGGTTTGTGACGCCTTTTCTTCCTTAATGTTTAAAGAAAAAGCTACTCTGCGGGCGCATCTTTTAGTAAGCAAATTAAAGGATCTGATCCCGCGACAGTTATTCGAAGTAACCATCCAGGCGGCGGTAGGGAGCCAGGTTTTGGCTTCTGAAAAAATACGCTCGGTAGGAAAACACGCCACAAGTAAGTGCTCCGGAGGGGATATCACGCGCAAGCGCAAACTCTGGGAAACCCAGAAAAAAGGCAAAAAGAGGTTAAAGCAATTCGGCAAGGTTGAGATCCCGCAAGAAGCATTTTTGGAGGTATTAAAAATATGAGTTTAAAAAAGAAATCCGCATTGGCCGATTGGGTCGAATCAATCATCATCGCTTTTCTTTTGGCCATGGTTATCCGGACCTTTGCAGTCCAGGCCTTTAAGATCCCTACCGGTTCGATGCGCATGACTTTATTGGAAGGGGACCTCATACTGGTAAATAAGTTTATTTACGGGGCAAAAGTCCCGTTTATTAATTATCGCCTGCCCGCAATACGGCAGCCAAAGCGGGGTGATATAGTTGTTTTTATTTACCCCGAAGACAAGAAAAAGGATTTTATTAAAAGGTTGGTCGGCCTGCCGGGAGAAACAATCGAGATCAAAGGCGGATCAATTTATGTAGATGGTAAACCGGCTACCGAGCCGATCTTTAATCAGATTTATTATTATAATCGAGGCGAGTTTGCCTCTGAGGGCCAGAAGATTATTGTGCCTAAAGACAGTTACTTTGTTTTGGGGGATAATTCTGTTTCTTCAAAAGACAGCCGCTATTGGGGTTTTGTGCCTAAAGATTATTTGTTGGGAGAAGCCTTGATTGTTTACTGGCCGCCGCAGCGGATCAGGTTGATCAAATGAATATAGCCAATAAAATTTCGACATTCCGTATTTTAAGCGTGCCGTTTTTTATTGCCTGCCTGTTATACTATGCGCCGGAGAGGGCCTACCTAAAAGATTTAGCTTTGGTTATATTTATTTTAGGGGTAGTCTCTGATGGCCTGGATGGTTTTATCGCCAGGAAGGCCAAAATACAATCACAGGCCGGGCTGATTTTGGATCCGTTAGGGGACAAGCTTTTATTGATGAGCGCCTTTATCTTCCTGTCGCCAATGAGCAGGTTAGAATTAAAGTTTCCGCTTTGGGTCAGTTTTATCGTAATTTCGCGGGACATGATTATAATTATGGGGGCGGTGGTTATCTATATGGTCAAACAATCCATCGATGTTTATCCTACGAAATGGGGAAAGCTTACGACTACATTCCAGATGTTTTCGGTTATCTGTGTTTTATTGCAATGGAAGCTTGCTCTTTTGATTTGGTGGCCGGCGGTAATTTTTACCGTTATTTCGGGGATAGATTACGTAAAGAGAGGGTTTAAAATTCTATATGCTTTGGACAATCGCCGCATTGCTGGCTAGTTATTTATTGGGCTCTATTCCCACGGCCTACCTTTTTGGCAAGGCGCTAAAGGGGATAGATATCCGCAAGGTTGGTTCGGGTAATGTGGGAGCAACCAATGCCTTGCGCGCCTTGGGAAAGGGGCCGGGAATTACAGTCCTGCTTATAGATATATTAAAGGGTTTTATCACCGTTATTTTGCTGGGAGATTTTTTTGTCAATAAGCCGCATTTATTGCAGGCACAGAACTTACGCATTTTCATGGGGTTATGTTGTATTTGCGGCCACAACTGGACGATATTCTTACAGTTTAAAGGAGGTAAGGGGATTGCCACAACTTTTGGGGTACTGCTTGGCCTGTCAATGAAGGTGCCGGGATTAAATATAGTGATAGGATTGATAATTTTAACCTGGTTACTGGTTTTTTTTAGTTTCAGGATTGTGTCGCTGGCCTCAATCATAGCGGCCTTGGCTTTACCAATCTTCTGTTTTCTTTTCAAACAGCCTTTTGTGTTGACATCCGTGAGCTTATTGCTCTGTATTTTTGTAATCATTCGGCATAAGGCAAACCTAGCCCGGATATTCCAAGGTAAAGAATCCCGCCTCTAAAGCAAACGCTTTCTTTTTTCGGCCAAATCGTATTGATTTAGCCCGATTTTACCTGCATACTTTTCTTATATTAAATGCCCCCTAGCCACGGAGGGAAGAAAATATGCGGGATCTACTTTATAAAAACCTGACTTCTTTTGACCGCAGCCGTAAAATCATTGCCAGTTCGGAGATAACCGATAAGGAAGGCATTCACAGTGTAGTGCGCCGGCATTTTGCCTGTATGGTAAAGGAGCCGGAAAACACGGACCCGGAAAAACAGCGGCCTTATCTTTATGTGGTGAAAGAAAGAAACACCAAACAGAAACGGGAGCATTTCTTTTGCAAGATAAAAGGAAGTTTCCTGGCGGAAAACAAGGGAAAGTTGCTGCATATTTTATTCATCCACACCTTAAGAGTCGAGCTTTCTGCTTCAGCGAAGTTAGGCGAACAAACCGGCTGATTTTTATTGACATAAAATCCAAGTTGTATATAATAATAGCAATATGAAAAAGCTATTATTTGAATACAACCGCATAGTGCTAGCAAGTTTGGCGTTTTTATTTTTATCGGCCGGTCCGGTCTTTGCTCAAAGCCCGGCGGCAGATTATCTTTGTGAATTGGGCAAAACCTTTTATTCCTTGGGCAAGGTTGATGATGCCCTTTCCGAATTCCATAAGGCCCTTCTGGCGGATCCCGCCAATGAAACTGCCAGGTTTTATATTAATAAGATTTTCAATCAAAACTCAAGACCTTCTTCTTCTGAGGATGCAGCCACCCTAAGTGCTCCGGCTCTAAAGGCCGATAATCCCCCCGAGCCTGAAAAATATAAATATATGAGTAAGGAAGAGGCTAAAGAACAGGCTATGGATGAAGCGATGCTTAAGATCCAGCCCAATGCCGCAGCTTCGGATAGAGAGAAATCGCTTGAGAAAAAAGAGAAACAAGGAATAAAAGCCGGGCCCCTTACCATAAGCGGGCAGATGCAATTAAGTTTTGGCATAACCCCCAATGATTTTATCTGGAAAAGGGCCAATTTTGATTTAAATGAGAAATCAAAAAGCTGGCGTATGAGTTCAGACGCGGCTTTTAATAACCGGTTTAATACTTTCGACCCCCGGATCTACGACAGCCTGGCCGTCAATTTAGATACGGAAAATAAAGAAGGTTTTAACCTCCACTCCAACCTTACGGTTGACCCCTGGAGCTTTACCGGTAAAAGCAGCAAAACTACCCTGACCAATGGCGCCGGAGACAGCGCCGAAGTTGAATTATATTACTGGTCAAATACCGGTTATGTGGTGAACAATACTTTCTATGGGGCGCAAAAAGCAAGCACCATTAATATCCCGGAGCTAAAGGTTATTGACGGTAAAACTACCGCCACGACGATCAACGGTTTTAACCTTCCCAGCATGAAGATCGAGCGGCAATTCCAGCCGGTGCGTGAATTATGGATGGATTACGCAAATGACCAGATAAAATTCCGCGCTTTTCCCATCGCCCTCCAGGACCAGGCCTATAGTTCCGATGACCCCCTGGGAATTACCAATCACCATATTTGGTGGAAGGATAGCAGCTGGCTGCGTAAATATGCCCCCGGAGTATTTCATTCGGGAAATGTCCCCGTTGATTTTACCAAAGGCTTCTGGGATGACTCGCTTTCTTTTCTGACAAAAGATTCAACCGGCCAATACCTGACGGCTTTAAGGGGATTTTCTTTTAGTTTTCTTCCGGATGAGGGGACTTCATTTGACACAACCCTTGCCGCGCCTAAGCATCTTTGGCAGGATTATGAAACAGTAGATAATGTGATTAATGCCAGCCGCCTGAAGCATTATTTTGCCGATAATTTTATGCTTGGCGCAACATTTAGCAGCCGCCTGGGTTTTATCACCGAGCCTGACCAAAAGCTTGATAGCCAAAATTATGTCGGCGGAATAGACGTCGGTTATGAAATAACGGATGGCTTAAAAGCGCAGGCTGAAGTTTTATCCTCCCAGTCATTTTATGATATGAGCAACTCCACCTATGAAACAAAGGCCCGCGGAAACGCCTATTATTTTTCATTTATCAGCCGCTACCCGCAGAAAAGCATAATGGATTTAAAATATGGTTATGACGAGATAGCTTTGGATAAAGATGAAGATTTCCTTCTGAAATCCAAGTTTTACCTCAGCAGGATGGATGATGGATTTGATTCCTCTCTTTCTAATTTTCATGAAACTCGCCAGGATACTTTCTGGTCAAGGCATATTCATTTCCGTAAACCGATGAGTTATTATTCCGCGGGGCTGGAGGATTCCGCCACTGATTGGGGGCAGCTTAACGCCACGCGCATCGGCAGTGGCATTGATGCCGGCAGGAACACTATTGGTTTCCGAGTCGAATCATTCCTGAAAGATAAGGTCTATAACCTTTTCGACGTGCGCAATGTCCATAATGTTAACGGTAAATTTATCGAAAATGTGGCCCGCGATGAAGCAACGGTTGGGATTACGGATAAATTAAGCGCCAAGATACTGGGTATTTATCATAAGCTTCCGCATACCCTTGGCGGGATCGACCCATTCATCTATGCCGGCAACACCGGCGACTTTTTTATCAATGCTGTTGTCCCTGACGGGGAGGACCCGACGGTTATGACCGGGTCCTTTGGCCTTAATTATGATTTCTTTGATTGGTTAAGTTTAAGCGGTATTTATGAACGCACCAATGATTACTATCTGGCTTATGACGGTTTTCCGGCCAATACCCTGCGCAACGATACCACCTTAGGCGGCACCTATTATCAAAACGATAATCTTTATAGATATAAAAACCCGTTTCTTTACAGCCAGGGCGGGTTTCCTCAGGCCCCATACGATTATTATAATGTTTTTAAGACCGGCTTAAGAATAATGCCAATCAGCAATATGGAGCTTTACCTTGATTATACGCGTAATGAATTTGAGAGCGCCGGGCAAAATTCAGAAAGCATGAACCATGTGGGGATTGAGATGACTTATATGCCTACTAAGAAATTTGGAATGGCTTTGAAATACACTTACTCCAGATGGCAGGATACTGACCGGCTGGTTGCCGGCAGCACTAACCCGCTTGGCCACCATAATTTCTTCGGTGAATTCAGGTACCTGCCTTCCAAAGATGACGAATTCATCATGCAATACGGAGAGGGCACTACCAGCAATCTGGGTAATTTTTCTCTTGATCCTTACGGCGGCACCGCCCTGACCATCGATACCGCCCATATCTTGCGCGCTTATTACCGTAGAAAGTTTTAAAACTAGGGAACGTTTCTATTTTTCTTTCAACAGTAGAGGAGGTTTAAACCTCCTCTACTGTAATGGAAAAAATAGAAACGTTCCCTTTATTTTTTATTCCAGATAAATATCGATTTGCTTGATTTGGCGTGACCTTACTTTTTGGGCATAAAGTGGCCCGAGGGTTGCGGATTTTATTTCGATAGGCCGGTTATTTTCAAAAACGATTATTTTAGAAATTTTGGCCGCGTTTTTTCCAAAAGTGTTTTTTCTTTTCGGATTATGGTAAGTTAGGCGGATTTGGCTTAGGAAATTAAAAGCATACTCTCCGTTCTTATCGAATAACCAGCCGGCCAGGTTGGGTTTAAATGTTAAATTGAGCCCTCCGTTATTATCTAAAGAAAAAGGATGGGCGCCGACATTCATAACCAGCCAGATATTCAGGAATTCAGCGGTTGAACCGGAGAGCCTGGCGACAAATCCGTTTCCGTGCAATTTCTTATCGGCAAATACGCTGCTTACCAGAAAAGAAGAATTTTCAAGTATGCTGCGCCCGTATCTTCGCGGTTCCTGAAAAGGTATGAGCACATTTTTAAATTCCGCGTAAAATTCATCGATCAGGCCGCCTTTAAGCAGTTCCAGGATATATTTATATTCCATATGCAGCCAGATGGATTCATTTTCCAGCCAGCCAGGGGTAAATATCCGGCATCTGCCGATTTCTTCCGGCATAGCATTGAGGCTTGAAGTTACTTTATACATTTTAAGTTTTTTATCAAAAAGCGCGCTTTTCTTGGTTGATTTATGGAGAAAGAGCATTTGTTTTTTGTCTTCACTGAGCCTTAAGGCATGCATCTGGCCCTCAAGAAAGAGGGGAACTGTCTTTTGCCTGAATTTTTTCGGTTTTATATGGTGGCCGTCATCGGCCAAATCATATTCGGTAATCTCATTAATAAAATATGAATTATAAATTCCCTGCCTGCTGTTAAAAGCCTTGCTTAATCCCAGTTCAACTTTATTTAATGCCGCATCCACAAAACTAATCAGCTTGGCAACGGGAAAATTTACCGAACTACCGGAGAAACCAAAACGTGTATTGTAACGGTAGGTTTCTTTCAGCGTATTGCTCTTATCCCAATAAGTAAAATCATCTTCACAGAACAGGGAAGAGAGGCCTTCGATAAAATTGGAAATTTCATCGGCAAGCTCGATTTCATTAATCTGTGAATTATCCAAGGCGCCTTTGATCATCTTAAGCAGGCGTTTTAGTTCAAAGGTTTCACAGCTGGAAGAACCCAAGAGCGCCGGCAGCCCGTTAAGAGAATCAAACCAGTTAGGTTTATTGGCCTCCATCTCGATACCGGTGCCAAAGGGGTCAAGGGAGGCCAATTTATTTACCGCCAGGCATAAAAGTTTAACGATAAGGGTAGTGTAATAGATCTGGCCGTTTCCGGACTGCGTCCTTAAAAGATGGGGATTCTCCAAACGTTTACGCAACATTTCTTTTTTGGCGCCATCAAGCATAAGGGAGTGTAATTGGCGCGCCAAACCGTTATGAAGGATGTATCTTTCGCTGCGCGGCCTGACTAATTCGGCGTTATCGTAGAAGGAAAAAACCTTCCGGTGAAAGAACAGTTCATTGAATCTTTCGGGATAAATCCCCAGATAACTGTCGATTAAGTCCAGGTTATATGTCCAGTGGTCGGTCCAGAAGCCTTCACCATGTTCGGCTTCCTGTAATTTCTGCGCCGAAGAGAGTATAAGGTTTAGAAAATCATCGCAAGAGATTTTAAGTCTTATCTTACTATCCTCAATAAAAATAACCAGCTCGCCGGGGGTGAAGGTTTTTTTTAAAAAGGCAGCAAGTTTATCAATATCATTCTTTTCAGCCGCGCCTGCCAGCAGTTTATAAAGATCCAGGTTGTCCTTAAGCAGGAAGCTTTCACCTTTTACGATCAGAGGATTAAAACCGTCGGCCTGGATTAAATTGATGAAGAAAACGATATTTTCATCTTTTATCTCGGGATTAAACCAGAGATCGCTGCGCCGGTTCTGGTTGGTATCCCGGTAATTGCCGTTACCTTGAGAGAAATAGGTCGGCTGGAGGGTAAACTTATTGTAATCTCTTTCCAGGTCACCGTGCTTACGCGAATAAAGATAGAAGACTACCCCGGATTTAAAAACCTCCGGGTAGCCGCCGCGCATGATATTATCCAGGTAAGTTTGTCCGGCGTATAAATCAAAGGCTTTAGAGCTGCTTTGAGTTAAAATATCATCTTTTAATTCCCGGATCAGCCTGGAACTTTCTTTCATTTTGGTTTCGATGTAACCGAATTTTATAATTTTTGCAACCGAACTATTTAAAGTTTTGGCGTTGCGGACCTGGCCGATTACCGAATAAAATGTTTTTTGTTCTTTGGCCCCCAGCTCAATGTCCATTAAAAGTAAAGCGCAGGGAGTTTTGCTTTTAGTCATTTGCCGGGTGGGGTATTGAAATTTAGGCTTGGCCAGGAATTGGGCAGGGTATGAGAAATCGGTTACCGCCCCGAAAACAGCCTCCGGGTCAACTATCGGACGGATAAGCTGGGATTTGGTGCCATTAAAATGAAAACTCAGATAAAAATTCCCGTGCTCAATATGCACTACTTCCGGCCGGTCTGAAGGGTCAACCGCTAATTTATAAAAAGGGACATCATTATCCAGGTTATCGATATTCATCCAGGCTTCGATAGTGCGGCCAAGCTTCTTCAGGAAAAAATTATTCGTGCCAAAAGGGACAATCTGCGGCAGCCCGTCAATAATCTCCATGGATTTGGGTTTAGATGAAATGTTTTCGACAGAGACAATCCGGCTTAATCCGGCGTAAGTGTCGTTAGGGATATTAAAATATTCTACCCGCGTTTTTATCCCCAGCGTCCGGTTTTCTTCTTCCAAAATGAGTTTATCCGAATCTATGCGCATAGAGTTGGTGATCTGGTATTCTAAATTTAGGCAGCCATTATGAAATGGCTCGTAATAGATAAAATTTTTCGCGGATTTTATCTTAATAAAGGTGCGGAATCCCTGGGCAGAAACAAGCTGCCAGGATTTATTGGCCGGGAAGAATTCTAAAATGGACTGGTCTTTATCCCTGGTGCCGAAACTGCTGATGCATTGGCCGCGGTTGACGTAGAAGACCCACATGGGGATCCCGTATTTTCCGGCAATCCCCGGGAAGAAGTTGGCGAAAGGCTTGGCGTAATTGTAATTTTGGATAACAAATTCGCCCTGTTTATTTAGGTGATAATTTACTTTTGTTGTTTTAGGTTTTATTTCCATTTTTGACTTAAGTTAATTAGTAGTATTTTACATATATTCTCGAATTTGTCAACTTATCTTGAGCGGTAAATAAAGGGGACGGTTCTGTTTTTTATCCACAGAGTAGCTGACGTTTAAACGTCAGCTACAAAGTACAGAAAAATAGAACCGTCCCCTTTATTTCACCAGATGTTGACTTCTAATAAAAAGGTGTTAAAATATTAGAAAATACGGAGACCTGATGTCAATAGATCAAGAAACGGTTAAACATATCGCGCATTTATCACGTATCGAATTGCAGCCTAAGGAGTTAGAAAAATTATCCGGCCAGTTGCATGATATACTGGGTTTTATCGATAAAATCAGTAGTTTGGATATTGATAAAGTTGAGCCCACAAGCCATATCCTGCCGATCAGCAATGTGCTGCGGGAGGATACGCCGCATGTTTCTTTGTCCCCGGAAAAAGCTCTGGAAAATGCCCCAAGCAGAAAAGGGGAATTTTTTAGTGTTCCCAAGATAATCGAATAATTATGGAATTAAATCAACTGACTGCCCACGAATTACTGGATAAACTTGCGCGTAAAGAGGTTGCTCTTGAAGCCCTTTATGGCGCTCTTTATGGCCGCATTCAAAAAACTGAAAGCAAGGTAAGGGCCTATGTCAGGAGCGAAGCTGCCAGAAAAACAGTTTCAAGCTCTCCTGGCCCGCTTAATGGCCTGCCGGTTACGATTAAGGACAATATCTGTACTGAAGGCTTGGAGACCGAATGTTGCTCAAAAATTCTTAAAGGTTTTCGTCCTCCATATGACGCTACGGTTATTGCCAAATTAAAAAAATCCGGAGCAGGAATTTTTCCTTTAAAAGCGAATATGGATGAATTCGCTTTTGGTTCATCAACGGAAAATTCATTTTTTGGGCCCACGGCCAACCCCTGGGATTTAGGAGCTGTCCCCGGAGGTTCTTCCGGAGGTTCCGCGGCTGCCGTAGCCAGCGATGAAGCAATTTGGGCTTTAGGCTCGGATACAGGCGGATCCATCCGCCAGCCGGCATCTTTCTGCGGCGTAGTAGGATTAAAACCTACCTATGGCCGCGTTTCGCGTTTCGGGTTAATCGCGTTTGCCTCAAGCCTTGACCAGATCGGGCCGATTACCAAAGACGTGGAAGACGCGGCGATCCTGACTAAAGTTATTTCCGGCTATGACCCCAATGATTCGACATCGGTTAACCTTGATGTTCCGGATTATACGCAGAGTCTGGTTAATGATGTTAAGGGTTTAAAAATTGGTCTACCCAAAGAATATCTTGTTGAAGGCATGGATCCGGAGGTCAAGTCCATTATCGAGGAAGCAGTCAATAAACTTAAAAGCTTGGGCGCTGTTTCCAAGCCTGTTTCATTGCCGCACACAGAATACGCGGTGCCGGTTTATTATATTGTTGCAACCGCCGAAGCCAGCTCCAACCTGGCCAGGTTCGACGGTGTCCAATACGGTTATCGGGCCAAATCGGATAATTTGATTGAAATGTATAAGAAGACCAGGGCAGAAGGTTTTGGCGAAGAAGCCAAACGTCGAATCTTGCTGGGGACATTTGCTTTATCGCATGGATATTATGATGCCTATTATTTACGTGCTTTAAAAGTGCGGACATTGATTAAGCAGGATTTTGACCGGGTATTTAACGACTTCGACTGTATTGTTGCTCCGGTATCTCCTACCGCGGCTTTTAAAATCGGGGAAAGATCGGATGACCCCCTGAAGATGTATCTTTCCGATATATATACCATATCGGTAAACCTGGCTGGAATTCCGGCAATATCGGTTCCCTGCGGGTTTACCAAAAAAGGTTTACCCGTCGGCCTGCAAATTATGGCCAAAGCATTTAATGAAGAGATGCTTTTTAGGGTTGCGCATACTTTTGAACAGAACACGCAATGGCACAAACTTAAACCAAAATTATGAACTACCAGACAGTCATCGGTTTAGAAGTCCATTTGCAATTAAAAACCAAAACCAAAGCATTCTGCGGTTGCGCCATTGATTTTGGAAAAGCCCCTAACTCCGGCACTTGTCCGGTATGCCTGGGATTTCCCGGAACGCTTCCGGTTTATAATAAGGAGGCGTTAAATTCGGCAATCAAGGTAGCTTTGGCTTTTAATTGCCAGATACAGGAACATACGAAATTTGACCGCAAAAATTATTTTTATCCGGATTTGCCGAAGAACTACCAGATTTCGCAATTTGACTTGCCTTTATCGCGTAACGGCCATTTGATTATCTTTGACCAGGAGCATCAACCCAAGCGCATCGGCATTACCAGGATACATTTAGAGGAGGATGCCGGCAAGCTTATTCATGAAGCAGATTCCAGCCTGGTAGATTTTAACCGCACCGGGATCCCTCTGCTTGAAATTGTCAGCGAGCCGGATTTAAACAGCCCGCAGGAAGCTTTTGATTATTTAAGCAGCTTAAAAAGCATCCTTGAATACCTGGATGTATCTGATTGCGATATGGAGAAGGGTTCTCTGCGCTGCGATGCCAATATATCTTTGCGGCCGCAAGGCGCTAAGGAGCTAGGGGTAAAAACCGAGTTAAAAAACATGAACTCCTTTAAGGGGGTTAAAGATGCTTTAACTTTTGAAGTCAAGCGCCAGACGGAATTGCTCCAGGCAGGGCAAAACTGGCAGCAGGAAACCCGGCTTTGGGATGTCCAGAAAGGCATAACCGTATCGATGCGCAGCAAAGAAGGGGCAAAAGATTACCGGTATTTTCCCGACCCGGACCTGGCAGTTTTTATCATCAATACGCCGATGATTTCAAAAATAAAAGCCGGGTTACCGGAATTACCGCAGGAAAAAATGCGCCGCTTTATGCGGGATTATTCTTTATCCGAACCTGACGCTAAAATCCTGGTCAGCTCTAAAAATGACGCGCGTTTTGCGGAAGATTGCATTAATCGCTATCCGGGAAAAGATAAAAAAAATATAGTTAACTGGCTGATCGGGCCGTTATTGTCCGAAGCTAATTCCAGAAAATTGGAACTGCATGAATTGGATCTTGATAAAAATGAATTGATCAATCTGATCGGGTTTGTCCAAAGGCAGGAGATTTCTCTGCTTTCTGCCAAAACTATTTTAACCCGGATGATCGATTCCCGAAAATCAGCGCAAACATTAATTACCGAGGGTAATTTATTGCAGATATCCGATACCGCCCAGCTAGAGCAGGTAATTGCGGCGGTTATCCGGGAGAATGAAAAATCGGTTGCTGATTTTAAGGCGGGAAAAACAAACGCGCTGATGTTCTTGGTCGGACAGGTAATGAAAAAAAGCGCCGGTAAGGCTAATCCGAAAGTGGTCACAGATCTGATAAAGAGGAGGCTGGTTTGATGCGTAAAAAAATATACATTGGGTTTTTACTTTTTGTCCTTGTGTTTGTCGGCACCGGAATAGTTTTCTCCGAGACTAAAAAGAAAAATAATGACGCGCTATACAAACAGGTTGAATTATTTTCCGATACCCTGGCAATTATCCAGAAGGAATATGTCAAGGATACAAAACCCAAAGATTTAATTTATGGTTCATTAAAGGGCATGCTTTCCTCCCTTGACCCGCACAGCCAATTTATGGACCCGGATACCTACAATGAATTAAAGGTTGACACCGAAGGAAAATTCGGCGGCTTGGGTATTGAAATTACCATCAAAGACGGGCTGCTGACTATAATTACTCCCATTGAAGATACTCCTGCCTGGAAAGCGGGAATAAAAGCCGGGGACCATATCGTAAAGATCAATGAGGCGCTGACCCGCGAGATGACCCTTACCGAGGCGGTTAAGAAGATGCGCGGCAAACCCGGAGAAATAGTCAATCTTACGATATTAAGGGATTCCGAAAATAAGTTCTTGGAGTTTAAAATAACCAGGGATATTATTAAAATCGAAGATATAAAACAGGCGCGCATTCTGGAGGACGGGATCGGTTATATCCGTTTGATCGAATTCCGCGAAAATACCCTGCAGGAATTTAATAAGGCTTTAAATTCCCTGCTCAAACAGAAGATGCAAGCTTTGGTCATAGACCTGCGCAATAATCCCGGGGGGCTTTTGGATGTGGCGGTTAAAATTACCGGCCGGTTTATTGCTCCTAATAAAATGATCGTCAATACCAAAGGCAGGCATAAAGAGCAGAATCTGGAGTTTTATTCCGATGAAAAAAATGCGGTATTGGATTTACCCCTGGTAATCCTGATTAACGAAGGCTCGGCTTCCGGCAGCGAAATCATGGCCGGGGCACTCCAGGATTATAAACGCGCTATAATTATCGGGGCTAAATCTTTTGGCAAGGGCTCGGTCCAGACAGTTATACCCCTGGGAGATGGTTCAGCTTTACGCCTGACTACCAGCCATTATTTTACGCCATCCGGAAAGATCATTAACGGCAACGGGGTTACTCCGGATATCCTGGTAGAAGAAAATAAGGAGCCCGATCCTCTTAAAGCAGTCCAGGAAGTAAAAACTAAAAAAACAGACCAACTATTCAAAGAACTTGAAAACAAGCTGCCTATAAGCAAGCCGGCAGGGGAAGTTTTTGATTATAAAAATGACGCGCAGTTGATCCGCGCCCTGAATACCCTAAGAGCCATAATAATTTATAAACAGTCAAAGTTGTAAAATTATCTGTAAGCATTACGATCGATGAAAAACAGGCCCTTGATTATTATCGCGGTAAGTTTAGCCCTGCTTTTATTTATTGCCCTGATCCTGACTCCGATTTATAAAAAAACTCCGGCTAAGAAGAAGGTTGCCGCCGTAAAGGGGATAATTGCAATCGTAATCGATGATTGGGGTTATCATTTGGATAACCTGGCAATCATTAAAAAGATAAAGGTGCCTTTGACCTGCGCGATTTTACCGAATTTAAAAAATTCCGGGCCGGTTGCCCGGGAGCTGAATGGCCTGGGTTTTGAAATAATCCTGCATTTGCCGATGGAGCCTAAAGAAAAATACAGGTTAGAAAGCAATACGATCACCTCTGCCATGGATGCCGGGCAAATCCATGATATCCTGGATGAAGACCTGGCCTCGGTCATCTTTGCCAAAGGGATCTCCAACCACATGGGTTCGCAAATTACCGAGGATGAAAAAATCAGCACAATAGTAATGGCCGAAGCAAAAAAACGCAAGCTGTATTTTCTGGATAGTTTTGTAACCGCAAAATCGGTCTGCCGGGAAGTTTCCGCAAAGATAAAGGCAAAATTTGCCAGAAGAGATATATTCCTGGATAACCAGAACGATCCGGCATATATCAGGGGACAGTTGATGAAATTAAAAAATTTGGCCAGAAGGCGCAAGAACGTGGTTGCTATCGGCCATGACCGCAGGAACACTTTAGCGTTATTAAATGAAATGCTTCCAATGATGAAGAGGGAAGGCTATAGATTTGTTTTTCTTTCGGAGATAGCCAGATGATTGTTTTAGGGATTGAAAGTTCTTGCGATGAAACCGGGGTTGCCGTAGTCAAGGATGGAAAAAAGATCCTGTCTAACGTAGTTGCCAGCAGCCTGAAAATACATAGCAAACACGGCGGAGTGGTCCCTGAGATTGCCTCGCGCCTGCAGCTTGAAAGCATAGCCGGGGTTTTCTCCGAAGCAATTAAGATCGCCAAAATAAAACCGGAGCAGATAGACTTAGTATCGGTAACGGCAGGCCCCGGATTACCGGGGTCACTACTGGTCGGGATCTCTTTTGCCAAGGCATTGGCATTAAGCCTGGGCAGGCCGATACTGGGCATTAATCATATCCACAGCCATGTTTATGCCAATATCCTTTGCCATAGCAACATCAAAACGCCCTGCGCAGCTTTAGTCGTTTCCGGAGGCCACACGACTCTTTTTTATATAGAAGATTTCAGCAAAATTAAGATCCTGGGGCAAACCCGCGATGATGCCTGCGGAGAAGCTTTTGATAAGGTGGCAAAAATTATGGGTATGGGGTATCCCGGCGGCCCGCTGATTGAAAAATTAGCCAAAGGCGCAAATGATCGTAAAATTAAATTTGCCTGCTGCGGGACCGACAATGAGCTGGATTTTAGTTTTAGCGGCATAAAAACCGCGGTCTTATATTATTTAAAGGATAGAAAGGCGGGGGCAAAATTAAAAAAGGATTTAGCTGCTTCCTTCCAGGAGAGCGCAATCAATGCCCTGGTGAAAAAATCGCTGCTTGCCTGTAAACGTAAAGGTGTTAAGAATTTTTTAGTCGGCGGCGGAGTAGCTGTTAACAGTTGTTTACGCCAGAAATTCGCGGTGGACTTTAAAAAGAACGGGGTCAATTGTTTTTTTCCAACTGTCAATTTATGCCTGGATAACGCGGCTATGGTTGCAGGATTGGCGGATTATCTTTATAAACAAGGCTTAAGAAGCGATCTTAACCTGAATATGGAGCTTAATTAACACCCGGCGCTATAGGATGCGCCGGTATGCGCTTTCTGCGCAAGGAGGAAATATGCCCGGTGATTTAGAAATGGTCACGCGTTTATTATTAACCTTAACCTTAAGCGGACTAATCGGCCTTGAACGGCAGGTCCACCGCAGGGATGCCGGTTTGCGCACGCATATACTGGTAGCTTTGGGTTCTTGTCTTATCATGTTGACATCTATATATGTTTTTGATATATATAAAGACACGGCTTCATTGGATCCGGCCCGCATTGCCGCCGGGGTAATTACCGGCATTGGTTTTCTTGGCGCCGGAGCCATCATCCGCGAACCCGAGAGGATCAGGGGCTTGACTACCGCTGCCAGCTTATGGGTAGTTGCCGGCATCGGTTTAGCGGTAGGGATTGGTTTTAACAAGGTAGCAATTTATACCACGATTTTAGTGTTAATCGTTTTGCATTTCTTGCGTTACGTAGAAGGATCGCTCACAAAGGAGGGTAAACATGGCATTTAAAAAGAAGCTGGAGGAAAAAACTTTAGATGTCGATGCCGCAATGCAGGGGACTTTGAGTTTCAAGGATCCGGTTAACCTGCGTATTAACGGGAAATTCGAAGGAAACCTGGATACCCGCGGCAATCTTACTGTCGGCCCCACCGCTATAATTAATGCCGATATTATCGGGGATAATATTATTATCGGAGGCAAGATTAAAGGTAAAATTACCGCCCGGGAGCGGCTGACCCTGCTGCCGCAAGCCGTAGTCGAAGGCCATATTTATCCGGCAAAACTTAATATCGCCGAAGGCGCCATCCTTGAAGGCCAATGCACGATGCTGCATGATTTTCTCAACTCCGAACAGCTGGCAAAATACCTGGAAGTAGAATTAAGCTCGATAACGGAATGGGCCAATTCGGGAAAGGTCCCCGCAAATAAAGAGAATGACGATTGGAAATTCGAACGCAAAGCCATAGACAGCTGGGTGGCCGCGGGTAAAATAGGAAAATAAACTTACTATAAAAATGAGTGAAGAAAAAATGCTGACGGTCAGGGATGTCTCGATTATGCTGGGCATATCGGAGAAAGATGTTTTAGATCTAACTGAAAACGGAACGATTCCCGGTTATAAAATAGGCGGGGTATACTTAAGGTTCAAAAAAGAGCAGGTTGAGCAGTATAAAAAAACCCAGCATCGCCTTAACCCCAACGCCCCCAAGCAGGAAGGCGCAAGTGTTGGCAGCAAGATTTCCGATTTTTTATATTTCAACGATTTCTATATCCTGGCCGCAATACTTATAATCCTTTTAGGATATTTTGTCTACCGGGGCCTATAGTTTAAATGTCCGCAAAAAAAGGTTTTTGCGATTTAGGGTTTGCCAAGCTTGACATCGACAGGACAAAACGTAAAGGGTTTGCCGAAGTTATTTATTGCCCGGGCAAGGACCGCGCGCATTTAAGAGAAATTGCCAAAAAAATAATTAAGGCAAAACAAGACCTGCTCTTGACCAAGCTGGACAAAGCCGCGTTCTCTTTTTTAAAAAAAATAATCCCCGCTTTAAAATATAACCCTCTGGCAAAAATCGGTTATCTCTTAGCGAAACCTAAAACCCTCTCTAAGGCTTCGGTTTTAGTGGTTTCCGCCGGCACCAGCGATATACCCGTGGCCGAAGAAGCGGCTCAAACCCTGGAGATCATGGGTAACCGTGTTGAAAGATTATACGATGTCGGCGTAGCCGGCGTGCACCGGCTGATGGATAATATCGAGAAACTAAAATCCGCTCAGGTAATCATTGTTGTGGCGGGGATGGAAGGGGCCCTGCCAAGTTTAGTCAGCGGGTTAGTTAAGGCGCCGATTATCGCGGTCCCGACCAGCTGTGGATACGGTTCCAGTTTTTCCGGCCTGGCCGCGCTGCTGACGATGTTAAACGGATGTTCACCGGGGGTCACCGTGGTAAATATAGATAATGGATTTGGCGCGGGTTATTTTGCCAGTTTAATCAACAGGGGATAATTATGGCATTATCGGGTTTAGATATTTATAAATTACTGCCTAAGACAAACTGCCGTCAGTGCGGGTTTGCTACCTGCCTGGCTTTTGCCATGCAGCTGGCTAAAAAAGCGGTCGCAATCGAAAAATGCCCTTTTATTTCGCCGGAAGCTAAAATGATTTTAGAGGCGCAAGCCCAACCCCCGATTAAACCAATTATTCTAGGTAATAATAAATCTAACTTCGAGATCGGCAATGAAACGGTAATGTTCCGGCATGAGGAAAAATTCCGTAATCCGGCAGGGGTCGGTTTTATTATCGACGATAACCTAAGCGACGCGGAAATAAAAGCAAGGCTTAAAGAAATCAACCAGTTAAAATTTGAACGGGTAGGCCAGCTGCTTGAAGTTAATCTCCTAGCTTTAAAACAAAATAAGGATGCCAAAAGGTTTCTTGAGGCAACTAAACTGGTCTTGGATAATACTCCTTTGCCGCTAATGCTGATAAGCAGCGAATTGGCATCTTTAAAACAGGCAGCAGGAATTGCCAAAGACCGCAAACCTCTGCTTTATTGTGCCACCAAAAATAATTTCGCCCAAATCGGCTCGATTGCCAAAGAGTTTGGCCTGCCGCTGGTCGTATCTGCGCCGGATTTTGACAGTTTGTCCGAAATTACTAAAGAACTTAATGCTTTAGGGGTAAATAACTTGATTTTAGATACCGGAAAAAAATCCGTGACCGATAAAATCTGGGATTTAACGCAACTACGGCGCCAGGCGCTTAAAAAATCAAACCGGTCATTGGGGTATCCCGGTTTGGTTATCGTAGATAAAACCGATCCTTATGAAGAAGCTATGGAGGCAACCGCTTATATCGCTAAATACGCCGGGATTGTTTTGATCAAGGGCACTGCTTCCTGGGAAATTATCTCTATTTTGACTTTAAGGCAGAATATTTATACCGATCCTCAAAAACCCCTGCAAATCGAATCCAAGCTTTATCCGATAGGGCAAGTCAACCCGAATTCCCCGGTTTTAATTACCACTAATTTTTCTTTAAGTTATTTTACTGTCTTAGGAGAAGTGGAGGCCAGCAAAATACCCGCTTATATCTTAAGCGTGGACACTCAAGGAATGTCTGTGCTTACCGCCTGGGCCGCGGAAAAATTTAACGCCGAATGTATCACCAAATCATTGGGCGATCACGGTGTTAAAAACGCGATCAAACATAAAAATTTGATTATTCCCGGGTATGTGGCGGTAATCAGCGGCGAACTTGCGGACAAGTCGGGTTTCCAAATAATCGTCGGCCCTAAAGAAGCGGCGGGGATCCCCGCGTTTCTAAAAAACCTGAACTGATGCAAAAATTCAAAGTTACATTCTTACCGGATAATAAAACTGTTTCTGTCGATAAAGACTCGACCATACTTTCGGCGGCAATCTCGGCAGGAGTCTATATTAATTCTACCTGCGGCGGGGACGGGATTTGCGGAAAATGTAAGGTTGTCGTAGAAGGCCGGGTAACCAGCCAGCCAAACGGAATAATTACTCCCGAAGAACGCAAGAATAATATATATTTAGCCTGCCTGACAAATGTTCACGCAGACCTGAAGGTTCGGGTTCCGGATAGTTCGCGGCTTAATTTTGACAAGCTTACTCCCGAAGAATTGGAGGAACGTTTAAGCGGCCTTTATTCAAAAACAGAGGAGATCTCCCCGGTAAAAGCAAAATTTGAAAACGGGGTTTTTAAACATTCCCCATTTACCACAAAATTATATCTTGAGCTGCCCAAGCCGACGATCAATGACAGTATCAGCGATTTGGAAAGGCTGTACCGGGCCTTGCGGAATTTCGGAGGATTCCCCGTAATCCAAACAGGATTATTCAATATCCGCCAGCTTGGTGAATTATTGCGCGATTATGAATGGAAGGTCACCGTAACACTGGGCAGGCGCAATGACATGGTCGAGATAGTGCTCATCGAACCCGCAGACACAACAGGCAAAAATTTCGGGCTTTGTTTTGATATCGGCACGACGACAATTTCCGGCCAGCTGGTAAATCTAAATTCAAAAAAAGTCCTGGGGACAAAAGCCGCTTATAATCAACAGTCTGCTTTCGGCAGTGACGTAATTACGCGCATAATTCACGCGGCAAAAAGCGACGGCTTAGAGCAGCTGCATAATGCCGTTTGCGACACGATGAACCAGATCATCAAAGAGCTGGTTTTGGAGCATAAGGTGGATTTAAATACGGTTAACTGCATTGTCTGTTCGGGGAACACTACAATGATCCATTTACTTTTAAATATGGATCCGTCCCATATCCGTAAGGAACCGTATGTTCCAACGGCAAATTTCCTGCCGGTGGTGCGCGCCGCAGAAGCCGGAATAAATATTAATCCCAGGGGGCTGTTAAGTTGCGTTCCGGGAGTTTCCAGTTATGTCGGCGGGGATACTACCGCCGGGGTTTTATCCAGCGGATTATACCAGAAAGAAAAACCCTGCATATTAATTGACATCGGCACAAACGGGGAAATTGTTTTAGGCAATCAAGAATTCCTGGTTGCCTGCAGCGCATCCGCCGGCCCGGCTTTTGAAGGCAGCGGGCTAACCTGCGGGATGCGGGCAAGCAGCGGGGCAATCCAAAAAATACATATAGATAAAAAAGATTTCAGCCTCAGGTATTCCGTGATCCAGGATAAAAAACCCCGCGGAATTTGCGGATCAGGCTATATCGACCTGCTTAGTGAAATGTTAGAAGCAGGAATTATTGATAAGGGCGGAAAAATCAAAGCCCAAAACCACCGGCGTATCCGCAAAACCGATCTTGGTTATGAATTTGTGGTTTGTTTTAAAGAAGAAACCGCCAGCGGTTCAGATATCGTAATTAATGAGGCCGATATTGAAAACCTTAAACGCTCCAAGGGAGCGATATATTCTGCCGCCTCGATTTTAGTTAAACATTTGGGTTTGGAATTTACGGCAATCGAAAAATTTTATATTGCCGGAGGGTTTGGAACTTACCTGGACATTGAAAAGGCAATCCGGATCGGGTTATTGCCTGATCTGGAGCGCTCAAAGTTTGTTTTTATCGGGAATAGCTCCCTGGCAGGGGCAAGAGAGATACTTTTATCGACCCAGGCGATGGAAATGGCGGATAACCTTGCTGCAAAAATCACTTATTTTGAATTGTCGGTTGAACCCGGATATATGGAGGAATACAGCCAGGCTTTATTTTTTCCGCATACGGATTTGACCAAATTCCCGACGGTGAAATTTTAAATGGGCAGGATCATCGCGATGGCCGGAAAAGGCGGAACCGGAAAAACTACGCTTAGCGCCTTGATTATCCGCTGCATTAAAGAAAAAAAACTGGGTTCGGTTTTGGCTATTGATGCCGACCCAAATAGCAATTTAGGAGAAGCCCTGGGCGTAAGAGACGGCGAGAACATCGGTAGGATACTTGACAGCATATGCAGCAACCCGGATAAAGTCCCGGCCGGCATGGCCAAGGAGCGTTTTATTCAACATCAGGTGCAGTCGGCAATTCAGGAAGAAGAAGGCTTTGACATATTAAGCATGGGCAAACCGGAAGGCCCGGGATGTTATTGTTACGTAAATAATCTCCTGCGCGGAGTAATCGCCGGGCTGGTTAAAAATTATGATTATATCGTAATCGATAACGAGGCAGGGTTAGAGCATTTATCCCGGCGCACCAGCCGTTTTGCCGACACACTTATTGTTGTTTCGGATGCCTCCAGCGTCGGCTTAAAGTCGGCCAAAAGAATCATCGACTTAGTAAAGCAGCTGAAATTTGAAGTAAAAAAAAGTTTTCTTTTGATTAACCGTTTTAATAAAAATATCGATAATGAAAAAATCAAAGAAACCGGCTTGGATTATTTAGGCAGCCTGCCTAATGAGGCGGAAATCGAAAATTTAAGCCTCCAAGGAAAATCGATTTTTGAATTAGGAGAAAACGCGCAGGTATTTAAGACGCTTAATCTACTGGGAGAACAAATATGGGAACGCAATTAGTACTGGAGAAATGGCCGGCAGCCATCTCAACCGTAATTATCGGGGCAACCAAAGATGAAGGCGGTTCCCGAAGCAACATCGTAAAGATCGGCGGGCAAACCAGTTTGCCTTTGTTATTTAAAGAAGGAGATCTCCCCAATAAACCCAAAATCGCTTTTGAAATCTGGGATATCCCCCCGCAAGACTGGCAGGAAGAATTAATTTCCGCATACGGAAAAGCAATAAATGATCCTTTTGCCTGGGCGGAAAAATGCGTGAATGAATTTAAAGCGCAGTTACTGTGCGTAAAAATGCAGGGGGCGCATCCTGATTCCGGCAATAAAACCCCTCAGGAGGCAGCCAAATTCATTTCCGCGTTATTAAACAAAATCAAAGTCCCTTTAATAATTATTGGAAGCGGCGACGATACCAAGGATAACCTGGTTATGCCGGTAGTTTCAGAAGCGGCTAAAAAGGAGCGCTGTTCGATTGGCTGCGCGGTACAGGATAATTATAAAACCTTAGTTGCCAGCGTCTTAGCCGACGGCCACAGTATTATCGCCGAAAGCCCCATTGATATTAATATTGCCAAGCAATTGAATATACTGATTTCCGATATGGGATTAAGCTTGGAGCGCATCGTGATTAATCCGACCATCGGGGCATTGGGATATGGCCTTGAATACGCCTACTCGATTATGGAACGGGCAAGGCTGGCCGCTTTATCCGGCGATAAAACTTTGGCTTGTCCGTTTATCTGTTTTGTGGGACAGGAAGCCTGGAAAACCAAAGAAGCAAAAGTCAGTGTTGAGCAGGGAATTGCCTGGGAAGCAATTACCGCTACCAGCCTCATTCAGTCAGGAGCGGATATTTTGGTCATGCGCCATCCTAAAGCAATTCAGAAAGTAAGCAATTTTATTGAAACATTATACCAAGGATAAATATGTTTATTATCGGAGAATTGATTAACGGGATGTATCCGGAAATTGCTTTGGCAATCAAAGAGCGCGATAAGAAAATGATTCAAAAATACGCGCTCCAGCAGATTGACTGCGGCGCCGATGCCCTTGATGTCAACTGCGGCACGGCTTCGGCTAAACCATTGCTGGATATGCCCTGGCTGGTTGAAACAATCCAAGAGGTAACCAATAAACCGCTTAGCCTTGATTCCAGTAAGCCTGAAGCCATTAAAGAAGGCTTGAAAGCCGCCAGGAATAAAACAATTATCAATTCTACTACGGCGGATCCGGAAAAACTGGAGATACTTGTTCCTTTAGCCAAACAGTATAATTCCAAGTTAATCGGGATTACCATCAGCGCAAAAGGGATCCCGCAGAATAAAGACCAGCGCGTGGAATTAGCGGCGGCAATCGTCGCCTACTGCCAGGAAAACGGATTTCCCATCGGAGATCTTTATTTAGACCCGATAGTCTTGCCGATTAATGTCGCCCAGGGACAGATGATTGATATTTTAGAGTCTATCCGCGAATTCAAGATAATCTCTGAGCCAAGCCCCAAGACCGTTATCGGCCTAAGCAATGTTTCTCAGGGCACGCGTATTCATAATACTCACAGCCTGATCAACCGCACATTTTTAACAATGGCAGTTGCGTATGGCTTAGATTCTGCTATACTTGATCCTACAGATAAAGAGTTGATGGACAGCTTGATTACCGCGGAACTTATTTTGAATAAAAATATTTACTGCGCTTCGTATTTAGAGGCCTACAGAAAAAAATAATAAATTTGGCGGAGTAGCTCAGCCTGATAGAGCACGCGGCTCATACCCGCTTGGTCGGTGGTTTAAATCCACTCTCCGCCACCATTTTTTCAAGTACCTAACTGTGCCGCAATATCTATCAACATAAACTCCCTTGTTTAGTCAGTGGTTTGATTCCCATAGGGAGGGAAACCGTAAAAAATCAATATAAATTAACTTATAACTATTTGCAGTACAATAAGTTATAATCCTTAGAAAAGATAAATTCACCCCGCACTTGAAAATCCCTCCGGGATATGTTATATTCCTTTTAATGTGCTTTTACGCCCAACAATACAAAATATATAGCGTAAGGAGAGTGTGAATGCCAAAAAAACTATTTTTATCGCAGATTACTAAACACTTTATAAAAGTATTTAAGTTAGCTTTACTAATACTACCTTTTTTCTTTGTTTCTATCTTTATTTACCAGCTGTCTTTTGCCTTTATAGATTATCGGGCGATACTGCCGGCTGCGCCTGGATACGCGGCTATAGAAGTTACCCCGGAATTGCTCGAAGCTCTTATCCAAGTAGAGAGTTCAAATAATCCCCGCGCCTATAATTACCAGACCAAAGCCAGGGGGCTTACCCAGATTACACCTATTGCCTGGAGAGAATTGCGTAAACATTACGGCTCTAAATACGCTAATCTTGACTTTTGGGAGGATATGTGTAAATCGCAGGTAGCCAGGGAAGCCGGAACAGACTATCTTTACCACCTGCAGAAGATTTTAAAAGCAAAACGCATTCCGGTAACCCTGGATAATTTACTTGCCGCTTATGTCTGGGGGCCGGGCAATTTGGAAAAAAACGGCCTGCATAACGCCCCCCGTGTAGTCAAAAATTACGTAGCCAAGGTTAAAAGGCTGACCCAAGCCAACGATTAAACCGAGCGAATTTTATCTTTCTGAGATTTTTTTGGCCAGTTTTTCGATAATCAGGGAGGTAAGAATAAATACGCCTGCCTCAGTCAATACCGTGGCAAACGCCGCCCCGACATAAGAAAACTCATGTATTAGTATGAATATAAGCGGCAAGCCGATGAGCGCGGCGGCAACATGGATCTTAGCGTATAAATCCTGTTTCCCGCAGACAAGCAGAAACTGCACCTTAAAGTTATTGGCGCCGACAAAAAATACCGCAGCCAGCAGCAATCTTAAAGCAAGCACCACTTCTTTATAAGCAACCCCGCAAGTAATCTTAATGATCCAGGGAGCTAAAAAAAAGGCAATCGGCAGGCTGACGACAAAGCCCAAAGTGATGCCGTCCTGGATCCGAAACATTATCGCTACCGCCCGCTGCTTGTTTTTGGCAAAAACATTGCTGATCCTGGGAAATACCGCCCGGGTAAAAGAATCCATAGGAAAAGTCTGGATAATATTGGCGATCCTTTCGG
Organism: Candidatus Omnitrophota bacterium; assembly: GCA_028715785.1. GTDB lineage: Bacteria > Omnitrophota > Gorgyraeia > Gygaellales > Profunditerraquicolaceae > UBA6249. The sequence goes on from JAQURC010000002.1 coordinate 199,904, forward strand.
CAATAGAATAGTATCCGGTAATCACGTTATTGGTAAGCAGGCCCACCGCGAAAACCCGGGTAGTCGTGTAGGCGTTAACCGCCAGGATGGAAACAAAAATATCCCAGCCGGTTCTAAGCTCTTCTTTTATATGGGCGTATTTGAGGAAAATAAATTCCAGGCGGAATTTCCTGAAAGCAATGTAGAGCCCAAGAATTCCGGCGATTATAGAGAGGAGCGAGTTTAATATCGGCACCAAAAGGAAATCCTTGGGGCCTTTTATAAAAATAAAAATACAGATTGCGTACACCAGGCCGCTGATTACGTTAACTACGGCGATATAACTCATTTTTTCTTTACCTTGAAAAAACCAGACCGGAAATAAAGTGCTGCCGACTACGGCGCCAAAACTTAAAATATAAACCAGCCAATCACTCCTGAATCTGGGCACAAAATAGAGAAGAGCGCAGAGGATCACAAAGCTCAAAGCCGCAAAGATCAGCTTTACAGTCATTACCGATGAAAATACCCTGCTGGTCTTTTCCTTATGCTCTCCGATAAGGGCGATTGTTTTGGTTGCTGAAAGGCTAAAACCGTAGTCGGTTAAAATCAAAAAGTATTGCGCCAGGCTCTGGGCAAAAGCAATCAGGCCGAATTTTTCCATCCCGATTACCCGGATAAGATAAGGAAGGACGACTAAAGGAAGGATGTAGCTGATACCTTGGAGAGTGGTCAGAGAAATGAAATTTTCCAGGACGATTTTTCTTTCTTTATGGGTTACGATTTTTTTGCGCGCCATTACGCATAATTTACACTCACCAAGCGGTAAAGTCAACTTTTTCTTGATTGTAGAGTTTAATTTTTATGCTAAGATAAATCCAGGATGAATAAATTCAAGGAAACAATTAAGAAATACAGCCTGATCCAAAAAGGGGATAAGATCCTGATTGGAGTCTCCGGCGGCCCGGATTCGCTGACCCTGCTTTTACAGCTTTTTAGCTTAAAATCAAAACTGGGATTAACTTTACATATCGCCCATCTTGATCACCGCTTACGAAAAAATTCCGGCGCCGACGCTCTTTTTGTAAAGAAATGGGCCGAAAAGCTTGATCTCCCCGTTACCATCAAACAAATCGATCCCAAACTCCTTAAGGAAAAAGGCTCCCTTGAGGAACTCTGCCGAAACGCGAGATTGGATTTTTTTATTCAAACCGCAAAAAAAATCAAAGCGGACAAGGTTGCTTTAGGCCATAACCTTGATGATCAAGCTGAAACCGTCTTAATGCGCCTTTTGCGCGGAACAGGCTTATCCGGATTAAGCGGAATATCTTTACAGCGGAAAATCAGGGGGGTCACTTTTATCCGGCCTCTTTTGGAGACTCCCCGTTATGAAATTGATAAATATTTAAAACGCAGGGGAATAAAACCCCGCATCGATTCAACGAATAAGGAAGATCTGTTCTTGCGCAATAAGATTCGCCACAATTTAATCCCTTTATTAAAAAGTAAGTATAATCAAAATATCGTCAGCGTTCTGGCGAATCTTGCGGAAAGTGTTTCTTATGATTATGAATACCTTGGCCAGGCCGCCCATCGATGCCTGAAAGGCAGCACCACCTGCCTCAATATTAAAAAAATCCTTAAATTGCACCCGGCGATCTTACGCCTTAAAATCAGGCAGGGTATCAGCTGTATTCAGGGAGATACGCGTAGAATAGGATTTGTGCACATCAAAGAAATAGAGGACCTGTTAAATAGCCGGCCAAAAGGATCAATCGTCGATTTACCCAAAGGAATCTCGGTGCAAAAAACCCGCTCTTACCTGCGATTTTATAAACGATAAAACCAGGGGACGGTTCTATTTTTTTAAAAAATAGAACCGTCCCCCTTTATTTACTTGATTTTACCTTCTTTAACCGCTATAATAAAAAATCTAATAACCATTTAACCTTGGAGAATTAAGATGCCCCCGCGGAATAAACCTAAATCTAATAAGAACAATAAGTTTAAACGCTTCCCTTTTGGCTGGCTGCTGGCCTTTTTTCTGTTTATCATACTGGTAAACACATTCAGCAATATCCCCATTAGCGGCGTTCCCAAAGAAATCTCATACAGCCAGTTTTACCAGATTTTAAAGGATAATCCCGAGCGCATAAAGCATCTTGTCAAAACCGAAACGATTTTACAGGGTGATTACGCGGATAACTCAAAATTCTTCCTGAACATCCCGGAGAACGACCCGGAATTACTCAACCTCATACGGCAGAATTTAAAGAATTTCGAAGTCAAACCGGCGCGCACATTCTGGGTCAGCTTACTTTTTAATTTAGGGCCGATACTGCTGCTTATTTTTTTCTGGTGGATGATGGCCGCCCGGGGCGAACAATTGGGCAGTAAAATTATGACTTTTGGCAAAGTCAGGTCTAAAATCCAAAGCAATAATGAAAAGGCCACTTTCGATGATGTTGCCGGCGTCGATGAAGCAAAAGAAGAATTAAAAGAAGTGATTGAATTCCTTAAAGACCCCAAGAAATTCCAAAAGCTGGGAGGCAAGATCCCAAAAGGGGTGCTTTTGGTCGGGCCTCCGGGATGCGGAAAAACATTGATTGCCCGGGCGGTTGCCGGGGAAGCTAACGTGCCTTTTTTCAGCATATCCGGCTCTGATTTTGTGGAGATGTTCGTGGGGGTAGGGGCAAGCCGGGTAAGGGATCTATTCGACCAGGGCCGTAAAGCCGGGATCGTTTCGGGAAAAGGAGCGATAATCTTTATCGATGAAATTGACGCGGTTGGCCGCTTGCGTTTTTCCGGAATCGGCGGAGGCAATGATGAGCGCGAACAAACCCTTAACCAATTGTTGGTTGAAATGGATGGTTTTGACAGCCAGCAGGGTTTAATCCTGATTGCCGCGACTAACCGGCCGGATACATTGGATCCGGCGCTCTTGCGGCCGGGAAGGTTTGACCGCACGATCATCGTCAACCTTCCGGACATAAAGGGCCGGGAAGAAATACTCAAAGTGCATACCCGTAAAATCAAACTGGCGCCTTCAGTCAATTTAAAATCCGTGGCCAGCCAGACTCCGGGTTTTTCCGGAGCTGACTTAGCCAATCTCTGCAATGAGGCGGCACTGGTGGCTGCGCGCAATAATAAAGAAGCAGTGGAAGAGATTGACCTGGATAAATCCGTCGAAAGAGTGCTGATGGGGCCAGAGAAGAAAAGCCATATTATGTCCAAGAAGGAAAAAGAAATAACTTCTTTCCATGAATCCGGGCACGCTTTACTTTCTTTGCTATTGCCTGAAGTTAATCCTTTAAAGAAGGTCTCGATTATCCCCAGGGGCTTGGCCGGAGGATATACTTTTACGCCTCCGCTGGAGGACCGGCATTACTGGACTAAGGCTGAATTAATCTCCGAGATTACGATGATGCTCGGAGGCAGGGCTTCGGAAGAGTTAAATTTAAATGGAGTCACTACCGGCGCGCAGAACGATCTGGAGGTGGCCACAGCCATGGCCAGGCGCATGGTTACGCAATTCGGGATGTCGGAGAGGCTGGGAAATTTAACCCTGGGCAAAAGAGAAGGGCTGGTATTTTTGGGCCGCGATATTATGGAGGAGCGAAACTACAGCGAACAAACCGCCCATATTATTGACGAAGAGGTTAAAAAAATAATCGATAATGCTTATGGAAAAGCGATAGAGTTATTAAAAAATCATCTGGATAAACTCAAGCTTCTGGCAGGTAATCTTTTAGAAAAAGAAGTTTTGGGGGCAGAGGAAGTAAAAAAATTACTGGGGATTGAAAAAAGCGATTTGGTTTAAAAAATGCGTATTTTCCGATTGGCCAGCCAAAATGAAGCAGAGAAAATCATGTATGATATCGGAGTTGACCCGTATGGCATCAAGATCATGCTGCCCAAGGCTCTTTCCTTTGCCATCCGCTTAAATGCCATAAACAATGTTACCGCCAATATCCTTAAACAAGAGATGCTTTCTTTGGGAGCAGATGCCGCAGTCGCCAGAGGATCGCTGACCGGAAAAACCAAAAAAACCGATGTTCTCTTGTTCGGCCAACTCCTCCAGCTTAAATCCCTGGCAGATAAATTAAAACTCCAGCCTTTTGGATTGCATAAACTTGGAGTTGAGCTGGGCGAAAATATTGAAAATTACACCAAAGATAACTTTATTTTAACGTTAAGAAAACACGCTTTGAATCTTAGTAAAAAAACCCATATTATGGGTATTATTAACTTAACTCCGGATTCATTTAGCGGTGATGGTTTATATAGGGCAAATTCCAAAGAACATCTTAATCTGGCTTTAGAAAAAGCGCAAAAAATGTCAGCTGACGGGGCGGATATGATTGATTTGGGCGGACAATCCAGCCGTCCGGGCGCAAAAGAAATAAGCGTTAAGGAGGAATTATTGCGTACTGTGCCTGCGGTAAAACTACTGGCAAAAAAAATTACTGTCCCTATTTCTATCGATACTGCCAAGCCGGAGGTCGCCGAGGCGGCCTTAGAAGCCGGGGCACAGATAATTAATGATATTTCGGGATTAAGGAAAAAGCGGATGATCAAGGTAGCCGCCAGATATAAGGCAGCCGTAGTGATCATGCATATGCTGGGGTTACCGGTAAATATGCAGAAAAAAATCGCTTACCATTGCTTAATTGACGATATTGCTTCCTATCTAAAAAACGCTGTTGACTCTGCCTGCTCCGGCGGAATAAAACCGGATAAGATCATTATTGATCCGGGGCTGGGGTTTGGGAAAACCAAAGAAGATAATCTTGAAATAATAAAACACCTGGCTGATTTCAAAGTTTTGGGAAAACCCATACTTATAGGCCCGTCCCGGAAATCTTTTATCGGCAAAGTTTTAGGCGCTGACATCGAAGGAAGATGCGCCGGTTCACTGGCTGCCGCCGTAATCGCTTCTTCTAACGGCGCAAATATTGTGCGCGTGCACGATGTTAAAGAAACAAACCAATCCTTAAAAATTGTTGGAGCGATAAAAAATGCTGGCGCATAACCTGATTTTATACTGGAAGCCGGTAGTTGAAATTTTGATCCTCTGGTTCTTTATTTACCGTATCCTGCTTTTTTTCGTCGGGACGCGGGCTTTACAGGCCCTGCGGGGAATAATCATACTGTTGCTTGCTTTTTTAATTTTCCAAAAATTTAATTTTTTCGTATTGGACAAGTTATTCAGGGAGCTCTTCGGCATATCGGTGATTGCGATCCTGATTATTTTTCATCCTGAGATACGGCAGGGGCTGGCCTCCATCGGCAAAAACCAGGTTTTCAAAACAAACCAAAAAGATGAGGACATGGATTTTATTATCGGCCAGATTGCGCAGGCCTGTGAAAATTTGGCGCAAAATAAACTCGGCGCCTTGATTGCCATTGAAAAAGATGATTCCTTGTCGGCATATATCCAAAGCGGCGAGATTGTCGATTCGCGTATTTGCGCGGATCTAATCGAAGCGATCTTTACCCCGAATAACCCGCTTCATGACGGCGGACTGATCATTCAAAAGACAAGGATTGCTGCCGCCGGATGTTTTTTCCCGCTCACGGAAAACCAGGAATTAAACCGGATCTTTGGAACGCGCCACCGCGCAGCCTTAGGTTTGAGCGAAGAGACTGACGCGCTATTGATTATCGTCTCCGAAGAAAGGCATGATATATCCATAATTTACCGCAAGAAATTTTATAAGGATTTAGGCGGCCAACAACTGGAAACAAAAATAAAGGAGCTGCTTTTAAATAAAGATGAATAAAACAAATGTTTTTTCCCGGATAACCTCATTTTTTACCACCCATCCCTGGTTAAAACTCGTCTCCTTGCTGCTGGCGGTTATTGTCTGGTTTTACGTAAAAGGGGAGCGGACCTAAAATCAAATATGCCTAAATTAGGGGTGAACATCGACCATGTAGCCACTCTTCGCCAGGCGCGCAGGGGAATTTTTCCGGACCCCGTATACGCGGCATTTTTATGCGAAGAAGCCGGCGCCGATAGTATCGTGGCGCATTTAAGAGAAGACCGCAGGCATATCCAGGATGAAGATATCCGGCTTTTGCGTAAAAAAATCAGGACTAAACTTAACCTTGAAATGTCCATTGCCCCCCAGATTATGAAAATTGCCTGTAAAACTAAACCCTATCAGGCTACTTTGGTGCCGGAAAACAGAAAAGAACTCACTACCGAAGGCGGGCTGGAGGTAATCGGCAATTTTAGAAAGATTGCCGCGGCGGTAAAAAAACTGGAAGATTCCGGTATCCGCGTAAGCCTGTTTATTGATCCGGACAAAAATCAGATTGATGCCGCAAAAAAATCCGGAGCCGGGATCATTGAATTACATACAGGCGCCTATGCCGATGCAAAAAATATAAAACAGAAAAAAAGATCTCTTGCGCAGATAAAAAATGCCGTTGAATACGCGAGAGCAAAAGGGTTAACAGTTAATGCCGGACACGGACTTGATTACGCTAACGTCACAAACGTTGCTAAAATTAAAGGAATAGAGGAGCTTAATATCGGCTATTCTATTATCTGCAAAGCCTTATATGCCGGTTTATTCAAAGCGGTTAAAGAGATGCGGGGGATAATAAAATAATGCTTATCGGCACCGGCGTAGATATTACCGAGGTCCGGCGGATCCGCCAGGCGATCGAAAAATGGGGAGATGATTTTTTGCGCCGGGTTTTTACGGAAAGCGAGATTGAGAACGCCAAAACCAAAAATTCTTTTTATCAGCATCTGGCAGGAAGATTCGCTGCCAAAGAAGCAATTTTTAAAGCAGCGGGGGACAAAAAAATCTCCTGGCAGGATATCCAGATCCTGAATAGCCGGGAAGGCAAGCCCTTATGCCGGTTTTTAAACGGCAGGGGGAAAAATATCCACGTGCATATCTCTATTTCGCATGTTAAAACCTATGCGGTTGCCAACGCAGTTGTTACGAAGAAAAGTTGATTCCCATAAAGGTGATTATGGGCATATCTTGGTTTTGGCCGGCTCAAGCAGGTTATCCGGAGCAGGGTTACTTTGCGCGGAATCAGCTTTGCGCTCGGGGGCCGGATCAGTAACATTAGCTATACCCAAAAGTATTAATTCAGCATTAATCAGAAATAAGGCAAAAGAGATAATGACTTTACCTCTGCCTGAAACTAAAGAAGGGGCACTGGGCCTTAAAGCTTTTACGCAGATAATTTCTTTTATCAAAAACGCCGATGTGCTGATCATCGGCCCCGGGCTGGGAAAGAACGCGTCGACTTACGCGTTAATAAGAAAAGTTATTAAAAAAACTCAAGTGCCGATGGTCGTGGATGCCGACGCGCTCAATGCGCTTAATAATCACCTGGAAATACTTAAAGCGCACAAAGGCAGCCTTATCCTGACACCGCATCAAAAAGAGTTCTCTCTGCTCTTTGGGATAGATCTTGATTTTATAAAGAAAAACAGGAAATTGGTTGCCAAAAAGTATGCGAAATATTATAATAATATAATTATCCTTAAAGGGCATGATAGCATTGTAAGTAACGGCAAGAGGCAATCTTATATAAACAGGACCGGTAATCCCGGAATGGCAACTGCCGGAAGCGGAGATGTATTAAGCGGCATAGTCGGCGCATTCCTGGCCCAAGGCCTGGATGCATTCAGGGCGGCAAAATTCGCCGCCTATATTCACGGCTTAGCCGGCGACTTGGCAGCAAAAGATAAAACGCAAATGGGATTAATTGCCTCGGATATCATCAACCGGATCCCGGATGCGATTAAAAAATCCAGTTAGTGCCGGCGTAGCTCAGTTGGCAGAGCGGCTGTTTTGTAAACAGCGGGTCGGGGGTTCGATTCCTCTCGCCGGCTTAATCTGAAAGAATTTTAAATTGAATTATAATAATTCACAATTTGATATATTGAAATGGGCAGGTACCCAAGTGGCCAAAGGGGACAGACTGTGTAAACGCAGCGTCTTGCCGAAAGGCAGGATGGAAAAGTAGGTGAATTCAGGGAAGCCCCAAGCGTAATTCTTGGGGGAATCCTGAGCCAAGTCCGCCAAAATTTGCGGCGGAAAGGTGCAGAGACTAAGCGCCTACCACCTAAAGTTAAAAACCAGGGTGATGAGATAGTCCAAGCTTCGGGGTAACTCGAAGGCCCTTGAAATCTGTTGCACCTGTGCTTCAGAGGTTCGAATCCTCTCCTGCCCATTAAAATTTTCCGTCGAGGATAGCGCGGGAGTAGTTCAGTGGTAGAACAATAGCCTTCCAAGCTATATATGGGGGTTCGATTCCCCTCTCCCGCTAAAATAACAGGCATCTAATGGATAGCGACATAAAAGAGATTCTGCCTAAATTAATCGAAGATGCCGGCGTAATGGTGCTTTATTTGGATAAACAAGAAAATATTCTTCTCTGTAATAAAAAAACCCAGGAGCTAACCGGCCTCAAAGATACTGACATTGTAGGCAAAAATTGGCTTAAGGTATTATTCAGGAATTCGGGCAATAACATCAAGAAAGCTATGTTTAAAGCGGTAATGGATGACTCTACAACTTATAAAAGGGTAAAAGATTTTGAATGCCACATCCTGGATAGTTCCGGTAAGAATCGCCTCATCTCCTGGAGCATCAACCCGATCCTCGACAAAGATAATGAACTCCAAGCCAGCACGCTCTTTGGCCACGATATCACGGAAATAAAAGGACGGGGGGCTTCGATAAAAAATATCAATGACTCCTTAAAAAATATCTTCTCCAGCATAAAAGAATACGCCTTATATGTGATTAATCCTGATGGCAAAATAACTTATGTCGGGATGGGCTGCCAGGCTATGCTGGGCTGGGATAAAAAAGATATTATCTTTAAACACGTAAACATCCTGCATGATATTGACGGGCAGGGGTCTAATTTAGATTTTATCCTAAAGCAGGTGCGTTTATCGGGCAAGTATGAAACAGAAACCGAGCTGGTTACTAAAGATAAAGAAATCATTCCGGTTATATTGACCGTCAACCGGTTTTTGGACCCTTCAGGCAAGCTCGTGGGCTTCATTTTTATCGCTAAGGATATGACTGAAAGAAAAAAACTGGAATACCAGATCTTCCAGGCTGAAAAACTGGCGGCCCTAGGACAGCTCTCCGCAGGAATGGCCCATGAAATCAATAACCCTCTTTTTGTTATTTCCGGCAGGCTGGAAATGCTCAAGCAGGAAGAACTTGATCAAAAGGTCAGAGATTCCCTGGACTTAATCAGCTCCCAAACCGACCGCATCCGCAACCTTGTCGACAGGATCTTGAGGTTTTCGCGCAAATCAACCACGGCCTTAGAGCCCATTGACATAAACGAGGCCATTGAAGCTGTCCTGCCCTGGGTCCAATATAATAAATTGCCCAGCGCCGAAGTTATCCTCGAAAAATCTTTTACAAAAAATATGCCTAAAATCAAAGGAGACCTCCATCAGCTGCAGGAAGTTTTCCTGAATCTCCTGATTAACGCTTATCAATCAATGCCTAATGGAGGAAAAATTAAAATTATCACCAGTAAACTCGATGACCATTATGCCCAGATCCAGATTATCGATTCAGGGGTGGGAATCCCGGCGCATCACCTTAAGAATATTTTCATGCCTTTTTTTAGCACAAAAAAAGAAGGCTTGGGGCTAGGGCTGTCCATTTGCCATAATATTATTAAAAACCATAACGGCTCAATCGAATTAACCAGCAAGGTCAATCAGGGGGCGTCTTTTACCATTAAACTGCCTTTTATTTAAAAAAAGGGGGGTATTTATGCTCTATAAAATCCTAGTGGTTGATGACGAAGCACCTGTAAGGGAATTATTCGTAGACTTATTTAAAAAAGAGGACTGCCAATCTGTCGCCTGCGCAACCGGAGAGCAGGCTTTGGAAATACTCAAGAAGGAAACTTTCGATGTCGTCTTGCTGGATATCAAGCTTCCCGGGATGAGCGGCCTGGAGGTACTTAAAAATATAAGGGAAACTAATAGAAACCTTCCGGTGGTTATGATCACGGGGTTCGGGTTCGACGAGGAATTGATCGCTAAAACTAAACAATTCGGTTGTTCCGGATATATCGGTAAGAATATGCCCATATCCCAGATTATAGTTACTTTCAAGCAATTCGTTAAAACCGCCAAAGAAAAAGGCTGCTCTAATGGGTGAAGAATTCTTAAAACCGGTTTCCATAGATGCCTTTGATCTGGATGACGCCTGGTTTCAATGTTTATCGGCAATATTGGATCAAGGCCATGTTTATACCATTACCCGCGGAAGCTATGAAGGACAGAGGCGCCTGGAATTTGATTTTATTTCAGTGCGGGTGCGTAAGCCCGCGCACCAGATTATTCCGATAATCCCCGAAGGCATGAGTATCCCGGCTCCTACTGATATGGATTATATACAGGGATATCTAAGCTATCTGCTTACCGGGGCAAAAACTGAAACTGAAGATTATACTTACGGGGAAAGGTTAGTTGACCCTAAAGTCAAGGTTAAACAAAACCGGGATGGTAAAGAATTAATCTGCGAAATGCCTTTAAATGTAAACCAGATTGATGAAGTTATTAAGATGTATAAAGAAAAGGGACAAGGCACAAATCAGGCGGTTATGGAGATCGGCATGCCATCGGATATAAAATTGGCAGATCCGCCGTGTTTAAGGCTGATCGATACGCGGATACGTTACGGTAAATTGCATTTCATACTTTATTTTCGCTCCTGGGACCTCTGGGGCGGATTTCCGTCTAATTTAGGGGGACTGCAATTGGTAAAGCAATATATGGCAGGAGAGATCGGGGTCGATGACGGAGAAATTATTGCCGTAAGCAAAGGCCTGCATCTCTATGATTACGCCTGGGATTTAGCAAAATTAAGGACAAATAAAACCAGGGATTTAAAGTAACTAATGAATAAATTACGCATTGGAATATTGGGCGACGGGGGATGGGGGACAACACTGGCAATCTTACTTTCTAATAAAGGGTATCCGGTTACCCTTTGGGGTGCTTTTGAAAATTACGCCAAAGAGATGGCTAAGAGCAGGCTTAACCCTAAATTTTTACCGGGAATAAAGATCCCGCAACAGATTAGCATTACCGGAGATATTAAATCAGCGGTTAGCGATAAGGAAATCATTGTGCTTGCAATCCCTTCGCAATATACCCGGTCGGTATTAAAAAAGGCCAAACCTTGCTTTTCTAAAAAATCTATTTTTTTAAGCGTTACCAAGGGGATTGAAATCAGTTCCTTAAAGAGGATCTCGGAAGTAATCCATGCGGAGCTCGGCCCGGTTAGGCTGGCGGTGCTAAGCGGACCGACCATCGCGCAAGAGGTAGCCAAAGGGATCCCGACTACCGCGGTGGCAGCTTCCGGTAGTAAAAAAATACGCAAAACAATCCAGTCGGTATTTAACACTGAAAGATTCAGGGTATATACTAACCCTGACCTGGTCGGCGTAGAGCTGGGCGGCAGCTTAAAAAATGTAATTGCCATTGCCTGCGGAGTTTCCGACGGGTTAGGATTCGGGACAAACACTAAAGCCGCAATCCTTACCCGGGGGCTTGCCGAGATATCCAGGCTGGGTGAAGCGATGGGGGCAAAATTAAAGACCTTTAGCGGAATAAGCGGGCTAGGAGATATGGTTACAACATGTATAAGCCAACAAAGCCGCAATCGTATGGTCGGGGAACTCATCGGCCGGGGCAAAACCTTAAAAGAAATTCACCGGCATATGCAGATGGTTGCCGAAGGGGTACCGACGGCAAAATCGGCTTACGCATTGAGCATAAAATATAAAATAGATATGCCGATAACCAGGGAGGTGTACCGCCTGCTTTATATGCATAAATCCCCCCGGAAAGCGGTAAAAGATTTGATGACGAGAAAAAGTAAAGAAGAATAAATTTCGGCAATACGGGGCGTGGCTCAGTTTGGTAGAGCGCTTGAATGGGGTTCAAGAGGTCGTGAGTTCAAGTCTCACCGCCCCGATAAATAATCAGGATACTTTTGAAAGGATGACATAAGGAGGATTCATGGCAAAGAAATACGAAGGTGTAGAAAGAAGGAAATTTCCTCGGGTAGAGGGAAGGTTCATCGTTTCATATAGGATCATTCCGACTAACGATAACGCCGATATAACCCAAACCAAAAACATAAGCCTGGGCGGAATGCTCCTGACCACTAACTGCCAGTTTCCGGTCGGCACAAACCTGGCCCTGGAAATCCGCCTGCCCTTTGATCCGGACCCGATTATGATTATCGCCAATGTCCTGGAATCAAAAGAAATAACCAAGAATATAATCTATGATACCCGGCTGGTTTTTCTGGCAGTGGATGAAAAACACCGCAAAGTAATCGCCGAAACCGTCGGCTATTATCTTAAGAAAGGGTAATTTATGAAGAAAATTAATCTTGGCCTGATTGGTTTCGGCAATATCGGCTGCGGAGTCGTAAAGATCCTGCAGCAAAGAAGATTGCTTCTGGCTCAAAAAATTGGGGTTGAAATCGTAATTAAAAAAATATGCGATAAGGATATTACCAGAAAAAGAGATGTCCACGTAGATAAAAATTTACTTACCCGTGATGTCAATGAAATAATCAATGACCCTCAGATCGATATCGCGGTCGAATTAATGGGCGGAATCAGCCCGGCCAAAGAATTTATCCTGGCGGCTTTAAAAAAGGGCAAACATATAGTGACCGCCAATAAAGCCCTGCTTGCCGAGTGCGGAAACGAGCTGTTCAGGGAAGCCGCCGAACGGGGAAAAAATATTTATTTTGAGGCTTCCGTAGGCGCGGGGATCCCGATTATAAAATCAATAAAGGAAGGGCTGGTGGCTAATAAATTCAGCCGTATTTTCGGCATTGTCAACGGCACCTCTAATTATGTGCTTACGCAGATGTCTAAGGAAGGATGCTCTTTTGCCAACGCAATTAACGCGGCTAAAATTAAAGGTTTTGCCGAAAATGACCCCACTTTGGATATCGAAGGGATCGATTCGGCGCATAAACTGGTCTTACTTACTTATCTGGCCTACGGCAGGATTGTCAACGTAAAAGATATTTTTATCGAAGGAATTTCACAGATATCCGCTGCCGATATCGCTTATGCCAAAGAGCTGGGGTATGCGATAAAATTATTAGCTATTGCTAAAAAGAAGGCCGATGAATTAGAGGTGCGGGTGCATCCGACCCTTTTACCGGTAAACCATTTACTTTCATCCGTGGACGGAGTTTTTAACGCCATCTATGTTTCCGGTGACCTGGCAGGAAACCTTATGTTTTACGGGCCCGGGGCAGGGCAATTGCCCGCGGCTTCGGCGGTTGTCTCTGACATCGTTGATCTTACCCAGGATATTAAGGCGGGGTTGTTCAGGCCGACCTTAAATTCCATCGAAGACAGCTCGATTAAAAGTTTGCGTAAGATCGATGAATTTGAAAATAAATATTATATCCGCATTGCGGCTGTGGATAAACCGGGGGTATTGGCCAAAGTATCCGGGATCCTGGCAAAATTTGGCATCAGTATCGCCTCGGTAACTCAAAAAGAAAAATTAAAGGCCCAGGTTGTGCCGGTGGTCATGGTTACGCATGAAGTAAAAGAAAAAAATCTGCGCAATGCTTTAAGAATGATCGATCGCTTAAAGGATATCAAACAAAAATCCATTGCCATAAGAATCGAGGATATTTAAAGTGTGCCAACAATGCTATAAGGGGATAATCCAAAAATACAAAAGTTTTTTACCGGTCAACGACCAGACACCGGTAATTACGTTAAACGAAGGCAATACCCCCTTAATTTATGCCGGTTATTTAAGTAAATTGGCCGGTGATAATATCGAAGTTTACTTAAAATATGAGGGGCTTAATCCTACCGGCTCGTTCAAAGACAGGGGGATGACCCTGGCCATCTCCAAAGCCTGCCAGGAAAATGCTGCTGCGGTCATGTGCGCCTCCACCGGAAATACATCCGCATCCGCGGCTGCCTACGCGGCACGGGCAGGAATAAAATGTATTGTGCTTATTCCCAGCGGAGCAATTGCGCTGGGCAAGCTTAGCCAGGCGCTGATCCACGGGGCAAAGGTTCTGGCGATTAAAGGTAATTTTGACGCGGCGCTGGACCTGGCAAAAGAAATTACTAAAAAATACCCCATAGTCCTGGTAAACTCCCTGAACCCCTACCGTATCGAAGGGCAAAAAACCGCCAGCTTTGAAATATGCGACTATTTGGGGGATGCGCCGGATTTTCAAATTATGCCCGTGGGAAATGCGGGTAATATTACCGCCTACTGGAAAGGATATAAAGAATATAGAACGCAAAACTTAAGCAAAAAACTTCCGGTCATGTTAGGCTTCCAGGCAGAAGGAGCCGCGCCCATTGTCAGAGGCAAACCAATCAAAAATCCGCAGACTTTAGCAACTGCCATTCGTATCGGAAATCCGGCAAGCTGGAGAAGCGCGGTAGAGGCGCGCGATGAATCCACGGGGTTAATTGACCTGGTTACGGATGCCCAGATTCTTGAGGCTTATAAAATACTGGCTGAAAAAGAAGGGGTGTTTGCCGAGCCGGCTTCGGCAGCTTCGATCGCCGGTCTTTTAAAATTAACCGCTAACGGATATTTTAAGAAAACCGGCCCTAATAATAAATACCGGATCGTCTGCGTATTAACCGGGCATGGCTTAAAAGACCCTGAGCGGGCGATCAAAACGATCAAGCCGCCAAAGGTTATACGGGCCGATTTAAAAACAATCATTAAAGAAATTGGTTACTAAAAATTCGAAGAAGATCCTGATTACCGCCGGCCCCACCTGGGTGGCCATTGACAAAGCCAGGGTAATCGGCAATATTGCTTCCGGTGAAACCGGGTTTATCCTGGCAGAAAAATTTAAAAAACTTGGGGCTAAAGTTACCTTGCTGCTGGGGCCGGGTTACTTTTGCGGGACTCAAACAGGGATAAAGATAATCCGTTTTAAGTATTTTTCGCAGCTGGCGCAACTTTTGGAAAACGAATTAAAAAAAGGCAGATACAGCGCAGTTATCCACGCGGCGGCAGTCGCCGATTACGCTCCTAAAAAAATAATCCGGCATAAGGTCAGTTCGCGGCGGTCCAACTGGAAGATCAACCTGGTCCCGACAAAAAAACTGATAAATGACTTGAAAAATTACGGGGCCGGATTATTTATCGTGGGTTTTAAGTTTGAGCCGGATGAAGATGATGCCGGGCTTATAGAAAAAGGCAGGAGACTGCTTAAACAAGCAGATTTAGATATGGTAGTTGCCAATTCTAATAAAAATACGGCTTATCGGGCTTTTATACTCGACAATAAAAATAAATACGGGCCTTTCCCAAGCAAAATAAAAATGGCCGGCTGCTTATCCGGGCTGGTGGAGAAAAAAATATGGCAAAATTCATTGTATTAGTTGGAGACGGCATGGCGGATTATCCTATAGAAGAACTGGGCATGCGCACGCCTTTAGAGGCAGCGCGCACGCCCAATATGGACTTTATCGCCAAGAACGGCACCCTCGGACAGGCCAAAACTATCCCGGATAAAATGACCCCGGCATCCGATGTGGCCAATCTTTCGATACTGGGATACGACCCCAAAAAATATTATACGGGAAGAGGGCCTCTAGAAGCGGCAAACCTCGGTATTGAATTAAAAGAAGACGATGTGGCTTTCAGGTGTAATTTAATTACGGCTGCCGGCGATACATTGCTCGATTACAGCGCCGGGCATATTAAATCCGCGGAAGCTGAAAAATTGATTAAATTCCTCGATCAAAAATTAGGAACTAATAAAATGCGTTTTTATCCCGGAATAAGCTACCGGCACCTTCTCCTGGTTAAAAACGGAGCGGAATTAAAACTCCATAATTTAAAGTGCCTGCCCCCGCATGATATTGCCGGCCAAAGTATAAAGAAAAATCTGCCCAAAGGGGATAACGCGGATTTAATTATCAAACTCATGCAGGATTCCCGGGAGATCCTGGATAAGCATGAAATCAATCATGTGCGCCTGGACCTAAAAGAGAATCCGGCAAATATGATCTGGCTCTGGGGCCAGGGTAAGAAACCGGATATGCCTAAATTTATGGATAAATTCGGATTATCAGGAAGCGTAATTTCAGCGGTAGACTTGATTAAAGGCTTGGGGCGTATCCTGGGCTTAGGGGTAATCAATGTCCCGGGAGCAACCGGTTATTATGATACCGATTATCTGGCTAAAGCTAAAGCGGCGATTAAATCCCTGGAGAAAAATGATTTTATCTTTGTGCATGTGGAAGCTCCTGATGAGGCCGGGCATAACGGTGATTTACGGGAAAAACTCACCGCGATAGAGCGGTTTGACCAATTAGTGGTCGGCCCGCTCTTAGAGTATTGTAAGACAATAGATGATTTCCGGATAATGGCCTTACCCGATCATGCCACTCCGATTGCGTTAAAAACACACACTGCCGAAATTATCCCTTTTGCAATTTACGGCAAAGATATACCCGCAAAGGATTTTCTTAATTACAGCGAAAAAGAGGCGCAAAAATCCGAATTATATTTTGAGAATGGATATCAACTTATGGAATATTTTATTCGAGGAAAAACAGACAATGCATAAGGGTTTAATAGTCCAAAAATACGGCGGGTCATCTGTTGCAAATGTAGAGCGCATCCAAAAAGTCGCCCAAAGAGTAGTCGGTTACAGCAAGAAAGGCTATCAACTGGTAATTGTCGTTTCCGCATTAGGAGATACTACCGATGAATTAATCGAATTGGCGGATAAGATCAATCCCAATCCTTCGCAGCGGGAAATGGATATGCTGTTATCAACCGGAGAGCAGATCTCCGTGGCTCTTCTAGCCATGGCAATCCATAAATTAGGGGCCCGGGCGATTTCATTTACCGGCTCGCAAGTCGGGATCATTACCGACACCAGCCACACCCAGGCCAGGATCATCAAGATAGACGGAAACAAGATCAAGGAGGAACTAAAAAAAGGCAATATCGTTATCGTCGCCGGTTTCCAGGGAGTGACCTTAAACCAGGATATTACTACTTTAGGCAGGGGAGGATCGGATTTAACTGCCGTAGCCCTGGCCAAGGAACTTAAAGCTGATGCCTGCGAGATCTATACGGATGTCGAAGGGATTTATACTACCGACCCGAGGATCGAACCCCGGGCCAGAAAAATAAAAGAGATTACTTATGATGAAATGCTGGAGATGGCCTCGCTGGGGGCCCAGGTAATGCAGGCACGCTCTATCGAAGTAGCAAAAAAATTCGACGTGCCCCTGCATGTACGTTCATCATTTAGCGATAAAAGCGGAACGATGATCATTAAGGAGGTAAAAAAGATGGAAGATGTGGTGGTTAACGGCGTAACTTTAAATAAAAATGAGGCAAAAATTACTCTTTGCGGAGTTCTGGATAAACCGGGGGTGGCGGTGAAATTGTTCAAGAATCTGGCGGATGCCGGCGTAAGCGTCGATATGATCGTGCAAAATGTAAGCCATACCCGCTCAACGGATATCTCATTTACGATTGTCAAACCCGAAAGCGCCAAAGCCGCCAGGATCACTAAAATGGTAGCCGGGAAAATCGGAGCAGGGGAAGTCCTGCTCGATGAAGACATCGCCCAGGTTTCTATCGTCGGGGTAGGCATGAAATCGCACCGCGGTGTTGCGGCTAAAATGTTCGGGATACTGGCGGATAATAAAATTAATATCGAGATGATCTCTACTTCCGACATCAGCATATCCTGTATTATCAAGAAAAAAAACGCCGAGATTGCGGTAAGAAAATTACATAAAGAGTTCGGGTTAAACAAATAAGAGGTAACTATGGCTAAGGTAAAATTATACGATACCACGCTTCGCGACGGCTCGCAGGCCGAAGGGATATCTTATTCGGTAATGGATAAGGTCCGGATTGCCGAAGAACTGGATAAATTCGGCATTCATTTTATTGAGGGAGGCTGGCCCGGTTCAAACCCCAAAGACCGGGAATTCTTTGAAAAGATAAGCAAGGCCAAACTTAAAAATTCCCAAATTGCCGCCTTTAGCATGACCCGCAGGCCGGATATCAAAGCTTCGCAGGATAGCAATATCGGTGCCCTTTTAAAATCAGAGGCCCATGTGATTACCATCGTCGGCAAAACCTGGGATTTTCACGTGACCGAAGTTTTAAAAACTACCCTGGATGAAAACCTGGCGATGATCAAAGATACTATCGGTTTTTTGATTAAAAAGGGATTTGTCGTTTTTTATGACGCGGAGCATTTTTTCGACGCCTACCTAGCAAACAAAGAATACGCTTTAAAAACCTTGATCGCCGCCCAGGATGCCGGAGCCCAAGCCGTTTGCCTTTGCGACACCAACGGCGGCTCTTTACCAGTCCAGATAACAACCGCGATAAATGAGATCAAGCATAGAATTAAAGTCGATCTGGGTATTCATTGCCATAATGACGCCGGGCTTGCCATTGCCAATTCCCTGGCGGCCATCGAAGCCGGAGCGACTATCGTTCAAGGGACGATAAACGGTTACGGAGAACGCTGCGGAAACGCCGATTTAATCCCGATTATCGCGAATTTAAAACTTAAACTAAAAAATAACTGCATCCCCGACTTACAGCTAAAACAACTGACCCGCCTTTCGCACTTTGTCAGCGAGATCAGCAATATGCGCGTAAAAAATGAACAGCCTTTTGTCGGGGATTCGGCCTTCGCGCATAAAGGCGGGATGCATATTAACGCCATAATGAAAAACCCGTTAACTTACGAACATATCGACCCCTCTTTAGTCGGAAACCACCGCAGGATCCTGGTTTCCGAGCTGGGAGGCAAAACCGGTATTTTATTAAGGGCGAAAGATTTAAACTATGACTTAAGCAAAGGGGATCCGCAAACCAAAAAAATCCTGGAATTAGTCCAGGATCTGGAGCATAAAGGATTCCAATTCGAGGCTGCCGAGGCATCCTTCCAGATATTAATGCAAAAACATTTAAAGAAATTCAAAGGTTTCTTTGAACTGGAAGGATTTAAAGTAGTCATCGAGAAACACGGGGATAAAAAAATCACTTCGGAAGCGGTTATAAAATTAAAGGTCAACGGGATCAAGGAGCACACTGCTGCCGAAGGCGACGGCCCGATAAACGCCTTAGACAATGCCCTGCGCAAGGCGCTCAAAGACTTTTATCCGGTTTTAGCCAAAATGCACTTATCCGATTTTAAGGTGCGCGTCTTGGATGAAAAGGCCGGCACCGCGGCAAAAGTGCGGGTTTTAATCCAATCGCAAGACGAGAAAGATACCTGGAACACCATCGGTGTCCATGAAAATATAATCGAAGCCAGCTGGCAGGCCCTAGTCGACAGCGTTGAGTATAAACTTTTAAAAGATAAACAATAATGGCCCAAGAGCTCTCCAAGCAATATAATCCCAAAGAAACCGAGGATAAGTGGTATAAAATCTGGGAGCAAAATAATCTTTTTAGCGCAAAAGTTTCCCCGGATAAATTACCCTACTGCATCGTTATCCCGCCGCCCAATGTCACCGGCATCCTGCATATGGGCCATGCCTTAAATAACAGCATCCAGGATATTTTAATCCGTTACAAGAGAATGCGGGGCTTTGAGGCTTTATGGATGCCGGGCACCGACCACGCCGGGATCGCCACGCAAAACGTAGTGGAAAAATCCCTGGCTAAAGAAGGGATAAAACGGCAGGATCTGGGCAGGGAAAAATTCATTGAGCGCGTCTGGCAATGGAAAGAGCAATACGGCTCAACCATAATTCATCAACTAAAAAAATTGGGCTGCTCATGCGATTGGAAACGCCTGCGTTTCACGATGGACCAGGATTATTCGGCGGCAGTCACCGAAGTCTTTGTCAGGCTCTATGAAAAAAAGTTAATTTATCAAGGCAATTATATCATTAACTGGTGCCCCCGCTGCCAGACGGCATTAAGCGACGAAGAGGCAGCGCATGCGGAATTACAAGGAAGCCTTTATTACCTCAAATACCCGCTAAAAGATAATCCGCTTGAATTTATCAGTGTGGCCACAACCCGGCCGGAAACAATGCTTGGCGATACTGCCGTAGCCGTAAACCCGAAAGACAAACGTTATAAGAAATATATCGGTAAAACTTTGCTCCTTCCGCTAATTAAACGGGAGATAAAAATTATTGCCGACTCATCCGTGGACATGGAATTTGGAACAGGAGCCGTAAAGGTCACTCCCGCGCATGACCCCAATGATTACGCTTTAGGCAAAAAACATAACCTGGAATTCATTAATGTAATGGCCCCCGACGGCTCGATGAATGAGGCGGCCAAAAAATATTCCGGGCTAGACCGCTTTAAAGCCAGGGAAGCGGTATTGGAAGATTTAAAACAACTGGGGCTGCTTGAAAAAATCGCTCCCCATACTCTTTCTGCCGGCCACTGTTACCGCTGCCACACAATAGTTGAGCCGTATTTATCCAAGCAATGGTTCGTAAAAATGAAACCGCTGGCTAGGCTGGCGATCGAAGCGGTAAAAAAAGGAAGGATAAAATTTTATCCCGAGCGCTGGACCAAAGTCTATTTAAACTGGATGGAGAATATCCAGGACTGGTGCATCTCCCGGCAGATCTGGTGGGGCCACCGCATTCCGGTTTATTACTGTAAAAATTGCCAGGGGAAAAACTCCAAATACGGCATCATCGTATCGGCAGCCAAGCCCGCGCAATGCCCCAGGTGCAAATCAACCGGCTTGGTCCAGGAGGAGGATGTCTTAGACACCTGGTTCTCCAGCTGGCTCTGGCCGTTTGCGACATTCTATTGGCCGCAACAATTATCAAATAACCAGAAACCAGAAACCAGAAACCAGAAAACCGATTTAAACTACTTCTATCCTACTTCGGCATTAGTAACTGCGCCAGAAATAATTTTCTTCTGGGTAGCCAGGATGATTATGGCTGGATTTGAATTTATGGGAGAGGCGCCGTTTAAAGACGTTTATATACACGGCACGGTCCGCGATGTCGAAGGCAAAAAGATGTCCAAATCCCTGGGCAATGTCATTGACCCGCTGGAAATTATCGCCGAATACGGCACCGACGCTCTGCGTTTCAGCCTTATCTCGATAACCTCCCAGGGCCAGGATGTTTTCCTTTCCAAAGAAAGGTTCGAACAGGGCAGGAACTTTGCCAACAAGATTTGGAACGCTTCGCGCTTTGTCTTAACCAACCTTAAACCGGAAGAAGTAAACGTGGATTTATGCGTTTTTTTCAGGAAAGAACAGTTAGATATCGCCAACCGCTGGATATTAAGCAGGTTCTATTCGACTTTAGATAAAGCGGCCAAAGAACTGGATAGTTATAAATTTAATGAAGCAGCCAATACTCTGTATTCATTTTTCTGGCATGAATTCTGCGACTGGTACCTGGAACTGATCAAGCCGCAAATAAACCAGAAACAGACCCAGGTAGTCATGTATAAAGTTTTAGAAAAGACCCTAAGGATAATCCATCCTTTTATGCCCTTCATAACGGAGGAGATCTGGCAGCGCCTGCCGGGGGCAAAAAATTCAATTATGCAGCAGAGTTGGCCGCATCTGCAGAAAGATTTGATCAATAGCGAAGATGAGAGGCGAATGCAGGCGGCTTTTGATATTATCAATACCGTAAGGAATATGCGCGCGGAGCTAGAGGTCAATCCGCAAAGCCGTATTAACATCAAATTGGCTTTTGCCAATAAGCTTGCCCAAAATTCGATGGAACCGCTGTTTGACCATATAAAGAATTTAGCAAAAATCAATAACTTAAGCGTGAATGAAAAATATACCGTCCAGAATAATGAATACGTGGTCCTGCTAAAGGATATACACATAGCGATGCCGCTTGCCGGAATAGCCGAGGTTAGCGAACAAATTAAGAAAAACCGCTTAAAAATCGAAAAATTGGAATCAGAGATCAAGAATAAAGAAGCCATGCTTTCCAATAAGAACTTTACTGAGCGGGCACCTAAAGAAATTGTCGAAGCTGAAAAGAGTAAACTGAATGATATGCGCGCCCAAATCGCCAAGTTAGAGGTAATTATAAATGGCTTACGCTAAATATTTTTTATCCGAAAATAAACCCCGGATCAATCCTAAAACGTTAAAATCGATAATTGAACAGGCCTTGATTGAAGATACGGGCAAAGGAGACCTTACCACGCTCCTTATGCTTCCAAAAAATAAAAAAATAAAAGCTAAAATTATCGCTAAAGAAAACTTCCTGCTTTGTGGTATTGATGCTGCCAGGCAAGTTTTTAAAACCGTGGACCGGCGTTTAAGCTTTATTCAAAGAATCAAGGAGGGCAGGCAGGTGCGTAACGGAGAGGTTATCGCCGTTATATCCGGAATGGCAAAGAGCATCCTTGGGGCTGAACGGGTAGCCTTAAATTTGTTGGCGTTACTTTCCGGGATAGCCACAAAAACTAACCAGTTCGTCAAAAAAATAAGGCCTTATAAAACAAAAATTACCGATACCCGTAAGACCCTGCCCGGCCTAAGAGAATTAGAGAAATACGCGGTCAGGATCGCAGGAGGCTATAACCACAGGATGCGCCTGGATGAGATGGTTTTGGTTAAGGATAACCACCTCAAAATACTCGCAGGGCTCACTAATCTTCCTGAAATTACCAAAGGCTGTAAAGTTGAAATTGAAACACAGAATTTAAAAGAATTCCGGCATGTTTTAAACCTCCAACCGGACATCATTATGCTTGATAATATGCGGATCAAAGATATTAAGGAAGCGGTAAGGATCCGGAATAACACCAAATTTAAAAAACATAAAACTCTGCTGGAGGCAAGCGGAGGCATCGATCTTGGCAACATAAAGAAATACGCCGCAACAGGAGTTGAAATCATTTCAGTAGGAGAGCTTACGGATTCTTTAAAATCCGTTGATGTCAGCTTAGAAGTTATCTAATCATTCGGCTAAAAATTCAAGCCCATGGGTAAATTTAAATTAGTTTCCGTTTTTAAGCCCTGCGGAGACCAACCCAAAGCGATAGCGGAACTTTCCAAATCCATCCTGGATAAGAAACCTTATTCGACGCTGCTGGGGGTTACCGGCAGCGGTAAAACTTTTACCTTAGCCAACGTAATAGCCAAAACCGGCTTACCCACCCTGGTAATCTCGCATAATAAAACATTGGCCGCCCAGCTTTATTCGGAATTTAAAGACTTCTTTCCGCATAACGCGGTTGAATATTTTGTAAGTTATTACGATTATTACCAGCCGGAAGCCTACATTCCTTCCACGGATACCTATATAGAAAAAGATTCATCGATTAATGAGCGGCTGGACCGCTTAAGGCTGTCGGCGACAACCTCGTTAATGAGCCGCAAAGATGTAATTATCGTGGCCTCGGTTTCCTGTATCTATAACCTGGGTTCTCCCCAGGATTACCAGAAGATGCTGGTAATCTTAAATACGAAGGAAAAAATCCAGAGGGATGAATTGATTACCCGGCTCATCCGGATCCAATATGAGCGCAATGATTATGAATTCAAACGCGGAAAATTACGGGTGCGCGGGGACGTAATCGAAATATTCCCTTCCTACAGCGAAGAAGCGCTGCGCGTAGAAATGCGTGGTGATTTAATCGATAAAATCTCGGTAATTGAACCGGTATCCGCAAAGACAATCAGCGTTATCGACAAAGCCGCGATTTATCCGGCAAAACATTTTATTGTTTCAGGCGACAGGGTTGATACGGCGATTAAATCCATAAAAGAAGAGCTGGCCATACAGTTAGAAAATCTGAAGAGAAAAAATAAATTACTGGAAGCCCAGCGCCTCCAGTCCCGCACAAACTACGACCTGGAAATGCTCAAAGAAATAGGCTACTGCCACGGGATCGAAAACTATTCCCGGCACCTAAATGCCTTGCCCGCGGGCGGCCGGCCATATTCGATGATTGATTATTTCCAGGGGGATTTCTTGACCATCATCGATGAGTCTCACGCAACCATCCCGCAGATAAGAGGCATGTATGCCGGGGACAGGGCAAGGAAAGAGACCCTGGTAGATTACGGTTTCCGGCTTCCGTCATGCCTGGATAACCGGCCGTTAAAATTTGAAGAATTCAACCGGCTGGTAAAACAATTGGTTTTTGTTTCGGCTACGCCTGATGAATATGAATTAAAATTAAGCGGGAACAAAATTATCGAGCAGATTATCCGGCCTACCGGTTTAATCGACCCTGAAATAATCGTTAAGCCCTCCCGGGGGCAAATCCAGGATTTAATCCTGGAGATAAAAAAACGGGCTAAAAATAACCAAAGAACCCTGGTAACCACCCTGACCAAAAGAAACTCCGAAGACCTGGCTAATTACCTGGCCGAAAACGGAATAAAAGTAAAATACCTGCATTCCGAAATACAAACTATCAGCCGTTCGGTAATCCTGAAAGAGCTGCGCCAGAAGAAATTTGATTGCTTAGTGGGGATTAATCTGTTGCGCGAAGGGCTGGATTTACCGGAGGTCTCATTGGTTGCCATCATCGACGCGGATAAAGAGGGGTTCCTGCGCAGCTCGACCAGCTTAATCCAGGTAGCCGGAAGGGCCGCGCGTAATATCGACGGGACGGTAATTATGTACGCCGATACGATTACCGGTTCGATGAAAAAAGCAATCCGGGAAAGCAACCGCAGAAGAAAAATCCAGCTGGAATACAACCGGAAGAATCAAATTACTCCCCGCTCAATCCAAAGGTCAATCAAAGAAGGGATAGAGAGCTTAGAGGATACCTCGGAATTTGTGCGAGAGCTGACCGGAGAACCAAAAGAGCAATACCAGTTGCATAAATATATATCCGAGTTAGAATATGAAATGGAATTGGCGGCGCGGAATTTGCAATTTGAAAAAGCGTCCGGGTTTAGGGACAAGATCAAGGAGCTGCGTAATGCTGCTGGCAATTGATATCGGTAACACCAATATAAAAAGCGCGTTATTTAAAGGCAAAAAAATTATCAAACGGTTTGATCTCCCCGTAAAAACCTATTCCAAGGGCAGATTTGCAAAAAAACTTGCCAGTAACCAGCCAATATCCGCTGCCGCCATCTGCAGCGTTGTGCCTAAACTAACCGTAATTCTTAAACATGACCTAAAACTCTTAACCGGCAAAACCCCCTATATAATAGGTAAGGACTTAATTGTTCCTATGAAAAATCTTTACCGCAACCCCAAACAATTGGGCCAGGACCGGCTGGTCGCAGCTTACGCTGCCTCTAATCTTTACCATGCCCCTTTAATCGTCATGGATTCCGGCACCGCGATTACTTTTGATATAGTTTCCAAAGAAAAAACCTACCTGGGCGGATTGATCTTGCCCGGAATGGAAATTTCCTTTGAAGCTTTAAAAGCAAAAACCGCGCTCCTGCCAAAGATAAAATTACAGAAGCCAAAAGCCCTTATTGGGACCGATACCAAAAACAGCATATTAAGCGGAATTGTTTTTGGCACCGCTTGCCTGGCTAAAGAGCTGGTAAACAAAATCAAACAACGTATCGGTAAAGACACGCTGGTTATCGGCACCGGCGGAAACATCCATTTAATCAAGAAGTATGCCGGCATGGGGATTAAAATTGATCCGGATCTGACTTTAAAAGGCATTAATCTTATCTATGGAAATAAAATTTAAAGCCGCGTTCATTTTAACAGCTGCACTCCTTTGGGCGGGGATTTTTTCCTTTTCTTGTGCCGAAGAAAATAAACCCGCAGATAAAACTGAAACCGGGGTGGTTATCGAACAGGCGCTTAAAAATTATGAAACATATAAACAAAAAGAACAGGAGGAATTGGCAAAAAAACTAAACTCCAGTTTAAACCAAATAATCCAAAGCTGGATAGCTTCGGCCAAAGTGAATAAGGAGAACGCCCTGGGCAGCCGCCTCCAACAAAGCTGGGAGAAACTATCCCCGCTCTATCCGATCTCGCCGGTGCCTTATGAATATTATTTACGGGGATACAAATACAGCCTGATTAAAAGTGACATAGCTAAAACCGACTCTATTCTTGCTCCTTATAAGGCCGCGGTTGCCATAAAGGAGGACCTTTATGTAGAAAAAAACCACTCTCCGGATATCAGTGACGCCGATCCTTATTTTTATACGGTTACTACGGCCTACAACTTAAACCTTGAATACCGGCAGGACGGATTTACATTGATCAATAGCGACAGTAAAGTCGTAAACATAATAAATGACGCCCCTGTTGAAATAAAGAAATCCCGGCTTTAAAAAAACTCTTGACAAGAAAAATTTTTTAACTATAATTAGCACTCTAGGAAAAAGAGTGCCAGTTTTAACTAATAACTTCATATTTTTTAGGGAGGTGACAAGATGGAAATCAAACCATTGGGCGACCGTATCGTAGTTAAACCTTTAGAAGCGGAGAATAAAAGCAAAGGCGGCATAGTCCTGCCTGATACTGCCAAAGAAAAACCCCAAGAAGCCAAAGTCGTAGCGGTAGGCAAAGGTAAGGTGCTTGAAAATGGAACAGTGCAAGCTCCGGAAGTAAAAGTCGGGGACAAGGTATTATACGGAAAATATTCCGGTAATGAAATTACCACTAAAGAAGGCGAAGAGCTGTTAATTCTGCGCGAAGAAGATATTTTAGCGATCCTTAAATAACAAAAAACAGGCTTATACACTTAAAGGAGGATTTATGGCAAAACAATTGTTGTATAGTGACGATGCCCGCCGCAAAATTTTAAGCGGCGTAGAGCAGTTGGCTGCGGCGGTAAAGGTAACCTTGGGCCCTAAGGGCCGTAACGTCGTAATCGACAAGAAATTCGGCTCTCCCACCATCACTAAAGACGGCGTGACCGTGGCCAAAGAAATTGATTTAGAGGACGCTTTTGAAAATATGGGCGCCCAGATGGTTAAGGAAGTTGCCGAGAAAACCTCGGATATCGCCGGCGACGGTACTACTACTGCTACGGTCTTGGCGGAATCGATTTACCGCGAAGGATTAAAAAATGTTACCGCCGGTTCAAATCCTATGGCGCTAAAACGCGGGATTGAGAAAGCGGTCACAAGAATAGTAGAGGAATTAGGCAAGCTTTCCACTCCGATCAAGGATAAAAAAGAGATCGCCCAAGTTGCCAGTATTGCCGCCAACTCCGATACTAATATCGGTGAATTAATCGCCGAGGCAATGGACAAAGTAGGCAAAGACGGTGTAATCACGGTTGAAGAAGCAAAATCCACCGCCACCACCCTGGATGTGGTAGAAGGCATGCAGTTTGATCAAGGATATTTATCGCCTTATTTTGTAACCGACCCTGAGAGAATGGAAGTGCTCCTGGAAGACGCCTACATTCTTATCTATGAAAAGAAGATATCCTCAATCAAAGATATTCTTCCTTTGCTGGAAAAGATTGCCCGCGTCGGTAAGCCATTATTGATCATTGCCGAAGAGGTTGACGGTGAAGCTTTAGCAACTCTGGTAGTCAACAAGATCCGCGGAACTTTTGTTGCCTGTGCGGTAAAGGCTCCAGGATATGGCGACAGGCGTAAAGCGATGCTGGAAGATATTGCTATTCTTACCGGCGGCAAAGCCTTAACCGAAGACCTGGGTATCAAGCTTGAGAATGTCGATATCGAGGACCTTGGCCGCGCTAAAAAGGTAAAGATCGATAAGGAAAATTCCACGATTGTCGAAGGCGCAGGGAAAAATCAGGCCATCAATGCCAGGATCAGCCAAATCAAAAAACAAATCGAAGATACCGACTCCGATTATGATAAAGAAAAACTGCAGGAACGCCTGGCTAAATTAGCCGGCGGGGTGGCGGTAATCAATGTCGGGGCGGCCACTGAAACCGAAATGAAAGAAAAAAAGGCCCGCGTAGAGGACGCGCTGCACGCAACCCGCGCAGCTACCCAGGAAGGTATTGTTCCCGGCGGTGGCGTGGCGCTTATCCGCACCATTGCCGCTTTAGATAAACTGAAACTGGAAGGGGATGAAAAAATAGGCGCCAATATTGTCAAGCGCGCCATCGAAGAGCCTTTAAGGCAGATTGCCCAAAATGCCGGCCTGGAAGGTTCGGTAGTCGTGCAGAGAATAAAAGAAGAGAAAACTAATGTCGGATACGATGTCAGCCAGGATGCTTATGTGGATATGATTGAAGCCGGAGTAATTGATCCTACCAAAGTTACCCGTTCAGCTCTACAAAATGCCTCCAGCATCGCCGCGTTATTACTGACAACCGAAACTTTAATTGTGGATAAACCGGAAAAGGACGAAAAGATGCCCGCAATGCCCGGCGGCGGAATGGGCGGCATGGGGGGTATGGGAGGAGGAATGTATTAAACCCTTAAGAATTTAAGGTTAAACGGAAAATATAAAAAAAACGGCTGATCTCGATTACGGGATCAGCCGTTTTTACTTCTAAAATAAGGGGCCGTCCTTAAGGTTCTTGCAAGAGTAGCTTTTTATGTTAAAATATTTTATGCGCTCTGACCGACTCTTACAGGTTACTTTTGCTATTTCTCTG
The DNA here is from genome assembly GCA_028715785.1 of Candidatus Omnitrophota bacterium. Classification (GTDB taxonomy): domain Bacteria; phylum Omnitrophota; class Gorgyraeia; order Gygaellales; family Profunditerraquicolaceae; genus UBA6249. The sequence goes on from JAQURC010000002.1 coordinate 228,426, forward strand.
CTTACTCACGGGGCAATCCTGCTACAGGCCCCAAGCCTTAATCCTTTTTCTCCTGTGCAAAAGAAGCAAAAGATAGAAGTGCATTATATTAAAGAGAATCTGCGGGCTAAATCCTTACCCAAGGCTTCTCCCGGGCCGGATTTACAAACTTCTTTCCCTAAGCCCGAGCCTTTTCTAAAGCTTGATTCAAAGGTAGTCACCGGAACTAAAACCCCCCCGCCTTATATTGAACAGAATAATGCATCTAAAACAGAAAGGCTCCCGCCCAACAGGACGTTAGGCTTCCCCAAGCCGACTTTTGCCGCACCCCCGCTAATGGCAATAAAGAAAAAGATCAGTTTGCCTCCCATCGAGATGGCCAAGATCAATAACCCAAGTTATATAAATTACTACCAGATTGTCCGGGAAAAGATCCGGCGCAGCGCTTATCAAAATTATACCCATAATGAAACGGGGGAAGTCTATATTTCATTTATTATCTCCTGCGACGGCTATATTAAAGATGCGCGTTTAGTCGAAGAGAAAACAACTGCCGGTGAATATCTAAAAGAGATTGCCTTAAGAAGCGTAAAAAATGCCTCTCCTTTTCCTGATTTTCCCAAGGAGCTGGACTATCTGCAGCTTTCTTTTAATATTATAATCTCTTTTGAGATAGAATAAGCCGCTAAATTTAAATTCCTTGAAATAGAATTTGGCGCATGTTAGTATAATATGTAATCTAAAAAGAGCGATTGCCGTTAAAAGCAACCTTACTTGCAACTATAATTTAAAAAAGGAGACAGATGATATGGCTGAAAAAAAACGGATATTTATCGCCGATGACGACGAAGTAGTTTTAACCAGCCTGAAGAAATTGCTGCTTATGTCGGGTTTTGAAGTATACGCGACAACGAATTCCAAGGATGTATCCTCAATGGTCAAGTCCTTTAAACCCGACCTCATCCTTCTTGATTTACTCCTGCCGGATTTAGGCGGTTTAGAAATTTGCGATATTTTAAACAAGGATACGGAAACCCAGGGGATACCGATAATTATCCTCTCCGCCGTAGGAAATTATACCGACATACGCAAGGCCTACGCATTGGGGGTAATTGGTTACATTACCAAGCCTTATGAATTCCCGCGGTTATTAAAAGAGATCCAGAAGGCAATTGAATCTAAAGAAAGGATGTAACCTCTTAATCCTCGGCTAACCGGAGAAATTAATGAAGAAAAAAATAATTATCGGCATAATTATCTTCGGCTTTATGTGTTTTCCTGCCGCTCTTCTAAGGGCTGGCAATGACGTGGAAGATTTAAAGGAACAGATTAAACAATTGCAGTCAACCATCGAGGCCTTAAAAGTAAAAGTAGAGGACTTAGAGAAAAAACAAACAAGTGCGTCCAGCCAGGTAGCTAAAATTCCCGAAATCTCAGAATCTGTAAAACAGCTCAAAGAAAATAAGCCAAAAGGCTTCTCTATCGAAGGCGCCAGGGTTGGCGGGCATCTCAAATTATTCCTGTTTGACCAGGCGCAAGGCAAACGTAATGGCTTAAAACAAAGCTCAAACACCTCAGCCGGAATTTCCCATTTCTACCTGTTTATTGATAAAGACCTGACCGATAATACAAGCATAAGCGTTCAACCGGATATTACCGTAACCGCTTCGGCCACTCCCGCCCTGGGTTCCGATATCAGCCGCGCCAAGAGCGCATCAACCACTACTTCTATTTACCAGGCCTTTATTAAAACGCGCCTGAATAACGGTTTAGAAATAAAAGCAGGTGTATTTAATCCTTATTTTTCCGAAGAGTACGCTTCCGAAGTCTGGTGGGACGAACAATACCATATGAATAAAGGGGTTGCCGATATCGAATCCTGGCATGATTCGGGGATTGAGTTTTATAAAAACTTTGATTTTAAAAACTTCTCTGTCCCGGCTTATTTTTATTTACTTAACGGAAATGTTACCAATACCGACGGTAAGTTCGTGGACAATAATGACGGCAAAAGCATCTTGTTGCATATTGCCCCGGAGGTCTCCAAATTCAGGTTTTTTGGCTCCTTCGGCTACGGTAAATGGGACGACGGTAATGATTATGATAGCTGGCGTTATGCCTCGGGGCTTGAGTACAAATATAAAAAATTTACCTTAAGAAGCGAGTATTTGTTTAATAAATTCGAAGATACGGCATTAACCGGCGGAGGGAGGGTTGATACCGAAAAGAAAGGTTACTATATCAAAGGCCTCTACCGTTTCAATCCCAAATGGCGCGCTTATATTAATTATAGCGACGTGAACCTCCCGTATACCGGCGGCAGCAGCTTGTTAAAAGATACCTATAAAGCGGCAACTTTAGGATTGAATTATTTTTTTACCAACAGCTCCATAATCATGGGAGAAGTTTCCCGGGTCAACGGGGACAGGTCCGATGGATCCGAAAAGCTTGATTATTACCGCTCCACGATCGGCTGGAGAACCACTTTTTAATTTATTATGAGAAAAATATTATTATCGATCCTTATAATCGCAATAATAACCGTCGGTGCCTTCTGGATTATGCGGGGATCCCAAGCTGCTCCAGAGCAGCAACGCAGGGTAATGATGACTACTTACGTAACCATTTATGCTTACGGCAGCAAACCTGCTGTTTCTAAAGCCATCGACCAAGCTTTCCAGCGAATGCAGGAGGTTGCGGATAAGTTTAATGCCCATAATCCCGACAGCCCCCTATACGCGTTTAATCAAAATGGCACTCCGATTAAAGACAAGGAGATCCTTAGGGTCATAAAAATAGCCCAGGATATCAGCAAACAATCAGATGGCGCATTTGATATTACGGTTTACCCTCTGGTAAAACTCTGGGGATTTTATGGCGAGGATTCAGGCCAAATACCGCCGGCTGATAAAATTACCGAAGCTTTAAGCCGTATCGGCTACAAGCATCTTATTCTTGCTAACGGCCAATTGAAAAGAGATAATGAAAACATATTGATTGACCTGGGCGGTATTGCCAAAGGCTATGTGGTAGGCCAGGGCATCCAGGCATTAAAAAAAGCCGGAGTCAATTCGGCAATAATCCAGGCCGGAGGGGATATCTATGCTCTGGGGCATAAAAAAGAAAAACCCTGGAAAATAGGCATCCGCCATCCGCGTAAAGAAGGGATCCTGGGCTATTTAGAGGTGGTTGATCAGGCGGTTATGGGCTCAGGGGACTATGAAAGGTTTTTTATCAAAGGCAGTAAAAGATACAATCATATTATCGATCCTAAAACAGGTTATCCTGCCAAAGAAGCAATAGGGGTAACGGTAATTTATCCTGATCCGGCTGTTGCCGATGCCTGGGGACCGGCACTTTCGATATTGGGCCCTGACGGCCTTAAGATCGTCGAAAAGATCCCCGGCATGGAGGCGATAATCGTAACTGGCTCCGGAAAGCTTTTATACACTTCAGGTTTAGCAAGGCTGCTCAATACCTATGATAAAAATGAAAACTGATGTTCTAAAGAAAATTTTGCTGATTATATTCTTTCTCCTTATCTGCGCCGATCTTTGTTTTGCTATCACGCTTTTGACCGAACAAGAAGCTTTAGACCGGCTCCTGCCGCATGCTTATGGAACAGAAATAACCACTCAAAAAATAACTGCTTCTCAAAAACAGCTGGATATGATTAAAAAGGAATTGGGGGGCAGGCTAGTTTACGAAATCAGGGATCGAGCCGCTAAAGAATTGAATCAACAAAAAGAATTTATTTTTTATTTTGCCAAAGATCAGAACGGAACAATCGGGATAGCCCTTATTTTGGACGAGCCGGGAAAATGGGGGCCGATTAAATTCATTATCTATCTGGGGCCAAAAGGAGAAATTCACTCTACCGCAGTAATGAAATACAGCGAAACCCGCGGCAGGCCCGTTGCTTCAGGAAGCTTCTTAAGGCAATTTTCCGGCAAGACCCTTAATGATCCGCTAAACTTAGACCAGGACATACAAGGGATCTCCGGAGCGACAATTTCTTCCCATGCCGCCTGCTTTACGATGAAAAAGGCAATGGTTTTATATAAAATACTGGTATTGGACCAAAAATAGAAAAAATGAAAAGGCTTAAAGACATCACGGTAAGAAATAAAATTTTGCTGGGTTATTTTTGCATCATAGCATTCTTTATCGGGCTGGGGATATATTATGTCGACGCGACAAGGAAGATAAGCCAGGTAAGCCGCAAGATCGAATTGCATAATTTTACCGGAGTCGAGTTGATCACTGAAATCCAAAGGAACGTATTGATCGTAAAAAATTTACAGAGGGGAATTTATTATGTCCAGAGAGACGGGCAGTTGCTGGAAATTAAAAAACACCTGGATATTTATGCTTCCAAAATTGCACAGCTTATCTCGGAATTAGAGGAATTGGAAAAAAATGGGCCGCCGGATACCTTAAGAATAGTATCCAGAATTAAAGGTTTGTTCCAAGAATACCGCAATTTGGTTTATAAAGAAATCCGGGATGGAATAAACGAAAAGGTTTATTGGGAGTTTAACGAACCGGCTGCTTTAAGGCAGTTAGAAGAAGAGTTAAACGACCTGCACAATGAAGAAGTTTCCATTTTTTCTTTGGCGTTAGGAAATATGGACCATCTGGCAAGAAGAATGCGCGATAGTTATATTTGGACGCTTTTAATATTAATTCTTCTTTCAATCTGGATTGCCTGCTGGATCGCCGGGATCATTGTTAAGCCCATCATGAATTTAATCATGGGAATGCGTAAACTCGGTAACGGCAACCTTGATTATAAAATAGAGGTAAAAAATAACGATGAAATCGGCATATTGCAGAACGGTTTTATGGCCATGGCCAACCGTTTAAAGTTGGCGCATGATGCTTTGCAGAAAGAAAGGGACAGCCTGGAGATTAAGGTAAAGGACCGGACAAAAGATTTAGAGCAGAGCCAAACGAATTTAATCCAGGCAAATGAAGAGTTAAAACGGATTCAGAACCAACTCATCCAATCGGCAAAAATGGCGGCGATCGGATCGCTTGCCGGAGGAGTGGCGCATGAAATAAACAATCCCCTCACCGGGGTATTAAATAATGTGGAGTTGATTAAAATGGAAATGGCGGAAAAAAATGATTTTGCCCCGGCGGATTTTAAAGGGCTTCTGGATATTATCGAAGAATCGGCTTTGCGCTGCAAGCGGATTGTCCAGGGGCTTCTGGAATTTTCTCATATCGGAAAAGAGGAGGTTAAACCCGCCTTGATCAATGAAGTTTTGGAAAAAACCATCGCTTTAGCCGGCAACGAGATGCGGCTTGAAAATATAAAAATTACCAAGGAATTCGCCAATAGCCGCCCGATGGCCAAGATTGATGTTAACCGCTTCCGGCAGGTCATTTTAGATATTATAAATAACGCAAGATGGGCCCTGCGTAACAAACCCCCCCATGCGGAATTAAGGATTAAAACTTTACTCTCGGAAGATAAGAAGCTTGTGATAATAGAAATCTACGATAATGGCTGCGGTATCGAAAAGGATACCCTGCCGCATATCTTTGAGCCGTTTTTTACCACCAAAAAAATCGGTGAGGGGACAGGGCTGGGTCTGTCTATTTCTTACCAGATTATTAAAGAACTCAACGGTGTCCTGGAAGCAGAATCTGAAGGTAAGGATAAAGGAGCGACATTCAGGATTAAGTTACCGGCAGCAGTAAACTGATCAATAACAATTTAATTAAGGGGGTGTTTAATGGACGGAAAAAAACCGCGCGCTTTAGTTGTGGATGATGAGAAAATCATCCGTGATTTTTTAAACACCCTGCTATCCCTGCAGGGGCTTGAAGTAGTCAAGGCTGAAGATGGATATAAGGCGATAGAGCTGTCCCGCACAGGGGGATTCGACCTTTTTTTCATCGACTACAGGCTGCCGGGCTTAAACGGTTTAGAGACTTTCCGCCAAATACGCCAGATTGACCAGGATGCCTCGGTAGTAATGATGACCGGCTATGCGGTAGAAGGCATTCTCGAACAGGCAGTGAGCGAAGGGGCGTACGGTTTAATCCGCAAACCGTTTAATATCGGCGAAATAAAATACTTAATCGATAAAATCCTGGTAGAAAAGAAAAAATAATGCTATACTGATTTTCCTAATTTTAGAAGGAAAGGAGATGATCATATTGACACAGGTCGAAGTAAAGAAAGACGAATCTTTTGAATCCGCTTTGCGCCGGTTTAAGAAGAAAATCGAGCAGGAAGGGATTTTGCGTGAGGTCCGTGACCGTAAACATTACGAAAAACCCAGCGAACGCAAAAGAAAAAAAGCTAAAACCAGAAAATAAGCATGGTGCCTCAAATTAGTATCCGTAAACCCGCTGTAGCCGGACAATTTTATCCTTCAAGCGCAAAAGATATCAATACAATGATTTCTTCTTTTGCCGATAAGGGAGCGCAAAAGAATGATGCTATAGGATGCGTTTTGCCTCATGCCGGGTATATTTATTCCGGAAAAGTAGCCGTAGCCACAGTCTCAAGGATAAATATCAAAGATACCGTGGTCCTTTTGGGCCCCAACCATACGGGCTTAGGGGCTGATTTTAGCATAATGCCACAAGGAAGCTGGCAAACTCCCCTGGGTAATATAGAAATTAATTCGGAGCTGGCAAATTCATTTTTAAGCAAATCCGGATACCTCAAGGGCGACACGCTGGCTCATCTGGATGAGCACTCCCTGGAGGTAGAACTTCCCATATTGCAGTATTTCAGGCGCGATTTTAAAATAGTCCCCATCGCTATTAAAACCGGCAGCCTGGCCGTACTCAATGAAATTGCGCAAAGCTTAGCCGGTGTAATTAACGAAAAACACCTTAAGGGCTCGATTACCTTGATTGCCAGTTCTGATATGACGCATTATGAGCCGCAGAAAAACGCGGAGAAAAAAGACAGCCTGGCAATTGAGGCAATAACCGCCCTAGACGAGCAAAGATTAGAATCGGCAATTAGAGAATTCAATATTTCCATGTGCGGTTTTGCCCCGGTTGCTGTATTGATAAAAGCCGCCAAGCTCCTCGGGGCAAAAACAGGAAAATTAATTAAATACCAAACCAGCGCTGACGCCACCAGAGATACAGCCAGTGTTGTCGGCTATGCCGGAATTACAATTTATTAAGCTATGGATGATATAGAAAAAACCGATAAAAAGGAATTTGTTCCTCCGAAAGCGGATTTTAAATTTTTTATCACTACCCTTGCCTTACAGGCTTCCATTGCTTTAGGGCACATGGAAAATCCTGCAACCGGCAAGGTTCAAAAGGATCCGGCGCAGGCAAAATTCCTTATCGATACGCTGGCTATGCTGCAGGAAAAAACCAAGGGCAACCTTACTAAGGAAGAAACAGACATATTAGAGAATTTACTTTATGAATTAAGAATAGCCTACCTTGCTAAGGAGGAAGATAAACCAAAATGATCGATAAAGAACTGCTTGATATATTGGCTTGCCCTGTTTGTAAAGCCGATGTGAAATTGACAGGCAATAAAATTGTTTGCAGGAAATGCGGGAAAAAATATCCGGTGCGCGATGGGATCCCGGTAATGCTGGTAGATGAAGCAGGATAAAAAGACCGGCCTTAATAATGAAAAAAATATTAGTTATCCACGGCCCTAACCTGGATCTTCTTGGGACAAGAGAGCCGACAATCTATGGCCGCCTGACTTTAGCCAAAATTAACCGGATGCTTAAAATCCAGGCAAAAAAAGCTAAAGTGGCCTTAGTTATTAAACAATCCAACCACGAAGGCGCTATTGTAGATTTAATCGGAAGGGCCAAAAAAAATAAATTCCAAGGTATTTTGATTAATCCGGCAGCCTATACGCATACAAGCGTGGCTGTGCGCGATGCCATAGCTGCCTGCGGACTGATTGTGGTCGAAGTCCACCTTTCTAATATCTATTCCCGTGAAGAGTTCAGGCACAAATCGCTGATCAGCCCGGTTGTTTGCGGCACGATCCTGGGTTTTGGGGCAAATAGCTATACCTTAGGATTGGCTGCCCTCCTTGATTTAATCCGGACAAAATGAACCGCCGCTTAAGAAACATACATTCTGCGCTCAAACAGAGAAGGCTCGATGCCTTGCTTGTTTGTTGGCCGGCCAATATCTCTTATTTGACAGAATCCCAAAGCCGTGATTCCTATCTCCTGGTTTGCCGGAAAGAGGACATCTACTTCACCGATTCCCGCTATAGTGAAGAGGCAAAAATTTTCTTAAAAGGCAATGCCAAGCTCAAAGAATGCAACGGTTCCGTATTTAAGCATATTGCGCAAACAGTTCTTGGATTTAAACTAAAAAAAGTGGGTATCGAAGAAAGATACCTGCCAACTGCCGAATTTGCCAGGATTAAGGAATATGCCGGAGGAAAGTTTGATTTAATTCCTACGCACGGTATAATTGAGGATAAAAGGCAGGTTAAAGATAACCGGGAACTTGCGAAACTTAAGGAGGCCGCCCGGATCACGGCTCTGGCTTTAGAATATATTAAGCAATTCCTTGTCCCGGGGGTAAAAGAAGTAGAAGTTGTAGCCGAGCTTGAGCGCTTTATAAGATACCAGGGAGCCAGGGCTTCGGCTTTTGATATAATTGTGGCTTCCGGGCCAAACTCTAGCCGTCCGCACCATCTTTCAGGAGAGAGAAAACTTAAAGATAATGAACCGGTGCTCATTGATTTGGGAGTTGATTATCAAGGATATAAATCTGACTTGACAAGGGTTTTCTTTTTGGGTAAAATGAACGTTCTTGTGCGTAAGGTTTATGATATTGTCCTTAAAGCTCAAGAGTTGGCGATCAGAAGAATTCATCCCGGCGCAGAAATGGCTGGAATTGATAGGGTTGCACGGGCTTACATCGCAAAAAAAGGGTACGCGAAAAATTTTACGCATAATCTCGGCCATGGTTTCGGCCTGGAGGTGCATGAAGACCCGCGGATCTCCGGCAATGAAGCCAGCGCGCTCAAGCCGGGCATGACTTTTACGGTAGAACCGGGGATATATTTACCGGGTAGATTCGGCATAAGGATCGAAGATATGGTTTTAGTAACCAGGAAAGGCTGCGAGGTGATCAGTGGCTCTATCAATAAATGAAATTAAATCCGGGGTAACGATTTTAGTTGAAGGCAATGTTTATGTCTGCCTTGACGCCCAGCACATCAAACCCGGCAAGGGCGCGGCTTTTGTGCGGGCAAGGCTGCGCAACATGAAAAACAATAATATCCAGGAGAAGACTTTCCGCGGCGACGATAAAATAGAGCAGGCTTTTATCGAGGAACGTAAATTACAATACCAGTATTCAAGCGGCGGGATATTCCATTTTATGGACACCGAAAACTTCGAAGAAATCGCTATCTCCGAAGAAAGTGTCGGGGACTCCGCCAAGCTTTTAAAAGACAACCTGGAGATCCAGGGTTACTTCTTCAAGGGAGAGACCCTGTCCATAACCTTGCCTAATTTTATTGAATTTAACATTATTGAAACCGAGCCGGGCATAAAAGGCGATTCATCCAAAAGCGGGACTAAACCTGCCACGGTTGATACCGGGGCAATTATTCAGGTCCCTCTATTTATTAATGTAGGGGACAAGATAAAAGTTGACACGCGTACCGGCGGCACCTATGTTGAAAGGGTCAACTAAGTAACACCCCGCGCTTATAAGGAATTGCGCGCCTGCCTGCCGGCAGGCAGGGGTAGGCCCTTCTGGGCAAGGAGTTTTTTATGAATATCAAAGAAATCAAGGAAATGATTAACCTGATGAATGAAAACGGCCTGACTGAACTGGAAGTAGAGAAGGATGATATGCGTATCCGCCTTAAAAAAACAGCCAGCGGCATCGAAGGTTTTGATGGAGCGGCTGTTTTGCAGGGACAGAACCAAGCAGCTCAACTTAAAGTCCAGAACCTGCAGCAGGCAGAAGAAAAGAACGCAGTTAAAACATTGGAAATTAAGTCTCCGATGGTCGGGACGTTCTATCGGGCGCCTAATCCCGAAGCCCCTGCTTATGTGGAGGTTGGCCAAACTATTGAACCCGGGCAGGTAATCTGTATCATTGAAGCGATGAAATTGATGAATGAAATAAAATCAGAAATAAAAGGCAAGATCCTTGAAATATTAGTTGATAACGCTGAACCGGTAGAATTCGGCCAGCCATTATTCCTTATTGAGCCGCTCTAAGTAATATAAGATGTTCTCTAAGATCCTTATTGCCAATCGAGGCGAAATCGCCTTAAGAATAATCCGCGCAGCTCATGAGATGGGCATACGCACCGTGGCCGTTTACTCCCAGGCGGACCGCAACAGCCTGCACGTGCGTTTTGCCGACGAAGCAATCTGCATCGGCCAGGCATCTTCCAGTAACAGCTACTTAAACATCCCCGCGATTATCAGCGCGGCTGAAATTACCGATGTCGAGGCCATTCATCCGGGTTACGGATTTTTGGCCGAGAACGCGCATTTTGCCGAAATATGTAAATCCTGTAAAATCACTTTTATCGGCCCTACCCCGGAAAATATGCGCCTTATGGGAGATAAGATGGCTGCCCGCACGACGATGCAAAAAGCCGGCCTGCCGATTGTTCCCGGAAGCCGCGCGATTATAAAAAACAAGGAAGAAGCGCTCAAGACCGCCAAGACAATCGGCTATCCTGTAATTATCAAAGCGGCTGCCGGAGGCGGCGGCAAAGGAATGCGTATTTGCCATAACGATCTAACTCTTGTATCCAGTTTATTGACCGCCCAGACCGAAGCGGAAGCAAATTTCGGTAATTCCAGCGTCTACATTGAAAAATATATTGAAAGACCGCGCCATATCGAAGTTCAGATTATCGCCGATTCCTCGGGCCATATCGTGCAGCTTGGAGAAAGGGACTGCAGTATCCAGAGGAGGCACCAGAAATTACTTGAAGAATCGCCTTCTCCGGTAGTCGACAGCAAGATGCGCCGTAAATTAGGAGAGATGGTTTTAAAAGGAATGAAATCCATCGGTTATGTCAGCTGCGGCACGATTGAATTTTTGCTTGATGAAAAAACCGGAAATTTCTATTTTATGGAGATGAATACCCGGATCCAGGTAGAGCACCCGGTTACCGAAATGGTTACCGGCATTGATTTGATTAAGGAGCAGATCCGGGTGGCTTCCGGTGAAAAACTCAAGTTCAATCAGGACAATATTCAACTTAAGGGGGCGGCGATTGAATGCCGGATTAACGCCGAAGACCCGGATAATAATTTTATGCCTTGCCCCGGAAAAATCGATGCATTAATCCTTCCCGGAGGCCCGAATGTCCGCGTGGATACGCATATTTACGCCGGATATGAAATATCCCCTTATTATGATTCTTTAGTGGCTAAACTCATTGTCTACGGTAACAACCGCCAGGAGGCAATCAAAACTATGCGCCGGGCTTTAAGTGAATTTTACATTGCCCCGATTAAGACCACCATACCTTTTCATCTTAAGCTGATGGACAATCCGTTATTTAAAAAGAGCGATATCTCCACCCATTTTGTGCAGGACCTTTTGGCAAATGAAGGGAAAGCAGAGTAAATGAACCGCGATGAATCAAGGAACGAATTAGGGATAGTCAGGATCCATAAGAATGTAATTTCATCCATATCTTCTATCGCCGCCATGGAGATCGAAGGGGTAAAATCGGTCGGCAAAGATCTGAGGTCCGGATTGCTTGAATTTTTCGGGCAAAAATATTTTTCGGCAATAAAAGTAGATATCTCTAAAAATGAAGAGGTAAAGGTAGAAATTCCCTTGATTATCAAATATGGCTATAATATTCCGGATGTGGCCAGCCGCGTTCAGGAGAATGTACGCCAGGCATTAGAAAAGATGGGCAATCTTTCCATAAAAGATGTCAATATAAATGTGCGGGGGATAGAAAGGGGTTAACTATGAGATTTTTTTCCGTATTGGGGATCGTATTTTACTCGGTGGTCATTATCGGGATCGGCCTGGCAATGATTATATTTTCATTGGACCTGTTACAGCCCCAGGATATCAATAATTTGCTTATTTTTTCCCAGAACAGCCAAAATTCCCGGATAATTATCGGCCTGTCCGGCGCGCTTTTAATCCTGATTAGTTTTTCCTTTGCCCAGGTCATCTTAGGTAAATTCCAGAGGGAAAGGACGATTGCATTCGCAACAGCCAGCGGCCAGGTCACCATATCGCTATCTGCGGTGGAGGACCTGATCCGCAGGTTGTCCGTAGTGATCCCTGAAGTAAAGGAATTAAGGCCAAATGTCGTGGCCAGTAAAAAAGGAATTGTTGTCGATATGCGCGTAGTCTTGCGTTCTGAAGCCAATATCCCCGAACTTACCAGCCGCCTGCAGGATATTACAAAAAGTAAAATTCAGGAGGTTTTAGGGGTTGAAGAGCAGATTATCATCAGGATCCATGTAGCCAAGATTGTTCACGATGAAAAGGACAGCCGCAAGAAAAAAGATTTCGAAAAAGACGATTATTCAACAATACCGTTTAGCGGTTACGGACGGGCTTAAAGGCACCCGGCGCTTATAAGGTATTGCGCGGGTGTGTGTTCGTACACAAGGAGGAATGAAGAAATGGCAAGGATTGGTATTCTAACAGGCGGTGGCGATTGCCCGGGATTAAATCCGGTAATTCGGGCGGTTGTGCGTAAGGCGTTGCTTGAAGGATATGAAATCACGGGCATTAAAAATGGCTGGAAGGGCCTGGTTGAGAACGATACCATGCGTTTAGATATTAATACTGTTTCCGGCATCTTACCCAAAGGCGGGACTATTTTAGGGACCAGCCGCACTAACCCGTATAAAAAAGAAGGCGACCTGCAAAAGGTCAAGGACAATTTTAAGAAAATGGGATTGGACGCCCTAGTTGCCGTGGGCGGCGAAGACACCCTCGGCGTTGCTTCCAAACTGGTTAAAGAAGGACTGCCTATTGTAGGAGTCCCCAAAACCATTGACAATGACCTTTCAGCTACCGATTACACCTTTGGCTTCGATACTGCTTTAAACGTGGCAATGGAGTGTATTGACCGTTTACATACTACGGCTGAAAGCCATCACCGGATTATGGTCGCCGAGGTCATGGGCAGGCACGCGGGCTGGATTGCCCTTGAGGCAGGTATTGCCGGAGGAGCGGATGTGATCCTGATCCCTGAGATCCCTATCGATTTAGATGAAGTTTGCAATATTATCAAGAAGAGGCACGCAAGAGGAAAAACATTTAGTATTGTGGTAGTTTCCGAGGGCGCTCAATTTAAAGACGGCTCCATGGTTACCCAGGAAAAAAAGCTTGACGCCTTTGGGCATGTAAGGCTGGGCGGTATCGGCGAAGAATTAGCCGCGCAGATTGAGAAAAAAACCGGCTATGAAACCAGGGTCAGTGTCTTGGGCCATATACAAAGAGGGGGCTCACCGACCGCCTTTGACCGCGTATTGGGTACGCGCTTAGGGGTAAAAGCGGTGGAACTGATTAAAAATAAGAAATTCGGAAAAATGGTAGCCTTAGCCGGTATCAAGATTATCGACGTGCCTTTAGAGGAAGCGGTGAAGGCTTTAAAAACCGTGGATATGGAACTCTATGATATCGCGAAAGTTTTTTTTGGATAATAAGGTAGTGACACCCCGCGCTGAATGGTATTGCGCGGGTGTCCTCCCCGTGGAGGAAAAATGCGCGAAAGAATAAAAGATATACTTTTAGAAAGTATCCAGGTTAAAGAAGAGATCTTGCGCAACCAGGTTGATTCTATTCTCCAGATTGCCGTGTTGATGATCGATTGCCTGAAAAAAGACGGCAAGGTCATTGTCTTTGGTAACGGCGGTTCGGCCAGCGACAGCCAGCATATTGCCGCCGAGCTTGTCGGCCGTTTTAAAAAAGACCGTTCGGCCTTAGCCGGTATTGCCCTGACTACCAATACATCGATACTTACTTCTCTGGCTAATGATTACGGTTATGATGTAGTCTTTGCCCGCCAGGTCGAAGCCCTGGGCAAGAAAAATGACGTAGTTTTGGGGATATCTACCAGTGGAAAAGCAAAAAACGTAGCTTTAGGGATCAAGCAGGCTAAAAAAATGGGGATTAAAACCGTAGCTTTAAGCGGCGGAGACGGAGGAGATATCGTAAAGTTAGCCGATGTCTCTTTAGTCGTCCCTTCTAAAGTAACCGCCAGGATCCAGGAAGCGCACATTACTATCGCCCACATAATATGCGAAATGATCGAGCAAGAACTCTGCCAGGAACAAAAATAATTCCGCTTTCCAGTCTTATACGTAAAGTTAGGGCTCTTAAGCAAAAAAATAAACGGATAGTCTTTACTAACGGCTGCTTTGACATTTTACATTTCGGCCACGTTAAATACCTCCAGGACGCCAAGGCCAAAGGTGATTATTTGATTGTGGCGGTTAACAGCGATTCCTCGATTAAAAAAATCAAGGGAAAAAACCGGCCGTTAATCGGACAGCTCGACCGCCTAAAGACAATCGCCGCATTAGCAAGCGTGGATTTTGTGGTTTTATTCAATGAAGATAACCCGCTTAAATTGATCAGGGCCATTAAACCGGATGTCCTGATCAAAGGCGCGGATTGGAGCAAAGAAAGAATGGTCGGGGCGGATTTTGTGGAAAGCTACGGCGGGAAGGCCGCGACCGTTAATTTGGTTAAAGGCCGCTCAACCAGTAAATTAATCGAAAAAATTGTCAAAGATTTCGCAAAATAATAGTATTTACCGTATAATTGACGCTGATCTAAACCGGGTCAAGGAAGGCTTGCGCGTTTGTGAAGAGATAACCCGGTTTATTCTGGACAGCCGAAAATTATCGGCGTTATTCAAAAGAATCAGGCATCAAATCGATACCCTGGCCAGAAAAATTTATCCTGTTTCGTTGCTGCTTAAAGAACGCCAAAGTAACAACGACGTGGGAAGATCCAATTCTTACGGAGAGCTCAAACGCGGTAATTGTAAAGATATTTTTTGGGCAAATATCCAGAGGGCCAAAGAATCTTTGCGGGTGCTTGAAGAATTCAGTAAATTAGTGGATGCTCAAGCGGCAGCAGGCTTTAAACAGCTCAGGTATAAAGTTTATGAAATCGAAAAAGAGTCTTTTAAAAAGATCTCGGCTTTACCTGATCCTGGATAGGCCGACCCTTGGCGAGCGTTCTTTAGAAAATATATGTTCTGCGGCATCCGATGGTAAAATTGGCTTGATCCAGTTACGGGATAAAAAGTCCGCTAAAGCGGATGTGTTGGATTTTGCAATCAGGATTTCCAAAGCTTTGAGCCGCAGCAAAACGCTCTTTATAATTAATGATTATGCCGATGTGGCTGTTGCCTGCGGGGCAGACGGCTTGCATTTGGGCCAGGATGATTTATCTCTAAAACAGGCCAGAAAGATACTGGGAAAAGACCGGATTATCGGGATTTCCTGCCACAGCCTGGCTCAGGCATTAAGAGCTCAAAACCAAGGAGCGGATTATATCGGCATTGGCCCCATATATGCCACGGCCACCAAGCCCGGATATAAACCGATAGGTTTAAAGGTCCTTGGCAAGCTAAAAGATAAAATAAAAATCCCTTATTTTGCTATCGGGGATATTCACGCGGGCAATATTAAGAAAATTACCGCCTGCGGGGCCAGACGGGTTGCGGTTTGCCGGGCAATTTTAAAAGCTGATAATCCTAAAAATGCAGCGAGACAATTGTATAAAATTTTAGAATAAAATGACACAGTTAGAATCCGCCAAAAAAAACATCGTTACACCGCTTATGCGCGCAGTAGCCTCCATTGAAAGACTGGATCCTTCTTTGCTGATGCGCCTTATGCGTGAAGGTAAAGTAGTCATACCCCTAAATATAAATCATAAAATAAAAAAACCCTGCGCAATAGGCAGCAGCCTGTCTACCAAGGTCAATGCCAATATCGGCACCTCAACGGATGAATCCCGGATCAGCGATGAAATAGAAAAACTTAAAGTTGCCATAAACCATGGGGCAGACGCTTTAATGGACTTAAGCGTAGGCGGAGATCTTGATAAATTAAGGCGCCGGGTCCTAAAACATTCAACTGTCCCGGTAGGCACGGTCCCGGTTTATGAGGTGGCAGTCAGGGCCCAGGAAAGAAAAGGCAACTTCCTTAAATTCAGCGCAGATGATGTTTTGGCGGTATTGGAAAAACAGGCAAGGCAGGGGGTGGATTTTTTTACCGTGCACAGCGGAGTAACATGCAATAGCCTTAAGGTCCTGGAAAAAAATAAAAGGCTGATGGGAATTGTTTCGCGCGGCGGAGCAATTATTGCCAGCTGGATGAAATACCATAAGGAAGAAAATCCTTTTTATTCGCATTTTGACCGGATTTTGGATATTGCCTATAAATATGATGTTACTTTAAGCCTGGGAGACGGGTTAAGGCCGGGTTCAATTTTAGACGCAACGGACAAGGCCCAGATTGCCGAGCTAAAAATACTCGGCAGTTTGGCCAAGCGCGCCTGGGATAGGAGCGTCCAGGTTATGATCGAAGGCCCAGGGCATGTCCCTATGGATCAAATAGAAAAAAACATTGCTTTAGAGAAAAAATATTGCTTTGGCGCTCCTTTTTATGTGCTGGGGCCTCTGGTTACCGATGTTGCCCCGGGTTATGACCATATTACATCTGCCATCGGCGGAGCAATGGCGGCAAGCTTTGGAGCGGATTTTCTCTGTTATGTGACTCCTGCCGAGCATTTGCGCCATCCCAGCGCCAGCGATGTGGCTGAAGGGGTAATTGCCAGCCGCATTGCCGCCCACGCCGGAGATTTAGTTAAGCGCAGGAAAGTTGCGCTGGAATGGGACAGGAATATTTCTATTGCCAGGAAGGCGCGGGACTGGAAAAAACAAATTCGGCTGGCTATTGACCCTAAAAAAGCAAAACAGTACCGGTTAAGCAGCAAGCCTAAACTTTCTAATGTATGCACGATGTGTGGGAAATACTGTTCTATCAAATTAATGGAAGATTGCCTGCGGGTGTAATTCAGTGGTAGAATGGCAGCTTCCCAAGCTGCATATGGCGGTCCGATTCCGCTCACCCGCTTATAAATTGATATGAAAAATATTATTTTGATATTTTTAGTTTTGCTGATTACCGGATGTGCCAGCGTCCCTCCATATACGGGGCCGGCTTTACCGCCTTTAGCTCAAGGATTTGGCGGTATCCGTCACCGTGTAGAAACAGGCCAAACGCTCTGGAGGATATCAAAACTTTATGATGTAGATATAGATGATATCCTGCGCATAAACCATCTTCCGGAGAATACGGTTATCGAGATAGGCCAGGTGCTTTTAATCCCTAACCGCCCCAGGCCGCAAAATTTCGCGGTTAAATCCGGCGGAGATGATTTTATTTGGCCGCTTAAAGGCAGGGTAATCGCGGGTTTTGGTTCAAATTATCAGAATTTAATAAATAAAGGTATCAATATCCAGGCCTCAATGGGAGAGAATATCCTGGCTACCCGAAGCGGGCGCGTAGTTTTTTATGCCGATCATTTCGGAAATTTCGGCAAGACGATAATTATCGACCACGGAGACGGTTTGCGTTCTATCTATTCCAGGGTTTTAGAGGCACTGGTGCGGCCGGGGGACAATGTGCACAAAGGCGCTCTCATCGGGCGTATCGGAACAAGCGCAAGGGACAAAAACACCTATTTACATTTTGAGATCCGCAAAGGGGCGCTGGCGCAAAATCCGCTGTTCTATTTACCATGATCAAAGAGAAATTTTTTGACCGGAAAAATTATATCCAGATACTGGAAAAACGCATCGGCAGCCTCAAGGATGGTTACCGGCAGAATATCGCCATTATCGGCGAAGAAAACGTCGGCAAAACCAGTATTATTTCTAAATTTTTAGCCAACTATTATGACCCCCGGATTATCACGGTATTTCTGGAAGTGCGTCCGGAACCTCTTGAAGGATTTGTCAGGAGATTTATCGGCGCGCTGCTTTATAATTTCCTCTTGAATAGCGGGTTGCCCCTGGAAGAAGACCTGGATTATTTAATTAATAAGTCTTCCAAATATATTCCCGGCACCACACAAAAGATAAATTCCATACTTAACGATCTTTCAAAAAGAAGGAAGATAAACATTATCACCGAACTTTTCAGCCTGCCGGAATCGATCAACCAGGAGACGGCAAAGTTCACGGTGCTTTTCTTGGACGAATTCCATAACCTGGAAAGTATCGGCGTTAAGAATTTATACCGGCAATGGAGCAAGCTGCTTATCGTGCAGAAAAACACGCTCTATTGCCTCACCAGCTCAATGATGTTTAAAACCCGGGTCATCCTTACCAAGCAGCTGTCTTTACTGTTCGGTAATTTCGAGATCGTTACTGTTGAGCCTTTTGACATACATACAAGCCACCGTTACCTGGATTTGCATCTGCCCGGCCTTAAGGTAAACCCGGGATTAAAAGATTTCATCATCAACTTTACCGGCGGTTACCCTCTTTACCTTGAGTTGATCGCCGATGCTTTATCTAAGGTAAATACCGGCGTTGATCTGGCCGACATCTTGGAGGACCTGTTATTCAATTCTTCGGGGATCCTTAACCAAAGGTTCTCCAATTATATTAAGCGTTTCCTGGACTTGCCGGCCTGCAATGATTATATTTCCATACTTTATTTGATCGCCAGCGGCCGCAACCGCATTAAAGATATCGCCCACATCTTGCACAAGCAGAAAAAAGAACTCACCGCAAGGATCAATTACCTGCTGGAATTAGACGCCATTACCCGCAGCGCGGATTTTCTTAAGGTAGGGGACCGCTTGTTTGCCTACTGGATGCGTTTTGTTTATCAGGAGAAGATGCGCTCCCTGTCATTCGACGCTAAAAATCAAAAGGAAAAATTCCGCGATAATATCCGAGAGCTTATCCAGGAATTTTCCAGCCAATCCGTCAAGCCGCTGGCTAACCGGGTTAGCGAACTGCTGCAGCTTTTTGAAGATGACCTTATACAGATCGAACGAAAAAAGATCCGGCTTAATCATTTCCGCGAAGTAAAGCCCCTGGCATTCAACCATCATTTTTTAAAAGAAGGGTTGTTGGGCCGTTCCAGCGATTCCCTCTGGATCATGGCGATCAAATCCGATGCCCTTACCGAGCAGGATATTGCCGAATTTTCCAAAGAATGCAAAAGATACCATCATAAATCGCAGCGCAAGATCATGGTTACTTTAAAAGAAGTTGACCCGAACGCGCGCTTAAGGGCGCTGGAAGAGAAAATCTGGACCTGGGACTTAAACAGCTTAAATCAAATCCTGGATTTATTTTCTAAACCCCGGGTGATCGCATGAAAATAGGCGTAATCTCAGATACGCATATTCCGGATAAATGCGAGCATATCCCCGAAACATGCTTAAATGCCTTTAAGCATGTAGATATGATTATGCATGCCGGGGACATCGTAGACCTGGAGGCAATCGATGAATTAAAATCAGCCTGCCCAAAAGTAGTTGCCGTAGCGGGAAATATGGATTCTGGGAGAATAATGAAAAGTTTTCCGGTAAAACAGATTCTTGAGATTTCAGGTATTAAGGTCGGCCTTATGCACGGTTACGGGCCGCCGGCGGGCCTTATAAAAATCCTCAAGAATGCTTTTAAAAATATTCATCCCGATATAATTATCTTCGGCCATTCCCATAAACCCATGAACGAGATTATCGACGGAATATTGTTTTTTAATCCGGGCAGCGCTACCGATCTTTCCCTCGGAGACGCTTCATACGGGATAATCGAAATAAAAGACAAACCGGAAAGCAGTGCCTTGGCTTCCAATAGCCAAAACCACAAACCAAAGGGCAGCGGCCTGGCTATCGAGGCTAAAATAATTAAAATTTAGATATGGATACACTTTGGGCGCCATGGAGAATTAATTACGTAGGTAAAAAGAAAAAGCGCAAGGGCTGTATTTTTTGCCATGCAAAAAAAAGCGCCCTTAATGATCAGGTGATCTTTAAGACGGCAAAATCCATTTGCCTGCTCAATAAGTATCCGTATAATAACGGCCACATAATGATTTGCCCGCTACGGCATATTGGCCAGGTATCAAGGCTTAAGGAAGAGGAGGTTCTTGATATTTTTAAATCCTTTAAAAAAGCAAAAGCATTGTTAGAAAAAGTTTTAAAACCGCAGGGTTATAATATCGGACTTAACTTAGGGGCGGCTGCCGGCGCCGGAGTCACCGGGCATCTGCATCTGCATATTGTGCCTCGCTGGTTCGGGGATACCAATTTCATGCCCTCTGCCTCCGGCACCAAGGTAATTTCCCAGTCTCTGGATGAGCTGGCTAAACGTTTAAGGAAACATGCATAAGGTTAACGCATTCGAAGAAAAATTTCTTGCTCCTTACGCCAGTAAAAGCTTTAATTCTCGGGGCAGGGTGCATAAAGAAGAGGAGCACCCTTACCGCTCATGTTACCAGCGTGACCGGGACAGGATTATCCACTCCGCGGCGTTTAGGAGGCTGGAATATAAAACCCAGGTCTTTGTCAACCATGAAGGCGATTATTACCGTACCCGCCTGACTCACAGCATCGAAGTCTCTCAGATTGCCCGCACGATTGCCTGTTCATTGGGTTTGAATATGGACCTGACCGAAGCTATTGCTTTGGCGCACGATCTGGGGCACACTCCTTTCGGGCATTCCGGGGAAGAGGTACTCAATGAATTGATGGCTAAAACCGGAGGTTTTAACCATAACCTCCAGGGCTTAAGAGTAGTGGATTATCTTGAGGAGCGCTATCCGGAGTTCCCGGGATTAAATTTAAGCTGGGAGGTAAGAGAGGGAATAATCAAACATTCATCGGTCTTTGATATTGCGGTCAAGATCAAAGAGTTTTTGCCCCGCAAGATGCCCTCGCTGGAAACCCAGGTGGTTGACATAGCAGACGAGATAGCCTATGATAACCACGATCTTGATGACGGGCTGACTTCAGGCTTGATCAAAGAAAACGACCTTGAGAACCTTGAAATTTGGAAGAAAATAAATCGCAAAATCGACCAGAAATATGCTAAAATCAACTCAACTTACCGCAAACACCTGATTATCCGCGGCCTGATTGATTTACAGGTTACCGATCTTATCCGGCACACGCAATCAGAGATTATCCGGTTTAAGATCAAAAAATATACAGACCCGTATAAGTTAGGTTTTAAAATAGTGGATTTCAGCAAAGAGGTCAAAGAGCTGAGAAAACCTCTCCGGCAGTTCCTCATGCAAAAGCTTTATCACCATTACCGGGTAATGCGCATGAGCATAAAAGCCAAACGTTTTATCCGGGAGCTATTCAGTGAATACATTCAACGCCCGCAGCAGATGCCTTCTGAAATACAGCTTAAGATCCCCAAAGAAGGGGTAAAGCGGGTAGTTTGCGATTATATCGCCGGCATGACCGACCGGTACGCCTTAGATGAATACAAAAAACTATTCAACCCCTACGAAAAAGTATAGGTTTTTGATTTCGGCGGTACATAGCATTTACCGCCTGCTCAACTCTACTTATACTGTTAATGATTTGATCTGCCGCATGGGCCGCCTGTTTTGCCAATTTTTTAACGCCCAATATTGCCAGGTTATCCTGTCGGATTCCGATAAGAAATATTCTATCGTTAAATGCACAATCATTGATAACAGGAAATGCGACGTTCTCAAGAAAACAAGGATCCGCGGCAGGGTTGAGGAAAAAATCCTTAAACGCGCCTCCGTAGTCAGGGAGAACAATCTTTTAGGCATCCCGCTTATCTGCGAAGACCTGATCGGGCTGATTATCATAAAACGCGCCAAAACCAGCCAGCCCTTTGACATCTTTGACCAGGAAATGCTGATGACCATGGCCGAACAGGCGGTTGTCGGGATCAAGAACCTGCAGCTTTATGAAGAACAGCAAAGAATAGTCTTTGGCAGTATCAAATCGTTAGTTACGCTCCTGGATACCCGGGTCTCCAGGGAATACACCCATTCGCCGCATTTTAGCAAGCTGGCTTGCTCTCTAGGCAGCGAGATCCATTTGAATGAAAAACAGCTGGAAAGCCTTAAATACGCCAGCCTTTTGCACGATGCCGGAAAGGCAGGCATTCCGGCTGAAATTTTAACCAAGACTACCAAGCTTACGGCCGAAGAATACGATATCATTAAAAAACACCCGGTTAAGGGAGCCCAGATCTTAAGGCCTTTGCAAATCTTGCGTCCGGCTATTCCGATTATCATGTATCACCATGAAAAATATAACGGGACAGGCTATCCGTCGCACCTTAAAGGAAACCAGATCCCGCTTGGCGCCCGCATCATGGCGGTAGCCGACGCCTTCGAAGCGATGGTTTACGGCCGGCCTTACCGGCAAAGAATGAATATCCCGTCTGCGATAAGGGAAATAAAGAAAAAGAGCGGGACGCAATTTGACCCTAAAATCGTCGATGCCTTTTTGAAGGTGATCAAAAGATTTAATAAAAAAATATACTTGAAACAGGATGACCCTAAGTTATAATATAAGTTTATGGCAGAAAGACAGAATTACTCGCAATCAGAACTTTTTACCCAGTCTTCAGACAACGGCCATTATAAGCCGCATATTCCCAAGAACCCTTTTTTTTTACGTATCCGGGGGTATGAAAAAATCATGCTTTTGATTATGGGGCTGGTTTTAGTAAGCATCGTTTCTTTTTCCATGGGAGTAGAAAACGGTAAAAGGGGCGCTTTTGCTAAAAATAGCGCTGCGGATAAAAACAGCTATACGATTCAGGTGGCATCTTTTAAAAACAAAGAAATTGCTTTAGCCCATGCCCAATCATTAAAAAATGACGGGCTGGCCCCGATGGTTTTTGCTAAAGGGAATTATATTATTTTGTGCGTAGGCAAATTTTCTAATCAAGAGAGCGCGCAACCTTTGCTCATTCAGCTGCAGAGGACCTACGCTGGTTGCCGCATAAGGAGGTTATAAAAACATGTCGATACACCCGTCGTTAACCATTTCGGAAAAAGACAAAAAGGTCCGCTCGGTATTATCGCGCACGGAGCGGATAAAACAGATGCAGGGGAAGAACAAATGGAAGGAAGGGGATCCGGTTCACGGCTTACCGAAACTTAAAACATTAAGGATAAAAATCAAGAAGGAAAAAGTCGAGAAGGCCGAGACCGCAACCCCTGAAGCGGGAGCATCAGCGGCACCGGCAGCCGGCGGAGCAAAGGAAGCTCCTAAGGCCGCTGCTCCTAAAGCTGCTGCTAAAGGGCAGGAGAAAAAATGAGGATAGCCAAGCGAATATCCATTTTCTTCATGGTAAGTTCGATTTTCTGCGCGCCTGTTTTTGCGGCAGCTGCCTTTACCGCTTTCGGCGGGCAAATTAATGCGGACAATATAAACGTCCGGGTAGACGCCACAGTAGGTTCCGATGTGATTTGCGGCATTTCCAAAGGCGAATTAGTAGAAGTCGTCGCGGAGGCTTATGATTGGTACAAGATCCGCCTGCCGAAAGAAGCGCCATCCTATGTAAAAAAAGACCTTCTCGAATGCGTCGATTCTGATCCTGCAGCTAACCCGGGGAAATGCCTCAGCGCCAAGGTAATCAAGGACAGGATAAATATCCGCATGGGCCCCAGCGAGTCTGCCTGGGTCTTAGGGAAAGCCGACAAATTGACCGTAGTGAATATCCTGGCCCAGAAAAATGGCTGGTATAAAATTCAGCCGATTTATCAAAGTTATGGCTGGGTGAATAAAAAATTTGTCAGCAAAGAGATCCTGCCGCCAAAGAAGAAAAAAGCCGCGGAATTGCCTGCCAAAGATATTCCATCCGGCGATCTTCTGGTTATCGAAGGAACAATCAGCCCGTACGGGGTGGTTCTATGGCGTAAGGCGACGCATAAATTGGTTACTGCCGATAACAAGATTTATTTTCTGAAGGGCAACCGCAAAAGCTTAGACAGCCTTAACCATCATAAGGTTAAAGTTGCCGGAAAACTGATCAGCCCGGCCGCAAGCGGATACCCCATTATCCAAATCGACATTATCGAGGCATTAAATTGAGCTTCTTGAACCTAATTGTTTCTTTTTTCATATCATTTGCGCTTTTATTGATTGCCATGACCGTGCATGAATTCGCCCACGGCCTGGTTGCCTATAGGCGCGGTGATTCTACGGCCAGGTTAAGCGGACGGCTGACCCTGAACCCGCTGGCCCATATTGATCCGTTCTGGACGCTTCTTTTGCCGCTGATACTTTTCTTATCCACATCCGGGCGTTTTGTTTTTGGGGCGGCCAAACCTGTCCCCATAAATTACTGGGCCCTGAAGAATCCCAAAAGAGACATTATCTGGATTGGCTTAAGCGGCCCGCTGGCTAATCTTATCTTGGCCCTGATTATCGCCGGCGTATTAAAATTTATCCCGCTTTCCGGAATTTTAGCCTACCTGCTGTTCCATCTGCTCACCATTAATGTTATTCTGGCAATATTCAACCTTATACCGATCCCTCCCCTTGACGGTTCGCGCGTCTTAATGGGCCTGTTACCGGCCGAACTTTCGGAGCAATACGCCAATTTAGAGCGTTATGGTTTTATTATCCTTTTTGTATTTATCTGGCTGGGCATCTTTGACCGCATACTCTGGCCGCTGGTCGGCCTGGTGATCAGAATGATGGGGGTAGGCTCATAATATGCCGGAAGTAAAGGTTAATTTAGGTAAACGCTCATACGCAATAATTATCGGATGCGGCATTCTCAAGCAGCTTGGCGGTTATTTAACTAAATTAAATCTCGGTACAGACGCATTTATCGTTACCAATAATTTCTTAAAAAATAAATACGGGGCGAAATTATCCTGCGCCTTATCCTGCGCCGGGTTTAATCCGCATTTTAAGGTTGTCGCGGATAGCGAAAAAAGCAAATCTATCCAGACAGCAAGTTCGGTAATTAAAGACCTGGCTAAATTCGACCGAAAAAGAAAAGTTTTTATTATAGCTTTCGGCGGGGGGGTGGTTGGGGACCTGTCCGGTTTTGTGGCTTCGGTTTATAAACGGGGAATTAACTACATTCAGATCCCGACGACCCTGCTGGCTCAGGTGGATTCGGCTATCGGCGGAAAAACAGCGGTTGACCTGGATTCAGGCAAAAATTTAGTCGGCGCCTTTTATCAGCCAAGACTTGTTTTTAGTGACATTGATTTTTTAAAAAGTTTAGATAGGGAGCAGCTTAGTTCGGGAATGGCCGAGGTCATCAAATACGCGGTAATTAAAGATATGCGGCTTTTTAATTTCCTGGAAAACAAACATAAGGAAGTAATCGCAGGCAGGACATCTGTTCTTGAAACGATAATTAACTCCTGCAGTAAGATCAAGGCCAAGATAACCAGCGGCGATGAAAAAGAAGCTTCAGGGATAAGGACCATTCTTAACTTTGGGCATACGATCGGGCACGCAATCGAAGCCGCAGGCGGCTATCGAGGGTATAACCACGGCCGGGCAGTCGGCTTAGGCATGATCGTTGCTGCCGATTTAAGCCGCAGGCTTAACCTGATTGACGCAAAAGGCGCCGCCCGTATTGAAAATTTAATTAAACTTTACGGCTTGCCTGCCAAAATTAAGGGCTTGTCTATGGATAGAATTATTCAAGCCCATTATCACGATAAGAAATTTTCGGGTAAAGAAAATAAATTCGTGCTTATCCGCGGGATTGGTAAACCCAAAATTGTACGCAATATCAGGCTGGATTTAATAAAACAGGCGATCGCAAGGATAGTTTAGGGCCTAAAACCCTTTTTTATCTGCGGGTGGAAAGGGTAACGGGTTTTTCCTGGTTGTTAAGTTCTACGGTATTGGCAGTAATCCTGGTTACTCTGGCCCCGTCAACCGAATCATTCTCCCGGACAATCTGATTGTTGATCAAAGCGTAGCCGTCGTTATCGGAAAAGAAAATCCCGTTTAAAACAAAAGCGGTTTCCGGAACATTCTTTTCTTCTTTAACTAAGGCAGGCTCTTCAGGCGGGGGAGGCAAGACAAGAGCGGGCTGCTGGACGGGGATTGCGGTTTTCTTCGCTACTTGAGCAGTTTTTATTTTACGCCCCAACAGGCTAAAAATAAAGCTGCTCAAAAAAATACCTGTCAGCAGGATTAAAATATACGCCAGCAATATCCGGGGGCCGGGTAATTTAGCCGGCAGCGGATTATTTTTCGCTTCATTCTGCTGGATGTACTGGCCGGTTTTCTTTAATGCCTCATTGATGATGCTCATGTATTTTGGGCTACAGAATAGCTGTCCAATTCTTCAACGCATTTTTTGATTATATTAAAATCTATACGGATGGTTTCGCTGACAAATCCGGCTAAAAGCGCGCGGTCACAGATCATATTAATTAACCGCGGGGTACCCCCGGAAAAATGGCTGATCATATCCACGGCTTCAGCGCTAAATTCAATTTGCCTGCTGTTCTGTGCGCCGGCAATCTCAAGGCGCCAGTTAATATAACTGTTTATCTCATCATTATCCAGGGGGCCGATATGGTACCTGACCATGATCCTCTGGCGCAATTGCCTTAAATCATAGAGATTAAGGCGTTCGTTCAACTCGGGCTGGCCCACTAAAATTACCTGCAATAGTTTATCTTTTTCCGTCTCTAGATTTGAAAGCAGGCGGATCTGCTCAAGCAAACCGGGTTTTAGGTTCTGGGCTTCGTCGATTATCAATACCAGGTTGTTGCCGGCGGCGGATTCTCTCAACAGGAAGTTATTTAGCTCCAGTACCATGCCCAGCTTGGTTTTGTCCCTGGTGCTTATTCCGAAATCCCTGATGATTGATTCTAACAGCTGAACTTCGGAGAAGGTGGGGTTTAAAATAAAAGCGGTTTTAACGTTTTTACCGACCTGGTTCAGGAAAAAACGGCAGATCGTTGTCTTGCCCGTGCCGATCTCCCCGGTTAAAACAATAATCCCTTTTCTCTGGGAAACTCCGTAGAGCAGGTGGGAGATGGCTTCTTTGTGTTTCTTGCTGGAAAAAAAGAAAGCCGGATCGCTGGTAACGTTAAATGGCCTTTCTTTTAATCCATAGTATTTACAATACATTTTTCACCTGCCCCTATTATAACACAGAATCAGGGAACATTTCTATTTTTTTTCTATTTTTTTCAAAAAAAATAGAAATGTTCCCTGATTTCTCGTTTTTAAAATATTTATTGACAAATTAACAGTATTATTATAGAATTTATAATCCTTTCATTAGTTCCCCCAAAAGGGCAAAATATTCATAACTTATTACAAAACAACGGGTTAATACTATAATAAGGAGAATTCAAAATGGCGGAGTGGATAGGTATAAACAGGCGCGCAAGAAGGTGTTATGGCTTTGATGAGGTTGCCCTGGTTCCCGGAGCCCAAACCGTAAATCCCAATGAAGTCGATACCAGCTTTGAATTTAACGGGAAAAGGTTTAAGATACCTATTCTTGCGGCGGCTATGGATGGAGTGGTCAACGTTAAGTTTGCCATTGAAATGTCCCGCTTAGGCGGAATTGCGGTCTTAAATCTCGATGGGATACAAACCCGTTATGAAGATCCGGATGGAGTGCTGGAAGAAATTGCCAAAGCTACCCCGCAAAAAGCTACCGAATTAATCCAGGCAGTTTACACCACCCCCATAAAAGAAAAACTGGTTACCAAGAGGGTGGCCGAAATTAAAAAAGCCAAGGCTATGGCTGTAGTAAGCTGCATCCCGGCGAATGCCGAAAAATTCTCAAAATTAGCGGTTAGCGCCGGAGCTGATATTTTCATCATCCAATCCACAGTCACTACGATTAAACACGTCTCTACGCAATATAAAACGCTGAACTTAATAAAATTCTGTAAATCCATGAAAATCCCCGTAATCCTGGGAAATTGCGTAACCTACGAGACAACTTTAGAACTTATGCAAACCGGGGCCAGCGGTTTACTTATCGGCGTGGGGCCGGGTGCTGCTTGCACAACGCGCGGGGTATTAGGTATCGGAGTCCCCCAGGTCACCGCTACTGTTGACGCATCAGGGGCGCGCGATTTTCATTATAAACGCACGGGAAAATATGTCTCCATTATTACGGACGGCGGGATGAACCGGGGAGGGGATATCTGCAAGGCATTTGCCTGCGGGGCCGACGCCGTTATGATCGGCTCAAGCTTTGCCCGCGCCCAGGAGGCTCCCGGCAGAGGATTTCACTGGGGGATGGCTACCTCCCATGTTAACCTGCCCCGCGGAACCCGCATTCAGGTCGGCACAACCGGCTTATTGAAAGAAATTTTACTCGGGCCGGCAAAAGTGGACGACGGCTCACAAAATCTTTTAGGCGCCTTAAGGACATCCATGGGTTCACTGGGCGCATCAAACTTAAAAGAAATGCATGACGTAGAAATCATCATCGCCCCTTCGATCCAGACCGAAGGAAAAATATTTCAAGTCGGCCAAAGAGTAGGAATGGGAAAATGACCAGGCAGACAATTTTAATCTTGGATTTCGGCTCGCAATACACCCAATTGATCGCCCGCAGGGTAAGGGAAAATAAAGTTTTTTCGATAATTATTCCCTATAATACTCCGGCAAAAGAGATCGCTGCCCTAAACCCCAAAGGTTTAATTCTTTCAGGAGGACCGGCTTCGGTAGTGAATAAAAAATCGCCCTATCCCGACCCGGGAATCTTTAAGCTAGGGCTGCCTATTCTGGGTATCTGCTATGGGATGCAGGTTATTTGCGAACTCCTGGGAGGCAAAGTTAAGCATACCCGCGAGCGCGAGTATGGAAAAGTAGAATTATTTATCGATGACAACCGTGACCTTTTCAGCCACCTGCCGGGTAATTTTACCTGCTGGGCCAGCCACGGGGATTATGTAACTAAAATGCCGGCGGGTTTCCACACCTCAAGCCATACCGCCAACACGCCGATTGCCGCAATATCCAACCCAAAAAGAAAAATATACGCGGTCCAGTTCCACCCCGAGGTAACCCACACGGAAAAAGGCAGCCAGATATTAAGCAATTTTTTATTCAAAATTTGCGGCGCTTCGGGAAGATGGAATATGCAGTCATTTATCAAAGAATCCGTCGAACATATTAAAAAAACCGTGGGAAAAGATAAGGTGGTGCTGGGCCTAAGCGGCGGAGTGGATTCTTCGGTTGCCGCCCTGTTAATCCATAAAGCTATCGGCAAGAACCTGCGTTGTATTTTTATCGATAACGGCCTGCTCAGGAAAGGCGAAGCCGAACAGGTTAAAAGCGTTTTCAAAGATATGTACCACCTTAACCTAAGCTACGTGGACAGGAGCAAAAGGTTCCTTGAGCGCCTGAAAGGGATAACCGACCCGGAAGAAAAAAGAAAAATAATCGGCGATGAATTCATCAGGGTATTCGAAGAAGAAGCAAAAAAGACAAAAGGGGCAAAGTTCCTGGGGCAGGGGACGCTCTATCCGGATGTTATCGAATCTGTTTCGCCCACAGGAGGCCCCAGCAGAAAGATTAAAAGCCACCATAATGTCGGAGGGCTTCCCGCGCAAATGAAGCTTAAACTTATCGAGCCGTTAAGGGAGCTGTTCAAAGATGAGACGCGCGAAATCGGCAGGCAGTTAGGGTTACCGGAAAATATTATCCAGCGCCAGCCGTTTCCCGGCCCGGGCCTGGCAGTCAGGATCATCGGAACAATAGATATCGAACGCTTAAATCTTCTGCGCGAAGCGGATAAACGGGTAATCGAAGAAATTTCAAAAGCCGGCCTGTATGAACAGATCTGGCAATCCTTTGCCGTATTATTGCCGATAAAAAGCGTGGGGATCATGGGCGATGAGCGCACATATGAAAATGTCGCCGCACTTCGGTGCGTCTCCAGCTTTGACGGCATGACCGCCGACTGGGTAAAACTTCCTTATGAAGTTATGGAAAAAATCTCCAATCGGATCATTAATGAAGTAAAAGGGATCAACCGGGTTGTTTACGACATAAGCTCCAAGCCTCCTGCAACCATCGAATGGGAGTAATACTTGCGTAACGTGTAAAGAGTAAAGTGTAATGTAGGTGTAACGCAACTGTGTGTAACGGAAAGGGGTTTTGCGTTACGCAATTAAACATTACACCAACATTACACGTTACACATTACACGTTACACAAAATAGATGTCTCATTCCGAATTCGTCCACCTGCATTTACACACCCAATACAGCCTTCTTGACGGCGCCTGCCGCATACCTGAAATACTGGCCATCGCCAAAAGTTTCAAAATGGATTCCCTGGCAATTACCGACCATGGCAGCATGTTCGGGGCAATCGAATTCTACCTGGAAGCGCAGAAAGCAGGGATCAAACCAATTATCGGATGTGAAGTTTACGTTGCCCCGCAAAGCAGGCTAAACAAAGGGGGAAGCGGTATTGAAGACGCGGCTAACCATTTGATACTTCTGGCCCGTGATGAAGAAGGATACCGCAACTTAATGAAACTGGTCTCCATCGGTTACCTGGAAGGTTTCTACTACCGCCCGCGTATCGACAAGGAAGTCTTGGCCAGCCACGCCAAAGGATTGATCGCATCAAGCGCCTGCCT
Source organism: Candidatus Omnitrophota bacterium (assembly GCA_028715785.1). GTDB lineage: Bacteria > Omnitrophota > Gorgyraeia > Gygaellales > Profunditerraquicolaceae > UBA6249. The sequence continues at coordinate 259,000 of JAQURC010000002.1, forward strand.
TAAAGGAGAGGTCGCATCCCTCATATTGCAAAAACGTTTCAATGACGCACTCAAAGCCGCCGATACTTATCAGAACATCCTGGGAAAAGAAAATTTTTATTTAGAGATCCAGAACAACTCTATTGCCGAGCAACAAACTGTAAATGAGGGGATGTTTAAAATTTCCAGGGAACTGGGGATACCCCTGGTTGCCACTAACGACGTGCATTACCCCACCAGGGATAAAGCCGAAGCTCACGAGGCGCTACTTTGCATCCAAACACAATCCACCCTTGATGACCCCAAGCATATGCGTTTCCAGACGGATGAATTTTATTTCCGTTCCCCCGAAGAAATGAAAAAATTATTTAAGGACTGCCCGCAGGCCATACAAAATACCGTCGAGATTGCCCGGCGCTGTAACCTGGAGCTGGATTTTGGCAAAATGCACCTGCCTAAATACGTGCCTCCGGAAGGAAAAGATAAAGAAAAATTCCTGCTTGAGCTTTGCGAAAAAGGGCTGGCTGCTAAAAATTTAAAAAACAACCCCGAAGCGCAAAAACGCCTGGATCATGAATTAAAAATTATCCGGGATATGGGTTTTATCAGTTACTTCCTGATTGTCTGGGATTTCATCCATCATGCCAAAAGCCAGAATATCCCGGTGGGCCCGGGAAGAGGCTCAGCCGCAGGAAGCCTGGTAAGTTTTCTTTTGGGGATCACCGACTTAGACCCGTTAAAATACGGGCTGCTTTTCGAAAGGTTCCTTAACCCGCAGCGTTTGGGGCTGCCTGATATCGATATTGATTTTTGTTACGAACGCAGGCAGGAGGTCATTGATTATGTTACCAATAAATACGGGCAGGAGAATGTCGCTCAAATCATTACCTTTGGGACGATGCAGGCCCGCGCCGTAACCCGGGACGTCGGCCGAGTCATGAATATCGCTTACGCCGACGTCGACCGGATCGCTAAAATGATCCCGGCTGAACTGGACATGACGCTCAAAAAAGCCCTGGAGAGTGAACCGGAGTTAAACAACCTTTACAAGAATGACCCGCAGATAACCAAACTGATCAATATCGCTTTATCGCTGGAAGGATTAAACCGCCACGCCTCGGTGCATGCCGCCGGCGTAATTATCACGGACAAACCGTTAAATAACTACATGCCCGTATTTAAAACCACCGATGACCAGATCACCACCGGCTATAGTATGGGAACCCTGGAAAAAATCGGTTTACTTAAAGTTGATTTTCTCGGCTTAAGGACGCTGACCGTAATCGATGAGACCCTCAAACTCATCAAGAAGGAACGCCTCATCCAAATCGATATTGAAAAACTGTCACTGGATGACCAAAACACCTATAAACTGTTGTCCTCAAGCCATACTATCGGAATATTCCAGGTAGAAAGCTCGGGAATGCGCGATTTACTTAAAAAACTTATACCTGAACGCTTCGAGGATTTAATCGCGCTCCTGGCGCTTTACCGGCCCGGGCCGATCGGTTCAGGGATGCTTGATGACTTTATGAAGCGTAAACACGGGACGACTCCGATTAGATACGAACACGCGAAACTTGAGCCCATTCTCAAAGAAACCTACGGTATTATGGTTTATCAGGAGCAGATTATGCAGATTGCCTCCAGCCTTGCCGGATTTTCTCTTGCCCAGGCGGATATCCTGCGTAAAGCTATGGGCAAGAAAATCCCGGAAGTTATGGAGAAAGAACGGAAGAATTTCATTAACGGCTGCATTAAAAACGGGATAAAAGAGAGCACTGCCAGTAAAATATTCGATTTGATTGAATATTTTTCCGGATACGGATTCAATAAATCGCATTCAACGGCTTACGCCTTAATTTCATACCGCACCGCTTATTTAAAAGCAAATTATCCGGTGGAATTCATGACCGCCCTGCTTACCTCCGAACGCGATAACACGGATAAAATCGTCGAATACGTCAATGAAACGCAGCGCATGGGATTAACCGTCCAACCGCCGGATATAAATGAAAGCGGGGTGCTTTTTAAGGTTGAGAATGAAAAGACGATCCGTTTCGGCCTGATCGCCATAAAAAATGTGGGCAGGGGCGCGGCTGAATCTATCGTCAAGGCCAGGGAAAACTTAAAGTTTAAATCATTGGAAGACCTCTGCCAACGCATAGATTTAAGGCTGGCAAACCGCAAGGTCCTGGAAAGCCTGATCAAATGCGGAGCCCTGGATTCCTTCGGGGTATCCAGGGCCGCGATGTTTGCCGGCCTGGACATAATTTTAGAGGGGGCGCAAAGAAACCAAAGGGAAAAATCCAGCGGCCAGCTTTCATTCTTCGACCCAACGCAGGAAGAGAACGGGTTTAAAAAAACCGAAAATAATTTACCCGTGGTAAAAGAATGGCCGGAACCTCAATTGCTTGCTTTTGAAAAAGACATGCTGGGTTTCTATGTCAGCGGCCATCCTTTGGCCCGCTATGCCAAGCAGCTCAAACGTTTTGTTTCCTGCTCCACCTCCGGCCTCCATGAACATAAAGATCAGGATACGGTCAAGATGGTCGGATTAATCGCCAAGATCAAACATACGGTTACCCGGGCAAAACAAGAGAAAATGGCGATATTAAAACTGGAGGATCTGGAAGGCGCGGTAGAAATCCTGGTGTTTCCGCGCGCTTTTGCCAGGATAAGCAGCTATATCCAGGCAAATACCATAGTGCATATCCGCGGCATACTGGACCTTAAAGAGGAAACGCCTAAAATAATCGCAGAAGACCTTTTTCCGTTTGAGGAAATTTACAAGTTAATCACGGCGATGAATATTAACCTGTCCGGAATAAAAGAAAATATCTTTGAATCCTTAAAAACCCTGCTTAGCGATTACCGGGGCAATATTCCCGTTTATTTACGCCTGGATAACGCACCCGGCGACAAACAGGCGCAGGCGCGATCCGGCGTGCAGTTAGTTGTCGGCCAGGGGCTCTATGTTTCTCCCAGCGAAAAACTCATCCAGGACTTAGATGAATTATTGGGCCAGGAACGCCTATCGCTTGTGATTTAGCATTAAGATTTTCGGCGAATATTATTTTCTTGACACTGTAACATTTTGCTGTTATTATACTTAGCAAATACATCCTGCGTTTATAAGGAGGCACTAAGATGACCAAAAAAGACATTGTCTTAAAAGTATCCGATGAAAGCAACTTAAAACAAATAGACGTCAAAAAGGTGGTCCAAAAAACCTTCGATTGCATCATTGACGCCTTAGTCAGGGGCGAAAAGATCGAATTGCGTAATTTTGGTGTTTTTAAAATAAAACAAAGAAAGAGCCGCACAGGCAGAAATCCGCGCACCAATCAGGTTATCCCTGTCCCGCCAAGAAAAGTTGTCATCTTCAAAGCTGGCTTGGAAATGAAACAGAAAATTAAATAAGAAAAATTAACTCATGTTCAAAAGAGTAGCGGGTACTAGAGATATCCTGCCTGAAGAAACGCCTTCCTGGCAAAGAATCGAGAAAATAGCACATAAGACATTCTCGCTTTATAATTACCGGGAAATACGCACCCCCATAATCGAGGATGCCTCGCTTTTTAGCCGCACCCTGGGGACAACTGCCGAAATCGTGCAGAAACAGATGTTTCTCATCCGCAACCAGGATGACACCTACGCCCTGCGTCCGGAAGGCACCGCCTCAATCGTGCGCGGCTATTTGGAAAATAATTTAGACAAGGCCGCCGGTTTTACAAAATTATATTATCTCGGCCCGATGTTCCGCCTTGAGCGGCCGCAAAAAGGAAGACTGCGCCAATTCCATCATGTCGGCTGCGAAGCAATCGGCTCCCAGGACGCCTCAGTTGACGTAGAAATAATCGCCTTAGCCGATCAACTGCTTAAAAATTTTGGCATCACCGGCTATAAAATCAAGATCAACAGCCTGGGTTGCTCCAAAGATAAAGAGGCTTTAAGTTTAAGCTTAAAAGAATGTTTGCAGAAAAAAGTAAAGGAACTTTGCGCCGACTGCCAGCAAAGGTTAAAAAATAACGTATTAAGGGTATTGGACTGTAAAAACGAAACTTGCCAGAAGATCGTTAAAACAGCCTGCCCCGACCAACGGCACCTTTGCCCGGATTGCCTGGAGCATTTTGAAAAAGTAAAAAACGGGTTAAATAACCTGGATATACCGTTTGAGCTCCAGCCGCTGCTTGTGCGCGGGCTGGATTATTACAACCGCACGGTATTTGAAATCACGCATCCGGGTTTAGGCAGCCAGGACGCTATCGGAGCAGGCGGCCGTTATAATAATTTAGTCCGCCAGTTAGGCGGGCCGGATCTGGGAGGAATAGGCTTTGCTTTCGGCGTGGAAAGGCTGCTTTTGGCATCGGAAAACCTGGATGAAAAACCGCAGAAAAAATTGGTATACTTGATTACCCTTGGAGGATCCGCCAAATTAGCCGGACTAAAATTACTAAACCAGTTGCGCAAATCCGATATTGCCTGCGATACGGATTACCTGAACAAATCATTAAAAGGGGCAATGCGCGCCGCCAATGACGCGGGGGCAAGCCAGGTTTTGATTTTAGGAGACGACGAATTAAAAAAGAACACTATCACCGTTAAAAACATGTCCGAAAGCACTCAAAAAGAAATTACGCTGGATAATTTAATCGGGGAATTAAAATGTTAAGGACCCATACTTGCGCCCAACTCAATGCCGCGGATACGGGAAAACCGGTTACGCTTTGCGGCTGGGTTGCCAATAGGCGCGACCACGGCAAGCTAATCTTTATTGACATCCGCGACCGCTACGGCCTGACCCAAGTCGTCTTCATCCCTAAAGAATCAGGGGAAGCCCATAAATTGGCGCAAGAGCTAAGAAGTGAATTCGTAATCAAATTAAGCGGACTGGTAAATAAGCGTCCGGCCGGCACGGTTAATCCAAAACTGGTAACCGGAGAAATAGAAATTTTAGCCAAAGAGCTGGAAATATTAAACCCCAGCAGCACCCCTCCGTTTGAAATCCAGGATGATATCGAGATAACCGAAGAGATCCGCCTTAAATACCGTTACCTTGATTTGAGAAGGAACAAAGTTTTTAAAAACCTGCTGTTACGAAGCGATCTCTATAAAGTTATCCGCTCCTACCTGGGAAACAAAGATTTTATCGAATGCGAAACTCCGATACTGACCAAATCCACTCCTGAAGGCGCCCGCGATTACCTGGTCCCTGCAAGATTAAACCCGGGCCATTTTTTTGCCCTGCCCCAATCCCCGCAATTATTCAAGCAGATCCTGATGGTCGCCGGAATCGAAAAATACTATCAGATCGCCAAATGTTTCCGCGATGAAGACCTGCGCGCCGACCGCCAGCCGGAATTTACCCAGCTGGATATCGAAATGTCCTTTATAAACCAGGAGGATATCTTTTCTTTAACCGAAGGACTGATGAAGATTATTTTCAAGGAATTAAAAAACATAGAGCTGCCCACTCCGTTTACCCGTATAAGTTATAAAGATGCGCTGGAAAAATATAAGTCCGATAAACCTGACCTGCGCCCTGAAACAAAAACAGAATTCGCTTTCTGTTGGGTGCTGGATTTCCCGCTTTTTAAATTCAATGCGGAAGAAAAACGCTGGGAAAGCGAACACCATCCTTTTACCGCGCCGAAAGCCGAAGATATCCAAAACCTGGAAAAATCCCCGGATAAAGTAAAATCCTGCTCATATGACCTGGTTTTAAACGGCATGGAACTGGGTTCAGGATCAATAAGGATACACCGCCCGGAGCTCCAAGAGAAAATCTTTAAGATTATCGGCATAGATAAAGAAGAGGCCTCCAAGCGTTTCGGATTCCTTCTGGATGCTTTTACGTTCGGAGCGCCTCCGCATGGAGGGGTGGCTTTTGGATTAGACAGGCTGCTTGCCATACTTTCTGCGGAATCAAGCATACGCGAAGTCATTACCTTTCCTAAAACCTCGGCCGCGTTCTGCCCGTTAACTAACGCGCCTTCGGATGTTGAAGATAAGCAATTAAAAGAACTGGGTATAACCATTATTAACACCCCGCGCTTATAAGGAATTGCGCGCCTGCCTGCCGGCAGGCAGGGGTAGCCCTTGTGGGCGAAAGGAGGGAAGTAAGATGAATAAATTTAAATTAGCAGGGATCTGCGTATTGGCATCGACAATGGCACTATCAGGATGCGTGACCAGGACCTACAACTTAACCCGTGATAGAGTGGACCAGGATTTATCATCCACCTCAGGAAACCGCGGTTACCTTACCGGCCAGGCCCCTGAACCAAAAGAAAGAACAACTACCCGCACCGTCAGGGTCTTTGAGATAGAACTGGGAAAAACTAAATCTAATGTAAGCTGTCCGGCAACCACCCCGCTGGGGACCAGCATCGAAGAACCGGCTGGCGGCTTTCAGGAGGAAATAAATGAAACCCAGGGTTTTGAAAAATATACGGTAGCTAAAAATGACACCTTACAAAAAATTTCTAAAAAATTTTACGGAACAACCAAAAGATGGATGAAGATTTATAATGCCAATAAAAATGTTTTATCCGCCCCGGACAAACTTTATCCCGGACAAACTTTAAATATCCCTTCTGCCCCGGCATTAAAAATTAAGCCTGAGAAAATGGCAGAAACAAAAGAAAACCTCAAGTAAACTTGAGCATGGATAAAATAATCAGACTGCAGTCCCAGGCAGAAGCGCAGAGCCTGATGGGGACCCAGGATGCCAATATTAAAATCATCGAGAAAGAGTTCAAGGTCAGGCTTATCCTGCGCGGCGAACACCTGAAATTAAGCGGCTCATCCGGCAACATCAAGAAGGCAAACCAGCTGATTGAATATCTGCTCAGCGGGATCCGTTCGGCAAACCAAGAGATCGGCCAGAGCGATTTAACCTATTTGATTGCCAATTTGAAAAAAAGCAAAAAATCATCGCCGATAGCGCAATTGGATACCGGAATCACGCGTTCCTGCGCGGGTAAACAGATCGGGCCAAAAACTGCCGGGCAAAGAGAATATGTCCAGGCAATCAGAGAACACGACATTGTCTTCGGCATCGGCCCTGCCGGAACAGGAAAAACTTACCTGGCGATGGCCTGCGCGGTGGAAGAGCTGAAAAAACAGCAGGTGCGCCGGATTATCCTGACCCGGCCGGCAATCGAAGCGGGAGAGTCGCTGGGATTTCTTCCCGGCGATATGCAAGCCAAAATCTCGCCCTACTTACGGCCGCTTTACGACGCCTTATACGATATGATGGAAGGCCAGCGTATTGAAAAATATATCGAAACCGGGATTATCGAAGTCGCCCCGCTTGCCTATATGCGCGGCAGGACACTAAACGATGCCTTCATTATCCTTGATGAAGCTCAAAATTGCACCGCCGAACAGATGAAGATGTTTTTGACCCGTTTGGGTTTTGATTCCAAAGCGGTAATTACCGGCGATATCACTCAAAGCGACCTGCCGGGAGCCAACCCTATCGGACTGCTCCAGGCGCAGGATATACTTAAAGAGATCCGGGGCATAAAATTTATTTACTTTAGCGGGGCCGATGTCGTCCGGCACTCGCTGGTGCAGAGAATAATCGAAGCGTATGAAAAAACTGTTCGATAAAAATAGGCTTTTTATTATGGGAATAAGTATTTTTATATTTTTGCTTAGTTACATCCTCGGCCTGAACCCGGCCATACCGTTCCTTTTAATCATTCTTTACCTGTGTTTTTATGAAAATTTTTCTAAGATAAAAAACGCGACCCTGGCCAACCTGAGCTTCCTTTACCTGATCTCTTTCTCTATCGGATATACCCTGCTGGAAAACGGTATAGCAATTTACTTTATTCCGATTGCGATCATCCCGATGCTGGGTGTCCTTTTATTCAATAACCTTGCGGTGGCTTACTTTCTATCGCTAAGCACCTGCCTGTCCCTGGCAATTTTAAGCCCGGAACCATTTAAGGCAGGGTTTATTTTAACGGCCTCCTGCGTAGGCGCGATACTCTGGGTAAACGGAGCCCGTAAACGCACAAAAGTAATCCAGGCAGGGGCGGTTTCCGGGATCCTGCAGCTGGCCGGCTTAATCCTTCTTGAGCATTTCCGGATCAATCAATCACAGCGGTATTTAATAATTTTAACCAATGGCCTGCTTTGCGGAGTGGTTACCTTAGGCATTCTTCCGCTATTTGAATATCTCCTGCAGAAAGTAACCAATATCAGCCTGCTGGAGCTGGCTGATTTTAATCAACCGCTCTTACAACGCATGATCCTGGAGGCACCCGGAACTTATCACCACAGCCTGGTTGTCGGTAATCTTTCCGATACCGCTTCTGCGGCCATCGGCGCCAACGGCCTGCTGGCCAGGATCGGAGCATATTATCATGATATAGGAAAATTGCAGAAACCGGAATATTTTATCGAAAACCAGGATATCAGAAAGAACGCCCACGATACTCTTTCTCCTACGATGAGCAAACTGATCATTATGAACCATGTCAAGGAAGGGCTGGAACTTGCCAAAAAATACTCGCTAAACCCCGTGCTGATGGATTTTATCCAGCAGCATCACGGCAGCAGCCTGGTCTATTATTTTTACCGCCGGGCGCTGGAGGGAAAAGAAGAGGACCAGGAGGTAACCGAAGAGGGGTTCCGGTATCCGGGCCCAAAACCCGCTACCAAAGAAACGGCAATCGTGCTCTTAGCCGACTCCGTAGAAGCGGCCACCCGCTCCCTGAAAGACCCCGCTCCGGATAAGATCGAAGAGATGGTGCATAAAATAATAAATAATAAATTTATCGACGGTCAGCTTGATGAATGCGAGCTTACCCTGAAAGATATCGAAAAGATATCCAGCGTTTTTACCAAGATATTAAGCGGCATATACCATAGCCGGGTAAATTACCCTCAAGAACCCAAAGATGAAAATAACCATAAAAAACCTGCAGGATAAAATACCTGTTCATCCGCAAAAGATAAAAAATTTAATCCATAAGGTCCTTAAGGGAGAAAAAGTAAAAGAATCGGGCTGGATAAATATTTGTTTTGTGAACAATTCGCTCATTAAGAAATTCAACGCAAAATTCCTGAAAACCAACAGCGCAACCGATGTTTTGGCCTTTAACTTAGGGAGGAAGAAAAAAATTATTTTAGCCGATATTATGATCTCTACCGATACCGCAATCAAACAAGCCGGTATTTTTAAAACCACCCCTGATTACGAATTATTGCTCTACGTAACCCACGGCATATTGCATATATTAGGTTATAACGACCGCACTAAACCTGAGGTCAGGCTGATGCGCGAAAAGGAAAGCGAATATGTCGATAGATAAAGCACAGGGTATCGTGTTAAACAAGCGCGATTTACGGGAGACCTCGATAATTGCCGATTTTTATACCAAAGAATTCGGAAAGATAAACGGGATACTCAAAGGGATCCGCACCGAACCGGAAAAATTTGCCTCAAACTTAGAGCCTTTTTCGCTAAATGAGATCATCTTCTACAGAAAAACTAATTCCAACTTACACCTGGTAAGCCAGGCGGATAAGCTGGACAACTTCACCCGTATCAGGCAAAGCATCGAAAGGACAAGCACCGCCGGCTTTATGGTCGAACTGATCAATTCCATAATGCAGCCTGAGGATAAAAATGAGGAGATCTTTAATTTGGCGCTGGCAAGCCTCAAAGAGCTTGAGACCAACTATAATCCGGAAAAAATCGCCACTATTTTTAAAATAAAGATGCTCAGCCTTTCCGGATTTAAACCGCATTTTGATTCCTGCGTTTGCTGCATGGATAAAATAATGGGCCAATCCAAATTCAGCCTTTCTTTAGGCGGGCTGCTCTGCTTGCGCTGCATGCCCAAGGATCCCGCAAGCCGGGCGATTTTCCGGGGAACTATCGCCACGGTTTTACATATCGAAAGGAACAGCTTTACCGGCAGCCTTAGCCTGGGAATGAACCCGCAAATAAAAAAGGAACTGGATTTGATCCTAAACTCATTCTTAAACTTTCATCTTGGCCGTGAACTAAAATCGCAGAAACTGATTAATAAATTAGAGGTCGCGGTATGATAAAGAAAGATAGGACTACATGAAAATTGTCGTTGTCGGTTCAGGAGCAATGGGCTCGCTCTTTGCCGCCTTTTTAACCAAGTCAAAAGAAGAGATCTGGCTCCTGGATAAAAATAAGGAGAATGCCGCCAAAATTAACGCCTCCGGGATCTCTGTAGAAGGCGTGTCGGGATCCTGGCAGGCAAAAGTAAAAACCACAGCCGGCATAGAAGATATCGGCAAGGCCGATTTGGCGCTTATCTGCGTAAAGGCATTCAATACCAAATCCGCGGTTGAACAGATCAAACCTATCCTTGGCCAAAATACCAAAATCTTGACCCTGCAAAACGGAATTGGAAACGTAGAAATTATTTCCGAAATAGCCGGAGAGGATAAGGTAATTGCCGGAGTGACCAGCCAAGGCGTAACTTTAATTGAAACCGGAAAGATCCGCCACGCCGGCAACGGAGAGACGATCATCGGCTCAATCGACGGCAAAACCCCGGTTGAACTGCGGCAAATCCGCGAAATATTTAATAAGGTGGGCCTGGAGACTAAAATGTCCCGCGATATAAAAAGCCTGATCTGGTCGAAATTAATCATTAACGTAGGCATTAATGCCCTGGCGGCGGTTACCCGGCTGCCTAACGGCAGGCTCACCGAATACGAAGGGACCAAAAGGATCTTAAGGGATGCGGTCACGGAAGCCGCGCGCATCGTCAAAAGAAAACGCGTAAAATTAGTCTTTGACGACCCGCTGGCAAAAGTTGAAGCTGTCTGCGAGGGCACATCCGATAATCTTTCATCAATGCTCCAGGATGTATTAAGAAAAAAACGCACCGAGATCGACTTTATTAACGGAGTAATCGTGCGATTAGGGCAAGAGATGGGCATCAGCGTGCCAACCAACAAACTCCTGCTTGATCTGGTAAAAACTATCGAATCAAGCTACGGACATTCAGTATAGATTTAAAATGGCTTTTAGCCCAAAGACCCGCAGGTATTTAGTAACTTTTTTGATAACCGGCTGGATAATCAGTTTAATTTATTTCATTTGTAAGAACAAATATGGACATTAAAGATATCCTGGAATTAAAAAACAAACGTAAAATTACCATGCTGACCGCCTATGACTATCCTACGGCCAGTTTGGTTGACCGGGCGGGAATAGATATAATCCTGGTCGGAGACTCCCTGGCCAATGTCGTGCTGGGCCTGGAATCAACCACCCAGGTAGGCATGGCTGAAATGCTGCATCATGCCAAAGCCGCCAGGCGCGCGGTTAAAGACGCCCTGCTTATCGCGGACATGCCTTTTGACTCTTATCAAACCAACCCGCAAGATGCGGTAAAAAACGCAAAACGATTTATTGAAGAAGCCGGGGTTCAGGCGGTTAAATTAGAATGGTTTGGGGGCTGCCCGGAGGTAACCAAACAAATCATCGATGCGGGTATCCCGGTTATGGGCCATATCGGCCTGACTCCCCAGACCGCGGATAAAATCGGAGGGTTCAAAGTGCAGGGTAAAGACGCCCAGGACGCGCAAAAGCTTATTGATCAGGCCCTGGTTTTAGAAAAATTGGGGTGTTTTGCGGTTGTCCTGGAATGCGTGCCTGATAAAATATCCCAATTGATTGCTAAAAAAATTAAAATACCGGCTATCGGAATTGGAGCAGGCATCCATTGCGACGGACAGGTCCTGGTTATTAATGACATGCTGGGCCTCTTTGAGCGCTATACCCCGAAATTTGTCAAAAAATACGCCCATCTTTCTGAAACCATCCTAAAAGCTGTTGAAGATTTCAAGAATGAAGTTATTCAGGAAAAGTTCCCGGATTTAAAGCATTCTTTCATGATCAAAGAAGAGGAGTTCAAAAAGTTAAATGGCAGCTAAACGGTTTACCAAATATTTAGTCAGTACCGTCGCGCTGGGTTTAAGCGCGGCCTTTGTAATCAAATTCGCCGGCCCCAATATCCTAAGACAGTATATCTCTTATGGCATAGGAAATTGTAAAAACATCCCGATACTCTGCATGCAGCCGCAAGATTATTCCTTTAAACCCGAAATCAATAAAGAATACCTGGACACATTAATTCCGCAGAATTTTCCAAAGATGTCAGTTTCTGTGCCTAAGGGTTTTACCCTGGTTCAGGAATTAATTAAGCGGGTATACTACAAAAAAAATCATTTTAATAACCATACCAATAATAGAGCGGTGATCTATCTTTTATTCCAGGAACCAGGGGCATTTATCAAACTTTACCCGGAGGTGCGCAAACAGGGGATAAGGGATAACGCGGAATTCCTCCGCCGCCTTACGCATGCCAACCTTGACCAATTAAATAATCTCACCGACGCTTTCTTTGTGATCATGAAGAGCGTATTTACTCCCGATATCGGAAACCAAAGCACCGCCAAAATGATCAAATTCGAATTGGGCAACATCAGAGGGTTTATCAATTATTCAATGGCAAAACCGGATAATTACTTCGATTGCGATGTCCTTGATGAAAAAGATAACTTTTTTAAAGTATATATAAAAGATGCCGGAGCACGCCTGGACCTAAACAACGTATTTGCGATAATCTCAACGTTAAAGCCGATTAACTAATTATAAAAATTAAAATAAATAAGGTAATCAAGCATGGATATTTTCAAAACAAAAAATAAAGTAATAATCAATACAGGCCCAAAAACCCAAGCATTGGATTTCGACTATCTGGGATGCCCTAAAGAGGTCCTTTTTGATAAATTAGAAACTTCGCAAAAAGGGATTACGGAACAGGAGGCCAAAAAACGGCTCTTAGAGTACGGGCTTAACGAACCGGCCAAGAAAAAGAAACGCAACATACTCAAAGAGATCTTTTCCAAGTTCCTCAACCCTCTGGTTATCGTCCTATTGGTCATCGGCTCTTTTTCATTGTTTTTCGGGGAAAAAATCAGCGCCCTGATCGTTTTCCTTATGGCGGTGATGAGTGTGATGCTTGCCTTTGTGCAGGAGCACCGCGCAAGTCGCGCCGCCGAGAAGCTCAGCGAAATGGTGCGCACTACCGCCACAGTGCTGCGTAACGGCAAATCTAAAGAGATAAGCATCAGGGAAATTGTCCCCGGGGATATAGTCGACCTCTTCGCCGGGGATATGATCCCCGCTGACCTAAGGATCATATCCTGCAAGGATCTGTTCATTAATCAGGCTTCTTTGACCGGCGAGTCTTTTCCCATCGAAAAAATATGCCTGCCCATTACGCCAAAAAATAATTCTATATCCGAATTGGCCAATATCGCTTTCATGGGCTCAAGCGTGGTTAGCGGGACCGCCCTGGGGATAGTCATCAAAACCGGTATCGCTACCCAATTCGGAGAACTTTCCCGAAAACTGGCGACCATGCGCATCGAAACCAGTTTCGATAAAGGCATAAATAAATTTACCATGCTCATGGTCAAAACGATGGTTTGCATGGTTATGTTTATTTTCGCCATCATTGCCTTTAGGCACGGAAATTTAATCCAAGCCCTGCTTTTTTCATTGGGCGTGGCAGTCGGGCTTGCCCCGGAGATGCTGCCGATGATCGTAACCTTGAATCTTTCTAAAGGCGCCATCGCCATGTCCAAAAAAGATGTGATCGTCAAGCGCCTGAATTCCATCCAGAATTTCGGGGCTATGGATGTCTTATGCACCGATAAGACCGGCACCCTGACCATGGATAAGATCATCCTGGAAAAACATTGCGATGTGGTAAGAAAAGAAGACGCCGATACCTTGCGTTACGCTTATATCAATAGCTTTTATCAGACCGGCCTGAAAAACCTCTTGGACCGGGCAATCCTTAAGCATGAGAAATTGCTGGTCCAGGAATATATAAAAATAGACGAGATACCTTTTGATTTCTCCAGGAAGATCATGTCGGTTGTGGTGGCAGCAGAAGATAAGCACAAGATCATTTCCAAAGGCGCTCCGGAAGAGATCTTCAAAAGATGCCTGCAATATGAGCTGGACGGAGAAATTTTTGACATCGACCCGCTGATTATCTCGGATCTAAAGGAAGAATTCGATTCTTTAAGCGCCGACGGTTTCAGGGTTTTAGCCATTGCCTATAAAAATTTCGAAAATAAAAAAGAGGCCTATTCAAAAGACGACGAAAGAGAGTTAATCCTCAAAGGATATATCGCTTTTCTTGACCCTCCCAAACCCAGCGCAAAAAGGGCGATCCAAGCGCTTAAAAAGTTGGGGATAGATTTTAAGGTTTTAACCGGAGACAACGAACTGGTCACCAAAAAAATATGCAGCGAGGTCGGCCTGGACGTAAAGGGGCTGGTAACCGGTGACAGGGTAGAAAAATCAAATGACCTCCAATTACGGGAACTGGTAAAAACAACCAATATCTTTGCCCGCCTGTCGCCGATGCAAAAAGAAAGAGTGATCGGAGCCCTGCATGCCAATGGGCATATCGTAGGGTATCTGGGCGACGGCATAAACGACGCTCCGGCTTTAAAAACTTCGGATGTCGGAATTTCGGTGAATAACGCCGTAGATATCGCCAAAGAATCGGCGGATATCATCCTGCTTAAAAAGAACCTGATGGTCTTAGAGGACGGGGTGATCGAAGGCAGGAAAACATTCGGAAATATCGTTAAATACATCAAGATGGGCTCAAGCTCCAATTTCGGCAATATGTTCAGCATGACCGGAGGCAGCCTGTTTTTACCTTTCCTGCCGATGCTGCCTATCCAGATACTCCTGAATAATTTCCTTTACGATGTATCGCAGATAGCCATACCTACGGACAATGTGGACAAAGAATACGTTACCAAGCCCCGGCCCTGGAACATCAAGTATATCCGGAATTTTATGGTGATTATCGGGCCGATCAGCTCAATATACGATTTTCTTACTTACGGGGTGATGCTATTTATTTTCCATGCCCAAGCCCAGCTTTTTCATACCGGATGGTTCATCGAATCATTATGCACCCAGACTCTGGTCATCCATATAATCCGGACGGGAAAAATACCTTTTATCGAAAGCCGGCCAAGCAGGTTCTTAATGTTCATGTCGGTTGTCATTGTTTCCATAGGCATCGCCATACCGTTTACTCCGCTGGCTAAGCCTTTTGGATTTGTCAAACCGCCTCCGATGTATTTTGCGGCTTTATTCATTATGGTAGTTACGTATTTATTTTTTGTGCAGGCAGTCAAGAAATGGTTTATCCGGAAGTACGGTTATGAATAAGAGCGAGCAAACTCTACTTGACTTTTGACTTAAATTAAGCTAAAAATAAAAGACTATGGCGGAAAACTTGATGGATAAAGTTACTTCCCTTTGCAAGCGCAGGGGGTTTATTTTCCAGGGAAGCGA
Source organism: Candidatus Omnitrophota bacterium (assembly GCA_028715785.1). Lineage (GTDB taxonomy): Bacteria > Omnitrophota > Gorgyraeia > Gygaellales > Profunditerraquicolaceae > UBA6249. Next base: position 274,388 of record JAQURC010000002.1, read on the forward strand.
AATTTACGGCGGCCTGGCCAACACCTGGGATTACGGCCCGTACGGGGTGGAATTAAAAAACAACCTTAAACGCGCCTGGTGGAAGGCTTGCGTCTATGAGAGAAACGATATCTTAGGCATGGATGCCTCTATCCTTATGCATCCTAAGGTCTGGGAGGCCAGCGGCCATGTTGAAAATTTCTTTGATTTAAAAAGCGACTGCAAGGTATGTAAAAAACGTTTTAAGACCGCCGACTTAAAAGATAACTCTGTTTGTCCCGAATGTTCCGGCCAGCTTACCGAATCCCGGCCGTTTAATTTAATGTTTAAGACCCACCAGGGCCCGGTAGAAGATGCTTCTAACTTAATCCACCTGCGGCCGGAAACCGCCCAGGGTATGTTTGTAAATTTCCTGAATATCCTGGATTCAAAACACCCGAAACTTCCTTTTGGCTTAGCGCAGATCGGCAAGGCATTCCGCAATGAAATCACTCCGGGAAATTTTACCTTCCGCACACGGGAATTCGAACAAATGGAAATCGAATATTTCTGCAGTCCGCTTGATGCGGATAAAACGTATGAATCGTGGATTGAAGAAAGGTTCAATTGGTACTTAAGCCTCGGGATAAAAAAAGAAAACCTGCGCAAACGCCGGCATGCCAAAGATGAACTGGCCCATTATGCCAAAGCCTGCACCGACATAGAATATAATTTTCCGTTCGGCTGGAGCGAACTGGAGGGGATCGCCAACCGCACGGATTTTGACCTAAAACAGCATTCTAAATTCAGCGGCAAGGAACTGCAGTATTTTGATGATCAAAAAAAGGAAAGATTCTATCCTTATATTATTGAGCCTTCCGGAGGAGTCGATAGGAGTGTTTTGGCAATATTAGTCGATGCCTATCATGAAGAAAAAGTCAAGGAGGATACCCGCGTAGTCCTGAAATTAAGTAAAGACTTGTCTCCGGCAAAAGTCGCGGTGCTGCCGCTTCTAAGAAATAGGCCGGAAATTGTGGAGTTGGCAAAAAATATAGCCGGCGATTTAAAAAAATCTTTAATCGCGGTTTACGATGATACCGGGGCAATCGGCAAGCTCTACCGCCGGCAGGATGAAGTGGGAACGCTATTTTGCGTAACCGTAGATGTTCAAAGCTTGGAAGACAAACAGGTAACCGTGCGCGACCGCGATACGATGCAGCAGGTAAGAATTTCAATGGATAAATTAAAAGAATATTTGATCAATCAACTCAGTTAAGTTATTAACAATAGTAGGGCGGGTTTAAACCCGCCCTACCGTAAAGAAAGGAAGGGTTTAAAAAGTAATGGCAAAGAAATATGTTTACTCCTTCGGGGGCGGTAAAGCAGACGGCAATGAAAGCATGAAGAACCTCCTGGGCGGCAAAGGCGCCAACCTTGCGGAGATGGCCGGGAACAAAGATCTGTTGCTGCCGGTGCCTCCGGGTTTTACCTGCACCACCGAAGTCTGCACATATTATTATCAGAATAAAAAGAAATACCCCAAAGAATTAAAAGCTCAAGTAGCAGCCGCCCTGGAAAAAGTGGAGAAATTAATGGCTAGGAAATTCGGCGACGCCAATAATCCGCTTTTATTCTCAGTGCGCTCCGGTGCAAGAAAATCCATGCCCGGAATGATGGAGACGGTTTTAAATGTCGGCTTGACTGAAAAAACTATCCCCGGCCTGGTTAAACAGAGCGGCGGAAACAGCCGTTTTGTTTATGATGCTTACCGCCGGCTGATTATGATGTACTCTGATGTGGTTATGGAGAAGGCCGCCGGAATCGAACCAAAGGCAGAAGAGGGCATCCGCAAACAGCTGGAAGGTATTATGGCCCAGCTTAAAAAATCCAAAAACTACGCCAGCGATACCGATTTAAATGTCGATGACCTTAAAAAACTCTGCGGCCAATTTAAAATTAAAATCAAAGAGGTCTTGGGTAAAGAATTCCCCGATGAACCGATGGAGCAATTATGGGGCGGCATTGGCGCGGTATTTTCTTCCTGGAACGGAAAACGCGCGATCAGCTACCGCCGCATCGAAAATATCCCGGATGAATGGGGCACGGCGGTAAACGTGCAAACCATGGTCTTCGGGAATATGGGCAATGATTCGGCAACCGGCGTTGCCTTTACGCGTAACCCGGGAAACGGAGAGAATAATTTTTACGGAGAATACCTGATTAACGCCCAGGGGGAAGACGTGGTTGCCGGTATCCGCACTCCCGCTCCGATCAACGAATATTCAACTTCAAGCCACAATAAAGACCTGCTCACCCTGGAAAAAGCAATGCCCAAAATTTACAAAGAACTGCACTCCATCCAGGACCGGCTGGAAAAACATTACCATGATATGCAGGATATCGAGTTTACCATTGAAAAAGGCAGGCTCTTTATGCTGCAGTGCCGCATAGGCAAACGCAACGGCCCGGCAGCCGTGCGCATGGCGGTGGATATGGTCAAAGAAAAAATGATTAAAAAAGAACAGGCGGTAATGCGCGTAACGCCGGCGCAGCTTGATGAATTATTGCATCCGATTATCGATCCTAAAACGGAATTAACCGTCAAGCCTTTTGCTAAAGGACTGCCGGCAGGACCGGGCGGAGCAAGCGGGCAAATTGTTTTCTCATCCCATGAAGCCGTAGAATGGGCAAAAACAGGCAAAAAAGTAATTCTTGTCCGCGAGGAAACCAACCCGGAAGACGTGGAGGGTATGCGTGTCGCCCAGGCGATCCTTACTGCCCGCGGCGGCATGACCAGCCACGCGGCATTAGTCGCCCGCGGCTGGGGTAAATGCTGTATCGTCGGCTGCAGCACTATGCATGTCGATATTGGAAACAAATCCCTGCATGTTGACGGCAAAACGCTCAAAGAGGGGGACTGGATCACCTTAAACGGGACCAAAGGCAATGTCTACGAAGGCAAACTCCCGATGATGGATGCCACCGAAGAAAATATGATCCTTTCGGAATTTTTGAAAATTTGCGATGGGATACGCAAGCTGGGTATCCGCACTAATGCCGATACCCCGGAAGACGCCCAAAAGGCGCTGCAATTCGGAGCAGAGGGTATCGGGCTTTTCCGCACGGAGCATATGTTTTACGGAAAAGGCTCTGACCAGCCGTTATTCTTATTGCGGAAAATGATCATCTCTAAAACCGTCGAAGAGAGGCAAAAAGCATTGGACGAGCTGTTCCCTTTTGTAAAGAAAGATATCAAAGGGACGATCGCAGCGATGGACGGATACCCTGTAGTCATCCGCCTGCTTGACCCGCCGCTGCATGAATTCGTGCCGCGCGAACAGGCAAAGCTTGAACAGCTTGCAAACGATTTAAAAATCGATATGCAGGAATTAGCTAAAAGGGCCGAAGGGCTGCATGAATCCAACCCGATGATGGGCCACCGCGGCGTGCGTTTAGGAGTTACCTATCCTGAAATCAGCACAATGCAGATCCGCGCGATTTTAGAAGCAGCCGCGGAATTAGTTAAAGAAGGCAAGGACCCTTATCCGGAAATCATGATCCCGGTTGTCTGCGATGTAAAAGAACTAGAGGATCAGTTTGCGATTGCCGAAAAAATTTATCAAGAAGTGCTGGCAAAATACGGACTGAAGAAATTAAAATTCCTCCTGGGGACCATGATTGAAATTCCCCGCGCGGCATTTGTCGCCGATAAACTGGCAACGGTGGCCGAATTCTTCTCTTTCGGGACCAATGATATGACTCAGATGGGTTTTGGTTTTTCAAGGGACGATATCGGAGGATTTCTGCCGGAATACATCAAAAAAGAGATCCTGCCCGAAGACCCATTCCAAAGCATCGATCAAGAGGGTATCGGCGAATTGATTAAACTGGGCATCAAACGCGGGCGCTCAACCAATAAAAAGCTGGAAGTTGGGATCTGCGGAGAGCACGGGGGCGAGCCTAAATCCGTGGAGTTCTGCCATAATATAGGTATGGATTATGTCAGCTGTTCGCCCTTTAGGGTCCCGATCGCGAAATTAGCAGCAGCGCAAGCTGTATTGAAGAATAAAAAATAAAGAAAGAAATAAAGGGACAGTTTCTATTTTTTGTACTTTGTAGCTGACGTTTAAACGTCAGCTACCCTGTGGATAAAAATAGAAACGGTCCCAAATCAAACCGATGGAAGCGCTAAAAACATATCTTAAAGAAGTCCGGCAGATACCTCTTTTAACCGCCAAACAGGAAATCGAGTTAAACAAGAAGATCCGTAAGGGGGATGAAATGGCGCGCAAAGAAATGATCCGCGCCAATCTGCGTTTAGTGATTAATATCGCCAAAAGATACATGCGCCTGGGGATCCCTTTTCTTGATCTGATCGAAGAAGGAAACCTGGGGTTAATGAAGGCGGTTGAGAGGTTCGATCACCGCAAGGGTTTCCGTTTCTCAACTTACGCCGCCTGGTGGATTAAACAGGGGATTACCCGCTCGATCAGCGAGCAGGGGAAGATGATCCGCGTTCCGGTGTATATGAATGACCTGATCACCAAGTGGAAAAAGAATAAAGAGCGCTTAAGCCAAAAATTAAAACGCATCCCTTCAAACGAAGAGATCGCCAAAAAGTTAAAACTCTCCCCCGAAAAAATGGAACAAATTAATTTCTGGATGTCCAGCACCACTTCATCCCTGGAAGCGCCGATCGGAGAGGACGATGAAAATCAGGTATCGGATTTAGTAGAGGATAAAAATGCCGTGCCGCCGGACGCCGGCATCCAGCGCCTGCTTAACCGGGAAAGGCTGGATAACCTTTTAGAAATTATGTCAGAACGGGAAAAGGGGATTTTAAACCTGCGTTTTGGCCTGGCTAATGATAAACCCCAGACTTTGGCTGAAGTGGCCAAAAAACTGGGTGTTTCGCGCGAGAGGATCCGCCAGATCGAAGAGACAGCTTTAAGGAAATTAAGGAAATTCGTCGCCAGCCAGGAAAAGGAGCTTTAGATGAATAATTCCCTATTGGAAAAATCCATAAGGAACATTCCCGATTTCCCTAAACCGGGGATCCTTTTCCGCGATGTCACTACTTTAATCCAGAACAAAACAGCTTTTAAAAAAGCCGTTGATTTATTGGCCAAAAGGTACAAAGCAAAGGGGTTTGATAAAGTAGTCGGGGTGGAGGCACGGGGATTTATTTTTGGGGCCGCAGTCGCCTATAAAATCGGCGCCGGGTTTGTGCCGGTGCGCAAAAAAGGGAAGCTCCCCTTTAAAACAATCTCTGCGACTTACCAGTTGGAATACGGCACGGATACTTTGGAAATCCACCAAGACGCAATTTCTCCCGGTGAAAAAGTTTTAATTATCGATGACCTTTTGGCTACCGGCGGAACGGTTAAAGCGGTAACTGAACTGGTCGGCCAGCTGGGAGGAAAAATCTCAGGCATCGGCTTTGTCATCGAGCTGGTGGATTTAAAAGGAAAAGATAAGCTAAAAGATTACCCTGTGTTTTCGTTAATTAAGTTTGAAGGGGAATAAGGATTACACCCTGCCCCTGTAGCTCATAAGGATAGAGCAGCAGTTTCCTAAACTGCGTGCGGCAGGTTCGATTCCTGCCAGGGGCATTTAAATTATTATGTATAACTTACACGCGCACACATTTTTAAGTGACGGCGACCTGCTCCCTTCAGAAGTAGCGGTGCGCTATCAGGATAAAGGCTATAAGGTAATCGCCATCACCGACCATGCCGACTACAGCAACATCAAACAAACCGCAAAAGCAATCGTGGAATTCTGTAAACGCTGGCCTAAAGATTCCGGAATCAAAGTTTTGCCGGGAATCGAATTAACGCACCTGCCCCCGGAACAGTTTAAGCCGCTGGCATCCTTAGCCAGAAAAGAGGGGATTAAAATCATTATTGCCCACGGGGAAACCCCGGTTGAGCCGGTTACAAAAAATACCAACCACCTGGCCCTCCTGGCGGATATCGATATCCTGGCGCATCCCGGATTAATTACTGACCAGGATACCAGGCTTGCCAAAGAGCGCGGAATATTCTTAGAAATTACCAGCCGCCGCGGCCACAAAGAAACAAACACCCATGTGATAAATCAGGCCAGGAAATTCGGGGCAAAATTAATTTTAAATAATGACAGCCACGCTCCGGAAGACATCATTACCCCGGAGCAATTAATCAAGGCTGGCTTGGATTCCGGATTAACCCCGGTTGAGATTGATGCAATCTATCAAAACGTAAAAGAATTTTTAACCAGGAGGTAAGATGAAACTTGCAAAACTGTTCTCCTTTATTTCCCTGGGCTGCCTGACGGCTATTGCCTTCTTAGGCTGCTCGACTCTTTCCGATAATCCAAAATCCATAAACCCAGGATTACTTGAACCTCAAGCAACTCTAAAATTCAGCGATGTGCCGGTGCCTGTAGGCTTAAAATCCCTGCCCCAGGAATCATATTCTTTTGAAAGTTCGGGGGTGCGCGTGGGGGTTTTAAAATACCAGGGCAAAGCCAATGCCGACCAGGTAATTAATTTTTACAAGGAACAGATGGCGATGTACAACTGGAACCTGGTAAACATCGTCGAGTATGGGCAGAGGCTGATCAACTTCGAACGTGAAAATGAAACCTGCATCATTACCCTGGAACCAAAGGGGAACAACATAACCTTAACTATTTCTCTGGGCCCAAAATCACAAAATCTGGTTAAAAGATCCAAACCGCCGGTAAAATAGAGGGAAATTTAAAAAAACTCTTGACAAATAAAGAGTTATGTGCAAAAATTATTCAAATGAAATTATCCTAGGTAATATTATTATTAGCCTAGTTAACCATATATCCATAAACAGTTAACAAAAAAGGAGGAGTAAAAAAATGGGTAAACGCTTGATCTTAGTATTAGCGCTTGCTTTGATAGTCGGCCTGACATTTAGCGCCGCCTATGCCGAAGTGCAAAATGTAAAAGTAAGTGGAGACATCTTAGTAAGTGGCGTAAATAGAAACCATTTTAACTTAAATAATGGAAACGCGGCCAAAAGCGACAAGAGCGTTCTAAAACAGAACTTCTTAATGTCCCAGGTCAGATTACGCGTTGATGCAGATCTTACTGACAATGTCATGGCAACAGTAAGACTGATCAATGAAAGGATCTGGAACGGGCAGAACGATTCCGGAGCCGCCAGCACCAATAGCGGAGAGATTGATTTGGATCTGGCTTATGTTACTTTAAAAGAATTCTTGTATTCTCCTTTAACTTTAACCGTAGGCCGCCAGGAAATCAAATTCGGTAATGGTTTGGTTATTGGCAATGCAAAAGTAGTTGGCACCTCATCAAGCATTCCCACTGACTTAACGGAAAGAAAAGCTTTTGATGCCATCCGCGCAACCTTAAACTATGACCCGTTAGTCGTGGACTTAGTTTATGCTCAAACAAAACAAAGCAATTCAGTTGATAGAAACACAATCAGTTTAACCGGTATTAATGCCGCGTATGCCCTTAACAAAAAAACTGATGTTTCTGTATATTATTGGTTAAAAAAAGATAACAACACTAACCTAAGTATCGGTACTAGCAGGCCCGATCAGCTCTCAACAGTTGGCGCTTTAATCTCTAACTCTTCAATTGAGAATTTGACTACTTCTTTAGAAGCTGCCTACCAGTTTGGAAGGAACACTGAGACAACAAATCAGAAAAAACATAATGCGTGGGCATTACAGGCAATGGCAGATTATACCTTTGCTAAAGTAAAAACAACTCCGAAGATTGGCGCTTCCTATACCTATCTTTCCGGAGGTACCACATCTCCTAATGACACAAGAAATGCCGGTTGGGATCCTTTATTCTATGATCAAAAACTCAACAATATCGTTTACACGCTTCTGCCTTTTTCAAACATGAGTGCTTTTAATTTAAAAGGCAGCATGAAACCGGTTGATGATGTTACCGTATCCTTAGTTTATGGATACTATGGCGTAGCGCAAAAAAACAGTGCCGCTTTTACTCTTCCTCACACCTACGATAATGGAACCAATTACTATGGTAGCGGTACTCCTAATAGGGGGTCATATACAGGTAAATCATATCTAGGAAGCGCGCTGGATGGAACTATAACCTACGACTACACAGAAGATGTCCAGTTTGGTTTAACCGGCGGTTATTTCCTGCCGGGTAACGCATTAACTACAGATGCAGCCAATGCAACCCAGTTAATCGGCTCAATGAAAGTAGTATTCTAATAATATAACTTATGTAGAAACACTTGAAACCCTCGGAGGAGCAATCCTCCGAGGGTTTTTTAATACTTTAAATCCCCCATGTTAAATCTTGCCTTTATCTTCCATATGCACCAGCCGTATTATAAGGACCTCTTGACACAGGAGAGCGGCCTGCCTTGGGTCAGGCTGCACGGCGTCAAAGATTACCTGGATATGGTGCAGATCCTGGAAAAATTCCCTAAAATAAAACAGACCTTCAACGTTGTGCCGTCTTTATTTGAACAGGTCGAAGATTATAATAACGGTAAAGTAAAGGATAAATACCTTGAGTTAAGCAGGAAACCGGCGGCGGAATTATCCAAACACGAGCAGGAATTTATCCTGCGGAATTTCTTTTCCATAAACAACGAGAAGGTGATCTCGACCTTTCCGCGCTATTACCAGCTCCACTTTAAAAAACACCATCACCTGGAATTCTTGACCCAGGATTACCTGGATTTACAGCTCCTGTTTAACCTGGCCTGGATCGATCCGTCTTTCAGGCAGAATATCCCTGAACTGAAAAAAATAGTCTTAAAAGAAAGGTTCTTTAACGAACAGGATAAAGCCATTGTCCTGGATAAACAGCTAAGCATCTTAAAAGAGATCATCCCGGCCTATTGCCTCTTTAGACAAAATAACCAGATCGAAATCACTGTTACTCCTTATTATCATCCCATTCTGCCGCTGCTTTGCTCGACGAACACCGCCAAAGAAGCAAACCCTAAAACCGCCCTGCCCAAAGAAGAATTTCGTTATCCGCAAGATGCAAAAGATCAGATTGACAGCGCGGTAAAATATTATCGGGAGAGGTTTGGCTGCCCGCCTCTTGGCATGTGGCCGTCGGAGGAGGGGGTAAGCGAAGAGATCCTGCCGTTGATTATTAAATCCGGAATAAAGTGGATGGTTACCGATGAAGCGATTTTATTTAAATCTTTAAAGGTAAAAAAACGCGACACCAAGCTCCTTTATCAGCCTCACCTGTTAAAAAGGAAGGAGGGAGAACTGAATATTGTTTTCCGCGACCGCAACCTCTCGGATTTAATCGGTTTCTCTTATCATAAAATGAAAGAGACTGAAGCGGTAAATAATTTTATGGCGCATTTAGAAAATATCAATAAGGCATTCTCCGCCAAAGGCGGATCCGCCTCCGGCGGAAAAAACAAGGATATCCTGGTAACCGTGGCCATGGACGGAGAAAACGCCTGGGAATATTTCCGTAATGACGGCCATGATTTTCTGGAATTATTTTATAAACACCTATCCGAAGCGCCTTTTGTAAAAACTACCACCGTCAGTGAATACTTAAAAAATAACCCTGCAGAATCGGAAATAAAACACTTAAGCGCCGGAAGCTGGATCTACGGAGAATTCGGCAAATGGATCGGTAACCCTTATAAAGTAAAAGCCTGGGAGTGCCTGGCCGAAGCAAGAAAAGCGCTCCAGTGTCATTGCGAGAAGCCGCAAAGCGGCGACGAAGCAATCTTAAAGCTTGCCTGGAAACAAATGTATATCTTAGAGGGCAGTGACTGGTTCTGGTGGGCAGGAGAAGACCCGGATGGCTCATTTGACCGGCTGTTCCGGCTGCATCTGGCTAACTTTTATAAGCTGATTGACAAAGAGCCGCCGGCATACTTATCCAAACCCTTAACCCCTTGACATAGATAGGGTTTTGTGTTATAAGATATATTCAAATGAATAAGAAAGAAATCTACGAGCATCTGGCAAATATTTATCTGGATGCCTCTTCCAAATCATCAAAGAAAAAAAATAAATTAAGCCCTCATCCTAAAGCAGTCCGGAGCATTATAATCCTGGGATTAGTAACCGCGTTAGGCTTGGCCAGTACGGTTACTTATTTCCATATCAATAACCGTAATTCCAAAGGCCAGATTGCCTTATTTTTATACCAAGATGCGGCCAAAATAAATTTTAATTTTGATCCTGCCAAAAAAGAAACTTTTTCCATCAATCTTAAACAATTAAATTTATCTAAATATAAGGCTTTGGGCTTCAGTGTAAGAAAAACTAACCCTAAAGATATAATTTCATTAAGAGTGGAATTTATCAACCGTTTTAATGAAAAATCCGAAGTTTATATAAAGAACATTTCCGGCAAATGGACAGAGGAAAGGCTGGATTTTAGCCGTTTTACCAGAATGAACGACTGGACCCAGATGAAGGTGCTGGCTTTTAGCATTGAAGAATGGAATACCCGCGAAAAATCAGGAATAGTTTATCTTGATAATATAAAGGTAATCAAACAATAAAGGGAGGGCAAATGCGCATAATTTCAATTGCTAACCAAAAAGGCGGCTGCGGCAAAACAACCACGTCCATAAATTTAGCCGCATCACTTGCATCCAATAACCGCAAAGTCCTGCTTATCGACCTTGACCCGCAAGCCCATGCCACCAGCGGCTTAAACATCAAAGCTGAATTAAGTATCTACAATGTCCTTTCTAAAATCGCGCATAAAAAAGCAAAGATCGATGAAATTATCCAAAATATCGGAGTTAATTTTGATATCGCCCCATCATCGATAATTTTAAGCACGCTGGAACAGGAGTTAAGCGGTGAAATCGGCAGAGAGTCCCGGCTCTTGGATATCTTAAAAGCTTTTGAGAACAACTACGATTATATTTTAATCGATTGCCCTCCGAACCTGGGGATTCTCACAATTAACGCATTGCGGGCGGCAGGCGAAATCATTATCCCGGTTGAAGCCAGCAGGTTCTCCCTGGAAGGAGTAGGCCAGTTAACCAGCATTATTAGCCTGGTCAAAGAGAGGTTAAACCACAGCGTGGATTTCCGGATCCTGGTAACCAACTTTGATTCCCGGTTGCAGCATTCCTTTAAAATGCTTGAAAAGATCAAGACTGACTATAAAAACAGGATGTTTTCCAACATAATCCACGTGAATGTAAAATTGAAAGAAGCCCAAAACGAAGGCCTGCACATACATCTTTACGATAAATACTGCCGCGGGGCAAAAGATTATTTCTCGCTTTCACGCGAAATTATTACCCAGGAAAATGCGCCTGCGCCCGAACTGCCGACAGAAAAGAAACTGGAAAAACGCATGCAGGATATCCTCAAGGAAAACCTGCCAAAGATAAATGAAACCGTCCTTTCGGTCAAGGCTCCCGATGCAAAAGAAGTTTATTTGGCCGGAGAATTCAACAACTGGAAACTTGATGAACATAGCCGCATGGAGCAAAACAACGGCTCCTGGACCAAACGCCTGGCCTTAAATAAAGGTAAATACCGTTACCGTTTTGTTATTGACGGCAAATGGGCTGAAGACCCGGAGAACCCCTCAAGGCAATTAAATCCTTACGGCACCATGGATTCCTTGATTGAAATTAATTAGCAAACAAAAGAAAGAATAGGAGATTTAGTATGCCTGCTGTGGAAAATGAACAAGAGATACGCGATGGAAAATTTTTTGCCATAATTTCGTATGTTTTTTTTCTGTGCATCATTACCTTGATGCTAAAGAAAGACAATAAATTCGCCCTTTATCATGCCAAGCAGGGACTGGTGCTTTTTGTAATGGAAGTTGTGGCATTTATACTTTCCATTATACCTTTATTAGGCTGGTTGATCGGAGTCCTGGGTTACGCGCTATTCCTGCTGGTTTCCTTGTGGGGAATTATGCAGGCTTTTCTGGGTATCTACTGCCGTATTCCGGTGATAACTAAGATATCCGAGAACGTGGTCATTTAAACAAGGAGGGCTGGCCAATGGTTTTAAAAAAGAAGGTCTCCGCCAAAGGCGGAAAAAGGGCGGCAAAAAAAATTACCAAAAAAACCGTTAAAAAGGCCAAAAAGAAGTTGCTCAAAAAGAGGCCTGCGGCCAGGAAAAAATCCCCGGTCAAAATAGCGGCTAAAAAAGAAGGCAACCTTATCGGCATAGTCACGCATTATTTTCCCCATGTGCAAGCGGCGGTAATCAAATTAAAAGGCCCCCTGGCAATGGGGGATACGATAAAAATAAAGGGGCACACCACAGACTTTAGCCAGGCGGTAACTTCAATGCAAATCGACAGGGTAGTGATCTCAAGCGCCAAAAAAGGGGACGAAATCGGCCTGCAGGTAACTTCACGGGTCAGGCAGGGCGATAAAACTTACAAACTATAAATTCTAAGGGCCTGTTAAGCACAAAGCAGGCCCTAAAAAACGCCTATTTATAAGTAGGTACTCATAATAAATACGGCGTTAAACTTGGGTAAATCTAGGTAAATGCGCTTGCGAGGAAGGCCGAAAAA
>JAQURC010000003.1 GCA_028715785.1 Candidatus Omnitrophota bacterium
TTTTCAATTGCTGCCCATCCAGCGGTATTTCCAATACCAGTATGAGTACCTGTAGCAGTAGAAAAAATAAGAGAACCTCCACTATCATAAATATTACCATTAACATCCAGCTTCGCTCCAGGCGTCGGCGTCCCGATGCCGACGTTGCGATTCATAACTATGTTGGGTCCAATTGTCATAAGGTCTCCAAGCCCGGCACTAACCCATTTCCATGTTTCTATACCGCCGCCACCGCTACTTCTAAAATAAAGAGTATTCCCGTTTTGATTTTGATAGATACTGAATCCTGTATTTACGCGGTTATCCCAAAAAATGGGAGTTGCTTGCGAACCGCTGTCGAGATATATCCCTTGACTACCCCATGGAGTCCCTGGACCTAAGCCAAGACCGCCAGATATGTGTGTGTCTCCAGAAATATCTAATCTTGTTGTCGGTCCCGTCGTCCCGATGCCGACTTTACCCTTAATCCAAACATCTCCGGGATTGGTAGCTGGGTTAGGAACATCGCCGCTATCTAAAACACTATTACCATTATTATCTCCCACACCCAAGGTACTAGTCTGTAATTGGTTATATAAACCGTACGGCGAGGGGTAATAAGTGGTAATGGTTATCTCTTCGGCAGCCAAAACAATAGCCGAAAAAAGAAGTACCGCGGAAAAAATCAATCCGGCATCTCTTAAAAATCTGGGCATAGTTACCTCCTTTATTTACCAAATCATTATATAATAATATAATGCGATGTCAAGTAAACCTCTCTGACTTGACACTCAGAGTAAAATATGCTAGATTTAACCATTATGGAAGAGTTAAGCAGGCTAAAAACCGAACTTGAACGCACTAAAATTGAATTGGGGATACTCTATGAGGTCTCCAATGCTATGCGCACTACGCTAAAGCTGGATGAAATCCTCTATATTATCCTTACAGGCGTAACTGCGCATACCGGATTAGGGTTTAACCGGGCCATGCTTTTCTTAGTTAATGAAAAGGAAAAAATCATTGAGGGCAAAATGGGGATCGGGCCGGAAAACGGAGAAGAAGCCAATATCGCCTGGACCAAAATCGAAGAGGAAAAAATGGACCTTGATGATTTAATCGGCGCCTTTAAAAAATCCAATACCGTATTAGAATCCGGTTTTAACCGGCAGGTCAGGGATTTAAAAGTATCCATGCTTGATAAGAATGAGAACCCGCTGGCTTTGGCGGTATTAGAAGGCATGCCCCTGCATTTAACCGGCCAAACCCTGCATCAATACCGCAATTCTCCGGTAATCCAGACTTTGGAAAGCAATGAACTTGTGCTCATACCGTTAAAAGCCAAGGACCGAGTAAACGGGATTATCGTGGCGGACAACTTTATTACCAATGATCCGATTACCAAAGACGATATCCGCATGCTCACTATGCTTGCCAACCAGGCAGGCCTGGCAATCGAAAACTCCCAGCTTTTTGAATTGACCGTAGAGCGGACGCATTCGGATTACCTGACCAATCTTTGGAACCACGGATATTTCCAATATCTGCTGCAGATAGAGGTTGAAAAAGCCAGGGCAACCAAAAGCCCTTTAAGCCTGATCACGGTAGATATCGACGATTTTAAAATTTACAATGATACGCTTGGCCACCAGGCGGGAGATAAAATATTAAAAGACCTGGCCCTTCTCTTGCGCAATCAATCGCGCAAGATGGATTATGTCTGCCGTTATGGCGGCGAGGAGTTCACGATCATCCTGCCCCGCACCGATAAAAAAGAAGCTTTCTTGATTGCCGAGCGCATAAGAATGGATATTCAAAAATACCCTTTCCTGAATGAAGAGATTTTTCCTAATAGGATGCTCACGGTAAGTTTGGGGATTTCTACCTTTCCTGAAAATGGACAGCATCCTGCGGAACTAATCACCTCTTCGGACAAATCGCTCTACCAAGCCAAAAACAAAGGCAAGAATAATACCTGCTGCGGTTAAACTGCTGCCTGAACCTCCTGCTCCTGCTGCTCCTTATTATTCTGCGATAATTTCACGGACACGATCTTGGAAACTCCGGACTGCTCCATAGTAATACCGTACATAATATTGGCATTGACAATTGTTTTTTTGTTATGGGTAATCACGATAAACTGCGAAGTTTTGGCAAACTCCTGCAAGACCCTGGAAAACCTGTCGACATTGGCCTCATCAAGAGCCGCGTCAATCTCATCAAGGATGCAAAACGGCGAAGGCTTCACTTTAAAAATCGCAAATATCAAAGCGATCGCCGACATTGTCTTTTCTCCGCCGCTTAAGAGCAGCACGTTCTGCAGCTTCTTTCCCGGAGGCCGGCAGATAATTTCAATCCCCGACTCAAGCGGGTCATTTTCATCCAGCAGGAAAAGCTGGGCGTCACCGCCGTTAAAAAGCAAACGGAAATAATTCTTAAACTCCACTTTTACCTTCTCGAATGTTTCCACAAACATCTGCCGGGTTGTGCGGTTGATCTTTAAAATCGCCTGACGCAGGGATTCTTTTGCCCCGGACAGGTCAGCCTGCTGCTGGATAAGAAAATCATAGCGCTTCTTTAATTCATCATACTCCTCGATGGCCACCAGGTTCACCGTTCCGCAGGAATCAAGTTTCCTTTTTAATTCGTTGATCTCTCCGGATAAGCCCGAATGATCCAATTCTTTTTCTTCCCAATTTTCTAAATCCAGATCTACCTTATAAGCAGCAGACATCCTTTCTTTTAGGTTCGTATAACGGTAATCCAGGTCTTTGTCCTGCATTGCCAGCTCATGCAGCCGGTTCTTAACCTGATCCAACTGCTTGCGGTCAATCTCGATCTTTTTTACCAATCCGGATGTGCCTCCGGAAACTTCATTATACTTAAGTTCAACCTCCGATAATGCGCTCTTTTTCTGCGTAATCTGTGTTTCTGCCTCCTTAATCACCTTCTGGCATTCGATAATTTCAAGTTTTAAGGCCTCCTGGCGGAGCCCGGCTTCGCTGATTTGCCTTTCGATATTTTCAAGGCTGGCCTTATCCTGGCCGTAAGTTTCATCTAAGATCTTCAGGGTTGCTGCGTCAGAACTAAAACGCTTATTTAAAGCTTCAATTTCAGTCCTGGTCTGGGTAATCAAAACCAAGACCTCTTCGCGCGCTTTGCTGTTTAAAGCGATAGCATCCTCCTGCTGGCCGATTAGATCCTCCTTAAGCCTTTCCTGGTTATTTAACTCAGAAAGCTGATTCTGAGAATTAGCCAAGTTCTGCTCAATCGCCGAGACCTCCCGCGCTACATCAGAGAGCTCCATTACAATAACATCCTCTTCTTCTTTAATTCTATCGAATTGCTCCCGCGTCCCCTGGTAACTGGATTCTTTATTAGCCAGGGTGATTTCATGATTGCGCAATTCCCGCTCCAGGTCCGTAGACATCTTATTTAGCTCCGAAATACAGGCCTGGCGCAGTATCATCTTGTTCCTTAACTCCCCCAGCTTCTCCTCCAGCCTTAAGATCTTTTCGTCGATTTTCTGCGTATCTAATTCAATCGGCTTGGCCTCTCCGCTTATTTTTAAATCCTCCTGGTTTTGGATCTTTACCACCAGGCCGGTCAGGCTTTCCTTAGGCAGCTTATCCAAATAGATCACCGCGTTCAGCGACTCGCCGATATCGTCGTATTTGTTCCTTAATTTCTCGAGGAATTCTTTATGCGAAACTAAAGTGATTTTTTCGTTTCCCAGGTCAACGATCTCTTTATTAATTTCATTTAGGTTTTGCCCTTCCTGCTCAAGGCTAAGCTTTACATCGGAGATCTTCTGCCTGAACTCATCGACCAGCTCCCGGGTACTGGCCAGCTCCCGGGTAACTTTATTCAGGACCTCCTCGGTAATCGCCTTCTCCTCATAGACCTTGGCCTTTTCAATCTCCAGCCTTTTTTTGCGCGCCAGAAATACCTGATGCTTGGAATTAAAATTCCCGATTTCGTTATGGGTATTGGAGATGGCGGACTCTAGATCTAAGATTATTTTTTTACTTTCGGCAATAACCTCAAGCGAGCTTTTAATCGCGGCGCTTAGCTTATTGATCTCATCCTCCTTTTGCGCCAGGATAGCCCGCTTATTCTCGATATTCTGTTTAAGGTTATTGTATTCATCGCGCACCTTCCCCAATTTTTCCTCATCCTGGATAAGCTTGGCCTTTGCCTGTTCGATTTGCCCCTCCAAAACATTATTGTTCTGGATTAATTCGGCGATGCGCTGCCGGTTAAAATCAATATGTTCGCTGCTGCGCACCAGGGTATTCTCCAAATTAAGCATCTGGCCGCGCGCTTCCATCATCGCTTCCTCCAAACTTTTCAACTCTGACTGGCGGTTGGCGATTTTTTCTTCCTGCTGTGCCACTAGATCCGCTAATCCTGACTGCTCTCTCTCCAGATCCGCCAACTGATGCCTGAGTTCATCTTTCTCTTTAAGGATGATCTTTTTATCCAGTTTTGCCAAATCAATTTCCCTTAATTTTAAATCCTCAAAAATTTCTTTATACCTTCTGGCTTTATTGGCTTGGCGCTCAAGCGAGCCGATCTGGCGTTTAACTTCCGTAACAATATCATTTACGCGCAGGAGATTTTGTTCAGTCTCCTCCAGCTTACGCATGGTTTCCCTTTTCTGGGCTTTATATTTGCTTATCCCGCTGGCCTCATCAAAAACAACTCTGCGGTCCTCCGGCCGGGAACTTAATACCAAATCGATCTTGCCCTGGGCAATAATCGAATAACTCTCCGCCCCAATGCCGGTACCCAATAATAAATCCAGGATGTCCTTAAGGCGCACCGTGGCTTTATTAAGCAGATACTCGCTTTCCCCGGACCTAAAAAGCCTGCGGGTAATCAATACCTCCGGATTATCGACATTGAAAAAACGGTTGGTATTATCGAAGGTCAGGCTCACCTCGGCCATACTTAAGGGCTCCTTGCTGTCCGTGCCATTAAAGATAACATCGAGCATCTCCGAGCCGCGCAGCGATTTGGCGGACTGCTCGCCCAGAACCCAGCGGATAGAATCAAAAATATTTGATTTACCGCAGCCGTTTGGCCCGACCACAGCCGTAATCCCCGGTTCAAAATTAAGCGTAGTCTTATCGCAAAACGACTTAAAACCAACCAGTTCCAGCCTTTTAAAATACATATTTATCCCCCTTGTGTACAAACACACACCGGCGCAATTCCGCTTAGCGCCGGGTGTTAATGTGGTTGCGACTGCTGGCCCTCAAGCCAGTCATCAATTTTATCTTTTTTAAAGCGCCATTGCCCGACCAGCTTTAGCGCCGGTATCTTATTATGCTTTAACCAGTCATAAATAGTACGGCGGGTAACTTTTAAATAATCCGCCAGGTCTTCGATAGTCATCAAATTGCTATTAACCATGCTCGCATTATAAACAAAAGACTGTTTTTTGTCAAGGAAAATATTTACATTCTTTAACATATTGATGAATACGGAAGAGATTTAGAGCAGATTAATGCAAAGATATGCTAACACTGCAGCGTAGACAGTATACATAACCCTATGTTTCATCAGTTAGTTGCATAAGAAATACTGAAGCTAGGGACAGAGAGCATTTATTTTCGGAGAGATGCTTTGAAGGCTTGAGTTAAAGCAGGAACAACCTGAAACAGATCTCCCACAATCCCGTAAGTAGCTACTTTAAAAATCGGGGCTTCGGGATCTTTATTAATGGCAATAATAATTTTTGAAGACTGCATTCCGACAAGATGCTGGATTTGCCCGCTTATCCCGCAGGCAAAATAAATTTTCGGGGCAACGGTGCGTCCGGTCTGGCCGACCTGGTGTGAATAAGGCATCCAACCGGAGTCCACTGCCGCCCTGCTTGAGCCGACAGCTGCGCCTAAAACATGGGCCAGCTCCTCTAATAATTTAAAATTCTCATGCGAGCCCATTCCGCGGCCGCCGGAAACAATGATATCGGCTTCGGATAAGTTTACCGTACTTTCAATTTCTTCGATAATATCCAGGAGCCTGGTGCGCGAAACATAAAGCGAACTATCAAAACTTTCTTTAATGATCCTGCCTTTGCGTTTTTTATCCGCCAGCATCGGGGCAAAAACCTTATGCCTCACCGTTGCCATCTGCGGACGGTAATTAGGAGAGATAATTGTAGCCATGATGTTGCCGCCGAAAGCCGGGCGTGTCTGCAAAAGGATCTTTTTATCCGGGTCGATATCTAATCCCGTGCAGTCAGCGGTCAAGCCTGCCTTGATATTTATCGCCACGCGCGAAATCAAAGACCTGCCGATATTGGTAGCCCCGCATAAAAGTATTTCCGGTTTATGTTTCCTAACTAACTCAACTAAAATATTTGTGTATGGTTCATCTTGAAAATTAGCTAACTCCGGCGCCTCTACCAGATAGATGTTATCCGCTCCGCAAAAAATCAATTCATCCAGCTGGTCTTCTAACTTATTACCGATTAAAACGCCGCTTACCTGGCAATTCAATTTTTTGGCCAGCTCCTGCGCCTTGCCTAATAACTCATATGAAACTGATTGCACCTTGCCGTTTTTCTGCTCGATAAAAACCCAGATCCCCTTATAATCTTTAATATCGGGCAAAGCGCATTTAGCCGGAGTTTTCTCCAGCAGCACTGCCTTAAACTTGCAGGCATCTTTACATGCCCCGCAAAGCGTGCATTTATTCAGGTCAATTACCGCTTTTTTATCCATGATGCGGATAGCATCAAACGGGCAGGCTTTAACACACAAAGAACAACCCGTGCATTTTTCAACAATAATGGCAATCGGCATCTTTAATTAACCTCGCCTTTAATCAAGTCCACCAGCTGTTTGGCAATTTCAGGAATCTCGCCCTTAAGTATCTGGCCCCCGAGTCTTGGGGCAGGAGTAAATATTTTTACCACTTGCGTAGGAGAACCGCATAAGCCAATCTGCTGCGGGTCTAAATCCAGCTCTTTCTGGGTAAAGGTAGTAATCTTGGCGGATTTTGCGCGCATCAAACCTTTTAAGGAAGGGATCCTGGGCTCATTAATTTCTTTAACTACAGTTAAAAGCGCAGGAAGCGGTGTCTCTATGATTTCATAACCTTCCTCCAGCATTCTCTCAAGACGCATAGTTTTATCAGTTGCCTCTTCTACTTTTTTAACGTAAGTTACCTGCGGAATATTTAAATGCGTAGATATACCCGGGCCAACCTGCGCCGTATCTCCATCCGAAGCCTGCTTGCCGCAAATAATTAAATCAAAACTCCCGAGTTTTTTAATTGCCCCGGCTAAAGTATAACTGGTCGCCCAGGTATCGCTTCCGGCAAAAGCCCGGTCGCAGACCAAATACCCTTCATCAGCCCCCATCGAAATTGCTTCGCGCAAAGCGCCCTCCGCTTGAGGAGGGCCCATAGTAATTACACTAATTTTACCGCCGAATCTTTCCTTAAGCCGCAGGGCTTCTTCAATAGCATACATATCAAAAGGATTGATAATCGCCTTGACCCCTTCGCGCATCAGCGTATTGGTTTCAGGATTAATCCTTACTTCCGTAGTTTCCGGAACCTGTTTTATGCAAACGATGATATTCATTTTTATTTAGCCATTTCCTTGATTACTTTCAAACCAATTATACCGCGCTGCACCTGGTTTGTGCCTTCATAAATCTGGGTAATTTTGGCATCGCGCACATATTTTTCAATCGGATAATCTTTCATGTATCCATACCCGCCAAACAACTGCAGGGCATCCACGCTAACCCGCATCGCCACATCTGACGCATACATCTTAGCCATCGCCGATTCCTTTGATACGTCTTTTACTCCGGCATCCAGCATCCTAGCGGTTGAATAAACTAAACCGCGCGCCGCTTCAACTTCCGTAGCCATATCGGCAATCATCCATTGAATACCCTGAAAACTTGATATAGGCTTGCCAAACTGCACTCTTTCGTGAACATATTTTACCGCCAGTTCCAAAGCCCCCTGAGCAATCCCTAACGCCTGCGCCGCGACACCCGGCCTGGACATATCAAAGGTCCTCATAGTCACGATGAACCCCATACCTTCTTTTGCCAATAAATTTTCCGCGGGAACCTTGCAATCGGTAAAAATTAATTCCCGCGTGCTGGATGCCCGGATTCCAAACTTATCCTCTTTTTTCCCGAAAGTAAAACCAGGGGTCCCTTTTTCAACGATAAAGGCGGTTGCCCCGCGGGCTCCTTTTGATTTATCAGTCATGGCAATTACAACATAAGTTTCCGCATCCCCGCCATTAGTAATAAAATGTTTGAGGCCGTTTAAAACATAATGATTGCCTTCTTTTTTAGCCACAGTCTTTATTCCGGAGGCATCAGATCCGGCTTCCGGTTCAGTAACCGCGAATGCGGCGACTTTTTTCCCTTTGGCTAAATCCGGTAAATATTTTTTCTTTTGCTCATCAGTGCCAAATAAAACAATCGGGATTGTTCCCAGGGCGCTGGCCGCGTAGCAAACCGCGATCCCTCCGCAGGCGCGGGAGAACTCTTCGGTTGCCAAACACAGATTCATTGTGCTATTGGCAAATCCGCCGTACTCCTCGGGAATAAAGAGCCCGAACATATCACTCTCACCCATTACTTTTAAAACCTCCCAGGGGTACTCTTCACTAATATCATATTTAGCCGCAACCGGGCGGATCTTTTCTTCGGCGATTTTGTGCGCTAAATCTTTAATCATCTTTTGTTCATCGGTCAACAAATAATCCATAGTTTCCTCCGGTTAAATTAATTCAAAAATTATAACATAAAGAGATTATTTTACAAGAGCTTCAGCAGGGCAATCTCCTGGCAGTTGGGGAATTTACAGCAGTTAATGCACTCCGCCCAGATCTTATGCGGAAGTTGGTTATTTTTAATTTTTTTGAACCCTAATTTTTTAAAAAACTCCGGCTTGTAGGTAAGCACAAAAATCTTTTTTGCCCCCATAACTTTGGCTTCCGCCAGGCAGGCCGTGACCAGATCCCGGCCGATACCCTTGCCTTGTTTATTTTTAGCAACCGCCAAAGATTTGATCTCGGCTAAATCATCCCAGGAAATATGCAAGGCCGCGCAGCCGGCTAATCTACCTTTATCCTCCTCCACCCAAAAATCCCTTATATTCTCATAAAGCTCATTGAGCGACCTGGGCAGCATCACATCCAGCTTGGCAAAAGAGCCGATCAACTCCTGGATCTGTTTTATATCTTTTATTTTGGCTTTTCTAATCATTGGGGGACGCGCCCAAAGGGGACACCCTTATTAGTACTACTTGATTTCTGTGCCTTTAGCAACCACGACAATTCCCGATTCACTGACAAAAAATCTCTTTTTATCTTCCTCTAAATTGAACCCGATAACCATGCCTTGCGGGATATTCACATCCTTATCGATAATCGCCCGCTTGATTTTAGCGTACCTGCCGACATTGACCCCTTCCATTAAAATTGAATCATATACTTCCGAGAAACTATTTATCCTTACGTTAGGGGATAGTATCGAACGCTGAACCCTGCCTCCGGAAACAACGCAGCCTTCGGAAACTATCGAATCCAGGACCAGACCCACCCTTCCTTCTTCTTTGTCACCGGAGTGCACGGTCTTTACCGGAGGATATTGCTCCTGAAAAGTCCGGATCAGCCACTCCTGGTCATAAAGATTAAAGGTAGGGTTAACCTGGATCAATTCCATGTTCGCCTCATAATAAGCGTCGATGGTGCCGATATCGCGCCAATACTCATCTTCATTATTATCTTTATTGCGAAAATTATAAGCCACAACCTTCATCCCTTTCTTTAACATCTGCGGGATGATATCTTTTCCGAAATCATGCGAAGATTTGTTGTTCCTGGCATCCTCAAGCAGCTCTTGCATCAAGACAGACTGGTTAAACACATAAATCCCCATCGAGCCGTAAATTTTATCCGGCTTACCGGGAATAGTTTTAGGATTTACCGGCTTTTCATGGAAGCCCGTAACTCGTCCGGCGCTATCGGCCTCAACTACCCCCAGATGCTTAGACTTGGGTTTTTCGATTTCAACTACTCCCACCGTCAGGTCGGCGTTTTGCTCGCGATGCA
The DNA here is from genome assembly GCA_028715785.1 of Candidatus Omnitrophota bacterium. GTDB lineage: Bacteria > Omnitrophota > Gorgyraeia > Gygaellales > Profunditerraquicolaceae > UBA6249. Next base: position 10,082 of record JAQURC010000003.1, read on the forward strand.
CATCGATCATCGAGTAATAATTCATTTTATAAATATGGTCGCCGGCTAAAATCAAGACTTCATCCGGACGGTCCATTTCCAAAGCATAAAGATTCTGATAAATGGCATCAGCCGTACCCAGATACCAGGAATCACCGATGCGCTGCTGCGCCGGAAGCAGTTCGATAAATTGCCCCAACTCCGAAGGCAGGAAGTTCCAGCCCAGGCGGATATGCCTCTGCAGAGAAGCGGATTTATACTGCGTAAGGATATAAATTTTGCGCATCCCGGAATTAATGCAATTGCTTAAAGTAAAATCGATGATCCGGTAGATCCCGCCAAAAGGCACCGCAGGCTTAGTGCGGTCTTTGGTCAAAGGCAAAAGCCGCTCCCCTTTTCCGCCGGCCATAATAAATGTCAAGACTTTACGCATCATTTAAGGAATGCTCCGGTTACCCCATGCCTGATCATCATCACCGCGATGGCTGCCAGTAATATATAAATAATTTTAGAGAATGCCCGGATACCGCTGGGGCCGATAAACTTGATAATTACATCCGCCCTGACCAGGGTAAGCCAGACAAAAAACATGTTTAATATTAACGAAACCAGCGTTGCCGCTGGGCCAAAGCTGTTCATCATCATCAAGGTAGTCGTTAAAACCGCAGGCCCGGTAATTAAAGGGGTACCCAATGGAAACACGCCCATATCTTTATTATGAGAGTTAGTCAATGTGCTTTTTTGCGCCCCCGGCATTAAAAGCCGCACGGCAATAATGAATAAAAGCGCGCCTCCGGCAATCTGAAAATCAGGGATAGTTATCCCCAGGAGCAAAAAAATCCATTGGCCTATGACCATAAAGATAATCGCCACAGCAGTTGCCGTGCCAACCGCGTCCAAAATTATCTTATTTTTTTGGGCTTTAGAACAATTCTCAACTAAAGATAAAAAAATAGGGATATTGCCGATCGCGTCCACGGCCACAAACAGCGGAATAAAGCTAAGTATATAGGGCTTAAGCGCTTCCATCATAATTGATTATTATATAGAATACTCCGTAAAATGGCAATAGAAATAATTACGCGGGTCATTCCCTTGCGCGTCCGTCTTGTCTTGTTTCCTCGCGCACCGCTTGCCCCGCCCCGGCGAGGCGGGGCTGCGCTCGGCCAGAATTTTGCGCTCTGCCAGACTTCGTAAATAGCCGGGCAACCGTGCCCGCGCAAAATTCTCACGTGCGCTCCGGAACCAAGCCAAGCCACCCGCTATATAAATGACACTGACAAGTTTCGCAGCGAATGTCGATTTTAGCAAAAGCAGCTTGAGCAGTGAAGGTATCCCCGTGGAGCGGTTAGCGACAAAACGGGGACGGCGAGGATGTTTGAGTGGTTTTTGCAAGAGCAAAAACCACGAGTTCCGCAGCCGCTGAACTGCGAAAGACCTTTTGCGTTAAAAAATCGACTTGAGCGAGAAGCTTGGCAGGGCCATTTGTAACATGCGGCGAAAATCTTCGTGCCGAAGCAAAAGACGGAAATCATTATTCAATCTTATTAATAAGGAACAAACAAAGGAAGCTGGTTAAAGCGGATAAGACTATCAGCCATTTCAAGCCGATAAGCGGAAGTAAAAATGCCCCGGACAAATTACTGGAAACATCAGCCAGGTTATTGATGCTGCATAAAAGCGCAAATGAAGTCGCCTCAAGGCCTTTAACCGAATGCCGGGCCATAAAGTCCATGACCATGAGAAATATAAACATCCCTATGAGGCTATAAACAATATCATAAGCAACCGCGGAGAACGGAGTATAGTATAGATAACTTAAGGTGGTCAGGGCTCCGGCAAACACCGAAAAATACAGCCATTTCTTGATATTTATCTTCCGGCTGAATCTATAATAAAGCAGCGAACCAACCACCCCGAATAGCGTGCCGATTGTGGCTAATGTGCCAATCCACATCTTGCCCCATTTAAAGCTGTCGCGCTGGATAAAAAATAAAGGGGTGCCGAAAGAGGGTGAATATTTATACAAAAATATAAATAAGCCGATAATCAGTATTTTCTTATCGCTGAAAAGCTTTTTTAAATCGGCAAGCAAATTTGAATACTTCTTCTCTGCCTGCTCCTCTTTGTAAAAATAAGCCGGCAGGGCCACGGCCAGATAAACGGGGATCAAGCATAAAAAACCCATCTGGTAGCCCCATTTCTCGGCGATAAATGCTCCGCCGATACCGGTAAATAATCCTGCCACCAAAATCGAGGCCCATTGGATACTCTGGATCCTTCCGGTGGCCTGGTATTTCTTGCCTTCCACGCACATGATCCCGTCAACCGCGACATCGCGAAAGGCCGCCCCGGCGGAGTTAAGCGCAAGCAACGCCACTAAAATAATCAGCGGCATTCGCATTAAGCCCAGGAACAAAACAAAAACTACATCTAAGGCCAGGGAAATAAATATCCAAACCCGCTTACTGAATGAATTATCGATAACGTAACCGATTAAAGGCTTAACCAGCCAGGCCAGGGTGGTAAAGGAACCCAAAAGCATTATCTTTTCAGGGGAGAAATGCAGGGTTTCCTTAAGGTAATAAAACAGCCCCTGGCTGGGCAGGCCTTCGATGCCTTGGGTAAAATAAACCGCGCTGCTTAGAATAAATACCCAGAATAATTTTTTATTGGGATTTTGCTGCATCCGGCGTGAGCTTTTCTGCTGGCGCATTAACTGGAGCCGGCGGTGGCGGCGTCTGGACTTTTATTGCCTCGGAGGTTACTGTTTGCGGTTTAGGTGACGGGGTTTTGGCTGGCTCGGTTGTAACCAGGCTTGACTTTGGCGCTGGAGAGTGCACATTACGCATCAATGATTTACTCTGCTTAACCGACAAAACCGCAAGGCTTAAGCAAGTCATAAAAAAAACAACCGACATAATCGTCGTCGTGCGCGTTAAAAAAGCGCTGGTTTTTGTTCCAAACATCGATTCTACCCCGGCAAAACTTTCCACCAGTCCTGCTCCTCTTCCGCGTTGAATTAAAACCAGGCCGATTAAAACCACACAAGCAATCACATGAATTATAATCAATAAAATCATCATTTTAAGACCTCACTTGCTTTAATTACTATTGAACTGAATGAATCCACCTTTAAGCTGGCCCCACCCACCAGCGCCCCATCCACATCCGGCTTAGCCATTAATTCCGCGATATTCTCCGGCTTTACGCTTCCGCCATACTGGATCCTGATACTACAGGCCAGTTCTTCCCCGTACATTTTCCTTAATAAATCACGGATAAATTTATGCACTTCCTGGGCCTGCTCCGGAGTGGCCGTCTTACCCGTGCCAATTGCCCAAACCGGCTCATAAGCGATAACTGTTTTTAGCAAATCCTGGGCGCTGATATCCGCCAGGCCGCCTTTGATATGCTCCTGGATTACTTTAAAAGTATTATTGGATTCTCTTTCCTGCAAATTCTCGCCTACGCAAATAATCGGAGTAAGCCCGTGCTTTAAGGCGGCTTTGATTTTTTTATTCACCGTCTCATTGGTCTCGCCGAAAAATTGCCTGCGTTCGGAGTGGCCGACAATCACATACCGGCAACCCGCATCCTTAAGCATCAGCCCGGAAACCTCTCCGGTAAAAGCTCCCTCATCCTGCCAATAGATATCCTGAGCGCCTAACTGAATATCCGTTTCATTTAAGACTTCGGCAACTTCGCTTAAGGCTGTAAAAACCGGGCACAATACTACATCAACTGCGGCAAAATTTACTTTAAAAAGTTCCCGTTTTAAATTATTGGCCAAATCGATGGCTTCATTAATTGTTTTATACATCTTCCAATTTCCGGCAATAATCGTTTTCCTCATCTTTCAAATAACTCCTTACTTCGAAACTGTTTCGCAGCTAATCGGGAAACGGGTAGGCATACCCCTGTTTCCCGATTGAGTCGGAAACAGTTTCGGTTACCTATTTGTCAGTAAGCGCGGAAATACCGGGAAGAGTTTTTCCCTCTAGAAATTCCAGGCTTGCCCCTCCTCCGGTTGAAATATGCGCCATTTTATCTTCTAATTTAAATTTGGCAATTGCCGCCGCGGTATCCCCTCCTCCGATTATCGAGGTAGTTTTTAAGGCAGCAATAAATTTCGCAACCTCCTGGGTCCCCTTGCTAAAAGCATCCATCTCAAATATCCCCAGCGGCCCGTTCCAAACAATAGTCTTGGCAGATCTTAATTTATCCTCAAAAAGTTTTACTGTTTTTGGCCCGATATCCACGGCAATCTTACCATCAGGGATATTATCTCCGGCAATTTCGGTTTTTGCATTCGGGTCAATATTATCCACAACCAGATTATCCACGGGCAGCAGGATTTCTTTACCTAATTGTTTGGCCTGATCCAGGATTGACTTAGCTAAATCTAATTTATCTTTCTCCAGCTTTGAATTACCGATCTGCTTGCCTTGCGCCTTCAGAAAAGTATAGGCCATACCGCCGCCGACGATAATCGCGTCGCATTTAGGAAGTAAATTTTCGATAACCCCGATCTTATCCGAAACCTTTGCTCCGCCTAAAATCACCATGAACGGTTTTTGCGGATTAGTGACGGCTGCGCCTAAATATTTTATCTCTTTTTCCAAAAGAAATCCCGCGGCGGATTTTAAGAAATGCGTAACGCCTTCAGTGGATGCGTGCGCGCGGTGGGCGGTGCCAAAAGCATCATTAACAAAAATATCGGCCAAAGACGCCAGTTGCCTGGCAAAACCGGGATCATTTGCTTCCTCTTCGGCGTGATAGCGTAAATTCTCCAGCAAAATTACCTTTTCTTTCGCTTTAGCAATATCCTGTTTGATATTATCACCTACGCAGTCATTAAGAAAGAGCACATCCTGGCCTAACAGTTCTTTTAAACGCGCGCCTACCGGTTTAAGGCTGTATTTGGCAACCGGCTTTCCATCCGGGCGGCCTAAATGGCTCATAATAACTAATTTCTTTGCGCCGTTGCCTAAAATATATTTCAGGGTGGGTAAAGTTGCCTGAATGCGTATATCATCAGTAATATTAAGGCTGGCATCAAGCGGCACATTGAAATCCGCGCGCACCAACACTACCTTATTTTTTAAATCAATATCTTTTAAAGTTAATTTTGCCATTTTTTACTCCGCTTGCGTCATTGCGAGCCCGCAGGGCGAAGCAATCTCGTTTTTTGATTGCTTCGTCGCTTCGCTCCTCGCAATGACAATATATTTTTATAACCCCTTCTTGACAATATAATCACACAGATCCACGACGCGGTTGGAATAACCCCATTCATTATCATACCAGGCCAGCACTTTAACAAAATCATCGCCAATAACTTTGGTGATCTTGGCATCAACTATCGAGCTTAATAAGCAATGATTAAAATCAATCGAAACTACCGGGTCCTCGGTATATCCAAGTATTCCTTTCATCGGCCCTTCAGAAGCCGCCTTAAAAGCGGCGTTGAGCTCTTCAGCGGTCACTTTCTTGGATAAAGTCGCGGTCAAATCCACAACCGAAACATTCGGCGTGGGGACGCGAATGGCAAAACCATCCAGCTTGCCTTTTAATTCCGGGATGACCAATGATATTGCCTTGGCCGCGCCGGTTGAGGTAGGGATCATCGAAATTGCGGCAGCCCGGGCGCGGCGTAAATCCGAGTGGGCCATATCCTGCAATTTCTGATCATTAGTATAGGAATGTATTGTCGTCATCAGCCCCTTGACAATGCCCCAATTATCTTGCATAACCTTGGCAACCGGAGCAAGGCAATTGGTAGTGCAGGAGGCGTTGGAAATTACATGATGATTCTTAGGATCATATTTTGATTCATTGACACCCATGACAATAGTGATGTCTTCACCTTCAGCCGGAGCCGAGATTACCACTTTTTTAGCCCCGCCGCGGGTGATGTGGTTCTCAGCGCCCTTTACCTCTTTACCTTTTTTATTTACGCCGTCTTTCTTGATCGTAAATAACCCCGTAGACTCAACCACGATCTCAACCCCTAAATCTTTCCAGGGAAGCTCAGCCGGGTCTCTTTTACTCAAGACCTTGATCTCTTTGCCATTAACCGAGATCACATTATCAGCGGTTGCTTTTACTTCGCCGTTAAAACGCCCGTGCACGGAATCATATTTAAAAAGATAGGCGTTGCTTTTGGCATCGGTCAAATCATTGATTGCCACCAGCTCTATATTTTTACTATTTTTTTCTAAAATCGCGCGCGCCACCAGGCGGCCGATCCTGCCAAAACCATTGATACCGACTTTAACTGCCATTTGAATCCTCCTTGTTAAGTAGAAATAGGAAACTGTTTTTAATCTAATCGGGAAATAGGGACGACCCTAGATCCATTATGCGGACTTTAAATACTGCGCGGCTAATTCAGGCGAAGTTGGATCGAGGTAAAAACCGGTCCCCCACTCAAAACCCGCAACTTGCGTCAGCTTTGGCATGATTTCAAGATGCCAATGGTAATACTCCACGTCAGTTTCACCATTAATAGGCGCAGAATGAATTATATAATTATATGCTAAATTTACAAATACTTTTTTTAACTTTGTTAAGGTATCTTTTAAGATCTGCGTTAACGCCGAGATCTCATTGGCGGAAATGTGGTTGAAATATCCGCTGTGCTGCTTGGGCATAATCATGATCCCGAACGGGAACCGGGAAACAAAAGGGCAAAATGCGACAAAATACTGGTTCTCTAAGATTAACCTTGCCTTATCATTAATCTCCTGGCGGATAATGTCGCAGAATATACAGCGCTCGCGATAATTATAATAATTGCGCGCTCCGTGGATCTCTTCCAGCGCGTTCTTGGGCACCATGGGAAGAGCGATCAACTGCGTATGCGGATGCTCTAATGATGCTCCGGCAGCGGAGCCGTAATTACGAAAAACCATAATGTATTTAAAACGGCTGTCTTTTTTCAAATCGATCATCCGCACGCAGCACATCTTCAGGTAATTTTCGATTTCCTGCGGGAGAAGCTCGCAGATATCTTTGTTGTGATAGGGGCTCTCAATTAAAACTTCATGGGCGCCTATGCCGTTTGACATATCATAAATACCCAGCCCCCGGCGGTTAAGTTCTCCTTCGATCTGCAGAGCGGGAAATTTATTGGCGACCACCCTCACCTGCCAGCCCGGAGTATTGGCCCCGGTGCCCGGATCGCGAAAACAGCTGATCTCAGGCGGAGTCATAAATTCGTTGCCATAGCAAAATGGGCACAATCCGCCGCTAATGATATTCTGCTCATGTTTAAAATCTTCCGGCTTTCTCGGATGCTCCGTATCCACGATCACCCAGCGGCCGACTACCGGATCCCTTCTTAATTCACCCATTTAAATTTGCACCTCTCTTAAGAATTTGGCCGTCTCCTCGGGAGGAAGCGGGCAAATATAAAAACCCGTGCCCCATTCAAAACCCGCCACCTTGGTCAAGCGCGGCATAATTTCGATATGCCAATGATAATCCAGGTCGATAGTTTTCCAATAGCCGACCTTCTGCCTTCGGAAAGGCGCGGTATGGATCACATAATTATAATCCGGGTCATTTAACCCTATTTTTAATTTTAAAAGCACGGTTTTAAGCACCCGGGCAAGGCTTCTCCTGGATGAAACGTCCATACAAGTATAATCGCAACAATGCTGCTTGGGTAAAATCCAGGTTTCAAAAGGAAAACGCGCCGCAAACGGGCTGACCGCGACAAACCCGTCAAAATCTAAAATTATCCTTTCCTTTTGCGCCAATTCCTGCTTGATCAGATCACAAAATACGCAACGTTCATGATATTCATAATAAAGGCGGGCGCCTGCCAACTCCTCTTTTACGCGTTTAGGGTTAACCGGAGTGGCAATCAACTGCGAACGCGAATGCTTGATCTCCGTGCCGCCGCTGCCTATGCCATAATTTTTAAATACCAAAACATATTTGAGCCGGCTATCCTTCTCTAAATCAACTATTCTTTCAGCATAACAGTTAAGCACTTTAGCAATCTGCTCTTCGCTTAAATCCGCCATATTGGCGGTATGTTGATTGGTTTCGACTACGATCTCGTGGGCCCCGATGCCGTTCATCACGTCATAAAGGCCGTTTCCGCGCCTTTCCAAATCCCCCTCAACCCTCAAGAAAGGGGATATGCTGGGGACAACCCGTAAGTCCCAGCCCGGGCCGTTGCGGGTAGAATGATGCGGGCGAATGGCGTAAATTTCAGAAGGCGTCCTGGTTTCCTGGCCTTCACAAAAAGGACAAGGCTTCTGGTCCTCCTGATCTTTAAGCTTACCGGCAAATTGGTCCGGACGGCGGGCCCGCTCAGTGGAAATAATTACCCACCTGCCTATAACTGGATCTTTTCTTAGTTCTGGCATAGAAAATGATTATAACAGAAGGAATGAATCTTGCAACTATTTTTTACCTAAAATATCCCCCGGGAAAAGCTTATGCCCGATAATAAAATTTTGCGCGCTCATCCGTTTGCCCGCTTCCAACTGCAGTTCATTGATTTTTAAAAACCCGCGGCCGCAAGCTGCCACGATACCGGCCTTGTCCGCCCTAACCACCTCTCCGGGAACTGGCCGATGATTGGGGAATATCGAAAGGATCTCCGCCTGGAATATTTTTAGTATTTTTCCGCGCAAACCGGTAAATGCTCCCGGCCAGGGTAAAACGCCCCTGATCTGATTATGGATATCGGCGGCAGAAGCATTCCAATCGATTAAACCAACCTCCTTTTTCATCTTCGGGGCAAAAATAACCTTAGCTTCGTCCTGATCGATTAAACGATAATCCCGATTATCAATTTTAACCAGCGCCTGCTCTAAAAGTCTTGCCCCGGACCGGCTCAATTTCTCTTCCAAACTTACCGCCGTATCTTTATCCTCGATTTTTACCTCTTCCTGCAGAATAACCGGCCCGGAATCCAGCTTCGGGGTTACATAGATTATCGTAATCCCGCTCTTTTTTTCTCCGTTGATTATCGCCCAGTTAATCGGCGCCGCTCCCCGGTAACGCGGCAGGAGCGAAGCGTGGATATTAATCGGCATAATTTTGGGAATATCCAAAACCTCCTGGGACAATATCTGGCCGTAGGCAATAATTACAAAAAGATCCGCCTCAAGGTTTTTTAAGAACTTTAGGCTTTCTTTGCTATTAATATCTTCCGGCTGGAAGATTTTAAGCTTTGCCTGGAGCGCGGTATCCTTTAGGTCTGTGCCGGTAAAATGCAGGTGCCTTCCTTTTTGCTTATCCGGCTGGGTAACTACGCAGGCAACCTCATGCTTGCTTTCGATCAAAGCTTGCAATGAAAGAACCGCGAAATGTGAACTTCCGAAAAATATTATTTTCATCTCAAACAGGATCTAGGTCTACCGAAACTATTATACCTGAATAATGCCATTCTTTTAAGTGTAATTTTAAAAAATGGCTGGCTTTTTCCGCGCTGGATGCGCGCATCAATATCTGGTAATAAAAATTACCCCGTAATTTAGGCGGCTGTCCGGGATTAAGGGATAGTATTTTTATACTATTGCTTTTTAAGCCGTTTAATTTTTCGAACAAATCCGCAGCTGCCTGCTTAACCTTTTCAAGACCGGATCCTCTTGCCTTAAGTAAAATCATGTGTTTAAACGGAGCCAGCTCAAGCTGTTTACGCTGTTTGAGTTCCTCCCTGTAAAATAACTGCGGGTCATTTTTAACCAGCGCCTGAAAACAATGGTGGTTGGCGTTAGCGCTTTGAATAATCATTGTTTTAGAGGTCAAGCTAACCAGCCCGGCAAGCAAAGAGAATGTCTTCTCCGCCGCCCGAAAATCCACCCGGTTAAGCGAATTATCTATTGCCAAGACTCCGATTAAATCAAAATTTAAAGTCCCCTGCTGTTTTACTACCGAACCTGTCGCCACAAAAATATCCGCATCTAGTAAATTAATACCTTCCTTAGCCTCTCCAATTATTTTAATCCGCGCCTGGGGAAAAATCCGGGCCAGCTCGCTTTCAACTTTCTCCGTGCCTATCCCGGAATACTTAATATAACCGGTATTGCAGCTGGGGCAGATCTTAGGGGCCTCCATCTTAAAATTACAATGGTGGCACCTTAATTTATCCTCTTCAAAATGAAAGACTAAATTAATATTGCAGCGCGGGCATTTCAACGCTGCCCCGCAATTGTGGCAGGCGGCTGCGGTGGCAAAACCCGTGCGGTTGATAACCAGAAGGATTTTTCCTTTTTCACCCAGTTGGGCATATATGGCATCGGCCAAAAACTTTGAAAATAAAGATTTGCTTTTTCTTTGCGCATAGGCAAGCCTGCGCACATCGATAATCTTAACCTGCGGATACGCTTTCTTAGAAGGAATAATTTCACGCTTAAGATTTTCTTTTTGCGCCAGATAAAAACTTTCTAAAGATAGGCTGTGGCTAGCCAGGATAACCTTTGCTCCTTGGATTTGGGCGCGCATCAAAGCAACCTCCCGGGCATGGTAATGCGGCGCCTGCTCCTGCTTATAAACCCGGTCATCCTCCTGGTCGACGATAATCAGCCCCAGATCATTCACCGGGGAAAAAATAGTCGAACGCGTTCCGATAACAACGCAATACTGGGCCTGCCTGATTTTTTCCCATACCTCCAGCTCTTTTGGCTGCTTGCGGAATGTCAAAAAAACCTCTATACCTAAATCTTTTTCAATTAACTTCTTGGCTCTTTCTGCCTCCGAAATATCACTGAACAAAACAATCGCTGAACGCTTCTGCGCCTGAACCTCTTTAATCTCCCTTAAATAAACCGGCATCCTATCCTGGCCCTGAACAAAACTAGGGACCGTTTCTATTTTTCTAGAACTGGACTGGGGAAAAATAGAAACGGTCCCATTTATTTTGCCTTTCCTGATCTCATCCGGAAGCGCGGTTTCAATTGCCTCCCCCCAAGAACAACAATAATATTCCGCCAGCCTCCTGGTCAATAAAAGCATCTTTTCATCTAAAATAGGCGACTGGCCGATGAGCGCCGAAATTTCTTTTATTTTCTTAATTTTAGTTTTATTGCTTAAACCGACGACGTAGGCTACTTCTTTTTTGTTGCGGAAATTTACCCAGGCCCTTGCTCCGACAGAAATCTTATTTTCCAAATCAGCCGGGATGAGGTAGTCAAACGGGCCGTCGATAGGCAGGCCTAATACCACCTTAGCATATAGCACTGGCTATCTCCTGACAGGCAAACGGCTTGGCAGCCCGGCCGGCATCCTTTTTTAAAGCTTGGAGTTTCCGCGGATTATTCCTTAGTTCAACAACCAACTCTTTAATCCGCTTAACATTCTTCAGGGCGTATCCCACCCCGTAACCGGCCAAAATCCTGATATTCTCCTGTTCCTGTCCCGGTATTGCCGATATAAAAATAGGAAATAACTCCATATTCAGGAATTCGGCGATGCTTGAGCCTCCGGGCTTGGTAATTATAATATCGGAAACCGCCATAAGCTCCTGGGCGTTATTTACAAATCCAAAAACTTTCACATTCTCTAAATTCCGCTTTCGCAGGCGCAAAAAAAGTTTTTTATTTTTCGCGCAAACCACCAACACCTGCGCTTGAGCACAGAGGCTCTCGGCAATTTCCTCAAGCGGCCCTGACCCAAATGAGCCGGTCATAATCAATACGGTAAAGATATCCGCCCTGATACCCAGTTTAGATGCCAAACCGATCCTGTCTTGATTCCGGTTAAAATCAGGGGCAAACGGGATACCGGAATCTTTGATTTTTGATTCTTCCACCCCCATCGCCAACAACTTATCCTTGGTCGCTTTTGAGGCGGCAATATAAATATCCGTGCCGCGAGAAATCCAAAACGGATGCACCCCGAAATCTGTAATTACCGTAATCAGTTTTGCCCGGATTTTATTTTTTAGTTTTAAATTGGCGGCCAGCTCTGAATTAAGAAAATGCGTGGAGATAATAAAATCAAAATCCTCTTTAATCAGATAATCGGCGAATTTACGGCAGCTAAAGTAGTTTACGATTATCGAAGACTTGCGGCAAATCCAGCGGGTCAGCCGGGCTTTAGTCATCCAGAAGAAAAACCCCCAAAGCCAGCCGGCATAATGCACTAAAAACGGATAGCCGCTAAGGTAGCAAAAACGAAAAAAAGGATTGGCAGAAGGCAGGAGATCGACCAATTCCAGGCTTAAATCCCGGCGGTTATTTTTTAGATAATTATATACCGCCTCGGCTACCCTGCGGTGGCCTGCGCCGGCTGAAACATAAGTGATCAATACTTTCATTGTTTTGCGGGGACGTCCTCTGAGGGGACACCCTTGGTAGCAGGGTGTCCCTTTTCAGGACGTCCCTGAATTCTGGCTAAGGATTTAGCCGCTGCCAGGAGGTCATTGAATACAAAATCCGGTTTTGCTTCCCAGTTTTTTTGGTTTGCCGGCTTTTCTTTGCCGCTCAATACAAGAATGGATTTGCATCCGGCTGCCCGGGCAGTAAAAATATCCCGCGTTGTATCGCCGATAAAATAAGCGTTTTTTAAATTGAATTTAAATTTTTGTGCCGCCTGCCTGAGCAACCCCGGCTTTGGCTTGCGGCACGGACAGCCGGCTTCTTTGCGGTGCGTGCAATAATAAACCTGATCAATCCTGCCCCCTGCTTTCTCAATATCGGCAAGCATCTTGGCAGTTATCGCATTCAGTGTCTTCTGGCTATACGTACCCTTGCCTACTCCGGCCTGATTGGATGCTACAAATATTTTAAACCCGCTCTTGCTCAACAAAGCAATTGCCTTCTTTGCACGCGGTAAGAACCTAAATTTTCTGAGTGAAGTTACATATAACTTATCACCGGGATATTTATTTATTACTCCATCCCTATCTAAAAATACTACTTTCATATTATTTATTCTTATTCTGCATCTCTTTAAATTTAGCGTAACTCAATATCTGATACAGCGTGTCAAAGAAAGCAATAATAAATCCATACATGCCATCCTTATATGATTTCTTACGGATATACCTTCTAAAAAATCTATCCGCAGCTCTCCAAGCAGCCCAGAGCAGCGTCATCCTGCGCCCGGTCTTAATCCATTTCACCGCCTCAAGAGTCGACTGCCGGTTAACGCTATTTAAAAAATGTTCCAGATCCGGGTATCCCCGATGGATAATATCGGATTTTAAATGCCCGCACTCCCCGTTGATAAAAACCCGCGGATGCACTTCAGACTCCTCATATTTAAATTTATCTTTTTGAAATAAGCGCACCTTGGAAGCCGGATACCAACCGCCGTATCTTACCCAGTAATTGCTGATAAAATTACGCAGGGGAATATCATATGCGGCAAAATCCGCAGACTGGATCGCTTGTTCAATTTCCACTTTTAGTTCCGGCGTGACTGTTTCATCGGCATCTAGACTCAAAACCCAGGCATTGGCCGCCTGCGCGTAAGCCCAATTCCTGTGCTTACCCTCTATATCCATTTTTCTAAAGAAAACTTTGCAATTATATTTCTTAACAATTTCAACGGTCTTATCCGTGCTCTCATCATCGACCACGATAATCTCATCCGCCCATTTCACCGACTCAAGGCAGGCAGCAACACAACTCTCTTCATTCTTCGTCAAAACCACAACCGATAGTTTTGCCATCAATAACTCCTTATTTTTACCCTATTTCCCGATTAGCTCCGAAACTGTTTCGCACTCAAAGAGGAAACAGTTTCGACTTGGGCAACAATATAATCTTTTTCTTCCTGTGTCAATTCAGGATAAATCGGTAAAGTAAATACCTGCTTTGCCGCCTTTTCCGCTTCCGGGAAATCTCCTGCCTTATACCCTAAATATTTAAAGCACTTCTGTAAATGCAGCGGAACAGGATAAAATACACGCGAGTCAACCCCCTTTGCCTGCAGATAGTCAACAAATCGCTTGTTTGAACCCGGAGCCCTCAGGACATATTGATGATAAATATGCGTAGTGCAGCCGGGCACAAACGGCGCCTTTATTCCCAGCCCCGCAAGATTTTTATTATAATACCGCGCAACCTCCTGCCTCTTTCTGTTCCATTCGTCCAGATACTTTAACTTCACATCCAACACCGCCGCCTGAATTGTGTCTATGCGGTTATTGCGGCCCAAAACCAAATGATGATATTTATCTTTATTCCCCTGATTACGTAAAATTTTTAATCTTTCTGCCAACCCCTGGTTATTTGTTAAAATTAAGCCGGCATCGCCAAATGCGCCCAGATTTTTACCCGGATAAAAACTCACCGCGCCGCAATCGCCCAAAGTTCCGGCTTTCTTACCCTTATATTCTGCGCCAAATGCCTGCGCCGTATCTTCAATAACTTTAATTTTATGCTTACGGGACAATTTTAAGACCCCATCCATATCCGCGCACTGCCCGTAAAGGTGCACCGGAATAATTGCCTTAATTTTGAACTTGTTATTTTTAGCCAATACTTTTTCGACACTTGCTATCGAAATATTATAGGTATCGCCGTCAATATCCGCAAAAACCGGATATGCCCCGATACTTGCCACCGCCCCTGCCGTAGCATAATAAGTAAAACTTGGGCAGATTACTCCGTCGCCAGACTTAATTCCCAAAGCAAGCAAAGAAAGCGCGATGGCATCAGTGCCGTTTGAAACGCCAATGGCGTATTTTGCTTTTGAATACTCCGCGGCATGCTGTTCAAACCTGGCCGCTGCTTGGCCCAGGATAAAACTGGTATTATCAATTACTTCTTTTATTGCCGCATCGATCTCCTGGCGGATCGGGGCAATTTGTTTTTTTAAATCTAACGCCGGTATTTTCATTTCGCTCCTATAATAACTTCGCCGCTGCATCAAAAACCGCATCCACGCTTACAGACCTTAAACATTCCCTGTCTTTATCACAACCCGGCAGCCTGAAATTATTATAACAAGGCCGGCAGGAGATATCCCATTTTAAAACAACATGGCTATTGCTGTGCGGAAACGGCCCATACACTAATTCACTCACCGGGCCGAATATAGAAACCGTCTTTACTCCCAGGGCTACCGCCATGTGCATCGGCCCGCCATCATTGGTAACCAACAGATTACAATTCTTAATTACTGCCGGCAGAATATCTAAACCAATCCTACCCACCAGGTCTATCGGCTTATTGCGCATAACATGCACGATTACATCTGAAATTTTGGCCTCAGACTCATCGCCTAAAATCAGGATTTTTGCTTTGAGTTCAGCGGCAAACCTATCAGCCACCTGGGCAAATTTCAATGCCGGCCAATGTTTATAGGAGGCATCCTTGCCCCAGCTGCCGCCGGCACCCGGAACAACGCCGATTACCAGGTCGTCTTCCTCGATTCCGTATGATGCAAGTATGTTTTTTGCCTTTAATTGGCTTTCCGAAGGAATAACCAGAGATAAACTTTTATCACTGGCAGCAATATCCAGGAATTTCAAAAGCTCCAAATAATATTCAACAACATGTTTTCCCTGGTATCCTTGCAGATCAATACGCCGGGTAAGGAATCTGCCCCTGCCTTTATAATTAAATCCAATACGCCTTCGGATCCCGATTATTTTCGCAAATAAACTATAGCGGTGGTCAAGGGAAAAATCAAGACAAATGTCAAAATTCTCTTTTTTTATCTGCCAGATAAGTTTAAGCGCGCTCCATAAACCCTTAAAAAATGACTCCTGATAGAGTTTTTTAAGGTCTCCGCGCGAAAGGGCAAAAACCTTGTTGATTTGAGGATTACTCGCAAGAATCGGCTCTACCCGCAGATTCGACCAGTAACCGATAAAAGAATCCGGGTTGCGCTGCTTGATTGCTCTGATTACCGGAGTGGTAAACAAAACATCTCCGATGCCGAAAGGGTTTATAATTAAGAATTTCGGGCTCTTAGGCTTTAGTGGCGGCATTCCTTCTTAAAATCATCCTCGAATCTCTCAATATCGTCTTCACCAAGGTAACTGCCGGTCTGCACTTCCACGATCCTTAAAGGCTGCTTAGCCGTGTTTTCCAGACGGTGCTTTTTACCTTTTGAAATATAAATACTTTGATTGCTGTTAACCAAAGATGTTTTTGTCCCGCTTATAACCTTAGCTATACCGGAAACCACTACCCAATGCTCAGCGCGCCTCTTGTGCCGCTGAAGGCTCAAGCGTTTATGGGCGGCTATTTCAATGAGCTTGATCTTAAAACCTAAACCTTCCTGTAAAACCGTAAATGAGCCCCAGGGCCGCCGCTCAGTCAAATGCACTTGGTGCTCTTTACGCTTGAGCAACTTTAACTTTTCGACCAGTTTTTTAACCTCTTGTGTTTTGTCCCGATGACAGACCAATAAAGCATCCGGGGTATCGGCGATCACCAGATTAGTAATACCGATGGTTGAAACCAGCCTGTTGCCCCTGGTAAATACGCATACCCCCTGGCTGTCTAAATTTAAGCTGTCGCCGTTAGACATATTTCCCTTTTTATCTTTAGGGAATATTTCCGATAACGCGTCCCAACTGCCAAGGTCGGTCCAGTAGAAGTCCGACGGGATAAGCGCAATGCGCTTAGAATGTTCCATGATCCCGTAATCTATGGATATCGCCTCAATCCTGGGCCAGATTTTAGGAATATCATTTATCGAATTAATCAGCTGTAAATTAGCGTGGAGCCTAGGTAAATACTTCCCGGCCTCCTCCAAAAACACCGAAGCCTTCCAGATAAACATCCCGCTGTTCCAGAAGAACTTCTTATCCTTAAAATATTTTTTTGCCTTATTTAAATCCGGTTTCTCCAAAAATTTATCAACTTTTATATAGCCATCCTTCCTCCGACCCGCCTTGATATATCCATATCCGGTAGACGGCGCATTAGGCCTGATGCCTATGGTAACCAGAAGATCTTTTTTTGCGGCAGCAATCGCCTTTTTCAGGGATTGCTTAAAATTACCTTCGTCCTTGATATAATGATCCGAAGGCAGGACAATAAGCAGGGCATCTTTATCAATGCGGCTGATTAACTTCGCGCAAAGCCCGACCGCAGGAGCGGTATTTTTGCCTTGCGGCTCCAGGATTATATTTGAGTCGGGAATGCCAAATTTAGCAACCTGCGCCTTAACTTCGTAAAAATAAATATTATTCGTAACGATATGAATATGTCCGGGAGCCACCACCCCTTTTAGGCGTTGGATAGTTGCCTGCAGAAGGCTTACCTCTCCGATGATCTTCATAAACTGCTTTGGCTCAAGCTCGCGCGAAAACGGCCAGAACCTGCTTCCCACCCCGCCGGCTAAAATAACCGCATAATTCATATTCGTCATTGCGAGTCCGCCGAAGGCGGACGCGGCAATCTCACCTTTTAATTTTACTCAATAAGTAATCAAATTTATTTTTTACATAATATTTTCGCGTCTCTGAATCTAGCAACGATCCCAACACCACTTTATAATCACTATCTTTGAATTTACTCACAATAGCTTTAAGCTCAGATAATTCCTTTTTATTACCCGGCAACATAATCCCCTGCCTTAGAATAAATTCTATATCAAAAAAATCCCTTATATCTTTCCTATCCAGGGCCGCTTTGATTTTATTCCTCATCGCTTCTTCTAAAGTAACCGCCCTTAAAACAACCTGATCGGTGCTATATTTTGAAAAAGCTATTCTCTCCTGGGTATCGCACTCCTTAAGTTCTTTCCTGATTTCAATTTTAAGCCGCTTGGGATAATTTTTACTACGCACCTCTAAAAGCAAGCTGTTGAACTTTAACTGCGCGTCCGTAACCTCATAAAACTTAGCCAAATAACTTTTAACTTTATTAAAATAATCTTTCTGGTCTGTTTTCTTGACAAACCAAAAATCGAGATCCGTGGAATACCGGCCCAACTCATAACAGAGCCGCAGCATTGTGCCGCCGACGAATACAAGCGGCCTGAGAAAATCTCCGTTCTTGAGCTTTTCCAGGGCCTCTATCTCAAATATTTCATGCTTTCTTAAGGTATCCATATTTTAATAATAATTTCCTGGTTGATAACGGGTATTTCCCGGAGATTAGTTTAATCCGCTTCACATCCAATTTGTCCGGATCAATAGAGGTAGGGTCAAAATTATATTTTTTTAAAGACTTAAGATAAATCGCGTCAAGAAATGCCTTCTCGGGGCTGGCGATAAAAAACCCCTTAATCTTGGCGAACCCAAAATATAATTTTCTATTTATTTTACTGTAATTAAAACTAGTTTCCTTAACTTCAACCAGCTTTGTCCGATAGTAACCCACAGATTCTATAAAATCCCGCTGCAGCTGAGTAGTGATCTCATAATAACTTAAAGCGGTCATAAGTGATATATACGAGGGGACTTGGAGCAAGTTGGCTAAAATAAACCGGTCTTCAAGGGAAGCAGAGCTCCATCTTTGGCTTAATATATAAAAATCTCTCTTAACTCTGGTAATATCGCCGCTTTTTACCAGCCTGGTAGCCGCGACGCGCGCTGAGCCGGCAGATATGCCAAAGGCCCTTGAAATATCCCGGTAGCTGAAGTAAAGCTTATTTAATAAGTTAATTTTGGCGTAGTTCATCTAAGTATAGTTAGTTAACAGTTTTGTTAATTAACTATACCTGATATTTTTGGCTTTGTCAAGTACTTCCTCAACGCTTATATCTTCTAAGCTGCTCTTCTCAATCACAATGTGCCCTTCTCCCCACGGCCCCCAGCGCTTGGCGGTTTTGCCCGGAAGGTCATTGCGGAAAAGCGCGATTACCGGTGTCCCCACAGCCGCGGCCAGATGCACCGGCCCGCTGTCACCTGAAATAAGCAGCGAACAACGTTTTAATAACGCGGCTAATTCCACTAAACTTGTCTTATTAATTAAATCCATAACCTCTGAATAATCTGTCCCCGAAGGCGGCTGAGAATGGGGACTGTCCCCGAATGGGGACTGTCCCCATTCTTCAGTTTTCCCCACAAACACAACCTTCGCCTTCATCTCCTGCGCAATTCTCCACGCTAGTTCTTTAAACCTCTCAACCGGCCACTGCTTAACCGGGTCGCTGGTAAATGGATGGATCGCAACCGCCCCCGCTAAAAAATCATATTTGTCATTGCGAGGAAGGCGTAAGCATGACGAAGCAATCTCTTTATTCCGCGTACGCGCCCCAATCAACCCCACTAACTCCAAGTTACAATCCACCTCATGCCTGTCACCGAGCGATTTTGTATCTTTTAATTTATGTGTCAGCAAAAATCCCCATTTCCTATTATAGCCAACCCGTACAGGAATCCCCGCAAAAAAACAAGCGATATGCGCCTCTTTCGTAGGATTTAAAACAACACAGAGGTCAAACTTATGCTTCCTTAAATTCCCTTTGACCTCATCCCAAACCACCACCGCATCAACACATTCAACCGCCCCTGCCAATTCGCAAACCGCGGAATTTACCGCCAAAGTAAGTTTTGCCTGCGGGTATAATTCTTTCAGCGCGCGCATTGCCGGGATATTCAGCAAAAACTCTCCAAACCGGTCATTACGAATAGCCAATATTTTTCTTATCTCAGGTTTTCTGGCCATCAACAAATTTATTAAGCGCCAAAGAAATACCGATTATATACCAGAAAACCATTGCTACTCTGGGATAATAAAGGCTGGTTTCGGTAAGGCCATTTACTAAAAAAGCAATTACGCAAGCAACTAAAGACAGGCCGATTATTTTTAAATACTCATCATTGAGCTTGCGCAATGCATTAAAGGCCTGCCTGAATACCTGAAATAAAAACAGCAAAAACATGGCTAGCCCCAATAAACCAACTTCACCTGCCATCTGTAAGTAGATATTATGCGCGTAGATGGTATCCGCTGTATGCGCGTATTTTTCGGCTTGCTCGGTCTTATATTTGCCATAATTTCTAGAGAAGGTATTTAGCCCCACGCCGATAAAAGGATGATGCTTAATCATATTTATAGTATTATTGTAAATACTAATCCTATCCCGGTTACACATCATGACCAAAGGATTATAGTTAACCTCCTTGGCCCACTGCTTGATATTCTTAGGCATCACAAAAGGAAAGGCTATGAGTATTCCGACTAGAATCGAAGTAAGCAGTTTTTTCTTGTTAGCGATACTTAAAAATAATATTGCCAGAAATATCCCCAAACCGGCGCCTCTAGATAAAGACAGATAAACTCCGAGTAAACCCAATACACTTGCAAAAAACATTAATATCTTATTCCTGCCTTTGAAATAGAAAAACGTAAGCCCGAAGATTAGTGGAGTGAGCGCCGTCATATAAATTCCAAAAACATTTGGATTAGGGAATGCGGCCGTCGGCCTGGGTAAACCTATTGCGGCTTGTATAGCGATACGGTGTATAAAATCATAGCCAAAAACCATCTGCCATAACGCGTCTATTGCCGCAAGGCAGACACCGGAACAGATAGCGATAATAATTCTGGTTATATGTTTCTTATCCCTGACCTCCTCGCTGCATACCAGGAATATAAGGATATATTTAAGAAGTTTTATGATACCTCCAAAACTCGCACCATAACTGACAGAATTCATAATGGAGATCGCTGAAGCCGCGAAAAATAGCCCAAAGGATACCAGCGTTAAACGATCGGTAGAAAACGCCTGCCGGGTTATTGACTTTTTAATTATAAATGAAACGCTGAATAAACCGATAAAAGTATTGGCGATACCCGGGGCGACAGCCACCGAAAAAGGCATTATTACAATTGACCAATAAATCGCAAAATCTAAGAATCTTAATATTTTATCTTTCACAGTCATCTCCTTTAATCAACGAATCTGTATTTAACCATATAAAATACCGCCCAAAGGGCATCCCTTAACCTGATCTTCTTGCCCTCCTTATAAGAACGCGGATGATAAGAAACGTGCTCTTCCTTTATGCGCAGTTTTCTTTTTAAAGCGGCACAAACTATCTCTACATCAATATCGAATCCGGTAGCGTGAAGTTTCAAATCCACAAAAGTCGACCTGCGGGCCAGTTTATAACAAGTAGCGTAATCATTAAGCCGCGAACCAAAAAGAAGGTTTAAAGTAAAGGTAAGAAGCCTATTGCCGAGGCGGTGAATTAATAAACCATGGTATCCTTTAAAGAACCGCGCTCCCAAGACCATATCCAGGTTTCCGCTCTGTATAACCGAAAGCAACTTCAGATAATCATTAGGGTCATATTCTAAATCCGCATCTTGAACAATAGCAAATTCGCCCGCGGCATTATCCAGCCCTGTCAGGAACGCAGCGCCCTTACCCCTGTTTGAACTATGATGAATAACTTTCAGATTATCATAACGCATGTCTCTTAATATTTTATCCGTGCCGTCAGTGGAACTATCATCCACCACCACGATCTCTTTGTCTACGCCAACGGCATTAATCTTCTCGATAATCTGCCTTACGGTATTGGCTTCGTTATATACCGGAACTATCACAGAAAGTAATGGCATATTAACCTAGGATCCTTTTCTTAATTGCCCAAAGGTAAAACTTTAAATAATTAGGAACTAAATTAAACATTCTAAAACTGGATTTACCTTTTTCTCTTTCATGCCATATTGTAGGCACTTCAGTTATTTTAAAACCCGCGTAATAAGCCTTAAGCGGAAGTTCCATAGATATTTCAAATCCCTTTGACTCTATATTTATGCTATCAATAACTTTTTTTCTATACATCTTAAAAGCATTGGCGATATCATGCGTGGGTATCCCAAGCAGATAATAGAGTGACCATCCGGCAAATGCCGAGAAAAAACCCTTTAGCTTTGAACCGCCAAGCCTGGCCCCGCCTTTTATGTAACGTGAGCCGCAAACTACATCATATCCATCATTAATCTTTCTAATCATCTCTTTTAATGTCCGCAGATCGTCGCATAGATCTCCCATAACCGGGATTACCAGTTCTCCTTTAGAGTTAGCAAAACCGCACTTAACGGCATTGGCAAAACCTTTTGGCCCAAGATTATCAACCAGCCTTATATTTGGATATCTTCCCGACAATTCCCTGACTAACGCGGCGGTTTTATCGGTAGAATGGTCATTCACTACAATCAACTCATAGTCCAGGTCAAGTAAAAACTTGATTTTCTCAATTACACTTATAATATTTTCTTCTTCGTTATGCGCCGGGACAATTATTGATAAATTCATGAGTGTCATTGCGAGCCCCTTTAGGGGCGAAGCAATCGCTTCAATCTATTAATTTTCCTTCTTGTGAAGCCTTTTCCCAAATCTTAAGCCATCTTACTTGCGGGCCGATTACGCTTAAGATACACCAGGCCAAGCCATGCATGCCGTCTTTGTAGCCTTTTTTTCTGATATAGAGTTTCCAAAATAGCCTAAGCGATTTCCATGTAAGCCGGTATTTTATTTCTTTTTTACTAACCTTAGGGTTCTCCTTTAGATAAATGGTTGATTCTATATCGGAAAAGAAGTTGCATTTTCCGATAAATTGAGAAATTGAATTAAAGGAATAATGATATACTTGCGCATCAATATCTCCTATCGGGCCGTCAACTTTTAGGGTTTCATGGACGCTGCTGCCGACATAAGACGCATTTGCTTTTTTAGATATCCTTATCATGCGGTCGCGTGAACCGGCATATCTTAAAGGCTTATTCAGGAAATAATTAATTCTAAAATACCTAAACGCAACGTAATTGCCCGGATTTTCTATTGCTTGGCGGATTTTCTTTTTCGCATCTTCCGGGAATATTTCATCAGATTCTGTTTGTAAGATCCATTCTCCAGCAGCGTTCTCTATGCCGATATTACGCTGTTTATCCATATTATAGCCTTCAATTTCATGAGTAACTACTTTTGCCCGGTATTTTTTGCAGATTTCAACCGTTCCGTCAGTGCCAAGGCTGTCAACCACAACTATTTCATCAACAAGGCCACGCAGGGAATCCAGGCACCTCTCGATTTTTCCCGCTTCATTTTTCACCGGCATTACCGCGGTCAATTTAGCCATTCCTATTTTACTCCTTTAATAAATTCTTCAAGAAAGTTTTCCGGTTTTAAATTCAATAACTTTATCCTATTTGCTTCAAGTCCAGAATATGGCATAAGCCTGATATCTTCAGGCGTATAATTGAGCATATTTTCCGGCTTGCCTCTAGTTACAACGCCTACCCCATGGTCACAATCAAGCACAAAGACACGAAGATCGCTTCGCAGGCTGCGTAAATGCACAATGGTTTTCCAGACATCTCCGCACCACGGCCCGCCGGATTGGAGAGCAAGATGGCTGGCTTCGCTTTCAGATTCAGGATTACAGTCGTGCAAAACAATAAAACCAGCATTGTTTAGGTATTTTAATACGTTTAAAACATCTTTTAAGGATTGTTCATAGGTATGTAGTCCGTCATCTAAAGCAACATCCAGTTTATTCTTATCGAAAAGATTAGAGTTATTTAGGAAAAAATCATCGCTGGTTACTTCAAAAAACATTTCTTTTCTAAAATTTAAAATGTTTACGATTACGCCTTTAATTTTTTTCTTTAGCTTTAATTTAAAATGCGGATCTACGGCAATTTTTCTTTTAGCATGTATGGCAAAGAAACTGTTGCCATAATCAGTGCCAATTTCCAAATAAGTTTTTCCTTTTATTTTATCTAATAATGCCTGCACTGCCTGTATCCTATCCATTAATTCTCTAATCCTTATTAAATTTAAGTTTATAAATACGTATCGTGCTATTTTTAAAAACTGGATTAAATATCTCCGGATGCGCTATTGCCCATTTGTCTTCAATGGGGAAATCATCGGTTTTCTTTATCAATTCCGAGTAAACAAAAAGAAAATCAATTCTTTTGTTTTTAAGGTTAGCAAGCCAAACATTATAATCTGCATTTCCCCTATAATTTTCAGGGCTTTCAAAATTCCTAAAAACTTTATTCCCATTATAGCCCCAAATGTATTTAGAATCAGGAAAATAATGAAGCATTGCCGGCTCAACTTTATTTATAGAAACATAGTAAACATTATTTTTAAAATTCGTTCCGTACAAGGGAAAACCAACAGGTCTGCCGATATAAGCAATATTATTTCCAGTGGTATTATCATTAAGCCAATTCCAAGCTTGGGCGGCATCCGGCCAGAACCCGGAATATTTGACCATCTTTGAATAGCTTGGAAATTCATTTTTAATATAAAACTTTTCAATAAAAACAAGGCTTAGGAATGTAAGAATACATAAGATGATAATTTTTAATTTAAAATTTTTCTTTAACAGTTTTATTATTGATCCAAAAGTAAAAAATAGTGTTAAAGATAGAATTAAACCTGCAATAAGCTCGTATTTTTTGGCAAGTTCCGGGATTGAGCCAATTACGCACAAAGCAACCAAAATTTTTAAGAATAATTTTTGTATTTTAAACGCTTCCGCCGCGTAAAAGAAAATTAATATACCAACAGCAAAAAGCGCATAAATGTAACGGATATTCGGCAAAGGGATAACAAATCTAAAGGTTAATATGATCAGAAAAGGCAGAATTAATAAATAATCCATTAATAAGCTATGGGTTTTTCTATTTTTAAAAAGTAGTATTGGGCAAGCTAACACAATCGCCGGCAAGACAAAAATAAGTGTCTGCCCTCCCAGGCCTTCATGAAATAAGAATTTGGCGATGTTAAAGTCTCCCGGCCTTATGCCTGTGCGGTAAACCACGCTATCAACTACTCCTCTAAAAATTGTGTGTCCGGCTATTTTTAAGTTCAACGGGTAAAGTGGATTATGGGTCAGGATAAAATTCTTTATATAACTAAAACCACCCACAGCCAAAATCGGTAAAAAACAAGCAGTAAGAGCGAACATTTTTTTATAGCCAGTATTTTTTGAGAAACATAAATAAAGTAACGGCAATAGCAGTAACAATATAATCGGCATTGCTGTAGTTTTAGTACCAATACTAAGGCCGATAGCTAAAGAGCATAAAATAACATTTCTGACCTTGCCTTCCTTATTAATCAAGAATAAATAATTTAAGGCGATTAAGAATAAGGCTGCTACGATAATATCGATATAGGCGATTTGCAGCTGTTTGAAATAATTTGGGATCAAACTAAACAAAACTGCCGCGTAGAATGAAAACTCTTTTGAAAGGTTGAGTTTTCTGGCTAATGAGACTACCGTGAAAAAAGCGGCAATAAAAAATGGCAGCTGCCCCAAATCAGCCAAAAATACATTTTTTAGCGGTAATATAAACCAGAGGAAAAATAAACTGCCGTTTACGGGGTAATAAGATACGCTTGGGTCGCCGGATATGCTTATGGGGTTATCAAGGTTATGGTTTTTAAGCCACTCCACGGGAAAAGTAAAATGGTAATTGAGATCATCCCAGCCAAAAGGCGGATTAAAAAGGTTAATAATAATTTTTACCAATCCAAACCCCAAGAGCACTGCCAAACAAAGCCGGGTAATGTTGTTAATATTTATACCGGTGTTTTGGAAAATAGCTGAATTTTTAAGATTAACTTTAGCGAATTTGATAACGCCAAGGCTGATAACGAGTACAAATAAGTTAATTAATATGACGTTGTTTAGCTTAAGTAAACCGAATACTCCTAATAATTCTAAAGTTATGACAATTTGCGAAAAATAAAGAATGAATATGCCAAGAAAGTAGTCTATCCTATTGCTGATCCTAAACAGATATTTAGCCAGAATTGCCGCATTTGCCAGAACAATTAAATTCATTAATAGCAGTATGAGCATATTAAACATAAGTTTTTATAATTTTCACCAGTAATGTTAAATTAAGGGGTTTAAGTTTAAACGCTTTGATAAAATATTGCCGCGCCTTTTTCCTGTCTATTTTAGAAGCGTCTTTTCCGATTGTCCGATAAAATCTAAAAAGATAGTCTTTGTCCTTCCGTAATTGAGAAAAGTTATTTTCTAAGAAGATCTCCTTGCCTTTGATTAAATTTTGGCTGATGACATTAACATGAGTGCTTGAAGCATGCCAAGTAACCAAATTCTCATTTAAAAAATACAACGGATATTTGTAAGCGACTCTGGCTAAATAATCACCATCGTCCCAATTATACATACTTTCATCAAAATAACCAGTCTCTTTTACCGTTTTTATAGGTAATAACCAGCTTGAGGGCGGTGAAATTAATATTCTTAAAGGATAAAAGTTATCCCTTTTGGGATTAAAGGCTACTCCGGACTTTATTCCGAGCGGGAAAAAAGTCTTTTTTTGCGCTTCGTCGTAACCATTGGTAAAGACTAAACCGATATCCTGATCAAGAGTTTTAAATATGCTAACCTGTTTTTCAATCTTTTCCGGCAGCCATTCGTCATCAGAATCCAGGAAAGCTATGTATTGCCCATGAGCATTTTTTAATCCGGTGTTTCTTGCCCCGGCAGGCCCTCTGTTTTGGCTATGGCGAAAGTAACTGACTTTAGTGTCATAAATTGATTGGACTATTTCCTGGGCATTATCTGTAGATGCGTCATCAACTATAAGAATCTCAATATTCTTATAAGTTTGCTTGAGGCAACTGTTTATCGCTCTCTCTATACAATTAGCCCGGTTATAGGCTGTAATTATTATACTTACGAGTTGGTTATCCACCGCATTTATATCCATTATGCCAGAATTGTTTTACGGAAATTAAATAATTATCCTGCCCTGCCTGTTTTCCAAAAATTCTTTTTTATACATAGGATTAAAGAATATAAATAAATCATTATATTTATCGTTATATATTTCTTTGAATCCTCTTTCTTTTAACTCAATAATAACCTGATCAAATCGTTCCTTATCGCTTTCGATTAACTGGCGGTGCAGCACAACATATTTTGTCAGATACCGGCTATCCGGGCTATTTTCCCAGATATAAATATATTTTCGATGAGTAAGATGCGGGACTAGCCTGTGAACCGCAGAGACTGAGGCACCTTCGGGAATGTTTTTTAAGGCCATCCTTATTTCAGATGAATGCAACTGCTTTGCTGAATGGATAAACTTGGACAACTTATGGCCGTCGCTTTTGCCAAAGAAAAACAAAGAAAGGAATATAATTATAGCCGCAAGGCAAATTGATACCCTTTTCTCTATATCTTTAACAGGAAATTTATTCCTTATAAAATTAACCAACCTGCCTGCCCCGCATATTGCTGAAATAAAAATAAACGGCAAGACATGGGCCGGATAATGGGAAGTTATTGTTGACATACCGGGGTGGTTAATGCTCCCTATGGCCTGAAACGCAATCGGCAATAAAAATAAAACGTAGTGCTGCGGGCTTAAGAAAGACAGCATTCCCAGCGGAACAAAAAGCTTTGCATAGTATATAAGTTTATCATTAGAAAAAAATAAATTAATTAGTAACGCGGGATTTTTAATTACAGCCAAAATATTTTCAGTGTAGGTTGCCCCAAAAGGAAGCCATTTTAAATACGGGTAAACCTTGGTATTGGCAAAATGCGGCATCACGAAATTAGTAACAAACGCCCACCACGCTATTGCCAAAACCAAAAGAGCTAATCCAAAACGGTAACGTTTAAGACAGATGAATGAAAAAATCCCGTAAGCAAAAACTAATACCGCCGCGCTCTCTTTGCAACATAGCATTAAAAATATGGCAATAACTGACCAAAAAGTCCGCTTGGTTATAAGCAAATAATAACTAATAAATGCCAGCGGGATTAAAAAAACGTCGGTATGGAAATCCAATAATCCTGCGCCCCTTAACGGACGCGAGAGAAAATAGGCGAGAATAAAAGTAAAGACCAGGAACCTGCTTTTTAACCTCTCCTTTGCGATCAGGTAAAGCGGAAAAACTGCCAATCCCACGGCAAAGGCCTGGAGAAATATCAATATTATAATATTCGGCCAAATAAAGTATAAAGGCGCGATCAGGAATAAAACCGGCTCAAAATGGGCGCCCAGATGATTGATATTGCCGTCAATTGAGGAAAAAAAGAGCCTCCCTTTTACAGTATTCCAAATGGCCTGGTCTGTAACCCCCATATCTATCCCCGCGGATGAAAAAGCAAAATGCCGCATTATCCCGATATACAGAAAAATAAAGGCCAAAACCAGGGATAAAAACCAAAGGATCTTAACATCTCCGAGCTTAGATATGTATTTCAATGATTTTACAAGCAAAGAGTTATCAAATGAAGCTTTGTCCAGATACCAGCGCGCGCCTAACAAGAAAATAAAAATTACACTGTGGACCGAAAGATTGGATATCCCCTCTTTGAAAATAAAAACGAAATCGGTTATAAAAAAACTAAGGAGAAAAACGAAATAGGCCAATAAAAATTGGTCAAGTAAATTGGTTAATATCTTCTTAAATTTATTCATGATGGCGGTCAAACTCGCTTTTTTTACCTAAAACAACCAGCTTCATCAGGACTATTGCCTTGGAAATAAACAGCATAACCGGGCTGCCTACATAATATCTCCCGTTGCGCAGGACAATCTGGCTGTTATTCATCAAACGGTTAATCCTTATATTAATTATCTCTTGCGCATTATACCTCTTAAGTATATCCCCCTTAGTTAAGCCGGCAGGCGCCTCGCCGAGTTCTCTTAGCAGGCGAATGCGCCGGGCGGTTTCCCCCATATTTATGAAATTGAAATAACAATAGGAAAGACAGAAATAAATAATTAAATTTACGAAAATTAAAAACAACCAATCTGCCTCCGGCGCCTGATACGCGAGAATTTCGCAAAGTATTAAAACTATTGATCCACATAAAAAACCGAAATATTCGGATTTCAACAGCTTCTTACCAAGTAAGTATTTATACAAAAATATTTGCGCGGTTACGTTGCTAAAAATTCCTATAACAGGAATGAGGATATTAAAATAATCCATTTCTAATCAGCCCCCCTTGCCTAATCCCAGGAAATTACGAAAAACTACAAAAGGCAGCACAAAAAGCCTGCCTTTCTCATTAATTCTATATGTCGAACCGCTTAAATCCACCAACCCGGACTCCACTAAGTCTTTAAGCCGGGGCTCAATTAATAAATCACTACCCAGAGATTCTCTTATGCGTTCAAAAAGCAACCCTTCTTTACCGGCCCGGGCAATCCGCGATACAATAACTAAAGAAGGGCTATCGGCCTCGATAGCCGAATAAGTGATCAAATAACAGATGGACAGGGAAAAAAATAACAAAACAATATGCAGATACTGAGGAACTGTATAAAAAGTATATGAAACCAAGAAGATAATGCCAGAAAGGAGGACCGCGCCAAAGAGTAAGATGAGGGTTTTAATCGGATTCCCGGGATAGTGCAATCTCCAAACAACCAGATGCAGCAATAAAGCAATAGTAAATAATAAACTCCCTGAAATTAAGACGCTCATGTACAGGTTTTCTGCTTTCTTGCTGCCGTAGATGAGTCTGCGGAAAATACTTCATTAGCTTTCAGGCTTTTTGTAAAATAAAAATCCCTGAGCAATCTTAAGTAGCCTTTGGCTACTTTAAATAATGAGGGGAATGAAACGGCTTTAGAAATTCCATCCTTACGTAAACCCAGCCTGTAAGGGACCTCGGCAAAAAGATAGCCTTTTTTAACGGTCCTCACAAGTATATCGGTCTGAAAAAAGAAACCTGTGCTTCTGAAATCAAGCTCTTTAAGCATAGATCTCCTGTAAAGGACTGTGCCGTTGGTATAGTTAAAATTAACTAAAAATGTGCTGTTGATAATAAAACGGTAAACAAAAGACAAAATATTCCTGAAGATTGATCTTACCTCCTTATTAAACACAAATGGAATAACAATATCTACCTGCTCAAGCAGCCTGAAATACCTGAATATTTCCCAGGGATCATTCTCGTTATCCCCGGGCAGGAGCACAATTGAAGCACCATAAGCGTTATCTACCCCATCCCAAAAAGAAGCCCCTATCCCCTGCGGTTTACTGTGGTTAAGGATGCGCACCCTTTTATCGGACTGCAAAAAATCCTCTACAATCCCCCTTGTCCTATCCTTGCTGCCGTCGTTAATCACGATTATTTCACCGCTAATACCGCATTCCTCAAATGCATTTAAAGCGTTCTTTATCGCCAAGAGTATATTCTTTTCTTCGTTCAATGCCGGCATTATTACTGAAACATCTAAAACTTTTTCGACCATATAAACCTACCTTAAGCTATATGAAATTAACATGAGGAGGTATTTCTTGACGCGCCTGTGGAAGCCCCGGTTCTTCTTTTTTCAGCTTCCATAAGAACTCATTGACTTTATGCTGAAGACATAAAGAACCGCACATTTTCCGGGCATCAAAATTCTCAGAAGCTAAAAGATTGATCACCTCCCAATACCTGTCGCTCTTCCATATTTCCTTAAAAGGCTTCTCGCAGATATTGCCGATATGGTATTTCTTATATTTTGAGTTAAACAACATGCCGCACGGGGCGACTAGGCCTGAACCGGAAAATTGCATTATAAAGGGCGGGCCGTAACAACGGCTATAAACCCTCTTGCCGCCGCTGAGTATTTTTGACCATTTTGCCTTTACCAGGTAATTTCCGCAGGAAAGGGATTCCGCTTGTTTAAGTAATTCAACCAGGTCAAAATACTTTGAATAATTCACCCCCAATTTCCCCTCTTCGTCATCGCTGCAGTGTTTTATAACCGTATAATCAACCCCCAGTTCTTTTCCCAGGCGCGCCAGCGGAATAATCTGGTCCGCAAAATGCGGCAAGAGTACCATTTGTAAACCCAAGGTAACTGGTAATTTTTTCTCATTCTTAATCTGCACGGTTTTCTTAATAGTATTAATGACTTTTAAGAAATTACTCTCTTTGCATCCCATAATCTCAGCGTATCTTTTAGGTTCGGCAGCCGAAATATTAAACCTGAGATAAGTCAAGGCCGGAAGTATTTCTTCAAGCCGCTCATCTTTTAAGAGAAAACCATTTGTCCCTAAAGCCATATCCAAGCCGTTAGATCTGCCTCTCAAGATGGCATCGTATAAATACGGGGAACAGGTGCTCTCTCCATCGCTAACGAAACTTATCGCTTTCACGCCGATTTGGGCGGCATCATCAAGAAACCTTAAGATCACCTCTTTGGTCATTTTCTTCTCGTCATTAGCCTGAAGCTGGCCGTAACAGTATACGCATTTATAAGAGCACCTTCTGGTCAATGCGCAATCAATGGTAATCGGGGCTATTCTTTCCCCGGCCAGCCAGGCTTCCACCCTATCCCTGTGCCAATTCAACTTATGCCCGTCTAATATTAACTCGTTCATTTTATCCTTTATGATTTCTGCCATAGTAATATCAAACCCTGATATAACCCGCTCGGTCATCGCTTATCCACTCTGCGACCAGCTTGTGAAAAGTCTTCCTGGCTGCGTAAGGGTCATAGGTTCTTAAATGAATCAGCTTCATTAAAGCAAGATCATCACCTCCGCAGCAATGCGAAGGCCCAAGAAATTTAAAATAATCATTAACTCCGGTAGAAATGAACTTTACATTAATTTTTTGTAAAACTACATCATTACGTATTTGCTCTAAAGCCCGGTAAACAAGAAAGTTTACTATCGAATATACTATAGGTATTAAACCGCTCATGCTCATTCCCGCAGCTATCCCTACTGTCCCCTGTTCCATAATTCCGCAATTAATAATTCTCTTGGGAAACTCGCTTTTTAATTTGTCGATTGCGCCAAATCCCATATCGCAGACAAGAAGATAATAACGTTTATCTTTGCGAAAATACGGCAACAATAAATCTAGAACCTCTTTGCGATAATTACAAACGGCAGGCATAGGTCCTCCCTAATTTCAGCTCTTCGGGCGTCGGCGTGCGGAAATGAAACTTTGGTATATTCTCCATGCACTTAAGCCCGAATCCTTTTATTGTCTCGGCAATAATTACACGAGGCACTTTTAAAGAAGTTTTAACTACGGGCCTTATAAACCGGGCAAGCTTAGCGGCATCATGGCCGTTACAAACAACGGGCGCCAGCCCAAAACCTTTTAGTTTCTTAAGCTTATCCTTAACATCCCTGTCAAGGACATTAATAATAAAATCCATCGCCTGCAAACGATTGTTATCAATAATAATGGTGAGGTTGCTGACCTCATGCTTAACCGCGAATTGGATCGCCTCCCAAGTTGTGCCTTCCTGCATCTCCCCATCCCCTATAACGCAAAAGGTATGGAAAATTTTCTTTTGTAATTTCGCGCCGAATGCCTCTCCTACCGCGATAGGTAAACCATGCCCCAAAGAACCGCATCCTGCCTCAAAACCATAATCCAAACGGTAGTCCATGCATCCCAAAAGAGTGCTGCCGGGAGCGTAAAAACGCTTCCATTCTTTTTTAAGCAATACCTCTTTATCGGCAAGGATCGCATAAAGGGCGTAACAACCGTGCGCCTTAGAGAAAATAAACCTGTCTCTCTTATCCCAGCGGGGATTAACCGGATGATAACGCATAACACTATAATAAAGTGCAACAAGGATATCTACGCAGGAAAGCGACGGGGCAATATGCCCTGCGCCATTTTTAACAGCCACCTCGATTACTTCGTGGCGGATTTGATCGGCTTTTCTTTGCAACGCTTTTCCTGTAAGATACATATTAGATAAAATTAACGTGCGCCGAAGGATGAGTCAGATCCCAAAGATACCTGTTAACCTCATCCATCCTGCAATTCACCCTGCATTTGGCGGTATTTAACCCCTTTGCCGCCCAACGCACGAGATTATCGCGTTTCTTGCTTTCCCAAATTTCCTTGAAGCTGTTTTTGTAAATATTCCCCAGGCAAAACTTATTTTTGGTTAAATACATACTGCACGCCCAGACATTCCCTCCGGCGTCAATATACGCCCAGAAAGGAAGCGCCAAACAGTGCTTATAATTACGCTCCGCCTTATCCCACTTCTGCATTGTGTGTACCCGGAATACGACATTAAAATTTTCACTATTGATCTTATTTAGCTTAGAAGCTAAATCAAAGTACTTATTGTATTTAATATCTTTAAATTTGTCGGTCTTGCTTAATGGATGCTGCGAATAGGGTTTCACTACCAGGTAATCCATTCCAATAGACTTAGCCTGCTTAGCTAATAATTCTATTTCGCTGTAATTATCCGGCAAAAGGATGGCTTGCATGCCCAGGGTGCAAGGGTATCCCTTTTTCCTGCGTAATTTGGCGGCATACGCCATATTCTTTATAACTTTATGGAAATCCTCCGGCTTGGTCCTATGAATTTTTGCGTAAGTAACAGGCCTGGCGGCATTAATACTTACCTTAACCCAGGTTAAATATGGCAGAGTTGCGGTAGAAATCTTTTCGCTGAACAAAACGGCATTTGAGGTTACAGCAACATCAATACCGGATTTCTTGGTAGTGGCAATTATATCCGCGATATCCTTATGCAAAAATGGTTCTCCCTCTCCGGCGTACATAATACTTTTCACCCCAAGCTTACCCATTTCCCTTAACCTTTGCTTAAAAATACTCGTATCCAGAAACCTGGGCTGATATTCCATAAAATCCAGAGCGCAATATACACAACGGTGGTTACAGGAACCGGCAGGTGATATCTCCATATAAACAGGATAAATAGGCTTGCCCTTAATCCAATCACCGACCCTTTCAACATGATACATTAGCTTGTGGCTGTCTATTTTATACTTATCCATTTCGTTTATCTTTTATAAAGGATATCCACTAATGCGTGGCAAATCGCCAGGTGGGCAATTTCAACAGCTCCGTAAGATGAAGAAGGCGCGTAGAAATTTACATCCCCCATGCTTCTCAAAGGATTCCGGTTGGAAAAACCAGAGAGGCCTATAACAAAACAGCCTTTCTTTTTGGCGCTGGATGCCGCGTTTAAAATATTTTTTGATTTTCCCGAACTGCTTATGGCAAAAAGGATATCCCCTTTTTTAGCAAGGACATCTATGGGCACAGAAAAAACACGCTCATAGCCCAAATCATTGCTCAGGCAGGTAAGCAAACTGCTATCGTTAAATGCCAGGGAGGGAATTCTTAAATTCTTAAGGAAATCCGTGGCGATATGGCTGGCGATCGAAGCGCTCCCGCCATTACCGATAAAGATTATCTTTTTCCTCTTTTTGCTTTGCCGGGATATAAGTTTGATGACCTGAAAAATAGCCTTATGAAAATCGAGCGCCCTACGGCTAGAATCCGTCGTTTCTATATTTGATAATAAATTGGTTAATTCCAAAAACTGGTTATTTTTCATTTTAAAAGAGTAGTGATGTATTTAAATAAAGGCACCGGTTCAACCGGAGAACGGTTGCCCACGATTAGCACTTTAATCGCCCCCACCGCATTACCGATAAAACCTACTGTCTCCATGGGGTTCTTTTTGCATACGCATGGCGCAGCAACCGAGAAAAACGCGTCCCCCGCCCCTATCCTGTCGACCACATCCTTGGAGAAAACCGGGATCTGGTTAAAACCATCTTTGGCAGAATAAACCAGGGAACCTTTATGCCCCCTGGTAATAATTATCTTATCGCAGTTAATTTTCTTGCTCACGTCCGTAATTAAGTGCTCGATGTTGGAAATTTTATCATGGCAGGCAAGCCTTAGCTCCGGCTCGTCAATACAGATAAAATCCGCGCGGTGAAGCTTCGTAATAAGATTGTAGCCAAGATTAGCGCTGTTGGTCTGCACATTTACCGCCAGAAATTTTGCTTCTTCGCTAAGCAGTTTAATAATTTTAGGAGTAATCATTCCATGCCCAAAATCCGTGACTAAAACAAGGTCAAAATGCTTAAGTGAACCCTGCAAATAATCGATAATTTCACTTTCTATGTCTTTGGGCATAATAGAGATATCATCAAGATAGCAGACTTCAAAAAGTTTTGTCAAAAATGCTGGATCCACAAATCTGCGCTTAACTACTGTTGGAACATCATCGCGATAGTAAAAATTTTGTTTTATGTTAGATTTAAGGTGGCTGGCAACAAAATCTCCGTAATTATTCTTTCGGCCTACGCAGCTAAGCAGAGTAACATCCTTACAAAAACCCGCGATATGATTAGCCGCTGCCAATACTCCTCCGGCAAAAACCTCCGCATTGGAGAATTTGGTAGCGATAATATTGTCCTTGGCTGACTTTCCCATCCCCGAACAATAATGGTACTCATCAATAATAATGTCACCGATAACCAAGACCTTTAAATTTTCCAGGGCTTTGAGCCGGCTGATGATATCGGCGGCGGAATATTTCTTTTTAAAAACATGGAAGAATTCCTTGGCCTCCTGAGGATATGGAGAAAGAAAGGTATTGATCAGAGAGGTAGAGCTAAAAGATACTTCATCAGTAAAATGGATCAAGCCCCCTATTGACTTAACCGCCTCCTCTTCTTCATAGATCTTCCCGGTAAGGTCATTGGAACGGTCAGCGTAATCGCTGCCTTTAACATAAAAATGCGGCTTAAGTATCTTAATTGTCTCAATCGCAGTCGGCCAATCATTGATCGCCACATAATCCACGCATTCTAAAGCCGCGATACTATCGGCGCGCAAATGATGGTTAAAAACAGGCCGGCCCGGGCCTTTATTGACATACTCATCTTTTGTTAAAGTAACCACAAGCACATCCCCTTTTTTCTTGGCTGCCTGAAAATGTTTCAGGTGCCCGGGATGCAAAAGGTCGAAGCAGCCGTGGCAATGCGCTATTTTCTTACCGTTTTTTCTTAAATCTTCAAGAATAAAGGCGAGCTCTTTTATTGTTTTTATTTTGGTTTGAGGATCTCTTTTCATTTTGATAGATATCTAAACCAATCTTTGGTAGCTGTTTCTATTTTTTCAGGGGTCCATACCGGCGCGGCCCGCCAATACTCGATATTATCAAGAATGGATTTTACCCCCTGCTCAAAACTAACCTTAGGACTCCATCTTAAAAGTTTTTTGATTTTTGCAGTATCCGCGAATGTGCAGTCCGGCTCACCCGGCCTTTTGGGAATATACACTACTTCACCCTTAAGAAGCTCAACCAAACGGTTAACGCTATAAGTATTCCCTGAGCCGACATTCATCACTTCTTGCTGACAATTTGAATTGGCAGCCATAAAAAAAGCATTGGCCACATCAGTAACGAACACAAAATCGCGCGTCTGCGTACCGTCTCCTACTACTGTAAATGGCTTATTATTCAGCTTCTGCGCCAAAAATACTCCAAATACCGCGCCATAAGTTCCGGATGTCCTTGAGCGCGGGCCGTAAACATTAAAAAGCCTTAATGATACTACCGGTAATTTATATACCTGGCCCCAATGTAAAACCAATTGTTCGCCCAAATACTTAGTTAACGCGTAAGGATACTGCGGCCTTGTTTCTGCGGTCTCTTGAGTAGGATATCCATCCGGTATTCCATAACACGAAGATGACGCCGCATAAACAAGCTTTTTTACACCGGATAAACGCGCAGCTTCAACTACGCTAAAAGTTCCATCAACATTTGACTTATAATAATCCAAAGGATTGACGATTGAAGGAACGATATCCGCCAACGCAGCTAGATGAAAAACATGATCGATCCCCTTAAAATATGGAAGGATTTCGTCAAAGGAAAATATATCAACCTTTACTATATTAAGATTCTCATTATTCCTATGGTGGCTAAGATTCTCCAGCCTGCCGGTAGAAAAGTTATCCAGGACAACTACAGAATAACCTTCTTCAATTAATTTATCAACCAAATGGCTGGCGATAAACCCTGCACCACCGGTTACTAATGCTTTTTTCATAATCCTATATCTCCTCTAAATTTTAGTTTGCTTTCCCTGAACCTAAAGCCGCTACTATCCCCAACCACAACCAAAATAATACCGCAAGCGGCAAAGAATATAAGTTAGTATCAAAAAAACTATGGACTAGAAAACCAATTAATCCGCATACTCCACCCAATAGGATAGGATCCCTTGTGGATAAGAATTTTTTTATTCCCAGATATAAAACCGAACAAATAAACAGCAAAAAAGCAATCAAACTAAAAATCCCACTTTCCGCGAGGATTTGCAAAAAACAATTATGCGCGTAGGATATAACTAAATTCGGCAGATATTTTGAAAAATTAGCCATAAAGGTACCGACCCCTTTGCCCAAAAACGGATTTTCCTTAAACATGGAGATGGCTGCCTGCCAATATTTAAAACGATCCGCATCCCCGCCAAATTGAAATATCGAAAACAATATCTCCTGGGATTCAGGAATAAATAAAAGGATACCCATAAAAATAAGTATGGTAAAAATGATTACTGGCTTCCTGGAAATAAAAAGCATTGCCATCAATACGGCTAAGACTCCTATCCATGCGCCGCGGGAATAAGTGTGAAAAATACAGAAAACCAAGATCGCCGCTAAAAATAATATAGGATAGTATACTCTTGCCTTAAACACGCGCGGTGTCTTAAGAAAAGCCGCACATAAAGCAAAAGGAATAATTAAATAGGCGCCCAGGTCATTGCAATGATGAAAGCTTGAAGTAATAGCCCGGACTCCGCCTTTCATAATCATAATTTCTTTTCCCCGCAAGAATTCCACTCCCCAAAAAAGCTGGGCCATCCCTGAAAACGCCACCACAGCTGATGAAAAAAGAAAAATTGATACGAAAACTAAAATGTCCTTCCTTCTTGTGATTGTATCTTGGAGAATTAAAAAAAGGACAATATATTTACCCCATTTTAGAAATAAGGCAACAAGGCTTTTCTCAATATATTGTCCGCTGTTAATTAAGGACAGTGCTATAAAAAAGAAAAATAGGGCGAGGAATATATTTTGCTTATGTTTCAACTGCTGAAAATCAGGCTTAACTATTTTCTTCCCGATAAAACCTAAAAAAATCAAACCAGTAAATAAACTAATAAGCGCATTTGAAATCGGAATAAAGAATAAAATCCCCCCTAATCCAATTTTAGCCAACAGATCAAAAAAAGTGAATACCTTATCCTTATCCAAATTAATACGCCCCTTTACTTTTAAGCACTGCCGGGATAGTCCATAGCAATATCTTTATATCCAAACCTAACGACCAGTTATTCACATACCAACTATCCCAACGCATCCACTGGCTAAATTTAAGGCTTGATCTGCCTTTCACTTGCGCTAACCCGGTTATCCCCGGCTTTATATTCAATCTTGGAATATGTTTATACTCTATTTTCTCGCTTTCTTCCACAGGGAACGGCCTGGGGCCAACCAGGCTCATATCACCCTTTAAAACATTAATCAACTGAGGAAGCTCATCCAGGCTGTATTTCCTCAAGAAAGCCCCCACCCTTGTAAGACGCGGGTCTTTCCTTATCTTAAAAATAGGGCCATCAACTTCTGATCTATGCCTAATTTGCTCCTTTAACCTATCTGCATTATGAACCATCGAACGAAATTTATAAAAATTAAATACAATCCCTTTTCTTCCGTTTCTTTTTGAAATGTAAAAAACCGGGCCGCTGCTCTCAATTTTAATAAATAAGCCAATCACAATAAAAACTGGCAAAAACAGGCACAATATTGAACCAGCAACAAATATATCAAAAATACGCTTAATAATACTGTCCGCCTTAACCTGTTCCCCCTGAAAACAGGTTATCAAAGGGATAGAGCCCAGATAGTTTAAATTTAGTTTTTGGAAAGGTAAACCAAAATTATCAATAATTAACCTCACGGCTTTGCCTGTTTTGCCGCATTTAGCAAGAAAATCATTTATGGACATACTGCTTGAGTATTCCGTAACATAAATCTCATCAATAAAATACTTCTTTACGATATGCTCAAGGTCATCAACTTTTCCTAAAATCTTAACTTCGCAAAAATCGCCTGTCCGCTTATCATCTAAAATGCCTTTAACACGTAAACCAAGGAATGGGTTATCCTTAATTTCTTGAAGCATAAGTTCAGTTTCTTTGCCTATTCCGATAAGCAGAACATTATAATTTGCGAAACCGCTGCTTATAAGTTTCCTGACACAAATCCTCTTGAGGATCCGCCACAGAATAATAAAAATAGAGAGGGCTAAAACTGCCTCAATAAAAACAGTACGGGAGAAAAAATTCATGCCAAGTAAATAAACAAATAAGTCCGCAATAACTGAAGCAAATACTACGCCTTTTACAACCATAAAACTTTCTTCAATTATGCTTAAATAACGAATAGTAGAATATAAATGCAGACTATTTAAAATAAAAATAAGACAGATACCCCAAAAGATAAATACGGTTATATAGGCTTTTTGGATAACCAACTCATGGGGGACCAAAGAAGGATTTAGGAAATAGGGAACAGCAAAAGCAAGGCTAATCAATAAAACATCAATAGTAAGATATAAAAAATGGGCGTATCTATTAGTTCGCAACATGAGGTAAATTATATCATAGATTAAGTATTGTTGACAATAAAATTATGGCCTTGAGGAACCCGCTTTAAGACGAGAATGAGATTTAAAAATTAGGTCAATTAATACATAATATACAAACAATGGGTAGTTTACTAAATACCTGCGCCACAGCCGCTTAGGCTCAGTAATAAGCCTGAACAGCCACTCAAAACCATTATCCCGTATCCAGCGAGGGGCTTGCGGTTTAACGCCAGCCAAGAAATCAAACGCCGCCCCTACCCCAACCACAACCGCCACCTTAAGTTTATCTTTATGTTCGTACATCCAAAGCTGCTGTTTGGGCGTGCCAAGGCCAACCCATAAGAGATCCGGAGAAACTTTATTAATAATTTCAACGATAGTTTTATCCTCATCATTATCCAAAGCCCTAAATGGCGGAGCGTAAGTACCCGCTACGACTAGACCAGGAAATCTAGCTTTCAAATTATTAACCAATAAATTTAAGGTTACCTGAGTAGTCCCATAGAAAAAATTTGAGTAGCCCTTAATTTCAGCTAACCTTAAAGACTCAAGCATCAAATCAGGCCCATACACTCTCCTTTTAAGGGGATGGCCTTTGAACCTGGAAAGCAATACTAATGAAATCCCATCAGAAACAGATAGGCTGCTACCGTTTATCGCATTTCTAACCTTATCATTCTTTTTACCGGCGATCATATCATAGGCATTAGCTACAACGACGTAATTGCCGATTTTTTTGTTTTCAATCCAGCCGGAAATTCGCTTAATTACATCGGGAATCTGGACTAAATCAACACGCATGCCTAAAATATCCAAATAATCATTATCCCTGCTTCCAGAAACAGGTTTATTTTTCATTGTCATAAGATATCTTAGATTCCTGTGGTTTTTCAAGAAAAGGTAATGCTACCAACGTAGGAATCATCCAATAATAGACATGCCAAGGAATTAGAAGAAGCCCGGAATAAATGTGCCCTGTTATAACAGCCGATGCGATTAAAATATGCGCTTGACTGGCCAAGGAAAAGTTTTTTATAATTTTTGAATACAACCAGATAAAAATAATTGCTACAAAAAAAGCTATCTCGAAATTCCCCTTTTGATACAGAGTAGCACCCCATAAATAATGAAATAAAAAATGTTTGTAATTTAGAATTAAAAATGGCAAGGAAAACAAGCTTACCGTTAAAACTATACCAATTATGCTATGGATAAGATAGCGACGGCTATTCCTGAAAATAAGGAAAAGAAGTATCGCTGCCGGCAGCATATAGCATATCCTTACCATCGAACTTATCCCAAGCAGAATCCCGATAATAAAAAATCTTAGCCATTTAATATCTACCCATTGCTTTAAGAAAATTAGAACTGCTAAATACAAAAATGGCATCCCATATAAAAGTTCCTCCGAACTTTCCCAATAACACCAATTAAAATATGGATGAAACACCATCACAATTAAAGCCAACGTCAAAATCGGGCGAGCGCTAACCCTCTCAATATATTTCCATAGGTAAAAAACGATAAATGCCATAACGAATGTAGAAAGTATATTGATGTTATTGAAAAATTTTACAAATGGCAAGGATAATAATACCGAAGCAGGGCCGCCAGTAATCGGCGGTTTACAACAAAAGGTAGGCTTATCAAAAGGGTATATCCCCTGTAAGAAAAAATTCACCGATTGGTAAAGGGCGTCATCCCTATCCCCCTCCCTACCTATTGAATCCATTCCTCTATAGATCTTGATTCCCAGGTAAAGGATAAAAAAAGCGATAACAATCAAAAAATTAAAGGTTTCTCTTTTGATGTTACGGTTAATCAATGCATAAAGATACAAGAATAAGGTAGGTAAAGTCAACAAAGTGAGGGGCAACAAACTGAAACCGTCGTTTCTTAAACCCAGGTATCTGGGATGAATAATCATAAACGCAAAAAAGAACAAGGCAATTAAAATTTCTGTTATGCCGATTGTTTTGTAATTATCTTCGCTATTGAATCCCATTTTTACCCTCATATCCCCTAAACAGATAATCGCAGCTTAAAGCAAAAATTAAATAAATATTAACATAGAATGGATAAAAATATCTCGTTTCAGTATGAAAATGGTAGGCAAAAAAATAGAAATAACCCAGGCTGATTATGATAAGTGCGTGTTTAAATCTTAATTTCAGTAAACTTTTGACCCCGGATCTCAGCGCGTACTTTAAAACTCCTGCTATAATTACCAAATAAATTAATATGCTGTATAGAAAATGCAAGATTATAGCCGAAGCAAGATAAATATAATTGGTCAGCCTTGTCGCATGCTCCGGGAAGATATCCGGATAGACGCCCTCAAATAAAACATGGTTTAAGGCATTCAAACAATAAAACCAAATATACCTAAAAGGGTGTTCTTTAACAAGACGGTGCCATTCCGCAATAGCAGAAATCTCAGTATTCGAATAATGTCCTTCATTATAACTATTCAAAAATCCTGTTGATTTTATATAAGGCTCACCGGTTATTTTCGCCATCCTCTTGGAATCGCTTGGAAAAGAAACTTCACCTAGCTTGTTAGATAATTGAAAAATACCCCATTTTAATGAGTCTTTTAAATCCCAGTCTACCAAATAAGCATGGGCCAAAAGATTATCAGCACCCCTTATAGCAACCATAGCGTAACCATACTTTTTGTAATTTCTAGCACTCCACAGAAAAGGAAATAAAAGGCTTATGCACAAAAACATTATAATCGGCTTAGCGATAATTTTTATGGAACAGCTTTTTTTAGTAAATAAAATCCTGTAAACCAGAATAAAAAAAACTAACCAAAAAGGATAAATTAAAAAGAAAGCCTTAGTAATTACCAGCCAACCTGCCGCTAAAGCAGCAATAATCCAGAATTTTAGTTCAGTGGAACACCAAGAGTTCTCTTCATTTAGAGATATTTTCATAAGGCAAAACAAGATTAGAGAGTTGAGAAAAAGCTGTAGCGGCTCTGAATACACGCGGAGCGCAGAAAATGATGCCAATTGAGGACTAAGAGTGAACGGCAAGCTAAAAACAAATACTCTTTTTAATGAAGAATTGGGCATTAAAATTCTTAATACCAAAAAGAACAAGGTAGCTGACGCAGAAAATAAGAGGATATTTGTAATACGCACTAATATTACTGCATTAGATTCAGAAAATAACCAAAATAATGGGGATATTAATATGGGATACCCCGGCTCTTTAGCCATACCGCATTTCCAGAGCCCTCCTGAAACTATATCTTGAGCATATTGAATAAAATTTAAAGCATCATATTGTTGTTGAAAGCGTAGGCTAAAAATCAGGAAAATAGATCCGAATAAAAAAGATATTCCGAAAATTATCGGCAAATAAATTTTATTGTTCTTGGCGCTATCCTTATTTTGCGGGCTGATTCTTATGTAATTCATAATTCTCTTACCTTCTTTAAATCCGCGAATATCTCCGGAACATCAGTCTTATCTGGTACGAAGGAAACTGCTTCCTCAACCACTCTCATATCCAAATCTTCTTCTTTTAAAAGTGAAACTAAGAGATCCTTCATTCTGATACTACCACCGCTACCGACGTTATATACCTCTCCTGACTTCCCTCGTTCCATAATCTTTTGGTAATACTTGACAGCTTCTCGAACATCGATATAATCTCTCTTTGCTTCCAAATTCCCCACTACTATCTTAGAAATATCCCCTCTTTTTATTTTTTCTATCTGATCATAGACCTTCCCGATAAACATAAGCTTTGAAATCCGCCTGCCATCACCAGATAGATTAAAGGTGCGCGCCATTACAATAT
The DNA here is from genome assembly GCA_028715785.1 of Candidatus Omnitrophota bacterium. Lineage (GTDB taxonomy): Bacteria > Omnitrophota > Gorgyraeia > Gygaellales > Profunditerraquicolaceae > UBA6249. The sequence continues at coordinate 53,203 of JAQURC010000003.1, forward strand.
CCATCTGGTAGGCCTTATGATAAAAATTCATCAGATATGTTTGGTAAACCTTGGTAAGGCCGTGAATACGGCAGGGCCGCAGCGGATAGCTCTCGCTAACAGGATTATCCTTAACATCAACAAAACCGTATTCAGCAGAACTTCCAATCAACAGTACCCGGCAGGAAATAGCGGATCCCAATAAAGAATCTAAGATATTTTTTGTGCTTAATACATTTACCGAATAGTCAATGTCATAGTTATTGGTAAAACTGCCGGCAAGATGATAAATGCGATCCGGCCGGATCTTATCGATCAAGGCCTGTACGGATTCTCTTCGGGTCAAATCGCAATTCAAGACATTTTTAGCGTTATCGGAAATAAAATCAGTTAAATAAAGTTCAGGTCCGCACTGTTTGGATAAAAACTCAATAAGATGACGGCCTGTAAACCCTAAAGCACCAGTGACCAATATTTTCACTATTCGATCCTCATCTTTTTCTTTATCTCCGCGTAATGCTCATCGGCGTACTGATAATCTTCCGCTCGTCCTATATCTAACCAAAATCCGTCAAATTTATGCACGTGGATTTTATCTTTATTTTTGATACCATCAAGCATTAATTGGTCGAATCCATACTGCCGGCCTCTTGGCGTGCTTTCAATTACTGAACGATTGAGGCAATAAATCCCCATACTAACATCAAAACGGTAAACCGGTTTTTCATTAAATCCCGTTAGGCAATGCCCACTATCATACTCCATTACTCCAAAGTCAATAGTCAATTCCCTTGAACAGGCCGCCACAGAAATCTTTCTTTGATTCTTTACATGTTCCTGGTAAAATTCTTTAAGATTTAGATTACATAGGACATCGGAATTCATTACGAGAAAATTATCCGGAAGATCCTGAATAAGCGCCAACGGACCCACAGTATTAAGGGGCTTGTCCTCAAGAGAATAATCGATCAGAACGCCCCATTTCTTCCCATCCCCAAAATAAGCTCTCACTAACTCAGCAAGGTGGTTAACAGCTAACGTAATATTAGTAAAACCTGCCTTGGCCAATTGAAGAATAACTAATTCAAGAACCGAACATTCGCCTCCAATAGGGACTAAGGGTTTAGGAATCAAAGTAGTATAAGGCTTAAGCCGCGCTCCCTTTCCCCCTGCCAAAATGATTGCTCTCATTTTAAATATTGTAGATCCCGGTTTTGTATCTCTTTAAGTTTTCCCTTTTCTTAAACCATATAATTGTCTCTTCAAGACCTTTCTCTAAGCTATATTTTGGCTGCCAGCCCGTCAGAGAAGTTATTTTTTTATTGCTGCCGAGGAGGCGTTCTACCTCCGAACCCTTAGGCCTCTTGCGTTCTTCGTCAATGATGATCTTCGCGCGCCGGTTCAACTTATCAACTAAGATTTTCGCCAGTTCTTCAACAGATACTTCGATCCCGCTGGAAATATTAATCTCTTCTCCTATGGTTTTTTTAGAGCCGGCAATCTCTAAAAAAGCGCGGCAGACATCTTTTACGTAATTAAAATCGCGGGTTGGCACCAAGTTTCCCAAACGAATCTCTCTGGCTCCGGCCAGTAATTGAGTAATAATTGCCGGGATTATGGCCCGCGCGGACTGTCGCGGACCATAGGTATTAAAGGGACGCGCAATTACGATTGGTAATTTAAAAGACCGATAAAAAGATTCCGCTAAACGATCAGCAGCGATTTTAGTTGCGCTATATGGAGACTGAGCCTGTAGAGGATGTTTTTCATCAATTGGCACATATTGAGCTGTCCCATAAACTTCCGAAGTAGAAGTAATAATTATTTTCTTTACATCAAGCTTTCTGGCCGACTGCAATATGTTAAGAGTGCCTTTGATATTAGTATCTGCATACGAATCCGGTGATTGATAGGAAAACGGAATTGCAATCAGGGCAGCCAGGTGGAATACGATATCGCAACTTTTCATTGCTTTCTCAACTCCATGCACATCACGAATATCGCCCGGGAAGACCTCAATCCGCTTTATTTTGCTATCCGGAAGGGAATCAAGCCAGCCCCACGAATTAAAAGAGTTATAATAAACAAAGGCTCTCACATCATAATCCCGTTCAATTAAAAATTCGGTTAGATGGCTTCCTATAAAACCATCAGCTCCAGTTATTAATATCTTTTTTCGGGTTTTTTCCATACTTTTTCAATCCCAGTAAATCGTTATTTTTACATTCGCCTACTTTGCATATTATACTTCTTAACAGATTATAAAACTAATTATTTATTCTGGTCACCACTATCTTTTTGAATTTTATTGTTTTTTCATAAATATTAATTAAATCATAGTAGTTCTTCTCTTCATTAAACTGATCTCGGTAAATTTTATTTGCATTCTTGCCCATTTCCATGCGCTCTTTATTATGGAAAAATAAATAAGTAATTTTTGCAGCTAAATCATTTATGTTGCCCGGCTCAAATAAGACGCCGCTAAACCCATCTATAACGAACTCCTTAATGGCTCCTAAATTACTGGCCAAAACCGGCTTGGATAAAGCGAAGCTTTCCATTATAACCAAAGGCATATTTTCATAACATTCTGAAGGAAAGATTATAAAAGAAGCTCCTCTTATTGTCTTAAGAAGTAAATCCCTATCTATTTTCCCTAAAAATTCAACATTATCGTATGAAGAAGAAAAATCATAAACTCTTTCTTTTAACGGGCCATCGCCAATAATTTTCAAATTGAATGCGGGATTGAGGTTATAAGCACCCATTAATGTCTCTACGCCTTTATAATCGACAAGCCGGCCAATAAATAAAGCATAATTATGCTCCTGGCTACCTGATTCCGGTTCAATTGTTAAAAAATTTGGCTTCAAATGCATTCTTTGTTCCTCTAGCCCAAACTCAATAAATTTATTCCTACTAAATCTACTTGTCGCGATATATGAATCCGCATTTTTAAAAAAAGGATTTCTCTTAAAAATAAGTTTTGCCAAGAAAAATGAAAGAATAAAAGAACTATTCCAGCATCTTCCCACCACTGCATGAAAAAATCGTTTATCCTTGCATCTTTCACAAACTTTTCCTTTACGAAAAAAAATACCCTTAAGACAGAAAAACCTGTAATTATGAAGAGACTGGACTACCGGAATATCCTCTTCTTTTAATGCGTAATATACCGCAGGTGTTATATAAAAGAAGATATTGTGAATATGCGCAATATCCGGTTTTTCCTTTTTTATAATTTCTTTTATTTCTTTATAAACTACCCTGGAGAAATTCAGTCTCAGCAGAATAAAAATGACCTTTCTAAAAAATGGCAAACTTTTGATATATTCGTTTGATTTCTCGTAACGAATTACTTTGTGCCCACGTTCCTCTAATACCTTCGCCTCCGCACTAAATACCTCGTCTTCCCCTCCTTTTTCCAAATAATGATTATGAATGATTAAAACTTTCATAGGGTTTTATTTTTGAATAGATACGCAAAGGTCAACCCAAATAAACTCCACAACGGAATTGCAGTATACGGCATTTCTAAAATCTCCAGAAAGTTAGCTGCTATAAACCAATTTATTAGTATGCCGGTCAATAATATTCCTGTTAAGGACCGGTTCTGAAAAGAACGTTTTATAAGGGAGAAAAGTGTAACAAAAACATAGACAATAATTATTATACCTAGTATGCCCGCACGATAAACTATATCAATATAAGAATTATGCAGACATACCCACCCGTCTCTCATCCACTCTCCTGAAGCCCAACCTAAAATTTCTAAAGAGCGGGCGCGGAAAGGTTTGCCAAAATCAAAACCAAATACAGGATGCTGCATTATTAACTCGTCAAGAGCATCTCCCCAAATAAAAATTCTAAATAAACTATTTATATACGGGATATCAATACCCCTATTGGAAAAATCAACATTGTCTCTCCTTACTTCATTTACTAACCTAGAAATTTTTGTAAAAAAACTAATTTTATATCCTTTAACATTTGGAGTTTTCCCAACTGCTGGATTATTTTCAATAGCAGATATTAAAGGAGATTTATTAGTTATCTTATATTTATAGTCATTATTCTTTTGAACCCAGGCGTTATCTTTATTATATAATTTTATATCTAATTTTGATGCTTTAAAGTTATCTTCTTTATTACGAAGATTTTCTATGTTTACATTATATCTTTTAACCAACTCATCAATACTTAATATAGATTTTAATTCATTCGGTTTGCCATACTTTACTCCTCCGTAGAAAATAAATGATATAAAAATAAAAAAAAGAATAATTTTATAAATCTTTTTAATTTTTAAAATATACAAAAAACCAAAAGCCGCGAAGATACCTGCAGATAAATTACTTACGGAAAAAGTCCTTGGAATATCAAAAAGTGGCCTGTAGGGGAATATAAGTAATAACAATAAAAATAAGACAGACTTTACCAGCCTATTCGGATAATCCTTTACCAGGATTGCTGTCAGTATAAAACAAGTCAAAGCATAATAAGGGAAAAAAATATCGAATTTAAAAATAGAAAGGAATACGAAGATTAGAATTAAACATTTCCTGGGTGCAAAAAAATCACTCCTATAGAAAACATAAGTAAAAATGGCAAAGAAAGGATAAAAAAATAATACAGCATGTCTTAATGCTAATGGACCCCAATAAAGATATCCAAAGACTGTTTTTATAATTAAGAATCCTAGACATAAACAAAATAGTAGGGAAACAATATTAATATTATTACGATCAATCAATTGTTTTAGGAGAAAAAGGAAAAAACAGGTTAAAAATACCATATCGCTAATAAAAAATGGCGCTCCCATGAAAGATAAATCGATATGTAATTTAGCGAAATTCCTATAGAACAACACATACGATAGCGAAAGTATCCCTATAAAAAATAAACCTAGATAATCGATTATTTTGTTATTTTTTTCTTTCAACGCTTCATTCATTTACTATCACCTGTTTGAATACTCGTGACCATTGTGAATACACTACCTTTTTAGCAAAACGCTCCCTTGTTAAAACGGCAGGTTTAGGCATCTTATTAATAAACGCTATCAGCGCATCTCTTATTGCATATGGATCATTACTTGTGCAAATACTTACTCCATCCTTTAGCAAATCATTAGTAACTGAATCTTTCCCGGCAAGTGCAAAGATAGGCTTGTCTGCGCCAAAATAATCAATTAATTTAACATGCAAAATAACATTACCCCAACCATGAAAATAATCTGGATGAACTCCTAAAAGTAAAAGCGCATCTGCCGTCTTCATCAAACCAAGGCTTTCAGAATATGGGATATGGATTACTTTCGAATCGTCATAATTAAAATTGACCTGTTTTGCAAGGTCGAGTTTCTTTATAAGTCTGGATACGCTTCCCTTATAGTGCGGATTTGCCCTGCCAATCAAGTCAAAAAAAACCTTATTTTTTAATGAAGGTTCATCTCTGAACATAATACTTATAGCTTTTAGTAAATGTAAAATATATCCTCCTACGGGAATCTGACCAAAATGTCGGATAATAATTTTACCATCAGATTTAAGTTTGGCGGATTCGCCATAAAGCCTTAAATCATAAAAATAAGGAATAATAAATGTTTTTCTTTCTAAAACAACTCTTTCCTTCGAAAACTGGGAAAACGCCCAATCCCTTAGCTTGCTATTACAATAGCAAATAGCATCGCAAGACAAAAGCACGCTGCGCTCCATAACCTTTCTAAGTGGAGCTAGTTTTAAATCCGGGTTATTTCCCCAGGGATCACCGAAAAAAACAACCCACGGTAGCTTATGTTTATAGATTTTCTTGAGCAAAAAACCAACAATATTAGTCCAGCTATAAGGAGAAATCGAAAATAATAAATTATAATTCTTTCTGCGTATAATGCTACTTGCCATCCCAAATGCAGTAAATACCCAAAGCGATGGCTTATTAAAAGGACACTTGACTTTATATAACGTTGCCCCCCTCATAAGCTGCACAAATGTATCGTCAATCTTAGCCTTCCTATCTTCGCAAGAAATAATATCAATTTCCCAGCCATCTTGAAGCATCGCATTGATAATTTTAGCTGTGCTTACAGAAATCGTGGTTAATTGATCCGGAGATGGAGCACAGATAACTAACCCTTTTTTAAATTTAATATTTTCCTTTTTTTCAAACATATAAATTCCTATCGCTGCCTTTTTAACAGTCTTTCAATAACGCGTTTTAATAAACCGTAAGTTTTGTTTATCTGCAACAAAAATAATTCCCGAAAATAAATTTTATAACGACTGGATTTTCTATAAAATGCATGGTGCGTTACAAACCAATATAGAGAATCAAGGTATTCTCCTAGAATCATGTACCTAAATCGGACCTTAACGTAGAGAAGCCCCATATTTTTCTTATGTTTAGCCAGTTTAAAACGCGGGTCTGTTATTTCCTGATAAGACCTTCTTTGGCCTGAAATTTCATATTCATCCTTTTTAAGCCGAGGAATAACATATTTATCATATAATTCGGTTCCCAGGAGAGGTACGGTAACTGCAAAAGAATATTTAGTAGCTTTTATAGAATTTGCCAGGCGAAAAGTTGCTGCGAGATCTTCTTCTTGTTCTGTAGGAGTATTTATCAAAAAATTCGCCAAAGATCTAAGGCTGTATTTTTTACAAATTTGAAACGCCTGTTTTATTTTTTTAATAGTTGCGCCCTTTTTCATTTCCTTAAGAATACGCTCAGAACCCGATTCAACACCAAACTCAACTTGGATGCAGCCGGCTTCTTTCATGTTTTTTGCCATATTCTCTGAAAATGTATTAACATGGCTCTGGCATCCCCATACCAATCTCAGATCTCTATCTTTTAATAAGTTGCTAAATTCAATGACTCTTCGGTCGTTTAAAGTAAACATGTCATCTTCAATTGAAAAACCATCAATCTTAAATTTATTTTTTAAATAGGCTATTTCCTTAACAACTACTTCCGCAGGGCGTGAACGTATGCGGGAAGTATAGCTATTTGCCGAAACTAATGAATTATTCCCACAAAAAGTACAATTGAATGGACAGCCTCTGGTTGTTTGAATGCCTATTCCGGAAATAAAAATATTGCGGATTAGATCTGTGCGGGGCTGCAAATAATAAGTTAGATCTAATAAATGATACGGGGGCAATGAAAAGAAATCCAAATTTTCTAATAACTGCCTCGGTTTTGTCTTATGTAATTCGCCATCTCTATAAAATGCCAACCCATCAATCTTATCAACTTCCGCTTTACTTTCTATCGCATTTAAAAGTTCATAAAGAGTCTGTTCTCCTTCGCCTAATACAACATAATCAAATATGTTTTTTTCCTCTAGGAAATCTTTTGGGCAAAAAGTAGGATGATGCCCGCCAGCGATGATAAAACCTTTGTATCCCCTTGCTCTTAACTGCTGCGCCATTCTATATACGCAGCCAAACTCAGCAGTAAGACAAGTAAAACCAATGGAAACTGTTGGCTTTACCAGCAATTTGTCAACTATATAATTTTCCGCTTCTATTAATGAAACATTGGGAATATTTAGATATTTAACGTCGAGAATCTCGCATTTTTTCCCCTTATCTTCCAGGTATGCAGCAAGCGAAAGGATTGAAAAAGGAATATTGCGAGAAGAAAGCCTGGTAGGAGGATTAACCAGAATTATATCGAGTTCATTATTATTCATAGAGTTTTCCTGGGCAACATTTTTTCGATAAAACTTAAAGCATAACCTTTAAAAAAGTATTGTTCCTGTTTAGACAATAAGATAAAATAAGATGCTATGGAATAAAGTAATACATCTAAGATCCCTATGATCATAAGAAAAATTAGGTTATGAATATGGCCTCTAAACACATAGTAACTGGTCAAAACGATAAGAAGTGCGACAATAATTGATTTAGCCAAATTATAAATATATTCCTTTGCAGGAAAATGAGTTAAATTTTTGTTTACCCAGGGCACTAAAATAAATAAACCGATCAGGTGTGTCAGCAGCCAAGACAATGCAATCCCAAAAATACCATAATAACGGATCAATACTAAAGATACCATTATATGGATAGTTAACATTATTAAGTTTACTTTTATAGCTTTGCTTAAATTTGAAGTACTATATAGAATAATCCCAATAATTGAAAGTAGACTGCTTGTTAACACCCCCCAGCTAACGACCCTAAGAATTTGATGCGCACGCAGAGCAAACTCTAAGCCGATCCAGTACTTCAATATTTCTATTGCAAATATACTTACAAAAGTAGAAACAAAAACAGCGGTAATGACGATGGCCTTGGTAATCCTTCTATAAAGCCTGTCAAATTCCGCATTCTCATTAGCAGCATTATACATGCTAAATGCTGGAAAGAGAGTCGCAATAGCAGAAACTTGAAATTCCCATGCCCGGGAACTAATTTCAAATGGAACAGAATAATACGCCAAATTTGCAATAGGTAGAAAAATACCGATAATAAACTTATCTACATACGTGATAAACATCCCTATTGAATCTGCTGTAAACGATTTTATGGAATAGCCCAAAACCATAGCAGCGGTATTTTTATCATAGCTGGGGACAACGGCCCCCTGAGGCAATGATTTTTTTACAAAAATATAAAGTACAAAAAAATGCACTATTCCGATTATTACATTAACGACTACTACGGTTTGCAAGAAACACCCCAGCCATAATACAACAACAGAAAATATAATTTTTAGGCTGTTAAATATCGTATTGATAAAATTAAGAAGATATATCTTCTGATATCCGATTGCTATTGCTTGAACAAATAGTTGAGGTAACCTAAAAATCAAATAGAAGGCTGTTAGATAAAAAGTTATCAGTGCCTCCTGTTGCATCCAACCTGGAATCTTGAATATTTTCATTAAAAAGAAGTGCGTCAATATGCCCAGGATTAATGCGCCTACCAAACCCATGATTAGATAAAGGGAAAAAGAAGTTTTAACAAGTTTTCTTATTTTTTCTATGTCATTAATAACATTGTATTCCGCAATATACTTAGTAATCCCCCTAGCTAAGCCAAAATCAAAAAGAGACGAATAGCCAATAACAATCAAACTTAAAGATAATACGCCGTAGGCGTCAACTCCAAGTTTATTAATTAGATATGGAACCGAAATTAATGATATAATTCCGATCCAAATCCGGCATAGATATGTGCTTGAAATATTCTTTAAAATAATCTTGTTCATATTATCGCAAATTAAAAAAATCTATCCACAATTTACGCTTAGGTAAATTATTTAGATATACGGAACTCTGCTAAGCATGAGTCATCTTGGTCAAAATTCCAGATACATAGCTAACCATTTTTTCTGTAACACTCAATGGTTTTCTTTAAGCCGGCTTCAAATTTTGTTCTAGCCCTAAAACCAAATTCTTTTTCTGCTCTTGCCGTATCTAAGCATCTGCGTGGCTGGCCGTCGGGCTTGGTTTTATCCCAGATGATCTTGCCTTTAAAATCCGTGAGTTTAGCGATAAGTCTAACCAAGTCTTTAATGGATATTTCAAAGCCAGCGCCTATGTTAACTGGATCAGATTTATTATATTTTTCGGTGGCTAAAATAATGGCTTCCGTGGCGTCTTCGACATATAGGAATTCGCGAGTGGGTTTGCCGGTGCCCCAGACGGTGATGGCGGGGATGGGATTGCTTCGGCGCTTCGCGCCTCGCAATGACACATTTTGAGCGTCGATGCATTTTTTGATAAGCGCGGGAATGACATGCGATGAATTAGGATCAAAGTTATCTTCCGGGCCGTAGAGATTAACAGGGAGCAAGAAGATCGAGTTAAAGCCATATTGTTGACGATAGGCTTGGGATTGCACTAAGAGCATCTTTTTAGCTAATCCATAAGGAGCATTTGTCTCCTCAGGATAACCATTCCATAAGTTTTCTTCTTTAAAAGGGACGGGAGTGAATTTAGGATATGCGCAAATGGTGCCTAAGGCGACAAACTTTTCTATGCCAGCCTGCCGTCCAATTTCCATCATCTGAACGCCCATCATCAAGTTATCATAGAAAAATTTCCCGGGGTTTTCTCTGTTAGCTCCGATACCGCCGACTTTTGCCGCCAGATGAATGACAATATCCGGTTTGGCATCAGCGTAAAGCCGTTTGACCGCATCCATATCCACTAGATCATACTCTTTACTGCGCGGGACAAAGATATTCTTACAACCGCGTTCTCTCAGTTTCTTAACCACAAAAGATCCGAGAAACCCGTGGCCACCGGTAACTAAAATACGTTTATTCTTTAGGTTAATCATAATTTATAGATTGCTTCGTCGGGCTTTGCCCTCCTCGCAACGACACATATAGTCCCTATTATTAGTCTACCTTCCACCATCTGTTAGGGAATTTCTTCTCCAATATCTTATCCCCTTCTCCTATAGCTTTTAACCCAAAGGCCCGCACATCAGCATCTACCATTATCTTTACTAGATCATTAAAATTCACTTTAGGATGCCACTTAAGCACCTTCTTTGCTTTCTTAATGTCAGCAATAAGGTTATTTACTTCTGTCGGACGAAAATAACGCGGGTCAATACTTACGTATTTCTTCCACTTTAGGCCAACGTAACTAAAAGCTTCTTCGACTAATTCTTTTACAGAATGAGACTCACCTGTACCTGTAACATAATCATCGGGTTTATCCTGCTGTAATATTCGCCACATAATCTCGGTATACTCAGGCGCAAAACCCCAATCCCTTTTTGCATTAAGATTACCTAAATAAAGCTTATCCTGCTTGCCGGCTAAGATGCTGGCTACTGCCCGGGTAATCTTCCTACTAACAAAAGTTTCTCCTCTACGGGGACTTTCGTGGTTAAAAAGTATGCCATTACAGGCAAACATATTATAACCGTCGCGATAATTTTTTGTCAGCCAATACGAATAAAGTTTGGCGCAGGCATAAGGGCTTTGCGGCTGGAACTGAGTAGTTTCTGATTGCGGCGGGAGCGCGGAACCGAACATTTCGCTGGAGGATGCCTGGTAGAACTTGATCTTTCTACCGCTGCGGCGGATTGCCTCCAGGATACGCGTCGTGCCTAAGGCGGTGATATTTCCCGTGTATTCGGGGATATCAAAACTTACCCGGACATGGCTCTGGGCTGCTAAGTGATACACTTCATCCGGTTTTATATTAAAAATAATGTTATTGATTTGCTCGGCGTCGGCGATATCGCCATAATGCAGGAATAATTTTGCCTTTTTAGAATGCGGATCGACATAGATATGGTCTATCCTGCCAGTATTAAAAGTGCTTGCGCGGCGGATTATTCCATGAACTTGGTAACCTTTTGAAAGCAGGAATTCGGTTAAATAGGAACCATCCTGCCCCGTTGCTCCAGTAATAAGCGCTTTTTTCATACTAACTCCTCTTGAGCTTTACTTTTTTCATTTAACGAATCCCCTAGTTCCTGTTTTAATTGATTATATTCCACCTCTTTTATTTGCAGGAAATGCTGGAGGAGCCTGAATTTTTCTTCCAGGCCTTTCTCGGTTAAAAGATAATGCATTTTTCTTAGTTTCCCCGGGTTACCGGTGAAGTTTTTGGCTTTGATGAAACCCTTCAGGATAAGTTCGCGTAGAAGATAGTTAGTTTTACCTAAGGAGATATTCAGGCGGGTGGAAAGATCGCGCTGGGTAGTATTTGGGTTAGCTTCTAACTCTTTGAAAATAAAGAGGGTTTCTTCTGTTTGGAGATGTTCAGTCATTGAACGGATATTGTAACAAGTAGAGGAAAAAAGTCAAGAAATATGACGGATTTTTACCTAAAAAGGAATGGTGATTCCGGCTTCGATTGCCTGTTCTTTTTGGCGGGATTTCAGCCTTATAAAGGCTTCAGCATCAAGGTGTTCTAAGAATTTACGGGTCATAGTAAGAGTTGCGCCTAGGGGTTGGCCAAGCTCGTTCTTAAGCGCGAAAATAACTTTGTTACGGCCAAAGGTTACCTTTGCCCCGAATTCTATTGCCCTGACCTTGCCTTGGCCATAATCCATCTGAAAAGTTAGCCCTAAATCGCGGCCAAACCTCCATTCACCGTAGAGAATAATTATCTGGCCGGGCGCGCTCAGGCGGCTTTGGCGAATACCTATACCAATGCGATAACAGATCTCTCCTTTTTTAGGGTAAAATGTCGGCGATTCAAGCTGGACCTTGAATTCAAAACGCGAAGTTGAGCTGCCTTCAAGTATATAAACAAGGCGATTGGCCGAAGGTATGTTCCAATAACCTTTAAAAGTTAATCTGTCGCGGCCGTCTTCTGACGTATATTCGATCTGTTGATTATCATTTAGTTTCCAGCTTCCTTTAAAGGTGTAGGTTTCAGGCGGGCCTTTGCGGCCGGTAACTTCAAAGCAAAGTTGGTTGTAATCATTGGCGCGCCAGGTGCCTTTGAGTTTAAGTATACGCAGATGGGATTGCCCCTGCTCTTCTGAGATTGCTTCGTCGCCTTCGGCTCCTCGCAATGACGGTCTCGTAGGCTTATTCCATGTTTGGATGGTTTCGATAACCAGAGCATCGGATTCAGCGGCGATAAAACGTTTACGCAGGGTATTTTTTGGCTTAATTGATTTCATCTCAAATTGGGGCCGGATCTGTTTTCCTATTACGAGATTATTAAATAACCGACAAGAACTCTTTTAGATTATACGCCCGGGCAGTTTTAGTAAGAGGAAAAGATTTATCGATAAGCGAGATAACACAACCGTTTAGTATAGACAATTTTTTGCTTTTGCGCAGATTGCGCAGCCGTTCTATCGAATTAATCATGCTGGAATTGGGCGTTTTAGTTAATTTGATCTCACAAGGCCTAATCACACCCGCCTTTTCTTCAATAATTATATCTATTTCCAGCCCGTTGTTTGTCCGGTAATAGTAAAGAGGCGGCGTTAATCCGAGGTTAAAATAATGTTTTAATAGTTCCTGGATCACAAAATTCTCGAAAATAGCCCCTGCCTGCGCGCCGCGCGTAAGAGCAATTTTTGATTTATTGCCGATTAAATAATTTACTAATCCGATGTCGGTAAAATATACTTTTGGAGATTTTACAATACGGCTGCCTAAATTAAGATGATATGGCCTAAGCAGAAATATAACCTGGGATACTTCAAGGATGCTTACCCATAATTTCACCGCTTGAATCGATACGCCCAAATCATTAGAAAGAGACTGATAATTTAAGGCCTGGGATGAGCGGGCAGCTAAAAGAAAGAGCAGGTCGCGGAAATGGGTTATTTTCTCCAGCCGATAAAAAGGCTGCACGTCTTTCTCTAAATATGTGGATACATAAGATCCAAACCAGCGCTGCGAATCATGGTTTGGCCTTAACATTAACTCTGGATATGAACCATTAATACCGCGGAAAGAATAGTTCTGCGTGGCGCTTTTTGCCTCAGTAATAGCCATGGGCAAAAGATGAAAAATCGCCGCCCTACCCGCCAAACTCTCTCGGAGATTATGGATCATCGTAAATTGCTGCGAACCGGTGAGTATAAACCGCCCTCTTCTCCCTGATTCATCCGCCCTTATCTTAATATACGGCAGAAGCTGCGGGGCATATTGAATTTCGTCTATGATTAACGGCTCTTTATACTCATCAAAAAATAGCTCCGGATCCTCCTGGGCGAGCTTTAAATCGCGCGGATTATCTAAAGAAACATAGCGGTGCGTCTTTTGGAAAAGATGCGCAAGAAGCGTAGACTTTCCCGTCTGGCGCATCCCGGTCAAAACTAAAACGCGGAATTGGAGAGCGGCTTTCTTAAGGACACCTTCTATATTTCGCCTGTAATACTTCATGCTAAAATTATATAATACAAATATGATTTGTCAAGTTAATTATGTATTTACTAAAACAACCGTGATCGGATCTATTTTTTTTATTTAGAGTTTTCTTAGCTTCGCCTCATTATTCCTGATCCAGTTAAAAATATCATTCAGGATCGTTATTGCCGGTTTTTGCGGCTGCCATTTTAGTTCCCGGGTAACTTTTTTGTTATCCGTAAGGTATACGGCGATATCGCCCGGACGGTTACGCAAGTTGTGGCCAACTTTAACGTTATTACCGGAAATCTGCCGGCAAAGCGCGGTGGTTTCCAATAAAGAAAGGCTTATTTCTCTTGCGCCGCCGACATTATAAGTATTGCCGCTTAACTTAGGAAGGCTGTTTGCCTGTATGCCAATTAGCCGGCAAAGGTCATCAACATGTAAAAGGTCGCGCACCTGTTTGCCTTGCCCGCCAAAACCGATATATTTAAGCGGCTTTTTAAAATAGTGCGCCAGCATCCAATAGGTAAATACCCCCTGGTCAACCTTGCCAAACTGCCATGGCCCGGCAACCACTCCGCAGCGGTTCACAACCGCCTTGATCCCGTAGGCGGCAATATACTCTTGCAGGATAAATTCCGACGCCAGCTTAGTCGCCCCATACAAAGTCTTTGGGCCGGTTAAAGAAAAATCCGTATCGATACCGCTAAAACGCGGCCACTCAAACCTGCTCTTTGATTCAAGGCGCTTGATCGCGTTTATTTTTTCATAGGGATAAACCCTGCTTGTGGAAAGGAAAATCATCCCCGCTTTACGCTTGCGGCACAACTCAAGGCAGTTAACCGTGCCCATCAGGTTGGTATCAATAATATAAGATGGATTCTGATAACCCGCCAATACCGACGGCTCGGCTGAACATTCCAATATCAAATCTATATCAAATTCCAGATCCAGGTCTTTGGGGCGCCGGGCATCACCGCGGATAAACTTAACGCCGTTTTCCTTAAGCCGCGGTAAATTAAATTCGCTTCCCCGGCGGACCAAGTTATCCAAAACAAAAACTTTAAGCCGCGGATATTCGCGCTTAAAATATACCGCCAGGTTACTGCCGATAAACCCCGCGCCGCCGGTGATTAAAATATTATTATACTTCATATTTTCCACAATATTTGTTTTGTAACTGGTTATCTTTTATGGAATTACATAGACTGTCTATAATTATCGTGAATTTGTTTGATTGTTTCTTCGATACCAAACTTGTAATTCCAGTTCGGATAATGTGATTTAAATTTAGAGACATCGCTGATCCACCAGATGTGGTCGCCGATACGGTTGGTATCAATATACTCATACTCAAACTGTTCCCCGGTAAGTTTTTCGCAAATTTCGATTGCCTCTAAAACCGACACATTGGCAAACCTGCTTCCTCCAATATTATAAACCTCTCCGGAGCGGGGATTCTTAAAATAGTGATAAAACGCGTTAACCAAATCAAATGAGTGGATATTATCCCTGACCTGTTTTCCTTTATAACCGAAGATCTTGTATATCCTTCTGGTAATGGCGCATTTAACCAGATATGATAAAAATCCGTGCAGTTCGGCTCCGGAATGCGCCGGTCCGGTAAGACAGCCGCCGCGAAATATGCCTGTTTTAAGATGAAAGTATCTTCCATACTCTTGAACCATTACGTCCGCGGCAACTTTGGAGGCGCCAAAAACTGAATGCAAACAATTATCGATGCTCATGGTCTCATCGATACCATTATAATATTTATGGTCGCTGGCTATTTCAAAACGCTTTTCTTTTTCAATTAAGGGCAGGCGGTTAGGGGTATCGCCATAGACTTTATTGGTGGAGGTAAAAATAAAAACTGCCTGCGGGCAGAACCGGCGCAGCGCCTCAAGCAAGACCAAAGTTCCGACCGCGTTTACGCCGAAATCCACTGCCGGATCTTTTGCCGCCCAATCATGAGAAGGCTGGGCCGCGGCATGGACAACCAAGGCGATATCCTTGTTAAACTTCTTGAATATGTGATTTATTTTATGCCGGGAACGGATATCTACGGAATAATGCCGGTAGTTCTTATACTGTTTCTGGAGGCGCTGCTTGTTCCAAAGGATTGAACCGTCTTGGCCAAAAAAACTTTTACGCATATTATTATCCATGCCGACGATATCAAAACCTTTTTCAGCAAAAAAAGTGACGGTTTCAGAGCCGATTAAGCCGCATGAGCCTGTTACGATAACAACTGACATATTATTCCTTTCCCATCCATAGACAGTTTACGTAATTCCATCAAAGATAAACAGTTACATAAGAAATACTTCGAATGAATTAGGGAATATTTCTATTTATTATACAGTTTATTAATATCCCCGAGTTTGCTCTTAAGCCACCCCTGATGCTTAAGCGACCAGTCCACAGTAAACTTAAGTCCTTGCGCGAGTTTAACAATCGGACGCCAACCGAGTTTTTGATAAAGCTTTTTGGAGTCCAAGCTATATCTTATATCATGGCCTAAACGATCCTTAACAAATTCAAACCTGTCCTGGCTGACACCCAGGGTTCTTAGCAATAACTTGACTGTGTCAATATTCTTACTTTCGCAAGCGCTGCCTAAATTATAAATCTGGCCCGTTGCGCCTTTATTCATAACCGCCAAAATTCCTCTGGCGCAATCATCAACATAAAGCCATTCACGCACATTTAGCCCTTTGCCGTAAACCGGAACCTTACCGCATCCTATTATTTTCAAGATCGCCAGCGGGATCAACTTCTCAGGATACTGCCATGGCCCGTAATTATTTGAGGGGCGGATGATTATCGCGGGAAATTTATAAGTCCTGATATACGACTGCGCCAGAAGGTCTGCTGCCGCTTTAGATGCCGCATAAGGACTGTTAGGCTTAACGGGAGAATTTTCGTCAAACTTGCCATTGGCAATTTCTCCGTAAACTTCATCGGTACTGATAAAAATAAATTTCTTTACCCCAAACTTACGGCTGGTATCCATAAGAATCTGCGTACCCTTAATATTGGTTTCAATAAACGGCGAGGCATCGTTAATACTGCGGTCAACGTGGCTCTCGGCGGCAAAATGCACGACGATATCCGGCTTTTCTCTAGCAAATATTGTTTCTATCTGTTTTCTATTGCAAATATCGGTTTTATAAAATTTGAATTTTCCCTCCACCTCCGCAAGGCGCTTAAGGTCTCCTGCGTAAGTAAGTTTATCGGCTATAATAACCGAGCCGTAGGGGAGGTTTAAACCTCCCCTACGGCAATCACCGAGAATAAGCCTCACAAAGGCGCTGCCGATAAACCCCGCGCCGCCGGTAACTAGGATTTTAGGTATTCTTTTACGCATTCTTCTAAAACTGAATTAATATTCCTGGTTTTAAAACCGGTTTTCTCAAGCTTGGTTGTGGACAAAATCAGGTTGGTCCTGGCTAAACCCAGCTTTTTTAAAGCAACCACTTTGAATTTAAATCCCGGAACGTATCTTTGATAAACCTTCATAAGCTCAGGGTAACGCAAGCCGCCTTTGTTTACCACGTTATATACCCCTTTAGCGTCAATTTTGAGCAAATGTTTAACCGCATTGACAAAATCAGGGATATAGGTTACAGAGTTGGGGATATCAATCACTTTCTTGTATTTTATAAGTTTATCCAACACATTCTTAGGGTGTTTGGCATTAAGCAGGGGTATGCGGATCCTCGGAATAAGTATATTGTAATCCCGGGCAAGCGCCTCAAGCGCCCTTTCCGCATATATTTTGCTGCGGCTGTAGAATAACCCGAAGAAATAATCCCGGCTGTCTTCTTTTATCGGCTTGTTTTTCCTATAATCGTAATTAAAGATACACCCGCTGCTTATATGCACAAGCTTGATGTTGTTGCGCAGGCATATTTCAGCCAGGATTACCGGGACAAAACTATTTGCCAACAATGTTGTGTCTTTTTCCAGCTCACAGTCATCAACATTGCGCCTGCCGGTAATACCGATGCAATTAATGATTATTTTTGGGTTGTATTTCTTAACCAGCTTTTCGGCATCGCTAAAATAATTGATCATTGAGCCATCAATCCTGCAATCAAGTTCTTTTTGCAGCCTTTGGCCGATAAATCCTTCCCCTAAAATTAAAATATTATTATGCATCCTTAAGCAGATCCTTCAAGTATTGCCCATAGCTGGTTGGTGTATGGCCGGCAAGCTTTAGCAATTGCGTTTTATTAATATACCCCATGCGATAGGCCACTTCTTCAATACAACCAATCTTTAATCCCTGCCTGTCTTCAATTGTCTTAATAAAAACCGAGGCATCAATTAAAGACTCAAATGTTCCGGTATCTAACCAGGCATGGCCGCGGCCGAGAAATTTTAATTTAAGCTTACCCTCTTTAATATACTCGTTATTTACCGCAGTGATTTCAAGTTCGCCCCTTTTAGATGGCTTAATCTTTTTAGCAATGTTTACCACGTCATTATCATAAAAATATATCCCTGAAACTGCCCAGTTAGACCTGGGTCTCTTCGGCTTCTCTGCTATCGCGATTACCCTGCATTTCTTATCAAATTCAAGGACGCCATAGCGCCGAGGATCCTTAACATAATAACCGAAAATTATTCCGCCTTTTTTTAGCTTAGCCGATTGCTGAAGTAACCTTGTAAGGTCCTGGCCGTAAAATATATTATCCCCTAAAATAAGGCATACCTTATCGGAACCGATAAATTCCTCGCCGATTATAAAGCTCTGGGCAATGCCTTTTGGCTCGGGTTGAGTCGCATAAGTAAGCTTGATCCCTAAGCTGTGGCCATCGTCAAGAAGATCTTTAAATCTTGGGGTGTCTTTTGGAGTTGAAATTATCAGGATATCGCGTATACCGGCAAGCATTAAAACCGATAAAGGATAATAAACCATCGGTTTGTCGTAAATCGGCAGTAACTGCTTGCAAACGCTTTTAGTGATTGGATAAAGCCGGGTGGCTTTACCGCCGGCCAGAATTATCCCCTTCATCCGGCTACCCCTCCTGCCTGCCGGCAGGCAGGCCATATTTAAAATATAAAAATATTAATATCGATAAACTCACTAAAGTTACCGCGTTTGCCAATATGATTATCGGATCCTTGCGGGAAATCCCGTAAATTATCCACAGTAAAACGCCGGCAGAAAGTTGGAACAGCATAACCGGGCTGACATCTTTAACAGACCGCATCCGTATAGACCTGGCTATCTGCGGAATGAAGGAAAACGTGGTTAAAGTGGCGGCAATTGCACCAATCAGCGTCCAAAACATAATTAATGATTATATCTCTAAACCCCTGAAAAATAAAGGTAATAATTATAGACAGTGTACGTAATTCTATTAAAGTTAGATGGTTACGAAACAAATATTGCGGCTTTCCGGCCTTGCCTTCTCGGAAAATAATGCGCGCCTGTCTTCACCAGCCTGCGCAAGAAATCTTGATCACCGCGAGGAATCTCTATATTCGAGAAATAGGCCTCCTTTTTATTATCAAAAACACTCAAGAATTCTTTATAAGCTGCCTGCCGTCCAACAGCCTCTTTTCCGAAATCTTCAAAATCAGGGCTAACCCGCGTTATGCCATCCTCTTGCCCCAAACAATAAAATCGCGCACTACTATGCGCATATTCACAGGCCTCTATAACCATCCCCGCGCGCACCGGATTTCTCTCTACATATCTGCCGCAATTTTTCAAATACAAATCCTTTTGTATCGGCTGCAATTTAAACCTGCCTTGCCATAAAAAACCCACTGCGTTATATTGCTTATGGTAATAATGGCTATACGCCCGATGTAATCCTGCCATAAATTTCGAAATTAGCTCCGGGTATTCAAATTCAACCACAAGATGGTAATGATTTGGCATAATGACCCAATGATATATTTTTGCATCAAACCTATTGCTATACTCGCAAAGCAGCCTCTCGAAATGACCAAAATCCTCAGATTCTTGGAAAATTACTTTGCGCCCACTGCTTCGGCTAAACGCATGATAAACTAATGATTGTTGCAACTGATGCTTACGCGCGTACGATGGCATTGCCTTTTCTCCTTCTGTTACAACTGACGCAGAAGATAGAAAAATCTAACAATATTTATTTTAGGAGAAAATATTTCTTACAGATATGATTGGGGAATATAGGGTTAGGTAAACTGTCTACAAGATAAGTTTTTAGAATTTTAAGATTAAATTCTAATCTTTAAAAATCTGCGGGAACCGGCCTTGAGGATGCCGGCTTCAGCCGGGACAAAATCGTCTTTTTCGATTTTTACGTTGTTAAAGCTGACTGCCCCCTGTTTTATCAGCCTGCGCGCCTCATTACCGCTGGCCGCTAAGTTACTTTCGGTAAGAATAACTAAAATGGTTTTCCTGCCATCAGTTTTAAAGACAGGCATATCTTGAGGAGTTTCTTTTTGGGAAAAAACGCGGGAAAATTCTTCCGCTTCTTTTTCCGCGGCCCCGGCAGAGTGGTATTGAGTGATAATAATCTTGGCCAAATTAATTTTTGCATCTTTTGGATGCATCTGCCTGACTTTAGCTAAATCCTCATCGGTCAACAATTCATAATATTTAAACATCATCTCGTCGGAGATTGACATGATTTTACCGAATATCTCTTTAGCCGGTTCATTAATGCCGATATAATTACCGCAAGACTTGCTCATTTTCTGGATGCCATCGGTGCCTTCTAAGAGCGGCATGGTCAGAACCACCTGCTGCGGCTGGTTGAAATCTTTTTGGAATTCTCTTCCTACCAGCAAATTAAATATCTGGTCCGTTCCGCCGATTTCCACGTCAGCCTCAAGCATGACCGAATCATAACCCTGCATTAGAGGATAAACAAACTCTAAAATCGAAATATTTTCTCCGTTTGTAAAACGTTTCTTAAAATCATCACGGGCCAGCATTTGGGAAACCGAAGCGTGGGTAGTAAGCTGCAGCATTTGGACCCCTGACATTTTTTCAAACCATTTGCTGTTAAAAACTATTTTGAGCTTGCGCATATCCAGGATCTTAGCTACCTGCTTCTTGTAGGTTTGGGCGTTGGCGGCCACCTCCTGTCTGGTGAGTTGTTTTCTGATTTCCGAGCGGCCGCTGGGATCCCCGATCCTGCCGGTAAAATCGCCGATAAGAAAATAAACTTCATGCCCTAAATCCTGGAATTGACGCAGCTTTCTTAAGAGCACGGTATGGCCCAGATGTAAATCCGGCGCGGTAGGATCAAACCCGGCTTTAATTTTTAAGGGGCGCTTAGTTTTAATGCTCTGCTCCAGCTTCTTACGAAGCTCATCTTCAGAGATTATCTCTACGGCGCCACGCTTCATAATATCTAATTGCTTTTCGATATCCATAGTTATCCACAGCCGTAGGGGAGGTTTAAACCTCCCCTACATATTCATTATAAACGGGCTGTCAGGCCGATTTTTGCCTGCTCCACATCCACTTTGATTACCTTAACCTTGATTTTATCGCCGGGTTTTAAATTGGCGGCTGTTTCTTTTTCGATCTCGCTGGAATAAATCAAGCCTTCCAGTTCGCTGTCGATCTTGGCAAATACGCCGAATTCGGTAAGGCTGGATACCTCCACCTCCAATTGCGTATCCAAAGGATATTTCTCGGCGATTTTTGGCCAGGGATTCTCCTGCAGTTGCTTTAAACCTAAAGCGATCCTGCGGTTGGCAGAATCAACCGAAAGAATGGAAACATCCACCTTCTGCCCCTTTTTTAAAACATCCTGCGGATGGCCGATCCTTCTGGTCCAGGAAATATCGGAAACATGGATCATGCCTTCCAAGTTAGAATCCAGCTCCACAAACGCCCCATACTCGGTAAAACCGCGGACCTTGCCGGATACGCTTGTGCCAACCGGATATTTTGATTCCGCTTCCAGCCAGGGGTTCTGCTCCAGTTGTTTCAAGCTAAGGGAGATCCTGCGGGAATCTTTTTCGATGCTCAAGATCTGGGTTTCCACCATATCGCCTACGGCAAACATCTCGCCCGGGTTATTCACCCGCTTGGTCCAGGAGATCTCGGAAACATGAATAAGGCCTTCAATGCCTTTTTCCAGTTCCACGAAAACTCCGTAAGGCAGGATATTGACTACCTTGCCTTTTACCTTTGAGCCGACGCTGAATTTGTTCTCGATATCCTTCCATGGATCAGAAAGCCTCTGCTTCAGGCCCAAAGAAACTTTACCCGAAGCCTGGTCGAGATTTAAGATCATCACTTCGATCTTATCGCCGATAGCCACGATCTCGGAAGGATGGCTGATCTTTGACCAGGACATATCCGTAATATGCAGCAGGCCGTCAAGGCCGCCTAAATCAATAAAGGCGCCGAAGTCGGTAATCGCTTTGACCAGGCCGGGATAAATATTGCCGATCTTCAATTCGCCCCAAATCTTGCTTTTAGCCACATCCCTGTCCGCCTGCACTGCTTCGCGGCGGCTGACAATGATGGAACGGCGCAGGTTATTGACTTTAACGATCTTAAATTTGAATATCTTATATAAGATATCCTTATCGGCCATATTGCGGAAAGAGGAAAGCGAACTGGGCAGGAACCCTTCGATACCCATAATATCGACCAGGAATCCGCCTTTGACTTTCTTGACCGGCTTGCCTTCAACCAAAGTGCCGTCATTGGATAATTTAACGATTTTATCCCAGCCTTGCATGCGCATGGCTTTTTCGCGCGAGAGGGTCATAACGCCGGCGTCATTTTCCATGCTTTCCAGCAAAAACTCCATCTCTTTACCGACGGCTAAATCCGCGGCGCTGAATTCGGTAATCGCAACTATGCCTTCGGATTTAAAACCCACATCCACCAGGACCTCTTTACTCTTGATTTCGACGATCTTGCCGGTTACAACCTGGCCTTCCTTCAAAACCTTGATACTTTGATTGTACATCTGCTCTAATTCTGCTCTAGTATCCGACATTTCTAATTACTTCCTTTCTTTATATTTTATATTGTGTCATTGCGAGCCCTGAAAGGGCGAAGCAATCTATCTTTTATGAGATTGCCGCGTCGCCTTTGGCTCCTCGCAATGACACTACTTTTAATTAACCGATAACTGTTTGATGCTGGCCATTATCATATTCGAAATTTCCTGATAAGGCTTCCCCCTTTCTATATGAATTTCTTGACCGAAGCGGACTAAAATCTTCCTGCCAAAATTAATCTTCCTGTTGACTCCCTTAGGCAGCGCTTCGTATGTCCCTGAAACATAAGCCGGAATAACCGGCACATTTGCTTTATCCGCCAAGAATCCTGCTCCCGGCTCCGGATTAATAAATGCTTTATCAATGGGCCGGCGCGCCCCTTCCGGAAAAATCGCCAAGCCCTCTCCGCCGCGGGCCAAGCGCAATGACTTCTTTAACGCCGCAAAATCCGCCCTGCCTCTTTTTACCGGAATTACCCCTACCGATTTCATCCAAAAACCTAAAAACCGGTTATTAAATAAAGTGTCGCGCGCCATAAAATGCACGGAGCGCTTGCATCCTGAACCCAAAGCAACCGGGTCCAGGTAACTTAAGTGATTACAGGCCAGAATGAATCCGCCTTTTTTGGGCAGGTTCTCCCTGCCCTCTACTTTAAAATCGAAAAAGAGTTTCAAAAAAACCAATAGTATGAACCTGCTGAATCTATACGCCATCCTTTATAATAATCTCTTTGGCCAAAACAAGAAGTTTCTTGGCCTGAGCGAGGCTTTTTGCCTCGGCATAAGTGCGCATAATCGGCTCGGTGCCTGAACCGCGGAACATCAGCCAGCTTTGATCCTCGCAAGTAAGCTTTATCCCGTCGTAATCTTTGATATCTATGACTTTTTTCCCTAATAATTCTTTGGGCAGGTTTTCTTTTTTGGGCTCAACGCGCTTATCCAGGTGAAAATCCTGGCGCACGTAATAATATTTGCCGAATTTTTTTTCAGTTTCATTCAAGATCTTCAACATATTCTTATTGCGGTAAACCATCATTTCGATCAAAAGCAGCCCTGCCATTGTCCCGTCGCGCTCGGGGATATAGCCTTTGACCCCCATACCGCCGGCCTCTTCTCCTCCGGCTACGATATCCTCGGTCTCCATAAGATTGGAAATATATTTAAAACCTACGGGAGTCTCGTACAGTTTAATTCCCAAAAATTTTGCGATATTGTCCATCATCGTCGAGCCGCAGATAGTTTTAACCAATCCGCCGCTAAAACGGCGGTCCTGGTTTAAATGCAACGCAAGCAGCCCTAAAATTTTCTGCGGATGGATAAACACGCCGCCGGGGGCAACCGCGGCAATCCTGTCGGCATCGCCGTCAAGGGCGATACCTAAATCAAATTTCTCTTTCTTTACGCGCGCCTTTAATTCCTCCAAGTTATCTTCCACCGGCTCCGGCCTGCCTCCCCCGAAAGAAGGATTAATGGTATTGCGCATGAACTCTAGCCTTATCTTGGTGCCCTTAAGCACCTGGGCGATAAAACTGTCTCCTGAACCATACATCGAATCCACTAAAACCTTGAATTTTTTATTCTTTATTTTCTTTAAATCAATATAATTGCGGATAAACTTTATGTAATCTTTGATGATGTCCACGGCTTCAATGGAGCCGGCCGGAGCAGTTTCTTTTACCGGGTTCTTGCCCAGGAGCCCTTCCACCTCTTTAGTCAGCTCGGAGCTGGCTCCGCCGCCGCTGGAGTTCTTGATTTTAAAACCATTATATTCGGCCGGGTTATGCGAAGCGGTAATCATGACCCCTAAATCCAGCTTGCGCGACTTAATCGCGAAACTCAATGCCGGAGTAGGCGTGGGCCGGTCGGAAAGAATCACGTCTATATCGTTACTTTTTAATACCATGGCTGCGGCCAGGGCGAACTTATCCGACATAAAACGCGTGTCAAAACCAACCGCGGCCTTTTTACCGGCGCCTAAATAATCCGCCACGGCCTGGGCCAGGATCTTAACGTTTTCCAGGGTATAAGTGTCGGCGATAATTGCACGCCATCCGTCGGTGCCGAATTTAATCTGCGCAACAGTATCACTCATCGCTATTTCTCCTTGTCCACGTGGACAACACCCGCGCAATTCCAATTAGCGCGGGGTGTCATCTTAGATTATTAATTGCTTTTTTTATATTCTTTGCCCCAAAAATATATGAACCGGCCGCCAGAACATTTGCCCCGGCATTCTTGACAAGTTTTGCCGTAATGTTATTTATCCCTCCGTCAACGGAAATATCCTTCTTAAAAATTGCCCGCAGCTCTTTTATCTTATTTATTGCACCCGGAATAAAGGCCTGGCCGCCAAAACCGGGGTTGACCGACATAACCAGGACAAAATCAACCAGCGGCAAAGATTTTTTTATTTTTAACAGAGGGGTCCCCGGATTTAAAGAAATCCCCAGCCTTACTCCCCTATCCTTTAATTTCTTAGCAATAGCTGCCAACCCTTTTAAATTAACCGTTTCAATGTGCACGGTAATCATATCGCCGCCTGCCTTGACAAAAGCATCCACGTATTTGGCGGGATTTTCGATCATTAGATGCACATCTAAAGGCAGCGAAGTTGCTTTGCGCAAATATTTCACCACTTGCGGCCCAATAGTAATGTTGGGCACGAAGTGGCCGTCCATGACATCGACGTGAATTAGATCCGCTCCGGCGCGCTCAACCTTCTTAAGTTCGGCTGCAAGATGATTAAAATCTGCCGATAATATCGACGGGGCGACCTTTATCTTCATTTATACAGCTTCCTTTTATTGATGTAGTCAAAAACTTTATCCGGCACCAGGTACCTGAATGATTTATTTTCTTGAATACACTGGCGCACCTCAAAACCTGAAACATCCACCGCCCGGATGGCCAAGGTCTGAATATAAGGCGGCAACTGCTGAAGCGGATATCCCGGCCGGGTAGCCGCGATAAATTTTACCATTTTGATTATTTCGCTTAAATCCTTCCACTCGTTTAAATATTTAAGCAGGTCGGAGCCGATAATAAAATAAATTTCATCGCGGGTAAATTTATTTTTTAATTCTTTTAAGGTATCGATTGTGTAAGAGCGGCCGGGGCGCCTGATTTCAATGTCCGAAACCGCAAAAAACTTATTCCCCTTAATCGCTAATTCCAGCATTTTCAAACGGTCGGCTGCGGGGGCGATATCCACATTGTCCTTATGCGGCGGCAGCGCCGTGGGGATAAAAATAATTTTATCCAGGGCCAACTTTTCCCTTACTTCTTCGGCCAAAATCAAATGTCCCAGGTGCACCGGATTAAAAGTCCCGCCAAGGATACCGATCTTCATTGCCGGACCTGCCCTGTGCCAAAAACCATATATTTATAAGTAGTCAGCTCTTCGAGCCCCATCGGCCCGCGGGCGTGCAGTTTATCCGTTGAGATGCCGATCTCAGCGCCCATCCCGAACTGATTGCCGTCGGTAAAACGGGTCGAAGCGTTCAGGTAAACGCAGGCCGAATCCACTTCTTTTAAGAATTTTAAAGCGTTATCCTGATTATCCGTGACAATGCTGTCTGAATGATGCGAGCCGTAATCGTTGATATGCCTGATCGCTTCATCCAGGCCATCAACCACCTTAACCGACAAGATTAAATCCAGGTACTCGGTGCGATAATCTTTGTCTGTAGCAACCTTTGCCCATTTAGCGATTTTCCTGGTAAAGGCGCATCCGCGGATCTGCACGCCGGCAGCTTTAAATTTTTTAAGCATCCCGGGCAAGAACCTGGCGGCAACATCGCGGTGCACCAGCATGCTTTCCATGGCATTACAGACTCCCGGCCGCTGCACCTTGGCATTAAAACAAATGCTCTCTGCCATATTTAAATCCGCCCACTCGTCAACATAGACATGGCAGATGCCTTTATAATGCTTGATCACCGGTATACGCGATAACTTAACTACTTTATTGATCAGCCCTTCTCCGCCGCGGGGGATCACCACATCGATATAATTATTCAACTTTAACAAAATATCCACCGCCTTATGGTCGCTGGTGTCAATTAAATTGATTGCCCCGCAAGCGATAGCGTGTTTTTTCATTACGCCATTAAGCACTTTGTAAATGGCAAGATTGGAATTTAAGGATTCGCTGCCGCCGCGCAAAATCAGGCTGTTTCCGGATTTAAAACACAGGCCGATACAATCCGCGGTGACATTGGGACGCGATTCATAAATTATGGCAATTACCCCGATAGGACAGCGCGCCTTTTGAATATGCAGTCCGCCGGGCGTACTCCAATCGGCCAGGACCTTTCCGACAGGATCTTCCAATTTAACAATATCGAGCAGAGAATCCGCCATCTGCCTGATTCTTTCCTCATTTAAAGAAAGGCGATCAATAAAAGAGCTGCTTTTGCCGGCCGATAGCGCGATATCTTTTTTATTCGCTTTCAAAATTACCTCTTTGTTGCCCAATAAAGCAGCGGCCATCTCGGCAAGCACTTTATCTTTGGCCTCTCTAGACAAGACAGCAAGCGCTCTTGATGCTGCCTGCGCTTTTTTGGCAATAGCCTCTATTTTCTTCTTAAGATCTTGTTTCATTTTTTCTTAGGTATAAATATAGTGCCGCGGCTGTAAGGGTCCAGCGCGACCCTGCTGATAATCCCTTTTTTGCCTCCGTTGGCAATTACGCAAGGAATTCCGGAATCAACGGCAATGG
Source organism: Candidatus Omnitrophota bacterium (assembly GCA_028715785.1). Lineage (GTDB taxonomy): Bacteria > Omnitrophota > Gorgyraeia > Gygaellales > Profunditerraquicolaceae > UBA6249. Next base: position 80,677 of record JAQURC010000003.1, read on the forward strand.
ATGCTGCTTGGATTTTGGTGATCATGCCGCCGACACATTTCTTTTTACTGGTCGGGCAAGCCAGGGATTTTATCGCCGGGGTTATCCTGCCAACCGAACGGATAACCTTCTTATCTTTGTCCAACAGCCCATCCACATCGGAAAGGATAATCAATAGATCGGCATCCACCAATATGGAAACCAAAGCCGAAAGTTTGTCATTGTCGCCGAATTTAATCTCCTCGGTTGCCACCGTGTCGTTCTCGTTTATGATCGGCACGCACTTAAGCTCAAGCAGAGTATTCAAAGTATGTTTTGCGTTGAGATACCGGCGATCCGAAAAATCATCCCAGGTCAAAAGCAGTTGGGCGCAATTTATACCGTGCTTATTAAAAGCCAGCTTATAAATATGCATTAATTCATGCTGGCCGATAGCCGCGGTAGCCTGCAAATACGCAAGCTCCTTGGGACGGCTGGTTGTCTTTAAGATTGACATACCGATAGCGATTGCCCCCGAAGAAACAACCACCACCTCTTTGCCCTGCTTTACCAAAGCAGATATTTGACAAGAGATATCATGAATTAAAGCAGTGTCTATTTTATGCTTATCCCCCGCGAAAATACTTGCCCCGATCTTTATTACGATCCTCTTATAATTTCTTGGCGACCGCATCGACTAACTCCTCTAAATTTTTTTTCTCTAAAGCCGAAATCGGATAAACCGGTTTTTTGACCAATTTCTTAAATTTTTTCAGGTTTTCCTCTGCTCCGGGGATATCCATTTTATTGGCGCAGATCACCTGGGGTTTCTTATAGACCTCTTTGCCGTAATTCTTTAATTCCAAATTTATTTTTTTGTAATCATCAACCGGTTCCCTGCCCTCAAAACCCGCCATATCGATCAAATGGATCAAAACTTTTGTCCGCTCGGCGTGTTTTAAGAATTTATCCCCTAATCCGCGGCCCTCCCAGGCTCCCTCGATTAAACCGGGGATATCGGCAATGACAAATCTTTTGTGCCTGCTGTTGACTACCCCTAAGATCGGAGCCGTCGTCGTAAAAGGATAAGCGGCAATCTTCGGGTGGGCATTGGAAACCGCGGAGATCAAAGTGGACTTGCCTGCATTAGGAAATCCGACCACCGCAACATCGGCCAGGAGTTTTAAATCCAAAATAATTGTTTTTTCTTCTCCCGGCTCACCCGGTGTCGCTTCTTTACGATGCCAATTGCCTATGCCGCCCTTGCCTCCGCGGGCAACGATTACCTGATCGCCTTCGACATTCAGGTCGCGTAAAACAGATCCTGTTGCCTCATCTTTAATGATCGTGCCCAAAGGCACGCGCACGATTATATCCGCGGCCCCTTTACCTTTTTTGTGGTTGCTTGAGCCATATCCGCCATGGGCGCCGAAAAAATGCCGGTGATGCTGAAAATCCAGAAGGGTAAGCAGGTTGGGATCCGCCTGAAAAATAATATCCGCCCCCTTACCCCCGTCTCCTCCGTCAGGGATCCCCCGGCGCTGGTATTTATCCCGATAAAGGCTTTGGCAGCCGCGGCCGCCATTGCCGGCGCGGATATTAATTTTAGCGCTGTCAATGAACACTGGATTTATAAACCTAACTCAATAGATTTAATCTTAAGCTCGGTAAGCTGCGGCCGATGCCCTTTTTCCCAGTGAGAGTTTTTTCTCCGGCGGTATTTATAAGCGGTGGTTTTTTCACCCAGCGTCTGCCTTAAGACCGTTGCTTCCACCTTGGCCCCTTTAACATAAGGAGTGCCAATCTCAACTTTCTTGTCCTTGGAGACCAATAAAACCTTATCGATGATAAGATTATCCCCTGAAGCTGCCGTCTCTTTATTAACCTCGATAATATCATCTTTTTTTACATTATACTGTTTTGAGCCAACTTCAATTACTGCATACATTTGTTATCCTCCTTTAAAATGAATCCGCCAAAACAAGGGGACGGTTCTATTTTTCAATCAAATCAGGAGACGAAAAATAGAACCGTCCCCTGGATTTTCACCTAAGAACTTTATATTATATACCCGCTGATTTTGGGGTCAAGCTATTTTGATGTCTTCCAGGTGCGCGGTAGGGTTGGAGATAAGGCTGATCTTAGTCCTATATTTATGCTCAACTGCGCGCAGGGCCTCCTTATCTTTTAAGATTTCATCGATCACCGGCGGAGCCAAAGTAACCGAGACCTGTTTTAAGGTTTTGCCCTTAAGATAACGCTTAAGTTCTTTTAAGGCGAAAATTCCCAGGGTTTGCGGTGAACGCAGTTTACCTTTGCCCTTACAATACGGGCAGGGATGAAAAGAAAGCATCTGCACGGTCTTATGTATCCGTTCACGGGTCATCTCCACTATTCCAAACTTAGAAATCCCCAGAATATCATACTTTGCCCGGTCGCTGGATAAAGCGTTTTTCAAAATATTCAGCAATTCCCGGCGGTGGCCTTCCCGCTCCATATCGATAAAATCGATCACGATAATACCGCCTAAATCCCGCAGCACAAGCTGCCGGGCGATCTCAACCGCTGCCTCGGCGTTAACCTTAAAAGCCATGTCCTCCTGATTGACCTTTTTCTTAAAGCCTCCGCTATTCACATCGATTACAACCAACCCTTCAGTCGGCTCAATAATCAGGTAAGCCTTGGATTTCAAGTAGACATGGCTCTCAAAAATATGATTAATTTGTTTTTCCACGTCTTTTGCGCCAAAAAGGTCATCTCCCTTATAAAGTTCGACTTTTTTGCACAGGTAACTTAAAAAAGTGCGCATAAAATGCTGGATGCGGTAAAATTCAGGCTTGGAATCAACAATAAGTTTGGTAACATCTTCGGTAAAGGAATCGCGGATTGCCCGCAGGGTTAAATCGTATTCCTCATAAACTAAAGCCGGAGCTTTCTTGCCTTGGGCGCTTTTTTCCACGCGTTTCCACAATTTATAAAGAAATTGGGCGTCGCGGGTTAGCTCCTGCTGGCTTCTCCCGCTGGAGGCAGTACGCACAATAAAGCCTACCGGGTCAGGAAATTTCAAACCCTTAAAAATTTCACGCAGGCGTTTTCTTTCAGCCTCATCCTCAATGCGGCGGGAAATTCCGCCCTGTTTATCCAGCGGCATGATCACCAGGTACCTGCCGGCCAAACCAATCTGCGTGGAAAGGCGCGGCCCCTTGGTCCCGAAAGACTCTTTAACTACCTGGACTAAAACTTCCTGTCCTTTTTTTACTTCTTTGATCGGAGTCTGCTGCGGGGCTTCCAAAGACTCATAAGCGGATTCAATCTCGGATAGATACAAGAAACCATTTTTAGGCAAGCCGATATCCACAAAGGCCGCCCCGATAGACGGCATCACCGCCTCGATCCTTCCCTTATAGATATTGCCGACGATGGTGCGGTCCTGCGGGCGCTCGATATGAAATTCCAAAAGCAGCCCGTTGTCAACTATGGCAACACGTTTTTCCTGCGTTTCAACATTAATTAAAATTTCCTTGGACATCTTTTACCTGGATCCCTTCTGGTAATTGTTTTTGCAGCCTATCCCTAAAATCAACGGGGGCAACCGGAAACCTTAATACCACAGAAGCCTCTTCGGATTCGCTCTCTACTCCCAACTTTAACGCCCTCTTAAAACTTAATCTGGGGTGCGGGCTGAACCCCTCTGACATTTTTAAGGGGAGCTTGGCGCGGCGCATAGCGCGCATAAATAGGCGCATCAGGTCTAAATGCGAAATATAACGCATCAGGCCTTTTTTAGAAAAATTAAAATTTACTCTATACATAAAAATATAAGAACCCCATTTCCCGATTAGCTTCGAAACAGTTTCGAGGCTAAAGGGGAAATGGGGGCATATTATTTCTTTTTCTTCTTCCTATCTGCCGGCTCAGCCTTGACCACTACCGGCTCATTACGCTCCAATCTTTTTTCTAACTTTGTGATTTCCTCGGGAGTAAACTCACCTTCCCTAACTATCCTGGCTTTGATAAAAATCAAAAGATCGATCTTGGTGGTATGAGTCGTTTCCCGGCCAAAAAACTTTCCTAAACCCCAGGGAAGATCTTTTAAGAAAGGGATCCCGATAAACTCTTTCGCCTTAACATCCTTAAGCAAACCGCCGATTACAACAGTCTCTCCATCCCTAAGCAGCACCTGTGTCTGGGCTTCGCGCACATCGATAACCGGATAACTTGTGGTTGTCGTAGCGCCTCCGGCAGTAGAACTGGCTGTAATACTGGAAGTAGAAGAAGTAATGCTGGGATGAATGATCATATTAATATAGCCTTCTTCGCTTATCTGAGGCACGACATTTAAACGAATGCCTATTTCCTGATAATAATCTAATGTCTGGGTAACTGTTGCCCCTGTCCCGGATGTAGCCGTGCCTGCGGTAACCGTGGAAGCTAATATGGGGGTATGATAACCCACCAACATCGATGCTTCCTGGTTATCAAGGGTAAGAACGCTTGGCGCGGATAAGGTATTCGTATTGGCATCATCCTCCAGGGCATGTATAACTGCTTCAAATTTTGTTCCGGTCAGTTTCTGGAATACAAACTCCGCCCCTGCGTTATAAGGCTCATATCCTAAGATTGTGGTTGTTGCCGGGCTAAACACAGAAGGCTTCAACGGGTTTGTAGTTGTAGTGATGGTGCCTCCATGGCCTCCTATATCTTTACCATTAGCAACTTCCTGCATCGTAATCGTATTTGACCTGGCGGTATTATTGCCGCCTAAACCCCAATCAACGCCAAGATCCCTCAACTTATCCCGGTTAACCTCGATAATTTTAGTCTCAATAAGCACCTGTTTGGGTTTAACATCAATCTTGGGTAAAATGATATTACGTATTCTATCGAGAGTACTGGCTGTATCGGTAATCACCAGAATCTTGGATTTTACGGAAGGATCAAACTCCGCCTTCTTCATTACTGTCTCTCCGGTAGCGCTCTTCTCATAAGAAACCGTTTCGGACTTAATCTCTCCGGCTGATTCCTTTACTAAAGTTGCGCTGGAACTTTCCGTTTCTTTACCGATTTGAAATGTCCCAAACTTCCAACCCTTTTGGCCGCGGGTATATAGAACCGATATCCTTCCGCGCGGAGAAAGCAAAGGAATAATAATTTTTTGCGCATCCTGGGCATCTAAAAATTTAAGCGTGATAATCTCCGTCTGTAAAGGCTCCTCGGAGGCGATCTTGGCCACATTTTCTACCTTAGTGACCAGGATAACATTACCCTGCCTCTGGTAGCCAAAACCATAAGTCTTTAAGATTACATCCAGGGCCATCTCCCAGGGCACATCGCTCAGGCGCACCGAAATATTGCCGATAACATCCGGAGTAGTTACGATATTTATTCCGGATTTATAAGAGATAATTTTAAGGACATTGTTGATATCCGCCTCCCTAAAATCAAAAGTCACGTTTCCCGCACCCGTATAAGGGATACCTCCAGTTTCTGCCACAGGCACCTGTTGTATCGGCAGCGCTTTGGCCAGATCGGGCCCGCTTTGCGTATCCTTAGCCTCCTGCGCGGCAAAAGCAAAACAATAAAAAGTAAAAATAAATATTAAAAATATTTTTTTCACCTTGTTTCCTCCTTGGTTAATTCTACCTCCAAAGGCTGGCCATCTTTAATAAAAACTACCTTATTTTCAAAAATTTTCAAAACCTGATAATCCCCGACGGTATCTCCGATCCCCACTACGGAGGCGTTAACTATGGCAAAGCAACGGCCCAGCTTATCATAAATGATCCCTTCTATCGCTATGCCCCCCGAAGCGGCAGCCTCTTGTTTATCGAGTTTAAGCAGCCTGCCTTCGGCAGTTACCAGCGGGATAAAAGGATTGCGCCTGCCTTTGGCATCATAAACAAATTCACCCTGGCCAAAAACCAGAGTCAGGAACCCCAAAAACAAAAAGAATGAAAATAAAAATTTCTTATTTACTGACATATGTCCGAATGACCAAGCTGACTTTTTGTTTCAGATAATCCGGCATCCGCGCCGAAATCTTCAGCTCAGCCACTCCCATAAAGACCGGTGAATTTTCCAGGCTGTGAATAAACTTACCCAGGCTATGGTAATCACAGATTAAATCCAAGTTAATTAGGACCGGGGCAAGCTTGCCGGCGGCAACAGCTGATTTTTCTGTTTCACGGCTGGTCCGAATCTGCATAATTCTTACATCGAATTTATTCGCCTCGCTTGAAATATCCCGCAGAAGCCCGGAGACACGGCTTTCGGCAATCAGCTTAGAAGACCTGTTGGCTGCCTTGTAAGATTCCAAAACAGGCCTGCTTTTAAAAGCGCGCATATCCTCCAGATCACGATTCAAATTTTTAAGATCCTTTTCAAAACGGCTAATTTTGGGATCCAGGCTTTTTAATCCGGCAACCTGGGCCTTTAAGATATAATTGGCCTCCACATAAACAATAAAGACGCAAAATATGATGATTAATATTTTTTTCTGTTTATCTAATTGTATATTGGCCAGGTTCATTTGGATTTCAAAGCTCCTACCAAGACAAAATCCGCGACATCATAGCTTCCGATATTCCTTTTCTGCGCGTTACTTAATTCAAAATTTGAAAAATCCTTGAAAAATTCTTTATCTGACTTTAAGTTATCCAACAGCTTGTTAACCAGGACAAGCTCCTCCTTTTGTAACGAAATAACCGAACCCTGAATAATGAGATTCTGCTTGCCCAGCGACAGGTCATTAAACCAGACTCCGGCGGGTAAATTCAGGCTTAATTTATTTAATTTCTGCGCCCAGAGAATCCTTTGGCTGATTAAAAACTGCGTCAGGCCGGCATCCTGAGAAACCGCTGAATACTGCCGGTTGAATTCATCCAGTATTTTTTTCCGCGGCTCAAGGGCCGTCCATTTACGCTTTAAAGAAGCCAGCTGTCCGCCTTTAGCTATGCCGATTACCGCAAAATAAAGATGCGCTAAAATAAATAATCCCAGTAAAACAGGAATGGCATAAATAAACAACTTGTCCCGGCTAACCCCTGTCATGGTCGTTACCATAACCTGCTCAAGGGTTTTTTCCTTAGTTTTAACTCTTAGTTCCTGGGGTAATAAATTTATCTCGATCATCTTTGGCGTAAAGCCAGGCCTACGGCAACATTAAACTGACCGGAAAAATTGTTTAATCTCTGCGCGTCTATTTTATCGGAGATCTTTATCTGCTTAAACGCATCCCAAGGCTCTACCGGGATGCCTAAACAGGCAGATAACATCTCGGTTAAACCGGCTATTTTACTCCCTCCGCCGCTTAAGAATATCTTGGCCACGCTTGAGGAGTTCTGGCTTTCGTAATAATCAAATGACGTGCGGATCTCTGCCGCTAAATTTATAAGCACGCTCTCCACGCCGGCCTTAACCTTATTGGCTCTTTCAGGATCCGGATTGTGGCTTTGGCTATCCGTAGCCAAACCACCGCCCTCTGGCTTGTGGCTTTGGCTATCTGTAGCCAAACCACCGCCCTCTGGCTTGATTTTAAGCGCTTCGGCGGCTTTAAAATCCAGCTCAAAAATATCCATAATCTTCCTGGTAAAATTTGCTCCCGCGGAATGGATATCGCGGCTTAAACGCGGTATCCTGTTATCAAGGATATTGACATTGCTGATTGAAGCCCCGATATTCAAAAGGCAAATGGACTTGTTCTCCGGCACATCGATTTTAGGATAATTAAAATTAAACGCGTTAACCAGCGCTATCGAATCAATATCAATGATATTAGGCCTTAATCCGGCATTTTCAAGGGTTTTATGCCTTTGCCGCATCAATTCTTTTTTGATCGCGGCGATCAAGACAAGCATCTTGTTTTCAGGCAAGTCGTTTTTGAGGATTTCGGCATCTAGATCAACCTCGTCGATGGAAAAAGGAATATGTTTCTGGGCCTCGAACTTAAGCGCCTGTTTAAGCTCGGCTTTATTCATCCGCAGAAAATTTACATAACGGATAACCGTGGATGAGCCGCAAAAAGAAATGTTTACCAGATCGGCATCCTGGGCGTGCCTGATCTTCTTCAGCGCCTCCGTCGGATCAAGCTGGCCCTCCTCAAAGTCAAAATTAACCAGCTCGACAGCTTCGTTAATTTTTAATTTTACGCATTTGATCGACTGCGTGCCGATATCCAGGCCGATACTGAACTTTTCTTTTGCTTTAGGAAATCCTATTTTAGAAAAAATATTCATCGTCTATCTCTTATCGCAGCTTTCCGCCAGGATCAAACCTCCGGTAGAAACCGAATACACCATCTTTCCGGTAAGCTTGCAGTCAACCGGCGCTGCCGAACAATTATAGCCGGATGCGTCCAGCCTCTGGCAATCATATTCATAACCCCGTATTGAAGAACTGTCCAGATAATTTCTCTCCAGATAAGCCGGCTCACTTTTAGTAAACTGATCGATGCTGGTCGGATATGCGCTTTTATTATTTTTAGCGTAATTTTCTAAAGCCGTGGAAAGGAGCTTAAGGTTCACCTGGGCCAATAGCTGGTTATGCCCGATATTATAGATGATTATCTTCTGTACCGCCAGGCGCAGCAATAACGCGGACAAAGCCGCAACGATCATGATCGTAACAAAGCTTCTGGCTTTTCGATTAAACATAGTTAAAACCCTCTCACTTGCGCTCAGACATTATTTTAATATTACCATAAAGAGGCTATTTAGCAACCAATTTTTACTAAGCAGTAAATAAAAGAGGTAGTTCTATTTTTCTGCACTTTGTAGCTGACGTTTAAACGTCAGCTACTCTGTGGATAAAAAATAGAAACGTTCCCTGGTTTCTAGTTTTCGGCGATTAACCTCTTGGCCCGGATATGATTAGGATTAATTTTTAAGGCCTGCTTTAAAGTAGATTTTACCCTGGCTTTCTCCCCTTTTTTCAGGTAAGCTAAGCCCAGATTATAATAGTAATCGGAGGATTTAGGATCCAGGTCTAAAGCGCAATTAAACGCGCTGACCGAGGCATCCCAATGATTATTTTGGGCAAAATAAATCCCTAAATTATTATAGAACTGAGCGGCATTATCCAGCCAGCCGGCGCTTTTAAAAAAATCCGCGATGGCCTTATCCCGGGCCAAATCAGTTTTGCCCGCAACTTTACCCAAAGATTCCGCTATCTGGACTGCGGCGAAATTAATGTCCCCTTTAGCAAAATAAATCCGCGCCAGGTTAAAATGCGTAAACTTGAGGCTGTGGTCAAGTTTTAACGCCTGGTTATATTTTACGATTGCCCCATCCAAGTTACCGGTAGCTTCATAAATATTACCCAGGTTATTTTGCACATCCCCTGCTTTTGCGCCAAGCGGGCTTTTCTCAAGTAGTTCGTATTCTGCCTTGGCCTGGTCATAAAGCTTTAATTTGAAATAAAGGTTGGCTAAATTCGCCCGAGCCTCGATTAAATCCGGCTTAATTTCTAATGCCCTCTTATATTCAAGTCTTGCCTGATCAAACTTGCCTCTGTATTCATATTCCAGGCCCAGATTATTGTGCGCCTGGAAACTGGCGGGAGAATACTTGATGATATTCTTGTAAAAAACCACCGGGTTTTTCCATTCGAAATTTCGGCCGGCGGTAAGCAGAATATAGAACGCGCAAAATAATCCGGCGCTTAAAATAAATAATTCCCTCCTTAAAGTTTTATGTAAAATACAGGCTAGGAGCATAAAAAAGCTTATGGAAGATAAATAGATGAAATGCTCGGCGACAAAAGCATTGATCGGGAAAATCCCGGATTGCGGGATAAAAAAGACCAGCGCCCAGAACAACATAAATGCAGCCACCTTATTCTCCGGCCGATACTTTAAGTAACGCCAGCAGGTAAACAGAATCACCCCAAGAAAGAAAACAGCAATTAGGATGCCAGCAATACTTGTCGGCCGTAGCAGTTCATGATTCATGTGCAAGTTGACCGGTAAAATAAGCAGTTTAAAATACGTAAGGATTACTTTAGGTAAAACACTCAGGCGGACAAACCAGGCGACATTGGCCAGAGCGGGGGGCCGCAGTGTTGCAAATTTAAAAAAAGATAGCCTTAAAAGCAGATAGCTTATGCTGATCAGAAAAAACGGAGCGATGTTTTTGACAAAATAATATTTTTCTTTTAACCTACCCCTTAAGAAGTAGAAAGCATAACCGCAAATTATAAAAGGAAAAACAATCGCCACTTCTTTGGATAATAGGGCTACAAAGAAACTAAATACTGAAAAAATGTAGAATAAACTGCGGCGGCGGAAAGTTTCCTGGCTCCTGATAAAAAACAATAACGCCAGGATGACAAAAAAACCCACCAGCATCTCTGCCCTGCCTGAAATATAAGTAACCGCCTCGGTGTGCAGGGGGCTGGCGGCGAACATGGAGGCAGCGGCAATGCTGACAGCCAAATTAGCCAGCAGCTTAAATACCAGAAGAAAAACTAAAAAAGAAACAGCGGCCTGTAAAATAACGTTGGTCAGGTGATAACCGAAAGGATTTAGCTGCCAAAAATGATAATCGAATATATACGATATGGTTTGCAACGGGCGGTAAAAATTAGAGCCGCTGGCTACCCCGAAATACAGGTCATTGGTAAAACTTAAAGGCAAATTCCGCGCGCTGCGGATAAGCGTATTTTTAACTACCAAAGCCTGATCATCCCAGATAAACGGATTGGATAAGGAATTAAAATAGGCGAGAAAACATACTGCAGTAATTAGGATAAAAACAAAAAATTTAATTTTCATTAAAAACTAGGGGACGGTTCTATTTTTTATCGGTTATTCTTGTTAAAAAATAGAACCGTCCCCTTGATTTTCAAAAAACAACTTTTTATAATGGTGTAAGCACTCCACCTGTGGTTGCGGTATAGGTAATACTACCAGTAGCTGCGCTGGTTGGCGTAGCCGCAAAGATATAACCGCCTGAAGTTAAAGTACAGGCATAGTTATAACCCTGCACAGGAGTAAGCCCGCCAGCATTATTAGCGCAATAACTGCCTGCAGAAGCGATAAAATCTTGCAGGTTGCCGGCTCCCAATACATCTGTAGGATATGCGCCGCTATGGCTGGTTGAGAAGGTTTCTGCTGCGGTAGATAAAGTACGCACGGTTGCTTTGGCTGCCGCTTCATTAGCCGTCCTTCTTGCGCTAAGCAAATTAGGAACTGCGATCGCGGCTAACAAGGCGATAATCGCCACCACTATCATGATTTCGACGAGTGTAAAACCTTTCCTATTCATTGAAAAGAACCTCCTTCCTAAGGTCAGATTGACTTTTCGCGCTAACTTGAAAATTAACTCTTATTTTTGGATCCAATAATTAAGACTCACTTCTTAAGAGATTAACTTCTAAGCCCGCACTAAAGTGCACCTTATGTATCTATAACAAATTTAACATGTTAGGCAACCCTTGTCAAGCGAAAATAAAAATCCCGGTGCGCTGTATCATAATCCAGATTCTTCTTTTTTAAATTCCTCTACTTGCTCCTTCTCAATTTTCTTAATACGTTCTTGAATTTCTTTATCTAGTGTCTCCTGAGTTTGACCCCATCATTTCTTTGTAAATAAAAACATCTGGCTTCCTTTAATCGTCACCCTAATCGTCACCCTAATCGTCACCCTAATCGTCACCCTAATCGTCACCTTTTCAATAGATATTTCGTTGCCCTGCCCTTGCCTTCTTGAACAAGTAGTTTTTTTTCGCAAAGCCCTCTTAGCTCTAAATGGGCCGTCTTATGAGATACCTTATTTAATTTGATGTACTCGCTTCTTGCAATAGAGCCTTTTTTTCTTACGTATTCAATAGCTTTTTTCTGCCTCTCATTCAATTCTTCCAAAATCTTCTCTCCTATTTCAACCACGGTAACATCCCTAACCTGCGATTTGAAAATTACTTTTGTTTGGACAGGATCTATTTCGTAAACGGGTTTTGGATTTTTATTCTTTAAGCAAAGCTCATTTTCCAAGTATATTCCCGAACCGTACTTTTCAATGTAGCCGATATCATACATTAAATCCGACAAGATTTTATTAACCGGCTTATGTTTCGGTTTCTTGGGAGTTACTCCCTCAGGAAACGGGCCGGGGCTGACTATCTCAATCCTATCGTCAAAGATAAACACTCTGACGTCGGCCAGATTGAAATAATCCCTATGGATTAAGCCATTGATGATCGCTTCCCTCAGCGCCCTGATGGGGTATTCAAACCTATCTTCCCTGCGGAAACTCTGGTCGGTTCGAAAACCAAGCAGCCGGATGTTTTTCCGAAAAAAATCCTCTACCTGGTCAACCATTTCCCATAACGTGCCATCGCAATCCAGCCTGTCCAGAATGTTGCCGTATATCTTTACGCCCTTAATCCTCACCAGCCTTAATCGGGCGTGGGAAATAAATCTAAGCGGGTTCTTCCCGAAAAACAGGATGCCGGCGTTGGTCGGTTTTTTATCTATGGCGGCATTTATGTTAACCAGCAATCGGTTTATCGGTATCTTTATTTTGGACGATATTTTCCGGTTCTTTTCCCTTAATTTCAGATAGGTCTTGATTTTTCTTTGGTCGATGTCTTCGGATAAATCGGCTTCCTTACAAATTTGTGAATCAAACTGCAATTTGTCTTTATGCTTCTCCAGAATTGACCTTTCGTATTCATCCTTACCCATTCTTATGGTTGATTTGCCCACTCTTTTGAAGGGCCGGCCAAAAGCTAGAACAAGTCTATCAAGGCTTTCCCTTACCTCGATAATAATAATATTCTTACCTTCTGCTTCCTTAACATTGATTTTTGGATGGATTTTAGGGTCTGTGTTTTGGGCAATTCGGTTAGTAAGATTTTCAATTGTGCCTTTGCCTATCTCTACGCCGATAATCCGGCCTGCATTATCCACCCCAACCATAACCTTGCCGCCTTTGGTATTGGCAAAGCCGGAGATAGTCTCGATAATCTCGTTTATCAAAGACAAAGAAGATTTCAACTCAATATCTTCTTTTTCTTTAATTAAGTTTTGAATTTCTTTTCTGGTCATATTCAGCCTCTAGACTTAGCTATATTTTACCATTTTAAATCTTAACCCTCAAGAAATTTATTTTCTTAACTCTATGCAACCTGGCTGGTTACATAGACATACTGCAGAATTTTTCTTCCAGAATTTTTTACATTGTGGAGGGTTTCCGGAGGGATAAATACAAAGCTGTTTTTAGGTGCTTTGAGTTTTTTGTTTTTATCAAAATAAACAGTCGCGCTGCCTTTTAATATAATCAGCGCCTCTTCTTTGTTTTCAGTTTTGTGCTCACCGATTAATTCTTTAGGCCTTAAAGTAACTAAGCCGGCCCGTAACCCTTTGGCCTTAGTGGAATCCCCTAAAAGGCGCAAAAACCTTTGCTCACCTTTAAGCCGCGTGCAAAAAACTTTTTTGGCAGAAGGATTCTTTTTCATCAATGATTATCCCCATGATGGTCAAGGTGCAAATGCGGATGGATATGTACTGTATCTTCATGTTTATGGCGATGGATATGCACCAGGTTATTTTCCTGAAGCAGCGGCAGGTCATTAAGGATATCTTTGGCTAAACCGGATTTAACGATTTTCTTTTCCCGGCCAAAAACATAAACCATATCGGATATATCCTCAACAATATGCAAATCATGGGTAGCAGTGATAATAGTTTTGCCGTTGGAATTTGCCTCGATCAAAAAATCAATTATCTGCCGCGTAGTTAAAGGATCCAGCCCGGCAGTGGGCTCATCCAGGATAAGGACCTGCGGGTCAATTATTAGAACTGCAGCAATGGCTACCTTGCGCTTTTCTCCGATACTTAACCGGTGCGGGCTTCTGTCAAGTAAATGTTTAATATTTAAAGCGGTAATCAATTCTTCCAAGCGTTTTTGAATTTGGTTTTTATCTAAACCCAGCTGCAGGGGCCCGAAAACTATGTCCTCTTCTACCGTCGGGCAGAATAACTGCGCATCGGGATTTTGGAAAACAAAACCCACCCTGCGCCTGAAATCAAGCGAAAACTTACCATCATTAAAGGCCTTTTCGTCCAATTGCCTTCCACAAAAATTTACCTTCCCCTTATCCGCAAAAATAAGTCCGTTAAGCATCTGCAAAAAAGTGGACTTACCTGAACCATTAGCGCCGATAACAGCAACCTTCTGCCCTTTGTTGATTTTAACATCTATACCGTTTAAAGCGGGGATCTTAGCCGGATAGGAGAAATAAACATTACTTAATTCAAAAATTATATTATCCATAATAATCTCTTAAAATCCGTGTCATTGCGAGCCCGAAGGGCCAAGCAATCTAATAAAAGATTGCTTCGTCGCCTACGGCTCCTCGCAATGACACAGTAACAAACATTATTAATACCACTAACAACCACAACCAATCCCTTGGCCTAAATTTAAAATCATTCCAAACCATCGCCTCCCCGCGATACCCCCTGGAAAGCATGGCCTTATAGACCTCGTCATTAAGCTTAACTGACCGCTGCCACAAAGAAGCAATATTCCAGGCCGCGATACTCCGGCCATTTTTGTAATGCACAAACGTACCAACCCGGCTTTTGACCGCAAGATATGTCTGTTCAATTATTTCCACAAAGAGGTAGATATAACGGTAGCACATCCCTAAAGTCATTACAAAAATCTGCGGTATCTTAAAAATTCGCAGGACTCTTAATAATGCAAAGTGTTTGGTGGTGATGCTTAAAAGCACGGTAAAAGATACACAAGTAAGCACGCGCATGAGAAAAGGCAAAACGCTGGATAATCCGAAACTCAATATTGCCGGAATTGCGATAAACAATGAGAACAGCGGAATAAAAAACCAGGTGCGTTTTAGAAAAAATAACAAATTTATCCTGGAAATCAACACCAGCAATAAACATAACGCGTAGAGAAAAAATATAACCTGTAGGTTACGGGCCAACAATACCTGGATAATGAATAGCAGAAAAGTAGCTAATTTAATCCGCGGATCCAGCGACTGCAAGAACCCTCTGCGCGCCGCCAATTCCTCGGCAAAGATTAAATCTTTCAAGAAAGCCAAGGCCCCGATAATCGAACGTTGAATAAAATTATTGTTTTTCATTTGTGGCAAATCAAGCTTTTGCCGGGAATTTTCCGCAGCAGAATTTTTCACCTTCGGGGCAATACTCCAGTGTTTCACATTTAGCTCCTGCCTCAGAAAAAACAGCCGGAAGTTTCTCTTTACAAATATCCAGCATCATATTAGCCAACTGGCGTATTTCCCACTGGGCGCGGGAGCAGCAACGAGCTTGAAAAAAATGCAATAGCTCCCGGCAATTCATAGTGACCACAATCTTTGTCTCGGCTGCCTGCGGAAGCGCAAAACGCGCGTCCTGGTTTGCCGCCTCTCCGCTGATATTATCCTGCCCCATAAACGCAAGCAGTTTGGTATAGCTCTGCTGAATCGCAGCCATCAATTTTTCAAATTCATTTTTTGCCTCCGGATTCCTCTCGATAACCGGCGGAATAATGAAATCAAAATCTTTTTCTTTTACATAACGTTGGCTTTGCTGGCTGAATGAGGCGATCCTGTGCCTGACTAACTGATGGGTAAGGGCACGCGATACCCCCTCGATGGCAAAAGTAAACTTAACGTGTTCAAGCGGGCTCTGATGCCCGGAAGCAACAATACTCTTTACAAAGGCCTCTTGTTTTTCAATATTCACCGAACTGTCTAAAAAAACCTCGCCCGCGAATTTCTCCGAATAACACTGCCGGCAGGCAACATAAATAAGCGAGATCGCGTTCCGGCTCATCTCCAATAATTTAACGTTCATTGTAACTTTGCCCATTTATTAATTCTCCCTTAAGATAAATAATCGGCTGCCATATATGAGCTGCGCACATATGGAGCGCTTTCGATATGCAGAAAACCTAACTCTCTGGCTTTCTCTCTATAGTAATCAAACTGCTCCGGCTGAATATATTCTTTAACCGGATAATGCTCTTTACTGGGCGCCAGATACTGGCCGATACTCAAAAAATCGCATCCTACATAACGCAGGTCTTGCATCAGATAAAGAATTTCTTCTTCTTTTTCGCCTAAACCCAGCATCAGCCCGGATTTTATCTTTAAACCGGGCGATATTTTATTTATCGTATGCAGCAAACTAAGCGAACCTAAATAATCCGCTCCCTGGCGCACCTGTTTATAAAGTGACGGGACTGTTTCAAGATTATGGGCAATGATATCCGGTTTTGAGTCAGCGACAATTTTTAAGGCATCCAAAGAAAGCCCAAAATCCGGAATCAGGGTTTCTATGCTTACCTGGGGTGATTTTTCCCTGATCCGCCTGACCGTCTGGGCAAAAAGCGCAGCTCCTCCGTCGGCAAGATCATCGCGGGTAACACTGGTAATCACAACATGCTTTAAATCAAGTTCTTTGACCGCCTGCGCAACACGGTCCGGCTCATTTAAATCAGGCTCAAGCGGTCTAGACTTCTTTATATTACAAAAACTGCACCGGCGCGTGCAATTACGGCCCAGGATCAAAAATGTCGCTTCATTGCGGGCAAAACATTCCCCCATATTCGGGCACATCGCCTGCTCGCAGACAGTTTCCACGCCCAAACCGCGCAAAGTATTTTTCATCACGGAACAGCTCCTAAGATTGATTTTTTTATTAAGCCAGGCAGGTTTCATATGCGGGTTCTTTCTCTTCGATAAACTTTACGCTAAAAGTTTCACTAAAAGCGCCGATTAGACCTTGCTCCAAAACCTTTCTTTCAGGAACTACCCGGATTTCATCACTGAGAGTTGTCACGTATGTAGAAATATTATCCGGCAGGCAATTAAGGTAGTTACGCGCAAAATCCCAATTAACTCTTAAGGGGATTGAACCATGCTGAAAGATAACCTGCCTTCTTCTTTTCTGGGCGTTTCCGCCGATCTTTCTCCCTCCGATAACAATGTCATATTTCTCATGTGAAGCACTGCAAAGCTCATTTGGAGCGCATCGATTATTAAAACTTTCAGCTTGAAGCGCAAATTCAGGAAAAAGGCCGAGCGATTCATAAAAACGCATAAGGAATTTACAAATATTGCGGTAAGAAACAAACACGCCCTTAGGCTCCCCCACATCCTCCTTGCTGCAGACAAAACTGTAAGTAATTTCATCATCGTGAAAAAGGATCCCGCCTCCGGTCATCCTTTTGGCAATTTGTATGCCGTCAGAGGCGCATTTATCCAAGTTAATCTTATTCCGAGGATTCTGGGAAAACCCGTAAGTAAAAGACGGTCTTTCCCAGCGATAGATCCTTAACACCCCGATACCATCCTCCAAATATCGATTAAAAATTTTTTCATCAAAGTTCATATTATGTGCTGCGCTTGAAGCTTCTGATCGAATAAGTCTAAATAATTTCATATGCGTAACCCTATTTCCCCTTTAGGCTCGAAACAGTTTCGCAGTTAATCGGGAAACAGGGCCAGTGGTTTCCAGTTAAGGTCCGGCTGGCGCGCTGCCCTTACTTCATCAAGGCGCTTTATCGGCATCCTAAGCGGCGCTGCGGTTACAGCAGAAGGATTTTCTTCTGCCAAACGGGCGATCTCAATCATTGCCTCGATAAAAGCATCGATGGTTTCTTTTGATTCTGTTTCCGTCGGTTCAATCATCAACGCCTCTTTAACAATTAAAGGAAAATATATCGTCGGCGGATGGAATCCTCGATCAATTAAATATTTGGCAATATCTAAAGCATGCACTCCATTCTTTGCCTGCCGGCTGGCGGAAAATACGCATTCATGCATGCATGTTTTGTTAAAAGGCAGGTCATAATATTTTTTGAGTTTTGCCTGGCAATAATTGGCATTTAATACCGCGATTTCAGCCGCTTTAATCAAGCCTTCCCTGCCCAGATGCAGGATATACGCATAGGCCTTGAGAATTACGCCGAAATTCCCGTAAAAAGGGGCGATATAACCGATGGATTTTGGCTGATGGTAATCAAGGGCGAATGTCCCGTCGGCTCTGCGGATGACCCGGGAGATCGGCAAGAACTCAATTAATTTTTCGTTTACTCCCACCGGCCCCGCTCCGGGGCCTCCGCCTCCGTGGGGAGTAGCGAATGTCTTATGTAAATTTATATGCATGACATCAAAACCAATATCCCCGGGGCGGCATTTGCCCAGCATGGCGTTAAGGTTGGCTCCGTCGTAATACATCAACGCCCCGCACGCATGCGCCAAGTCAGCGATCTCTTTGATCCGCGGGTTAAAAATTCCCAGCGTATCCGGGCAGGTCAACATCACCGCCGCCAGCTCTTCGGTTAAATGTTTTTTGTATTCGACTAAATCCATATAGCCATCCGAACCTGTGGGAATAACAACAACCTCATAACCGGCAATGGCGGCACTTGAGGGATTTGTCCCATGCGATGAATCCGGGACAATCACATATTTACGCCGGGAACCTTTATTTTTGTGGTAGGCGGCAATCAGCATTACTCCGGTTAACTCACCATGAGCGCCGGCCAAAGGCTGCATGGTAAAAGCGCTCATCCCGGTAATTTCACAAAGCAGTTTCTCGGATTCATACAGGACCTCTAAAGACCCCTGCGCAAGCATGCCCCCTCCTGAAAGTTGCGGCAATAACGGATGCAGCTGAGAAAATCCATCTAAGGAAGCGATCTGCTCGCAAAATTTTGGATTATATTTCATTGTGCAGGAACCAAGCGGATAGAAATTTGTGTCTACGGAATAATTAAGCCGGGAAAGATTGGTATAATGGCGGATGACATCTAATTCACTAAGGCAGGCTAAATGCGCCTGGCGCTTGCGGCAATATTTTTCCGCCAAAGGCTTTGCTTTGCCAACATCGCAGTCGCCGTATGAAAAACCCCGCCGGCCTTCCTTATGTTTCTCAAAAATTAATTTCATAGCACTGCCTCCAGGCTATCGGTAAGACGAACTATCTCTTCTTTGGTCCTTTTCTCGGTAACGGCAATCAATAAATAATTATCCATTCCTTTATAGAACTTGCCCAGCGGAAAACCGCAGGCAAAGCCTTTTTCAATCATCCGGCGCACTACTTCATCGGCACTTTTAGGCAGTAACACTGTAAATTCATTAAAAGTCGGAGAGGAACGTTTTACTGCAACGCCTTTAACGCGCGACAATTCCTCTTTGGCAAACTCGGCTTTTTGATAATTATGGGCGGCTAGCTCCTTCAATCCTTCCCTGCCCAAAAGCGAAACAAACACTGCCGCCCGTAACGCGCAAAGCGCCTCATTCGAACAAATATTGGAAGTCGCTTTTTGGCGGCGGATATGCTGCTCGCGGGTCTGCAGGGTCAAGACAAAACCTCTTTTACCGCCGCTGTCAACGGTAGCCCCCACGATCCTGCCGGGCATCTGGCGCACTAATTCATTTTTTACGGCCATAAATCCCAAATAAGGCCCGCCGAAAGAAAGCGGTATCCCCAAACTCTGGCCTTCGCCTGTGGCGATATCAAACCCCATCTCACCCGGAGCCTTTAACATGCCCAGAGAAACCGGATACACCGAAGCAATTGCCAAAGCGCCAAATTTATGCGCCTCATTCACTATGTCGCTATGATCATCAACAGCGCCGAAGAAATTAGGGTTCTGTAAAATTACCGCGGCGGTCCGATCATCTAAATGTTTAAGCAACTCTCCCCTGCTGCTCTGGCCGTGCACAACCGGGATTTCCACAAACTCAACGGAAAGATTCAAGGTGTAAGTGTAAAGCATGGTGCGATAGATCAAGTTCACTCCGCTGTCCAAAATTATTTTATTGCGGCCGGTCTGCCTTATGGCCATCATCATCGCCTCAAAAAGAGCGGTCCCCCCGTCATACAAAGAAGCATTGGAAACATCCAGTCCGGTCAACTGGCAAATAATACTCTGATATTCATAAATTGCCTGCAGCCACCCCTGGGAACACTCCGGCTGATACGGCGTATAAGCGGTATAGAACTCTGAACGCCCGGCAAGCGCGTCCACGCCGGCGGGAATAAAATGATCATAGAATCCCGCGCCGACAAAATTAACCAGGCCCGTGGCATTCTTTAGGGAAAGCTTGCGCAATGCTTGCGTTACCTCAAACTCTGATTTTGACGCCGGAATTTTAAAAGATTTGGGCGAAAGTGCCGCGGGAATATCTTTAAAAAGTTCATTGATATTCTTTACCCCGATCACTTGCAGCACCTCTTGAATATCCTCTTGCGTGTGCGGAATATAACTCATTTGGCAAGCCCTTCCACATAACGCTGATAAGCCGAGGCATCCATGAGATTTGCTTTTTCCGCTTCGTTTGAAATCTGCAGCGAGAAAAAATAGCCTTTTTCATACGCCGACTGGTTAATTAATTCCGGATGGGCCGCTAATTGCGTATTGATGGATGTAACTTTTCCCGATAAAGGCGCGTATACTTCAGAAGCGGCTTTGACCGATTCAACAGTAGCGCAATATTTGGATTGTTTAAGCTCCTCTCCTATCTTGGGTAATTCCACGAAAGTAATATCACCCAGAGAACTTTGAGCATAATCAGTAATACCGATATAGGCGGTTTTACCGTCGATACGCGCCCACTCGTGATCCTTGGTATAGAAAATATTCTTTGGTATATCCATAAAATTCTCCTTTTAAATTAATATCGTCATTGCGAGGAGCCGTAGGCGACGAAGCAATCTTTAAAAGCAAGATTGCTTCGGCACTTCTCGTGCCTCGCAATGACACTAATTTGTACGACAACGATAAAAAGGTTTTTTTGTAACCACGACCGGAATCTCCGTGCCCGCGTCCTTAACAATAAGCTGCGCTCCGATACTATAATTACCCGCGACATACCCCATTCCAATACCGACAGAAAGGCTGGGTGAAAATGAACCGCTGGTTACCAGGCCTACGCGTTGATTACGATCGAATATAGCAAAACCATGGCGAGGAGCGCGCCGGGAATCCGCCTGAAAACAAATTAAACGCTCTTTCGGGCCGCCTGCCTGTTCTTTTAGCAAAGCATCCTTACCGATAAAATCCTTGGATAAATCCACAAACTTAGCAAGCCCGGCGGCCAAAGGTGTATGGTTTATATCCAGGTCCTGGCCGTAAAGCGGATAACCCATTTCAAGGCGTAAGGTATCCCGGCTCCCCAAACCGGCGGGTTTTACGCGCACATCCTTAAGCAGAACTTTCCACAATTTTACTACATAATCGGCTGATATATATATTTCATAGCCGAGCTCTCCGGTATAACCGGTGCGGCTTACTATACAGCGCTGGTCATGGAAAGTAAATTCGGAAAAAGTATAATAGTTAAGTTTTGCCAGGCCATCGCCAAAAATATCTTTAAGCACATCCAGGGACTCCGACCCCTGCACATCCAGTTTTCCTGTTTTATCAGAAATATCTTTGAGGTTATATTCTCCGGTAAGATTTTTCTTTAAATGCGCGTAATCGCCGAGAGTGGTTGCGGCATTGACCACCAGCATCCAGTTGGTTTTATTGATGCGGTACACAACCAGGTCATCCAACACCCCCGCCTGTTCATCAAGCATAAAACCATAACGGCAGGAGCCTTCGGGCATGGAAATTATATTCTGGGTGACAATGCGGTCAAAGCCGCTTAAGGCAGGGTCTGCCTCAAGCATGAATTCACCCATATGGCAAATATCGAATACAGAAACTGCCTTGCGGGTATGCGCGTGCTCAGCCAAAATACCTTCATACTGAATGGGCATCAACCATCCGCCAAAAGGAGCTATTTTTGCATTAAGTGAAATATGCGTATTGTAAAGCGGAGTTTTTAACACTTAGGTGTTCTGCTTTTATTAAGTTAAGTAATTTTATAGATTATATCACAAATTATTTTTTTCCACTCAAGAATTTACCCAATATCAATACCACAACCACGCAGATAAGTATTCCGACAACCGCGGATAAAATATAAGCAAAGCTTAAACTGGCAACGGGCTTTTTTCCCCACCCCTTAAAAGCATAGCCGGGAAGCGGCGCGCTCCAAAGGCTGGATAATTTTTCCAGCCCATGAGGTATATAACCTATAAATCCTTTCACCTCATTAGCGCCCCATTCGCCCCAGGCGCTGCCTGCCTTAAAATGTCCGGGGAGCAATAAACCCAAAGGAGATAAAACGACTAACACGCCTAAACCAATCCAAAATTTAGTAGTAATTTTCATAAATTCAAGCCCTTGCGGTTAATAACTCCGGAGAATGCTTTTGCAGGTATTTTATTACCAGGGCAGTAACAATTGCTTCAATCCAGCCCAAGATCAAAAGATGCTCGCCCGCCATTACCGGCACGGCAACATTCAATCCATAAGGGCAGTATAATGCCTGCCCATTTACATTATGATGCAACAAAGGCTGCAATCCGAATTCAACGCCGGTTAAAAAAGCGGCGACATTAATGCCGATATATCCGGCTATTCCGGCAGCCAATACTCTTCTACCCGAATCTATCGAAGCGCGATAACTAATAATCTTATATATATAATAGCCGGCAAACGGCATCGCAAACGCCATATTAAAACAATTGGCGCCGATAGCGGTAATGCCTCCATCGCCAAATAACAATGCCTGGATAACCAGCGCCACGGTAATAGCAATACAAGCCGCCCAGGGGCCAAGCAGTATCGCCACCAAAACACTGCCTACGGCATGGCCGGTTGTTCCTGCCGGTATGGGAATATTTAACATCATAATCACAAAACTGAATGCCGCCCCTATCGCCAACATCGGCACCTGCTTGGCCGTTAGTGTTTTCTTTACAATCCTGGAGGCAGCCGTCCATATCGGCAGCATCGCAAGATAAAAAAATCCGCAGGTTGCCGGGCCTAAATATCCGTCGGGTATATGCATATTATTTCAAGGCCTCTTTTTTCAAAATAAAGAACGCAAATATAGCCGCTGCTTCAACGGCGATACTAATAATGATAACTGCAAATATAGAATTTTCATAAAGCAGCCCGGTAAGGGCGCTGCCGATAAAAATCGCCAAACCATAAGCAGCATTAAATATTCCGTAACCAGTCCCTCTCTTTTTCAACGGAGTAATGTCGGCGATTGCCGAACGCATCACAGTTTCGTGTAACCCCATAACAATCCCCCAGATAATTGCTCCTGTTAAAACTAAAGAAAATTTAGTAGAAAAAATAAACGGCGGAATAAATAATGAAAAAACCGGGATAGTAATCAGGGTAACTAAGCCCGCCTTTTCATTATTATGCCTGGACTTAAAAATATCATAGGTCTTTCCGACAGCCAAAGCCGCTACAGCGTCGACTCCCATCGCCAAAGCGTAAAATAAAGGGATCTGCGCGTCAGTCAGCACATGCTTGGCCTTAAAGTGAAAACCAACTAAAGCGAAATTAGCAAAACCAAGGGTAGTAATAAAAGTAAAAATAGTATAAATCCAAAAAACCCTGCTCAGCTTATCTTGCCCCGGATTTTTAGTTACCGCTTCCTCTAAAACTTCCGGGTTAGGCGTCCTGCGGTAGGCAATAGTCAGGCAGAACAAAACTAAAATCAAAGGCATCCAAAGCAAAGCATACCCGTGCTGATAATCTGCCAAGCCCTTGTCCCCTTTGCCGAGAATTACAAAAAGCGCGGTAAAAATTAACGGGCCGCTGATCGCTCCGACTTGATCAAAGACCTCGGCTATGGCAAAACCGATCCCGGTGCCCACCTGCTTGGTAGCCTGTGAAAGGAGAGTATCTCTTGCCGGGCTGCGCAATGCTTTACCCAATCTTTCCATAATGATGAAGACAACCGCAACCTGCCATATCCCGACCAGAGAAAGCAAAGGCACGCTAAGCAGCATTCCATAACCCAGGAAGGCAAACAGCCAGTAGGCTTTGGTCTTGTCGGCAAAATATCCGGAAAGCAGGCGTATCGCGTAGCCTAAAAATTCGGCGACACCGGCAACTAAACCCACTATCGCCGCATTTGCGCCAAGGGTTTTAAGATACGGGCCATTAACGGAACGCGCCCCCTCATAAACCATATCCCCGAAAAGGCTGACCAGCCCAAAAAGCAGAATTAATTGGAACGCGGATTTTTTGTGATTATTCATAACTGATTATTTAGAGTGTTTCAATCTTTAGGATATATTCATTCCCTATAACTTTTAACACCGTGTATTTAAATTCTCCGGAAACAATACGCCCAATATCCCTAACAGAACTATTTTTTAAAACGCAATAAGTAACTTTTTGCTTGCGTAGAAAATTAAGCACTTTCTCTTTAGAATTCAGAAAAGGTATGAGATGCTGGCTAAAAAAAGGGGTGCCCGGAATATCGATTACCGCGACTTCTTTATCCGCATAATACTTTACTCCGCGCGCAAAAAACTTAGAACTTAGGATAACATTATCAACTTGATAATTCTTAAGCAAATACTGGCAACTCTCCTTGGGGGAAAGATATGGTTCAATATTATGGCGCACAAAGGGAATAAGATATACCATAATGGGGACAAACAAAGCCAGGCAATAAACACTCTTTAATATTTTTTTCCTGGCGATCAAGAAGGACAAACCTAGGCCAAACGCCAAAAAGATAAAAATAATGAAATTGACTACTGGCTGCGCCAAGAGATGCAGGCTTAAATAATGCTTAAACCAAATGGAAATAATAATTAAAGACGCGGGTATTAAAAAAACCGTAAGTAGGTTAAGGGATAAAATGAAATAAATCAGGCGCTTCTTATCTTGAGTAATTAAATCCACGATAAAATTACCCATGAATAAAGCTAGGGCGGCAAAAAGCGGGAAAATATAACTTGCTAATTTAGAATGCGCGCTTTGAAAAATAACGAATACGGAAACAATCCAACAAACCAAAAAAACAAGAAATTGATTATCTCTCTGTTTTAAATATTGCGGCAGGGAAAATAAAGAAAAAACAAGAAAAATGCTCCAGGGGAATATGCAGCCGGCCATAGATAAAGGATAGAAATACCAGGTATCATTTCCAGGATGTTCGGCTTCGATAATCCTCCTAAGGTGGTCGTTGTAGAAAAATTCATTAACAAAAGTATTCCCATAGAGCTTAAACATCAGGATATACCAAGGCAGAGAAATTAATCCAAAGAGCAACAATCCCCAAAACAGATACTGGTTGAGCAAAAATTTCAGGTCCTTTTTGATGAACAAAAATAAGATTACACTTAAAAAAGGAATAAGCAAACCCAGGGGCCCTTTGGTTAAAGTCGCCAGGGCCGCAAAAACAAAAAATAACAATATTCCCGGGCCTTTTTTGTTCTTAAACGCATACCCCCAATAAAACGATAGTAAAGACAAAAGAATGAATACGCTAAAAATCAGGTCCGTAAAGACGGTACGGGCCAACCCAATATAAAGCCCGCCGGTCATTAAGACTATAGCGGAAATAAAGGCTTTTTTGGGGTCTTTAAAACCTATTCGCCCGAACAGGTAAATGGCAATTACCCCGATCATCCCGAATAAAGCGGGAAAAAATCTGGCGGCAAAACTATTTATTCCAAAAATTATAAATCCCAACCTGAGCAGCCAGTAAAGAAATACCGGCTTCTCAAACTGCGGCTGGGCAAACAGGTAAGGAGTCATCCAGCTATGCTGCCGGGCCATCTCTTTGGCGGTTTGGGCGTAAAAAACTTCATCGGGTATAGTCAGGCTAAGTAAGCCGTTACCAAACATAAAACAAAAATAGGAAAGAACAACCAAAATAATGATATGTTTTATATATTTATTATTTTTCATTTTTTTCATGCAACTCCAAGAGCTGGCTGATTGTTACAAATCTATACCCGCGTTCCCTTAATTTCTCAATCAAGAGGCTGATAGCTTTCACTGTTTCTTTGCGCTTGCCGCCTTCAGGCTTAAACACCCCCCCGCTATCATGAAAAAGAAGGATATCTCCGGGCCGAACATGGCGCAATATATAGCTTACAATATAGCGATCATCAAAAGTAACCCAATCCTTGGAATTTAACGACCACAAGACGGTCTCATAGCCCATCTCCTTAATTTGCTTCTTTTCCCTTTCCGTAAGCCAGGCCTTGGGCGGGCGAAAATATTTGGTAGTCTGGCCCGTTATGCTTCTGATTACCTTCTCGGTATCGACGAGCTCTCTTTTCAACTCAGAAGCATTATAATAAATAAGCGTGTGGTGATCAAAGGTATGATTGCCTATTTCATGGCCTTCTTCGGCCAGGCGCCTGACCACCTCCGGATACCTCTGCGCGTGTTCACCCAGCATAAAAAAAGTAGCTTTGACCTGGGCCTTTTTAAGCACATCCAATATCCTAGGAGTCCAAACAGGAGAAGGCCCATCGTCAAAAGTCAGGGCCACCACCTTTTCTGAGGCCGGAATGTGATAAACCGTATCTTTTCTGGCAATCACCGCTTGATCAAAAAATACGGTGAATAAAATTAGCGCTAAACCGATTAAAAAAAGAGACACAAAACTCAAAAAGAATAGTTTCTTTATGGCTATTTTCTTCATATTAAATTAGGCTAAGAAGTTAAAAACAGATACAACTATTATAGGATGGGGGTATAAAAAAACAAGGAATTACTTATGCTGGCCTTATTTACTAGCGATAAAATTTGGGTTTAGGATATTTATACGGTTTTTTGGGCTGGCCGTATCCTGGCTGCTTATGGCCGGACCGATGATTAGAAGGACGGCCTGATTCACTAAATTTATCCAGGGTAAGCTCCGGGTGCTTTGACACGGGTAAGGTGGCTTTAATGAGTTTTTCGATATCCGCCACATCACGGCCCTGATCCGGAGTGGCAAAAGAAACCGCGTGCCCCTTATGTCCGGCGCGGGCAGTGCGGCCGATACGATGCACGTAATTTTCCGCGTCTTCCGGTAAATCATAATTAAGCACCAGTTCAATACCGGTAACATCAATGCCGCGGGAAGCAATATCGGTAGCCACCAATACCCGGTATTTGCCGGATTTAAAACCTTCTAAGGCATCGCGGCGCTGGGCGAGAGAACGGTTAGAATGTATTTCCGAAGCAGAGTGGCCCATATCCCGGATGGACTTGACGATTTTTCTGGCGTTATGCTTAGTGCGTGAAAATAACAGGACTGAACCGTGATATTGGCCAAGCAGTTTCTTGAGTAATTGAGTCTTGGTCTCTTTCTTAACGATAAATAATTCCTGGGTAACGCGCTCAGCGGTAGTGCCCGGAGGAGCGATCTCAACACTTAAAGGCAATTTCATGTGTTTAGCCGCTATGCTCATAATTTCCTTCGGCATGGTCGCGGAGAATAGCATGGTTTGCCTGTCTTTGGGCAGGAAACGTAAAATTTTATCAATTTGCGGAGCAAAACCCATATCCAGCATGCGGTCAGCCTCATCCAGCACGAGCATAATTACATTATCGGGCAGAAAATTCCACTGTGACATATGATCGATCAACCTTCCGGGTGTGGCAATAACTATTTGCGGGTCCCTGCGCAAAGCCTGAACCTGAGGCGGCATCGGCGCCCCGCCGATAAGGCAGGCAGTCCGCATACTAAAAACACGCGCGATTTCCTGAAAGGCTTCATCAATCTGAATAGCCAGTTCCCTGGTCGGGGCGAGGACTAACCCGATGCCTTTTTTCTGCACCAGGCGCTGGACCATGGGAATAGCAAAAGAATGGGTCTTGCCGGTTCCGGTCTGGGCGATACCGACGATATCTTTTCCTTCCAAAGCCAGAGGAATCGCCTTTAACTGGATGGGCGTGGGAACTTTGAACTTCATGCGCTCTAAAAGATCCAGGATCTTCGGGGCAATACCTAAACCATAAAAATTTGCCGGAGCCAGCGTAAGGTTATTTGTCATTATCGGTTTATTGGTCATGCGGCTTTGATTAACTTGGGTTTATCATTATAAGCTAAAAGGCCAAGATGAATATGGCAATAGGATTCATGATTATAAATACTCAAGATATTCTTACAGTGTGAATATTTACATTTTCTTCCTTTAAGCGAAGTCTTTATTTTTTTGATATTTACACCTCCATAAAAAAACCGCAAAGGTTAGTTGTCGTCCTTGGCGGCTTCAAAATCCTCTAATCTTTATTTTATTATACTCCTTTAATCCGCTTTGTCAACCATATCTTCTCCAACTATCTGACCCTGAATATCCACAACCTTACCGTCTCCCCGGCCTTGCCGCCTGTAGCTTTTACTATCGGAAGCAAAACCGCGGCCCTGCTGGCCGAATTGCCGGATGATTTTGCGCCTCATAATATTAATACTAATGATAAACATTAAGATTAGAATGGCCTCAATACCCAGCCACAGGCGGGTAGAATTAAATATAAACCTGCCGAAAAATAGATTGAAAATAATCAAAAAAGGTAAAAGACAACCTGAACCCCCTATCCACACAAACCCGGAATCAGGCATTAAAATTTCTCCCAATGCAATAACTCTTTCAAACCCCTCTTTTCCACGATTTTAAACGCGTTTTTATCCTGAGGATACCCCAAAGCAATCAGGCTGATTAACTTCATGCCTAATGGCGCGTTCAATAAGGCGTTTACCTGCTGGCAATAAGGCTTTTTATCGCCGGCCACCCAGCATGAACCTATCCCTAAAGCAGAAGCCGCCAAAAGAATATTACAGGTAGCCGCGCATCCATCCTCAAGAAAATAATGGGTATCGATGGAGAATACCGCCACGCAAGCAGCTGCCTGCCCCATAAACCTGCAGTTTTGGCCCAAAGCAGCCAACTCCGTTAATTTGTTCTTATCCGTTACCACTACAAATTCCCAGGGCTGGACATTCCTGGCTGTAGGAGCAAACCGGGCCGCGTCGATAATCTCTTGGAGCTGTTCTTTAGGTATATCTTTGCTTTGAAAGGCCCTTACGCTGCGCCTGATCTTTAGCAGTTTTAGAAAACTTTCCATTTTTTCACCTCAAATTTTAATTAAATAATTTTAGGCTATTTTTTTACGCAAATCTTCGGGAATGGCTTGCGGTTTCAGGTTCTTATCGACACAAACAAGGGTGGTTTTGGCTTTGACAATTATTTGTTTATCTTGATTATAGATTTCATGCAGAAATTCGATGCGCACTCCGCTGATCGCTCCGACTTGAGCTTGAATATCCAGCTGGTCCCCGTATTTAGCGGGAAACTTATAATCAATTTCCTGCCGGGCGACTACAAACATAAAACCGGAATCCGCCAAAAGCTTGATCGAAGCGTTCTTCTGCTCAAAATATTCGGTGCGCGCCTCTTCTAAAAATTCAAGGTATTTGGCGTAATAAACCACTCCGCCGCAGTCGGTATGATGATAATAAATACGCTTTTTCATAAGGGCTACCCTTCCGCCTAGATTCTACCTTCAATCTAAGAATTGTCAATATATTCACCGATAAAATCATCCTTAAGAATACGGTTGATCCTGGCATTGACAATCTTATTTTTTAAATCCGGTCCAAACGGCAGCCTGACCGGCAGGTAATTATCCGTTAAGCCTTGCAAAAAATCAGGATCATCTTTGGCCCTGCCTTCAATCAAAACAGCGGCCTTTTTAGCAATAAACTTGCGCATAAAATCTATCTGGCACTGCCTGGCAATCTTTCCTAACCTCCGGCAGCGAAGGTTAATGATTTTAGGGTCAACTAACCCGTTAAAATCCGCGGCTTTAGTCCCCGGCCTGCGGGAATAAGGAAAGATATGCACCTTTAGCGGGTTGATCTTCCTGACTAAATCAACGGTATTCTCAAAATTTTTTTCGGTTTCACCCGGAAAACCGACCAGGCAGTCGGTGGTAATAGAGACCTCGGGGATATCGCGTTTCAACCGGTCAACCAAATCCAGGTATTTTTGCCTGGTATATTTTCGATTCATGCGTTTTAAGATATGGTCATCTCCGCTCTGAATAGGGATATGTAAATGCCGGCAAAGTTTACGGCTGCCCTCTAAGCACTTAATTAACCTAGGTGAAACATCCCCGGCCTCAATAGAGCTCAATCTTATACGCAATAAACCTTCAATTTTCTCAAGCGCCCTGATAACATCAACTATATTTTTTTTAGGAGAAAAATCCCGGCCATAAGCGCCCAGGCAGATGCCCGTCAAGACTATTTCTTTATGCCCACAGGCTGCCAGCCTTCTTGCCTCAGTAACTATCCGATTAAGATTTTTACTGCGCTCTCTGCCGCGCACCAAAGCTACTTTGCAATAGGTGCAGAAATTACTGCAGCCATCTTGAATTTTTAAGAAAGCTCTGGTGTGCCGGCTAAAACTGCTTATTCCTTCCGGAAAAAAACTTTTCTTGACGACTAAAGCAATGCCTCGGATATCAGCTAATGCTTGGCTGTCTTTTTCAACCAGGCAGCCGGTAACAATCACTTTTGCTTTTGGGTTAGAGCGGATACATTTGCGGATGGTATTGCGGGATTTCTGGTCGGCTGCGGCGGTAACGGTGCAGGTATTTATAAGGAAATAATCGGGCGGCTTTCTCTGATTGGCCTCCTGAAAACCCTTGTTTAAGAATCTTTCGCGGATACTCTGCGTATCATATTGGTTGGCCTTGCAGCCAAGAGTAAAGAATTTAATGCTCTTCATTTAATTTAATAAAACTGACAACCGCGATAGCGGCAGTATCCACGCGCAAGACCCCTCTGCCAAGATTAATGGGAAGAAAACCGGCTGCTTTTGCCAAAGCCACTTCCGCGGGCGTAAAATCTCCCTCCGGGCCGATGAGAACCATAACAGTTTTGATTTTTTTAGCGGAATCATCAAAAATACCTTTAAGGGTCTTTCTCTCTCCTTCTAAGGTGGGAATTAATTTTAGATCAAAATCATGCGCGGCTAGAATTACCTCGCCAAGCTTGCTTACCGGTTTAATCGCTACGAATTTGCTGCGCTGGCTTTGTTTAAGCGCGCTTAGACTAATCTTTTCCCAACGCCGGAGGCGTTGCAGTTTTTTTTGCTTATCTAATCTTACGATCACCCGCTCTGTTTCAAGCGGAATTATGCACTCAACCCCCAATTGCGTAAGCTTATCGACAATATCATCCATTTTTACATTTTTCGGGATGGCGCAGGCAACCGTGATTTTGACCCCCGGTTCTTCTGACTGTTTTTTTTCTCTTAATTCTAATTTTACCGCCTTTGGCTGCAGCTGAGCAACTAAAACAAAATATTCATTGCCCAGGCTGTCAAAAACCGCCACCTCTTCCTGCGGCTTGATTCTAAGCACATCCTTCAAGTGGTGCACTTGAACAGGATCATCCAGGATAATATATTTATCAAGGGGGTTGATCTTATCGATGAAAAACCGGTTCATTCCTCCATATCCTTCTCAGAAAAAACTTCGGCGGTAAAAACATAAAGCTCGGTATTTTTATCCTTCCAGGCGCCTGGCGGTAAACCTGCTTTTTGGGAACAAAGATTGTTAAGGAACTCCTCCTTGTTCCATCCGGTCTCCGTAGCTACCTGCGGAAGGAACACCCCGCTTTGAGCGCCTTTACGCACCAGGACCCCATGTTTGCCCAATTCAATATTTTCGGCAGAAACAACTCTTTCTAATGGAGACAAAACAGAAATTTCTAACTTGATATTTTTAACTTCTGTTAAGCCAACCGGAGAAAAACGCGGGTCATCGGCTGCTGCCGCAATGGCCATATCCCGCACG
Organism: Candidatus Omnitrophota bacterium; assembly: GCA_028715785.1. Lineage (GTDB taxonomy): Bacteria > Omnitrophota > Gorgyraeia > Gygaellales > Profunditerraquicolaceae > UBA6249. Next base: position 112,293 of record JAQURC010000003.1, read on the forward strand.
GTTAGGTATAGCGGCTGGTTTGCCGTAAGATTCCCGATACATCCCCGTAACCCTCCATGCTCGGTAAGCGTAACAAAAGAACCCATTTTTTGACTTAAAACCGGGTCAGCTTCGCTAACTTCCAATTTCTTACCGGTTTTTAAATATTCTTCGATTGCCTGGCGGGCGATCTTCAAAAGTTTTTTTCTCTGTTGGATATTAAGCATATTTTCCCCCTTAGGGTTAAAAACCGCGCAACTGGCATAACCTACTGTCCAGTCGCCCTTATTTACTTTTCCGGTAACCATCGCAGAATTCGTATGATTTAAAACCTCTGATCTTTCATATCCCAGCTCTCTTGCTATATCTAAAGCGATAACGATACCAATCCCTCCGCAGGCTTGCGCCCTGCCTTCACGCAAAGCATAATACAGACCCTGGTAATCCATTTTTTTGATCAAATCGAGAGTAACCGCATCAACTTTATCCGCCTCTTCAAAATCATAGCCATGATACAAATCGGAGGATACCACGACCAAAACATCTTTACGTTCGCCAATGGCTTCTTTAAACAAAAGCGCGATTTTCCTGCAAGTCTTGAGCGAACAATCACCGACGACAACCGGAACGATCCTGAAATCAGTCAATACTTTTTGTAAAAAAGGCAGTTCTACCTCCACCGAGTGTTCTTTATCAAAGGCGGATTCATCGACAAAAACCTCGGGATCCTTGCCGGATATGCTTTTAATGAATTCCTCATCGACATCGATTTTACCTAAACTGGCAGCAAAAGCCCCCTGCCCATAGAGGGCAGCGCCGTTAAAAACCTTATGGTGGCTGGTCCCTAAAATAATTACGGTTCTATAAGGTTTATCTTTGACCAGCTTGTAGCCGAATGCGGCGGCCTGGCCGGAATAACCATAACCGGCGTGCGGGCTGATCAGCATAAAAATATCTCCGGATATATCTCTAGGCCGGGCTTTTATCAAAAAATTGTCAATCATTGTTGATAATTCTTCTTGCTGCTGCGGATAAAACTGCCCGCCAAACTCCGGCTGTTTTATTGACGAGGCAAAAGAGTTCAAACAGAAAGAAAATAGAAAAATTTGAATTGAGAGGAAAATTTTATTTGGCATGAAATACGACCTTCTGTGGAGCTGGGGAGAATCGAACTCCCGGCCCCCTCGTTGCGAACGAGGTGCTCTCCCAACTGAGCTACAGCCCCTATAATTAAATTATTTTATCATATCTTAAGGTGCTTGACAATGGGAAGGATGGACTAATTTGTAGAACAATTATTGCAGATAATTTTTGTTTTCATCTCCACCTGAGGGTTGGCCAAAGTATCAGGGCTGGAAGTATCATAACGGCCGACTAAATCAATTTCAATAATGTTACTTTTTAAAGGGTCCGCGTCTTGCGTAGCGTTGAATGTGATAATCTTATCAGTTAATGTCTCCGGAGTAATTGGAAATGGGCCACAAGTACCGGCACCGATTGGAGCACATTCTGTTTTCAGCGTATTAATGTTGACATTATCAAGATAATACCTAACCCAAGCACTATTATAATCTGAAGGATCCTGAGGGCTCCTAAAATCAACACGCACCTTAAAATCAGACCCTGTCGTTATAACAATCGCCGGATAATCCTTATTCCCATTTGCCTGCTGGACATATTTACTCATATGCTCCAAAACATAAACCAGCTGATTCTGCACCTTTGCCCTTCTCTCGGAATTAATCACCTGCCCCTGGCTAAATGTTTCCAAGCTGTAAAAACTCAAAACCATCATTGTAACAATAATAATGCTGAAAAGTAATTCAAGCAGACTTATGGATTTAGTAGTATTAAGGGGAAAGTTCATCCCAGGAAATGGTTGTGGTTACCAGGCGTAAATCAGTACCACTGACATTTTCTATGACATATTTGGCGGAAAAATCTCTATTATTAACTTTTCGCTCGGCTGGCGCAGGACAATCTTTATTCTGCGTATGTCCGCCGACACTATCACAATAGGTAGTACCTAGTGTAAGAGCATTGCTTGCCTGGCCCAGGGTCCAGGTATCCTGACGAACATCCGTTTGTAAAGGGTCAATAAATAATTTACCCAATTCAGCGCTGGTTATGCGTTCGCGGACATGTATTATATGCCGGCTCCCGGCAACAAAAACACTCAGCAGCCCCGCTATCACCAACGCAAATACTACTGAGGCCACAATTATCTCAACTAAAGTAAAGCCGGCTTTATTAGACATACTCTAGTAACAAGAACCAGTACAGGTGGCGGCTTCACTAGAACCTGATGCCTGAAGCGTCCAGGTTCTTCCTGATCTGGTTGCCCTGCCAATTCCGGTTGGAGAACCTATGCTATAACTCCAATCTGGAGAAGCAGTGTCAGGCAAGCTTAACCTTAAATCAGTATTTATCGTGCTGACAGTATTTACGCTTCCAGAATAAGGATAATAATACCCAATCTCCATCCTGTAGATTCGATCTGCCGCACGCATGAGCGCAAGGTTTGCTTTGGCTTCTCTATCCAGCGTTTTTTCTTTCATAGTGCTATAATTAGGCCAAGCAATAGCAGCTAAAATACCGATAATAACAAGCACCACTAATATTTCTGTTAAGGTAAAACCCCTTTTCATCCGTATTTATGTTGTCTTATTGCAATTAATAACCCGCGGAACCTCCGAAATTACCATCAATATCCAATGTTTTAGTATAAGCTATCGTGCTTTGCGGATTTTTTCCGCCGGTAGTACATCTGGTAGCCGTACATGTCCCGCTAGCAGCATCGCAAGCATACGAAAAATGATGCGTGGCTACACAAGTCGTCGGAGCTGAAACCCCTAAACCGGCTACCCCCTGATAAGCGCCATTTTCTGTATATTCGGCAATTTCCGCGCTTCTTAATGCACCCAAAATTATCCTTGCTTCAGCCGCGCGCCCTTTTTCCACTACTTTAGTATATTGAGTCATGCCTACAGCCGCTAAAATCCCTACGATGATGATGACTACAATTAATTCCACAAGCGTAAAACCTTTTCTCATTTTACTCCTCCTTTTAGTTTATACTGTTAGTATTTTAAACCTACATCGGAAAGTTGTCAATATTTATCCTCCTATTTTTGAAAGTTCAAATATAGGTAAAAACATCCCTATGACCATAACCCCAATAATGGAGCCGATAAAAACCAAAACAAAAGGCTCAAACATGGCCACAAAACGCGCCAGAAACGTATCGCAATACTCCTGATAAAAAGAATTGATCCTTTTAAACATTTGCGGGAGTTCGCCGATTTCTTCTCCGATGCTTACCATTTGGATAACCATAGGCTCAAAAAAACTGCTGCGTTCAAGCGACTCGCGAAGCGGTTTGCCTTCCCGGACATCCTCTTTAATCTTACGGATTATATCCCCCATTATCAGGTTGTCTACGCTGCGTTCCGATATCTCCAAAGAATAAAGGATAGGAACACCTGATTCCAGGAGCGTGGACATTTCCGAAGAAAATCTTTCGATGTTCAAAGCTAAAAAGAATTCGCCAAAAACCGGTAATTTAAATTTAAAATTTTCAAAGCTCTTTCTGCCGGGCTTAGTCCCTATATACTTCTTAAAGGCAAAAACAATTCCTGCAATTGACAGGATCAGTAAAAACATAAACTTTCTAAGAAAAATACTTACTCCTACCAGTATCCGGGTAAGGAAAGGCAAAGTGATATCAAAACTTTTAAAAATTTCGGCAAAAGTAGGAACTATTTTAATCGTTAAAAATAAAAGCGCGCCTACTCCGGCGGCTGTCAAAATCGCCGGATAAATTAACGCTGAAATAACTTTTCTTTTAAATTCCATGGTTTTTTCCAGATATGCCGCAAGGCGGCTTAAGACAACTGCCAGGTTTCCGCTGGCCTCTCCGCTCTCTACAAGGTTAATCCAGAGATCGGAGAATATTCTTGGATGCACCGCCATGGCTTCATGGAAACTTAAACCTGCTTCCATATTCTTAGTTAAATCCGTAATCACCTCATAAAGCTTTTTGCTAGACACCTGCTTGGCAATAATATTTAAGCTCATCAGTATCGTAACGCCTGCCCCAATCAAGGTCGACAACTGCCGGCAAAAAAGCATGAGATCCTCACCGGTTACTCTGCCGTGCTTAGGTTTAAACTTGACTTTTACCAAATTCTTAACATATGGAGCGCCGGATGCCTCAACGTTTTCGGGAATAATATTAACAATGATCAATCCTTTGGATTGGATTTTGGTTACCGCTTCTTCTTGATTTAAAGCATCCTCTGTACCGGTTTCTTTGGCCCCGGAACGAGTCCTGGCAACATAATAAAACTTAGGCATTATTCTACTCCCAAAGTAGTCGAAAGAACCTCTTCCAAAGAGGTAATTCCGCTTTCTACTTTCTTGATCCCGGATTCATAAAGTGTTTGCATGCCTGCGGCCCGGGCAACTTCGCGTATCTTCTGGAAAGATGCCCTCTGGTTAATTAAATCCTGGATCTCCAACGTAATGGGCATAACCTCAACAATGCAGGTTCTGCCTTTATATCCGGTATTGTTACATTTAGCGCATCCTTTAGGCCGATAGATAAGCTCGGCTTTGATGGAGGCTCCTTTAAGCTGGGCACTGGCAGGCTCATATGCCTCCTTGCAATCCGGACATAACTTACGAATGAGCCTCTGGGCAATAACAATAAGCAGGGAAGGGGCAAGCATATACGGCTCAATACCGATATCCATAAGCCGGGTTACTGCCGAAGGAGCATCATTAGTATGCAATGTACTTAAAACTAAATGCCCGGTAAGAGCGGAACGAATACAGATCTGCGCGGTTTCCAAATCCCTAACTTCTCCTACCAGCATAATATCCGGATCCTGGCGCAAAAAACTGCGCAAAGCCGCGGCAAAGGTAAGCCCGATTTCCGGCTTGATCTGCACCTGATTAATCTCATCCATCTTATATTCTACGGGATCTTCAACCGTAACAATATTTTTAGCGGGGCTCTTGATCTCATTTAAGATAGCATAGAGTGAAGTGGATTTTCCGCTTCCTGTCGGCCCGGTAATAAAAACCAGCCCATAAGGAGAAAAGATTGCCTTGCGCACATGCTCAAGCTGCTTAGGATCAAAACCCATGTAATCCAAATTCAACTTAACCCCGCCGCGGTCAAGAATCCTTAAAACCGCCTTCTCTCCGTAAATAGTCGGGACGATCGAAACACGGATATCGATCGGACGCTCATCAATACGCACTAAGATCGCCCCATCCTGAGGTAATCTTTTTTCCGCGATATCAAGCTTGGCTAAAATTTTGACGCGCGAAACAAGCGGCAGATGCAAATGTTTTGCCGGAGGAGGAATCTCATAAAGCTTGCCATCAATCCTGTAGCGTAAAGAAATTTTGTCTTTAAAAGGTTCAATATGTATATCCGAAGCCCGTTCATCGATTGCCTGACGGATTATTAAATCTACTAATTTTACAACCGGGGCCTCTTCTGCCCTGGCAATCAGCTTATCCAGGCTCAGCTCCTGGCCCAACTCTTCCTGGCTCTGGGCAAATGAAGCGCTTATATCATAACTTGAATCAACCGCATCCTTAAGCATCGCTGATTTCCCATAAAATTCTTCGATTGCTTTCATAATATCAGAACGCGTAGCGATTACCGGATTAATCTCACCACCGGTTAATTTTCTTAAGCTATCGATAAGAAGAAGATCCAGGGGATCAGCCATGGCTACAGTCAGAGACCTGAGCATACGCGAAAGGGGTAAAACGCAGTTTTTAAAAGCAAAATCCTGGGGGATAAGATGCTCTAAGCCCTGATCCATCGCCGGCTTGAGCATTCCTGTGCCCAGTGAAAAATAAGGCATGTTTAGCTGTTTACCTAAGGCTGCCACTACCTGATCTTCTTTAACCATTTCCAACTTGATCAGAATTTCACCAAGACGGCCGCCTTCCTGCCTCTGGACGCTGATAGCTTTTTCCAACTGGCCGACAGTAATCAATCCTTCCTTAATTAAGAACTCGCCTAATCTTAAATACTTGTCTCTTACCATTATTAATGCTTTTTATCAAATTTATTCATACTCGAACTGATAATATAATCACGGGTTGAACCAAACGCAGAGCCTTGTTCCCTGGCCGGCAGTTGAATATTCTGGACTTGGGCAAGTTTAAAATCCGTTTTATCTCTAACAATACGCGGAGTGATAAAAACTATCAATTCCCGCTCGATATCCTTGGTTTGGTCCTTATGCCTAAATAAAACCCCTAGCAGGGGGATATCGCCTAATATGGGTAGTTTTTTAATGGCAACACTCTTGTCCTGATGGATCAGCCCGCCCAAAACTACAGTCTCTTCGTCCTTAACTTTAACTATGGATTTTGTGCTTCTTACTTCAACATCTGACTGCGGATTACTTGAGCTACTCAAGGAACTTATATTCGAAACGCTTGATTTTGGATTAATCACCATCGTAATCTCGTTTGTATCCAGATTTATCTGCGGGGTTACTTTAAGGAAAATACCGGTTCCTTCTTTAGTGAGCTCAAGGCCGGTTGATCTTACATAAACGCTGGTAGTGGTGGGGCTTCCCCCGGTGTTAAAAGTTGTTGTATCCTGCCTGCCTACTATCTCATCCTTGGTAATAGAAATTTCCGCGGTTTCATTATTCAAAGTAAGAAGCTTAGGCCGGGCCAAATATTTCGTATCGGTGAGCGTCCTTATATAATCCAACTGCATCTGATAAGAATTAGCGCTAGGATTAACGGACAGAGTACCGTAAGCTCCATTCACGATCTTCCCCCAGCTATGGTAAGGAAAACCCAGTCCGGCAGTAGCTCCGGTAACAATTGCCGTAAAAGGCGTGTCGCCGAACTCAAAACCCATCTTATCCACCGCGTTCTTGCTTACATCCAGCATTTCCACTTCGAGCATCACCTGGGGTATTGCCACATCTAAAGAGGCGATTACCTGGCTGATCACCTTCATCTTCATCGGAGTATCGGTAACAATAAGGCTATTGGTGCGAAAATCTTCGATCAAAGAACCCGAACTGGAAAGTAATTTTTTTACGGCGCTAGTTATCCCGCTTTCACTTTCCTCTTTCCATTTAGTTCTAGAGCTATCAGATGTGCTAGTTGTAGTCCCGGAACTTGAATCACTTTTAAGCACCCCCTTAGATGACTCCTCTTTTAAAGATGAGGTGGAAACAGTGGCAAATTTTAAAAAGAAAACCTTAGTTACTGTTTCAGTTTCCATCTTACCCCATTCCTTAACCACAAAAATATTGGCTTTACTGTCCAGGTCATAAGAAAGATTGTTAGCGCTAAAGATTTTATCCATCGCATAATTCAATGGCACCTTATCAAGATAAAGAGTAATTTTTCTGTCCTGTACCGCTTCAGAGGCAATAAAATTCAGCCCTGACTGCATGGAAAAAACCTTTAAGATATCTTTAAGACTGGCATCCTTAAAATCCATAGAAATAGTAACTTCACCACCGGTAAAATCCGGTTGCACCTGGGCATCCAGCTGCAAGATAAAAAAAGCAAACATTAAGAAACCGGTAATGGTGATGGTCAAAAATATCTTTCTCATTTAATTCCTCCTTGGCCGCAAGGCCTGTTGCCCGCAAGGGCAGACCCGCGCGAATCCTTATAAACGCGGAATGTCAAGTTTTATCCGTAAATCCCCTATTCTTTTTCTTTTAAAACAGGAGTTTGACCGGGAGCCGGTAAATTAACGATCTCCCCGGCAAAGCTTAAAGTGACCCCTTTTTTATCTATACTCAAAATTTCAGCTCCGTTTATCGAATCTCCGGCAACCAAAACCTTATTATTAATAATTGCCTGGGGCACTTTTGTCCCCCAGATTATCCCCTGCACATCCAAACTGCTAAGATTGATTTTTGGCCGATTTGATTCGGCTGCTTCCCGTTCCTGTAAACTCTCCTTATTTGCCGCTTTTAGCATAACTGACGCAAAGGGATCGCGTAACTGCCCGGATTTATATTTAATTTGCGGACGGCTAATCATTTCATCAGCTATATTTTCCTGTGCCAAAGCGATAAATCCGAAATTTATTACCGCGGTCAGGAAAAAAACCAATAATATACAGATGTACGGACGCTTCTTCATTTATTGGTAAAAGATGGTACTGATTTTTAAGTTAACGTTTAAATTCATATTCGCGCTTTCAAGAGACTGTTTATTTTCTGCCGAAGCTATACCTAATTCATCAACCATATAGATATCCTTATAACTCTCAATTTGACTGATAAAATTACCTAAAGAATGATAATCAGGCGTACTGACCGTTATTAAGAACACCGACTTAATGTAATCAGGGTAAACCTCCTCATTGCTGGGTTTTATGGAAACAATCTTAATCGAGCAATTTTTGGCTATATTGGATATTGTATTTATGATAGAGCTTACGTCTTCTTTGACAAAAATTTTCTTATACCCCTCTATTTTTCTCTCAAGGCCGGCTATTTCTTCGGCGGCCTTATTTTTTTTAAGCTCCTCATCCTTCTGCTGGATTAAAGAATTTACCCGCTCATCGGCGGATTTATAGATCTGAAAAGCAATAAACAATGCCAGGATGACTACGCCGAGATTTAAAACTTTACTTTTATTTTTTTCAAATACCTCGATCTTTCCCATCCTATTTTTTCTCCGGAAAATTCTGGCAAACTATTGTAAATACCGTTAAACTCTTATCCCCTGCCGGTTTTTGATCAACCGAGCTTATTCTAATCTCTTTAAAATATTTAGAAAATACAGGATCTTTTTTTAAGTTTATAAGAAAAAGGTTGACCGATTCAAATTCTTTTTCGCCGTTTTCCAGGTAAACCTGTCCGCTAAGGATAAGCTCGGTCCTGCCTCCTATTTTTTTAGTCAGACTGAAATTTTCCAGCCATACCCCCTTGGGCAAAGCGGCGGGAATTGCATCGAGCGGATAAGTAACATACAGTTGGTTCTTCACTAAATTATCCAATGTAACAATCTTTTTCTTGTATTTGGCCCCCAAGGCGGAAAGCTCACCAAGGCTGTCGCCGCCAACAGCAGAATCAATTTTTACCCGCTTACTCTTAATTTCAACCAATTCCTCTTGCACGGGTTTAACGCGCATTAATCCGTATCCAAAAACAGCCGCACAAACAACAATCCCTAAAATTATGAATTTAAAGTCTAATTTGAAGCTCTCCAATAAGGCAAGAGGCTTCCAGCCCTCGGTAACAGTCTTGCCGGATTTAAGCCTTGCCTCCAGCAGGTTTATTTTAATTTTAAGAGGCGCAGATTTGAATAGGGCGGCGGAAAAACTTTTAGCAAGTATCGAAGAATAGCCGAGCCCTTTGCCTAAAGCCTTCTGGGTTTCCACAAATTTAACCGGCAGAGAAGATTCCGCGAAAAAAGAATTTAACTCGGAACGGCTTTCTTTATCAGAAACCACAAAAATATTTTTTATATCTTTCTCGGGGAATTTACGATTATAATAATCAAGGGAAACCTGAATTTCATTTTTTAATTTCTCGCGTTTGGCAATGGAATCGGCCTCTACGGTCTGCTCGAAACTGGCCGGTTCACCCGTTAAAATAAAATCGCGGCTAAATAAGGAAAACCCGTTTTCAAAAACCGTAAAATTTGCCTCGTCTTCATTATTTAAATCATAGCAAAGAATTGCTACCACGCCCGCGTCGCTTAAACCGGCAAGTTTTAAAAAACGTAAAATACTAAAAGCTGAATATTCCACTATATCAACTTTAAGATTAAGCTGTTTAGAAATAGAGATATAATTGGTAAGGATTTCCTTTTTTATTCCGACAAAAAGCACAAGGCTGGTCTTATTTTTTTTATTAAACAAGACCTGGAAATCATAATCCAGCTCTTCCAGCTTAAAAGGTATGTATTTCTTGGCCTCAAAATTAACCGCGCTCTTTAATTCACTTTGGGGAAGAAGCGGGATCTCGAATGTGCGGATAACCAGGTCCTGGCCGGAGATGCAAAAGAAGGCTTCCTCTGCGCTTATACGATTAGTCCGGAAAGCATCTTTAAGCATAGCCATCAGCTTTATCTCCGCAGGGACCTTCTCTTCCAATTCCGCTACAGCCAGGCTAAAATGCGGCAGGCGGATATTATTCACAATCTTCTTACCGCTGACCTCCACCAGATTAATATCTTTGATCCCAAAATATATGCCTAAATAATTCATTGGTTATCCCCCGCAGCCGGCGCACTTGAACCAGTCGATTCACGCTTCTTGGACCTTAACCAGTTATCGATATCCTTGCGATCAAACCTCCAGACCCCTCCAACTTTAATTCCGGATATCTTACGCTGGTTAAGCCAGTTATAGATAGTCTGTTTCTTTAATTTCAGATAATCCGCTAATTCATCAATATCTATTAGTCTTGACATAAAGTTTATTTCCCCTACCTGCCGATAAGCAAGCTTAGCTATAAAGTACTATGGTTTTAATTAGAACATAACAAATTAATGTTGTCAAGTGTTTTTTAATATAATATTACTTACATTTACTTAGAATAGTTAGCAAGAAAAAAGGGGACGGTTCTATTTTTTGTGCTTTGTAGCTGACGTTTAAACGTCAGCTACTCTGTGGATAAAAAACAGAACCGTCCCCTTTATTTACCTAAACTTACTTAGATTATAATATTTTGTTAAACAACCTTATTGAGGTGTGTAGGTATAGATCGCTTTAGCGCTTATTTTCCTTGTGCCGGAAACTCCTGACCCAAGATCATAGACAGTGATATCGACTCGTTGAATTGAGTTTGGCAGGCTTAGGATATTGATATCGCAGGCGCTCTTACACATAGTCTTGGTATATTGTCCGCTAGCCGGCCAAAGCACATCATCATTCCTGCGCAGTTTATCCAGAGCGTAGAGCACCCCGGCCTTTGCGGCATATTGAGCCTGAATTCGGCTTAATTGGTGGTGGGTCAGGCGTGACTGATTGGATATGATTCTTAGGATGACAATGGTCAGCATTGCCACGACCATAATCACCCCGATAACAATAAAAAGGATTACCCCCTTTTTATTACAATTAGGCATCTTTCCTCAGTGAAATTCGATAATCATTATCTTTTTTCACTAAAATGACGTGGCCTTCCCGGGCAAGCCAGCCTAAGCTCATCAGAATATTTTCAGGCGTACGATCAAGCTCCCTGGTTAAGTCACTTAAAGTAACCTCGCCTTTTTGATCCAGGTAGTGCCAAATTTCACCAGCAACTATACCGATCTCAATAATCATCTTATCCTACCCTCCTCCATATATTTACATTTATTCTATAAACATTCAAGAATAAGTCAACTAGTTTTTTGAATTTATCCACTCAACTCTTTCCTGGGCAAATTTTGCCTCTTGGCCGCCTTGTTCGATAATCCGTTTATAAATCTCCAGAGCCTGTTTAAAACTTTCCTTATCTTCATAAAGTTTGGCTGCGCGTAAAAGCGAGCGCGCCAGTAAATCCGGCGATTGCGGATAGAGATCGGCTGCCAAAAGATATTGTTTAGCTGCCGCGTCAAACTCTGAATTGGCTTCAAGTGCCTCGGCTAAATTAAAGCGGATATCGGCGGTATCCTTAACATCCGACCGCTCAAGGCTTTTGGCATAATAAAGTTTAGCTCCTTCATAATCACCCAGCTTATATGAAGTTAAACCCAGGGCGTAAAATGCGTCGGCAGACAGCCGGCTGTCCGGAAAATCTTTTGTCAAAGAAGCAAAATACCTGCGGGCAAGTTCCAGATTATTACCCCGGTAATAATACTGGCCAAGCCACCACATAATATCCGCGGTTATGCTTGAATTGGGGTATTTGGCCCGTAAAAGCTTAAACAGCCTAAGCGCTTCATCCTTTTGGCCTAATTTATAATAACAATCCGCGATCTCATATTCGATTTTTTGCAGTAATTCAATATCCTGGGGACAAAGCTTAAGGGCATCCTTAAAAATATCAAGGGCTTCATTGATTTTTCCCAAACCAAGAAATGCTGTGCCCAACGTATAAAATGCCTGGGGGGCCAACGGGTTATCCTTAAATTCATCCTGGAACCTAGAGAGAACCCGGCAACTTGCCGGATAATCCGCTTTCTGGAAATACGCCATTCCCAAAGAATAAACTGCATCGGCCAGGAATTTTGACTGCGGATAATTTTTTATCATGAGTTTAAAAGAACTGATTGCCCGATCATGCTCTGAATTTTTTAATTGTAAAGATCCAAGTTGATATTGGGCATAGTCCGGATAAGCCGAATCCGGATAAAGTTTTATAATTTTGGCGTAAACTTCTTGCGCTTTTACAAAATCATTTGCCTCCTGATAAGCCTGGGCTAGCTGAAAAAGCGCCTGAGCCTTAACGGACGGATTATTACTTTCTCCGGCGATACCTTCAAAAACATCTATGCCTGGCTTGACCTGGCCTTCTTTTATATAAGCTAAACCCAGGTTATAACGTAACTTATCGGCTAACTCATCCGGTATGCCAATCTGCCTGTCCGGCTGGGCGCCCAATTTATCAACCTTATCCAACCCTTCTTTATAGACATTTACTGCCTGAGCGTATTCATTCAAGTTATAAAGCGCATCGGCACGGCCCAAATACGCCTGAATACCTATTAACGGATCAGTGCTTATATCGATAAGCTGTTCATAGAGCCTCTTTGCCTCATAGATGCGGTTAGTCGAAGACATCAATAACGCCCGGCCCAATATAAGGATATCCAAACTTTTTTTATCCAGGCTGTTTTGATTAATATCCGCCAATATCTCTTCGGCTTCCTTGTACCTGGCAAGTTTAAGGTAAGACCAGCCTAATCCTAACTTCGCCAATGCCTGGACATTCTGTTCTTTAGAGATTTGCGCTGACTTAGAGTAATCTCTAGCCGCCTCATTAAAATTATCCAGATAATATTCGGACTCCGCCAGGTAAAAATACAGGTAGGGCAGGCGTAAGCTGTCATTGGCATAAAGCTTAAGGATGGGCTTGATCCTGTCCTTTAATTCCGGGTACTCTTTAAGATTATATAAACATTCGATTAATTTAAAAGCGGCGTCTTTACTCTGGGGCTCGCCGGGAAATTTTTCTAACAAGCTTTTAAAGGTTTGCACTGCCTGGCTGTATTTACCAATCTGCGATAACGACCAACCCAGCGAATAATACGCCGCGGCAGCATAGGGAGATTGAGGGAATTGGGCGATTAGTTTTTGGTAAAACGCGGATGCTTTTTCAAAGTTGCCGCCTTTAAAATGCACTTCGGCCATCCAAAAATAAATGGCATCTTTAAAACCGCGGCAGGCCGGATCATTGAGCAACCTTTCGAAAATATTCAGCGCTTCAAGGTAGCGGCCTTGCTGAAAATAGCATTGTCCGCTTAAAAGGCGGGCTTGGTTAAGTTCGGATGAATCAGCATACTCTTTCTGAAACCTTTCCAGCATTCCCAGGCTGACTTCATAGAACCCGTCTTCATATGCCTTTCTGGCCATAAAAAGTAGTTCAGTTTCCTTGGCGTTTTCATAAGCAAAACAAGCTGGAGATAAAAACAACAGGAATATAGATACGCAAACAATTATTTTTTTCATTTATTTATTAAGGCAACTTTTAAGGAATTTAGCGGTATATGAATTTCCTATTTTTACCAATTCTTCCGGGCTGCAAGCGGCAACAACCTCTCCGCCCTTGTCTCCGCCTTCAGGCCCAAGGTCAATAATATAATCGGCGCATTTAATTACCTCCAGGTTGTGCTCAACTACCACTACGGTATTGCCGCATTCAACCAGCCTCTGCAGGACCGAGATTAATCTGGCGACATCGGCAAAATGCAGGCCGGTTGTAGGCTCATCCAAAAGATAAAGTGTCCTGCCTGTGGAACGCTTGGATAACTCTGAAGAGAGCTTGATTCTTTGGGCTTCTCCTCCGGATAAAGTAGTGGCGCTCTGCCCCAACTGGAGGTAGCCTAAACCGACATCGGATAAATATCCCAGAGTATTTTTTATCTTGGGAATATTACTGAATAGTTCCAAGGCGTCTTCAATAGTCATTTCCAAGACATCCGCGATGGACCTGCCTTTATACTTTACCTCTAAGGTGGCGTTGTTAAACCTTAAGCCCTTACACAAATCGCATTTTACGTAGACATCCGGAAGAAAATGCATCTCTATTTTCTTGATGCCGTCACCTTCGCAGGATTCGCAGCGGCCGCCTTTGACATTAAATGAAAACCTCCCCGGTTTATAGCCCCTAAGCCTGGCTTCAGGAAGCTGGGAAAATAAATCCCTTATGTGGCCGAATACCCCGGTATAAGTAACCGGGTTTGACCGCGGAGTCCTGCCAATGGGAGATTGGTCAACTACAATCACCTGGTCGATCTCCTGGACGCCGGTTATGGATTTAAATGCGCCGGGTTTTTCTTTAGACCTATAGATCTTGCGGGCCAAAGCCGGGTAGAGTATGTTACTAATTAGTGTGGACTTGCCTGAACCCGATACGCCGGTCACGCAAATAAGCGTGCCTAAAGGAAAACGCAGATCAATATTTTTCAGGTTATGCTCGCTGACCCCCTTTATTTCAATATACCTGGCTTTTTGCCATGGCCGCCGGTTTACCGGCGCCTGGATCAAAAGGTCGCCGCGCAGATATTTTGCGGTCAAGGAATTTTCATCCTTTAAAAGTTCTTCTTTATTTCCGGAAAAGATGACTTTGCCGCCGCCCCTTCCTGCCCCCGGGCCTAAATCCACAACAAAATCTGCGGCAAGAATAGTAGGAGCATCATGCTCAACCACGATTAAAGTATTTCCCAAATCCCTTAAAGTCTTTAAGGTTGAAAGCAGCTTTTGATTATCTCGCTGATGCAGGCCAATGCTGGGCTCATCCAAAACATACAGAACTCCGACCAGGCCGCTGCCAACTTGGGTAGCCAGGCGGATTCTCTGGGCCTCCCCGCCGGATAGAGTAGAACTCTTGCGGTCCAAAGTCAAATAATCCAAACCAACATCCGCGCAGAATTTTAATTTTCGAGCTATCTCTTTTAATGCCTGATAACCGACCAACTTTTCTTTTTCAGTCAACTTAAGGGCAGAGAAAAAACTTAACGCTTCTTTTATGGACAGCTGAGTAATCTGCCAGATATTTTTTTGATTAATTATTACTGCCAGGCTCTCCGGTTTAAGCCGGGCGCCTTTACATGCCGGGCAGGCAAGACTGGACATAAACTTACTTATCTCTTCCTTAAGATAATCGCTGTCGGTCTGATGGAATAATCTTTCTAAATGCGGAATAACCCCTTCAAAAGGCTTATTGCCAACAACCTCATCGCTGCCGTAAAGAATAGCTTTTTGCGCAGGCTTGGGTAATTTATTAAAAGGTGTATCCATGTCAAATTTTAGGCGCGAACTTAACTCCCGGATAAGCCAGCGGTAATAAAGGATGTAGCCCCTGCCGCCGCGCCTCCACGGCTCAAGGGCCCCGGCGTTAATACTTTTATTTTTATCCGGGATGATTAAATCCGGGTCAAATTTAAGTTTGGTCCCCAAACCGTTACATTCAGAGCAAGCCCCGTAAGGAGAGTTGAATGAAAAATTCCGCGGGTTAATCTGCGCATAGCTTATGCCGCACTTTAAGCAGGCATATTGTTCGCTAAAAATTAGATCCTTAGAGACGCCTCTACTGATAATCACCGTGCCTTTGCCAACTTTTAAAGCAGTTTCAATGGAATCGGTAAGCCGCTTGGCTGCGTCGGACTTAATATTAAGACGGTCAACCACTATTTCAATATTATGGATTTTATATTTTGCTAATTTTATCTTTGCGCCAAGTTCATAAATTTTACCGTCCACCCTGGCGCGCACAAATCCGGCTTTTTGAATCTGCAGAAAAATATCCCTGTGCTGGCCCTTCTTCCCTTGTATCAAAGGAGCCAATATCTGTATATCCTGGTTTGCCAGAGCGCTCTTAACCGCCTCAATTATCTCCTGGGCGCTCTGGCTTTGAATCGGGGCGCCGCATTTATAGCAATGGACATTGCCGATCCTGGCAAATAACAACCTTAAATAATCATAGATCTCGGTTTGCGTGGCAACGGTTGAGCGCGGATTTCCTCCGGCAGAACGCTGTTGGATAGCAATCGCAGGAGACAGGCCTGAGATAAAATCCACATCCGGTTTCTGCAGCTGCTCCAGGAACTGGCGGGCATAGCTGGAGAGGCTTTCGACAAACCTGCGCTGGCCCTCGGCATAAATGGTGTCAAAGGCAAGGCTGGATTTTCCTGAGCCGGATAAACCGGTCACAACGATTAGCTTGTTGCGCGGCAGCTCCAGGTTGATATTTTTAAGGTTATGCTCTTTTGCCCCGCGGATAATAATATTTTGGTTTTCCATAATCAGCATTAAAAACAGGGACGGTTCTGTTTTTTTGTACTTTGTAGCTGACGTTTAAACGTCAGCTACTCTGTGGATAAAAAATAGAACCGTCCCCATGTTTCTAAAATTACTTCTTTTTCTTCTTTCCGCCTCTTTTCATCTTAGCGCAAGAAATATCGCCCTTCTTGTCCAAGAAATAAAGGTATCCTACTTTTCTCTTGATGCCGCATTTGGCTACCTTCTTGGGGCTGCCCCCTTTTTTAGCGCCTCTTGCCATTTTTGCGCAGGAAACATCCCCTTGCTTGTCAATATAATAGAGATAACCTTTTTCCCTTTTGACACCCACCTTCATCACTTTATCAGCCATCTTTGTACTCACCCCCTTTCGTCTGTTAATTAATCAAGTGCCGATCTTTACCGGCTCTAAAATCTGCTTTAAAGTCGCAATCGCCGAAAGCACCGCCAGGTAACTGGTCTTAGGATTCTGCGGATGCAGGATATTTTCGGTGCGCGTAAAAATCCTGGCTGCCTTGGATTCGATTAAAACCTCATGAATATTCCTATTAACATAAGGGCTGGCAATTATGCGCACCTGTGTTTTATTCAT
The DNA here is from genome assembly GCA_028715785.1 of Candidatus Omnitrophota bacterium. Classification (GTDB taxonomy): domain Bacteria; phylum Omnitrophota; class Gorgyraeia; order Gygaellales; family Profunditerraquicolaceae; genus UBA6249. The sequence continues at coordinate 129,275 of JAQURC010000003.1, forward strand.
CCCAATAGCGGCTAAGCCCAGAACCGCGGCGACATTAATATTCTGCGGAAAATATTTCACGGCATCCGCGGCTTTCCCGGAAAATAAGAGTTTGTCTTTTTTTAAACCGGAGAGCTTAAAGTTTCTTTCGACATACTCTACGCCCTTAAACGCGTTAGGATTTTTGCGCGTAGTCAGGACCACCTTCTTTACTCCGGCGATGTTGGCAGCCTTTAAAGCATCAATGCCCGAAATAGCTCCGCTAGGGAAATAAACCTGTGCGTTGTTCTTTAGGGCTAAAGCCGGCAATTCATTTGAATGATCCACTATTCCGCCGACGCTCATAATCATAACTTTACGCCCGCTGGACAAAGACCTCCGCGCTATCTCCCAAGCCGCTTTGGCGCTGGAGGCTTCAATCACTAGATCCGATCTTTTAATAAGAATGTCCAGATTAGCCGCGCATAATTTACCGCTCTTTGTTAATTTCCCGGAAAGGAATTGGGCCTTTTCCGGCCTGATATCAAAAAGCGCAACTAAAGAGGCGAGATTGCCAAAATTCGTAACTATCTCTTTGGCTAAGGAACTGCCAATAGCCCCGCAGCCAACTATGCCAATTCTGAGTAATTTAACCATTTATTAAATTTTTGTGTAATGTTCAATGTGTAACGTGTAATGTAAATCTTTTGCATTACACAGATATTATTGTATTATCTATTAACCTTATTTTTCCAATTCTTACCGCTAAAGCAATTAAACAGCTTTGATTTATTTTTTTAATACTTTCAAGCTTTTCCAAATCGACGATGGCGACATAATCGATCTTTGCTTGTTTCTTTTTTTCAATAAGCTGCCGCATCCTGCTGATGATCCTGGCAGCATCGCGCTGGCCGCCAGCAACCAAGGATTCGGCCAAAGATAAGGCCTTAGATAAAACCGGAGCTTGCTTTCTCTGTTCATTATTCAAATAAATATTCCGGGAACTCAAAGCCAATCCGTCTTTTTGGCGCACCGTTGGCATAACTTTTACTTTAACCGGAAAATTAAGATCCTTGATCATCCTGGTAATAATAATTGCCTGCTGGGCGTCTTTTTGGCCCAAATAAAGAATATTAGGAGCAACGATATTAAGCAGCTTGGCCACAACCGTTGCCACGCCGCCAAAATGTCCGGGTCGGGAGATCCCGCAGAGTTTGGCGCCCAACTCTCCTGCCTCAACAAAAGTAGAATAACCTTGCGGATACATAATTTTCTCGGCCGGCAAGAAAACCAAATCCACCCCGGCTTTACGGCAAAGCGCAAGGTCCTTTTTAAGCGGGCGGGGATATTTTTTAAAATCCTCCTTTGGCCCGAATTGCGCCGGGTTTACAAATATACTTACGACAACAATATCATTATCTTTTACTGCCTGCTTAATCAGGCTTAAGTGCCCAGGGTGCAGAGCCCCCATCGTCGGGATAAAACCTATGCTCTTACCTTTGCAGCTAATCTGCCTGGTTATCTTGGCTAATTTCTGAGGATCGCCAATAACTTTCATAAAACCTCTTTCAACGGTTCAATCACAAAATCACGGCTAAACAAGCGCGCGTGCGGGATGGTTAAGGTTTTAGTTCTTATAGACCTGTCTCCATAAAACAAGATGTCCAAGTCAATAACCCGGGGGCCAAAACGCGCACTTTTGGCGCGGCCCAGTTCTTTTTCAATCGCTTTTAATTTTCGCAATAAGTTTATCGGGGAAAAATTAGTTTTAATTTTTATGGCCGCGTTTAAATAATTACGCTGCCCGGCAGGGCCGCCTGCGGGCGGGAAATCAAAAAATCTTGATTCTTTTATTATCCGGGTATTTTTCAAGGCGTTAATTTTTTTAAAAGCTAACCCTATATTCTTCCTGCGATTGCCCAGATTCGTTCCAACACCGATATAGCAAATAACCATTAAGCGATCTTCTCTATACGCTCCAGGGCCTCTTCAATTCTCTCTTTGGGAACGGTCAAAGCCATGCGAATATAACCTTCCCCATATTTGCCAAAACCTACTCCGGGAGTAGCGACGATATCAGCATCTTTTAAGAGGCGGCCGGCAAAATCTATAGAACTCTCTTTAGGAGGAATCTTTATCCAAACATAGAATGTTGCTTTGGGTTTAACTGCCTTCCAACCCAGGGCGGCAAGCCCCTCGCATAAAATATCCCTTCTTTCCTGATAAAGCCGGCACATGGATTTTAAATAATCCTGCGGGCCATCCAGGGCGGCAACCCCGGCAAGTTGAATCGCAGAAAATATCCCCGAATCGATATTGGATTTTACTTTAGCCAAAGCGCCGATCAGCTGGGGATTACCGCTTGCCCAACCAATGCGCCATCCGGTCATATTAAAAGTCTTGGATAAAGAATGAAATTCAATCGTTATATCTCTTGCGCCCGGAAACTCCAAAAGACTGCGCGGTTTATAACCATCATAAGCCATTTCGGAATAAGCTAAATCCGAAATAATGATGATTTTGTTCTTAGCGGCAAATTCTATAAGCCGCTTGTAAAAATCATCGCCGGCGCAGGCATTAGTCGGGTTATTCGGGTAATTGACAAAGATAATCTTGGCTTTTTTACGCGCCATAAACGGAATTTTATTTAAATCGGGAAGAAATGCGTTTGATTCCAATAGCGGCATAAGATGCGGTTTGCCTCCTGCCAGAATTGTGCCGCCTTTATACGGAGGATAACATGGGTCAGGAACCAAAGAAAGATCGCCGGGGTTTAAAAAAGCCAAAGGAAAATGCGCGATACCTTCTTTAGAGCCAATCAACGGTAAAATTTCCGTATCCGGATTTAAATTAACGTTAAATCTGCGTTTATACCAGCCGGAAATGGCGTTGCGCAATACCGGCATACCCTGGTCTAAAGCGTAACGGTGGTTAGCCGGATCCTGGGCCGCCTTGCTTAAAGCGTCAATAATGAATTTTGGGGTTGGTTGATCCGGATCCCCCACCCCCAAATCGATAATATCCCTGCCTTCGGCGCGGGCCTTGCGTTTTGCTTTATCAATCTCTAGAAACAAATATGGCGGTAATGCCTGAACTTTTTTAGATAACTTAAACATCTTCACCCTTTCAAAACATCCTGCATCGAATAAAGGCCGGCTGGTTTTGCGCTGACCCATTTAGCTGCTTTTAAAGCCCCCACGGCAAACAGGTCGCGGGAATGCGCCTGATGCTTGATTTCAATGCGCTCGGAGTTCCCGCAGAAAACCACCGTGTGGTCGCCGACAATATCGCCCAGGCGGATGGAATGCATCGGAATATCTTTTTTAGTTACCTGCGTAATCACCTCGGCTAATTTTTTGGCGGTTCCGCTGGGAGCATCTTTTTTAGCTTTATGATGCGCCTCGACAATCTCCACGCTATAGTCCGGCCCCAGTTTTTTCGCTATGTCTGGAAGGATATTGAATAAAACATTCACGCCTATAGACATATTCGGCGAAAAAACAACCGGAACAACTTTTGAAACCTCTTCTACTTTACTTTTCTGCGCCTCAGTTAAACCCGTAGTGCCCAACACCAGCGCTTTTTTATATCTGGCGACATAATCCAGATGTTCATCGGTTGCTTCAGGCAAAGTAAAATCAATGAGCACATCAATCAAAAATAACCCATCCGGATTGGAAGAAACTTTTAGCTTCCCCATTTCTTTTCCGATCAAAGGCGTGCCTTTTTTTTCAAGAACAAAAGCCACCTCTAAGTCTTTATCCAAGCCGGCAAGCTCAAAAATACGCCTGCCCATTTTTCCGCAAGCCCCCGCAATCCCTATTTTTATCATCTATCCTCTCCTCTATTTCAAAAGGCCATAATTGCGCTACCTAGCGCACACCCGCGCAACACCTTATAAGCGCGGGGTGCTACAAAAGGCCATAATCCTTTAAAGCTTTCTTAAGTTTCTCAAGATTCCCCTCCGACATCTCGCACATCGGAAGACGCAGGTCCGGTTCGCACACCCCCAATAACCCCATCGCGGTTTTAACCGGTATGGGGTTAGTTTCCAAAAACACCGCTTTAATCAGGGGTAATAACTTGTAATGCAATTCTCTGGCCTTTTTGAGATCGCCTTTTTCAAAAGCCAAAACTAAATCCGCGACATCTCTGGGCACAATATTGGCAACTACGGAAATTATTCCTGTTCCGCCGATACTTAAGACCGGTAAAGTCAGGCCGTCATCCCCGGAAATCAGGTCAAAATTTTCCGGGCAAAGTTGTTTAATGCGGGACATCTGGTCGAGGCTTCCGGAGGCCTCTTTTACCGCCACGATATTCTTGCAATCCTGCGCTAATTTTGCGATAGTTTCAGGCTCGATATTTACGCCGGTGCGCCCGGCAATATTATAAAGGATGATCGGGATTTTTACCGACTGAGCAATAGCTTTAAAATGCTCGTATAAACCTTTTTGCGTGGGGCGATTATAGTATGGGGAGACCTGTAAAGACGCATCGGCCCCCGCGCCGGCTGCTTTTTTAGTCAGCATAATCGCTTCTTCGGTGGAATTTGAGCCGGTCCCGGCAATAACCGGGACCCGTTTTTTTACCTGATCAATGGTAATTTCAATTACTTTTTCATGCTCATCAAAATTTAAAGTAGCGGATTCCCCGGTAGTGCCGCAAGGCACAATACCGCCAGTGCCGTTTTTAATCTGGAAATCAATCAGTTCGCGCAATTTCCTCTCATCGACTACCAGGTTTTTTCCGCCGGAGGCGGATCCGCCTTTGGCGGAAAACGGCGTAACTATGGCGACAATTGAACCCTTAAACATAATATTCTCCTTTGTAAACTATCCTGGCGCTGCCCTCCAGCCAAACATCGCTGAATTTACAATTAACCCTCTGGAAATAAACTTTCAGGACCTCCCCGCTTTGCGTTTCCACTTTAACTAAACCATCCAAATTATTTTTTAGAGCAAAGATCAGGGCTGAAGCGGCGCTCCCTGTCCCGCAAGCCAGAGTCTCATCCTCAACCCCTCTTTCGTAGGTGCGGATCCTGATGGTATTGGCCCCTTCTACCTCCACAAAATCTACATTTGTTCCGGCCGGCCTAAATTTTGGATGATTGCGTATGCTGGCGCCAATCTGCCTCACATCAATGGCATTAATGCCATTTACAAAAACTACCGTATGCGGAACGCCGGTATTTATAAAATTGACTTTTATCTGCCTGCCATTCACTTTTATAGGAATATCTAATTTTATACCTTTGGGCTCGGTAATCCGAACCTTCACCCGCCTGCCCTCAACCCGCGCGTTAACTATTCCGGCACAGGTCAACAATCTGGATCTCTTATTGCCGCTAAACAAAGCGGCGCAGCGCGCTCCGTTTCCGCACATCTCTGCCTCTGAACCGTCGGCATTAAATACCCTCATCCGCAGATCCGCTTTTTTGGATTTTTCCAATATCAACAGGCCGTCAGCGCCGATACCAAACCTGCGGTCGCACAATTTCTTGGCTAATGCGGATAAATTCCCGGCGGGCTTATCTTTAATTACGATAAAATCATTTCCGGAAGCAACCATCTTGGTAAAATTAAATTTTCTCATTGCGGATTAAATCCTCAAAAGACTCTCTTTTACGAATCAATGATATTTTATCTGCGGCTACCATGACCTCCGCGGCCCGAAGGCGCGAATTATAATTACTGGACATGCTAAACCCATAGGCGCCGGCCCCCATTACCGCCAGATACTCCCCCTCTTTGACTTTGGCAATATAGCGCTCTTTTGCCAAAAAATCACCGCTTTCACATATCGGCCCGACGACATCGGCTTTCTCGCTTTTTAAATTTTTGGCCAAGGGCAAAATACGATGATGCGCCGAGTATAACGCCGGGCGGATTAAATCATTCATGCCGGCATCCACAATGATGAATTTCTTTTTTGGCGTATGCTTAATGTAGATGACCTTGGTAACCAAAATTCCGGAATTGCCTGCAATAAACCTGCCCGGCTCCATAATTATTTTAAGCCCGGTTTTTTTCAAAAGCGGGATGATCTTACCGGCGTAAATTTGGGCGGTCTGTGGAGTTTCACGGTCGTAAACAATACCCATGCCCCCACCGATATTTAAATATTGGAGTTCTACGCCTTTATCTTTCAGGCGCTGGATAAAATCCGACACCTTCTTTAGCGCCGCCACAAACGGGGCGCTTTCAGTAATTTGCGAGCCGATGTGGATATGCAAACCGCAGATATTTAAATTTTTAAATTTATCGCGTAAAAGAAGTATCTTATAGGCGCTCTCCAGATCAATGCCGAATTTATTCGTAATTTTTCCCGTCGTGACATATTTATGGGTTTTGGCTTCCACGTCGGGATTAAGGCGGATCGCCGCGCGGGTGATTTTTTTAAGTTTTGCGGATATACGGTTGATATTCTCCAGCTCCGCCAATGATTCAACGTTAAAAAAGAAAATACCTTTTGAAATCGCGGCAGCAATTTCTTTATCGGTTTTACCGACTGAAGCATAAACGATTTTTTGCGCCGGGCAGCCGATTTTAAGGGCCCGGTAAAGCTCGCCTCCTGAAACAATGTCCAGGCCGGCGCCCTGGCTAACCAAAGCTTTTAATATGGAAAGATTGGAATTTGCTTTTACCGAAAAACAGATAAGCGGATTGATTTGAGAAAATGCCGATTTTAACTTCAAGTAGTGATCGAGGAGGGTCTTACGGCTATAAACATAAAGCGGCGTGCCGAAGGTTTTAGCCAATTTTTTAACTATAACATCCTCGCAATAAAGCTGATTCTTCTTGTATCTAAAATCGTGCATTTAGTTTAACTTTTTCCCCCATCTATCGATCTGCTTGGCTACGAAGGCGGGATTGGTACTGCCAATAGATAATTTTCGGCTTACCGAAGCCCAGGCATTCAAGATATCCCTGACATCGGGGTCCAATTTGTCCGAATATCGCTTCAATTCAGTATCAGATAAACTGGATATCTTTTTACCTTTATCCAGACAATCCCTTACTATCTTGCCGACGATATCATGCGCTTTCCTGTAAGATACGCCTTTCTTAATCAGGTATTCTACGATATCAACCGAAAATAAAGATTCATCCTGAACCTTGCCGGCAATTGCCTCCTTCTCAATTACGATATTCTGAAAAAGCGCCACAAGAATTTCCAGGATATCCTTCATCGTATCTACTGCGTCAAAAAGCGGCGGCTTATCCATCTGTAGATCCCGGTTATAAGATGACGGCAGCCCCTTCATCAAAATCATTACGCTGGAAAGGTCCCCGTGGATTTTACCGACCGAGCCCCGGATTAACTCCAGGATATCTGGGTTCTTTTTGTGCGGCATAATGCTTGAGCCGGTGCAAAAAGAAAAATCGATATCGATAAAATTGAACTCTTTGGTGCTCCAGAGGATGAGGTCTTCGGCAATCCGCGACAGGTGCACGGAAAGAATGGTTAATTGCGCTAAAACTTCAAGGATAAAATCCCTGTCGCTTACGCTGTCGATGCTATTGGCAGTCACGGTTTTAAAATCAAGTTCTTTTCTGACAAACTCCCGGTCAATAGGCAAACCTGTCCCGGAAAACGCGCAAGCACCCAGAGGCATAGAATCAATCCTGGCCTTGGCATCTAAAATTCTTTCTTTATCCCTCTCCAGGCCCTCGATATAGCTCAACAAATGGTGGCTCAAAAGCACAGGCTGGGCAACCTGTAAATGCGTATATCCGGGAATAACCACCTTTGAATTTACTCTTGCCAGCTTCAATATGGATTTTTGCAGCTGGCTGATATACTCAACCAGGTCGGCGATTTCACTTTTCAAATACATTTTTATATCCAAAGCAACCTGATCATTGCGGGAACGGGCGGTATGCAACTTATGCGCCGGCTCTCCGATCTTCTTAACCAATAGCTCCTGGATATTCGAATGTATATCTTCAGCTCCGGGATCAAATTTAAATTTACCGCTAATCACGTCTTTAAGCAACGCGTTCAGGCCTTTGACGATCTGCTGGCTGTCTTTTAAAGGAATGATTTTTTGTTTACCCAGCATCTTGACATGGGCAATACTGCCTAAAATATCATACTTAGCCAACCTCTGATCGAAGGATATCGATGAAGTAAACTTGTCGGTCAAGGCGTTTGTTTTTTTGCCAAATCTTGTTCCCCAAAGTTTCTTGGCCATTTTTTTCTCCACTATCTTTTATAAGGCATGCCCCAAAGTTTAATAAAACCTTCGGCCAGCTTCTGGTCGAATTTATCCTCGCGGCCGTAAGTGCTTAATTCTTTTTTATAGAGCGAGTTGTTGGATTTTCTCCCTGCTACAACGCAGGATCCTTTAGACAATTTCAGTTTAATCGTGCCGCTGACCAGCTTCTGCGTCTTATCCACAAAACCATCCAAGGCATCTTTTAAAGCGGAAAACCACAAACCATAATAAACCAATTCGGCATACTTAAGGCTGATCATTTCTTTAAAATGCGCCAGCTCTCTATCCAGCACCAAAGCCTCTAATTCTTTATGCGCGGTATGAAGAATAGTAGCCGCCGGCGCTTCATAAATCTCTCTGGATTTAATACCCACCAGCCTGTTTTCAACCATATCGCTTCTGCCTACCCCAAACTGCCCGCCCACTTCATTAAGATAATTGATCAAGTTCTTTGCCTTAAAAACTTTGCCGTCAATTTTAACCGGAACGCCTTTTGCGAAAGTTATCTCGATATACCGGGGATAGCTTGAATTATGCGTCGGGCTCCTGGTAATCATATAGGCGTCTTCCGGCGGTTCCTGCTCCAAATTCTCTAAAACGCCTGCCTCAATGCTTATGCCCCAAAGATTCCTGTCGATACTGTAAGGCTTTTTCTTAGTCACATCGATCGGGATATTATATTTTAACGCGTATTCAATCTCCTCTTCCCGCGATTTAAATTCCCATTCCCTGACCGGAGCAATAATTTCTAACCTCGGATCGAGTATGCCTACGGCAACCTCAAGCCTGACCTGATCATTGCCTTTTCCCGTGCAGCCATGCGCGACCAGCCCGGCCTTTTCTTTATGCGCAATCTGCACTAAATATTTCGCGATTAACGGCCGGCCCAACGCCGTAGCCAGAAGGTACTTACCTTCATAAACAGCGTTGGCCTTTAAAGCAGGGATAATAAAATCACTTATAAATTCCTCTTGAAGGTCGCGGATATAGACTTTAGAAGCCCCGGCGGCAAGTGCCCGCTTTTCGATTGCCTCAAAGTCTTCTCCCTGCCCAAGCCCCTGGCCAAGATCCGCCACAAAACAGATTACGTCATGGCCTTTTTCCTTTAACCACCTGACAATGCAAGAGGTATCCAATCCGCCTGAATAAGCCAACACTACTTTTTTCATCCAGAGTCTCCTTAGATTTCAAATGTTAGCGGGTTTGGCGAGTCTTGTTCTCGCATCACCGCTTGCTGTCCCCAGCGTGGACAGCTGCGCTTCAGTAAAATTCTCGCTCTGCCGGAACATCTATGGCGGGCAGCCCTGCCCGCTCGAATTTTAAGATGCTGCTCGAATCAAGCCTCGCCGCCCGCTAAGCTTAACCCTTAAGCAACTTAATCAAAATCGCCTTTTGCACATGCATCCTGTTTTCCGCCTGATCAAAAACAATCGAATTTTTACTGTCCATAACCTCATCGGTTATTTCTTCGCCTCGATGGGCGGGCAAACAGTGCATAACCAAAACTCCCGGCGCCGCGTTTGCTAAAAGCTTGGCATTGATCTGAAAATCCTTAAAGATAATTTTTCGCTTGGCGATCTCCTCTTCCTGTCCCATGCTGGCCCAAACATCAGCGTAAATTACATTGGCACCTTTGACTGCGCTAACCGGATCTTCGGTAATTTTTATCTTGCTGCCCGTCTCTTTGGCGATCTCCTGCGCATACTTAACTACCTGCTCATCCGGAAAGTAACCTTTGGGGCTAGCCACGGTAATATTCATTCCGGTTTTAGCTGCCGCAAAGAGCAGGGAATTACAAACATTATTGCCGTCGCCGACATAAACCAGGGTGACATTTTTCAAGTCTTTCAATTTCTCTTTAATCGTAAAAAGATCAGCCAGTCCCTGGCAAGGATGCGAAAAATCCGACAAACCGTTGATCACCGGAACGGTCGCGGCGGTAGCCATATCCAAACAATTCTTATGTTCAAAGGTCCTTAAAACAATCCCGTCAACATAGCGGGAAATAGTTTTAGCCACATCCCTTACGCTCTCTCTTACGCCGATATTAATCTCAGCAGGCGATAGATACAGGGAATTCCCTCCCAACTGATACATGCCGACCTCGAAAGAGACCCGTGTCCTGTTCGACGGTTTCTGAAAAATCAAGGCCAAAGTTTTACCGGATAATACCTTGCTGAATTTCTTTTTATTCTTCTTGAGCAGGGCGGAAAGCTTAAAAATAGAATCGATCTCCCCTAAAGTTAGATCCCTGATTGAAAGCAGGTCCTTTTTCATATTTATCCCCTTGTGTCATTGCGAGGAGCCTCGCCGCAGGCGGGCGACGCGGCAATCTTAAAAACAAGATTGCTTCGCTTCGCTCGCAATGACGCCTTCCAGTATTCCTATTGCCTTATCTATCTCTTTTTTTGTTACATTTAACGCCGGCATCAACCTTAAGACTTTATCATGCGTGCAATTGATTAACAAACCCTGGAGCATACATTTCTCTACGATTGGCTTCCCTTCAACGGCCAATTCCACTCCCAGCATCAACCCCATGCCCCTTATTTCTTTGATCACCGCAAAGGAGTTTTTTAGAAGCTTTAATTTTTCCAAAAGATACTCCCCCATATTTTGGCAATTTTTCAAAATTTTTTCTTTCTGCATCGCCTTAAAAACCCCTAAAGCCGCCCGGCAAATCACCGGGCCGCCGCCAAAAGTAGAGGCGTGCATACCCGGGGCCAAAAGATCGCTCAAATCTCTTCTGGCAATCATGGCGCCAATCGGCAGGCCTCCGCCTAAAGCCTTAGCCAAAGTCATAATATCGGGAGTTATGCCATAATGCTGATAGCCGAACATCTTGGCTGTCCTGCCGATACCGGTCTGCACCTCATCAATGATCAAAAGTAGATTCTTCTCATCGCATAATTTTCTAAGCGCCAAAACAAAATCTTTATCGGCGACATTTACTCCGCCTTCCCCCTGGATAAGTTCAAGCATAACCGCAACCGTCTTCTCCGTAAGCGCCTGCTTGACCGCGTTTATATCATTGAACTTAACCTGCTTAAAACCCTCCGGCATCGGCTCAAAACCAGCCTGATATTTTTTCTGGCCGGTAGCGGCCAAGGCGGCTAAGGTCCTGCCGTGAAAGGCATTTTCAAAAGTGATTATCTCATACCTGCCTTTACCGAATTTTCTGGCCAGCTTAATCGCTCCCTCGTTGGCCTCTGCTCCGGAGTTGGCAAAAAAGACCTTCCCCGGAAAACTCAAATAGATCAACTCTTTGGCTAACTTTGCCTGGAAAGGATGATAATAATTATTCGGCACAAAGATCAGTTTGCTGATCTGATCCCGCACGCCCTGCATTACTTTAGGATGACAATGCCCCAGGTTACCCACCCCCCAACCCGGAAAAAAATCCAGATAGGCCCTTCCGTTAATATCCCAAAGCCGCGAACCCTTGCCCTTGACAAATACCAGCGGCACCTTGCTATAGGTGGGCATGATGTTTTCTTTATAAACCTGAAAGATCTCTTCTACTTTCATTTTATGATTTCCGTGCCGATACCATGGTCGGTAAAAATCTCGATTAAAAGGCCATGGGGGGTGCGCGCGTCAATAATATGCGTTTTCTTTACTCCGCCGTTTAACGCCTCAACGCAGGCCATGACCTTAGGGATCATCCCCTGCTGGATAACTTTGTTTTCGATCAATCCGTTTACCTCTTCAACCGTCAGAGTAGAAATAAAGGAATGCGGATCATCGGCATTGCGCATGATCCCCCTGACATTGGTCAATAAGACCAGCTTCTCTGCCTGCATATTTGCGGCAATACTGGCAGCTGCTTCATCGGCATTTACATTATAAGTTTTTTTATCCTTGCCGCGGCCCATGGGCAAAACTACGGCTACCTTATCTTTTTTCAGTTCTCCGTTCAACAAATGCGTATTTATGCCTTTGACCTGCCCCACCAAACCGATATCGACTTTAGCCTTTTTCTTTTCAACCTGGATCAAATCGTCATCCTTGCCGTTTAAACCGACAGCCTTTGCTCCTAAGGCATCAAGTTCTTTGACGATCAATCCATTCAGCACTAATAATTCTTCTTCCACTAATTTTAAGGTTTCTGCGTCGGTAACCCGCATTCCCTCCACAAACTCTGTTTTCTTACCGGATGCGCGCATACGCTCGCTGATATTCGGGCCGCCTCCGTGCACAAGCACCGGCCGCAACCCCATAAAATTCAAAAAGACGATATCCTCTAAAACACCGCTGCGGATTTTTTCATCTCCCAGGATGCTTCCGCCGTATTTAATCACAATTACCTTTTTATGGAACCTCTTTATATAAGGCAATGCTTCAATTAGAACATCTGCTTTTCTGATTGCGTCTTTCATCGGCCCTTTTCCTTTAGTTGTAAGCGGCGTTGATCTTTATATATTCCGGAGTAAGATCGGAAGTAAAAACCGTGCACCTGGCTTTGCCCCGGGATAAGCTCACCCAAACTTTTACGTGTTTTGCCTTTAACGAACCCAGCTTTATTTTCAACTGATGCTCTTTAATATTAAAACCGCTGGCGCCGACTGCGGCAGCTACCCGGCCAAAATTTGGGTTCCGGCCAAAAACAGCAGTTTTAAAAAGCGTTGAGTTGGCGATATTTAAAGCTACTTTTTTTGCCTCATGCCAATCCTTTGCCCGGCAAACTTCAATCTGGATAAATTTAGTAGCTCCCTCGGCATCCAAAATTATCATCTTAGCCAGTTCAAAACAAATTAATTCCAAAGCCTTGGAAAAAACCTGTAAATCTTTACCGGCAGAAACAGTTTTATTGCCCGCAGCCCCATTGGCTAAAACTAACACCGTATCATTTGTGCTCATACAACCATCAACAGAAATACAGTTAAAAGTTCTATCCACGGCAGATACCAGTGATTTATCTAAAGCCTTTTTAGCGATCGAAGCATCGGTCATAACAAAACAAAGCATAGTTGCCATATCCGGGGCAATCATCCCTGCGCCTTTGGCGATCCCGCAAATATGCACCGGCTTGCCGGCAATCCTTATGCTTAAGCTGATTTCTTTAGCAAAGGTATCCGTGGTCATAATCGCTTTTTTTGCCTTATCGATACCGGAACAAGACAACCCGCTGACTAGCTCATCAATACCCCGCTTGATTTTTCCAACATCCAGCCTTTTACCGATAATCCCCGTAGAATTAACCAAAATACTGCTTTTTGCGATTTTTAATCTTTCGGCCACATATCCGACGGAAACTTGGGCATCTTTAATCCCGGCTTTACCGGTAAAACAATTCGCATTGCCGCTATTAATCAAAACAGCCTGAAATCTCTTGGCGGATTTTAAGTGCGTTTTAGAAACTACCAGCGGCGCGGCAATAATACTGTTGGTGGTGAATTTCGCGCTGGCTACGGCCGGATACTCGGAATAAAGCAATGCCAAATCCAGCTTGCCGGACTTCTTTAATCCGCAAGCGATGCCATTTGCCTTAAATCCCGCGGGTAAAATTGCTTTTAAAACCTTCTTCATAATAATCCGGCCGTCTCAGGCAGCTTATACATAATATTCATATTCTGCACTGCTTGGGCTGAAGCGCCTTTTAATAAATTATCAATCGCGCAGATGACAATAATTGTTTTACCGAAATCCTTGACTCCGATGTCGCAAAAATTAGTCTTGACCACATCCTTGATCCGGGGAAAAATACCGTCCGGCTTGATCCGGATAAACGGTTCATTCTTATAGAATTTTTTATATAATTCTACTACACTGCCTACTTTAAGTTTTGCCCCCGGGGCCTTCTTAAGATAAATCGTCGCAAGTATCCCTCTTTCGATAGGCAGAAGATGCGGCACGAATACCACGCTAATCTTTTTTCCGGCCAGCTTAGAAAGAGTCTGGTTTATTTCCGGTGAATGCTGGTGCACATTAACTTTATAAGCCCGGAAATCTCCCTGTATTTCAGAAAATAAATATTCTTTCTCCAGCTTTTTGCCCGCACCGCTCACTCCGGATTTAGCGTCGATAATAATCGAATCCGTATCGACTAAATTTACCGCCAATAGCGGGGCAAGCCCAAGAATCGCCGAAGTGGGATAACATCCGGGATTGGCCAGAAGCTTTGCGGTTTTGATCTTTGCCCTGTTTAATTCCGGCAGCCCATAAATGGCCTCTTTTAAATTGGCCTTATCCTGATGGCTTATCTTATAAAATTCTTCATAAATCGTCGGGTTTTTAATCCTATAGTCGGCGCTTAAATCAACAACCCTCTTGCCTAAACTTAAAAGTTTGGGCGCAAATTTCATGGATATAGTATGCGGCAGGGCCAAAAAAACCAGGTCGCAATCTTTCTTAATTTGGGCCCAATCCGGTTTTATGCAAACCAGATCCAGCCTCTTCTTGAATTTCGGAAAAACATCGGAAATAACGCAAGCCCCCTGGCCGCTCTTTCCGCTATTGTAAAGGCGGGTGATCTTAACATTGGGATGGCCAAGCAAAAGTTCAATCAGGACCTCTCCGGTATGGCCGGTGGCTCCGATTATTCCAACATTGATAATCATTGGACTCTCCTCATATTTTAATCATCTTAGAATAAAATCAATCTTCCGTCAAGGTTTTTTCTCGACGGAATAGGCTATAACTTATGCGGGTCCTGTCGAGCCTTGTCTCTCACCGCACCGCTTGCTCGCCCCAGCGTGGCGAGCTGCGCTTCGGCAAAAATTCTCGCTCTGCCGAGACATTTAGTGCGGGCAACCCTGCCCGCTCGAATTTTTGAGATGCTGTTCGAGTCCAAGGCTCGCCACCCGCTAACAACATGCATAAATGGCACTGACAAGTTTCGCAGCGAATGTCGATTTTATGAATATCATCAAGATTTCCGGCTTTTGCTGGAGGAGCATTAGAAATTTTTCGGCAGTTGTGTGCAAGGAGTTACGGCGAGTGCAGGCAATCTAATAATACGTAAGGAACACTGCGCTGCCGGAAGGAGCCGTAAACCGCAGCACACGGCGAAAAATTTCAGCGACGGAAGTAAAAGACGGAAATCGAAACGCCGCGTAAACAAAAAATCCCGCTTCATCAGCGGGACTTTTTTACAAACTTATATTTTAATCTACTTATCGCTTACCTCTTTGTCCACTGGAAGCGTTTACGCGCCCCTTTGAGCCCGTATTTCTTACGCTCCTTCATCCGCGGATCACGCGTTAAATACCCGTTCTTACGGAATATTGCCTTAAAATTTTCATCCGCATTTAAAAGCGCGCGGGCAATACCCAAACGTAAAGCCCCAGCCTGGCCGGTCAATCCGCCGCCAGCAAGCCTGGCGGCAATATTAAATTTACCCGTGCTTTCCGTAAGCGCCAAAGGCTGTAAAACAATAATCCGGTCTGTTTCACGCAGGAAATATTTCTCAAAAGGCCGCCCGTTAACCGTAATCAAGCCGGTACCCGGCTCCATACGTACCCTGGCGGTTGATTCCTTGCGCCTGCCCAATGCTATATATTTAGTTGACTCGCTCATTATTTCCTGGCCTCCAAAACAACAGGCTTTATACCGGTTAAATCATGCTTATCATCGGCAAAAACCCTTAATTTTTTAATTAAATCCCTTCCTAGCGGGCCTGAAGGCAGCATCCTCTGAACGGCTAACTGCATAACGGTAGCCGGCTTTTTAGCCAAAAGCACCTCCAGCTTTACTTCACGTAAGCCTCCCGGATACCCGGAATACCGGCGATAGACCTTCTGTTTAAGCTTTCGCCCGGTGACCTTAATCTGGCTGGCATTGATCACAATTACCCCGTCACCGGTATCCAGATGCGGAGTAAAAATCGGCTTATGCTTGCCTCTTAAGATCGTGGCAATCCTGGCTGCCAGCCTTCCCAAAGTCTGGCCTTTGGCATCAGCAATATACCACTTCATTTTAATGTCTTCCGGTTTGGCTGTATATGTCTTTTTCATAGAAAAATAAGTATAACAGAATAATTTATAAAGTCAAATAGATTTTTTAATACTTTACCTTGACTAAGCATAATCCTTTTGCCGGCAAAGTCGGCCCGGCAAGCGCACGGTCGCCTGATTTAAGGATCCTGCGCATACTCCCTTTTGGAAACCTTCCCCTGCCAATCTCTAATAAGGTCCCGGCAATATTTCTGACCATATTATACAAAAAACTGTCTGCTTCAATGTTAATATGCAAAAAATCTTTATCCTTAACAATCCTGATGCGTTTAACGGTACGCACAGGATTTCTCTGCCTGTCTTCGGCCGCCTGAAAAGCTTTGAAATTATGCCGGCCAAGAAGAAATTTGGCCTCACTGCGCATTAATCTTGCATCCAGAGGATGATAAAAGAAATATACCCTGCCTGCCGACAGAGGCGAAGAATATTTCCGATTCAGGATCGTATAACGATAGATCTTGGATTTGGCGCAGAACCGGCTGTTAAAATCCAAACCCACCTTTTGAATCCGGCTTACCTTTATATCTTCAGGCAGAAGGCAATTTATCGCCCAGCGCAATCTTGCCAGGGGTATTTTTGAGGAACTTTTAAAATTAGCAACCTGGGAAAGAGCGTGCACCCCTGAATCCGTGCGCCCGGCAACGATGAGCTTAATCTCTTCCTGAAGGATTTTTTTAAGAACCTGCTCTAAAACATGCTGGATGGTTTTGTTTGCCCGGTAAGTTACCTTTTTGCCGTTCTGCACCTGCCAGCCGTAATAATGCGTGCCGTCATACTCTATTTGGAGCTTGAAATTAGGCATTCAGCGATTTGCACGGCATTTGTGGCAGCGCCTTTACGTAAATTATCCGCCACTACCCACAACCATAATCCCTTTTTATTAAAGGTATCCTGGCGGATGCGGCCGACAAAAGTCTCATCCTTGCCCTCGACATCCTTAGGCATAGGATATAAATTATTCTTAGGATCATCCATAACCACAACGCCCGCAGCCTTGGCTAAGATTTTCCTGGCTCCTTCGGCAGTTAAGGGCTTGGCAGTTTCAATATAAACCGATTCAGAATGCCCGGTCCTTACCGGAACACGCACGGTAGTTGCCGAAATTTTAATCTTTGGCGCGTGCATAATTTTGTGTGTTTCCTTGACCAGCTTCCACTCTTCATTGGTATAATCGCCCTCAACAAAACTGCCGATGTGCGGAAAACAATTATAAGCTAACTGCTGGGGCATAGCTTTATTTAGAACGCAAACTTTAACATTTTCAAATCCACCCTGGGCAATTAAACTCGATTCTTCTTTTAATTGCTCAACCGCCCCTTTTCCCGCCCCGCTGGAAGCCTGCAGAGTGGTAACGATAATTTTCTTAATCCCTACCTTCTTATGAATAGGATTCAAAGCTACCACCATCTGGATAGTCGAACAATTAGGATTAGCGATAATCCCTTTGTGTTTTTTAACATCATTAGGATTAACTTCCGGAACAACCAGGGGAACTTTTGGATCCATACGAAAATCCGCGCCGTTATCAATAACCACAGCGCCTCTTTTTACCGCCTCAGGCGCGTAACTGACCGCGGCCCCCTTCTCGCCTTCGGTTCCGGCAAACAATGCGATATCGATTCCGTTGAAACCATCCGGAGTAATCGGCTCAACCGCATAAACCTGCCCATCGACATTGATATCGCGGGCAGAACGGGCAAAAACTTTTAAGGTGTTCACGGGAAAATTCCGCTGCTTTAAAACCCGCAGCATCTCAATCCCAACGACTCCTGCCCCGATTACCGCCACATTATATTTTTTCATCTTTTATAACCTTTCTTCATTACTTAGCGGGTCCTGCCGAGACTTGTTCTCGCCGCACCGCTTGCTCGCCCCAGCGTGGCTCGCTGCGCTTCGGTAAAATTCTCGCTCTCCGCCTTCGGCGGAACCGTGCCCGCTCGAATTTTAAGATGCCGCTCGAATCAAGTCTCGTCACCCGCTAGAAATTATAGATTCTTAACTACAAGATCGCCTATCTCCGTTGTCGAATAACCCATTTTACCGGCAGCAAGTGATTTCAGTTTCTTGCTTACTAGTTCAATAACCGCATCCTCGATTGCCTTCCCAGCTTCAGTTTCTCCTAAGCTCTCGAGCATCATCCCTACTGCACAAATTGCTGCTAACGGGTTAATCACATTCTTACCGGTATATTTTGGCGCGCTTCCGCCGATAGGTTCAAACATCGAAACTCCCTGAGGATTAATATTTCCTCCGGCGGCTATTCCCATACCGCCCTGGATCATCGCCCCTAAATCCGTAATAATATCGCCGAACATATTGTCCGTAACGATGACATCAAACCACTCGGGATTCTTTACGAACCACATCGTCGTGGCGTCAACATGGGCGTAATCCGTGGCCACATCCGGGTATTCTTTGGCTACTTCATTAAATGCGCGCTGCCAAAGGTCCCAGGCATAGGTCAAAACATTGGTTTTACCGCAAAGGGTCAGCTTTTTCCTTTTATTACGCTTGCGCGTGTACTCGAAAGCATAACGGATACAGCGCTCCACCCCTTTACGGGTATTATAGGAAATCTGGGTAGCCACTTCATTGGCCGTCCCTTTGTCTTTAAACTCTCCCATACCTTTATATAGGCCTTCGGAGTTCTCGCGCACAACCACAAAATCAATATCTTCCGGCTTCTTGTCTTTAAGCGGGCAAAAATTGGAATTATAAAGCTTGACCGGGCGCAGGTTAATATATTGATCCAGGGCAAATCTTAATTTAAGCAGCACGCCTGTTTCAATAATCCCGGGCTTTACATCCGGGTCACCCACCGCGCCGAGGTAAATCGCGTTATATTTTTTTAATTCGGCAATATCGTTATCATCAACCAGTTTTCCGGTTTTTAAATATCTCCGGCCGCTGAAATCAAAAGATTTTGTTTCATATTTAAAATTAAACTTCCGGGCAGCTGCCTGCAAAACTTTCAAACCCTCGTTAACTACCTCCGGGCCGGTCCCGTCGCCGGGGATTACCGCGATCCTATACATTTTGAGCACCTCTAAGTTTTTATCCAGCGAAATCCCGCGGAGTCTGTCAAAATTATCTTTGATAATTTTGACAGATATTACGAAGCGGGAGAAACCTTCTTTTTAATATAATTAATCAGGCCGCCGCTCTCAACAATCTGCTGCAAGAACTGCGGAAAAGCCTGCGTTTTATAATTTTTATCCTGAGTTATATTCTTAATTATGCCAGTGGACAAATCGATTTCAATAATATCTCCGTCATTAATTTTATCCACATCCGTTGATTCTAAAAAAGGCAAGCCGATATTAATGGCATTTCGAAAAAATATGGCCGCAAAACTTTTGGCAATCACCGCGGCGATCCCGCACCCCTTAATCGCCAAAGGCGCATGCTCGCGGCTTGAACCGCAGCCAAAATTGTTTCCGGCAACAATTATATCTCCGGGGCTGACCTTTTGCGAAAAATCCGGGCTGATGGTTTCCATACAATGCCTGCCTAATTCCTGCGCGTCGCCGGAAACCAGATATTTGGCCGCGATAATATCATCGGTATTTATATCATCGCTAAATTTATGGACTTTGCCTTTGATAATCATAGTAAATAAATTTGTGTCATTGCGAGCCCGCAGGGCGAAGCAATCCCGCTTTTAAGATTGCTTCGTCGCTTTGCTCCTCGCAATGACAATTTCCTTCGGATGCGTAATTTTGCCGGTTACTGCCGAGGCCGCGGCCACTGCCGGATTAGACAGATACACAAAAGATTTAGGGCTGCCCATCCTGCCTAAAAAGTTCCGGTTGGTTGTGGCAATGGCTACCTCACCGTCGGTTAAAATACCCATATGGCCGCCAAGGCATGGCCCGCAGGTCGGCGTTGAAAAAACTCCCCCGGCTTCCACAAAAATTTCAGCCAATCCTTCTTTTACCGCTTGCAGGTAAATCTTCTGCGTTGCCGGAAAAACGATTAATTTAACCCCTTTGGCCGCTTTTTTTCCTTTAAGCAAAGAGGCGGCGATACGCAAATCCGAGATCCTGCCGTTAGTGCAGGAACCAATAACCACCTGGTCAACTTTAATATTTTTTAGTTCGCCTGCCGGCTTAACATTGCTGGGTAAATGCGGACAGGCAACCATCGGCTCTAATTTAGTAATATCCCATTCATACGTTTTTTCATAAACAGCATCGGGATCTGAATGGTAAAATTTAGATTTACGTTTAAAACCGGCGACGAATTTTTTAGTGGTCGCATCCGGGGCGATTATCCCCGTCCTTGCCCCGGCTTCGATTGCCATATTGCAGATCGAAAAACGGTCATCCATCCCTAATTTTTCGATTACCGGGCCGCAGAACTCCATTACTTTATATAAAGCCCCGTCAACACCGATCTGGCCGATGGCGTAAAGAATCAGGTCTTTGCCGCCAACCCATCTATTCAACTTACCTTTATAGATGAATTTATGCGTTGCCGGTACCTTCAACCAGCATTTGCCGTCGATATAAGCGCGGGCCAAATCCGTTGAGCCCATTCCGGTGGCATAAGCGCCTAAAGCCCCATAGGTGCAGGTATGCGAATCCGCGCCGATGATCAGGTCTCCGGGCAAAACAATTCCTTTTTCCGGCAAAAGAGCGTGTTCAATTCCCATGCTCCCGATTTCAAAATAATTCTTGATCCCCTGCTCCTTGGCAAAATTAGCTAAAATTTTGCATTGGTTGGCGCTTTTTAAATCTTTAGCCGGGGCAAAATGATCCGGGACTAAAACAACTTTATTTTTATTAAATACCTGTTTAAAACCGGATTTTTTAAATTCAGCGATGGCAAGAGGGGCGGTAATATCGTTGGCCAAGGCAACATCAACGCTGGCTTCGATAAACTCTCCCGGCGAAATTGACTTTTGAGCGCAATGCTTCAATAATATTTTTTCCGCAATCGTATAGCCCATTTTTTTTAAATAGGTGCTTATTTAAACTTTTTGACAATCAGAGAGGCGTTATGTCCGCCGAACCCTAAAGAATTGGACATGCAGGCTGATACATTTACTTTACGCGCGGTATTGGGCACGTAATCCAAGTCGCATTCCGGATCAGGATGTTCATAATTGATGGTGGGAGGGACAACTCCGTCTTTGATTGCCAGACAGCAAACCACAAATTCTACCCCGCCGGCCGCGCCCAAAAGGTGGCCGGTCATCGACTTTGTCGAAGAAACCATTACCTTCTTGCTATGCTGGCCAAACGCCTTTTTCATCGATAAAGTCTCGATTTTATCGTTAAGCTTGGTTGAGGTGCCATGCGCGTTGATATAATCTATCTGGCTGGGGTTCATCTGCGCATCTTTCATCGCAATAGTCATCGCTGAAGCTGCACCCTCTCCGCCGGGATCAGGGGCAGTTATATGATAAGCATCGCAGGTCATGCCAAAACCGACAATCTCGGCGATTATATTGGCATTCCTCTTTTGAGCATGCTCTAAGCTTTCTAAAACTACTAAACCGCTTCCTTCGGCCATGATAAAACCATCGCGATCCCGTTCAAAAGGGCGGCTGGCTTTTTCCGGTTCATTATTCCTGGTAGAAAGGGCTTTTAAAGCGCAAAAACCGCCCAACGCGGTAGGCACAATACAACTTTCCGTGCCTCCGGTAATCATCGCATCGGCATCACCATAAAGAATAGTGCGATAGGCTTCTCCGATAGCATGAGAACCTGAAGCGCAAGCAGTAGCAACGCATGAATTTGGCCCTTTTAATCCATGGATAATCGCCACCAGGCCGCTTGCCTCATTCACGATAAGCATGGGGATAAGGAATGGTGATAATCTAGACGGGCCCTTACTAAGAAAAACCTTATGTTCTTCCTCAATTGTATGCAAGCTGCCGATCCCGGAACCGATAATTACGCCGATACGGTTTCTGTCTTCTTTATTTAATTCAAGGCCGGAAGATTCAACCGCCTGTTTGGCCGAGGCTACGGCAAATTGCACAAATCTTGCCGTCCTTTTAATATCTTTAAGGGAAATCCCATACTGCGTGGGGTTAAAATTCTTTACTTCTGCCGCAATCCGGGAATCAAAATCTTTGGCATCAAAACTGGTAATCGGCCCTACTCCGCCTTTGCCGGCTTTTAAAGATCCCCAAAAGCTGGAAATATCATTGCCTACGGGGCTAATCACTCCTAAACCTGTTATTACTACTCTCTTTTTCATATTTATACTAAATAACCCAGCCATTGCGTGCAAGGACTGGGTTATTTATTTACTGTTAATTGGATATGTTATTTGGCGCTTTTCTCATCAATATACTTGATGGCATCGCCAACAGTAGCAATCTTTTCTGCATCCTCATCAGGAATCTCAATGCCGAATTCCTCTTCTAAAGCCATAACTAACTCCACGGTATCCAGGGAATCCGCGCCCAAATCATCGACAAACGATGCCTCAGGGGTTACTTCCTCCGGTTTTACGCCTAACTGTTCCGCTATGATTGATTTTACTTTCTCTTGTGATGCCATTCTTTTTCCTCCTTGTGTAGAGAGACACGTCATATGCTTTACGCCATGACCATCCCGCCATCGATGGTAATTGTCTGCCCGGTTATATAACTTGACTCATCAGAAGCCAAAAATAAGCAGACATTTGCTACATCTTCCGGTGTACCTAATTTCGCTAAAGGAATCGCCTCCAGCATTTTCTTTTTTAGATCCTCAGGAAGCTTCGCGGTCATCTCCGTCTGAATAAACCCCGGAGCTACCGCGTTAGCGTTAATATTACGGCTGGCTAACTCCTTAGCTACTGTCTTGGTAAGAGCGATGATCCCGGCTTTGGAAGCGGCGTAATTTGCCTGGCCCGGGTTACCCATTAAACCGATAATCGAAGCGATACTGATAATCCGTCCGCTTCTTTGCTTAACCATCGGCCGGGATACGGCTTTAATACAGTTAAATGTGCCTTTTAAATTAACGTTGATTACCGCATCCCAATCCGCCGGGGACATTCTAAGCAAAAGATTATCCTTAGTAATTCCGGCGTTGTTAACTAATATATCAACCTTTCTCATTTTGTCAAGAATTTTGTTTATGCCTTCTTCGACCTTATCATAGCTGGTTACATCCATCTCCAAAGCCAGCGCTTTACGGCCCAAGCCTTCAATTTCCAGGGCGGTTTTCTGCGCTGTTTCAAGGTTAACATCAGCTACCACAATATCGGCGCCTTCTTTGGCAAAAGCTATAGCAATTGCCCGGCCAATACCCCTTGCTCCACCGGTAATCAAAGCAACTTTATCTTTTAATCTCATTTAAGCCCCCATTGCCAATTACAGTAGGGGAGGTTTAAACCTCCCCTACTGTTAAAAGTATTATATCACGCTATGTCAGCGCTTTTCTCCTGCTAAATAGGGGACGTCCTCTAAGGGGACACCCTACTGCAACGCTAAAATATCTTCTTTCTTCTCTATATTTACCACTTGCGCATTGCTATCAATGCGGCGCATTAACCCTTTTAATACCTTACCCGGCCCAAACTCGATAAAATTGGATATCCCTTTCGACAAGATCAATTTTATCGAATCCTCCCACAACACGCTGGCAGAAACCTGACGGATCAGATTCTGTTTAATCTCCTCGGGATTTAAAACGGGCTTACCGGTAACGTTACTAATTACGGGAAATTTGGGTGCGCTTATTTTTATTTTATCCAACTCCTTTGCTAATTTTAGCGAGGCTCCTTGCATAAAAGAAGAATGAAAGGCACCGCTAACTTCCAAAATAACCGCTAATTTTGCTCCCTTTTCTTTAGCCAAAAGTTGCGCCTTTTCAATTACCTGGGCAGATCCGGAAATAACCGTTTGTCCGGGGCAATTAATATTGGCTATCTCTGCTTTAACTTCAGCACAAATTTCTCTAACCTTGGTTAAATCCAGACCGATTACCGAAAGCATCTTACCCGGATGTTTAACCGCCTCATCCTCCATAAATTGGCCCCTCTGCCTAACCAAATAAACCGCATCCTCAAAATTAAGCGCTTCGGCAGCTACCAAAGCCGAATATTCACCCAGGCTTAAACCTGCCATATATCCATCTATCTGTGGGCATCTGTTCCTATATGCCTGCCAACAGGCAATAGTCATGGTAACAATCGCCGGCTGACAGTTATTGGTTTTGGTCAATTCATCCGACGGACCGTTAAAACAAAGATTACTTATTGAAAATCCTAAAACCTTATCTGCTTTTTCAAAGATCAACTTAGCTTGTGGAAAAGATTCAAATAGATCCTTTCCCATCCCCGCGTATTGGCTGCCCTGGCCGGCAAAAAGATAGCCTACCACTCGATAATGCAGGCGCCCCAAACTAGACCTGCCCCAAATGCGTCTAAGAGGATAATATCACCCTTCTTAACTTTTCCTTCCTGCACTGCTTCGCAAAGCGCGGTGACCGTGGAAGCGCTGGACATGTTCCCGCACCTTTCGATATTAAGATAGACCCTGTCTTCAGGAATACCTAATTTTTTGGCTACCGCCATAATGATGCGCGCGTTTGCCTGGTGCGGAATAATTAAATCCACATCCGCAAAAGTCATATTCGCTTGTTTTAAAACAATCTCGGCGGCGCGGGTCATCGTGTTAACCGCGATCTTGAATAATTCATTCCCCTGCATCTTCAGGAAATGCTGGCGGTTCCTTACGGTTTCGCTAGTTGCCGGATTGCGCGAACCGCCGGCAGGCAGGTTCAATATGCCGGCCTTTGATCCGTCGCATCCTAAATATGTCGAAATAATCCCGCCTTTTTTTACTTCCGATAATACTGCCGCCCCTGCTCCATCGCCGAACAATACGCAGGTATTGCGGTCCTGCCAATCGGTAATTGCAGATAAAGTCTCCGCGCCAATTACTAAAGCATTTTTATAAGTAGCGGAGGCGATGAACTTTTCCGCTACGGAAATACCGTATAAGAAACCGGCGCAGGCAGCGGAGATGTCAAAACAGGCCGCGTTTTTGGCGCCAAGCTTATCCTGCACGAGCGCGGCCACCGAAGGAAAAGGCATATCACCGGTAATTGTGGCCACGACGATCAAATCTAAATCTTCGGCCTTGAGTTTGGCATTTTCCAACGCCCGGCAGGCCGCGTTAAAAGCTAAATCCGAAGTAGCCTGGCCTTCAGCAGCCAGGTGCCTTTCTTTTATGCCGGTGCGCGTAGTGATCCACTCGTCGGATGTATCGACCATCTTTTCAAGGTCGGCATTAGTGAGGATTCTTTCCGGCAGGTATTCGCCTACCCCGATAATCCCTACTTTTTTCAAAGACAACCTTTCTATTTTATCGCTTCAAGGATCTTGGTATTAACCTGGCGTTCTACCTCTTCCTTGGCTACCCGGATCGCGTTCTTAATCGCCCTTTTATTCGAACGGCCGTGGCCGATAATGACTACGCCATTTACCCCTAACAATAACGCCCCGCCGTATTCGGCATAATCAAGCTCCTTCTTAAAACGCTTGAGACTGGGCATCATAAAAATCAATCCGATCTTGCCCCAGATATTACTAAGCAGATGGCGTTTTAGAAATGTCTGCATTGCTTCGGCGGCGCTTTCAGAAACCTTCAAAGCCACATTGCCCACAAAACCATCGCAGACGATAATATCGCATTTGCCTTTAAAAAGGTCTTTACCCTCGACATTGCCGATAAAATTCAATTTGCTTGTTTCCAGCAGCTCATAAGCCTCGCGGATAAACCCCGTGCCCTTCTTCTCTTCTTCCCCGATATTCAATAACCCCACGCTGGGATTGGTTTTATTCAGGATATTCTTGCAATAAGCATCGGCCATGATCCCATATTGCAATAGTTGCATGGGCTTAGGGTCAATATTTGCGCCGACATCGATGATCAAAGATACTCCTTTTAAAGTAGGGGTAACGATGCCGATCCCCGGCCGTTCGATTCCCGGCAAGAGCCTTAATTCCAAAGTAGCGGCGCAAACAACCGCTCCGGTATTGCCCGCGCTAAAGAAAGCGTCGGCCTTGCCTTCTTTGACTAAATTTAAACCGATAACAATCGAAGAATTTCTTTTGCGCCGGACGCTGGTTGCCGCCGATTCGCTCATCTGGATTACTTCCGTGGCATGCCGCACGCTGATCCTGTTGCCGGTATATTTAGCTTTCTTCAAAAGAGCCTCAATTTTTGGCTGGTCTCCAACCAAAATAACATCCACATCATACTCTTTTACCGCAGCCAGACTGCCATCAATAACTACACCAGGGGCATAATCTCCGCCCATAGCATCAACGACTATCTTCATCGGATTTTCCTCTTAATTAACGGGATTTTTTCTTCTTCTCTTTTACTTTAATTTCCATGACCTGACGGCCGTCATAATAACCGCAGACCAAACATACCCGGTGCGCCAGCTTAAGCTGTTTGCACTGCGGGCAGGAAATTAAACTGGTTGATTTGACCTTCCAATGCGTACGGCGTTTTCGGCCGCGCGCCGCTGAATGCCTTCGTTTAGGTAATGGCACAGTTACATCCTCCTTCGTTTTTGTTTTTACCGCATTTTACACAAAGCCCTTTACAGGTTATTTTACATAAAGGCTTTATGGGGTAATCTAAGATTACCTCTTCTCTTATACTGGGATTTAAATCAATAAAGGTGATATCGCTATCCAAGGGAAAACTCAATTGCGCATCTTTATTAAATTCCCATCCGAATTCTTCAAGGCAGCGAGAACAATCCGCGCCAAGAGAGGCCCGGATATTCAATTTTACGGTCAGGGCATTGGTAATCCGGTAAACCTGCGCCTTTATCTTTAAATTAGAACGAGACTTGATTAAATCTGTTTCCAGGTCCAGTTCCGCCGGATCAATCTCTTCTTCTAGATACAGGCCCTCTGCGGGAACCTGATTAACAATTATTTTCACTATTTTCTGCGTACTGCGTATTTCTTCCGCAAAGCCGAACCGACAAAATCCGGGACAAAACTTGACAGGTCCGCCCCTAAAGCAGCCGCTTCTTTGATCAGTTTGGCCGATAAATAACTGTAAGATTCATGCGGCATGAGAAAAATCGTCTCAATATCGCTGGAAAGTTTGCGGTTGGTCAAAGCCATCTGGAACTCGTATTCAAAATCGGAAAGCATGCGCAACCCGCGCACCAGGACTTTTGCCTTCATTTTATGCGCGAAATCCACCACCAAACCGTCAAAATGCGTAACCGTTACCCCATCCATGCCTTCAGTAGCTTTTTTAAGCATGGAAACTCTCTCGGCAACCGTAAAGATCGGCTTCTTATGCGGATTATGCGCCACTGCCACAATCACATCGTGAAAAATTTCATGCGCGCGGCAAATTAAATCAATATGGCCGTTAGTTACCGGATCAAATGTTCCTGGATATATGGCGGTCTGGCACATCTTTACTCTTTCTTCCTGAAAATTGAAAGCCAGGTATCTCCATACTTGGCTTCTTTGATTAAACTGAAATTCAGGCTGTTTTTTGGCAGTAATTCCGCCTTAAAATGCTGCACTACTATCAAACCATGAGGCGACAATATATCATAACCCTCCAGGGTTTGCAAGATTTTTTTTGCCATATCCTTGTGGTAAGGCGGGTCAATAAATATGATGTCAAAGCTCTTTTTATCCAAAGACAGCAGCTTAACTGCTTTATCTGCCTCCAAATGGTAGAGATTGCAGCCAGAAGCTTTAAGCAGCTCAATATTCTTCTTGATGGCGAGGATGGAATCCCGGTTACTCTCAACTATCGTCAGTTCACCGGCACCGCGGGAGAGCGCCTCAAGCCCAACCGCCCCTGAACCGGCAAAAATCTCTAAAAATGTTAATCCGCTGATATCCCCCAGTATATCAAAAACCGCCTTACGCACCTTATCCTGGGTCGGCCGGATACCCTTAGGCATATAGACTTTACGGTTGCGGTATTTTCCTGTAGTTATTCTCATCTTAACCCACCAGCATCATTGATTCATACTCCGGAAATCGCTGTAAAAGTTTTTCTTTCAATAATTGATGCGCGCGGTCTTCCAGCCGGACATCTTGCTTAATCAAAGCAATAGCTTCTTCTCTGGCGGCTTTAAGCAAATGCATCTGGGTTAAGGGATTGGCAATCTTTAATTCGGCCAAACCGTGCTGGCGGCTGCCAAAAAATTCACCCGGCCCTCTGATCTTTAAATCTTCTTCCGAGATCCGGAAACCGTCGGTTGAAGCCAGCATCGCTTCCAGGCGCGCCTTGGCCTCCTGGGTTTGGCCGTCAGAAATAAGCACACAGAAAGACTGCAAATTGCCCCTGCCGATCCTGCCGCGTAACTGATGCAGCTGGCTTAGGCCAAAACGCTCGGCAAAAGCAATAATCATACAGGTAGCATTGGGAATGTCAATACCTACTTCAAGAATAGAGGTTGAAACTAAAAGATCCAACTCCCGGTTTTTAAATTTAAGCATGGCCGCTTCCTGCGTTTTAGTTTTTAACTGGCCGTGGATTAAGCCCAGCCGAAAATCCTTAAACTCCCCCGCCTTAAGTTCGGCAAACATTTTTTTGGCTCCGGCAATGTCTAAAGCGTAAGACTCT
The DNA here is from genome assembly GCA_028715785.1 of Candidatus Omnitrophota bacterium. Classification (GTDB taxonomy): domain Bacteria; phylum Omnitrophota; class Gorgyraeia; order Gygaellales; family Profunditerraquicolaceae; genus UBA6249. Next base: position 157,983 of record JAQURC010000003.1, read on the forward strand.
TCGATTACCGGATAAATAATATAGGCCTGGCGCCGGTAATTAAGCTCCTCTTTAGCAATGGCGTATGCTTTTTTGCTGCTCTGCTGGCTAAAAAGCAGGGTCTTGATCGGAAGGCGGCCGGCAGGCAGCTCATTAATTACCGAAATATCCAGGTCCCCGTAAAGAGTGATTGCCAGGGTGCGCGGAATCGGAGTGGCGGTCATAATCAAAACATCCGGATTATTTCCTTTCTTGGGCAGAAGCGCTCTTTGCCCAACGCCAAATTTGTGCTGTTCATCGATGACAATAAAACCTAAATTCTTAAAACTTAATTCCTCTTGAAGCAAGGCGTGCGTGCCGATAATCAGGTCGATTCTTCCCGCTTTTAAATCACGGTATATATTTTCCTTTTCTTTATCCTGGCCGACCAATAAACCGACGCGTAATTTGCGGCCGGCAAAAGTTAATCCTGCCAGCTGAGCTGATATTTTTTCATAATGCTGCCGGACAAGTATCTCGGTCGGGGCCATAAACGCCGCCTGATACCCGCCCTGAATGGCAGCTAAACAAGCTAAGGTGGCGACTACGGTTTTTCCTGACCCGACATCCCCCTGCAAAAGCCTCTGCATCGCCTGCGGAGATGCCATATCCTTTTTTATTTCCGCCAGAACCTTCTCCTGGGCGCCGGTTAATTTAAAAGGCAGCCCGGAAATAAAATCATCGACTAATTTTCCTTCGACAGAATGTTGGATTCCTTTTTTTTCTTTACGGCTTAACTTCCTTAAAACCAGCGGCAGTTGAAAAATAAAAAACTCCTCAAAACTTAAACGCCGGTGCGCCTGTTTCTGTAAATCCAAATCCTGCGGGAAATGGATATTTAACAGGCTCTGCGCCAAATTAAGCAGGTTATTGCGGGTGCGCAGGTCATAGGTCAGCGGGTCATTAATTTTGGGCAAATAGCCGTCCAGGGTATTCTTGATCAGCGAGCGCATACTGCGCTGGCTAAAACCTTGCGGCAAAATATAAACCGGCACGATCCTGCCGATATTTAAAGAGTCTTCATCCTGGCTATCGATAACTTCAAACTCCGGATTATTCATCTGCAGCCGGCCATCATATCGCTCAACTTTTCCATAGAGGATCAGGGATGCGCCGACTTTAAGGTATTCCTTAAGATACGGTTGATTAAACCAAACGCAGGAAATTTTACCGGTGCCATCCTCAAGGGCTGCCTCGGTGATGCTAAAGCTGCGCCTGCGCCAGGAGTTGCGCTGGCCTCCGGCTAAAACCTGGGCTTTAATGGTATAAATCTGGCCCTCTTTAAGGGCGGATATACTGGCAAAATTGGTGCGGTCTTCGTAGCGGCGCGGAAAATAATACAACAGGTCTTCGATAGTCTTGACACCCCTGGCCTCAAAGCTTTTGGCGCGCTTTGGGCCGATACCCTTAAGATATTGGATGGCTGTAGTTTGCATTCTGGGATTATTATACTATAAAATTTATTTTAGGGGGACTTGAAATTTGGATATTTATGTGGCATACTTATTTTAGAGAGGTGAGAGAAGTTAACGTAACAGGAGGCTCAGAAACGATAGCGAAGGCTATTAGGCCTATCACCTACAAGAAAACCCCGGTAACATTCGGGGCTTTTTTGTTTGTAGTTAAGCACAGTATCTTTCCCTAAAGATGGTATCACATTTTGTGATACCAAGCTTTTTACTTCTTCATCCGTAAGCTGAAATATAAAATCTTCTAGCCTCCTTCTAAAGAGGATCACCAAAAATAAAAATCCCCGACAAAACGTCAGGGCTGATTTATCATATCAAGGAGAAGTGTTGCCCTATTTTCCTTTTATCGCTTCATTATATTTTAAAAAACCGAAATGTCCCTAGTTTTTTCTATTCATCCTTCCTTGCCTCAATAATCAAATGCCTGCCAAAAAGCAACTCTTTTGATAGCAATATTTTATTTATTCTTCCATAATCTATCCCTCTCTTTTTAAGAGAGCGCTTTTCTTTCTGCCAAGCCTGAAAAAGCATCATCGGAAGGATAAAACCTAAACCAAATCCTTCATAGATACTGGTAAAAATAGTGCTGATTTTAAATCCGCTTGCAGCCAAAAGATACTCCAGTTCTTGATACCTGTATGGCACAAGGTGCAAGTTAAAAATAACCTCTCTAGGATTCTTAGTTTGATCTAACGGAGGTTCTCTAAAATATTCATAAGCGCCCTCAAAAAGGAAACGGAACCTTGATTTAAGACTCAAGATATTGGGTGCGGATAAAATAAGTGAGCCGCTGTTTTTAATAATGCGGTTTATTTCCGGGATTACCGCATAAGGATTCCTTAGATGTTCTACAACTTCCATTAGCAAAACATAATCAAAACAATCATCGGAAAAAGGCATTACTTTTGTTATGTCGCAATGCTTAAATTCTATTTCATTTTTATATTTAAACCTTGCCGAATCAATATCTCCTGCCACAACATCAAATCCTAAGTCTTTCAGCCTTTTCCCGTAATCTCCATCTCCACAGCCTAAATCCAATACCTTGCCTTTTGGAAGATTAGTAAATAACGCACTAACGGCTTCAAGAAGGTAATTTTGTTTATTTTTCCTCACATTCGCTTTCATATAATTAGGATCGATTATACACCATCATATGTGGGGGTGTCAAATATTAAAATACCGTGTAGGATTATAAAGTATGAATGCTTCAGCCGGAACACAATTGGGTAAGAGGATTAAAGAGTGGCGTAGGAAACGGGGGATTACGCAGGAACAACTAGCCGAACTTATAGAAACTAGCTATAAATACATTCAAAGAATCGAAGGGAAAAACCCTCCCGATATACGATTAACTACGATTTTAAGACTTGCCAAAGCATTAAAAATAAAACCTGCTGAGCTGTTGAGGTTTTGACCCATCTCTAATACATAATATAAACTATAGACCATTTCTATTTATCACTACCTCATCTTTTTTAAAACCCCGCCTTGGAGCGCGAAAACCTTCTACTACTCTTTCTTTCAATCTAGGCGGCTTCATCAGTTGACGGATCGCTTCAAAAATATTCTGTATTGCTTCATCATGCTTTCCGACTCTCCGTTCCAGCTCTTCTAATTTATGTATTAACTCCTTATGTGAAGATAAAATCTGACGCAATTTCACAAATGCCCGCATAATGGCGATATTCACATGTATGGCCTTTTTGCTGCGTAAGACGCTTGAGAGCATTGCCACCCCTTGCTCGGTAAAAGCGTAAACGTTGGGAGCGTGTTTCAATTTAGAACTTATCACAAATTGTGATAAGTTCATAATTTCCTCCCTCTTCAATAAAAACATGAAATCTTCAGGAAATCTTTCAACATTACGCCTAACTGCTTGGGTCAATGCGCTAGTAGCAACTCCGTAAAGCTGAGCAAGATGGTTACTCAACATGACCTTGTGCCCGCGTATCAAGAAAATCTTCCGCTCAATCACTTCATCCGGAATGATAATTTTCATTCGTCACATCCTATCATAATAGACGTAGGAGATAACAAAATCTAACATCAATAAAAATCCCCGACAAAATATCGGGGCTAATTTAGGATATTAGAAACACTGACTATTTTATTATGGGAAAATGGTCGCTGTCCCTATTTTAACGCCTCATGGATAATCTTTACCACTTCCTCTTTGGTTTTAACCCGCGAAGACCTTTCTCTTAAACGGCGCACCTTGCGCAATCCTTTGGTGTACCAGGTGTAAAACTTCCGGAAGATTACCACCCCGTTCCGCTCGCCGTAAAAATCGATACAAGCGTCTAGATGCTCCAGCATAACTTTAGCAATCTCTTTTTCCGCGGGCCGGCTGACAACCTTGCCGCTTCCTAAGTATTCTTTTATTTCTTTAAATATCCAGGGGTTGCCCAAAGATCCCCGGGCAATTGCCAGGCCGGCGCATCCGGTTTCATCCAGCATTTTCTTGGCTAGCAAACCGGAAAAAACATCTCCGCTGGCAATCAAAGGTATATCCAGAACCTTCCTGACCTCGCTAATGATATTATAGTCTACCTGCCCGCTATAACCCTGGGTTTTGGTCCGGCCATGGATAAACAAAGCATTTACCCCGCAATCTTGCGCAAGCAAAGCAATCTCGCGGGCATTCACTGAATCTTTATCCCAACCCAGTCGAATCTTTACGCTTACCGGAAGCCAGGATTCTTTGACCACTAATTTCAATAATTTAGCGAATTTTTTCGGTTCCTTTAACAATCCTGAGCCTTCCCCCCGGCGCACCACTTTTTTTGCCGGGCAAGCCGCGTTAAAATCCAAAATATCAAATTTATAATTTTTTAAAACCTCCAAAGATTTTAAGATATATTGCTCTTCGCATCCCAATATCTGAACACCTAAAGGCTTATCCTTAGGCAGAGTTAAAAGCATTTGCTTGGTTCTCTTGCTTTTAAAGCTGACCGAACGGCAATTGATCATCTCCACAAAAGCCAATTCCGCCCCGAATTTCCGGCAGAGCATACGATAAGGCAAATCCGTAATTCCGGCCATCGGCGCCAGAATTAAATTAGATTCGAGTTTTAATTTTCCGATTTTTAACATTTAAAAACTAGGGGACGGTTCTATTCTTCTTAATTTTAAAGAATAGAACCGTCCCCTTTTTTCAAAGTATATATTCAGGATTTTTAATTAGAGGCTTATTCTTGATCTCTTCGGCGACTGCCTGTGGAATTCCGGGCTTGCCTAATTTATAATACATATAATTCTTGTATCCTTCCACTCCCGGCTGATCAAAAGCATTTACCTTAAGCAGTTCTCCTTCAAAGGCGGTGGCTAACTCAAAGAAAAATAATAAGGCGCCCCAGTTATAGGCGTTAACTTCAGGCATAATAATCGTGCAATTCGGACGGCTGCGGCTGACTAAAGCCCACGCGCAAGCTTCCTGGGCTAAACGCATAAGTTCGCTGAAACTTTTACCGGATAAGAAATCATGCTTAGCGGGTATTTTTAACTCGGTTTTGAATTTTTCCACCCGGATAAATGTCACTACTTTATTATTTTCCCCCTCGACATTATTTTGCTGGATGGAATGCAAGTCATTGGTGCCGGAGGCGGATATCGGCGTGCGGCCCTGATTATTCTTGCCTAAGCTTTCCGCTAAAAGCTGGACGTACCAATCGGCGGTGGATTTAAGAGTTTGCGAAAACGGCATTAAAATCGCCAGTGATTTTGCTTTTTTACGATAAAGTATCGTGTGCAGCAAGGCGTACATATAAGCTGGGTTTTTTAAAATATCCTCACTACTGCATCTTTCAAACATTTCCTTGGCGCCGGCCAATACTTCTGCTATATCCACACCGGCTATTGCCAAATGGAGCAGGCCCATATTAAACTCCGAGAACCTGCCGCCAACACCTTTTAAAAGCGGCAAAGATTGAAAACTCAAAATATCTTTTTTCTGCTCAAGTTCAACCTTCTTACGTAAAGATCCTGATTCAGGATCGGTAATCGCCAAAACCTGCCTGCCGTATTTTGCCCCCGCTCCTTTTCTAAGCCAAACCTCGACTAAAATAAAAGCTGCTTTGGTCTCGGTAGTCTCGCCGGACTTGGAAATAACCACCACAAATGTTTTTTTGGGATTAAGGTTTTTCAATAACGCGGTTAAAGTATCCGGGTCAAGGTTATTGCCTTCCAAATAAATCCGCGGTAATTTTTTGCGTAAAGATTTAAATTCATTATAATAAGGCGCGCGCAGGGCATCCTGGGCGGCTTTTAAACCCAGGTATGAACCGCCGATTCCCAAAAATAACACGTTCTCATATTTTCTGGAAATCTGACGGGCAAAATTCTTGATTTTTACAATATCCTCTTTTTTCTGTTCAGGTAATTTTACCCATTCCAAACTTAATTTTACCCTTTCCACAGGGTCAGCAATAATCTTTTTTAAATGCGCGTCAGCCTTTTGCGCTTCAGGTAAAATTTCATCGATATCCTGCCGGCTTACACCGTGCTCCTGCGCGTTAAAATCGAACATATTGTTAAAATCAAATTTTAAACCCATCTAATCTCCTATGTAATTATTGCTGAATAATCTTTACGGTAATACGCTGGCCGTCCTGCCAGGGCCAGAGCATGGCAAAAATAGTATTTTTTCCTGAATCTTTATAATATAGCGTCTGGCCGGGCATGATCCCGCCAAAGCCGTCCACTGTTGTCCGGACTTTATGCTCCAGCTTGTTTTTCGACGGATAAACCGGTTCCCCGAACAAGCTTTTCAATTGCAAATTAAGTTTATCCAGCTCCTGCCGGATAATCACCCCTTCGAAGAAATTATCGCAATCAGTACGCAGCGTCTCAAAACTAAACAACTTCATAACATTTCTAACCGCGCTAAAATCCATAGCTCATCCTTTTGGAATATTATAACATATCGGGAAAATATTCAAACTAAGTTTCAAATTAAATAATTTTTAACAGGTTAAGCCCGGTTTTAGGATCAATATCTTTGCCGGCCCTCACCCCTTTTAACTCGATGATTACAGCTTCAACAACCAGAAATACCCTGGACTTGCCGCGCACGCATCCGGTTAAAACTTTATTCTTCTTGCCCATGCTGGCATGAATGTGTATTTGCGGGCCTTGGGAATTGGTAAAAATCGTGCCGATCCCCATTACCTCCCAGCCGTCCTTAAAGGCAAGTTTGTTGGGCTGCGGCGGGATAACCGGCTTTTTGGGCCCGGTAACTAAATCCCCCTGTTTAAGCGCGCCGACAAAAATCAGGGTTGCCGCCTTAATCCGCTCTTTCTTGGCCAGTCGGCTTAAATTATCAATTAAAACATCATCGTCTTCAAATTTTAAAAGAAAAACCCTGCCGATTGCCCCTTTAGTATATTTCATATTTTTCCCTTGAGTGAAAATGAAGCTAAGAACGCATTATTAATATAATAAAACTCAATAAAATCAGGATTGTCACTACTACCGCGATTACTTTTGGCTTAGAGTATTTTAGGCTGCTGATAAAACCTTTACTGCGCCCGAGGCTCTCCCCGCAGTAAAGGCACAACAAGGCTTCATCATCAAAAATCGGATTTTTGCAATGCGGACAGATATATTCGGGCATAAAACAAGTTCTGCTTTAGATCGAAAATGATTGATAATAAGCGTTTATCGTTTTTAATGATTTAAGAGAAACTACGACTAACAGGTACGTTAAAACAAGGATTCCCGCGGTGATAATTATTTTTGCTTTTTTATCAAGATGAGGATTTGCCCAGACCAAAGGCAGCATGAATGGACCCACACAAAGAAAAGATATGACCAGCGACCAGTTCTTAAAATACCACTTTGGCTTATTTTCATTCTCCATATCTATTTTCTCCTGCGGGCTTTAGACCTCTTGATTTTAGATTTATGCGCGACGCAGAGCATTTTAGCAATCGGGGCGATTTTTTTGCCTTCATAAGGGAATTCCTTGCAAGTTACCGGTTTAACGGCATAATCAACCTTATGGACTCTGCACAAACCATCGGCGTCCAAAAAAACGCATTGTTCATCTTCATAGCTGGTGCCGACCTTATACCCGGAAGGAAAAGCTTTGTCTTTTTCTAAATGGAAAAAATCGCCTTTTATACCCAGCGATAATATCTTTTTGGCCTCCTCCAAATCAATCCAGGCCCCGAGCCTGCAGCAATCCGCCTGGTTTTTACATTCAAGGCAATCGATAATTATTTTCTGTTTTTTAGTCTTTTTCATCAAGCATATTATACACTTTTTATTATAAATCCCAAGCAGTTTTAAACAACCTGCGTAATTTTAAAAAAATAGCCTGACCTCTAGTTATAGAAGCCAGGCTATTTTGTTTTTTGGTTTTATAACTTGACTACATTCGTAGCCTGTTCGCCCTTGGGTCCTTTTTCGATGTTGAACTCGACTTCCTGACCCTCAGCCAAAGATTTATAACCTTCACCCTGGATTGCGCTGTGATGAACAAATACATCGCTACCGGATTCAGGCGTGATAAACCCAAAACCTTTCTGGTCTGAAAACCACTTTACTTTTCCCTTTGCCATTATTTACTACCCCCTCTCCTCTAAAATTTTAGTAAATAACGGCAGAAACAAAAAACCGCGAAGGTTAGTTTTCTAAACCTCGCGGTCTACAAACCTCTTATCCTTTATTCACTACGTTTATAAGTCTAACACATTTTTTGGATTTGTCCAGCAGAAAATTGTTTATTTTTAAGCCGGGGCAAAAGGCGCCTTGGCAAGGTCCGTAAGGAATTTGGCTTTAAGCAGCCCCTCGCTCCATTCTCCGTCGGAGGTTGAATCCCAGACTATCCCCCCGCCGATACCCATCTCCCCCTGATTGCCTTGGATCAAAAGCGTGCGAATGGGAATATTAAAAAACATATCCCTAGCCGGGCTGATATAACCGATGGCTCCGGTATAGATCTTACGTTCTTCTCTTTCCAGCTCACTGACTATCTGCATGGCCCGGATTTTCGGAGCCCCGGTAACCGATCCGGAAGGAAAAATCGAAGAAAACAGCCTATAGACAGGTATATTCTTCTCGATCCTGGCAGTTACGGTAGAGGTCATCTGGCAAAGAGTTTTATACCTGGCTACTTCAAAAAGAGTTGGCGCCTTAATATTGACCCCCATCCTTCCCAAGTCATTCCTTAAGAGATCGGCGATCATTACGTTTTCCGCCCGGTTTTTGCGGTCATACTTAAGGCGCAGCGGAGCGATTAAATCCGGGAGCATGCCGTTGCCTCGCGGCCAAGTGCCTTTCATCGGTTTGGTTACCAAGTGCGCCGATTTTTTCTTAATGAACAACTCCGGAGACAGGGAAAGAATATGGAACCGGTCGGTTTGGATATAAGCCGGATACGGCACAGGCTGCTCCTTTAAAAGCTGATAATAAAGAAGCAGCGGATCGCCGCAATATTTAAAAAGCAGCTTAATACAATAAGTAACCTGATATACGTCGCCTTTGGCGATATAATCTCGGATCGCGCCTATATCCAAAGAATATTGTTTGCGGGTGATATTTAACCGCAGGCCCTGCGGACAATCCGCGGGAGCCTGCCTGGAAAAATTAATTTTGTTTTGTTGCGGCGCCTTATACGCACCTAAATAAATAACCGGAAAATCATACTGCTTATCTTTGCGTAATTTCTTTTCGAAATTATATCCGGCCTCATAAGAAAAAAACCCGGCTAAATAATAACCCTTATCCAGCGCTCCTTCAATTTTTTCAAAGGCTGCCGTAAATAAAGAGGGATCGGCGCAGGATATAATAAATTCCGGGTCCTGAAATAAAAGCGGTTTTCTTTCGAATTGAGTTAATACTTTCACGATCTTTAGTAAGGGCCCTCTTCTAAATTCCAGGCAAAGGCCTTAAGGCCTTCTTTACCCAGTTTTTTACGCAATTCTTTAATAGAAGAAAGCAGTTGTTTTGCTTGAGCCTCCAGGCAGGCCGCGTATAAAATATTGTTCCTGCCCGGCCAAATATCATCCCCCAGATGGGTGCCTGATGCAGCGCCTCTGCCAAAAACTCCGTTTATTTTAGTGTAATTCTCCAAGGAACAATTTTCCAGGGCATCCATTACCTCATCATCAATCGCTTCATTATATGCAATCATTACCATCTTAAGCATTTTTTTTGCCTCCGTTCCTCTTAATTGCCGCTTCAAATACCGCATAGAGCGTGGGGACGAATAACATCGTAATTAAAGTCGACAGGGATAGCCCTCCGATCATGGTAATGCCTAAAGGCTGCCAAATTTCCGAACCTTCGCCTGTTGAGAGGGCCAAAGGCAATAAGCCGGCCAGCGTAGTAATTGTGGTCATCAATACAGGCCTCAATCTATCCCTGCCTCCCTGGGTTACCGCTTCCAGCATCGTTAAGCCGCGGGCGCGTAAAATGTTGATGTAACTGACCAAAACAATGGCGTTATTCACAACGATCCCCATTAACATAACTATGCCTAGAAAAGTGATTACGCTTAAGGTTGTGCCGGTTAGGACAAAACCTAATATTACTCCGGTAAAAGTAAAAGGAATGGCAAACATGACAATAAAAGGATCCAACAAGGATTCGAATTGCGCAGCCATTACCATATAAACCAAAGACATGCCTAAAAGAAGCAATAGCGTCAAATCCATGAACGCCTTGCCTTGCTCCTCTGCTTCGCCGCCAAAGCTTATCATGATATCCGAAGGCACCGGAACCTTACCCAACCGGCTCTTAATATCTTCGATAACCTTGCCCATAGAGCGCTTATAAGTATTGCATTCGACCTTAACGATCCTTTCCCTGTTTTTACGTTCGATCTCAACCGGGCCGGAAACTTCATAAACACGGGCAACGCTGCCCAGCTTGATTTGTTTTCCGCTAAAAGGCGAAACGATGGTCAAGTTTTCCACATCTTCCATTTCTGCGCGGAATTTATCTTCTAAGCGCACATATATATCGTAAGTCTGGCCTTTCTCGCGGTATCTGGTGGCGGTTGAGCCTTCAATGAAAGTCTTGACGCTATCGGCGATATTGAGCATACTAAGCCCAAGGCTGGAAGCCTTTTGGCGGTACACTTCTACCTTTAATTCCGGCCGGTTCAAATCCCGCGAAATTGTTACGTCTGCGGTCCCGGGAATATGCTCCATTATATCTTTTATTTTGTTAGCCAAAACATCGGTATCTTCAAAAGAATGGCCGATAATTTCTACCTGGATCTGCTTGCCCCCCATCCCCGTGATCATCGAGCTCAAAGGATTGCCTGTTATAATATCTGTCTTGATCACCCCGGAAATCCGCTTGATCCTGCTTCTTACAACTTGAGCTATATCCTTTACGGAACGTTTCCTTTCAGTCTTTGGTATGAGCTTAACTCCGGCTGAAGTGATATGGCTTCCCGACTGCCTGCCCATCGATAAGCTCATTGCCGAACCCTGGCCGCTGGAAACATACATATACTTCTCCTCGGGGATATCCTGCTTAAAAATATCCTCAATCTTGGCGGCGACTTTGTCCGTCTCTTCTACACGCGTGCCCATAGGCAAAGAAATATTGGCCCGTAAATCCCCCGAATCTTCTTCGGGTAAAAATTCATTCCCTACAAACTTGACTAAAAACAGGCTGGCAATAAATGCCCCCAGGAAACCAAAAATAACTATTTTTTTATGGCCCAGGCACCAGGCTAAAGATTTCGCATAGAATTCCTCCCAGCTCCTGAACCAGCGTTCGGATAAGTCATAGAATTTAGAGAACAATTTACCCTTGCTTTTTGCAGCGCCATTATCGGCACGCATCCATTTTGAACAAAGCATCGGGCTAAAGGTTGCGGCGGTAAAAAGAGAAGCTAAAAGCGTAACCGTAATAATAATCGCCAGTTCCCCGAACATTATCCCCACTACGCCGGTTATAAAAAGCATCGGCAGGAATACAACCACGGTAGTAAGGGTGGAGGCCGCAATAGCTAAAAACATTTCCGATGTCCCGAAAATTGCCGCTTCCTTCGGGCGTTTGCCTCTTTCCAGGTGGCGGTAGACATTATCCACGACTACAATCGCATTATCCACTACCATGCCGATAGCAATGGTCAGAGAAGAAAGGCTGATCGTATTGATAGTCTTGCCGCTTAAAAATAAATAAATGAACGCTACCAGCAAAGAAAAAGGAATGGTCAAGGCAATGATCAAGCTGGGCAAAAATTGCCTCAAGAAAAACCAGACGACTAAAATTACCAGAACCCCGCCTGTCCAGACAGTGGACTTTAAAGAATTAAGCGAATCAATAATATCCTTGGAAGAATCCATCATCGTGATAATTTTTACATCATGCGGTAATGTCGGCTTAAGCTGCTCAAGTTTTTTCTTGACCAGGTTGGCTACCGCCACTGTATTGGTCCCGGTTTGCTTTTGGACCATCATCATGATGCCTTGACGCCTATTTACACGGACAATGCGCGTAATCTCCTTAAAACTATCTTCAACCCTGGCGACATCTTTCAGGTAGATCAGATTACCATTACGTTTGCCAAGGATAACCGAGTTTATTTCTTCGGGCACAACAAATTCGCCGGGGATGCGCAGGAGATAGTCGGTAAAGCCTGATTTTATATTTCCCGCCGGCTGCGTAACATTCTCTTTTTCTAAAATATCCTCCACATCAAGGATGGAAAAACCATATCCTTGGAGCTTATCCCTGTCAACCCAGACATTGATCTGGCGCTCAAGGCCTCCGTTTAACTGCACTGTCCCTACCCCCGGCAGCTGCCTCAGCGGGTCCCCTACTCTTTTATCAATCAGATCGAAAAGCTCGGGATAACTCTGCTGGGCGGTTATGCCTATAAAAAGAACGGGGACCATGGCGGTATTAAATTTGAATATGAAGGGGTTATCCATTTCATCGGGAATATCGGGCAGAAAACGCTTGGCTTGTTCGATGCGGTCGCGGATATCGTTAGAAGCCTCATCAAGGTTAGTGCCCCAGACAAATTTCAGGCTGACTATTGAAGCCCCTTCTAAAGAACGCGAGGTAATTTTTTCTAAACCGGGAGTAGTGGCCAGCTGGTTCTCTAAAGGCTCGCTTACCCTTATCTCTACATCTTCCGGGCTGGCTCCGGGATATGTTGTGATTACCGAGATTATCGGCGGCTCGATCTCAGGCATTAAATCTATGCCTAAACGGCTTAAACTATACAGCGCTACAATAATGATCCCCAAAAAAATCATCAAATTCGTAACCGGCTTTTTTACGCCAAATTCAGGTAAGCCCATGTTATCTCTCCTCCGCTATAACCGGTGCACCCTCATATAATCTTTGCTGGCCCATTACTGCCACCAGCTCTCCTGCCTTTAAGCCCTCCACGGCTTCATAATAGGCGCCCTGACGGATCCCCAATTTAATATTTCTCTGATGGGCAATATTGGCTTCAACAACATATACGTAAAATTCAGGCGCCCTGCCCATGATCGCTTCTTTTATAATCACCGGAACGTCTTTATGCTCCTCCAGGATCAATTGCACCTGCGCAAACATCCCGGATTTTAAACGATGGTCACTATTAGGAATAATTATCTCGATAGGAGCGGTACGCGTTTCTAAATCCAGGACCGGGCTGATCTTGGAAACTTCTCCGATAAACTTCTCGCCGGGATACGCCTGAAGGCTTATTTGCGCCTCCTGGCCCAGGACAATCCCGGGCAAGTATTCTTCAGTAATATCTATTTTTATTTTCACCTTATCCATGTCTATTACCAATGCTATGGGGCTTTGGGGAGTAACGCTGGTGCCCTTGTCCACATAGACCCTTCCGATAGTCCCGCTAAGCGGGCTCTCCACAGGCGCTTTTTCAAATTTAAAACCAACTTCATCCCTGTCGATATAAGCGATAACATCGCCTTTACTCACACTGCTTCCTTCTTCCTTTATTTTCTCAATAATTTTACCATTTACCTTGGGGTAAATTATTGCCTCATCAAGCGCCTTGATATCATCCACATAATCGAGAGTTTTTCTAATTGACTGCTGCTGGACCTTAATTACCCTGACCGGGATACTTTCCTTTTCAATGGCAGCCTTATTCTTCTCCTGGCAGCCCGTAAAAATTGACAATATAAAAAATACCGGCATAACATATAACATCGGTTTTATCATTTTAGGCATCTCTTACTCCTCTATTTTTATATTGTTTTTAACCAAAGTCAACCCCAGCGATTTATCTAAATTTACCAAGGCAACATTATAATCGATCAATGCCTTAAAATAATCCAGCTCCGCCTGGGACAGCTTATCCTGATAATCAAGGATATCATGGGTAGAAACCTGTCCTGCGGCATAGCGCTCCTTTTGCGCTTCATAATTTTGCGCTTCCTTATCTTTAGAAACTCTTGCCGCCTCCACCTGGCGGTATTGGATCTTGGATAACCTCACCTTATCTCTTACGTCCAGGATAATATTCTGCTCTAATCTCTTAAAAGACAAAAGGGCCTGGGTTTTTTCCAGTTTTCTTTGATCATATTTTGCGCGCTCACCTGTCCCCCAAGGTAAGCTGAATTTGACCCCTAAACCCCAATCAGGGTAGTCAGGATTAGTTTTCTCAATAGCCCCCTGATAATCCCTCCCAAGGCCGTTTAAACCTAAACTGCCGGTTAAATCCACCGTCGGTAAAAGTGCGTTTTTGGCAACTTTTATTTTAATATCGCGGTTTTGCAGGTCAACCCTGGCAGACTGGTAATCCGGCCTGTAGACAAAAGCATCCTGCAAACTCTTCAATAAATCCACATCTTCTTGTTTTAATTGCGGCGTATCGACCAGCTCAATCTTGGCGTTCCAGACCTCAGGGTCATCCACAAGATTAGTGATAAGCTTTAAATCGTCCTCTGCCCTTTTAAGGGCCGCTTCCGAGGAAAGCAACGCCTTTTCTCTGACTGCGGAAGCGGCTTCTGTCTCCAGTAAATCCACGGAGCTGATCAGCCCTTTCTGATACCTGGCCTTATTTATCTCCAGTAAATCTTTGGCGCGCTGCAAAGAAAGCCTGTCTATGGAATATTTTTCAAGGTAAAATGTATAATTATAGTATGCGGTCTTGGCCTTACTGATACTATCCATAACCGTATCTTTGAAATTTTTTTCTGAAACCAGCCGGTTATTCCTGGCAATCATAATATCGGCCTTATTTACCAGGATGCCAGACCCTTTAAAAAGCGGCTGGGTTACGGTGATCTTGGGTTCGGTCGCGTAATAGGGATTATAAAGCTGATAGCTGGAATCGCTTTTATACCTTTGATTAAGAAACTCTACATTATATTCTGCGCCGGTTATTAGTTTTCCCGACACCCCCGCGTTAATATTGACGTCCTGGGAATTAAATTTGTTCGCCCCCTGCAAGGCTGAAGCAGCAATTTCCGTATTGTCCTTGAGCGTAAAATCGGTATTAAAGGCCGGCTCAAAATCCGACTGCGCGATTTTTACATCATCCTCTTTTAATTTAGGCTCGATGCGCTTGATAAGGATTTCCGAATTACTCTTCAGGCAATAAATGATACAATCTACCAAACCGATTTTTAAAATCCTCTCCTGGACACCCGCGGCCATAAAAATGGCTTTATTCATTTCTATCTGCCTGGGGTCATTCTCAATAGCGGCAAGGCCTAGATTGTTAAATAAGAATAGGACGGTTATAGCAATATAAACAACCCTGGTCATTTTACCGCCGCTCCGTTTAAAAACATATCCAGAATGAAGCTGGACATAGAGCTTAAATTCTTTATGCCTTTAGATCCTTCTTTGAACCAGTTAAAAACTACGGACATAAAAATAGAGATAAGGATATCCGCTATTTGCTTGGCAGAAAAATCACTCCGGATTATTTGCTGCTCCTGAGCCGACTTAATTAACTCCACGACAAATTCCTTGTGCTGAATAACCACAGACAACTTACGCAGCTTACCTACTTTAATTTCCTGGTTTTTATTCCTCTCGGAAACAAATATACGAAAAAAATTCTGATTTCGCTCAAAAAACGACAGTGTTTCATAGATAAATATCTCGATTTTTTCTTTTGCTGTCTTTGCCTTTACTGTCTCTTCCTTTAGGATAGCCAGCAGATCCCTGTATTTATGCTCAACCAAAGAAAGATACAACGCATCCTTATCCTTAAAATACAAATAGACGGTCCCGATAGCATATTGGGCCTCTTTGGCAATATCCTGCATGGTCGCTTCATGATATCCCTTTAAGGCAAAAACATGCTCGGCTGCCCTTAAGATATCCGCCTGCCGCAGCAGCCTGTCTCTTTCTCTGCGATTTAAGGATTGGCGCGGTTTTTCCATAATGAATTTATCTTCAATTAATGAATTTACGTTCATAATTAAAATATACAGCTTTTTTGTTATTTTACAAGGAATATTTTAAGAAATTTAAAGATAGGACTTAGGTGGGAGTTTCATAGCTGATCCTGGTAAAGCTACTTCTTCGCACAGCTGCATTCATCATTCTTCTTACCGCAGCCCTGGCATACCCCTTTTACTATTTTTCTTCCGCACTTACAGGGTGAACAACCGCAGGTTTTACACATCCTGGCCTCCTTTTTTTCGTTTTCCGCCGCTTCTCTCAACGCGCTTAAAACTTCTTCTTCGGAAGTTTGTTCGAAGTTCTCGTAAAACTCTCCAATTGCCCCCAGAAACCCCGGCACTCTCAATACTATCAGCTCATCGGCATAATCAGCCAATAAATCAATGGATTCTTTGGCGCCTACCGGAATTGCGGCGATAACTTTTTTTGCCTTTTGCCGGCCGGCAGCCAAAAGCGCGGCCTGCATTGTCGCGCCGGTTGCCACTCCATCATCGATAATAATAACTGTTTGCCCTTCTAAAGAAACCTTGGGCTTGACCTGCCTGCACTTTTTGATCCGATTTTTGATTTCGGCTAACTGGCGTATTCTTTCCGATTCGATATAATTCTTATCCGCGCCTACCCGCAAAGCCAGGCCTTCATTAAGAAAAAATTTTCCGTCTTCACCAATCGAGCCGATCGCCAGCTCAGGATTACCCGGAGCCCCTATTTTGCGGGAAAGCACTATATCCAATTTGGCGGCCAACACGCGGGCGACCTCGGCGGCGACAATAATACCTCCCCGCGGGATGCCCAATACTACGACATTTTTTCCGGAGAGGTATTTTAATTCATTGGCCAGAAGCTCTCCGGCTTCTTTGCGATCTCTAAATGATTCACCACTGTGAGAGATGATGCGTATAATATAGCCACCCCCATCATTTAAAGATAACTACTTGACTTGTATATCTTTAGCGCCCTGCCATAATCCGTGTATATTACAGTAACTGGAGGCATAAACTGTTCCCGGCTTTTCGGTCTTGAAATTTAACACTACCTCAGGATGCGTATATACCGTGCTTGTATCCGGGCCCTTGGCAGATTCTCCATGAGCGCTAAATTCAGCTTTGGCGATCTGGTAAGGAAACTTTTCTCCTTCGGGCAAAAAATATACCGCTAGCCAGCGGATATGATGCTCCGTTTTATTCGGATGCGCAATTTCTTTGCCAACCACAACCGTAATCCTGAAGAACTCGCCCTTTTTTATGGTATCAGGCGTTTCAATTACCGGAACATGTTTCTCGGTTTTCCAGTCCGCAGTTTGCAGCAAATCCTTAAAGTCCGCCATCTTTATCCCTCCTTTCTATCCTTAGCTTAATCTTTGCTTCTATTTATTATATTTTACCATAAATAATAAATTTTTTAGCAATTTATAAAGAACTATCAGCCTAATATCTTTTGCAATAAATTAAATAAATAACCCGTAAATATGATGCCTAACGTTGTTATGCCAAAAAAGATAAAGATCAACTTTGGCTTCATTGCCCTTCTGAGCATGATTGCTTCGGGGAGGCTTAAGGCAGCTACTGCCATCATAAACGCTAAAGCAGTGCCTAAAGGGAAACCCTTTTGGAACAAAACAACCGCGATAGGGACAATGGCCGCGCAGCTGCCATACATCGGCACGCCAATAACAGTCGCTAAAGGCACGGAAAAAAACCCTGTTTTATTTACGATCGCCTGGACCGCCGACTGGGGGACATAATTGTGGATAAGCGCGCCCAGCCCCACGCCCGCAAGGACCCAGGCCCATAATTTATTTATAACGCATACTGCCTCATTTATCCCAAACATAATCCTCTGATTTATCCCCTTGGGCTTAATTTCACAGGCATCTTCAAGATTGGCGGTAAAAATATCTTTCTCAAGGTACTTTTCCAATTTCATTTTGCCTAAAATTATCCCCGTGGCAATCCCGATGGCCATCCCGCTGATCACATACGCCAATGTAATCCTCCAACCGAAGAACCCGATCATCAACACAACCAGGTACTCATTAATAAGCGGCGAGGTGACTAAAAAAGAGAAGGTTACGCCCAGGGGGATCCCGGCGGCCAAAAAGCTTATAAACAGCGGGATTGAAGAGCAGGAGCAAAATGGCGTTATCGCGCCGAAGAAGGAAGCAAAGAAATTACCCCATCCCTTAGTCCCCGTAATCCAGGCTTTGACTTTTTGCTGCGATAAAAAGCTCCGTAAGAACCCTATCACGGAAATCATTACGAATAAAAGCAGGATTATTTTTATGGAATCATAGATAAAAAAGTTAATAGCCGCGTTTATCCCGGAATTAGCGTCCAGCTTAAAAACAGAATACATCAACCAGTCAACGATTAACTGCAGCATAAGTTATCCTCCGTTAAGAAAATCAAATAAGCTTTTTCCTGAACCTCAAGGTACTTAAAGTAATGGCGGCCAGCCCAAAGATAACTAGCGGGATAAGCTGCTCCCAGAGAATTATCATTCTTATACCCGGTAAATATTCCGGGATCTTTCTTGGCCTGCGCCGTGGAAACAGCAACCGCTCCATTGCGCGTATAACCGGCATCAATATCCAGATGCGGCAGGAAATTACTGGTGGCTGCCAATATACCGGCTCCGGCGGCGGCGATCTCCTGCTCCTGTATCCGGATATCCTTGTTGTTTTTGTAGGCGATCTGGATTACCCGGCTTAAGGTAAGCGGTTGATCTGCGGCGTATAAAAGCGGGACCGAGAATAAGAATATGATCAAAAATTTTTGACCGATTTATCGATGATGCTCTTGAGCTCATTATAGATATAATAATTTTTATTGATCCTGAAGAACCTTGCATTGGCCTTATATTCGCTTAAAAGCAGACCGTCCTTATAAAGGTTGTTCAAAGTCCTTTGGAACACCCCGGGCTTCTTCCCCAACAGCCGGCCGATCTGCTGAATATAAAACTGGCTTTCAGGGTGCTTATAAAAAAGTTTAAGCAGCTTTATCGTATTTTTATTCAGTATTTTCATATACTTTTTGCATACAATTATATGTAATTAGATATTATTATATACAATTTGCATATATTGTCAACAAAAAAATAACCCGGTTCCTACATTTTTGGCTTATATCTATTCATCAATAAGGAATTGGACACAACGGAAACCGAACTAAAGGCCATCGCCGCCCCGGCCACCATGGGATTAAGCAGCAGGCCGTTAAATGGATAAAGAATCCCGGCGGCAATGGGGATCCCGATTATATTATAAAAGAACGCCCAGAAAAGATTCTGCCTTATCTTCCTCATCGCATATCCCGATAGGTCTATAGCCATTGCTACATCAGCCAGGTCGTCTTTAATTAAAATAATATCTCCCGATTCAATGGCTACATCCGTGCCGCTTCCGATAGCTATACCCAAATCAGCTTGGGATAAGGCCGGAGCATCGTTGATCCCGTCCCCCACAAAAGCAACTTTAAAACCCTCGTTTTGTAATTTCTTAATTTCATCTAATTTGTCTTTTGGCAAGACTTCCGACAAGACCTTTCCAATACCTATTTCTTTGGCAATTGCCGCCGCAGTCCGCTTATTGTCACCGGTGATCATAACCACATCTTTACCCATTCCCTTTAATTTATCAATTAAAGTTTTAGAGAACTCTTTTAAAGTGTCCCTTACCGCCGCTAAACCAACAAGCTGATTACCTTTGGCAACTAAAGTTATGGTCTTTCCCTGTTTCTCTAACCTGTCTAAATCGCCTGCGGCAATTTTTATGTCAATGGCCATCTCTTGCATAAGCCGGCGGTTGCCTGCCAAGATCGTAATACCCTCTTCAATTTTACCAACTACTCCCTGGCCAGATATGGTTTCAAACTGCTGCATCGGCTTTAAAGAAACGCCTCTTTCTTTAGCTGCGCCAACCATGGCATCGGAAAGGACGTGGCCGGATGGTTTCTCCAAAGACGCAACAAGCATTAAAACCTCTTCCTCATTTCCCGCATAACTTACTATATCTGTAAGTTTAGGTTTGCCTTCAGTAAGCGTTCCGGTTTTATCAAAAATGATTTTGTCGATTTCCGCAGCTATCTGTAAAGAGGCCGCGTTCTTGATAATTATTCCGTTTTCCGCCGCCTTTCCGGTCCCCACCATAACCGCTGTAGGAGTAGCCAGGCCCAGAGAACAAGGACAGGCAATAATTAACACCGCGATAAAAGTAGTTAAACCGAAAACAAAACCTTTGCCTAATAAGATCCAAATAAAGAAAGAGGCAAAAGCGATGATTAAGACCGCGGGCACAAAAATAGCGGCGACCTTATCCGCTAATTCCTGTATGGGGGCCTTGGACCCTTGAGCATCCTCAACTAACTTGATTATCTGGGCTAAGGCAGTATCTTTGCCTACTTTTGTAGCTTTAAACTTAAAAGTTCCGTATTTGTTTATTGAACCGCCGATAACCTTGTCATTTAGTGTTTTCTCTACAGGAATGCTCTCTCCGGTGATCATCGATTCATCGACGCTGGAATATCCTTCTGTAATTTTGCCGTCAACCGGTATCCTCTGCCCCGGCTTGACCACCACGATATCCCCCACAAACAATTCTTCAACGGGAATTTCTATTTCCTGCCCCTGACGGACCACCACCGCTGTCTTAGGGCGCAGGTTCAATAAACGCTTGATACTTTGAGAGGTTTTCCTTTTGGTAAGGGCCTCTAAATACTTGCCCAATAGGATAAAAGTAAGCAAAAACGCGGCCACCTCATAATAAAGGTTGCTCATCCCAAAAGCTTTATTGCCCAGCCAGATATTAATACTGACAAATAAACTGTATAGGAAAGCGCTGCCTACGCCTATTGCTACCAAAGTATCCATATTGGCCCTATGGACCCTTACCAGCGAAAAGATCCCGCGGGCAAAAAACTGATACCCGCAGATTAAAACCCCGCTTGCCAACAATAATTGGATAAGAGCCATATTGTCCATGATGATCTTATGCATGCCCAGCCCCGCGCATGGCCCCATAGAAATACACATCAATATAGCGGATAAGATTATCGAAACTATAAATTTTCTTTTCAGCCCCCTCACCTCTCTATCCCTTACTTCCTTTTCCCTGTCCAGGGACAGTTCGGGTAAAAAGGCTTTATATCCGGCCTTTCCAACCGCGGCGATTAGATCCGCCGGCTTTAATTTTTGAGGCTCAAATTCAATATACGCCTTCTCTGTAGCAAAATTAACCCGGGCGCTAAAAACCCCGGGGAGCCTTTTTAAGGCAGCTTCGATATTACTTGCGCATGAAACACAATGCATACCGGAAATATTTAAAACAACCTTTTCCATAATTTTTTTAATTAGCCGCTTACTTCTGCTTCGATCCTAACTGAAGTTTCCGGATAGAGCGG
Organism: Candidatus Omnitrophota bacterium; assembly: GCA_028715785.1. Classification (GTDB taxonomy): domain Bacteria; phylum Omnitrophota; class Gorgyraeia; order Gygaellales; family Profunditerraquicolaceae; genus UBA6249. The sequence goes on from JAQURC010000003.1 coordinate 179,218, forward strand.
GTCATTGCTGCTGATAAAAACATCCCTGATCACCTTTCCGTTAGTTATCGATGGATGGGCTAGATCAAGGACAACCTCTAACTGGCCGCTTTTACCCGGGCCGATAACCATCTGCCAGCCGGCTGGCGCTCCCTGGCTGCCGAAATAAGGGCTTTTATCTTTGCTTACGGTTAACGCGGCACTTACGCAGCTGCAGGAAACTTTTATATTTTTAATGGCCAGATCCGCATTACCTTTGTTAAACAATTTGATATTCTTCGTAAGCTTGCCCTGCTTCTTGCTTGCTTTGCCGAAATTAAAGGAAGCGGCCTCTAAAATTATCTGCGGCCGTTTTTCTCCGGTTTCCTTAACCAATCTCTTCTCCACATCCTGCTTGATTTGTTCATCCAATATTGTATTCAGAGTGAATTTTTTCGCTACTTTGTAGAAAATCTCATCCTTGCTTGTGCCTGTTTCTATAAGGGCCTCGATATAAGCCTTCATCTCCCTTGCATCGGGACAATCGCATTTATCAAGGGTCATCGTAGTACAGCGCTTATCCCTGAGTTTAGGATAGATTTCCGCTTTTAAATCGGCGGCGGTTTGAGCCAACCCTATATGAGAAAAAAAAGTTAAACAAAAAAAAGACAAAATAATTACGCACATTTTACGATAAAACCGCATTAGAAACCCTCCCTTTCCTGGTAGTTATAGATTCTATCCCTGATTTCAATGATGGTGGCCTTCGTGCATACCGCTTGTGGCTTGCCCTGACATCTTTGCCTGTAATTCTTGTTCTACTTTTTTGATATACTTCTCGGGGTCTTTTTTAAACTCCTCGATACAGGAAGCACAGCAAAGATTATAGACTTTACCTTCATATTCATAGGTTACTTTTGTCTTTTCCTCGATTTTCTCCCCGCTTACAGGACAGATTTTGTTGCCTACATTCACAGGTCCTCTTGCTGCCGCATCCTTTGTTGCTTCTGTTGCACCATGCTCATGCCCGCTATGGGCTTGCGCCACCTGCTGGCCGCCGCTATGATCACCGCAGGTCATGCCGAAAGACAACGCGCTCATTCCAAAAACAAATAAACTTACAACTGTAACCAGCAATATTCTTCTTAGCATCTTTCCTCCCTTTTTCATTCTAAGCTCTAGATCCTCTTTAAATCTTTAGTTAAGAAATAACTCAGTATTGTCCTGATGACCACTATCGCCCCCAGAATACCCAACCCCTCCCAGGAAGGGGTAATAATTGTCTTAATGATATCGCTGGCAATAAAGAATTCCAATGCCAGCACCAGATAGCTGCCGAGTTTTATCCTGATAAGTTCATTGCGTTTGATGCAATCTTCCCTGCAGAATAACTCCTTTTTTATAAATTCAAGCAATACGATAATGATCCCCCAGATAGTAATCAAAGCGCCGGTTACATTTAGCGAAAAGCTGACCGCGTTTATAAAATTATGAAATGTATCCATCCCGGATAAACCCCCCTTTCTTATTTATTGCCTTTATCATCTCCATTGCCCAAAGAGGAAAAGAAGAAATCGCGATGACTAAAACCCAATCAAAAATCCCCAGCGGTTCGGTTTTGAATACTTTTTGTAAGAATGGAACATAGACTGCCGCCATCTGCAGGAAAAATGAGATACTCGCCGCAAGGATCAGCTTTTTATTGGTAAAAATCCCTATCTTAAATAAGGATTCGGTCATATTGCGGCAGTTAAAAGAATGGAATAACTGGCTGCAGGAGAGAACGATAAATGCGGCTGTCCTGGCACGTTCTATCCCTTCTTTTTCGATAAAGAGGACAAAGCTAAAAGCCAAGAGGCTGCAAGCGGCAATAAAGGCGCCCTGGGCCAGCATCAAAAATGCCCTCTGCTTGGTAACCACTGCTTCGTTAGCCTTACGCGGATGCCTTTTCATTATACCGGGGTCAACCGGGTCAACCCCTAAGGCAAGCGCGGGCAAGCCGTCTGTCACCAGGTTGACCCAGAGGATATGTATGGGTAATAACGGCACCGGCAAACCGATCATCGAAGAAACAAACATCGTTAATATTTCTCCGGTATTACAAGAAAGCAAATAATGAATAAACTTTTTTATATTATCATAAATCCCCCTGCCCTCTTCAACCGCGGCCACAATAGAGGCGAAATTATCATCGGTAATCACCATATCCGAAACTTCTTTGGTAACATCTGTGCCGGTGATACCCATAGCCACGCCGATATCCGCCTCTTTTACTGCCGGGGCGTCATTTACCCCGTCGCCGGTCATCGCCACAATCTGGCCCTTCTTTCGCCAGGCGCGCACAATCCTTAATTTATGCTCAGGCGAAACCCGGGCATAAACCGGAATTTTTTCTACCTCTTTGTAGAGCTCATCGTCGGTTAATTTATCCAGTTCTTCTCCGGTAAGCGCTAAAGAATCCTCTTTAAAAAACCCAAGCTCCCGGGCAATGGCTATGGCGGTATTCTTATGGTCCCCGGTTATCATTACGGTTTTTATACCCGCTTCATAACACTCGATAATCGCCTTCTTAACCTCCTCCCTCGGCGGGTCAATCATGGCAATTAAGCCGGAAAAAACAAGGTCCTTTTCAATCAGCTCTGCTTCGTATTTATCGGGCGCTTTATCTAAAATTCTATAAGCCACAGCCAATACGCGCAAAGCCTTATTGGCTAAATCATTGTTTACTTTCAGGATCCTGCTCCTGTCGGCGCCGGTTAAAAGCCGGCTTTGCCCTTTATCTTCGATACCCACGCAATCATTTAACAATAAATCGGGGGCGCCCTTGACAAAAGCAATAAGTTTATTATCTTGGGCCCTGCGCACAATAGTCATTTTCTTGCGCTCTGAATCAAAGGGGATCTCTTCCACAAAAGAAAATTTCCGCTCAAGTTCTTCTTTCCAAAACCCAAGCTTCCCTGCGGCAGTCAAAATTGCCCCCTCCGTAGGATCTCCCACTATCTTAAAACTTGAATTATCTTTCACTAATTGCGCCCCATTGCAAAGGACGCCGGCGTTAACCATCCTGACTAAATCCGGGTAATCATCTATAATAACCGGCTTCCCATCAACTAAAAACTCGCCTTTTGGTTCATATCCTACTCCGGTTACCTTAAATAAGGTATCCGAGGCGTAAACCGACTGCACAGTCATCTCATTTTTGGTTAAAGTCCCGGTCTTATCCGAACAAATTACCGTGGCACAACCCAGGGTTTCCACCGAAGGCAACTTCCTGATCAGCGCGTGGCGCTTGACCATCCGGTGCACGCCTAAAGCCAAAGCAATAGTCACCACCGCGGGAAGCCCTTCCGGTATGGCGGCAACGGCTAAACTAACGGCTGTTAAAAATACATCGATCATTTTTCCGCCGCGCAGCCATTCTAACAGGAATACCAATCCCACAAGAATAAAACACAAGGCCACAATCCATTTGCCGAATTGCTCTAATTTCTTTTGCAAAGGCGTGGTTTCCTGTTCAATCTCCTGGACCATGCCGGCAATCTTGCCTAATTCTGTCTGCATGCCGGTTTCCGCAACTATGGCCCTGGCCTTTCCTGAAGCAACGGAAGTCCCCATATACACCATGTTTGCCCTATCGGCTAAAGGCACCTCATTCTCTTTCAAGGCAAGGCTGGTTTTCATAACCGGGGTTGATTCTCCGGTCAAGCTTGCCTCCTGGACGCTAAAATTAGAAGTTCGCCAGATAAGCCGGGCATCGCCAGGCACGTTATCGCCGGCTTCCAATTCGATTAAATCTCCGGGGACTAACTCTTGGGAAGGTATAATATTATGTTGGCCGTCCCGGATAACTTTTGAGGTAGGGCTGGATAGTTTCTTTAAGGCGGCTAAGGATTTTTCCGCGCGGTACTCCTGAATAAAACCTAAAATTGCATTCAGGATAACAATCGCAACTATGGCCAAAGCATCAACCCATTCTTTAAGGAAACCCGAAACCAATGCCGCTCCAATCAAAATCCAGACGATAAAATCCTGAAATTGCTCAAAAAAGATAGTCAACGGGCCGGCGCTTTTTTTTCCTTGAAGTTCGTTTAGGCCAAATTCTAATAAGCGTTTTTTAGCTTCTTGCCCGGGGAGGCCCAGATCAAGGCTGCTGTTCAACGCCTTTGCCGTTTCTTCTTCCGTTAAATTATAAAAATTTTTTTCTGGCATAATCAGGACATCTTACGGTTTTAATCTTTTGTTTTTTTGTCAGGGATCTCGATTAATCCCTTTTTGGCTTCTAAAGGAAGGCGTTTAATTTCAGAGTGATATTTCCAAATAGTATAAATTGCCGGTAAGACCACCAATGTCAGGACCGTAGAAGAAGTCAGGCCGCCGATTAAAGGTGCGGCAATCCTTTTCATCACGTCCGCCCCTGTTCCTACGCTAAGCATTACAGGCATAAGCCCAAAGATATTGGCTCCCACAGTCATCAGCTTTGGCCTTAAGCGCTGCACTGCTCCCTCCATTACCGCATCATAAAGATCCGCAAGATTGTTCATTTTACCTTGCTGCTTTCTGCGGGAATACGCTTCATCCAGATAAACGATCATAATCGAGCCTGTTTCAGCGGCTACGCCCGCCAAGGCGATTAAACCGACCCAAACCGCAATGCTCATATTATAACCCAATAGAAATAAGTACCAGATACCGCCGATTAAAGCAAACGGCACAGACATCATCACGATGATCGTCTCAGTCACGGATTTAAAGGTAAAGAAATAAAGTATAAATATAATAAAAACAGTCAGAGGCACGAATATCTTCAATCTATTCTTGACTCTTTGCATATATTCATACTGGCCGCTCCAGGTAAGGGAATAACCGGTCGGCAGCTTTATTTGTTCTTTCACGGTTTTTTTAGCATCGGACACAAAACTGCCCACATCACGGCCGGCCATATCCACATAGACATAACCGGAAAGCAGCCCATTTTCATCCCTAATCATCGAAGGGCCTAATTTTAAATTAATATCGGCAATTTGCGCCAAAGGAATATGCTTACCGTCCATTGTGGTAACCAATACGCGCTTGAGCCTGTCCACATTGTCCCTTAACTCCCGGCCATAGCGCACATTTATCGGGTAACGCTCCCTTCCTTCTATGGTCGTGGAAATATTTTCCCCGCCTATAGCAGACATAATAATATCTTCGGCATCTGCTACAGTTAACCCATAACGGGCAAGTTGTTTGCGTTTTAAATCAAAATCTACGAAATAACCGCCGGCCACCCTTTCCGCGTAAACGCTGCGCGTGCCGGCAACGGTCTTTAAAACCTGTTCGATATGCTCTCCGATTTTTTCTATCTCGTCAAGGTTAGAGCCGTAAATTTTAATCCCTACGGGCGTGCGCACACCGGTAGTCAGCATATCAATCCTGGCTTTAATAGGCATGGTCCAGGCATTAGTTGTTCCCGGGATCTTCATCTTACTATCCATCTCGTCAATGAGCTTATCCCAGGTCATGCGAGGACGCCAATATTTCCTGTCCTTTAACACGACGGTTGTCTCCATCATGGAAAAAGGCGCCGGATCCGTTGAACTGGCAGCCCTGCCCGCCTTTCCGAATACACGTTCAACTTCAGGGAAGGATTTTAAAATTTTATCCTGCGTCTGTAATAATCTCGTGGCTTCTGTTATCGAAATCCCGGGCAAAGTCGTGGGCATGTAAAGTATTGTCCCTTCGTTAAGAGGCGGCATAAACTCCGAACCCATCATCAAAAACGCAGGGACGGTAATTACCATGCTTAGCAGGGCTACGGCAACCACGGCATTCCTATGCTCAATCGCCCAATGGGCTATCGGCTGATAAAGTTTGATTAAGAACTTACTGATGGGGTGATGGTCTTCAGAAACTATTTTTCCGCCGATAAAAAAATTGGCGATATGGGTTAAAAACTTATTTTTAAACTTGTATTCCTTGCCCTTCACAAAGACCATGACTAATGCGGGGGTCAGGGTGATAGCAAGAAGCGCCGCAAAAAATATGGAATAATTTTTAGTAAAAGCCAGTGGCTTAAAGAGCCGGCCTTCTTGCGCCTCAAGAGTGAACACCGGCATAAAAGCAATTGCCATGACTATCAGAGAAGCAAATATCGGCGGCCCGACCTCTTTCATTGCGCCGATAACGATTTCATCGCGCGTCCCCTTTCGCAGGCCTTTTGCCCATTCGTCCAAACGCTTATGCACGTTTTCTACAAAGACGATGGATGCATCCACCATATCACCGATAGCTACGACTATACCGCCTAAAGACATAATATTAGAAGTAAGATGCATCCAGCTCATCGGCATAAAAGCGATAATGGTAGCGATTGGCAACCCTATAATCGGTACCAATGCGGAACGAAAATGCAATAAGAAGAATATAAGCATTAAGCTGACGATAATGAGTTCCTGGATAAGGTTGTCTTTTACCGTATCAATAGAGGCCTTGATCAAATCCGAGCGGTCATAGACAGTAACGATCTTGACACCCTTGGGTAAAGAAGGCTCGATTTCTTTCAGCTTCTCCTTTACCTTATTAATAACATTAAGCGCATTTTCTTTGTGGCGCATGACCACAATGCCGCCAACCACTTCGCCTTTGCCGTCGAGTTCGGCAACGCCTCTCCTTATATCCGGCCCCAAAGAAACATTAGCAATCTGCCCTATGGTTACAGGAATGCCGTTCATCGATGAGCCCACCACAATATCTTTTATATCTTCTATGGTTTTGATATAACCGCGCCCGCGCACCATATATTCTGCGCCGCTAAATTCGATAAGCCTCCCTCCGATGTCATTATTGCTCTTGCGGATATTCTCAATTACCTGCATTAAGGGAATGTTATAGGCTAAGAGGGTATTAGGATTGATAGTAATCTGATACTGCCTGACAAACCCGCCTACGGTGGCTACTTCTGCGACTCCCGGCACAGCCTGCAAATAATATCGTAAATACCAATCTTGAAAGCTGCGCAAGTCAGCTAAAGAATTTTTTCCGGTCTCATCTACAAGGGCATACTGGAATACCCAGCCTACTCCTGTTGCATCGGGGCCTAATTCAACTTGAACGCCTTCAGGCAGGCGGGGAATGATCTTGCTTAAATACTCCAATGTTCTTGAACGCGCCCAATAGATATCCGTGCCGTCCTCAAAAATAATATATACGTAAGAGAACCCGAAGTCGGAAAATCCGCGGATGGCCTTAACCTTTGGCGCCCCTAACATCGAAGTTACTATCGGGTAGGTCACTTGATCCTCGATGATATCCGGCGAGCGGTCCCAGCGGGAATAAATAATAACCTGCGTATCAGAAAGGTCCGGTATGGCATCCAGAGGGACCTGGCGCATAGAATAAAGCCCGCCCAAGGTTACCACGCCAACCAGGAGAAATACGATAAATTTATTTTTGGCGCAAAACTCAATTATATTTTCTACCAACTTCGTCATATCTATTGTCCGTGCTTATGTTCGCTCCCGGAGATTGCGGATTGCAAACGCGATTCCGAATCAATTAAAAAGTTTCCGGATGTAACTATGTTTTCCCCTTCGCGCAAACCTTCCAGAACCTCATAAAAACCTTCGGCGCTCTGGCCCAACTTTACTTCCTTACTTAAGAAATTTCCCGAATCATCCGTAACCACGACCAATGTCCTTTTACCGGTATTAATAATCGCTTCCTCGGAAACAGCCAGTTTTTCTCCTAGATCTACATTAATCTTTACGTTGACAAACATCTCGGGTTTAAGTTTATTGCCAGGATTATCAACCTCGGCCCATGCCTGGACAGAACGGGTCATCGGGTCTAAAACCGGGGTAATACTGGTTATCTTGCCGCTAAATTTTTCACCGGGGAAAGCAATTGACCCTATTTCAACAGGGATCCCTTCTTTAACCAGGCCTATCTCATATTCATATATAGTCATGTAAACCCAAACGGTATTTCCTTCTGCAGGTAAATAGAGGTTTCCCTGCGGCTTATTCTGTTTCGCCAATTCCTTAACCTGCTCCTCAGTCATCCCCAAAAGAAGAAGCTTTCTTTCCGCTGCCTCCAATAAAGAGTTGGACTGTTCCGTAATGGATGAAGAAGCCAAGGCCTTTTGGGTCTTAAGCGCCTGAAGATATTCCTGCTGAGCCACATATAGCTGCGGATTATAAGCAATTTTGCCAACAGTGAGAATTTGATGGGTTAACTTTCTTTGCCGGACTATTTCCTTTTTTACCCCTATAAATTGCTGCTTTTCCGGACTGATGTAAATACCTGATTTTCCATCGGCCTCTTGTTCATAGACGGGGACATAATCCATGCCCATTGGATCTTTCATGGGCACAGGCGAAGTCACTTCGGGATTCATGGGATTACGGTAATAAATAACCCTGCGTTCTGCTGTTGCCGCGCCGGCAGTATGTCCTCCATGCCCTCCTGTTTCTTTTTTTATCAGCTTCATGCCGCATATTCCGCAGTCGCCGGGCTTATCAGAGGTAAAACCAGGATGCATTGGGCAATAGTAGATGTCTTTCTCTGCCTTTGTTGAGATTTTCGCCGCAGCTGAAAGCGTATGCCCTTTAAACACGTGGTAACGCGAAACCAAAAGAAATACGATCCCGGCTAAGACCAGGATAATGACTAACATAACAACCACTAAAGGAATAATTCTTATCTTCATTTTTTCACCTCGGATTTTTCGTTAAAACTTAAGCCAACGGCGCGTTCCAGGTCTGCCAAAGCCATATTGTATTCAACCAGCGCTTTATAATAGTCCATCCTGGTCTCAATAAGCATTCTTTGGGTATCGATAAGCGCCATAAAATCACTTTTTCCGGAACCAAAAGACGCCAGAGATACTTCAAAAGAATTTTCCAGTATAGGGATAAGATCGGTTTTATAGAGTTTTATTTTATTTTTGGCTATCTCTATTTTTGCAGCTAAATCCTTGACTTCGGCAAAAGCCCTATTCTGCATCACCTTATATGCCGCCTCTGCTTCTTCTAAATTAGCTATCGCTTCTTTTACCTGATAACGTTGTTTTGTCCAGAACCATAGCGGCACTGTAAATGCCAACATTAAATCCCACGGGCCGATAGTTCCTGTGGTAAAACCCCGCTCAACAATTTGGGCCATTAAATCCGGGAAGAAACTTTTTTTTGCCAGGGATTTGGCATATTTATTTCTTTCTATGGCGGATGAAAAAATAAGCAGCTCCGGCTGGTTAAGCAAGGCGCTTTGATACAAAACACGGATATCTTTGCTAAAAGAAGCATCATTGCTTAATTCAGGAATCCCTAATGGGGCTTCCGGATCCCTGTTTAACAAGGCATTAAGGATTGTTTGTTTGGCAAACTTGGTCTCTTGCAGGTTTTTGATTTTGTTTTTAAGGCTGGCTGCCTCCGAGTGAAGCTTATAAATTTCCTCCTGGGACATGTCGCCGACCGCATATTTTGCTTCGGCAACTTTTATCAGTCCTTCTAACAATACAAGGCTTTCCTGATTCAACCCGACCTCCTTATAGTTCATAAATAAATCGTAATAAGCATTTTTGATCCGATTGATCACTTCCAGTTCCTTATTTTTATATTCGGCGGCAAACATCCGGGATTCAACTACGGCGATTTTTCCTTTCAGGGACAATTTGCCAAAGAGGGGCAAAAATTGGGAAAGAGACAGCATCCTGTCTTCGGACATTGTTTTGCTTAATTGGAAAGGGCTGCCGGGTGTTTTTTCGAAAGTAAAACTTAATACCGGATCATCCAGAGACTTTGCCTGCGGTATACGGGCATTGGAAGCCTCCCAGCGTTTCTTGGCTGCCAAAATGTCAGGATTATTTTTTCTGGCTTCTTCGATTAAAGGATCCAAAGATAGCCGGTCCACAGGATAAGCAAAGCCGTTATTGGATAGGCATACGCCAACCAAAATCAGGGCCAATGTCCTTTTAAACATACGCTTAGAACGCCTTCCTGAACCTGGAAATAAGCTCGACAACTTCATTGATCTTTTTCTGTTTTTCGTTTTCTGATTTCCCTTTTAAGGCACCCACGACACAGCCGTCGATATGTTTCTTGAATATCTGGTCTTCTACCCTGTGCAGCGCCCCGATAATGGAATGGATCTGGGTAACTATATCCACACAATAACGTTTTTCTTCAATCATCTTCTGTATGCCGCGGACCTGCCCTTCGATTTTTTTCAAAAATTCCAATTGTCCTTCATGGGTAGTTGCCTGTTTCATCGCTTGTACCTGCCTTTCCAGGTTAACTATACCATACCCCCCCTACCCTTGTCAAGTTTTTTTAAAAAAATATTTGGCGCAAGTAAATAAATTACAGCAGTTCCTCTACGGCCTTTAATAACTCTTCCGGGGTTTTGCCTTTTAACAGGAACCTGTCCGCAGTCTGTGCGTATATTGATTTTTCATATCTTTGAAATCCGGTATAAATTATAATCTTGGATTTGGGACAAACAGTCTTAATGCTGAAAATGGTCTCGGTGCCGTCCTTCTCGGGCATCATTAAATCCAGGATTACAATATCAGGCGACTTCTTCTTCAGGTAATCATACAACTCGTAACCGTTATTGACTGTTTCGACAAAATAGCCCTTTTCGCTCAGGATATCCTTAAGGGTTTCGCGGATGCTCTGATTATCATCGGCTATGACTATACTGATCTCTTTTTGCATGATTACTTAGGCCTCCTGCCTTTGGCTTTCGATATCTCCAGGAATATCTTAACTATCTCCGGATCAAACTGCGTACCGGCGCCTTCCTGGATAATCTTTAACGCCTCTTTTTTGCTGTAAGCCTTGCGATACGGCCGGTCCGAAACCAGCGCCTGATAAACATCGGCCACCGCGATAATCCTTGCTCCCAGGAGTATATCTTTGCCCTTAAGGCCGCTGGAGTATCCCAGGCCGTCAAACCTCTCATGGTGATGAAGGACTATCGGGACCACTGCGCTCAAAAAATGCACGCTCCTGATAATCTCGGCCCCAATCTGGGGATGGGCCCTTATTTTCTTTAGTTCATTTTCATTGAGTTTCCCTTTTTTGTGCAGGATTTTATCGGGAATGCCGATCTTGCCTAAATCATGCAATATCGCTGCGTGTTTGAGGTTTTCCAGTTCCTTCTCGGAAATGTTGAGCTTTTTACCGATCTCAACGGCTATAGAAACCATATTTTCACCGTGCTCACTGGTGTAATAATCTTTGGCTTCGATGGTCTTGGCAA
>JAQURC010000004.1 GCA_028715785.1 Candidatus Omnitrophota bacterium
CTTGATAGATATAATAGGTAAGCGGTTTTATCGGATTACTTATATTCACCTTGGCAATGTTATTGATCGCGATAGTATGTTCTGCTCCCGGATAATTCGAAGAGTAAACTATTTGTTCGTAAGGAGACAACCCCGCGGAAACTTTTGTGCGCACAACCACCTGGATCCCCGCGTTCTCTTCCGCCTTGGCTTTAAATTCCAGGATGCCCTGCTGGGTCTTAAAATTGCGCGTTACCACCAAACAATCTTTAAGCCGCAAATACCCGTCTTTGATGCCATATTCTTTTTTAAACCCCGGAATTATTTCCCATTTTTCTTCATTTAAAGTTGCGCCGTCAAAATCCTCAAAAAACGGAAAAACTTTATTGCCGTCATTATATCGGCCATTGTCATCGCCAGGAGCCGCGGGCGACGCGGCGATCCGGGATTGCTTCGCCCTTTCAGGGCTCGCAATGACATCTTTATAATAAACATAAATTTTTGTGCCTTCTTTGGGAACCTGGGGGACCTTCACGTAGCAACGCGCGGGATCTTCTAAATAATAATAGAGCGGTGTTTGGCTGTCAGCCGCGGTAAAATAAATTTCAGTGCCGGCTGCCAAAGATCCCAATTCTATTTTCAGGGGATAGTTAAATACTTCCTGGCTTCCTCCGGAAATATAAATTTCGCGGTGATATTTATAATTCGCCAGATCCGGATTGCGGTATAATTTTTGAACTCCCGATGAATCGGTGTAGCCAATGGTTATTTTTTTCAAACTGCTTGCCGGGCCGATATTTGCCTTAAAGCGCAGCTGGTTGCCCGGGATAAATCCATCAACCAGCGGCTGGCCATTGATTATCTTTGTATAATCTACGCCTCCATTAGTGCTGACTTCTAAACGCACCTGGCCGGTAAACTCATAAGAGGCACAAATAGTTTTGATTGTCCCTGTGGCAAAGATCGGCTCCGGTTCTACCGTGGCCGGGCCGGTTAAATTATATTCCAGGACCAAAGGCGCCTGCTCTAAAACCTGGCTAGCCTGCGCCTGGCAATTTAACCCCGCGCTTAAAACCCCCAGAATTATGCCCACAGTATATTTATTCATCTCATCCTCTTTTGTTGCCCTTACCTCATCTTCTACAGAAAATATACTATTTATCATATATTTTTACAATGGGTAAACTACTCGTTTTCCTTGCGCATTATACTCTTTTCCACATTGGACATTTCAGTATCCTTGGAAACTGTTTCCGACCCAATCGGGACAGGGGGACGGACATCCCCATATCCCGAATAACTTGGAAACAGTTTCCAATTGTTGGACATTTCACATTGGACATTTTTAATCTTAATTTTTACTCACGCTTTCTTTAGTATCTTATATCCACTTTCTTGAAAACGCCCTTTACAAAATCTAAATACTCACGGCTATCTTTCTCTCCCACAAAGAATCCGCCGTCATAAAGATTAGAATTACGCTCCTGCCTCATCTTATTGCCAAGCACAAGGATATCTTCTTCTTTAAGTATCTGACTTAGTTTCTCCACTATCTTGACATGATGCCCAGTTGCGCTTCTTATTTTATACCCCTTTTTGGCAATCAAAGTGATGCCCAATTTTATGAGAGCGTCATAGCTGAATTTAAAAATAACATCCGGAATATCCGATGTTTCAGCTATCTTGAGGTCGTGCGAAGCGGACTTTAAAAATTGTTCGATCTGCTCATTTTTAAATACCAGTTTCTGAAAATATTGACTCTCGAAATTAATCATACAAGCCTTATAATCTTGGTTTTAAATACGCCGTTTATAAAAGGGTCTTTATTCTTTTTCTTTGCCTCGAATTCCTTCAGGCTTAAATTCTTTACATTAAATTCTCTGCCTGTATCCTTCTGTAATTTAGCGATAAACCTCTGCAATTCCAAGACCGAGTGCGAACCGATAGCCAAAATATCGACATCGCTTGAAGAATCCATATTATTATTTGCGTAAGAACCGAACAAATACGCTTCCTTAAGCCCTTTTATATCGCTTAGTATGCCCTTAAGCTTCTTTTCTATCCCATAAGTCTTCAGAAAAATCTGGCGGTAATGTTCTAGAACGGGATTATCCTTGGCAAGGAAAAAATATCTTTCCTTCCCGCGGAATTCGCTTTTTAAAAAACCTTTCCCTTCGAATTCCTTAAGCTTAGTCTCGGTATTTTTAGGATCAAGTTCTAGAATTCTTGCCAGCTCATTAATGTAATGCTGAGCATCCGGGTTAAGGAAATAATAATCGAGTAATTTTATTGCCACTTTCGAACGTAAAGATATCATCTTTTCACCATATTTATGGTAATAAATTACCATAACTGCTTACTTAAGCATCGAGAAATTTGTTCTCCAAAGAGTATTTGATCAGGTCGCTTGTCTTATGTAAATTCAACTTTTTAAGTATGCTGTTTTTGTAATTTTCCACCGTGCGCCGGCTCAAGAACATGACTTCGGCTATCTCCCTGGCGGTTTTGCCTTCGGCTACCAGGCGCAAGACATCCTGTTCGCGCGCGTTTAAGATTTTTAATCCTTTGGGTATTTCTTTTTTCCGGGAGTCCTGCATCGTCTGCGCCAAATAATTAGAGATGGCTGAACCCAGATAAGAACCTCCGGAACTTACCCGCGATAAAGCCGGGATCAGCTCTTCGGCAAGATTATCTTTATTAATATAACCATTAACCCCGCAGCGCAAAGCCTTTAAAATATAAGCCCCTAATTTATACACCGAGATAATGATTATCTTGGTTTTGGGGCTGGCGCGTTTTATCCGGTTAATTATATCCAACCCGCTGAGTTTGGGCATTGAAATATCCAACAGCATAATATCCGGCTTAAACTCTTCGGCGGCTTTTAAAGCCGCCTCCCCGTTGGATGCCTCAACACAGACCTCATACTGGGCATGCTTTTCCAAAACGCTTTTTACGCCGGCGCGGATTATATCATGATCATCGACAATCGCGATTTTTATGGCCATATTATCGGGAGCGTTACGGCAATGCTCATCCCTTTTCCGCGGGATGAATTTATCTGCATCGACCCATCCAGCACTTCCACCCTTTCTTTTAAACCGATCAACCCAAGCCGGAATTTATCTTCTTTGCGCCTTAAAAATTTCCCGGCGTCCTGATTGTAATCAAACCCCTGCCCGTCATCGCGGTAAAATAACTCCACGGAGTTTGCCTTTTTATTAATACTGACTTCCACGTTTTTGGCCTTGGCGTACTTGATCATATTCGTAAGCAGCTCCTGCACGATGCGGTAAATTAATAAGCTGTACTCCGGAACCAGCTCCAGGCTGCCTGCGGGCTTTTGAAAAACATATTCGATGCCGCTTAGATGGCTGGATTCCAAAAGCAGGGACTCTAGGCTTTCCAACAATCCCACTTCATCTAAATCCGGCGGCCGGAGCAAAAAGGCAATGTTGTGGCTTTTGTTAATTAAGCCGGCGGCGATCTTTTTGCATTCTTCAACTTTTGCTTTTAACGAGATTGTTTCACCCGCCTTCGGCGGGTTCGCAATGACACCAGGCGTGTCAGGAACCGCGGGCGACAAAGCAATCTCTGATAATCCCTGGGCAATCAGGCCCAGATAAATTTTTAGCGCGCTTAAATCCTGGCCCATTTCATCATGCACGGCGGTAGAAAGATTTTTTCTTTCGTTCTCCTCGATATTGATCATCCGGTTAAAAATTTGCTGGCGGTAGGCGCGCTCCTGGGCCCTTCGGCGATACACGGAAAAGGCGATCGATATCCCGGCAACCAGCGCGCTGATCAAATTGATCTTTAAGAAAAAAACCGCCTGCTGTTTATCCGCCTTAGCCAGGGATAACTGCCTCTCCACATCTTCAAGGTTGGATTTACCCATAAAATTATTCAAAAACTCATCTATTTTATAAATACGGTCTTCAAAACTCATCAGCAGGTTATTTGTGGCCTGGCTGATTTTTCCGGACTCCTCCTGGTCCGCTGATTGAATTATTTTTTTGCCCAGCGCGAAAACCTCATCAAATGAAACGGTAACCTGATCTGCCCACTCTTTTTCCTGGCCCAGGTATATGCTCTGGCGGTAAATTTTAAGCTGGTTTTTAAAATTTACTCCCACGGCAAAAACTTTATCCACGTTTACCGCCATCGGCATGGCCCTCAAATAGCGGAAGGCGCGCCAAAAAACATAGTTGCGGATACCCGCCGCATAAATGGCGTTATTTATACGCATCTCAAGCACGGCGCTCTGCCGCTTTAAATTATGCCTGCCTAAATCTTCGATCTTGCGGCTCAATCCCTGGATCTGGGCTATGCCAAACAGGCCGATTAATAAGGTAAGCAGGATTAAAAACGCGAAAGCCAGAAGCAATTTCTTTTCTTTAAAATTTATGTTCATTATTTATCGAAACTGTTTCCAAGTTGTTCGGGACATAGGGATACCTACCCCCCTGTCCCGATTGAGCCGGAAACTGTTTCGCCTTTGTTGCTCTCAAGTTCTTTTACCCGCTCTAAGGCTCGTTTTGTCCATTCGTTATTTTGATCGCCGTATAAAACGCGTTTACGCCAATACTCTAAAGCTTTGATAAGATCTTTGCGATTTTCATTAAATAAAGCCAAATTTGAATAGGCCGGACAATAATGCGCATCGGCTGAAACGGCCTTTAGATACATCTCCTCGGCTTCCTCAAGCTTACCCTGCTGTTCATAAATAATCCCTAAATTATTATAGGCAGCGGCGTATTTTTTATCCAACTGCGTGGCTTTTGTAAAATTGCGTATTGCTTCTTCATTATCAGAATCAGCCTGCGCGTGCAGGCCTTTTTGGTAATATTCTTTGGCGGCTTCTTTTGATGATCTGGTTTTCTTTATCTCAGCGGCAACTGTTTGTTTTGCCGCCTTATCAGCCGCCTTTGTTATCTCCTCTGCAGCTTTTTTCGCTCTATCCGCTTCTTTAGCCGCTGTCTTTTCCGCCCTCCGGGCCTTTTTATTTGCCGCGTTCCTTTCAGCGGTCTCTTCGGCGGCCATCTCTATTGCTTGTTTCTCCGCCAATTCTTCCTTCATCTTTTCGGGATTAAACAGCCCTTTATCGATTACTTTATCTCTGGCTACCCGCTCCTGCATTTTTTCCGGTAAATATTCCATGGGCAATATTTTAGTTATCGCATCCCCTCTTAAGCCCACATCGCCGCGCGACAGGCGCGGGGTAAGAAAAATGATTACTTCGGTCCTCTTGGCCTCCTTCACGCGACTGCTGAACAATATCCCTAATAAAGGGATTTTCGATAATCCCGGCCAGCCGTTAATTGAGTCGGTGTTTTCAAGCTTGGTCATCCCGGCGATCATAATCATCATTCCGTCTTTTATTTTTACGACGGTTTCTGACTGCGACGTCTGCACGATCGGGATGCGGCTGCCCAGATTGGTTGTGATGGTTTGTTGAACCGAGCTGACCTCGGGTTTTAGTTTCATGGTGATAAAACCATCGGCGCTGATCTTAGGCGCAACTTTCAATTTAACACCCACATCGATAAATTCTACGGTTTCGGAAGTTACTGTTGTCGAGGTTGCCTGGCTTTGCGTCTGGGTAATATACGCCTCGCGCGTGCCGACCATAATATTGGCCTCTTCATTGTTGACTACGGCAATCCTCGGCTGAGAAACGATATTGGTCGTCCCGTAGGTATTTAAAAAATTGAGGATCGCCTGGTAATGGTCGGTGGCCAGGGTACCCACCGAAATTTTCTGATACGCTGCGGTAAGGGTGGCGGGAAAATAGCCGGCAAAGGCCAGGCCATCCATTGCCGCCGAACTATACAGCTTTTGCCAATCTATGCCTCTTTGGAATTTATCATCTAAAGTAAGCTCGACGATATCCGCTTCGATATAAACCTGGCGGGATTCCTCGTCTATCTCGCGCACCAACATCCCCAGTTTATCTATTTTTCTGGGTAAATCCGAGAGTATGGCTTTGCCGTTTCTTTCATCGATAATTACCTCCCCCGTGCCCGGGGTAATTGCTAAACTAAGCTGCGCCTTGGCGTCGGCGGGCTTAGCGTAATTAAGATCATAAATAGCGGTAGTCAGCGGTTGGTCCAATTCCTTGATTGTTTTTCCAAGCAGCTCAAGTTTTTCCGGGATATCGATCAGGATTATCGTGCCGCTGGCTTCATCAACGACGATTTTACCTACGTCGGATTTAAGCTGGCTAAGCGCGTTAAAAATTATGGAAGGCTTGGCATAAGAAAGTTTGGCTGTTTCGATCTTTCTCTGGTCGACATAATCCCGCCCATACCTTTTTTTGTATTCGGCTTCACTCATCACATAATACAGATTATCTTTTTTGTTTAAGGCCAGCCCTTGAGTAACCAGGATAATATCCAAAACGTCGTCAAAAGTAACCTGGCTTAGATATATGGTGATGCGGCCGGAAACCTCCTTGCTGGGGACAATCGTCCTTCCGGTCTTAAGCGAGACAATCCGCAATAACTCAATGATATCCACATTTTTCAGGTCCAAAGATATCTTATCCTTCGAGCTCTCCTGGATTGCCTGATCTTCCTGGGCGGAATCGGTTTTTGCGCCAAGCGGGCTGATTAGAAATAGTACAAAAACCGTCATTGCGAGGGCGCGAAGCGCCCGAAGCAATCTTGGTTTAGATTGCGCAGCCTGTTCCGAGCGAAGCGAAGGAATCCAGTTGCGAGGGGCTGCTGGTTTGCTTCGGCTTCGCCTCGCAACCGCTGCGCTCCCGGCAATGACACTAATTTTATTATTTGCTTTCACTATTTACCTCGCGGCTGATATTGCTTGCTCCGGTTATTATCGTAGGAGTTATGAATATAACTAACTCTGTCTTTTTCTTATCCTTTAGCCTTGTGGAGAATAAATGGCCCAAAATAGGCATGCGCGCTAATTTAGGCAGGCCTGTCTCGTTTTTGGTATCCTCCTCTTTAAGCAGCCCGGCGATAACCAGCATATTGCCGTCTTTTACCTTGACCACCGTCTCGGATTGGGAGGTTGCCACTATCGGCACAACCGTGCCGGCAGTCGTGGTTAATGTGCTCTGCACCGAACTGACTTCGGGCTTTATCTTCATCGTGATAAAACCATCCGCGCCAATGGTCGGCACAACGGCAAGCTTGACTCCCACATCAATAAATTGCACGCTCTCGGAGGTAAGGGTTGAAGACTCGGCCTGGCTCTGAGTAGAAGTTACATAAGCCTCGCGCGTTCCGACAAGTATTTTGGCCTCCTCCTTATTCACCACAACAATCCTTGGACGGGTAAGCACCTTTGTAGAACCATAGGTACTAAGCATATTCATTACCACATTATAATTGTCCTGGGTTAATGTGCCCAAGCTGATTTTTCCGTAAGTGGAAAGCGCCGGGCTGACGGGAAAATTCCCCACCAGCTCCAGGTTGTGCAGGTCTGCCTGGTTAAAAATTTTATCCCAGGCAATCCCGCTTTGGAATTTGTCATCGATGGTAACTTCGATAATTTCTCCGGTAATCAGCACCTGGCGCGACTGTTCGTCAAACTCCCGCATAAGTTTCTTGATGCGGTTTAAGCGGGCCGACAGGTCATAGACAACCACTTTACTGCTTCTTTCGTCCACGATTATCTGGCCGACTCCCGGGGTGATCAATTCATTAAGATAATTTTTTATATCGGCAAACCGCGCGTAGTTGACATCAAAGACCACGGTCTCAAGCGGCTGGTCAAGCCCTTTTATCGTGTCGGCTATAACCTCCATAGATTGCGGGGTGTCCGTAATAATGATCGTGCCGGTTGCCTCGTCAGAAATAATTTTACCCAGATCGGATTTCAGGGAGTTGACTACATTAAGCACGTTTGCCGGCTTGGCATAAGCAAGCCTGAAGGTGCGGGTTTCTTTACGCTCTCCGAATTTCTTTCCATAAGCCCTTTCATATTCTGCCAGGGTCATTATCTTAACCACGTTTTCCTTTTTTTCATAAGCCAGATTCTGCATGGTAACAATTACATCCAGGGCATCGGAGAAACTTAACTCATTCATGAATACCGTGACCCTCCCGCTGACCTGCGGAGACGGAATAATCGTTATCCCGCTTTTTGCCGAAAGTAATTTAAAGAGTTCGTTAATATCCACCCCCTTTAAATCCAAGGAGATTTTATCGGTAAATGCTGTTGCCGGGACAAACGCCTGGGCGGCAATATCCGCGGCTGAAACTGAATTGGCAATGGACAGAGCAAAAATCACGCAGAGGACCAAAAACATTCTGTTATTGCCAAGGCGCGTTTTTTTCATCTTAATTCATATTCCTTTGAACCGGCCGTTGTGGTTACCACTAAGGTAGCCGAAGTCCGTGAAACCTCTTTAATCTTAAATTTATCGCCGAGAGATTCGCCTTTTTTTAAAGTATAGGTGCGCGAGTCTTTGGAATTTTCGATCATCACTTCAGGGCTGGCCGACCAGATAATACCGACCAGCTTTAGGGCCTTGACCTCTTCGGTCATATCCGGGCCTTCTTCCTGAGTATAAGCGCTGCGTTTTTCGCCGAAGGGAAGAAAAAAATCTCTTTTGATATTTTGATTTAAGATGTTTTTACGCATCAATCCCTGGGCCTCCCCGGAGGATATTAATTTTATTATTGCCGAGCTGTCCTTGGGGGTAAAAGAAACGGAGCTGGGCTTAGAAGCTGCTGAACCGCTGACAAAGATATATAAAAATACAAGTGTCAGCAAAATTGCCAAACCAATCAAGCCTTTATTTAAAACAAGCAAGTTGACCTTTAGGGCTTTAAGCTTTGTTTTCAGTTCGAGGAAATTGAGTTTTACGGATAAGGGGTGGGCCGCTTGTTTTCTTACCCCGGGGCCAAACACAGTCCCTGAATGTTTAGGCTCACCTGCGCCCTCAATAAGCTTAAGCAATCTCTCGTCAGAAGTCTGTTTGTCGATCATTACACTACGCTCCTTGCGACCAGGTCGCGGATAAGCGCCCCATCGATGACCGTTTTATTGCCTGTAATCAGGCTTCTCAACGCGTTATGGCAAATCAGGTTTATCCTGCGCGGATACCCTTGGCTGTAATGCTGGATTTCGCTAACCGCTTCATCGGTAAAGAGTTTCAATTCTGTATTAAACCCGGATTGCCTGAGGCGAAAACTGATCATGTCCCGCGTTTCCGGTTCGTCCAAAGGATTGACGACATATTTAAGCACAATGCGGTCAAAAAAGTTTTTTATCTCCTTGATCCGGGGCAAAAGCTCCATCTGCGCAAAAAGCACCAACTGCAGCAATTTAAATTCATTTGTTTCGTAATTTAGCAAGACGCGTAAAATTTCAAGCGAATCGGCGTTGAGCTTCTGCGCTTCATCCACCACCAAAACTATGGTTTTGTTCTCTTCAACCCCTTTTTGGAAAAGGTATTTTTTGATCGCCTCTTTATAATCAAGGATGCTGGCCGCACCCTGGATCTGGTCCTGGATATTGAACGTGCGCACTAATGATTCCAGAAAAAGCTCTTCGCTCTGGGCGGTAGGGTCCATAATCATATAAAAAAGCATATCCGGCCGCTCTTTGAGCATCTGAAAAAGCTTGCGCGAAAGGGTCGTCTTGCCTACTCCGACATCTCCTAAGATGACGCTTAAACCCCGGCGCAGGCGTATTTCAACCAGCACGCGCATCAGCGCCGCCTTATGCTCATTGGACTCGTAAAAAAATTCCGGGTCAGGACTGTTGGAAAAAGGTTCTTTTTTTAGGCCCAGGACAGAATAATAGCTCATTTAGCCCTTCCTTAACAAATCGCAGATGAGTTTGAGGGAATAACCACGGCTTTTCATGTCATTGACTTTTTTTAAACAGGCGCTTACCTGCCGGGAGCTATAAAGCCGGTTGTTGGCGTTCCTTTTTTTAACCATCAACAGGCCTAAATTCGTATAGTAGTTTATCGTCTGATAAGAGATGCTGTGGATTTTGCTT
The DNA here is from genome assembly GCA_028715785.1 of Candidatus Omnitrophota bacterium. GTDB lineage: Bacteria > Omnitrophota > Gorgyraeia > Gygaellales > Profunditerraquicolaceae > UBA6249. Next base: position 9,958 of record JAQURC010000004.1, read on the forward strand.
ATTTCGCCCGGTGAGATCAATATTTTTGCCATTATGCTTCCTCCGTTTGAAGAAAATGATTATAGTATGTTATAGTAATTGCTATATTACATATGAAATCATATATAAAATAATATGTTTTGTCAAGCACTATTTTACTTTTTTTATTGATTTTACCGACGAGAGTGATAAACCGGAGAAAAACTGATGTAGCAAAGGAACCGTTTCTATTTTTTCTTCGCGCCTATCCTTAAGAATAGAAACGTTTCCTCTATTACCTTTATTATTGTCCTAACTACAGTATTTTCAATATCTTTTATGCCTAAATAAATAGAAAAACCGAAACAGTTTCCCAACTGAAGGGGAAACTGTTTCCCGATTAGTTCGGAAACTGTTTCGCAGCTAATCGGGAAACAGGGCTAAAAGATCCCCTTTTTATATCTTTTTAAGGAGCGAGCTCAGGAAGGAAGATTCAGCGCGCAGCAGGCAGAGATTGTGTTCCATAATCCGGGAAATCGCCAGGGACCCTTTCAGTTCTTTGGAATTAAGCATTTTTTCTATTCCGCCGGATATTTTTTCCAGGATTTCCAGCCGTTTCTTCAGCCGGCGGCGTGCCAAAACTGGTTTCAAGAAGTTGAGGAAATATAAACTCAAATCAAGAGTAAACTGCGGGCGCGTAAAATCCAGCAGGTTTTTATTGAGCAGTATCTCAAAGCGCTCTTTACCCTTCTGGGTAAGGCAATAGACAAAACGCTTTGGCCTGCTGCCTGATTTATCCGCGCACTTTGTAAGCAGGCCTTTCTTTTCTAAAATTCTCAGAGGGTAATATATTGATTTTAGCTGGACTCCGGCAAAAGAGGAAAGGATTTGGCGGGCTTTTATTTTAATTTCGTAACCGTGCTTGGGGCTCTGGCGTAACAGGCCTAATAAAATTAGCTCCTGCTCAATCATCCGGTAACACCCATTGACCTGAACTTCTTATATCTTAATTTAAGCAATTCTTCTTTATCTAAAACCCTTAGTTCCTTAAAATTCCTTAAAATTGCTTCTTTAATATTTAAAGCGGTTTTTTGCGCGTCGCGATGCGCTCCGCCTATGGGTTCGGGGATTACCTCGTCGATAATGCCCAATTTCAAAAGATCCTGTCCGGTAAGCTTTAATACTTCCGCTGCCTGGGGGGCTTTTGCCCCGTCCTTCCAAAGGATTGCCGCGCATCCTTCCGGGGAAATAACCGAATAATATGAATTTTCCAAAACCGCCACCCGGTCGGCTACCCCCACCCCAAGAGCCCCTCCTGAACCTCCTTCACCGATCACAATCGCCATAATCGGCACGCTAATAGATGCCATCTCCCGTAAATTAAGCGCGATGGCATGAGACTGCCCGCGCTCTTCAGCACCGATGCCCGGATACGCTCCGGGCGTATCAATTAGAATGACAATCGGCAAGCCAAACTCTTCGGCCATTTGCATTACCCGCAAGGCCTTACGGTACCCTTCCGGATGGGCGCAGCCAAAATTACGTTTTAAATTTTCCTTGGTGTCGCGGCCTTTTTGATGCCCGATGACCATAACCTTAATTTTATCCAGCTTTGCCAAACCGCAAATCATCGCCTTATCGTCGCTAAAAAGCCGGTCGCCGTGCAATTCCACAAAATCCGACATAATCATACCGATATAATCCAGCGTATATGGCCGCAGGGGATGGCGGGCAAGCTGCACTTTTTGCCAGGCGCTAAGATTAATATAAGTATCTTTTTTTAAATGCTCCAGCTTCTCTTCAAGCTTTGTGACTTCCGAAGACAGATCGATCTTTTTTTCGGCCATAAAGGATTTAAACTCTTGGATTTTTTTCTCCAGCTCCAGGATAGGTTTTTCAAAATCAAGTCCGGCCATGGGGGATTAATCGATTATGGTAACTTCTGTTCCAGACGGAATAATGCTGTAAAGCTCCTCGACATCGGAATTGCTCAGGCGCACGCATCCCTGGGTTACCTGCTTGCCCAGCTCTTTTGGCTCCGTGGTCCCGTGGATGCCGTAACCGGCCAAATCAAAACCCATCCAGCGGGTGCCCAGCACATTTTGCGCGCTCTGCGCCGGCACAATCGCCCCGGCCTTAAACCAGGTAGGGTTGGTAAGTTTATTGATAATTTTAAATGTGCCGACGGGAGTGCAGTTATTTTTTCCGGTGGATACGATGTATGTCTTAAATATCTCTTCGTCGCTTTTAAGCATAAGCATGTTCTGGGATTTATTGACCAGGACGCTAAAGGGCGCATTCCAAATTTTTATTGAGCGGCCCGGAATTATAAGCGAATCGCTGATATTATTGCTTTTCATGATCAATTCGGGAGTGGTTTTATGTTCACGGGCGATCTTATTAATCGTGTCTCCGGGCCTTATCTTATAGAGTATGCTTTTAGGGGTAACCGCGGATGAAAATAATAATTTAATATTTATATCTTCGGCCTTCTTTTGCCAATACGCTACATCGGGGGAATCCGGAAAATCATTCACCAGTTTCTGATACGATAATTTTGCCTCAAGCAGCCTGCCTTTAGCCTCAAGCTGGCGCGCCTGGTTGATCAGGATGCGCGCGGATGAACGGCCGGTGAAACCAACTGCGCTGTTTATCTTTTTTCCGGCTAAAACCACCAAGGCTCCGGCGATCATCGTTACCGCTATAATTATAACCAAAAATTTTTTATTCAATTTGAACCCCCTTTAATTATCCGGGTAGCGGACGTTTAAACGTCCGCTACTGCTTATATTTTTATCTGGCATAAGATACCAAAGCAATAACAATACCTAAGAACAATCCCATAATTACTTCCACCGGAGTATGCCCGATAAGTTCGCGCAAACGCAACTCCTGGATCTTGCCCTGCCAATATATATCCTCCATAATTTTATTTAAAATACCTGCCTGCTTACCCGTTGAGCGGCGCACTCCTTGGGCATCAAACATGACCACAATGGCAAAAGCAAACGCTAAAGCAAAATAAACGCTGTCAAACCCATGCTCAATTCCTATACTTGTCCCTAAACATGCGGCTCCCGCGGCGTGGGCAGAAGGCATACCGCCGCTGCCGATAAATAAGCGGAAATCGAACTTCTTCATGCGGACAACTCCGATAGCTACTTTAATCGTCTGGGCAATCAACCAGGCCGAAATAGTGGTCATTAAAATCTTGTTCCTATAAATCTCCGCGAAAAAATCTCTCATTATTTTTTGGTTTGGGCAGGAAGAACTTCGATCTTAACTCTCTCTAGAACAGTTGGCTGGCCAGCCCTGATCAAAAAACCCCGGTTACCTTCTGCCTCCGAATCAGAACCTCTGCGCTTTTTGCCCCTTAACTCTTTGATTGCTTTTTTTAACTCAACTACCGAGCTTAATTTTAATTTAAACCGCTCATTTTCCATATAAATGCGTTTATGGCTGTCAATAAGGGCCCGGTTCTCCGCCTTTAATATAGAGAGCCTGGCTCCTGCATCTTCAAGATTATTCCGGGTTATGGCATTATCCTGAAAAAGACGCTTAATCTTATTGTTGCCTGCCCGCAGATAGCCTTTAAGTTTGGCATTTTTCAGCTCCAACTGCTCTTTAAGCAGTTTCTCTTTCTCTAAGTCCTGCAATAAGTTTTGCTTCTCTTGGGTTAATACGGCAAGCTGCCCCCGGGCTTGGAGCAGGTTATCTTGGAGGTTGTACCTTGCTTTTAATTCGCTGATATACTTAACCATGCTAAAGGCAGTAATACCCAGCAATAAAATAAACGCTGTATTCTTAATCAAACCCTTATTCATAAACATATATTATATAATCCTCTACCTAAAAAGCAAGCTATTTCCGCATAATAATGATACCAATTATTATGCGGAATGTTATAATATTAATATGCTTTTTCAAGGTAAAGCCCAGCCGGGAATTTTGATATTTGCCCTATTTACCCTGGTATATTTTTTATCGGCAAAAGGCGATATCGAAGTAACCGATACCTGCTTTTCCATACAAACTGCAAAAGCAATTGTTTCAAACCACTCTCTATCCGCGCAGGGCTGTCAACCCGGGCATTGTTTCAAATCACAGAAAGATGGTAAATATTATTCCCGCAGCGGGTTAGGGCTGGCCTTTTTATTTGTCCCTTATGTTTTGGCGGGAAAATTATTGGCGCTGTTCACAGGGCTTCCGGAAGGCCGCTTAATTGACTTCCTCATATCTTTTTACAATATATTTTTTGGCGCAGGGACCTGCGCCATCATGTTCTATATTGCTAAATTTTTCAAAAACTCAGGGAAAGTTTCCGCGGCAATGGCCTTATTGCTGGGATTTGCCACCTTCTGCTGGCGCTACAGCGTTTGGGACTTTTCTGAAGCAACCCAGATGTTCTTTCTCCTGCTTTCCATCTATTTAGTTTTCAAAAATACCCCTAAAAGCATAGTTTTAGGCGGATTGTCCTTCTGCTGCCTTATCCTGTTAAAACCCCTCTATCTTAGCTGTCTGCCTATTTTTATTTTGTATATTTTCGTAAGAAATAAAGCGGTTATGAAAAACGCTTTAATGAGGGTTGGGTCATTTTTATTAATCTCCTTGCTTGGATTTTGCTTTATTCTCTTATTAAACCAGATAAGATTCGGCCGGTTTTTTGAATTCGGTTACGGCCTGGAGGCAAATAAATTTTATTTATCCGGCATCCTGCGGCACGCCGGTAAACTGCTATATTGGCTGGATAAAGGCATATTTATTTACAATCCTTTATTTATTTTGGGTATTTTAGGTTATTACAAATTTTTTAAATTATTCCCAAAAGAGGCCGCTTTCCTCTTATCCATCATTATGCTTAATTTTCTCTTAACCAGCGCCTGGTATGGCTGGCACGGCAACTGGTCATGGGGGCCAAGATATTTAGTCCCAACCGCTCCGTTATGGTTAATGCCTGCTTTTGTTTTTTTTAACAAAAAGGGGGCGATCAGGTTTCTGTTGATATTGCTTATTTGCGCGTCTGTTTTAATCCAGCTGCTTAGCGTCCTGCAGGGAAACCTTGAATATCTTGCAATTTCTAACGCCAATAACCAGGAGGGAATACGCAAAGGCATGCCCGCCCAGATTATCGGTTCGCTGATAATTTTAAAGCACAGGATTATCAAGAAAGATAACATATACGCCCTTTCAGAGTTCGGAGTGAATTCTGACACAAAAGTAGACAGTTCCGAATTTGGCTATAAAAAGGGGCCGGATTTCTGGTATTTCGGAATTTAGGGATAGCGGCTGCTTTTATTAGAATATCCCTATTTTAATTTTAAAAGAGGATGTTCCCATCTAAAAAAGGGAGTGTCCTCTTTTTTTTAGTTAGATTATCCGTTCCCGTGCGTCTATTGCCCTGGAAAGGAGAAACGATGATCTCAAAAATTTACAGTTTTGGCCTCTTGGGCCTGGAAGCCTACCCGGTTGAAATAGAAATTGATGTTGCCAGGGGCCTTCCGGTAATTACCTTGGTCGGTTTAGCCGACACGGCGATAAAGGAAAGCAAAGAAAGGGTGCGTTCGGCAATCAAAAATTCGGGTTTCCAATGGCCTGCGGAGAGAATAACTGTAAATCTGGCTCCCTCCAACATCAAAAAAGAAGGTGCGTGCTTCGATTTAGCCATTGCTTTAGGAATTCTTGCGGCAACCCGACAAATTAATGAAAATCTTATTAAAAATTATTCTTTTCTGGGGGAGCTGTCCCTTGACGGAAAGCTGCGGCCGGTGCACGGAGTCCTGGCAATAAGCTTAACCATGGTAAAATCACCGCTGAAGAACCTTGTTCTTCCCGAAGAAAATGCCAGAGAAGCCGGAATTATACCGGAGATATCCGCCTGGCCGTTAAGAAGTTTAAAAGAAGTCGTGCAATTCTTAGCCGACCCCGGCTTCAGGCAGCCGTTTAAACTTGCCCCCGAAGAAATCCTTAAGGCCAACGCTGATTACAGCCTGGATTTCTCCGAAGTCAAGGGCCAATATTTTGCTAAAAGGGCTATTGAAGTAGCTGTATCAGGCGGGCACAATATTGTTTTACTGGGGCCGCCGGGCAGCGGTAAAACCATGCTTGCCAAAAGAATCCCCACGATCATGCCCAGCCTCAGTTTACAAGAAGCCCTGGAAATAACCAAGATCCATTCCGTGGCAAAGGCATTGCTAAACAAGGACGGTTTTATCGGAACCCGGCCCTTCCGCTGTCCGCATCACAGTATTTCAGATATCGCCTTAATCGGCGGCGGCAGTATTCCTAAGCCGGGGGAAATCAGCCTCTCTCACCATGGAGTTTTGTTTCTGGATGAATTGCCGGAATTCAGCCGCAAGGCCCTGGAAGCATTGCGGCAGCCGCTGGAGGATAATTTAATTTGCATCAGCCGCATAAAAGGAAGTTTGATTTTTCCGGCTAATTTTATTCTGGCCGCGGCGCTCAATCCCTGTCCCTGTGGAAATTATTTTAGCCCGCAGAAAACCTGTCATTGCAATACCACAAAGATCAGAAATTATTTGGGCAAGATTTCTGGCCCCCTGCTTGACCGGATTGATATACACATCGAAGTCCCGCAGGTAAAATACCGGGAATTATCCGAGACAAAAGATACGGAAACCTCACAGGCAATCAGGCAGCGCGTGGAAAATGCGCGCGCCATTCAACGGGAAAGATTTAAATCAACCGGGGTATTTTGCAATGCCCAAATGCACAACAAATTAATCAAAGAGCATTGCCTTCTGGACGAGAAAGCGCAGGAATTAGTACGCATGGCGATGTCCGAATTGGGGTTCTCGGCAAGGGGTTATGATAAAATACTCAAAGTCGCCCGTACGATTGCGGATTTAAGCCGGGAAAAAATAATCGGCGCGGAGCACGTCGCCGAAGCAGTGCAATACCGGAGCCTGGATAAACTGTTAAATTAATAACTAAACCCGAAACAGTTTCCGGCTCAATCGGGAAACGGGGCTAAGGAGGAAAAATGGCAAAGACAAGAATCTTTATCGAAAACGCCTGCTATCATATTTATGCAAGAGGAAACCAAAAACAAATAGTTTTTATTGAGAAACGCGATTTTGAATTCTACCTTGGGCAATTAAAACGTTATAAAAGAAAGTATTCTTTCCATTTATATGGTTACTGCTTAATGCCTAATCATATCCATCTAATGGGACAAGCAGTCGCCCCGGAGAAATTATCTAATTTTATGCAATGCCTGCAACGCTCCTATACTGCTTATTATAACAAAAAGTATAATAAGGTCGGGCATCTTTGGCAGGGCAAATTTAAAGCAAAATTAATTGCTAAAGACCAATATGCCCTAGACTGTATCTCCTATATTGAAACAAACCCTGTAAGGGCAAAATTAGTAAACAGTCCTAAAGATTATATTTTTTGCAGTTACGCGGAAAGAAATCTTGACAATAATTACGGAGTTTTGAATAAATTCTTACTTTAATTTCAATTTGACCCGTTTCCCGATTAGCTGGGAAACTGTTTCGCCTTTAAGGGGTGGATACTTCGATTATTGAAGTAGTGCTGGAGATTAAGCCTGCTGCGTCCTTGACCGTAAGAGTTACGGTAAAATTACGCCTGCCATAAGTGGCGCTCCAATAAGTGTTCTCAGGATTTTTCTTAGTAGAGGTATCTCCGTCGCCAAAATTCCAATTATAAGCAACGATCTTGCCGTTTTTAGAATATGATTTCTGCCCGGAAAATTTTACCGTAAGCGGAGAATAGCCTTTTATGGGTTTTGCGGTAATCACGGCAACCGGAGGCCCTAATACTGTTTTGAGGACCGCTGTTTCCGCGATAACCGGTTTGATTTCTGCTGGCGGCTGGACAGGGGAAGCTGGCGCCGGAGCAGTGGTCACGGCCGGAGAAACCGGCTCTTTTATAACCGGGGTCTCAATCCGGGGTGTTTCTAATTTTTGGGGAGCTTCCGGTTGAGGCTTTGGCGCTGCAGGCGCGGCTGTAACTACTGCTGGTGACGAAGGCTCTTTGGCCAGGTCATTAACAATATACGAAGCGAGTTTTTCTTTTAAGCTGTTTATCCGGGCTTTTTCAAGGGCATCCTTCTCTTCATCCAGCCTGTCCATTCTTTCTTTATATTTGGGGTTATGATTATATTTATAATCTGATACGGCAATAAACGGCCAGCGTAAAATGCCTCCCAGAAGATCCACCAACATCGCCGGCGGTTCCCAGAAGACTTCTTTTAAACGCGGCTCAATCTGCCCCATCTGTTTATAATAATACTCCACTGTCGCCCTGCGGCGCTTAAAACGCTCCTTGGCCAAAGCTAAATCCGGCAGGGATTTTTCTTTTCCGACAGTGTATTCTAAAATCGGCTCGTTATCATAAGAGGCCAGATACCCCTGGGCGCCGGAGGCAGTAGACTTCTGAAATTTATAAGTAGCGCAGCCGGATAAAATAAACGCGAAAAATAATAAAATCAGGATTTTTTTCAAAGCTCTTTTTCCCTTTACTTTCATTGCCGCATTAAAGCCAGCGCCTCCGAGCGGGTCTTCTCGTTTTCTTTAAAGATCCCGCGCACTGCGCTGGTTACCGTCATCGTCCCGGGCTTTCTTACCCCCCGGATAGACATACACATATGTTCGGCTTCGATAACAACCATAACCCCCAGGGGTTTTAATTTTGACATAATAATCTCGGCGATCTGAGTAGTCAGCCTTTCCTGGACCTGCGGCCTGCGCGCAAGAATTTCAATTACGCGCACCAGCTTGCTTAAACCGGTGACCCGTCCGTTTTTAGGTATATAAGCAACGCTCACCTTGCCTACAAAAGGCAAAAAATGATGCTCGCACATGCTGGACAAAGGCACTCCCCGAAGGAGAATAATCTCATGGTGCTTCTGGTCAAGGATAACCTCCAGCTCTTTTTCCGGATCCTGTTTAATCCCCGAGAATATCTCTTCGTACATTTGAGCAACCCGGCGCGGAGTTTCCAAAAGGTCCTTCCTCTTGGGGTCCTCGCCGATTGCTTCTAAAATCTGGCGCACGGCTTTTTCAATTTTTATTTTATTCATCGCGTTTCCTAAAGCCAATAAAACGGTAAAGTTGACCATTATTATCTAATGAAAACCTGCTTTCTGCAATAAGTTTTTCTTTTTCAGGAAAAACTAGGGGGGCGGTTCTATTTTTCTGTACTTTGTAGCTGACGTTTAAACGTCAGCTACTCTGTGGATAAAAAATAGAACCGTCCCCTTTATTCTTGACTATTGCCCTAAATATAATTATACTACTAACAAAATTCAATGCCTCCGCGTAAAATAAATTTTATTAACTATGGATAAGCCGCCGAAAAAAAGAATATTTGTCGTTGACGACCAGGAAGAAGTCCTTTCTCTGTTAAAAGATTATCTAACCGGCGCCGGTTTTGAAGTTGTGGTTTGCAAAGAACCGAAAGATGTCCTAACTTCGATCAACTCGTTCAAACCCGATCTCATACTGCTTGATTTGCTTATGCCGGAGCTTGGGGGATTTGAAGTCTGCGAGATTTTAAATAATGACCCGCAAACCCAGGGCATCCCGATAATCATCATCTCCGGCCTGGGCGACTCGGTGGATATAAAGAAGGCCTGCAAATTAGGAGTGGTAGGCTACCTGGTCAAGCCTTTTTCCTTAGCTGCCCTCTCCAAAGAAATATCCAAAGCCCTGGCGAATAAAGAAAAGGTATTTTAGCCTTTTAAAGTTTTATTTCCCAATACAAAAATCAGTAAAAATTCTCTCTAAAAGATCTTCCGAAAAACTCCTGCCCAATATCTCATCTAAATAAACACAGGCATCCTTGAGGCTCTGGGCGACCAACTCCGGCGGCAGCTTGCCGGTTAAAGCCGCCCTGGCTTGATGGATTAACTTTCGGGCGCTTTTAAGCGCGCGCGCATGCCGCAGGTTACTCACCAACATAAGCTCCGGGCTATGCAGCTTGCCTTTATAGACAAGGCTGCAAAGGGCATCCTCCAGCAGATTGATATTTTTTGCCTTCCTTGCGCAGATCTCAACTACGTTCTGAAATACCCGGTTGATCTGATCTTTTTCAATACGGCTTCTTAAGTCGATCTTATTGATTACCGCGATCGCCGGTTTATTTTTTATTTCTTTGATTAATCTCCGGTCTCCTTCATCCAGCCGGTGGCTTGCGTCAAATAAAATAATTACCAGGTCCGCTAATTTAATATGTTCCCTTGAACGCTGGACGGCTTTCTGCTCGATTAAATCGCGCGGTTTAAGGATGCCGGCGGTATCGACAATTTTTACCGGTATACCCTTGATATCAAGGGCCTCTTCGATGGCATCGCGGGTAGTCCCGGCAACCGGAGTAACGATCGAGCGTTCTTTTTTAAGCAAAACATTTAAAAGGGAGGATTTGCCGACGTTGGGTTTTCCGCAAATGACCACATGGATACCTTCGCGCAATATCCTGCCGCAAAAAGCGCCTTCCAACAATTTATTTAACTGCGTCTCAATAGCTCTAAACCCCTGAAGCATCCCCGCGGCATCCTGCTCCGGGACCGACTCATCGGGAAAATCGATATTTGCCTCCATAGTTACTAAAATATCCAGCAGCTTCTTGCGTAGCTTATTTATTTCTTTTGACAGGCCGCCGCTTAACTGCCCCAGACTAATTTTAAGCGCCGAATCAGTTTTTGACCGGATTATATCGATTACCGCTTCTGCCTGGGCCAGGTCAATCCTGCCGTTTAAAAAAGCGCGCCGGGTAAATTCGCCGGGCCAGGCAAGCCGGGCCCCCTTCTTTAAGGTTAAATCCAAAACTTCGCGCAGGGCCAAAATCCCGCCGTGGCAATTTATCTCAACCACATCCTCCCGGGTATAAGACCGGGGCTTACGCATCACCGAAAGAATAACTTCATCGACGATCTTGCCGTTATCGACGATCTTGCCATAATGCATGGTGTAACCTTTAAAATCCGTTGTCTTTTTTTTGTCGGCCGGAAGGAATATCCTACCGGCAATAGACAGGGCTTTGGGCCCGCTGATGCGCACGATGCCAATGCCGCCTTCGCCGGGAGGAGTTGAAATCGCAGAGATCGTATCTTCTAAATTATCTTTGAACATTCCTAAACTCTCCGACCACAAATAATGAACCGGTGACTAAAATTAAATCTTCCTTCTGCGCTATTTTCTTAGCTAAAATTTTAGCCTCTTTTACGCTTTGCGTCAAATACGCTTTTCTTTTAAAATAGCCGGATAATTTCGCAGGATCCGTCGCCCGGGGGGTTGCGGCGGCCGTCAAGATAACCTCATCCGCCAGAGGGCCAAGCGCCTTGCATATCCCGGAGATATCCTTATCATCGGAGATCCCCAAAACCAGAATAAGTTTTTTATATTCAAAGTTGCCTTTTATCGCTTTCTTTAAGACGTCCGCGGAGGCAAAATTCTGCGCCCCGTCCAAAACGATCAGGGGATTTCTTTGGACAACTTCACACCTGCCGGGCCAAATTGCGTTATAAAGGCCGTTGCGTATTGCCCGGCTGCCGATATGAAAACCATAAAAGCTCAAAGCCTCGACTAATCCGACGGCCAGAGAAGCATTGGCCATCTGATGCTCCCCCAAAAGGCGCAGGCGCAGATGCTGATAAGTTTTATGCAAACCTTTGATGGCAAGCTCCCGGCCGGACTTAAAATATTTTATCTGCCTGCCCACCTCAAAAAACCTGGCCTGGAATTTTTTACATCGCTTATAAATAACTTTTGCCGCTTCTTTATTTTGCCGGGCGGAAATTATGATTGCCTCCCTGCTTTTGATGATGCCTGCTTTTTCCGCGCTTATCTTTGCCAGGGTCTTGCCCAGCTTCTGCGTATGTTCAAGGCTGATCGGGGTAATCCCGCAGGCAAGGGAATTGGCAGTATTGGTAGCATCAAGCCTGCCGCCCATGCCGGTTTCTAAAATGACAAAATCAGCCTGCTTGCGCAAAAAATGCAGGAAAGCCAGCGCGGTATATACTTCGAAAAATGAAAGCCCGCCGTATTTTGAATGGCGATTATATTTATTTATTACCGGTTTTAATTCTTTGACTAAACCGGTCAGCTCATTTTTAGAAATCATGCCTTCAAAGCTGCCTGCCTTTTGCTTACCGCCGCAGGGGCGCGGTTCTAAGATTCTAATCCTCTCCCGGAAATCATTCAGGTGAGGAGAAGTATAGAGCCCGACGGAAAAACCCGCCTCCCTGAGAACGTAGGCCGCAAAAGCGCAAGTTGAGCCTTTGCCTTTGGTCCCGGCAACATGAATAACGCGCAGGGAATTTTGGGGATTTCCGATTATCGACAAAAAATCCCGCATACGAACCAGCCTGATTGTTTCTTTATAGGGATAGTTTATGTTTTTTTCGTAGTTAGCGAAGGAGTCCAGGTATCTTATTGCTTCCGGATAAATCATCTTTTAAAATCAAGGGGACGGTCCTGTTTTTCTATACTTTGTAGCTGACGTTTAAACGTCAGCTACTCTGTGGATAAAAAACAGGGCCGCCCCCTTTATTTTCAATGCTTGAAGTGCCTTATGCCGGTAGTAACCATGGCAATCTTATATTTATCGCAGGAAGCGATAATTTCTTGATCGGCGATAGAGCCTCCGGGCTGGATTATCGCTTTGGCCCCGGCCTTATGCGCCCAGGAGATGGCGTCTGCTTTGGGGAAAAAGGCGTCCGAAGCCAAACAGCAATTTTTACTTAAGCTTCCGGCTTTATTTTTGGCAATCATTACCGAATCTACGCGGGACATCTGCCCGGCGCCGATACCGACGGTCCGGGTCCCGGAAGCCAAAATAATCGCGTTTGATTTTACGTGCTTGGCCACCTTCCAGGCAAAAATTAAAGTTTCCAGTTCTTTTTTACCGGGTTTCTTTTTGGTTACGACTTTAAGCTTATTCAAATCCAGGGTTGCTAAATCTTTACTCTGTAAAAGCAGGCCGCCGCTGACGCGTTTGACCTGCGGCTCATCGACAACATCCAGATCCTTTAGCTCAATCAGGCGTAAATTTTTCTTCTCTTTAAATAAATTTATTGCTTCCTGATCAAAGCCGGGAGCGATAATACATTCCAGAAACCCGCTCTTGAGTATAATTTTGGCGGTGGCCAAATCCATTCTTCTGTTTAAAGCCACGATACCGCCGAAGGATGAAAGCTTGTCGGTTTTCCAGGCGTTTAAATATGCCCGCTCCAGTTTTTTATCTTCCGCAACTCCGCAGGGATTGTTGTGCTTGACGATTACCGCCGCCGGATTTTGAAACTCTTTGACTAATTCCAGGGCAGCGTCAAGATCCAGGATATTGTTAAAAGAAAGTTCTTTACCTTGCAGTTGTTTTAAATTAATCAAGCCGGCGGACTTCCCCTTTTCCCTGTAGAAAGCCCCCTTTTGATGCGGATTTTCTCCGTAACGCAAATCTTGGATTTTTTCAAAAGCTAAAACAAGCTCTTGAGGGAAAGCTCCTGTTTCTTTTTTAGTTTTATAAAAATTGGATAAATAATTATGGATTGAGGCGTCATATTTACTGGTGTGCCCGTAAACTTCAACGCCTAATTCAACCATTAAATCTTCGGATAAAGCGCCGTTATTCTTTTTTAGCTCGGAGATTACCTGAGGATAACGCTGCGGATTACAAATTACCGCTACCGACTGACAGTTTTTAGCGGCTGAACGCAGCAGGGAAGACCCGCCGATATCGATATTTTCAATAACCTCTTCAATGCTTACTCCGGGCTTCTGCGCGGCCCTTTCAAAAGGGTATAGATTAACCACGACCATATCAATGGGAGAGATGTCATGTTCGGCTATTGTCCGCAGGTGTTCGGGGTTATTGCGCAGGGCAAGCAGCCCGGCGTGGATCTTAGGATGCAGGGTCTTCACCCTTCCGTCGAGTATCTCCGGGAATCCCGTGTAAGCGGAAACTTCGGTTACCGCGATATTATTCTGGCGCAAAAGTTTTGCCGTACCGCCGGTAGAAATGATCTCCACGCCAAAATTCTTTAATTCCCCGGCTAATTCGATAATGCCGGTTTTATCCGATAAACTGATCAGGGCCCTTTGAATTTTTATCATTTGAAGAGTATAAGTTGTGTCATTGCCAGGAGCGCAGCGGTTGCGAGGCGAAGCCGAAGCAAACCAGCAGCCCCTCGCAACTGGATTCCTTCGCTTCGCTCGGAACAGGCTGCGCAATCTAAAAAAGGATTGCTTCGCCCCTTCGGGGCTCGCGATGACACAGGATTATTTGTTAAACCTAAAATTCACCAGATCCGCATCCTGCATTACATAATCTTTTTGCTCAAGCCGCATCTTGCCCGCCTGCTTGGCGCCGGTCTCTCCGCCGCAAGAAATAAAATCGCCAAAGCTTATGATCTCGGCGCGGATAAAACCCTGTTGGATATCGGAATGGATCGCTCCGGCTGCCTCCCAGGCAGTGGTCCCTTTCTTGATCAACCAGGCGCGATTTTCTTTGTCTCCGACGGTAAGAAAACTTATAAAGCCGCTCTCCGCCAATACCCTGCCCAGCAAAACACCCATATTCTCCAGTTCCTCTTTATTTACTACAACCACCGGCTTAAGAGTAAAAAGGCCATACCCTGAGATGACTTCTTTTTCCTGACCGGTTAATCCGATTGCGGAAATAAAATCCTCCTTCTCCAGGGCCGCTTTCATTTTATCCAATATTATTTTTTCTTTTTCTTCCGGGGATTTACTCAGGCGGGTTTCCACAAAATCCAGGTCATGAAGGATTAGATCCGTCTTGGCATCTTTGGGGATAATTATAGCATCTGCTTCGGCTGCCGCATCCTCACCGGCCAGCTCTACCTGAACGTAAGTTTTTTTCTTGGCGCAAACCAGTTTATCCGCCTGGTCGAGCTTGTCGTTTTTAACGTTATGTTTTCCCAAAACAGCTTCGGGTATGGCAAAAGCGCTTATTTTCATAATAGGAATCTAGGGGACGGTCCTGTTTTTCTATACTTTGTAGCTGACGTTTAAACGTCAGCTACTCTGTGGATAACAAATAGAACCGTCCACTTTATTTTATTCCAGGTAGGTGTAAATCTTGCCCTTATAATTGCGCAGCACATATTTACCCTTGGCCTGGGAAAGGATATAATTTGGCCCCACAGGTATCTTTCCGCCGCCGCCGGGCCCGTCGATAACATAGGTCGGAACGGCGTAACCTGAAGTATGCCCGCGCAATTTCTCGATAATATTTATCCCCACGGCTACCGGGGTGCGGAAATGCTGTGTGCCCCTTACCGGGTCGCACTGATAAATATAATATGGCCTTACTCTCATTTGCAGAAGATCATGCATCAGGCGCTTCATAATAAACGGCCGGTCGTTGATGCCCTTAAGGAGCACCGACTGGCTGCCTAAAGGTATGCCGCTTTCAGAAAGCAAATCGCAGGCATTCTTGCAGCGCTTAGTAATCTCTTTGGGATGATTAAAATGGATGCTCATCCAGATAGGAGAATATTTCTTGATCATATTTACCAGATTTTCGGTAACCCGCTGCGGTAAAGTTGCCGGGATACGCGTACCGATCCTCAACAATTCGACATGCGATATGTCGCGGATCTTGGCAATCAGGGATTCCAATGCCTCATCCTCTAAGGTAAGCGGATCCCCTCCGGAAATCAATACATCCCTGATCTTACGGTTAGCTTTAATATACTCTATGGCCGCATCGAATTTAGTTTCGGGGTTTGTTTCTTTTTCTTCATGATCACCCACGAGGCGCCGCCGGGTGCAATGCCGGCAATACATCGCGCAATGCTCCGTAGCCAATAAGAGGACCCTGTCCGGATAGCGGTGCACCAGATGCGGCGCCGGAGAATCCCGGTCTTCAGCGCAAGGATCGGCCATTTCGTGCGGGGAAATCGAGAATTCATCGCCGACCGGTACAGACTGCCTGCGGATGGGGCAATCCGGATCTTCGGTATCAATCAGGCTTGCCCAATAAGGAGTAACGGCCATGGCCAACCTTCCCTTGGCTTTATCAATTCCTTTTTCCTCCTGGGGAGTAAGTTTAATGATCTGGGTCAATTCTTCCTTGGTGCGTATCCTGTGTTTAAGCTGCCAATGCCAATCCTCCCAATCCAACGGGTTGACATCCTTAAAGAGCGGGATCTGCTGATAATCGCGCCAACGCCTCGGAGGCCGCGGCATAACCGGCGTTTCAATTTGTGTTTTTTGGTTTTCTGAACCTTCGGGGTTACTCAATTCAGCCTTTTCCTTTCCGAGGCACTCATCAGTATTGCCTCAATAAGATCCTCATACCTCATCCCTGCGGCATATGCCATTATAGGAAAATTGGATTCTTTGGGGTCTAATCCCGGTAAAGGGTTGATCTCCAGGACATACGGCACATTAAATTTATCCAAACGGATGTCGGTCCGGGAAATATCCAAACAGCCTACGGCACGGTGCGTACGTAAAGCCACGTCCTTTACCCTTGCTTCTATATCTTTATCCAGCCTTGCCGGGCAATGGAATTCAGGGACCAGCCCCAATTCGCTGTTACCCTGGAACTCTTTCATCTTCCAGGAATAAAAATACTCCCCGCTTTTTTTACAATTGGAAAAATCGATCTCTAAAATCGGAAGCACGCGGGTTTTTCCATTTTCCAAGATCCCCACGGTCAACTCTTTGCCTACGATAAATTCCTCAACCAGGGCCTCCTGCCGGTACACGTCTATAGACTCCCTGACCTTCTTGAAAAGGTCTTCTTTATTTTCAACGACGTTGGTCTTGTTTATCCCCTTTGCCGATCCTTCGCAATTAGGCTTGACAATCAACGGGAACCGCAGCTGCGCATCCAAAGGTTCATCCCCTTTGACAAAAAGCTGAAAATTGGGGGTGGGGATATTTTCCGCCTGTAATATTTTCTTGGTCAGCCCCTTATTCAATGCCAGGGCCAAAGAGAAGGTGTCTGAACCGGTATAAGGTATATTTAAATAATCCAGCACTGCCGGCACTTCGGATTCGCGGAACCTGCCTTGTTTGCCTTCGGCGATATTAAATACCATATCTACGCGATTTTTCCTGAAATATGAAAATAAGGCCGGATACTCCACATCGATTGCCTCGACGGAATGGCCTTTGTTTTTAAGGGCCGAAACAACGCAATTGATCGTTTCCTCCGAATCGCATTCGGAGAAATAATCCGCCGGCTTTTGCGGGTCTTTCTTTTTTAAATTGTAGGTCAGGGTAACTTTCATCTAATTTAATCCGTTGCGCGCAATAGCGCTGCTTAGGATCTTGCCGACCATCTGGTCGTAAGTAATGCCGATATTTTTGGCAACAAGCATAAAAACATCTTCGGTAGATAGGGAAGGCAGCGGATTTATCTCCAGCACATAAGGGTTGCCGTCATTATCGACCCTGAAATCCACCCTGCCAAAATCCCGGCACTCGACGCTGCGATAAACCTTTAAAGCCAGCTCATCCAGCTTTTTCTTTAAATCATTGGTTATCTTTGCCGGGCAGATATATTCTAACCTGTCGGAAGTAATTCGCGCAAAGGTATAAAATTTGTCGTTTAATTTTAATTTTCCGTCTATCTTTATCTGCACTACCGGCATAACTTCGGGGTCCTGATTACCGACCAGCGCCACGGTGAACTCCTGCCCGGAGATAAATTCCTCGACTAAAGCCGGCTGTTTGTAGGTTTTAGTGATAAAATCCACTTGTTTCTTAAGTTCATCGGCGCTTTCCACGCGCGAGTTTTCACTGAGGCCTTTGGATGAGCCTTCGAAGCGCGGCTTGACAATCAACGGGAACCGGCAATGGTCCTGGTCAATCAAAGCCTCCGCGGAACTTACTTCGAAAAACTTAGGGGTGGGGATTTTTTCGGCGATAAAAATTTTTTTGGCCATCACCTTATCCAGGGTGAGCCCCAAAGTCAAGGCGTCTGCTCCGACAAAAGGAACTCCGGCCATTTCCAGCAAAATCGGCACCTGGGATTCGCGGTTCCTGCCGGTTAAACCCTCGGAGATATTAAAAACAATATCTACCCCCAAATTATCGATTTTTTCCAGCAAGTTATTGGCATTGCCTATCTTCTTTACTTTAAAACCGTTGGCGGCAATGGCTTCGGCGATAACATTGATCGTCGAAAGGGCGTCAAACTCCGCGTTGGCATCAAGCGGATCCCCTTCCTTGAATTTATAATCTGTTTTTAAATCGTAGGTTAATCCCACAGTTTTCATGATTTTATCTCTTTTTACCGCCATTAATCCGGGAAGTTGGCTCCAAGCCTTGCTTTTTTAATGAAATCCTTGATAATTTAACCCCCATGGTATAAAAAAAGGGCCCGGTTTAAATTACTTTTGCCGCAAGCCCATTATGAATCTATCCAATTTTTTCCAACTTAGTTTATCAACCTCCAAAATTTTATGCAAAATATTGTATCTATGTTATTTTTTTACCACAATATATTGTCATTGTCAAGCATTTTTTGCTCAAAAAGAATCTGGCGCCGGTTATTGTTACCGTCGGGAAATGTTATTTTTGAAAAGTTATTCCCGCCTGATTGATATCGTTTACCAACTGCTCAAAATCAGTGAATACGCAGCCTCTTATGCCCAGGGATTTGGCGCTCTCCACCAATTCCGCCCGGTCATCGGTATAAAATATCTCCTGCGGGCCAACCTGCAGCCGGCCGATAACCTGTTCGTAGATTCTTTTGTCCGGTTTAATTGCCCCCAGTTCAAAAGAAAGGAAAATTTGATCGAACACGCTGAATACCGGAAAGTTCTTCTTCACATATTCATAGTGCAGAACATTAATATTGGAAAGCAGGGCCGTTTTGTAATAAGCGCGCAGGGAATTGGCTAACCGGAAAACCGAGCGGTTCTTGGGGCTTAAGAAAAAAATGTCATTCCAGATCGGCACAAACGATGCATAGCTGAGTTTTAAATCCAGCATATTTTTAACTTCCAGGTAAAAATTTTCCGGGGTTATTTTTCCCGCTTCAAAATCCACCGTTACCCGGGATTCAAAAAAAAGATTGTAGATCTCAAGAGCGGTCTTGGGGCAAAAAGCCGAAATTCTTTCTGCCGCCCGCTTATGGTCAAAATCCACCAAGACCCTTCCTAAATCAAACAGGATAACTTTAATCTCACCGTCCATAAATTCAGTTCCCCTTATCATTATTCTTCCTGAAAAGATCCAGGAACTTATCTTCATATTCCTTATAAACATTCCACTTATCCAGCTCGGCTTTTAATTCATTTGCCTTGGCAATATTCAGGCGGCTTTCTGTAAAAAGCTTTTCGATCTTTTCTTTTACCGAAGCAGGCAGTTTAGTGAGCTGGCTTAAAGTTTTTTTAATCAACTCCACCTCTTCTTCGCCGATAGGGGCGGATTGGCCGGATGCGCCTAAATTCAAATAATCAAGAAGTTTATTAATTTCATTCTCCATGTTCTGCGCTTGTTCTTTTAGCGGCTGCACATTTATCTGTATATCCAATATTTTTCCCAGCCCCTGAAGCACCGCAGCCGAAGCCTTGGGATTTTCAATCTGGATAGTATAAAGGGGGATGTCTCCGAGCAGGCAAAAGCCGGCTAACCCGGCCTTCTTGGCTATCCCTAAAAATAAACCGTTCATTCCGCTGATCTGGCCGTCGGTTAGCTCGTTAAAATCATATTTCTTTAAGCCCTCTTTGGTTTTTTGGTCCGTAGCCGCAAACCACAGATGCGAATCCTGCGTGTGGTCGGTTGCCTGGGGCATCGAGGCAAAACTGACGACTGACTCTACGCCCAGGCTTTTTGCCAGGCCGATAATTATCCTGGCATAACTGTCTGCTTTGGATAGATCCGGCTGGGCATTGCTTAGGAAAATAACCAGGTCATTTTTTCCGGAGCCGCCGCGTTTGGCGGCGGGATTTTTCCAATAATAAAATTTACCCTGCGGCAGCGGCGGGACCTCTAATACCCCTTGAGAAATTACGCTGCCGGTTAAATAAAAAAACTCCTCCGGGGCAATACTGGCGAATTCAACCGCTTTTAATTCCTGGACCAGGTAATTGGCGGCCTTAAACGCCACCTCCCCCATGCCCGGCCAGGCGGCAATAAGGTAAGGTTTTTTAAGCCGGGGTTTTTTAGAAATTATCAAAGGCTCCATATCATAGCTCCTTCGGTTAGGTATCAAACTTATATTTTTTCAAAAATTCCACCAGCACTCTTGCGCCGTTATAAAGATTACCCAAATAGGCATACTCATCGGCAATATGCGCGCAGCCTTCTGTGCCAAAACCGGTGGCAATCGCCGGAATATTTCTTTCTTTAAAAAAACTTATTACGGTTGCCCCTTCCGAGCCGCTGATGCGCGGCTTGACCTTTAAACTTTTCATCGCCGAAACTAAACTGCTAACCAGAGGATGGCGCGGATCGATATAATAAGGTTTTTGAATCCCCTGGATTTCAATTTTAAAATTCTTAGTGTATTTGGCAATTGTTTTTCTTAAAGAGCTTAGGAGCGCTTTGGCAGAGGAGCCGGGGAGAAACCTGAAATCAAGCTCGAATTCGCACCAGTCGCTGACTACGTTAACCTTATCTCCGCCTTTAATTGTCCCGGTATTTATGGTCGGCTGATGCAGGTATTTATTTTTAGGAAAAATTTTGTTTTGTTTTTTAAGATCGACGATTACCTTAGCCGCGATCTCGATGGCATTTACCCCTAACCAGGGATAGGCGCCGTGCGCTTTTTTACCGTAAATGCGCACCTTAAGATGCATCAGACCCTTCTGGGTAATTACGATTTCAAAGTTATCAGCATCTAAGACAACCGCGGCGTCGGCTTTTAAAATCCTGCGCTTAAGCAAGGGGACCAAACCTAACCCTGAACCGCTCTCTTCATCGGCGGTGGCGGCAAAAATTAAATTATAATCAAGCCCGGCCTCATCTTCAACCAGCGCGTTAATTGCTTCCAGTAAACTGGCTAAATTCCCTTTGCAATCCGTTGCCCCTAAACCGTAAATTCTATTTCCGATAATTTTAGCACAAAACGGGGATTTCTTCCAGCTCTTGCCTGCCGGAACAGTATCAAGATGCGGAGTAAGCAAAAGCGACTTGGCGCGATTTTTGCCTTCAAGGATAGCCAGGACATTCGCTCTTTTGCGGCCAAAGGCATAGGTTTTGACTTTTAAGCCCAGGGCCTTTAAATACCCGCCGACAAAACCGGCAACCCTGCTTTCATCCCCGGGCGGATTCTGGGAATCCAGGGAAATTAATTTTTGAACGGTTTTTATCAAGCGTTTTTTATTGACCATGGAGCGGGCAAATTCCGCATTTAGGATCCTGCTTGCGGCAGTAATCCTTGGCTAATTTCACTAAAAGAGCGTGATACTCATTAAACAGTTTCGCATCCTTCTTAAGGTTAGACATAAAAATATCCTGCACTTGAGAATAATCGGCTGCTTCTTTGATTAATCCGTGCCGTAAAAATATCCTTTTGGTATAGGCATCGACGACAAATATGGGTTTATTTAAAGCGTAAAGCAATATGGAATCGGCGGTCTCCGGGCCGATGCCGTTTACCGCCAGCAATTGCCTGCGCAGGCGCGTTAAATCCTGGGCAGCCATGGATTTAATTTTTGCCGCATAGTTATCCAAGAAAAATTTTAGGAAGCTTTTAAGCCGGGCCGCTTTAACATTATAATACCCGGCGCTCCTAATCAAACCGGCAAGCTTTTTTGGCTTAAGCCGATAAAGTTTCCGGGGGTTTAATAATTTCTTTTCTTTAAGGGCTGTAACTGCCTTTTCAACATTGGACCAATTGGTATTCTGGGTAAGGATTGCCCCCACCATCACTTCAAAAGCAGTATCGGCAGGCCACCAATGCTGCGCTCCAAAGGCAGAATAAAGCCGCCTGAATATGCGGTTTAACTTATGCTTCATTCTTTAAGCTCTAAAGGATTAAAACCGTAATAGGCAAAAAGAGTATATGCCGTGCCGGAAACTGATCCGGTATGGCTGCCTTTAGGAGTCATCCAGCCGTGCCCGGTATCAACATGCTCTTGAGTAGCATAAGGCAGGCAGCCTTCTCCCTGCCCGGAGGGAGAAGAGCTGGAAATAACCATGTTCCCTAATTCACTCAGGTACATCTGCGCTTTTTTCCCATAATCAACCGCTTTAGGCATATCCGCGCCGCCTTTAGAATAAAAATCTTCCATGATTTTATAAGACACGACCATCTGGGCAGTCCACTCCGAAGAAACCACGCCGCCGCGGGCTGTATGCAGCTGCGGAGCAAAATCAAACCCTTTTATCTTTACGCTCTGGCCGTTTAAGCGCAGGAAATCCGCCTCAACCCCGCAATTCTCTTCGACAAACCCCATAATTTTATCCGGATCCATCCCCAGCTCTTTGAGTTTCCGCGGGCCGATCGCGGCGATCGACCAGGCATAAGTATCCGTGGCAATAGTCGAATCCCCTTTACCGCGCTTAACCGGCAGATCCGGCCGGTCATAGGTATGCTCAAGAAGCCAGGTGATCGTCTTTTGGCCGGCTTGCGCGTATTTTTTCTTCCCCGTAACCTTAGCCAGCATATTAAAAAACGCATAAGCATCGAGATTATGTTCCGTAGAATACCAATCTATTTCCGGGCCGCCGCGAAGGCCGCCGTCTGCATCCGCGTTCTGCAGGTCAATAATCGTTTGGGCGATACTTTCAGCTAACCCCAGATAACTCTTATCCTTACTACCCTGCATATACTGCATAATAGCCAGGCCTACCCAGAGATTGGGCCCGCTGTGCATGATAAATTCCGCCGGGGCTCCGTCATTGACATAATAGGCATTAAGGAACCAGCCATTTTCTCTTTTGGCCTTATGAGCAAAAAATTCCAGGATTTTTTTTGCGCGGTCAAAATCCCCAAAATAAGTATAGACCTGGATAAGCAAGGCCAGATCGTAAGTAAATGACCAGTTGGCAATATCTTGATCCCCTTCAAAACTCGATACCAGACCGGTGCGGTTATTCTGATGCACCTTAAGCCATTGGTACATCTTGTCAAAATTAGCTTTTTCAAGGACTACTTTCTTTTCATCTAACCGGGATAATTCTTTAACCGCGACATTTTCAGTGCGCAAGGCATCGGTTAATTTACTTTCTAAAACAAGTCTCTCCGCGGTTAAGGCGGCGATCGATTCGTTAAGCTGCTTGATCTGATTCAGATTACTTGCTTCGGTTTGGGCTTTTTGCGACTCAACAGATTTAATCCTCTCTTCTAAATCTTTCAGCCGCACCTGAAGGTCCTGCCGCTGCGCAACGATTTCCCCTATTTTTTGTTCGGCCAGGCGGGAATCTTTTAATACGCCGGCCAGCCTTTCAACCAGCAGCTTATTACTGCGGGTTAAGTTAAAATTCAGATAACTATTGATACCTAAAATTAAGGTGACGAATACAATCGCCGATAAAGCCACCGGAATAAAAAGCTTTTTTAACCAGGCATAGCGCATCAATTCATTATTCTGCTTGGCTGATATACGGTCATAATTTAATCCTACCTGGCATTTGCGCTTGCCTTCGGAGGTTTCTTTGAACCAGACAATACTGGCTTGGGCGGGAATCGATTTTTTACTAACGGGGATGTCGATCTCCAGTGATAATTTGCATTTCTTCTCTTTGATCAGCTTAAGCATCTCCGGGCCGATATTATTGATGAAAAGGCAGATGCCGCCGCGGCCGATATTATTCGTAAAGCCCTGCAGCCAGCTGGAAAGAAAAGTCTTACCATCCAGGTCCTCCAGGCGAAACTGCACCGGAAACACCGTATCCAAACGCAGGTATTTACGCTGCTCTACTGCCGGCTTTATTTTATTTTTAAATGACATTGGCTCTCCTAAACCGAGAAAATCATTCTTTAAAAAACTCGCGAATTATATTTTATAACAAATGGCGGTTAATGCAATGTGAATTGTTAGGCGGGCTTAAAAGCAAAAAGGCTGGAGAAGCTGGTAAAACCGGTAATACCTTTTTGCGCGCAGATGATTTTAAGCCTGGTAAAAACCTCCCAGGTCATCTCCACGTCGGAAAGGGCCCGGTGCTCTTGTTTTGCCTCCACTCCCAGCTTCTGCGCTACAAACCAAAGCGCGTAGCGGGGCAGATCCGGCATGAGCCTTTTGGCCATGGCCAACACGTCAAAAACAGCGATATTATCAATTGCAGGGAAGTCGATCAACTTAAGTTCACTATTCAAAAAACTTAAATCAAATCCCGCGTTGTAGGAGCAAAGGCAGCTGCCGGCAATAAAATCTAAAAACTTGGGCATTACTGTCTCTGTGGCCGGGGCGTCTTTTAACATCTCCGGAGTGATTTTATTTACGGCAAAAGCCTCGGGAGAAACCGGCCGGCCAGGATTGACTAAAGCATCAAATACAGCTAACCTCTGTTTGCCCTTGACCCGCAAGGCCGCCAGCTCAACAATACGGTCTCCGGCATCAGGATACAAACCGGTGGTCTCGGTATCAAATATGCTAAATTCTACTTCATCGATATCTTCAGGCATCGCCTGTTACGATATAGGCCGGAATTAAACGCCTGGGCTTATAAGACAGCTTCACTTGGCGTAAATTCTCTAAACCTGAATCGTCCATAATATTAATATACTTATAATCTTCTAATTCCCGGCAAAACCGGCGAAAAATAAATTGCGCCAACCCTTTAACCGAAAGATCGGTTATTTCATAAAGGATGCAAAATGTATCGCTATTTAACCGGTACCCAAAACTAAAGGCTTTGATTTTTTTATCGCTCCTGACGACAATACCTTCTAAGCCCAGCTGTTTATAATTATCAAGCGCCTCTTTAATTACCTTGCGGTTGTCCTCAAGCATGCCGCGATAAAGATCGTCGCTGGATTGTGTTTTGCGCAGCGCCGCCCAGGAATTAAACAAACTTAAGCAACTGTCTTTATCCGCCAACTTCAACTTGCGCCAGTCAAAATCATAGTGTTTGATGAAATAATTACAGGAGGCGCGCTGGGATTTAAATTTATTCCCCCGTAGAAGCGCCAAATCGTCCTTTAAACAAAGGTAGTCGGGGTATTTCTCGCGGCCAAGATATCCTAAAGCACGATAATACTCCAAATCCCCCTCTTCAATATTTTCAATACGGCTGATATCTTTATTTTTATTAATACTATCCATGACCGCAAAGGCCTGTTTTACAACTTGCGGCCTCTTTTCTTTTGCCAGCGGCCCCAGATACATAAAACAGCCGGTCTGATCGCGAAAAAATACACAGAGGCTATTTTCAATAACAACCCAGCCGATATCATAGAGGGAGCGCCAGATGTAGATATTGGCAAAAGAGTAGGCTGCCAGCTCATGCGGGGCTAAAGCGAGATACCGGTTAAACAGCCTATGGTCTTTTAAAATTAATCTATTTAGTTTCATGATGATGAAACGGGACGTCCTCAAAAGGGACACCCTGCTATATGTTACAAGGGTGTCCCCGCGGAGGACGTCCCCTTCTTCAGGTTCAACTCAGCGACCTCGCGTACCTCTTCATAGGCCTGGATGACCTGGGGGTTATCTTTGAGCATTTTTAGCACTTGCGGAGAATTAAGATAATTAGTCAGATAAATAATATAATCTTTGGCCTCCTGGCTGTTTATTTTTTCAGAGACGTAAGGGCAATTCAAATCAACGGTTAAGAGCACTTTTCCTTTGCGTAAATTAATCAAAAAGGGATAAAGCTGGCATTCAAACGGCCGGATATCGTAGATTTTGCATTTATTGTCTGTGCTGCCTAAAAACGGGCAGATAAAATCCGCGCCATCGGGATTAGGGATAAGGTGCAGGCGCCGGTTAATAGAAATAGAGGCGGCCGGGATACCTTTTTTATCCAATAACTCCTGGATCTCCTCGTCCAGAAGGCAGGGGCTCCATACGGAATCTGCTTCTTTAAACCTGCAGCAGCCGCGGCATTTGATGCAAAACTCCTGCGGGACGAATTGTTTGATCATTTTACAATGCTCCCCGGCTTTAATTTTTTATCCGGGCTGACTACTGCCAGCGTGTTTTCATCCGAACCGGCCAGAATCATACCCTGGCTTTCTACCCCGCGCAAAACTACCGGATCTAAATTATCGACCAAGACTACCTGCTTGCCGATTAATTCTTCTTTTGAATAGAAAGCCTTGATCCCGGCAACTACCTGCTTTTGCCTGCCGCCTAAATCCAGGGTTAAAATTAATAATTTGTCCGCGTTGGGATGGTCATTAACTTCTTTTATTTCCGCTATCCTTAATTCTAACTTTCTAAAATCATCGATGGTTGCCATTTTCTCCTCCGTTCCAGGCAAGAAATAAAACTTGAGGCTATGATATCACTACCGGCAGGAAAACTCAAGATAAAGTACTGAATCAGGCGGTTGCCCGTACAAAAATACACCCCGCCAACTCCTTATCCGCCGCAAATTGCGATTGCCCGATTTGAAAAACATAGGAAGGAAATTTCTGGATCAACACTATTGACATTCCGGCTAAAACCCCCATCGCCGCAAGTTTTTGGAGTTTCTTATGGTCCTTGGTATGGATATAAGCAACTTTGGCTTTTTGGTTTACCTGCAAATTGACAAGAGAAGAAGTAACATCACTTATTTTCATCGGGTTTGCTTCCTTTCTTAAAATACTCCGGCCATTTTGGCTTTGGCGGCGTCTCAAAACCGCAATTCGGGCATCTAATAAGCTTGCAACCTTTCATAACAGGGCAACTTTTGCAGGCTTCTTCTGCCTTTTTCTCGTTAAATTCATATCCGCATAAACTACATTTCATAGGCTGATTCCCAAAATATTTAATATAAGATTCATTATAAATCCTGCGGTAAACGAGAAAAGCAGGATAAAGACTGAAATCCCCACACCGGTTTTCCAGCCCCTTTCTTTCACATTCATCAAAAATTGCGCGATACAAGGCAAAAACAATGTCAAAGTTACGCAGGCCACGACCAGCTGATTGCCGGTAAATAACCCCGCCTTTTTAATATCATACAGCCCGCCGGCGCCATAATCTCTCCTAAAGAATCCGAATAAGAAGGCAACCGCGGTTTTATCCGGCAAGCCAATCCAGCGGATAGGGTATTCTAAAATTTTGGTAAGCAAGCTAAACAGGCCCGTGATCTGGCCGATCCAGATCATCATACTTGCCAATATAAACATGGGGAATATCTCCATAAAATACCATTTGACTCTCGTATAGGTTTTGATAAACACATTGGATAATTTAGGCAGCCGCAGAGGCGGGATTTCCATATAAAACGACGGCGAATCTCCCGGCAACACCTTGGAAGAAAGGAACCCTATTAAAACAAAAACCAATCCTACCACCCCTGCCCAGATCCACAATCCCTTGCTATTTCCTTCTAGCAAAGAAAGAATTACCCCCAACTGCGCTGCGCAAGGAATGGCTAAAGCGAGCAAAATAGTAGCAATAATTCTTTCCCTTTTTGTAGGAAGTGTCCGGGTAACCATTGTCGCCATCGTATCGCACCCCAAGCCAAGGACCATGGGTATTACCGCCCTTCCGGTTAAGCCAATTTTTTTAAAAATCCTGTCTATCAATAAGGCCAGGCGCGGCAGATAACCCGTATCCTCGATAATTGCAAAGGCGATAAAGAACGTTGTGACGATAGGTAATATCAAAGCTACGGCATAACGCAGGCCTAAAGTGATCATCCCGTATTCACCCACAAATAATTCACGGAACAAATGCCGGGGGATAATTGAGCTGACTACTTGCGTTATCCAGGGATTGATATGATTTTCAAAGATATCTGTCTCAATGAAATCAACCACTGTGCCTGCGCCAAATTCACCCACAAATTTATAGATACCACAATAAAGTATTACCAGCAAAATAGGTATGCCCGTAACAGGATTTATCATTACCCTGCTAAGTTTTTCCTTAAACGGCAATCCGGGCTTCGGCAAGTGCTCTATGGCTCCACTTACAATACTACTTGCTTCCTCCTGCCTGCGTTGAGAAATTATATAAGAAAGCGGCTCCTGAAAATGCGTTTTGGCATGATTTACGATTTCCATAATCTGGGCAAAGCTTTCCGCTTCGCTGGATTTCACCAGCGACATAATCTCCTCATCCTCCTGAAGCAACAATAGGCCGATAGAACGCTTAGAGATGCCGTGGTCCGCTCCTAGTAAATTTTCTATCTTCTCCAAAGAGTTTTCTAAGATATCGCCGGGGTATTTACATGTTTCTGACATATTCTTCAATCCTCCCTTTCAAGATATCTATGCCTCTGCCTGTGGTCGAGACGGTGGAAACAACAGGAACTTTTAAATCTTTTTCTAAATGCTGCGAGTTTATTTTCATGCCGATTTTTTCCGCCTCATCGATAATATTCAAAACCAGCACGACCTTAAGTTTGGCCTCGATTAACTGTAATGTAAGGGGCAGCATTCTCTCTAAGTTTTTGGCATCAACGATATGGATGATGATATCGGGTTTTTCTTCAATCAATATATTCCTGGCCACCCGCTCCTCTTCGGTAATCGGCAGCAATGAATACATGCCCGGTGTATCGATAACCTCAAGTTCCCTGTCGCCTATTCTGGTTTTTCCTCTGGCTACTTCAACTGTAGTCCCCGGATAATTGGATACCGTAACATATGCCCCTGTCAGGCGGTTAAACATAACAGATTTACCGACGTTAGGGCTGCCCACAATCGCAATTTTACTCAAATTACCCCTAATCTCTCCCCCTTTCTTGCCGCAACAAGAACCTGTTGGCTTAAATCCTTTAAATAATTTGTTAACAAAATCCATTGGGGTCTCCTCTCTCTTTTTCGTTCTAAAATAAGCCCTAAAATGTATAAACAAAAGTAAAAACTACTGAATCGTTTGCATCAGCGTTAGTCCCTGTCACCACACGCTGATACGCTATTAAGGTTTGAATCTTATCATTTGACCAACCAAACCCCGGAGCAATGGTCAAATAATTTATATTTGAATCAAGAGTTCTTGCTCCATTTTGTCTTTTATCTCCCTGCAGAAACCCGTTTGCCTCAAACATAAGATTGAACCCTTTTGACAGAAAATATTCTACTCCGAAATCATAATTAAGGTAGTTTGCATAACGGGTCTTGACACCGTCAACGTGCGCTTGCTGCGGGAAATTGTAGACGGCATCAGCATGAAAAATAAACGGTTTTAATTTCTTGCTAAGATTTATCCCAAACCCCTGATCCCAGGAACCGCCTCCTGATCCGGCACCCATCAAATCCGCCCCTAACTTATCAGGATCCGCATTCTCATATTTTCCTGTGGGCATTTTAAGCTGAAACAATCCTGTTATATGAGGCATCCAGCCCTTTTCTTCAAGGGCACAGTAACGCATAAAAAGATAACTATCGCCAAGGCCTTCTGAATGAGCGCTGGAACCATCCTGTTTGACATAATTTTGCTGATAAACCATCTGGGCATCAAGCTCAAGCCTATTCGTAAGGCCATATTGGGCAAAAAGCTGTTGCTGAAACTGGTACTTCTTATCACCACCGGGTAAAGAATCATAGTGGCCATCCGCGTTGAAGGTGCCTCTGGTGCGGTTATAAAAGAAAAATGGCTGGATCACAAACTTGCCTTTGCCGCAAAGCGGCGCTGTCCAAGTAGTAAGCGGGCCTGCGGAAACCGGCTCCCATTCATCATGCGCTTCGTGGCTTTGCTCAGAGGAAAGCAAACCACCGCCCTCCGGCTTGTGACTTTCACTGTGAGCGAAACTATAATCCGCTTGATTCAACAATATAAAACTTACAATCGCCGGAATTAACAATACCCCCTTAAACATAAATTTCTCTCCCTTATCCACAACCCTGTCCTTTAGAAAAGCACTCCTACAATCATCCTGGTCTGTAAATCATCCGCCCTTTCATTCAGCCCAAATACAGCCCCTGCCGCTATAAACGCTTTTTTAAAAGCATATGAAACCGTCGGCCCAAGAGCATATTTCTCTTTCGGATAATTCCCTTTGGATTCGAAGCCGGCCTTAAACCGGGGCGTAAACGCGTAGTTAATACCCGCCGCATACTCATGGTCGGTTTTTCCTTCCCTTTCAAGGTTACGCTTAATAATCTGGTTATAGCTAAGGTTAAAACCGCCGATGTCTTTAGCCAATACGAGTTTTGCCTCTCCGACGTTGGGCTTAGAAAAATCATCATCACGAATGTATTCAAAATAAAGGAGCGGGTCAACAAAGAATTTACCCTTTTCTCCGATCCGATAACGCGTCCTCAATTTAAACCCCTCGTATTCGCTGTCATTTTCGTATTTCTTATTTTTAAATTTCCACGCCTGGTACATTGCAACATCCCAGCGGCTGGTTATGCCGTACTCCAGTTCAACCTGCGGCTTGACAACATTAATGTTGGACTTATGCAAATTTGGCACTTCGCTTGTTACATATGTTTCAAGTTCCCACATCCCTTTTGGCATAATCATATACTCATAGGTCCAGACATAACTTCTTCTATCCGCATA
Organism: Candidatus Omnitrophota bacterium; assembly: GCA_028715785.1. Lineage (GTDB taxonomy): Bacteria > Omnitrophota > Gorgyraeia > Gygaellales > Profunditerraquicolaceae > UBA6249. The sequence continues at coordinate 40,442 of JAQURC010000004.1, forward strand.
ACTAGAGGAGGTAAATCCAAACAGTATCGCTAAACTAAATATCGCCAATAAACATTTTTTCATTTTATCTGCCTCCTTAACATTGATTTTGAGTTTCATTATCATTACTATCCCAAAAAAAAAGGCCCTCCTTTCTAAATAAAAGTAAATAGATATCCCAGCGCCAGGCCCATAACGGAGACCAGGCTTAAATATATTATCAACACCTTCGCCCCGAATTCTTTCCTGAGCACTAATATCGTCCCGTAACTTGTTATGGGGCCGACTGATAGAAGGACAAAACCCGCTCCTCTATCCAATCCCTGCTTGATAAGAGCATCAACCAAGGGCACGCCCATGGTTGCGCACATATAGGTAACCAAACCAAAAATTAAAGCAAACAAATAGCCTGTGCCTCCTTTTAAATAATGTTTCACCAGGTGGCCAACCGGCATTATTGAATCCACGGAAGCTGCCATGGCCAAGCCAAGAAGCGTTTCTTTGCCGATATCTTTGGGCATCTGAATATAGGCAAACCTAAAGACGGATACCAGCCGAGAACCAAAAGGCTTTTTTGTTGTTTTAGGTTCAAGGTGGCCAAGATTCGATTCGCCGCAATTACAACCATCGTTGCTCTTTAGGATCTTTTTTAACCTAATCCTGTTGCCAATCAAACCGGCAGTTATTCCCATCAGGATTACCGAAAAGAAAAGATAAACGGCAAATTTAAGCCCCAGTAATTTAGCTGTGACAATAAGGGCATTTATAGAGGTGGCAGGAGTGGCAACAAGCATTGCCAGTATAGGACCTAAAGAAGCGCCTTTCTTACGAAAACTAACGGCAATAGGTAAACACCCCCAGCAGCAGACGGGGATAAGCGTTCCAACCAGCGTGGACCATAAAACCCCTTTAAGGCCCTTGCCTCCCAAATGCTTGTTTATCCAGGCATCCGGGATGAACTCATGAATGATCCCGCTTAGAAGAAAACCAATCGCCAAAGCAGGGGCCATTTCGATAAAATAATGCTTAAATGAATTAATAAAATTAACCGCCATAGCAATCTGCCTTTGTGATTTTGAGTTTCATTCTCAATATATTATTAAAAAATATATTTACCTCTTACACCTCTTGCATACGCCGTAAAGTTCCATGCGGTGCCTTTGGGGATAAAACCCGTGCTGTTTAGCCAGCTTTTCCTGCAGACTTTCGATCTGGGGATCCACTACCTCCACGAACCTGCCGCACTTGGTACAGATAAGATGATCGTGGTGCTGATGCCCATAGAGATGCTCGTATCTGGTTGTGCCGTCCTCAAAGCTCAGCTCGCGGCAAAGGCCGCATTCGCAAAGCAATTTAAGCGTCCGGTAGATCGTGGCATATCCTATCGCCGGATATTTCTTCTGGACGGACATATAGAGTTCGTTCGCGGTCAAGTGCTTATCAATGCCTAAAAAAATATGCAGTATCTCTTTTCTTTGCTGGCTATGCTTGAGATCTTTAGTCGCAAGGTAATCTTCGAACATCTTTGTTTCTTTTTCCGAGACCATAATAAGCCGTCCTTAGGTTATGATATTGAAAATCGATATCAATATTAACACAAATAAAAATACCTGTCAAGAAAATAATTTATAGTTTTACATTGTTCAGGCATTGCAAGCTGGCGGGGCCGACGAGATTCGGACTCGCGATCTCCTCCGTGACAGGGAGGCGCTTTAAGCCAGGCTAAGCTACGACCCCTAAAGATTTGAGGCTAAATTCTAACCTAAACTGCTGCACTTTGCAACAGATTTTTAACTAAAATGGTGGGCGATAGAGGACTTGAACCCCTGACCCTCTGCGTGTAAAGCAGATGCTCTAACCAACTGAGCTAATCGCCCGTAAAATTTTGGCTTTAGGCAACTATGCCCAAAAGCATCAAGGTAAACGCCATGACCAGCAAGGCCACGGTTTCAGTCATCCCCAGGACAACCAGATAGTTGCCAAAACCTTTGTCGGTCTCGCCCATGGCATCGCAGGCGCAGGCCGCGCATTTACCCTGCCATAAAGCGGAAAGCCCGATGGCCAAACCGGCAAATGCTCCGATGCTCCAGAGATATTGCCCTTTGTTGGCAATTGCCATTAATTGGCGCATAACAATCATCCCGTAAACCGTCTGGGTAAGCGGAGCGGCCACAAAAACCACCAGCATAAACGAAGCGGCTTTATTCTGCGCGAAGTTCTTTTTCCAGGCGCCGATAGCCGCCATTCCGGCAATCCCTGCCCCACATCCGGAACCTACCGCCGCAAGCGCAAGCACTAAAATCGCGCCTAGATCCTTGAACTGCATTAACATATTATTCTCCATAAATACGCTCCCCTCTATTCTTTTAAAGGTTTATAATTTCGGCCGCTCCAGGAAACATTGGCATGCCCTGAGAACTCCAGCACATTCAACCTGACCCCGTGCACTAAAACTCCTACCGGGCCCAGTATAATACCAAGGCTATGGCCCACCAAAACAATAAAGGCCGCCAAAATTAAAGAAACCGCGCTTGCGTTTCCCACAGAAGAAGCCATGGCGTTAAAAGCATCGGCAATAGCTACCCCGGCCAAACCTACCGCAAAAAGACGGATATATGAAACCACGTCGGTAAAATTATTCATTAGGCTTAAAGCCAACGTGCCTAAGCCTGAGCCGATGCCTTTTAAAATATTTTTTTGCGGGTTGGTAAAAATTACAACCAGCGTAATCCCGGCGATCAGCAGCCAATTGCCAAAAAACGGAAAATTATCCCCCAGGATAAGCAGTTTGGCGATAAAAAAACAACTCCACAAAATACAGGCCCAGCCAAGATCCGCTATTAAGCTTAAAGCCGGGGCCTTCAGTATTGCCCGCCAGATGTGGGCAATGGACAGGTGCGTTGCCCCGAGAAAAAAACAGAACCTCTGCAGCGTCTTTTCATCGTTAAGCGAAGGGACCAAAGGTTTATACCCCGCTTTTAAAACCCACTCCTGGCCAAAGAAGGTGCCTGTGCAAGCCCCCCATATGATAGCGCAAAAACTTAAGATGTAAAATAGAAAAAAACTGCCGGTATTTTTCTTATTTTTCCCGGCCTGCCGGTGCAAAAAAAAGGTAATCAGGAAATAGACCAGGCCATATCCGGCATCGCCAATTAACATGCCAAAGAAAATACTGAAAAAAATGAGGAAGCACAAACTGATATCCAGCTCGCGATAACCGGGCAATATTTCAAGGAACTTAAATACCGGGCTGATTATGGCAATCCAAGCCGGATTACGCAGCAGAACAGGGACATTATCTTGCTCTGCCGGCGCCTCAACAAGCAAAGCCCATTGCTCTTGTTTTGCCTGGTAAGTTATTCTTTCCAGGCTGTCAAAAGGAATATAACCGCTGACATAAGTCAACTCCTCCGCCTGGCCCATCCCGGCAAGGGCCTCCTGAAACTCTAATTTTTTCTGCAAGCTGCTGCGGATTTTATTTAAACTCACCCGGCAGCCAAGCTGTTGAACCAGTTGCTCTTCAATATGCTGGATTGCCTGAAGATCGTGCGCCCTGCGCGCATACATCTGCGATAAGCTGGACGCCGGCAGGGGAATTTCTTTAAAGCCGATATCTATTTTTTTGTCCGCAATAATCAGGCAATTGGCGATTTGGCCTTTAACCGATACCTTATTGACAACAACATCTTTTGGTATCTGCCTTAACTGCTTAGTTGGTATCTGATAAATACCGGCGAAGATATTATTTTTGGCTAAATCCGCAAAATCCCGCGGGTCAAAATCACCCCATTCTTCATACTGTTTTATGTGTATGGAAAGAGACCTTAAATATTCGGTTAACTGGTCTTTGCGTTTATACAAATCGATGATGTGCCGGACGGTAAACTGCGCGTCGGCTACCTCTTGATCCTTGGGAGCATCTTGCGGCTGGATTTTTACTCCGGACAAGATGCTCAAGGCCTGATCAATTAAGGAGATCTCCTCGATCAAAACAAGAATGTCCTTGCCCTTAGGAACTTGCGCATGTTCAACATGCAAAACTCCCAAAGAACGTAATTTGTTTAAGGCGCTCAAGCCGTCTTTAGCCTGGGTGACCACGGTTACTTTTTTCATCGGGACAATCATACCGCTCCTCCCGCAAAAACAGCCTCTTCGATCTTTCGCTTGGCGATTTTACTGCGGCCTACGGCGTTAGCCATCTGGTCACCGATATAGATCTTAATCAGACGGATATTTTCTTCGGCAAGCGGGATCTTGACTTTCTCAAAAAGGTTGACTCTTTGCGTAGTGATACGCAGCTCATGCCTTAAGATAGCAATGCCTTCTTCGGCCAGCGCTACCTCTTTATTCAAAATAAAAATTTCCCTGAAGGCCTCAACCGCAAAATCAAGCCACAGGGGCATAAGGAATAAATCGTAATCCGGCGCGGCAAACTCTACCTTGTCCAATACCGGAATATCCACTCCGGCAATATTTTTAGGGTGGGTAATAATTTTTACCGGCTTTAAATATGTTTTCAAATCCACCAACGGGTCCGCAAGCAAGCCGGCCCAAAAAATAACTGCCTGCTTTTTTTTGGCTTGTGCCTGTTTTTTTATTTCAAGGAGGGAGTTCTGCTGCAGGATCTCCAGCTGTAACTGCTGTTTCTTTAGCTGCAAAGTAGGCAGATAGCGTTGAAATTGTTTTAAGGCATCGCGCTGCCTTTTTAATTCGCCTTTGGTAAATTTTATTTTTGCCATTAGTCTCTCGGCCAGAACTGCTCGATAATCGAAAGTTTTATCCCGGTTTCTTCGGGAGAAAAACAATCCGCCAAGATTTGCCAGCCCAAATCCAGGGCTTTTTCCAGGGGGATATTTACCTTAAGCGACATCATCTTCTCTTCAAAAAACAAGCCGTATTTAAGCAATTTCTTGTCCCAGGCGCTCATCTGAAACCCCATTGACTGCTTCTCCAGGGTTTGGCGGTAATCGGCAAAAAGCTGGATCATGGTATCCATAATTGTGCGGTGGTCAGGGCGGGTTTTGCCATTTACCTGCTGTTTTAAGCGGCTCAATGACCCAAACGGCTCGATAACCGCGGATTTCAAGTAAAATTGGCCTTCGGTGATATAACCCGTATTATCCGGGACCGGATGGGTAACATCGTCTCCGGGCATGGTCGTAGCCGCAAGAATGGTAATTGAGCCTGCCCCTTCAAAATCAACCGCTTTTTCATACCGTGCAGCCAGTTGGCTGTAAAGATCCCCGGGGTAGCCGCGGTTAGAAGGGACCTGCTCCATGGTAATCGAAATTTCTTTCAAGGAATCGGCAAAATTAGTCATATCGGTTAACAAAACCAACACCCTTTTGCCTTTTAAAGCGAAATCCTCGGCCACGGCTAAGCTAATATCCGGCACAAGTAAACACTCAACGGTGGGGTCAGACGCAGTGTGGATAAAAAATACGCAGCGGGAAAGGGCTCCGTGGGCGTTTAATGTTTCCCGAAAGAAAAGAAAGTCGTCGTATTTTAAGCCCATGCCGCCTAAAATAATAATATCCACCTCCGCCTGGATGGCAATGCGCGCCAAAAGTTCATTATAGGGCTCTCCGGCGATTGAAAAAACAGGGAGTTTTTGCGATTCTACCAGCGAATTAAAAACATCAATCATCGGAATACCGGTGCGGATAATTTTATTGGGAATAATCCTCTTGACCGGATTTACGGAAGGAGCGCCGATAGCCGTTAGGTTCTCAGAAAGTATTGGCCCGCGGTCCAGGGGCAGGCCGCTGCCGTTAAATATGCGGCCCAATAGATTTTCTCCGGTTGCCACGCGCATCGGATGGCCCAAGAACCTTACCTTGTCTTGCGTTGATATCCCGCGGCTGCCGGCAAAAACCTGTAAAGATACTTTTGTCGAATCGATGCGGATAACCTGGGCTAAAGAAACGCTCCGGCCGCAGGTAATCTGGGCGATATCCAGGTACCCCACCCCCTGGGCCTCCACGGTAATCACATCCCCGGCGATTTGAATAATATTAGTGTAGGCTTTTTGCATATTTACCCGGCTTTCACGATTTTTTTCTCTTCCAAAAATATTGTTATTTTTTCCTCTATCTCTTCAAATTCCTTACTGTTATATTCGGCGGAGTTCCAGCCGCGAAAAAGCTGGCGCAAGGCTTGAAAAAAATGCAGGGCGCTTTCTTTATTTTCCAATTTATACTCTGAATCCAATATATCGCAAATAAAGGCGAACAAATAAACCTGACGTTCCTGGGAGGTGGCCTCATCAACCGGATCAAAGGCATTCTGCTGCAGATAAATAAAATCAAAAAACTCTCCCTTTAAATACTCGATGTAATCGTTTAATGAAGTGCCTTCTTCGCCGATGACTTTCATCATCTGCGCGATTTCGTGGCTGCGCTGTAAAATCAAGCGGCCTTTTTCCTGGTGTTTGGGGTCAACGATGCTCTTATATTTACTCCAGCTGATTAGCGGGTCGATGGCCGGATATTTCCTGGCATCGGAACGTTCGCGCGAAAGCCCGTGAAAAGCGCCGACTACTTTTAGCGTTGCCTGGGTAACCGGCTCCTCAAAATTTCCTCCGGCAGGGCTGACCGTGCCGCCTATAGTTACCGAGCCGGTGGCGCCCCCATAAAGCCTGACTACCCCGGCGCGTTCATAAAAAGAGGCAATCCGCGACTCCAGGTATGCCGGAAACGCTTCTTCTCCCGGGATCTCCTCGAGGCGGCCGCTCATCTCGCGCATCGCCTGGGCCCAGCGGGAAGTAGAATCGGCCAGCAACAAAATATTCAGGCCCATCTGGCGGTAGTATTCCGCGATGGTCACTGCGGTATAGACGCTGGATTCACGGGCGGCAACCGGCATCGAGCTGGTATTGCAGATAATTACCGTGCGGTCAATCAGCGGTTTATCCGTGCGCGGATCAATCAACTCGGGAAAAGTCTTTAATGTTTCCACAACTTCTCCGGCGCGCTCTCCGCAGGCGGCGATAATGACGATATCCACTTCCGCGTGGCGGCTGGTCAACTGCTGTAAAACGGTTTTTCCCGCGCCAAATGGGCCGGGGATACAATATGTGCCTCCGCGGGCCACCGGAAAAAGCGAATCGATCAGGCGCATTTTTGTGACCAGCGGTTCATGCGGCCTTATTTTTTCCGCATAAGCACGAATCGGTATTTTTACCGGCCAGCTCTGTTGTAAAAAAACATCGTGGGTATGCCCGGCAAAATCCCTAAGCTGGGCAATCGGCTGTTTTAAATTATACTTGCCGGCCGGGGCAATGCTTACTACCTCAAGAGAGCCGGTAAGCATAAAAGGAGCCATAATATAATGTTTAAAAAATTTCTCAGGGACAAAACCCAGCCAGCTGCCGGCTAAAACCTTATCTTTTGTTTTTACCAAAGGAGTAAAATCCCACTGCGCCTGGTTGCTTAAGGCTTCAAGATAGACGCCGCGTTTTAAGAAAAACCCGCATTTTTGAGCCAGCGCCGGCAGGGGGTTCTGCAGGCCGTCAAAGATTTGACCCAACAGGCCCGGGCCAAGCTCTACGGAAAGAAGTTGATTGCTAAACTCAACCGGCTCCCCGACTTTTAAGCCTTGCGTACTTTCATAAACCTGCATCTCTGCCTGGTTGGCGCGCACGCGGATAACTTCCGCTTTTAAGCGCTCCTGGCCGGCAATGATATAGGCAACCTCATTTTGGATGATATTGCCCTCAACCTGGGCGGTAACCATGTTGGCATTAACTTTAATCACACTCCCGGTTCTCTTTTTTTCCATAATTAATTTAAAAATACCGCGTCAAATAAATGTTCTTTATCCGCCTTCTCCGCCTCATACCAGCGTTCCAGGATTTTAAGCTTTAACGCGTAAATCAATAAAAAATCAAAATCAAAATAATGCCCAAAAGACAGCCGCTCTAAAAAATCCCACCTCTCCTGGTCCAGGATCTTTTCCGCTTCCAACACATTGGCGCTGTGCCGATGCGCAGCCAAAGCCATATGGCCGATATGGAGTTCCTGGCGGTCAGGAAGCCGGATAAATTTCGCGGGGTCTATCTTTTTGCCCCTGGCCCTAACGCGGGCCAGTTCATTTCTCAAGGTTACTTCAAAGTTCACCCATTTCCTCAGGCATCCGGTTGCGCTGGAATTCAAAAAATCAATGTCTTGATAACAGGCGTTACGTAGAATCTCAATCTCTGTTCCCGGAATAAAACTATTGCACTTAGCAAAAAAAACCTCCAGACCAAACGGCGGCTTGGCGGAAAAATTAAGCATCGGCAGGCTGGAGATCAAATATGTATAATAAGAGGCCATTTATCCGGGTTTTAAAATTTTATCTAATTCGGGTTTTAGCGAGCCGGTTATATACTCGATCAGTGCAGTATCGCTAAAATCAAAGATGGATTTGCCCGCGTCAAAACTGATTATAAATCCGCGATCAATGCCGTCGCTAGACTTTAAAATTATTTGTTTCTTGGTTTCCTGCGCCAAATGTTTGAGAAACCCCTTCTCTAATTTTTCTTTATCTTTTTCATTTAAGGAAACAATGATTTCAGAGCCCAAAGAAAGCGGCGCGCTTTTAATCAAGGCCCCGATAATTTCGGCCAGTTCTTCTGCGGCTAAAGCCCGGCCAAGTTCGGCCCTGGTCAAATTACCCAGCATTGCATTGACCTCTTTCCTTAAACTGATTAACAAATCCCGGCCGGCCTGTTTTAAAGAAGCGTTTGTAGACTCACCCAGTTTTTCTGCCTGGGTATTTGCATTTTCAATAATTCGCTTGGCTTCTGATTTTGCCGCGCTAATTATTTCCTTGGCCTGCGAATCCGCTGCGGCTTTTATTTGGGCTGCCTGCTCCTGGGCGGCCTTTACCCCTTCCCGCTGGATCTTTGCGATCAAATCTTTAATTTCCTGCGCCATATAAATCTCCCAAAAGTTCTTCTGCCTTTTTAAGCGGATCCGCTGCTTTTAAAATCGGCCGGCCGATAACTAAAAAATTACTCCCGGCGCCTACCGCTTCTTTTACCGTAGCTGTCCGCTTCTGGTCGTCACCAACGGAATTATTCGTTCTTATCCCCGGAGTAACCATTAAAAAACTCTTTTTTATTTTTTTCCGTAAAGCCGCTGCCTCGCGCGCAGAGCAGACAACTCCATCTAAACCGGAGGCTAACCCCTGTCGCGCTAATTTTAAAACTTCTCCTGAACTGGCTTTTTGGCTGGTTAAAACCGTAACTCCGATTAACAGCGGCCTTTTTAACCCGGATACTTTCGCCAGATGCCTGGCGGATGCTGCGGCCGCCTCGATCATTTCTTTGCCGCCGGAAATATGCAAGGTAAGCATTTTTACCTTCAGGCGCACAGCTTCTGCCACGGCGCTTGAAACAGTATTAGGGATATCCAAATATTTAAGGTCTAAAAAAACTTCCGCGCCTTTCTGATGTATTAACTCAACAACCTTTGGCCCATAAGCAGTAAAAAGCTGGCTTCCGACCTTAAAGATTTTTATTTTGGGATAAAGCTTGTTCACAAAATCCGCGGCACTTTCCAGAGTATCTACGTCTAAGGCAAGTATGATTTGAGGTTTATTTAATCTTGGCACGCTCTTAATTTTCCCGTAAGCTGGCTTAAATCCGGAATATTATTGCCCGCCATATATTTCTCTAATCCGGAGATAATTTCCAGGCTTACTCCGGGATTAATAAAGTTTGCCGTCCCGATACTGATCGCGCTGGCGCCGGCAAGCAAAAACTCCAAAGCGCTTTCCGTGTCTATTATACCACCCATGCCGATAATGGGAATCTTAATCTTATTATAAGCCTCCCAGACCATCTTAACGGCTACGGGCCGGATTGCCGGCCCGCTTAAACCGCCCACCCAAGAACCTAGTTTAGGAATACGTTTATTTACATCTATACTCATACCGCCAAGGGTGTTGATTAAGGCCAGCGCATCGCTGCCGGCATCCTGGGCCGCCTGGGCAATTTCACTGATTGAAGTTACATTGGGAGAAAGTTTGGTGATTAAGCATTTTTGTGTGAATTTACGTACCGAGCCGATCACTTCAAAGGTATCTTTGGTATCCTGAGAGATAAGTTTATTTTTCTGCAGATTGGGGCAGGATATATTTAATTCGATTGCGGACACTTCATTTATTTTATCCAGCTGCTCAATCAGAACAAGAAATTCATCCGGGCTTTCTTCGGCGGCAATACTTACAATAAGCGGAACAGCCAGTTTCTTCAGGAAAGGAAGTTTCTCTCTGATAAATTTATCGATGCCGGGATTTTCCAGGCCGATAGAATTAAGCATGCCGGCAGGGGTTTCACATGTCCGGGGAGGAAGATTCCCGTAGCGGGGCTTGACAGTAATGGTCTTGGTAACAATGGCTCCCAATTTTTTCAGGTCGATAAAATCCTTGAACTCTTCGGCATAACCGAATGTGCCGCTGGCCGCCATTACGGGATTCTTCAGCTTAAGCTTGCCTATGCTCAAGCTTAAATCGGGCTTGATCCGTTTTACCATATCAACTCCTGGCTTAAAAAAACCGGGCCGTCCTTACAAACTCTTTGGTAACCGTCTTTAGTAGAGACAACGCAGCCTAAACAAGCCCCGATCCCGCAGGCCATATGCTCCTCTAAAGAAAGCTGCGCATTAATTTTATTTTCCCGGGCAATTTCACTTACCGCCTTTAACATCGCGCGCGGCCCGCAGGTATAGATGACCGATGACCGGTGACCGGTGACCGATAGCTGCTGTTTTAACAAATCTGTAACTTTGCCTCTAAACCCAACTGAGCCGTCGTCGGTAGCCAACCTCACGGTGCATCCCAAAGCCTTAAACTCTTGCGCGCAAAGAACCTGCTTTTTTGTCTTGGCTCCAATTAATATAATGGTGTCATTGCCAGCCCCGGAGGGGCGAAGCAATCTTTGCGCAAGAAAAACCAGCGGGGCAACCCCCATGCCGCCGGCAACTAAGATATTTTTTCCTGCTTTTGCTTTAATTGCCCCCCTGTAATCAAACCCATTACCCAGCGGGCCGATAATATCCAGAAGCTCACCGGGTTTTCTTTGGGACAAAACCTGCGTGCCTGCTCCGACAACTTCATAAAAAAGCTTAACTTTTCTGCCCTTTACCCTATGGACGCTGATCGGCCTTCTTAATAACGGCTCAAGCCCATTGTTAACTTTAATATTCACGAATTGTCCCGGTAAGGCATTTTTGGCAATTACGCCTGATTCAAATTCTAAATGCCAATAATTACCACTGAATCTTTTATTGGAGATTATCTTGGTTTTTATCTGCGCTATTTTCATTATTTTGCCTGGTCCATTTACTAAGTAAAATTACCAAGATTACAAATAAAATAAAAGTTAAGAAAAGCCACAGGGATTGTTGAAGATAAACCCTAAATCCTTCCACCCTGATATCCTCCCAAGATTCTACCAGTAAAACAAGCAAAAGAAGCGTTATAATCGAGCCGACCTCCTTCTTAAACCAGCTTAACTTTACGGGAAGATAGCTGCTGATATCTAATTTTATCATGCTCGATAATGCAGGAAAAATGCGCGGGACCTTCCTGCAGTATTCTTCGTATGCCCCCGGAAATATCTTCAAAAGCTTTTTTTCTTCTTTATAGATCAGCAGTAAATAGCGGATAATAAAAACTGTAATAAAAATTGCTGCCGCCCACCATTGAAATACCGCCAGGACCACCCCTAAACCGATTAGAAATATCCCCAGATACATCGGGTTGCGCACAATTTGATACGGCCCGCCCTGGATTAATGCCTGGCTTTGCTCGGAATACTCTGCTTTATACCCGCGGGCGGAAACCCTGATGATTTGCCCCAAAAGAATAAGCGCAAAGCCTAAAAGCTCTATTATTTCTTCCCCAGGGTCATTTGAATAGTTACGGATAAAAACTTTGGGGAAAAACGCGACTACAATGACGGCGCAGACCATAATTATCCCGTTAATCTTAAGGCGTTTTTTCATGGATTATTTTTGGCACTTACTACAAAAATAAGTGCCTCTTCCTCCCTGCGTAATTCTTTTTATCGGGCTGCGGCAGACAAAACACGGCTTGCCCTGCCGGCCGTAAACCTGATGAAAACGCGCGTAATCCCCGGGTTTGCCCGAAAGGCGCACATAATCATCTACCGAAGAGCCGCCATGTTTAATTGCGCTGTTTAATACATCTTTTATTTCTTTATATAAAGCTTGTTTTTCTTTCTCGGTTAAACTCGATGCGGCCCGGCGCGGCTCAATCCTGGACCGGAATAAGATTTCCGCCGCGTAAAGATTGCCGATCCCGGAAATAAAAGACTGGTCCATAAGCAGAGGCTTGATCTTGGTTTTCTTTTTAGAAAGCATATCCTTAAAATCGGCGAAAGTCAAATCAAATGGCTCAGGCCCCAGCCCCTGGACAAATTTTAATTTTTTCCAGTCGCTAACCAGGCGCAGTTCTCCAAACAGGCGCTGGTCATTAAAATCTAAAGTTGTGCCGTCGAAAAAATGGATTGCCAGCCTGCTTGCGCTGCTGCCTCCGGGATAGACTAATTGCCCGGTCATCTTTAAGTGCACGGCCAAATACCGGCCATTGGATAATTCAAAAATTAACAGTTTTGCCCGGCGGAAAATATTTTTTATCGTCTGCCCTTCCAAAGATCGCTTAAATTCTGCTGGCGCCGGAAAACGCACAACCTTAGGATTATGCAGGCAAACCTCGGTAATTTTTTTACCCGGGATTACCTGCTGCAGCTCGCGCTTAATTGTCTCTACTTCCGGCAGTTCCGGCATATTAATTTATTTTCCTGCCTTTTATCTTGTAATATTCCTGCAACGGTTTCACTTTGAGTTTTTTCTTTAACAATACTTCTATGCCGCTGACCGTGGCCTGGGCCCCAAAGATGGTCGTGGTGTAAGGGATACCGTGCAAAATAACCTGTGAGCGTATTTTTACCTCATCAAGCCGCGGGATCCTTCCCGAAGGGGTATTGATTACCAGTTGGATCTTAGCCTCCTTCATTAAATCCAGAACATTGGGATTTCCCTCTGAAATTTTTGGTAAAACTTTTGAGGCAATCTTGCTTTTGACTAGCGCCGCAGCTGTTCCGCTGGAAGCATAGATCTTAAACCCCAAATCTTTAAGTTTTTTGGCGATTAAAATAATATTCCTTTTGTCGCGGTCATTAACGGAAATAAAGACGTTGCCTTTTTTAGGTAGTTTTTGCCCGGCAGCCAGCTGACTCTTGATATAGGCCTGGCCAAAATCCGCGTCAATCCCCATCACCTCTCCGGTAGATTTCATCTCCGGCCCCAGAATTATATCTACCCCCGGAAAACGGTTAAAAGGAAAAACCGATTCCTTGATTGCCACGTGCCGGGGAATAATTTCTTTGGTAAAACCTAATTCTTTTAATTTTTTCCCTAACATTACCTTGGTTGCCAATTTTGCCAGGGGCACTCCGATTACCTTGGAAACAAATGGCACAGTACGTGAAGCGCGGGGATTAACCTCTAAAACGTAAACTTTTCCATCCTTTACCGCGTACTGCACATTCATCAGGCCGACTACATGCAATTCACTGGCCATATGTACCGTCGCCAGGCGGATTTGTTTTAATATTTCTGCCGATAGCGTATAGGTAGGAAGGGACATTGCCGCGTCCCCGGAATGCACACCGGCCTGCTCGATATGCTCCATAATCCCGCCGATTATAAAATCCCTGCCGTCGCCGACTAAATCCACATCGACCTCTATGGCATCTTCCAAAAATTTATCAACCAGAATCGGATGCTCTCCGGAAACCGCTGCCGCCGCTTTAATAAACTTTTCTAAAACCTGTTCATCATAAGCAATTTCCATCGCCCTGCCGCCTAATACATAGGAAGGCCGCACCAATACCGGATAACCGATCCTGTTAGCGACCTCTTTTGCCTCCTCAAAAGTAAACGCCGTCCCATTAACCGGCTGTAAAAGGCCGAGTTTATCGAGCATTTGCTTAAAACGTTTGCGGTCTTCGGCAATATCAATGCTGTCGGCGCTTGTCCCTAAAAGCTTAATTCCCGCTTTAAGCAAAGGAACCGCCAGATTAAGCGGGGTCTGCCCCCCAAACTGCACAATTACTCCAAGCGGTTTTTCTCTTTCAATGATGTTCATAATGTCTTCGAAAGTAAGCGGCTCAAAATAAAGCCGGTCAGAGGTATCATAATCAGTTGAGACTGTTTCAGGGTTGCAGTTAACCATAATACTTTCTATGCCTTCTTCTTTTAAAGCGTACGCCGCGTGGCAGCAGCAATAATCGAATTCAATCCCCTGACCAATACGATTGGGCCCACCGCCCAAAATAATTACTTTTTTTCTCATTTTACTCCACTTCCTTTAGTTTTTTACCTAATTTATGGGATAATTACTCCACTTCTAAATTATAGGTTATTTGCGCCTGGCAGGAATTGAACCTGCACCACTAGCTTCGGAGGCTAGTGCGCTATCCGTTGCGCTACAGGCGCGTTAAAACAAACTTAATTGCTCTTCGCTCTTCTCCTGCTGCCCATGGTCATCAAATATGGAGATGATGCCATATTCGCCGTCAAAACCTGCCTTGATATTAACTTTGCCGGCGCGCACGCGTAAAATGCCTTCCACAACTTTAGGAGGCAGGCTTTTGAGCAACTCCTCTTTTGAAGCTTCGAGTAAAATATTAAATTCAGTGCCAAATTTAGCTAAATAACCGCGATAGTCTCTTTCAACATTTATCGAAGCCTTGCCTATACCTTTGGCTTCAGCAATGATTTCGGCAAAAGGAATTAAATTTTTAAAAGGAATGGCGTTTTCAGGCTTAAATCCTTCCGGTCGGTCGGCTAATTTCTCAACGCGGTTAACCACCCCAACGGTAACCGGCTTGCCGCACTTAGGGCATTTCCCATTATGCTCTCTGGTTTCCTGGGGTGACATGCGCATACCGCAGAGGCGGTGCCCGTCAAAATGGTATTTACCCTCCTCGGGGAAAAATTCAATGGTGTATAAAAATCTGGTCTTGTCTTTGGTTTTTAAAACCTCGCGGATAGTTTTGTAATCTAACTGGCAATTAAAAACATTGGCCTCCCGGCCGATCTTCTGCGGCGAATGCGAATCGCTGTTGGAAATCAACGTAAACCTGTCCAGGGCGCTGAGGCGCCAATTCATCGCCGGATCGCTGGATAAACCAGTTTCCAGGGCAAATATTTTGGGAGTTTCTTTTTCAAAACAATCTTCGATCTTATCGAAGCCGGACATCGAACCAAACACGCTAAACCAGGGGGTCCAGATATGGCCCGGGATTACCATGCAATTTTCATCAATATCAAAAACAATGCGCGCAAGTTCGTCGGCGGCAATCCCGACAATCGGCCGGCCGTCAGAAGATAAATTCGCCCCGCGGCGGCTAAGCGCGTTATTAATTTTATCAACCACCGCAAAAGACGGAGCGAAAATAAGGTTATGGATCCGGTACCCTCTGCCTCCCTTAGAATAGATACTGCTGATTTCCGCGGTCAGCATAAAATACACGCCGGCATATTTGAATAACCCATTTCCGCAATCTTCCAATGTGTGCTTTAATTCCTCCAGCCATAGATGATGAGTAAAATCACCCGTACCCATTAAAGTAATCCCTTTTAATTTGGCCCACTCCGCTAGATGCTTAATATCCATATCGCGGCTGGTTGCCCGGGAGTATTTAGAGTGGATGTGAAAATCGGCGATAAACTCCATATTTACCTTTTATAAACTACCTGTCCTTTGCAGATCGTATAATCTACCGCGCCTTTTAGAGAGTAACCAAGAAACGCGGAATTCTTGGATTTAGAAACTAAATTTTGTTTATCAACTACCCAGGGCTCTTGATCAGAAACGATAATTATATCCGCAGGCGTCCCTTTAGCTAACCTGCCTGCCTCTAAACCCAGGATTTTAGCGGGGTTTAAACAGTATTTTTCAACCAGCCCCGGCCAATCCAAAACCCCTTTGGCTAATAATTCATTTATGCCGGCGGAAAGCTCGGTCTCCAGCCCCACTACCCCGAATTCGGCGCGCTCAAACTCAATATCTTTTTCATTCTCAGTGTGCGGGGCATGGTCGGAGGCAATCACATCGATTGTGCCGTCTTTTAACCCCTGCTTTATCGCCATAAGATCTTTCTTGCTTCTTAAGGGCGGATTCATTTTCATATTCGTATCATATCCTAAAAGGGCGTCTTCGGTAAGGGTAAAATAGTGCGGGGCTGTTTCACAGGTTACCTTAATGCCTGTTTTTTTCGCCTGAGCAATTATCTCCACCGACTCCCGGCAGCTCACATGGGCAATATGCACCGCGGAGGCAGCCTTCTTGGCCAATTCGATATCCCTGCGAACCCGTTTATACTCTGATTCGTTAGAAATGCCGCGCAAACCCAGGCGCGTAGAATTAAAACCCAAATTGATTACCCCTTTTCCCGAAAGTTTTTTATCCTCAGAATGGCAGATCGTTAAAAGCCCGGCTTGTTTTGCTTTTTTGAGCGCCTCCAACATCAACTCATCGCTATCCACCGAACATCCATCATCGGAGATAGCATAAACGCCGCTTTTCTTTAGCGCGGCGATATCACTTAACTCTTCACCTAAACGTCCTTTGGTAATTGTTCCGCAAATAAGCACATTCACCTTCGCGTCTTTCTTGATTATTTCTTGCAACAACCTGACGCCCTCCGGGCAATCCATCGCCGGCTGGGTGTTGGGCATGGCTAAAACCGTGGTTACTCCGCCTTTGGCAGCAGCCAGCGTGGCAGTAGCTACTGTTTCCTTGTCTTCCCTGCCGGGCTGGCGTAAATGCACATGCATATCGATAATGCCCGGGGCGACAATCTTATTATCGGCATCGATTATGGTTGCCTCCTGAGCTTGAATATTTTTGGCAACTTTGGATATTTTATTTCCTTCAACCAGGATATCCAGCTTTGCGTCAATTTTATTTTCCGGGTCAATTACCCTGCCGCCTTTAATCAATATGCTCATTTTTTGCTTCCCTTGCCTGGCTGACTAAAAATAAAACCGCCATTCTTACGGCAATGCCGTTAGTTACCTGCTCCAGGATTACTGAATTTTTCCCGTCGGCTACTTCGCTGGACATCTCAATTCCGCGGTTAATCGGTCCGGGGTGCATCACCACAACATCTTTTTTGGCTTTAGCCAGTCTTTCTTCGGTAATTCCAAACTTTTTGAAATAGTCCAGCTGCTCGGGAAAAGCTGTGCCTTCATCACGCTCAAACTGCATTCTTAAAACATTCACCGCGTCGGCTTTTTTTAAAACCTCGTCGATATTGCTGGAGGTTTTTGCTCCGGTTAGTTCGATTCCCACGGGAAGCAGCATCTCCGGCGCGCAAAGCGTAACGTTGGCCCCTAATTTGGTCAGGCCCCAGATATTTGAACGGGCAACCCGGGAATGGGCGATGTCGCCGACAATGGCGACATTTAAACCTTTTATTTTCCCTAATTTTTCTTTTAAGGTAAAGATATCCAGCAACGCCTGGGTAGGATGTTCATGCCAACCGTCTCCGGCATTGACCACGCTGATATCCAGGGCCCGGGCGAGCATATTGGCCGCGCCGGAATAATTATGCCGCATAATAATTATGTCGGCTTTCAGCGCCTGGATGTTTTTGCCCGTATCGATTAAAGTTTCGCCTTTGCGCACGCTGGATGTTTCGGTGGCGATATTAATCACATCGGCAGAAAGCCTTTTGGCGGCCACCTCAAAAGATACGCGGGTGCGCGTCGATGGTTCGTAAAAAAGATTCACCGCGGTTTTGCCGCGTAAGGCGGGGACTTTTTTGATCTCGCGGGTGGAAACTTCTTTAAAAGATTCGGCGGTATCTAAGATAAGTTCAATCTCTTCCGGCGATAAATATTCCAGACCCAAAAGATCCTTCTTGGTCCAAGCCATTATTGCCTCTCCGCGATTAATACCTCTTCGCTGCCATCGGATTCTTGCAGGCACACTTCCACGGATTCTTTATTGGAAGTCGGGATATTTTTACCCACAAAATCCGCCCGGATGGGCAGTTCCCGGTGCCCGCGGTCAACCAAAACTGCCAGCTGGATTGATCTGGGCCGGCCCAAATCAATTAAGGCGTCCAATGCCGCCCGGATGGTGCGGCCGGTGTAGAGCACATCATCAACTAAGACTAAATTCTTTTCGTTAATATCAAAATCTATTTCGGTTTTTCGCACCCTGGGCTGGCCGGAAGCCAAAGCCAAATCGTCGCGGTAAAGCGTAATATCCAAAGCGCCGGTTTCAATCTCTTTGCCCTCAATCTTTTTGATACATTCGGCAATGCGCTGGGCGATATAAACCCCGCGGTTCCTAATGCCAATTACACATAGCCCCGCGGTGCCCTTGTTTTTTTCGATAATTTCATGGGCAATGCGGGTAATCGCCCGGCTAATTCCTTCCTGGTCTAGTATTTTAGCTTTTTCTTTCATCTATTTTCCTTCTATGCAAAAAAATACCCCTGGCTGTGTTTGCCAAGGGTTCATATTTTTTCCCGCTATCTTACTCATCTTATTTGCCTTGCCAGCTTCTCTGAGCCGGGCTTAAAGGTCCATTGATTGTCTTAAGTATACCACCGGCCATCTCTTTGTCAAGACTAAATTACGATTACGAACTCGCCGCGGGGCTTGCTTTGGGCAAGCTTTTCTTGAATATTTTTGGAACTGGCGCGCAAGACTTCTTCGAATTTCTTGGTTAATTCCCGGGCAACCGTAATTTCCTTGTCCCCAAAAACCGTATTTATATCTTCAAGGCTGGCCAAGATCCTGTGGCAGGATTCATAAAAAACCAGGGTGCACCCAAGTTGCTTTAATTTCTCCAGTTGATTTTTGCGCGCACCGGTCCGGTTAGGCAGAAAACCGGCAAAATAAAATTCATGGCAGGGCTTTCCGGAAAGCACCAGGGCATTGACAAAAGCCGCCGGGCCGGGGATAAAAGTCATTTCCAGGCCATTTTTAATCGCCAGGTTAATTAAATTATATCCGGGGTCAAGAATTCCCGGGGTGCCGGCATCGGAAACCAGGGCGATATCTTTTCCTTCTTTCAGCAACCCGACTAAATAGTCGCCCTTGGTAAACCGGTTGTGCTGAAAAAAACTAGTAGTGGGAGTTTTAATCCCGTAATGCGCAAGTAAAATTTTAGTGTGCCGCGTGTCTTCACAGGCAATTAAATCTACGCTTTTTAAAACCTCGATTGCCCTCTGCGTGCAGTCTCCTAAATTGCCGATTGGAGTAGCGACGATATAAAACATTATTCCACGGTTACGGACTTGGCTAAATTACGCGGTTGATCCACGTCGCAGCCGCGCTTGACGGCAATATGATACGCCAACAACTGCAGCGGCAGGACTACTAAAAGCGGAGAAAATATTTCATCGATCTTGGGGACATAAATTACTTCACGGGTTAATTCTTTAATCTCTTTGTCCCCTTCGGTGGCAATAGCAATAATTCTTCCTTTTCGAGAGCGGATCTCCTGAATATTGGAAACCATCTTTTCATAAACCTTGGAGCTGGGCGCGATACAAACCACCGCCCGATATTCATCGATTAAGGCAATCGGCCCGTGCTTCATCTCTCCGGCCGCGTATCCTTCTGCCGGGATATAGGAAATCTCTTTTAATTTCAATGCCCCTTCCAGGGCCGAAGGATAATTTACGTTCCTGCCTAAATATAAAAATGACCCTAAATGCGAATGCCTGCGGGCAAGGGTAGCAATACTTTTCTGCAATTTTAAAATCTCAACCTGGTATTTGGGAACCTTGCGCAGTTCATCCAGCAATTTTTTAATTTTAGCGGCAGGCAAAACATCCCTTATTTGCGCCAAATAAAAAGCAAACAAATAAAGCGCGGCCAACTGCGCGGTATAGGCCTTGGTCGAGGCAACTCCGATCTCCGGGCCCGCGTGGGTGTAAATTATACCGTCGGATTCCCGGGTCAAGGTTGAACCCAAAACATTGCAGATGGAGATTACGCTTGAGCCGCGCCGCTTTGCCTCTCTTACCCCGGCCAAAGTATCCGCGGTCTCTCCGGACTGGCTTATCGCGATAACCAGCGTCTGCGGCCCGATCAAAAGATCGCGGTACCGGAACTCGCTGGAAACATCGATTTGCGTGGAAATTCCGCAGACCGACTCCAGCGCGTATTTGGCGACCAGGCCGGCATGATAGGCTGTGCCGCAAGCAACGATAAAAATATTTTTTACATCCTTAAACCTGGTTTCCGGGATATTCTGCTCTTTGAAAAATATCTTGCCGGTTTCTTTATCGATGCGGGAATTAATTAAACTTTCCAGGATCCGGGGCTGCTCATTAATTTCCTTGAGCATAAAATGATCAAACCCGGATTTTTCCGCCTGATCGATATCCCAATTAATACGCGTAGTTTCTTTAAAAATAGTTTTACCCTCAAGATTACTCACTTTAAAATTATCTTTATCTAAAACTACGATCTCGTTTTCATCAAGAAAAACCACCTCTTTGGTAAAACCTAAAACTGCCGGGACATCCGAGGCCAGAAAATTCTCCCCCTTACCTACCCCGACGATTAAAGGGCTGCCCAAGCGGGCCCCCACTAATTTATCCGGCTCTCTTGCCGCAACTACTCCGATCGCAAAAGAACCTGTCAATAATTTAAGCGCCTTAGCTACCGCCTCTTCAAGCGGAATATTTTTATAAAACTTTTCGATTAAGTGCGCGATTACTTCGGTATCTGTCTGGCCGGCAAAAGCATGGCCTTCTTCGATCAGCTGGGCTTTAAGGGATTCATAATTTTCAATGATTCCGTTATGCACAATGGCGATCTGGCCGGAACAGTCATGGTGCGGATGGGCGTTAACCTGCGTAGGGGCGCCGTGGGTGGCCCAGCGCGTGTGGGCAATGCCAACTGTGCCGCCAAGCGGTTTATTTTTAACTAATTTTTCTAATACGCTGATTTTTCCGGGGGATTTTCTTATGCCGATATTATTTTTTTTGGGAAGGATTACGGCTATGCCGCTGGAATCGTAGCCGCGGTACTCTAGACGTTTTAACCCGGCTAAAAGAATAGGCTGTACCTCTTTATCACCGATATATCCGACTATGCCACACATCGAACACTCTCCTGGCCTATTTAATGACCCTGACGGGATTTGAACCCGTGTCGAGAGCTTGAAAAGCTCTTGTCCTGGACCAGGCTAGACGACAGGGTCTTTAGCCTTATTCGTTTTCTTCGGCAATGACCGGGGCAACGCAGGAAACCCGGTCTTTGTCCTGCAACTTAATCAAGCGCACGCCTTGGGATGAACGGCCGGTTTCACGGATATCTTTGATCGCGCAGCGTAAAAATATCCCGTTCTGGGTAATAACCATGAGTTCATCTTTATCATTTACGGTTTTTAAATTTACCGCATGGCCAT
Source organism: Candidatus Omnitrophota bacterium (assembly GCA_028715785.1). Lineage (GTDB taxonomy): Bacteria > Omnitrophota > Gorgyraeia > Gygaellales > Profunditerraquicolaceae > UBA6249. The sequence continues at coordinate 61,880 of JAQURC010000004.1, forward strand.
TCTTATCCGTAACCTTGATATTAATCACCCCTTTGCCGCCGCGGCTGGTTAACCGGTATTCATCGATGGTCGTGCGTTTTGCAAACCCTAACTCCGTAACCGTTAAGATCGTTGAAGCCTTTTGCGGGACCACCATATCGATAACTTCATCTTTTTTGGACAGAGATATCGCCCGCACCCCATGGGCGCCCCGGCCCATTTCGCGCACCTTATCCTCGGAAAACCTGATTGCCTTGCCCTGTTTGGTCCCGATAAGCAATTCCTGTTTTCCGTCGGTCATCTCCACGCCGATTAACACATCGTCCTTGTCTAAAGTAATCCCGATAATCCCGCCTTTGCGCGGGTTACCGTAAGCTTCAAGTTTAGTTTTTTTGATTTGGCCTAATTTAGTGACCATGACTAAATATTTATCCGCGGAAAATTCTTTTACCGGAATAGTCGAGCTGACCTTGGCCGACTGCTCCATTTGCACAAGATTAATAATCGCCTTGCCTTTAGATATGCGGCTGGCCTGAGGAATTTCATAAACCTTCAGCCAGTGCACCTGCCCTTTATCGGTAAAAATCAACAAGTAATCTTTGGTGGAAGCGACAAAAAGATGCTCGCTAAAATCCTCTTCTTTTAATTCCGCTCCGGTTGCCCCGGTGCCGCCGCGTTTTTGCTTACGGTAGGCGCTTACCGGCAGGCGCTTAATATAACCGCTATGGCTGATAGTTACAACCACGTCCTCTTCGGCAATTAAATCCTCGACCTCCAGATCTTCGGCTTCCCCGACAATATCCGTGCGGCGGCTGTCGCCATATTTCTTCTTTAATTCTTCCAGTTCTTCTTTAATGATCGCTTCGATCTTTTTTAGTGAGCCGAGGATCGCCCGGCATTCTTCGATTTTCTTTAAAAGTTCCGCGTACTCGGCGTCAATTTTATCGCGCTCAAGAGCGGTCAGGCGCTGCAGCTGCATTTCTAGAATTGCCTGGGATTGAATCTCAGAGAGCTCAAACTCTTTCATTAAATTTAATTTGGCGCTCTCTACGCTTTTGGAGGTCTTGATAACCCTGATAATCCGGTCGATAAATTTAAGCGCGATTTTCAAGCCTTCTAAAATATGCGCGCGTTTTAAAGCTTTGTCTAACTCAAACTGCGTGCGCCTGCGGATAACTACTTTGCGGTGCTCGATATAACAATCCAACACCTGGCGCAAACTTAAAACCTTGGGACGGTTATCAACTAAGGCTAACATAATAATACCAAAGGTGTTTTCCAGCTGAGTATGCTTAAAAAGCTGGTTTAAAACAATCTGAGACTCGGTGTCGCGCTTAAGCTCAACGACAATGCGCATGCCTTCTTTATCCGATTCATCGCGAATATCGGAAATGCCTTCGATCTTTTTCTCATCAACTAAACCGGCGATTGACTCGATCAGGGCTGACTTTTGCACCTGATAGGGAATCTCGGTAAAAATAATCAAGTCTTTGCCGTTCTTCTGGTGCTCCACAGTGGCCTTGGCCCGCACTACAAGCCTGCCTCTTCCTGTAGTATACGCATCCTTAATTCCACCCTTGCCGCAAATTAAACCGCCGGTGGGGAAATCCGGCCCCTTAATATAGTGCATCAAATCTTTAATTTCCGCTTCGGGATGGTCAAGGATATGAATAATCGCGTCGCAAACTTCGTTTAAATTATGCGGCGGAATATTGGTGGCCATGCCTACGGCAATGCCGCTTGAACCGTTAACCAAAAGGTTGGGCAGGGTCGCCGGTAACAACAACGGCTCCTTTAAGGAAGAATCGAAGTTGGGCCCAAAATTTACGGTTTCTTTTTCAATATCATCCAACATTTCATCGCTGACTGCTGCCAGGCGGGCCTCGGTATAACGCATCGCCGCGGCGGCGTCACCGTCCACTGATCCAAAGTTTCCCTGGCCGTCAACTAAAGGGTAACGCAAAGAAAAATCCTGCGCCATCCTGACCAGCGTGTCGTAAATCGCCACGTCTCCGTGCGGATGGTACTTACCCATGGTTTCACCGACGATACGGGCGCATTTTTTGTAGGGCTTGGAATGTTCCAGGTTAAGTTCGCGCATGGCGTAAAGGATGCGCCGGTGCACGGGCTTTAAGCCATCGCGGACATCCGGCAGGGCCCGGCCGACAATTACGCTCATGGCGTAATTTAAATAGGAGTCCTTGACCTCATCCTCGATATAAACCTGAATTATTTTGTCGTTGCGCGTATACATAATTAAATATCCAAATTTTTGACCTGGTGCGCGTGGTCTTCGATAAATTCCCGCCGGGGTTCAACCTGATCCCCCATTAGCACGGTAAACATCTTATCTGCTTCCACGGCATCTTCTAAGGTTACCTGTAAAATTGTCCGCTTCTCAGGATCCATGGTCGTGTCCCAAAGCTGCTGCGGGTTCATTTCTCCCAAACCTTTGTATCTTTGAATATGCATGCCTTTAGAAGCAACTTCTTTGATATAAGCAAGCAGCTCTTTTAAACTAAAAACTTCTTTAACATCATCATCGTTGGTAACACGATAAACTGCTTTTATTTTTTTCTCCTCTTCTTTGGCCGTACCAACTTTGACCGCTGCAATATTTCCAAAATAAGTTTCAAACTCAATACCGAGTTTTTCTATTTTTAAAATCAACTCCTCGATCTCCTGCGCTTCAAAAAGATGTAAAACATCCTGCTCTGCTTCTTTGCCTTCTTTTTCTGTGAGAACGGCCAGCTCTTTATCCGAATAAACAAACTGGTCTTTTCCATCCACTTTTACCCTATAAATAGGCATTTTTTTGGTCTTAGGATGCCTAAAGTTCAAATATTCTGCAAAATTTACTCCCTTTTTGTCTAAATACCTTCCCAGCTTATCCAACTCAACCAAAAGCTTTAAAAGCTCCCTGAACTGATTATCAGTAAAAGCTTGTTTATCCTTGACCCGGATTAATTTATGCCCTTCGCGGCCTAAATCTAAAAGCATATCATTCATTTGCTGTTCGGTCTGGATATATTCTTCGCGCTGGCCCCTTTTAATCTTATAAAGCGGCGGCTGGGTAATATAAACATGCCCTTCTTCAACTAATTTGGGCAGCTGACGGTATAATAAAGTCAAAAGCAGGGTGCGGATATGTGAACCGTCGATATCCGCATCGGCCATCAGCATTAATTTATGGTATCTTAATTTGGCCAGGTCAAATTCTTCGCCAATACCCGTGCCTAAGGCAGTAATGATCGTGCGGATCTCTTCGTTGGATAAAATTTTATCCAGCCGCGATTTTTCAACGTTTAAAATTTTCCCTTTAATCGGCAGGATGGCCTGGAATCTCCGGTCGCGGCCCTGTTTGGCCGAGCCGCCGGCGGAATCTCCTTCGACAATATATAATTCACAAAGTGCCGCGTCGCGTTCCGAGCAATCCGCTAATTTACCGGGAAGTCCGGCGCCTTCCAGGGCGCCTTTCCTGCGGGTTAATTCCCGCGCCTTGCGCGCGGCTTCCCTGGCGCGGGAAGCCACGATTACCTTATCAATAATTTTATTGGCCACCGAAGGATTTTCCTCAAAATAACTGGCCAGCGCCTCCAGGCTGGTGGAAGCCACTAACCCTTCTACTTCGGAATTACCTAATTTAGTTTTGGTTTGGCCCTCAAACTGCGGATTGGGCACCTTCACACTAATGACCGCGGTTAATCCTTCGCGCACATCATCGCCGGTAATGGCAATGTTGTCTTTAAGCAAATTTTTTCCTTTGGCGTATTGGTTGATCGCGCGGGTTAAAGCGGATTTAAAACCGGATAAATGCGTGCCGCCTTCAACGGTATTGATATTATTGGCAAATGAGAACATGGTCTCAGCATATCCATCATTATACTGGAGGGCAACCTCGACATTGACATCATCCTGAAGTTTCTCAAAATAAACCACTTTGTTGTGCAGAGGATTTTTGTTCTTATTAAGGTATTCCACGAATGAAACAATGCCGCCGGAAAATTCAAAAACCGCTTCTTTGTCCGAACGCTCATCCGCTAATTTTATTTTTAATCCTTTATTTAAGAAAGCTAACTCTCTGAGGCGGCCGGAAAGGGTATCGTAAGAATATTCTGTTTTGCTGAAAATTGTTTTGTCCGGTTTAAAAGTAATCTTGGTGCCGGTAGAAGTGCTTTTACCGATAACCGTCAGCTTAGAAACGGTTTTGCCCCGTTCATAACGCTGGTGGTAAATTTTACCGTCTCTTTTAACCTCCACCTCCAGCCAGTCGGAAAGCGCGTTCACGCAGCTTACGCCGACTCCGTGCAAACCTCCGGAAACTTTATAAGAACGGTGATCGAATTTGCCTCCGGCATGCAGGGTAGTCAAGGCCACTTCCACTGCCGGCTTCTTTTCGGTCTTGTGCATATCCACCGGGATCCCGCGGCCGTTATCAACCACGGTTATACTATTATCCGGCTGTATGCCGACAGCGATGGAATCGCAAAACCCGGCCAGGCTTTCATCAACGCTGTTATCCACAACCTCAAAAACCAAATGATGCAGCCCGCGCGCCGAGGTGTCTCCGATATACATTGCCGGCCGGCGCCTGACCGCTTCAATACCCTCTAAAACCTGGATACTGGTAGCATCGTAAGCCTTGGCTTTCTCGGCGGCCTTAAGGTTTTCTTTAGCTTCTGGTTTGGCTTTTTTCACTTAAATTTCTCCGATACGGAAAATTATATTTTTTAATCCCGGGTTTTCTTTTTTTAACTTACCCAGCAGCTCTTCTTTCTTTAAACTTAAAATATACAGCCAAGAGGAAGAATCCACGCTTAAACCCAAAACACCCTTGCTGAAATATTTAACTTTTATATGCCCCAACTCTTTCTTTGTCAAGGCTTTTTTTAACCACTGCTGCGGCTGGGCATCCGCCAAAACACCTTTTTTGGCGCTTAAGCCCCGCATAAGTTCATCCAGCGTATTTTTTAAAAGTTCCATATTACTAGTTAAGGCGCATGGGTAAAACTATGTAAACATAACCGCTGATCCGGATAACCCCGGGTTTTTCTGTATCCGTTAACTCTAAACCAATTACTTCTTCGTTCAAATTCTTCAAAACATCCATTAAATATACCGGGTTAAAACCAATCACCAGCTCCCTGCCCTGATATTCTACCGCCAATTCTTCATGAAACTCGCCGACATCGGGAGTAGACTTGGAAATTACCAGTTTATTCTTAAAAACCTCGAATTTTACCGCCTGATAATCCGGCGTTGCCAAAAGCGCGGCTCTTTTTATCGCCAATAAAAACTGGTTACGCTGCACCTTCATTTTATTTTCAGATACCGCGGGAACAACTTGTTTGTAATCGGGAAATTCCCCTTCGATTAAACGAGATACAACCGCCACGCCGCCTAAATCGAACAAGGCCTGATTACTGCTAATCACCAAAGATAATTCTCCCTCATCTTTCAGGTTACGGTTTAATTCCTGTATTGTTTTAATCGGGACAACCATGCTTACTTCAGCTTCGGGCTCGGCTGTGGTTAGTTTTCTCTCCGCAACCGCCAATCTCTTGCCATCGGTAGCCACCAAGGTTAACACCCCTTTACTAATCTTAAAAAGAATACCGTTTAAAACATAGCGGGTTTCATCAAAAGACACCGCAAATGCGGTTAACGATAATATTTCTTTTAAAACCCCTTGATTAATTTTAATAGCTTTCTTGTCTTTGAACTCAGGTAGTTTTGGAAACTCTTCTTTGGCCAATCCCATAATCTTAAATTGGCACATATCCGAATCAACGAGAACCTGATTGTTTTTTTTGGTGCCAACATTAATAATATCCGAAGGGAACTCTTTAATTATATCGCTAAACCTCTTAGCCGGAATCGTGATTGCTCCCGGTTCCTGCATATCCACAGGGATTACACAGGTTATCCCGATATCTAAATCCGTTGCTGTTAATTTTACCATCCCTAACTGGACATCAATTAAGATATTAGAAAGGATGGGTAATGCGGATTTGGTGGTAATTATGTTTTGTACGGCTTGAATTGCGTTAACCAGGTTTGTTTTTTCGACTTTAAATTTCATTTTAGGCTCCCCTTTTATTTATATATATTTAAAAACTTAAAATAACAGTAGTCATAAAGGGCCCGCATGTTTGTTTACAAAGACTTAACTTGTTGCAATATGTCTAATTATAACAAATATTGTAATCTAATAACCTGGGGATCACTGTTTAATAACTTGAATAATTTTTTCCACCCGGGTCTTTAATTCCGGGTTACGGTGTATGTCTTCCTTGAGTTTATTATAAGAATGTAAAACTGTTGTGTGGTCCTTGCCGCCAAAAAGCTCTCCAATCTCCGGCAGAGACAGATCAGTCAACTCCCTGCTTAGATACATCGCGATTTGTCTTGGGAACACGACTTGTTTATTGCGCCGCTTGGTTTTAAGGTCTTGCAGGGAAATCCCGAATTCTTCAACCACGCAGCGCTGGATAAAATCCACCGTGATTAATTTTGTCGGCTCCTTGAGCAGGTCTTTTAAAACATCTTTAGTTAATTGCAGGGTAATCGGGGCCTCCTCCAGTAAAGAATAAGCAATGGTCCTGACCAAAGCCCCTTCTAGTTCGCGGATGTTAGTCTTGATTAATTGGGCGATAAAAAAAATTACTTCATCGGGGACATTAACCGGTTCGCGCTCAATTTTTTTCTTAAGGATGGCCACGCGGGTTTCTAAATCCGGAGGCTGGATATCGGTGGCCAGCCCCCAGCCGAACCGTGAAACCAGCCTTTCCTGTAAATTGGTAATTTCTTTGGGGGGCCGGTCCGAAGAAAACACGATCTGTTTGTGCGCATCATATAAAGTATTAAAAGTGTGAAAAAATTCTTCCTGGGTCGATTCCTTTCCGGCGATAAAGTGGATATCGTCGATAACCAAAACATCGAGATTGCGGTATTTTTGGCGGAAGGCCGCGGTGGAACGGTGGACGATAGCGTCGATCAGTTCGTTGGTAAATTTTTCACTTGAGACATAGCATATTTTTACGCCCGCTGGATTACTGTTTTTTATTTGATGGCAGATCGCCTGGATCAGGTGGGTTTTGCCCAGCCCCACCCCGCCGTAAATAAATAGCGGGTTATATGTTTTGGCCGGTGAATTGGCCACTGCCAGCGAATAAGCGTGCGCATGCCGGTTGGACGGACCCACCACAAAATTTTCAAATGTATAACGCGAATTAAGATTGATAAATCCGGCAGCCGGAGCGGTTTTAATATTTGCTTCGGGATAAGAATGAACAGCGCTTAAATCTTCCTGCACACTGCTAACAACCAGCCTTACTAACAGATTATCCAGTCCTTTATGTTTTAAGGTTTCCAGAATAAGGTTGAGATAATGTTTTTCTACCCAATCTTTGAAAAACTGATCCGGCGCCTCCAGGTTGATACTTTGGTTATCCTGGATAGAAAGCCTCAATGGCGCTATCCAGGTAGCGTAGATAGTTTCTCCTAAGCTGGCCTTTAAATCTCTTTGCGTTTCTTCCCAATTTTTAGTAAGCTCGAACATGATTTTCTGACGGGGATCTACAGAGTTAACAGTTTATGCACAACTTGCATAAATCTGTGGATAAAACAGGCGACCCGATTTTCTCTAAACAGAGTTATTATAACAGAGAGCAAACTCCTTGCAAGAAAAAAAGATAAACGTGAGTTATTATACAACAATATGTTGAAGCGTCAATAAAAAACTTGACCTCCAAATAAATCTATGTTACAATTCACAAAAATCAAGAAGATCGCTTTCATAAATTGCGGCTGATTTTCCAAGCCCCGTGTTTTCCATGAAAACAGGGGGCAAAAAAAGGAGATCCTGAATGAAAAAAAATTTAAAGACACCCACAAATATTGTCGGTAAAAAACGCCACGGGTTCCGCAGTAAAATGGCTTCTAAATCCGGACGTAAACTTTTGGCCCGTCGACGGAGCAAGGGCAGAAAACGACTTTGCATTTAAAAGTAAACCGCCCGGTGCTTGCGTTAATAGCGCTATACCAGGGATATGTAAGGCCGGCTATTCCGGCATGTTGCCGTTTTGAACCCAGCTGTTCCGAGTACGCAAAACAGGCAATTTTAAAATACGGATTAACTAAAGGAGTATTTAAGGGGCTAATCAGGATATTGCGCTGCCATCCTTTTTCCGGGCGGTCGGGTTATGACCCCTTAATATAAAACTATGGAAAAACGCTTAGTTTTAGCTATTGGTTTGTCGCTTTTAGTATTATTGAGTTGGTCAGCCTTGATGCCTAAACCGCAACCAATTGATAATAAAGGAGTTACCGCGCCAGGTTCGCAGTTACAAACATTGCCGCCGGGCAGCTCTCCTGTTCTTCAGCCCACAATTGCCACTTCACCTCTTACGGATGTTATAAAAGAGACGGTAAAATTTACCCAAGATAAACGCGAAATCATTTTTAACCCGGAGAGAGGTGCTATTTTAGAAGTGATTTTTAAGAATAATCTCGAGCACCGCCTGCCGCTTAAAATCGGTTTTCTGAGCGATAATAACCTTGTCTTTAAACAACAAAGCATGACGGGGGAGAGCATTACCTTTGTCCATGAAGATCAAAATAGGCGGATTATCAAGAAATTTATTATTCCTAACAATAGTTACGCCATAGAGTTAACAATTAAGGTTCAAAATTTATCCTCCTCTCCTTTAGTGCTAAATCCGCAATTAGTTTTGGGCCGCCTGGATTTATCCGCCAAAAATCCGCAAGCGCGCTATCAAGACGTGCTTATCGGTGGAAAGGAAAAGACGGTTCATCTTTCGGCAGGAAAAGATTCCAGCAGTCAGAATGTCCAATTTGTGGGCTTGCGCGATCAGTATTTTTGCGCCATTGTTGAACCTGTTGATGTAGCAGCTGGTGCGTATGTTAAAAAAATTAACCCACAAGAATCCGAAATTGGATTAGTGACAAATGAACTAACCTTAAAACCTGGAACTCAGATTGGACATTCATATCGTGTTTACTTGGGGCCTCAAGATTTAAATATATTAAATAGTATTAATCCAGAATGGACAGCAATTATTTATTTTGGTACATTTGATTTTATTGCGCAGTTGCTATTACAACTGCTTGGATTCTTCTATGGCTTGGTTCACAATTGGGGCTGGGCGATAATTATTTTAAGCATCGCGGTTTATCTCCTGTTATTTCCTCTATCACTTAAGCAAATGCGTTCGATGAAAGAGATGCAGGTTTTGCAGCCTAAAATCGAGGCTATGCGCAAGGAGTTTAAAGACAATCCGCAAAGATTAAATAAGGAAATAATGCAACTTTATAAGGAACATAAAGTTAACCCTCTTAGCGGTTGCCTGCCGCTTTTATTGCAAATGCCCATATTTTTTGCCCTTTATCAGGCATTGATCCGTTCAGTAGCTTTAAGAGGGGCGCATTTTTGGTGGATTACGGACCTATCTTCACCGGATAAGCTTTTTGTTTTCAAAAATTCGATACCTTTTTTAGGCAATCAGTTAAATATCCTTCCAATTCTAATGGCTATTGGGATGTATGTGCAACAGAAGATATCTATGGGAAAGGCGGTTGGAGAAGCTGCTCAGCAACAGAAGATAATGTCCATTATTATGCCGATCATGTTTGGAGTGATTTTCTATCAAATGCCATCGGGGTTAGTGCTTTATTGGTTTGTAAATAGCATATTGATGTTGGGCTACCAATTTCGTATTAATAGTCAAAAATGAAAAAAGCAAAATACGTGGAATCTGAAGGTAAAACCATGGAAGAGGCGATTGAAAAGGCCCTAAAAGCATTAAAATTGCCTCGCAGCCAGGTTAAAATCGAGAGTCTGTCCGAAGAGAAAAAAGGCCTTTTTGGTATGCCCGGAGCTAAGCCGGCAAAAGTACGCGTAAGTGTGATTTCGAGCAAAGAAAACACTTGACAACTGTTTTTGTTCTGAGATAATTGATTTAGTTGAAAGATATGTTCCGTGTGGAACATATTATAACTATAATAATATCAATGGGTAAGATAATTACAATCTGCAACCAGAAAGGCGGGGTAGGAAAAACTACCACTTCGATTAACCTCGCGGCATATCTGGCGATGGCCGGAAAGAAGGTTATGCTCATTGATTTAGATCCTCAGGCCAATGCTACCAGCGGTATAGGAATAAACAAGCACGACATTCAAAAAAGCACTTATCATATTTTACTTGAAGAAGCAAAACTCGCCGATATTTTACAAAAAACCGCAATTGATAATTTAGTATTAGCTCCTTCTAATTTAGATTTGACCGGCGCAGAAGTAGAACTGGTCGGGGCATTGGGACGGGAATATAGGTTAAAGAGGGCGCTGCAAATTGAAAAAAATAATTATGATTTTATGATTATCGATTCCCCGCCTTCTTTAGGACTGCTGACGATTAATGGATTATGCGCCGCTGACTCCGTAATCATTCCTGTCCAATGTGAATATTATGCCTTAGAAGGATTAACGCAACTACATAATACTATTAGGCTTGTGAAAGAAAACCTTAATCCTTCTCTAAGTGTGGAAGGGGTGCTTTTAACCATGGCAGATTTTCGCACTAACCTGACCAAGGAAGTTATTCAGGAAGCGCGCGCTCATTTTAAAGATAAAGTTTATAGCACGGTTATCCCCAGGAATATTCGGCTTACCGAGGCTCCGAGTTTTGGCAAACCCATTATTTTATATGATAGCAATTCTCTGGGGGCGCAGAAGTACGAAGAGCTGAGTAAAGAAATTTTGGGTTCACCAGTAAATTCACCAATTCCAACACCCCGCGCTTAGAAGGTGTTGCGCGGGTGTGCCCTTGTGGGCAAAAAGGAGCGGTTTAATGGAGAGAAGAGCTTTAGGAAAAGGCCTGGCAGCGTTAATTCCCGAAAAAGCAGCTGATACCACGATACATAAAGAAGAAATTATTTATGTCCAGTTTGGACAAATAAAACCAAATCCATTTCAACCGCGGGAAGATTTTGATCCGCAAAGCATTGAAGAGCTGGCCCAGTCGATTAAAGAGAAAGGCGTTATTCAGCCGCTTTTAGTCAGGCAAAGAGGGGATAATTATGAATTAATTGCCGGAGAAAGAAGGTTACGTGCAGCTAACTCCTTGGGGCTCAAAGAGATACCAGTTATTGTACGCGATGTAAGCGACCAGGACTCTCTGGAATTAGCCTTGATTGAAAATATCCAAAGAGAAGGATTAAACCCCATTGAAGAAGCGCATGCCTATCAACACCTGATCGATAAATTCCAGGTCAGCCAGGAGAAGATCAGCGAGGCTTTAGGCAAGGCCAGGGTTTCGATTACCAATACCCTGCGTTTGCTTAAGCTCCCGCATGAAATTCAGGAGGAGATGAAAAAAGGCCGCATTAGTTTTGCCCATGGCCGCGCCCTGCTTGAGGTTGAAGACGCAAACGATCAGCGCAGGCTCACCCAGGATATTATTTCTAAAGGGCTTTCAGTGCGCGAACTGGAGAACCTGATTAAAAGCAAACGGCCCAAATCAATCAAAAGAAGCATCGGGCCAGGCCAGCGTGAACCGATAGTGGCGGTTTTGGAAGAACAACTGCAGCATGCCTTGGCCACCAAAGTCAGGATCAGCAAGAGAAAGAAACGCGGGCATATCAATATCGAGTTTTATTCACAGGAAGATTTGGAGCGCATAGTCAATGTCATTAAAGGAGGAAAATAGATAATGGACCAGGCAGTCTTAATTTTAATTAAGCCCGACGGGCTAAAGAAATCCCTGACGGGCAATATCCTTACGCGCCTGTCTGAGACCAAGCTTGAAATTGTTGCCGCAAAAATGGTGCGTGTATCCAAAGAGCTGGCCGAAGACCATTACAGGCATTTAAAAGACAAGCCTTTCTTTGACGAAATCATTAAATATTTACGGGGAGAGCTGCATGACCGCAAAAAAGTTATGGCCCTGGTTTATTGGGGCAATGATGCGATAAAGAAATGCCGGGATTTAGCCGGCTCGACCAATCCCGAAGAAGCAGAGTCAACTTCTATCCGCGGTTCTTACGGCAGGATTACTACCGGCGGAGTTTATGAAAACGTAATCCATGTCTCATCCAATGATTCCGAAGCCGAAAGAGAGATCAAGCTTTGGTTTAGCCCCGATGAAATTATCGTGGACCTCTATGCGACAAAAAATATCGTGCAGAAGGAATTTAAGAATAGGGTTTGGGCTTAAGAATGGGAAAAACGATCAGCAGTATGACCGGTTTTGGCAGCCACGAGGTAGAAATTGATTCTGTGGGCAGAATCAGCGTGGAATTAAGATGCACTAACCATAAATTTTTGGAGGCAGTTTTTAATTTACCCGAAGGATGGATCTCTCTGGAGGATAAATTCAAAAAAGAAATCGAAGGTAAAATCAGCCGGGGCAGGATTTATTGCGCCATCAACATACGGGAGCAGGTGGCGCAGGGGATATTTGTAAACCGCAAGCTGCTCAAAAATTATTTGCACCAGCTAAATAGCATCAAGAAAGAATTCAGGATTAACGATGGCCTGACCCTCGATTCATTGATCCGGCTGCCGGGGATTTTATCGCTTAAAGAAAATAAACCCACAGGCGGACACGTCTGGGAACAACTGAAACCCATCTTTTTGCAAGCGCTTACGGGATTGTTGAGCGCCCGTCATAAGGAGGGCAGCGCCTTGGCCTGTTTGCTAAAAAACAGAAGCCAGCAGTTGAAGAAAGACCTAACTTTTATTAAACAGCGTTTTACAGTGGCGATAAAAAACAGGCTTGATAAGATCCCGGCTCAAGAAGAACGCTCGGCTTTTTTAAAAGGGGCGGATATTGCCGAAGAGATCGACCGCCTGCATTTTCACATAAACAATTTTCAGCAAAAGATTGTCAAAGGCGGCGTGGTTGGCAAAGAGCTGGATTTTATCACCCAGGAGATGCAGCGGGAGGCCAACACCTTGGCGGCAAAATCATTTGATCTGGCTATTTCGGGCCGGGCAGTGCAGATGAAAAGCCAAATTGAGAAGATCCGCGAACAGGTGCAAAATATAGAGTAGTGAAAGCCGACAAAAGACAAAACAAGCCGGGCAAAATTTTTGTTATCTGCGGGCCGTCAGGCTCCGGCAAAACCACCCTTCTGACCAGCTTAATCCAAGATAAAAAAATAGGCAAGTTGCTTGCAAAGTCACGCTCTCTTACCACCCGCCCAAAGCGCTCGGGAGAAAAGCAGGGCAGGGACTATTTTTTTGTTACCGCTCCGGAGTTCCGGCGGCTGTTAAAAGCAAAAAAAATTCTTGAATGGACCAGGTATTTGGGCTATTATTACGGAACGCCCAGGGAGCCGCTGGAGAGCCAAATTAAAGGCGGCAGAAACCTCGGTTTATGTTTGGATCTTAAGGGCGCCCGGATCCTTAAAAAAATATATCCTAAAAACACGGTAACGGTTTTTGTTTTACCGCCTTCGCTTAATGTGCTTAAAGCCAGGATCGAAAACCGCTGCAGCAAGACCAATAAAAAAGAGGTAGCCCGGCGCATACGCCTTGCGCGCAGGGAGCTATTGGCAGCTTCCGGTTTTGACTACTGCATCCTGAATCAAAACCTGCAAATCGCACTCAAAGAGTTAAAAGATATATTTTTACAAGAGATCGGCGCTTAACATTTTACTTTTGGGGGGGTAAAGATGGGTTATCAGGGCAGGGAGAAGATGTTAGACAAGAGCATGGGGTCAATTTATAAACTGGTAATTTTGGCTTCTAAAAGGGCTTTGGAGATCGCCGAAGGCCAGCCAAAATTAGTGGCAGATGATGCTTCGGTAAAGCCTTCTACCGTGGCTTTACATGAAATTACCGAAGGTAAGATCGAGGCCAGAAAAACAAAGGCAAAAGAATAATGGCCAAAACAGAGAAGAATATCATTTTGGGAGTAACTGCCAGTATTGCTATTTATAAAGCCTGCGAGCTGGTCCGGATGCTCAAAAAATGCGGCTTTACCGTCAATGTGGTGATGACCAAAGAAGCTCAGGAGTTGATTAAGCCGGTTGTTTTTCAAGCCTTGAGCGGCAACCGGGTCTATCGGGGCGGAATATTTGACGAGCAGGATACCTGGGAAATTGAGCACATATCCTTGGCGGAAAAAGCGGACCTGATTTTGATTGCTCCGGCAACCGCCAATATCATCGCCAAACTTGCCTGCGGTATCTGCGATGATCTTTTAAGCTGCACGGTCTGCGCAAGCAGGGCCAGGGTTTTGATCGCTCCGGCGATGAATGAGAATATGTACAAAAATAAGATCACCCAAAGCAATATCGCGAAATTAAAATCCCGCGGTTATAAATTTATCGGCCCGGTTAGCGGAATGCTTGCTTGCGGGGCGGCGGGGGTGGGTTGTTTGGCGGAGACTGAAGAGATTGTCAAGCAGGTGAAAAAAATATTATAATTTTGGCGACGTAGCCAAGTGGTAAGGCAGTTGTCTGCAAAACAACTATTCAGCGGTCCGATTCCGCTCGTCGCCTCCAAATTTTTGTTGAAAAATGCCGCAAAAAAGAAAAGAATTAAAAATTGAAGGGGCTAATCTTTGGTATCTGGTAGGGTTGATTACCAGCGACGGATGTTTATCGAAAGATGGTAGGCATGTAGATATTACATCTAGCGACCATGACTTTCTTAGCAAAATAAAAAACAAATTTAGCTTAACAAATAGAATAGGCATTAAGAATAAAGAAAAGATCAACTTAGCGTATTATATACAGATATCCAATAAGAATTTTTATGATTTTTTATTATCAATTGGTTTGATTCCAAATAAGTCCTTAACTTTAGGCAGACTTGATGTTCCCAAAGAATTTTTTAATGATTTTTTAAGGGGTTTAATAGGCGGGGATGGTTCATTGCGTAGTTGGCGACATGCAACAAATTTACACATGCAGTGGTCTTTGAGTGTATTTTCAGCATCTGAAGTATTTATCAAATGGCTGCAAACCGTAATAGAAGCATATTTGAGTTGCAGAGGAAAGATACATTCTGTATTAAGGCCCGATCGTATCAACCCTATTTATACACTAAAATATGGTAAAATGGCTGCGAAAGAGATTACGAAACACTGTTATTATGAAAATTGTTTTGGTTTAGACAGAAAAATAAAATTAGCACAAGAGTGCCTTGGCTCATATGGGGGTTGGACTCAAAGTAAAACAGTTCTTAATTAAAATTTAATATTGGGCAGGTGTTGGAATGGCAGACAATGGAGACTTAAAATCTCCCGTTCGCAAGAGCATGAGGGTTCGACTCCCTCCCTGCCCACTAAAATCAGGGCTCATAGCTCAGTTGGTTAGAGCGTTGCGTTGACATCGCAAAGGTCAGTGGTTCAAGTCCACTTGGGCCCAATTAAACTTTTTTATTAAGTATAAAATATGGATCTATCTACTTTAAGGCATTCATGTTCCCATGTTCTGGCTCAGGCGGTAAAAGAGCTGTGGCCAGAGGTAAAATTAGCCATTGGCCCGGCAATCGAAGACGGATTTTACTATGATTTTGATAAAGAGGGGCCTTTTAGCGACGAGGATCTGTTGGCGATTGAAGAGAAGATGCGCCAGATTATCGCAAAAAATGAGCCTTTTTTACGCGAAGAATTAGATAAGGCCCAGGCAATCAAATTATTTAAGCAGCTAAAAGAAGATTATAAGGTCCAGCTTATCCAGGATTTAGCGGGCCAGGCGATTTCTATTTATAAAACCGGCCAGGCTTTTTTGGATCTTTGCCGCGGGCCGCATATAAAATCTACCGGAGAAATCAAGGTTTTTAAGCTGTTGTCGGTTGCCGGGGCTTATTGGCACGGGATTGAAACTAACCCCATGCTGCAGAGGATTTACGGCACCTGTTTTAATTCGCAAAAAGAGCTGGATGAGTATTTAAAAAATTTAGAGGAAGCGAAATCGCGCGACCACCGAAAATTGGGTCCGCAATTAGGGTTCTTTGATATTTATCATGAGCAGGCAGGTGCAGGGCTGGTGTTTTATCATCCCAAGGGAGCGCTCCTGCGCACGATCATCGAGGATTACGAGAGAAAAGAGCATTTAAAACGCGGATACCAGATTGTAATTACCCCGCATATCATGGATGCTGCCCTCTGGAAAACCAGCGGCCATTATGATTATTACAAAGAAAACATGTACACCTTTGCTACCGAAGGCAAGGAGTTTGTTTTGAAGCCGATGAATTGCCCGGGGCATATTTTGATCTATAAATCAAAAACCAGAAGTTATAAAGACCTGCCCATACGTTTATTTGAACTGGGTACGGTTTACCGCCGGGAAAAAGCGGGGGTTTTACACGGGCTGTTGCGCGTGCGCGGGTTTACCCAAGATGACGCCCACGTTTTCTGTTTACCCGAACAATTACCGGATGAAATTAAAAAAATCATCGATTTTGTTTTTGAAACAATGAAGGTATTTGGTTTTAATCAGTGGGGAGTGGAATTAAGCACCCGCCCTGAAAAATATATCGGCTCGGAGGAAGATTGGCAGAAGGCGACCGAGGCATTAGAAAATGCCTTAAAAGATAAAGGCATCCCTTATGAAATCAACCAGGGGGACGGCGCGTTTTACGGCCCGAAAATCGATATCAAGTTAAAAGACGCGCTGAAGAGGACCTGGCAATGCGCGACTATTCAATGCGACTTCGCGCTGCCTAAAAGATTTGATCTGGTTTATATTGATACCGACGGAAAAGAAAAACAGCCGATCATGCTGCACCGTGTTCTATTGGGCAGCTTAGAGCGTTTTATCGGGGCTTTGATTGAGCATTATAAAGGAGAGCTGCCCTTATGGCTTAGCCCTTGCCAGGTTTTATTAATTCCGCTTAAAGAAACAGTTATTTCTTATGCTCAGACAGTAAAGAGCAAGTTGGAAGACAATAATATACGCGTTGAACTGGATACGCGCAATGAAACCCTGAATAAAAAAATCCGTGAAGCCGAGCTGAATAAAATTCCCTACTGTTTAATTATCGGTGAGCGTGAAGCAAAACAGGAGCAGGTAAGCGTGCGTAAAAAAGGAAGCGGCCAGCGGCTTTGGCAAGAGGAAGCCAAACCACGGCCTGCCGGCCAGCAGGGCGCGGTTGCTTTAGATAAATTTATCGAGGAATTAACTAACCGGATTAAGGAGCATAAATAGAAAGGGAGGCTGCTATAAAAAAGTTTATTCGGATTAACGACAGGATCAGTTCCCCGCAGGTCAGGGTCATCGGCCATGACGGGGGCCAATTAGGAGTGATGTCTGTGCAAAGGGCAATAGAGATTGCCAATCAACACGATCTGGATTTAGTCGAGGTCGCCCCGGCGGCTACCCCGCCGGTTTGCCGGATCATTGAATTCAGTAAATTTAAATATGACCTTGAGAAGAAGGAACGTGAATCAAAGAAGCATCAAAAACAGGGGCGTTTAAAAGAAATCCGGCTTAAGCCCAATATCGATGAGCATGATTTCGAAACCAAGGTTAAGCAGGTGGTAAGTTTTTTGAAGAAAAAAGATAAAGTCAGGGTCAACCTTTTTTTCCGCGGCAGGCAGATGGAGCATGTGGATCTGGGAAGAAAGGTTTTAGATAAATTTATCGCCGTAACACAGAGCGATGGGCAGGTAGAGAAGGCGCCGTCATTAGAAGGCAGAATTATGTCTTTTGTGATTGCCCCGAAATAAGGTATAATAAGGAGATCAATATGGGTAAATTAAAAACAAAAAGAGGGGTGGCTAAACGCTTTAAACTTAGCAAGAGAGGCAAGGTTAGATATTCAGCCGGTGGTAAAAGCCACCTGGCTTCATCTAAAAAAACAAAGAAGATAAGGAACTTAAAGAGGCGCAGGACGCTTAGCGGTAAAAAAGAGGTAAGGTTTATTAAGTCCATGTTACCTTATGGATAGATTCTAACACCCCGCGCTTATAAGGAGTTGCGCGGGTGTGCCCTTGTGGGCTAGGAGAAAATAATGGCAAAGGCTAAACATAGTGTAGCAACGCGTAAAAGGAAAAAGAGAGTTTTAAAGCAGGCTAAAGGATTCTGGGGGGACCGCAGCAAGCAATATCAACAGGCAGAAAGAGTCCTGATGCATGCGCTTAAATATGCTTATCGGGACCGCCGGAATAAAAAACGGGAAATCCGCAGCCTCTGGATTGTACGGATTAACGCGGCTTGCCGGGAGGCAGGGATTACTTACAGCGCATTTATGAGCGGGCTAAAGAAATCCAAAATCAACCTGGATCGCAAGATCCTGGCGGATTTAGCGGTAAGGGACAACCATGCTTTTAAAAAGCTGGTGGATATAGTTAAGAAATAAAGATACCCGGCGCTAATGTAGAATTGCGCCGGTGCGTGTTTGTACACGAGAGGTTATTATGCATGTAATTATTGTGGGTTGCGGCAGGGTAGGCTCAGAGCTGGCTAAGCTTTTGTCCGGGGAAGGCCACGATGTAGTGGTTATCGATAAATCCCGCGAATCCTTTAACCGCCTCGGAGATACTTTTAACGGTCTGACCATGGTCGGCAACGGTTTTGACCTGGCCCTTTTAAGGCAGGTGGGAATTGAGAAGGCGGATGCTTTTTGCGCGGTAGCCAACGGAGATAATACTAATTTAATCAGCGCCCAGGTGGCTAAAAAGATCTTCCGCGTGCCCAAGGTTTTTGCCCGTATTTATGACCCGCAGCGCGCGCATATTTACGCGGCGCTCGGTTTGGATATTATCAGCGGAACGATGCTTTTTTCCGCCATGCTTCGGGACAAGATCATTGAAAGCAGGTTTTCCAGTTATTTAATCGAATCCAAGGATTTAGGGGTCATTGAAATCGAGGTAAAGGACAGCTTGGTGGGTAAAACTATCCAAGATATAAATATTCCGGGGGATTTTATTGTGGTTGCCCTGCGCAGGATGCAGGGGGTTATTATCCCTGAACCAAAAACCGTCTTAAAAGATAAGGATATCTTAATGGGGGTAGTCAAGGTCGCCAGCCTTAAAGAAGTCCGGGAAAAGTTTCAACTAAAGGGAAAATAGCCATGTATATTTTGATCGTCGGGGCAGGTAAAGTGGGTTATTTTTTGGCAAAGCGGCTATATCAGAGCAAACACACGGTCAGCATTATCGACAAAGACCGCCAGATCTGCGAAGAGATCGCCAAAGAGCTTGAGATCCTGGTGGTTAACGGCGACGGATGCGATCCAAAAATACTCGAAGAAGCAGGCGTGCAACGCGCCGATGTGGTGGCCGCGGTGACCGGTGACGATGAGGACAATCTGGTTATCTGCCAGTTAGCCAAAGAAAAGTTTAACCTGCAGCGCACAGTCGGCCGGGTGAATAATCCCGATAATGAACATACTTTTAGCGAGTTAGGCATTGATGTGCCGGTTGACTCAACCAAAATTATTGCCAAGATTATCGAAGAAGAAGTTTCCTTCTCTGATTTTGTAAATTTGATGAGTTTTAAACGCGGCAAGCTGGCGATTGTGCGCGTTGATCTTCCCAGCGACGCCCCGGTTATTAATAAGCAGCTAAAAGATATTAATTTACCCAAGGATGCGGTATTGGTTTCTATTGTCAGGGGGGAAGAGGTGATCCTGCCAAAAGGAGACACCGTGCTTAAAGCCGGGGATGATGTTATCGCTCTTACTTTAATCGGCAATGAGCCGCAGCTTTTGAGCCTTTTAGCCGGGAAGCTTTAAAATAATGAGATTTAAACCCGCCTTAAATATTATATTCGGCATCACCACGGAAATTTTATACTCCCTGCTTATAATCCTAACCGCCTTTTTATTTTGTTGGATATCTCTTATTAAGCTATGATTCTTAAACCCCGTCTGGAAGATTTAAAGATTATCGGTTTTTATCTGGGCAAAATCATTTTAGGCCTGGCCCTAACCATGTTTATTCCGATTTTTATCGGATTATCTTTTGGGGAGATAAACCCGATTTTAGATTTTGCCGTTGCTCTTGAGATTGCCGTTATCATCGGCCTGCTGTTTAGCAAGTTCTGCCGCACGGATAAGGATTTGAATTGGATGCAGGGGATGATTGTGGTCAGCCTTTCCTGGATTGCCGCTATGGTTTTAAGCGCGGTCCCCCTCTATCTCAGCGGACATTATAAATCATTTCTGGACGCCTGCTTTGAGACCATGTCCGGTTTTACTACGACCGGCCTAAGCTTGGTCCAAGACCTAGACCACCTTTCTTACGCGCACAATCTTTGGAGGCACCTGGGGCCGTTTATCGGAGGCCAGGGGATTGCCATTATTGCCCTTTCGTTTTTACTTAAAGGCACCAGCGGCGCCTTTAAAATGTATGTAGGCGAAGGCCGGGATGAGCGGTTACTCCCCAATGTTGTGCATACTGCTCAGTTTATCTGGTTAATCAGCATAATCTATTTGATTATTGGCACCCTTGCCCTGGGTATAGCCGGCATCAGCATCGGGCTAAAACCGGTAAATTCATTTTTCCACGGCGCCTGTATTTTTATGGCGGGTTTTGATACCGCCGGTTTTGCCCCGCAATCCCAGAATATACTTTATTACCACAGTTTAATCTTTGAGATAATCACTATCGTCATAATGATTATCGGTTCGCTAAACTTCAATTTCCATTATCAATTGTGGATGGGCAATCGTAAAGAAACATTCAAGAATATCGAAAGCCGGACATTTTTTATCAGCAGTATGTTGACATTTCTTATTGTGGCCATTGGTTTGAATCAGCTGGGAGTATACCCTCAGGCAATCGTTTTATTCCGTAAAGGATTTTTTCAGCTGATTTCCGCCCATACCACCACCGGCTATATGACGGTCTACGCCCAGCAGTTTATTACCGATTGGGGGAACCTGGCTTTATTCGGTTTGATCTGCGCCATGGCTTTGGGAGGCTGTATTTGTTCTACTGCCGGCGGTATAAAAATGTTACGCGTAGGAGTTATCTGTAAAGCCCTGAAAGAAGACTTAAAAAGGATTATTATGCCCGAGAAAGCAATTATTATTGAAAAGTTTCATCATATAAAAGAGATATTTTTGGAGGACAAAATTGTCAGGAGCGCCTTGACCATCACTTTGGCTTATATCGTTTTGTATGGTTTAGGAGCGTTGGTGGGGATGTTTTATGGCCACCCTTTTTTAGAATCGCTTTTTGAGTCTACGTCGGCGGCTGCCAACGTTGGATTATCCTGCGGCATTACCAGCGCCGCTATGCCCGCGGCGCTAAAAATTACTTATATCATCCAAATGTGGGCAGGCCGTTTGGAATTTATGTCGGTGTTTGCCATAATCGGATTTCTCATGGCGGCAATTAAGGGAAAATGAAGAACAACTTCCGGCTATTTTTAATAATCTCGTTTTTTGTTTTACTTCTTGGCCCGCGGGCCGCTTTTTCCCATGGTTTAAGCAGTAATGAGCTGCTTAAAAATGCCAAGCAGTATGATGGAAAGCCAATTACCTATTCCGGGGAAGCAATCGGGGATGTAATGTCCCGCGGCGAATTTGCCTGGGTAAATCTAAATGACGGCGAGAATGCCATTGGCGCCTGGGTAAACGGGATTTTAGCCAAAGAAATAAATTTTACGGGAACCTACAGGTCCCGAGGGGATATTTTGGAGATAACCGGCATATTCCACCGCGCCTGCCTGGAGCACGGCGGAGACCTGGATATTCACGTCCAAACATTACGCAAGATTTCCAGCGGTAATATTATTAACCATAAATTGGATTTTCTTAAAGTGAAATTAGCCCTTATTTTATTCGGGGCGCTATTTTTAATATGGATATTAACCTTATTCAAACGCAAATAGAAAGCGATTTATCCGCCGTTACTACCGCAGTTGCCTTAGAAGAGGTGCGGGTCAAATATTTAGGCAGGAAGGGTTTGTTGGCCGAGTTGACCGGCGCGATACCTGGACTTCCCGTTGAGCAACGCGGGGCCTTTGGCAAAGAAGTCAACGCTTTAAAAAACAAACTCCTAAACCTGATCGCAGAAAAGGAAAAGGTTTTAAAAAATAGCGGCAGTGTTTTAAAAAAAGAAAATTTAGACCTGGGGATGCCCGGGATTGCCCAGGAGCTGGGCAGTATCCACCCGATTACCCAGATTATCGATGAAATTTGCGCTATATTTACCCGTATGGGTTTTTCGATTGTCCGGGGGCCGGAAATTGAAACCGAATATAATAATTTTACCGGCTTAAACATCCCGCTGGAGCATCCTTCGCGCGACGCCTTTGATACTTTTTATCTGAAAAATTATTCCAAGTTCCTCCTGCGCAGCCACACCTCTCCGGTGCAGGTGCGCGCGATGAAGGCGCATAAACCGCCGTTAGCCATCGTTGTCCCCGGAAGGGTATACCGGCCGGACGCGGTGGACGCCAGCCACCTTTTTATGTTCCATCAGATCGAAGGGTTTCTGGTCGATGAAAATATAAAGTTCTCCGATTTAAAAGGGATTTTGGAACTTTTTGCAAAGAGCGTTTTTGGGCAGGAGATCAAAATGCGCTTTCGGCCCCACTTTTTCCCTTTTACCGAGCCTTCGGCGGAAGTGGATATCTCCTGTATTATCTGTAAGGGCAAGGGGTGCTCTGTCTGCGGCAGAAAAGGGTGGCTGGAGATCCTGGGAGCCGGTATGATCCATCCGAATGTATTTAAACAGGTGGGCTATAACCCGGAAAAATATACGGGATTTGCTTTTGGCATGGGGGTGGAAAGAATCGCCATGTTAAAATACGGCATCAATGATATACGATTATTTTTTGAGAACGATTTAAGATTCTTAAAACAATTTTAAAAGATGAAAGTTACTTACAGCTGGTTAAAAGATTTTGTGGATTTAAAAATCGCGCCTGTTCAGTTGGCGGAAAAGCTGACTATGGCGGGCTTAGAGGTAGTTTCCCTGGAAGAGGCGGGCAAAGATTATATCTTTGAAATTGAAATCACCTCAAACCGGCCGGACTGGCTCAGCGTTTTAGGAATTGCCCGTGAGGTTGGGGCGATTTGCGGCTTAAAACTCAAGACAGTTAATCTTAAAGAGACAAAGATCAAGGTTAAAGACCGCCTGCCGGTAAAAATCTCGGTCAGCGATAAAAAGGACTGCCCGTTTTACAGCGCCAGAGTAATTTGCGACGTTAAGGTCGGGCCGTCTCCTGACTGGCTTAAGCAAAGATTGGAATCTCTTGGCTGCCGCAGCGTCAATAATATTGTGGATATTACCAATTATATTTTATTTGAGACCGGCCAGCCCCTGCATGCCTTTGACCTGGATACCCTCAACCAAAAAGAAATTAATGTGCGCCGGGGGAGAGCCGATGAAAAAATTATTACTATCGACGGGCAACAAAAAATATTGGATCCGGAAATTTTGGTGATTGCCGATAAAGATAAGCCGGTAGCCATTGCCGGGATTATGGGGGGTAAAGAAAGCGAAGTAACTTTTAAGACGCGCAATATTTTACTTGAATCCGCGGTATTTAACCCCATCCTGGTGCGCCGGGGTAAACAAAAATTGGGTTTGCAGTCTGAATCCGCTTATCGCTTTGAAAGAGGGGTGGATTTAGAAACCGCCAAAACCGCTTCTTTGGCCGCGCAGGAACTAATCCTTAAACTAGCATCCGGAAAGCCCTGCGCCTACAAAAGCGCAGGGGCGCTTAAGCCGTCTAACCGCGTAATTAATCTGGATCTGGTTTATGTAAATAAAATATTGGGCCTGGCTATTCCCGCGGTTAAGATCAAACAGATTTTAAGCCGGTTAGGTCTGGGAGTAAAAGCCAAAACAAAAAATATTCTGGCGGTAAAAATCCCCGGTTTTCGCCAGGACATTAAGTTGCCGATAGACTTGGTTGAGGAGCTGGCCCGGATTTATGGATATGCTAAAATTCCCCAGAGCGTTCCGGCGATAAGGCCCAGCCGGAATATTTCCGATAAAAGCGATTTTACCGGCCTCATAAAAAATATATTAAGCGGTTTGGGGTTGCGCGAAGTAATTACTTACAGCCTGGTTGACCGGGCCCTGCTTAGCAAATCCGGAATCAATACCGACAGAAATTTGCTTGAAATTTTAAATCCTTTAAGTAAAGAGCAGGAGGTTTTGCGCCCAGCTCTTTTACCCAGCCTGATCCGCTGCCTGGCGCATAATTTAGACCAACAGCAGGAGAATATAAAAATTTTTGAGATCGCCGATGTATTTTCCGCGGAAGCCGGTTCTGTCCGGGAAGAACCTTGTTTGGCTATCGCCTTATGCGGAATTAATTCCTTCCTGACTAAACAGGGGCTGGTTAAAGAAGAGCTGACTCTTTTGCATTTAAAAGGCATGTTGGAAGCCTTGTTTAACCGGCTGGGAGCCAGGAGTTTTAACTTTATCCGCCAGGAGGAGCGTAAAATAAATATTATTCTTGGGAACCAAGAAGCGGGTTTTATGCTGGATTTAAGCCGGCAAGCCCTGGATACTTTTGACATTAAAAACAGGCAGGTTATCTTGGCCCAGCTGAGTTTGGAAAAGTTATCCGGCCACATAAATTTAGGGAAAAAATTTTCCAATATTCCCAAATTCCCGGCAATTACCAGGGATATCAGCTTTGTGATTAAAAATGAGGTCTCTGTTTCGGAGCTGCTTTCGGCCATCGAGGCAAAAGGCGCTCCCTTATTACGGCAGGCCAGGGTCACGGATTATTATCAAGGCAAACAAATACCGCAGGGTTTTAAAGGGCTGACCGTGTCCTGTATTTACCGCCTGGATGAACGCACGCTGACCGAAGAAGAAGTCAATCCTTTACACGACCAGGTCTGCTCTTTATTAAAAGAGCGTTTTGAGATAACATTGCGCTAGGATAGCGGGTTTTTGCCCCGTTTCCCGATTGGATCCGAAACAGTTTCGGAGGGTGGGTTGATTCTGTTATAAATATGTGCTATACTTCACTTAGAAATAAAGAGCTCTTTTAGATATCCCTGCGGTGCGCGTTGGAAAACTGATAATTGTTGAACCAACAATATCTTCAAGGGAACCCACAATTCCTTAGGCATACGTGCTTAAAGAGAGGGTACCCACCTGAAACCAAATCGGTTCAGAATATCTTTCCAACGGCACATTTGCGGGGATTCTTTTTTATGGACCTATTTTCCCCGAAAACCGATACCCGGAATAAAAATCTGCCGCTGGCCGTGCGCATGCGGCCGGCTGAGCTGGATGAACTGTTGGGCCAGGAGCATATACTGGGTAAAAATAAATTGCTGCGCCGGGCTATTGAAGCAGACCGTCTAAGCTCGCTTATTCTTTTTGGGCCGCCGGGTTCGGGAAAGACCTCTTTGGCTTGGTGTATTGCCAATATCAGCCGGGCAAATTATGCGGCCATCAACGCCACGACTTCTAATGTCGAAGAGCTAAGAAAAGTTATCGCCGCATCTAAATTAGCGGCCAGGGAAGATAAAAAGAAGACCATCCTTTTTATCGACGAGATCCACCGTTTTAATAAAGCGCAGCAGGATGTTTTGCTGCCTGATGTCGAAGACGGGACGCTGATATTGATCGGGGCCACCGTGCACAATCCGTATTTTTCCCTCACCAGCGCCCTGCTTTCCCGTTCGATTGTCTGCGAATTAAAAGCGCTCCAGGAGGCGGACTTATCAAAAATAATTAATAATGCCTTAAAAGACAAGGAAAGGGGTCTGGGTAAATTTAAAGTCAAGGCCGATAAAAAAGCGCTTGATTTTTTAGCCAAGAGCTGCGAAGGCGATGCCCGCCGCGCCCTGGCTGCCTTGGAACTGGCAGTTTTAACTACTCCGGCAGGCAAGGATGGATATATTAACCTTGATTTAGGGATTGCCCAGGAATCCATACAGAAAAAAGCGGTAGTTTATGACCATGACGAAGACGGCCATTATGATACCGCTTCGGCATTTATTAAGTCCATGCGCGGCTCCGATCCCGACGCGGCAATCTATTGGATGGCCAAAATGCTTTATGCCGGAGAAGACCCCAGGTTTATCGCCCGCAGAGTTTGTATTCTAGCCGCAGAAGATGTAGGCAATGCCGATCCGCTGGCTTTGGTATTGGCTAACGCGGCTTTACAGATCTCCGAGTTTGTGGGTATGCCGGAAGCCAGGATCCCCTTGGCCCAGGCGGTAATTTATGTTACTTGCGCCGTCAAATCAAACGCAAGTTATCTGGCGATTGAAAAAGCCACGGCAGATATTAAAGAAAATAAAGTGCAAGAGGTCCCGGATCATCTTAAGGATGCTTCTTACCGCGGGGCCCAGGAGCTGGGGCGTGGTATAGGATATAAATACAGCCACGATTATCCCGGGCACTTTGTAAAACAGAAATATACGCGTAAAAAAGCGCGCTACTATGAACCGACGGACATGGGCCATGAAGCCAAAATCAAAGAGCGTTTAGAAAAATTACATAAAGCCTGCCTGCCGGCAGACAGGGAGAAATTATGACAATGCTGGTAATGCAAATATCGGTGGTTTTAGCGGTAGGGATAGTTATTTACGCGCTCATTGAGATATTTAAGCCTCAGCAAGAGGCCAGGCCGGTCAAGAAAAAAAGCGAAGAACGGTTAGCGCCCGCCGAAGACCCTAATAAAGAACAAAGAATCCAGCGCCTGCAGCGCAGGGTCGCTGAACTGGAAAATGAGTTGGAAAAAAATAAGGCTGAACATGGCAAGGAGAAGGCCCAAATTTTGACGGTAAAAGAAAATGAAGTTAAGTTTTCCGATGAATTAAAACGCAGAGAGGATTGGGTAAAGAGGGCCGAAGCGGAAGTGGTTAAGATAAAGGCGGAGAATTCGGATTTAAGCAATAAGTTCATTGCCAAAGAAAAAGAATTGGGGGAGGAGTTTGCCAAAAATGTAAATTTTTCCCGGGAGATCCACCAATTAAAAGCATCCCTTGAGGCAAAAGAAATGGCCTGTAAACTTAAGGAAGACCAAATCCAGACGCAGAAACATCAGATTGAAAGCCAGCTTAAGACCATCGATGAACATCTGGCTAAGATTGCCGAGTTTGACCGCAAAGAAAAAATCAGCGAATGGGTGCCTAAAGCAGAGTTTAATAAATTAAATGAGGAGTATTCCGCATTAGAGAAGGAATTGGAAGAAACTCAAGGCAGGTTAAAAAGTTTTGCCGAAGAAATCGCGCAGCTGCGCAAAGAAGCCAAGCATACCGCAGAGTTAAAAACTGAAGAGCTCAAACAGGCAGATAAAGTTCAAAAAGCAGAGGAACCCAGGCCCGCAGAAGAAACTAAGCAAGAAGAAAAAACCGCACAGGCAGAGGAGGTATCTCAACAGGTAGAAGAGATTACGCAAACAGAGGAGCCTAAGCCGGCGCAGGAAGCCAGGCCTCCAGAAAAAGTCGAACCGGAAGAAATCGCGCCCGCGGAAGAAAAAATAGAGAAGCCAGCCGAAGAGAATAAGCCAAAAGAAAAGGAGGATAATTTGCCATGAAAAATAAGATATCGGTATTCATATTAACCATCTGTTTAACATTTTGCTGCGGAGGGATTTTTGCTATGGCCGAAACGATTGTCGTTTTAGAAACCAACCAGGGTAATATCGAACTTAAGCTTATGCCTGATATCGCGCCTAAAACCTGTGAAAATTTTACTAAATTAGCAGAAAAAGGTTATTACAACGGCCTGATCTTTCATCGGGTGATCAAAGGCTTTATGATCCAGGGAGGGGACCCTACCGGAACCGGGATGGGGGGAGAGTCGATCTGGGGCAAGCCATTCGAAGACGAAGTGACTCCGGTAGTAAAATTTGACGGCCCGGGGATTTTGGCAATGGCTAATGCCGGCCCGAATACCAACGGGAGCCAATTTTTTATTACTTGCGCTAAAACCCCCTGGTTAAATATGCGCCACACTATATTCGGAGAAGTGGTTTCGGGTTTGGAGATAGTGCAAAAAATCGAAAATACCCCGGTTGGCGCAAATGACCGGCCGATCGCCGAACAAAAGATTATCCGGGCATACCTAAAAACCCAGCCTTAAAATATTATCATAAACAAAAAGGGCCCTGATTTTTAGGGCTCTTTTTGGAGGGGATAATCCTCGATGGCTTGCGCTATCTCGATCCTCCGTTTTTAGTTAACAAAAAAAGGTTAATCCAAGCATGCCATATGCAAAATAAAAATCAAGGGTATTTCAGGGGTTTTGCGAAAACGTTTTCTTAAAAATGAAAAAAATAGATTACCATAAAGAATTAAATCCTGCGCAGCTTAAGGCGGTGGAGTCAATTTACGGCCCGCATTTAGTTATCGCCGGAGCAGGCAGCGGGAAAACCCGGGTTTTAGTGCACCGGGTTGCTTACCTGGTTGAACAGGGGATAAGGCCGGAACATATCTTATTGCTTACCTTTACGCGCCGGGCAGCCGAAGAGATGCTGCGCCGGGCAAGCATGCTTTTGGATGAACGCTGTAAAAATGTTTCCGGAGGCACATTCCATTCTTTTGCCAATATGATTTTAAGAAAATACGCCAGGTTCCTGGGCTTAAACAATAATTTTACGATACTCGACCAGGCAGACGCCGAGGACGCGGTGAATTTGGTGCGCACGCAGCTGGGTTTCCATAAATCCGAGAAACGTTTTCCGCGCAAACATGCTATTTTGGAGGTTATCTCTAAAAGCGTAAATAAATCCGAAGATATCGGCGATGTCCTTTATGATGAATACCCGCAGTTTATGGAGTTTGACCAAGAAATTAAGAAGATTGGCGATGAGTATCGCAAGTATAAAATTCAAAAATCGCTTTTGGATTATGATGACCTGCTGGTCTACTTAAAAAACCTGTTAACCAAACATGAAGATGTGCGCGCCGGCCTTTCTGCCAAATACAAATATATTATGGTCGATGAATATCAGGACACCAATAAGCTCCAGGCGCATATTGCCTGCCTACTGGCGGCAGACCACGCCAATATTATGGTGGTCGGCGATGATGCCCAGAGCATCTATTCCTTCCGCGGGGCGAATTTCAAAAATATCATCGATTTCCCCGGGATATTCAAAGGCACCAAAATCATTACCCTTGAGGAAAACTACCGTTCAACCCAGCCGATTTTAAATTTGACCAACGCGGTTATCGCCCAGGCCAGAGAAAAATTCGAAAAGAGCCTCTATACCAAGAAAAAAGATGGGAGCATCCCGGTTTTTGTCGATTGTCCCGACGAGAACGCGCAATCAGTTTTTGTGGCGGATAAAATCCTGGAATTAAGGGAGGAAGGGGTGGGGTTAAAGGATATTGCCGTTCTTTTCCGTTCAGGCTGGCACTCTAATGATTTAGAGGTTGAACTTGCCGGCCGCAACATACCTTTTGCAAAATACGGCGGACAGAAATTTGTCGAGGCCTCCCACATCAAAGACCTGATGAGCTATTTGCGCGTTGCCTACAACCCGGCCGATCAGGTCAGCTGGTTGCGCGCACTTTTATTGATCCCTAAGATCGGCCCGAAAACCGCGGCAAAAATTATCCAGGCGATCGCGGATAAAGACAAGCCGGAAGAGTTAATGCAAAAAAATGCAGAGCTTAGGAAATTATTTGAGCTGTTAAAAGGCGTGGATGGCCAAACCGGCAGCCCCGCCAGGATTATTGAGAAATTCCTGGGTTACTACCAGCCGTTATTAAAAATTAAATATGATGATTTTAATAAGCGCTTAAACGACCTGGATTCGCTCTTAAGGATTGCCGAGCGCTACAAGACAGTCGAACAATTTCTGGTCGATATGGCCCTGGAGCCTCCGGAGCGGGCTTTGGTGGAAGCGGCAAAACAAGATAGGTCTGATCACCCGCTTACCTTATCGACAATCCATTCGGCAAAAGGCCTGGAATGGCACACTGTATTTCTCATCTATGTGGCCGAAGGGCACCTGCCCTCATACCTCTCATTGGAAACAGAGGATGAAATTGAAGAGGAGCGCCGGCTTTTTTATGTTGCCTCAACCCGCGCCAAAGTAAACCTGTTTTTATTGAAACCCCACATTGACCGTTCACCCAGAAGCTTTATGGATGGTGGCGGCTCGGTGTTTACCCAGGTTTCCCGGTTTCTAGAGCAGGGAAATTTGCTGAATAAATTTGTCGATGTGCAAAGCGCGGGCAGCCCAGATGAACTGGATGATTTGGGTTTAGAGGATATTCTTGGCGAAAAAAGCAAGAGAAATAAAGTTTTTTTTGAATCGATAGAAGATTATTTTCGCGATGAGAAGCAGTAGAACCGTCTCCTTGATTTATCTTGAGATAGGTATAAAATTATGTTAAAATTTTTATTATGATTATCAGCCGGCAGAAGCCGCTGGATAAGTTGTTATCCGGCCTTAAAGGATATAATAAAATATTTTTAATCGGTTGCGGAGAATGCGCCACCACCTGTAAGAGCGGAGGGGAAGAAGAAATTTTTAAAATGAAGAAGGATTTGGAGAAGGCCGGTAAAATTATTACTGGCTTCTGTATTCCTTCTGCTCCCTGCGTAGCCGCCAAGCTTAAAACCGAACTGGCCAAGAATTTAAAAACCTTGCGCCAATCCGAGGCGGTACTGGTTTTAGCCTGCGGTTTAGGGGTCCAATCATTTAAGGACAATGACCGAATTGGGCTGGCGGTATTTCCGGCCTGCGACACTATTTTTGGCGCGGTAATGGACGCGCAGGGGAACTTCTTTGAGAAATGTTCAATGTGCGCAGAGTGCGTTTTGGATGAAACCGCCGGTATCTGCCCGATTACGCTGTGCCCCAAAGGACTGCTTAACGGCCCCTGCGGCGGGATGAATAAAGGCAAATGCGAAGTAGATAATGAAAGAGACTGCGCCTGGGTGTTGATCTACAAAGAGTTGGAGAAAAACAAAAAATTAGAATCATTAAAAGAAATCCGCGGCCCGAAAGATTTTAAGAAATCGATGAAGCCGCATAAATTGACCATGAAATAATATGGCAGAACAGCTTCCTTACAGCGAAAAAGTCATGGACCATTTTATGAACCCCCGCAATGTCGGCGAGATTGCCGACGCCAGCGGTATCGGCACCGTCGGAAACCCGGTTTGCGGGGACATTATGAAGATGTATTTGAAAATAGAGGGCCGGATAATCACGGATGTCAAGTTTAAGACCTTCGGCTGCGGGGCGGCTGTGGCCACAAGCTCCATGGTTACCGAGATGGTCAAAGGAAAGAGTATCGATGATGCATTGAAGATTACCAATAAGGCGGTTGCCGAAGCATTGGGGGGTTTGCCTGCGATTAAAATGCATTGTTCGGTTTTAGCGGAAGAAGCCCTGCGTTCGGCTTTAAAAGATTATTATATAAAACAAGGCAAAGAGGTCCCGTTTGAAGATAAGGGCCATACCGATGAAGGGGAACACCCTGTATAGTCTAGAGCTATGTTGACAAAAGCCCAAATACGTAGTAAAATTCTTTTGAAATTAAAAATACAGAAGGAGGAAGACCGAAACCGAAAAAGTAAGCTCATTAAAGACAAACTTTTAAGGAATAAGGTTTTTAAAAAGGCGAAGATCGTCATGTTTTACATCGCTTTTGGTGGAGAGGTAAATACCGAAGAGATGATTAGGGAAGCTAAAAAAATAGGCAAGCTTATATGCGTGCCAATTTGCAGAAAAGATAGAGAAACCATGCAGCCAGCCATATTCGAAGATCACGCTAAATTAAAAAAAGGCCCTTACGGTGTTTTAGAGCCTGTAGCAGAGGCCCTGGTTAAACCAGAAGACCTGGACCTTGTTATCGTGCCCGGAGTAGCCTTTGATAAAAAAGGCAGGCGCCTGGGCCGCGGCAAAGGCTGTTATGACCGTTTCTTAAACACTCTTTCTGATGCTGCCTCTTCCATAGGCCTGGCTTTCGATTTCCAAATCTTGCCCTTGGTCCCCACCACCAGTCATGATGTAAGCGTCAAACAAATTATCTTCTCCTAAAAAACTCCTAAAAACTCTGACCAGCAAGGTTAAAAGGGAGGACAGAAATGTTTCTTAACATAGTGGTACTGGTATTTATTGCCCTGGCCGCAGCATATTCCGGTTATTTCCTGAGAAAACATATCGCCGAGAAAAAACTAAAAAGCGCAGAACTTGAAGCCGAGCATATCCTGGAGGCAGCCAAGAAGGAGGTCCTGGATAAGCGCCGGGAAGCGGAGCTGGAAGCCAAAGATCTTTTATACCGCATGCGCCAGGATTTTGAACGGGAGATCAAAGACCGCAAGCTTGAGATTGTGAATCTTGAAAAGAGATTAACGCAGAAAGAAGAGAACATCGACCGCAGGCTGGACCTTTTAGAGAAAAAAGAAAAAGAGATCGACGCGCGCAATGATAATCTTAAGAAGCAGGAGGAGTCTTTAAAATTAAAAGATAGCCAATTGCACGCTTTAGTTGCCGAAGAAAAGGAAAGGCTGCAGAAAATCTCTTCTTTATCGGCCGAGGAGGCAAAACAGATCCTGCTTAACCGCCTCAACGAAGAATTAAATAATGAAAAGGCGATATTCATCAAACGCCAGGAGGAAGAGGTGCGCAGTATCGCCGATAAGAAGGCCCGCGAGATTTTAAGCCTGGCGATCCAGCGCTGCGCGGCAGAGCATACCGTGGAATCAACCGTCAGCGTGGTAAATTTGCCCAATGATGAGATGAAAGGCCGGATCATCGGCCGCGAAGGAAGGAATATCCGCGCCCTGGAAATGGCTACCGGGGTAGATGTAATTATCGACGATACGCCCGGGGCAGTGACCTTGTCCGGTTTTGACGCTGTGCGCCGCGAGATCGCCCGTTTAAGTTTAGAGAAGCTTATTTCCGACGGCAGAATTCACCCCGGCCGCATTGAAGAAATTGTTGAAAAGACCAAAAAAGAGATGGATGAGAAAATCAAGGAGGAAGGGGAACGGGCTGCTTTTGAGTCCGGGATTAACGGCTTGCATCCGGAAATAATCAAGCTTTTAGGCCGGCTTAAGTACCGCACCAGTTACGGCCAGAACGCCTTGCAGCATTCAAAAGAGGTCTCCTTTTTATTGGGCATAATGGCTTCGGAACTGGGGCTTGATTTCAAGCTGGGCCGCAGGATCGGGCTTTTGCATGATATCGGCAAGGCGGTAGATCACCAGGTTGAGGGTACTCACGCGAAATTAGGGGCGGAACTGGCTAAGAAGTATAATGAGAGCCCTGAAGTCGTTTCAGCGATTGAGTCGCACCATGAAGAAGCGCAGCCGCAAAGCATGTACGCAGTTTTAGCCGTAGCCGCCGATGCGGTAAGCGCCGCACGCCCCGGCGCCAGAAGGGAAACCCTGGAAATATATGTCAAGCGCCTGGATAAATTGGAATCGATTGCCAACCTGTTTAAAGGGGTAGAAAAGTCTTTTGCCATCCAGGCCGGCCGGGAGATCCGCGTCATCGTGCAGCCGGAAAAAATAAGCGATAGCGAAGCAGTTACTTTGTGCAGGGATATACGTAAAAAGATCGAGGAGGGGATGGAATATCCCGGCCAGATAAAGGTTACGGTAATCCGCGAAACGCGCACTATTGAATATGCCAAGTAATAAAATTGTGTAATGTGTAAAGTGTAATGCGTAATGCGGGTGTAAAGTAATTATGTGTAACGGAAAAAATAAGCCTTTTGCATTACACAATAAAACATTACACCTACATTACACGTTACACAGGTAACATTAAACAAAATAAGTATGAATATTTTATTTATCGGAGATATCGTCGGCAGCCCGGGCAGAGAGGCGATTAAAAAATTAGTCGGCCCCTTAAGGCGGGATTTACAGATAGATTTTGTGATTGCCAACGCGGAAAATGCCTCCGGCGGTTCAGGGATTACCTCTAAGGTGGCCGAGGAGCTTTTTTCCTGCGGGGTAGACGTGCTTACTTCCGGCGACCATATCTGGAAGAAGAGCGAAATCTTTGAGTTGATTAACCGTGAGGAAAGGATTTTACGGCCGTTGAACTTTCCCGTTGGTGCGCCCGGGCGGGGGGCCGCGGTATTTAAAACCCAAGGCGGCCTTAAGGTCGGAGTGATCAATGTAAATGGCCGGGTTTTTATGGAGGCCCTGGAGTGCCCTTTTAAAACCGCACTTGCCGCCAGTGAAGAGCTGGCAAAAGAAACCAAAATTATTATCGTGGATATTCACGCGGAGGCGACTTCTGAAAAAGTCGCCTTGGGCTGGTACCTGGACGGAAAGGTCTCGGCTGTTTTTGGCACGCATACGCACATCCAGACCGCCGATGAAAAGATCCTGCCCAAAGGCACGGCATACTTAACCGATGCGGGTATGACCGGCCCTTATGATTCAGTAATCGGCAGAAGGGTTGAGGATGTGCTTACCCGTTTCTTAAGTTCCATTCCGGTTAAGTTTGAGGTAGCCCAGGAAAATATCCAGCTGCATGGGGTCCTGGTTGAGATAGACGAGAAAACCGGTAAGGCAGCCTCGGTCTTAAGGATACAGAAAAAACTTTAGATGAATAAAAATAAGCCGATGATTAAGATGGGCCGGGTTTTATCTTTCCTGATTTTCTCTTTATTTTTTCTAAACGGCTTATGCGTTGCCCAGGTGCCGGATGAGCTGGAATTCAATCTGGATTTGGGCTCTCCTGCAATTCCCGCGCCTAAAATATACAAATCCAACATCGATTTAAGCGGCAGAGGTATCCATCGCGATACAACCTGGCCGCAAACGGTAGCGGTTAAAGAAGCCTTAGATACCTGGCAGGCGGATTTGGGTTTTGGCAATTTTTACCGTATCCAATACAATCTTTGGGATGTTCAACAGCTCTCCAATAACAAAACCGCGCAAGAAAAACTATTAAATAACTACGAAGAAGTTATCAAGAAAATCAGTGAAAGCGGCGGGACGGTAATCCTTGATTTATTCGGCACTCCCCATGGCTTAGGCAGGGTCCTTGACAAGAACAGCGCTCCGCATAATTTAAAAGAATATAAGGAACTGGTCAAAAATACTATCCGCAGGCTGAGCTGCGAGAAAAAATATAATATCTGGTATGAGGTCTGGAACGCGCCGGACCTGGAGGATTTCTTTCTGGGGGAAAGGTCAGAGTACTTTGCTCTTTACCGCAGCGTAGCCGAAGCAATAAAGGAGCTGCGCCAGGAAACTAAAATACATATACCTCTGGGCGGGCCGTCGGTAAGCGCCTGGTTCAGGAACCTCCAGCCCAATAACATACTTTCGCCTGAAGGCAGCCTGATTTATGAGTTGATAAAATATTGTTACAGTTACCGGCTGCCCCTGGATTTTATCTCCTGGCACGCTTATTCCAGCGATCCGCAGGAGGAAAAACAGGACACTATTTATAATAAACCTTTTGTTAAACTCATCCGCGAGTGGTTAAGTTACTTCCATTTTGACAGCAATATGCCCTTGGTTATCGATGA
This sequence comes from Candidatus Omnitrophota bacterium, assembly GCA_028715785.1. Taxonomy (GTDB): domain Bacteria; phylum Omnitrophota; class Gorgyraeia; order Gygaellales; family Profunditerraquicolaceae; genus UBA6249. Next base: position 97,241 of record JAQURC010000004.1, read on the forward strand.
ATGGAATTTTGACGCCTCCGCCAATATTCTGCCGGAAAGAGGCAGGAATGCCTATATTTGCGCCAGCTACATTCCGGCGCGGCTTAAAAACATGCAGGAGGCCCGGATTGATTATCAAACCTATTTCTGCCTTGAGGACTTTGGAGGCAGCAAAGGCGGACCGGCCAGGAACCTGGGTGTTTTTTCATTTGACCTGGCGCATTCGGAATCCAAAGGTTATGCCAAATCCAGCTACAATATTTTCCGCATGCTCAATCTCCTGGGGCAGGATTTATTTACCGCCGCAGTTAATGATGATTTTGTCGGGGTAATCCCCACCAAGTCACAGGATTATCTGGCCATACTTATTTATAATTATATCGACCCGCTTGCGGCAATGAATTATTTATCCCGCAATATAGTTTATTTAAACGGCAATGACCGGAAATCATTATTAAACATCGTAAAATCCGACAGGATGGAAAAGGTCCTTTCCGGCCATCTGGATATTGCCACCTTGCGGCTTGGCGCTAAGGCAAAAGGAATGCTTGGCCGCTCAATAGAGCTGCAAAATTCAGTAAATAAGTTTTCCGTAACCAATCGCAAATTAAAAATTTCTCTTAAAGGCTTAAAAGATATTTATGTCCTTAGTAAATATACTGTAGATAGCAAATGCAGCCGGGATTGCGAATTTAAATCCACGGAAGAGAAGGATGTAGATTTTAATCAGGATTATGTTGAGACGGCGGAATTGAGCCCTTATTCAGCACAGCTTTTAGTTTTTAAGAAAAAACCTGCGCCGCCTACAGTTTTACCGGCTGAAGCAGGGCCAGAGGAAAAACCTGTTCCGCCGCCACCTTTAGCTGGCGGAAGCCAAACCACGGTCTTGCCGGCCGAAGTAAAGGCGCAGGAGAGGCCCGCTGAAATAAAGCCGGCAGAGAAGGACCCTCTTAAAGAGACAAAAAATGCAGAAAACAAGTAAACATATTTATACCGTTTCAGAGATCACTCAGGCAATCAAGGGTTTACTTGAGGAGGCAATCGGAGAGATCTGGCTTGAAGGGGAGATCTCCAATTTTAAGGCCGCCTCAAGCGGCCATTTTTATTTTTCACTCAAAGATCAAAACTCTTTGATCCTGGCAGCGATGTTTGCCAACGCAAATAAAGGGTTGAAGTTCAAGCTGGAGGATGGCCTGAAAGTCATCTGTTTTGGGAAAGTGGATGTCTATGGGCCGCGCGGCCAGTATCAAATTATTGTCGAACGGATCGAGCCCAAAGGAGTGGGTGCCCAGCAATTAGCTTTTGAGCAACTGAAAAAGAAATTAGAGTCAGAAGGGCTCTTTGAGGCGAGCCATAAAAAGCCGCTTCCCCGAATGCCGTTTTCGGTGGGAATAGTTACATCTGCCAAGGGCGCGGCAGTGCGCGATATTTTACAAATCCTTAAAAAAGGCGTCTCCTGCGTGGATGTGGTTTTGCGCGATGTGCGCGTGCAGGGGGAGCAGGCAGCCGCGGAAATTGCCCAAGCCATAGAAGACCTGAACGATTTTTCCAAAACAGATCTGATTATTGTCAGCCGCGGAGGAGGGAGCACGGAGGACCTCCGGTCATTTAATGAGGAGATTGTGGCAAGAGCAATTTATAATTCCCAACTTCCGGTAATATCCGCGGTAGGCCACCAAATTAATACCACCTTATCGGATCTTGCCGCGGATGTTTTTGTCGAGACTCCTTCGGCAGCCGCAAAGATCATTGTCGATAAGAAAAATGCATTGCTTGCCGGACTCACCGACTCCAGGCGCCAACTGGATTTTTCGATCAACGATAAAATCGGGGATTTAAAGAACAGGCTTACCGGTTTTACGCATATGCTTAAAAGCCCGCGCGACCGCCTGCTTGAAAAACTACAACAGGTGGATGAATTGCTTTCCGGATTAAATTACAATATGCGCCATACTCTGGAATTGGCCTCGGAACGCCGTAATTCGTCAATCCAAAGGCTGGGGGCATTAAGTCCGCTGTCCGTATTATCCCGCGGCTATAGCTTAAGCATGCGTATGCCCGCAGAAACAATCGTTAAAGATATCTCTCAAATAAAGCCGGGGGACAGACTAAAAACAGTTTTGCACAAAGGCTCATTTATCAGCGCTGTGGAGGAGGTATTTGGCAATGAAGGATAAAGCGACGTTTGAGGAAGACCTAAAAAAGTTGCAGAAGATCGTTGAGGAGCTTGCCAGCGGGAAAATTACCCTGGGAGAGTCGCTGAAGAAATACGAAGAGGGGGTAAAAATCGCGCAGGCCTGCTCGCAGACATTGGCCGAGGCGCAGCGCAAAGTGGAATTGCTGATGAAAAAGGACGGGAAGTTTTCCTTGGAAAAGTTCGACGATTCGGATAGCGAAGAAAAATAAAATATGTTTTTAGAAAAAATAAATTCACCGCGGGATTTAAAAAAATTAAGCGCGGAAGAGCTCATCCCTCTGGCCGAGGAGATCCGCCAGAGGATGATTGAAGTTGTTTCCCAAACCGGCGGCCATCTTGCTTCCAGTCTTGGCGCCGTAGAGCTGATTATTGCCTTGCATTACTGTCTGGACACCCCCAAAGATAAAATTATTTTTGATGTGGGGCATCAGGCATACGCGCATAAAATATTAACCGGACGCAATCCCAGGTTTTCCACGCTTAGGCAATATCAGGGGTTAAGCGGTTTCCCCTCAAAGGATGAATCGGTCTATGATCCTTTTACATCAGGCCATAGTTCAAACGCGGTTTCTCTGGGGCTGGGCCTGGTTTGCGCCAGGGACCTTTTGCCTGAAGAAGAGCAGTTTAAAGTGGTTTGTGTAATCGGCGACGGCTCTTTAAGCGGCGGGCTCTGTTTTGAAGGATTAAACAATGCCGGCCACCTGAAAAAGGACATACTGGTAGTCTTAAATACCAATGAATTAAGCATTGCCCCAAATGCGGGGGCGATCAGCAACTATCTGAATAAAATTATTTCTCTGCCGGTTTACAACCGTTTCCATAACAACATAGAAAATTTTCTAAAAACCCGCGTTCCGCGCGGCAGCCGCCTGTTAAAACTTATGTCTAAGTTTGAAGAGGGCTTGAAAAGGCTGTTTGTGCCGGGGATGTTATTTGAAGAGCTGGGGTTCCGTTATTTTGGGCCTATCGATGGCCATGATTTAAATAAATTGACCTCGACATTAAAGAGTATTATCGAGACTAAAGGCCCCCGGCTCCTGCATGTAGTGACTAAAAAAGGCAAGGGTTGCGAGTTTGCCGAAAAGAACCCGGTAAAATTTCACGGTATCGGCTGTTTTGACATAAATACGGGTGAGGTTGAAGTAAAAAAATCTTCACCGGGATCGAAGAGTTATACTGAAATATTCCGCGATAAGATCGCGCGGCTGGCTAAAGAGGATAAACAGATTGTGGCCATAACCGCTGCCATGCCGGAAGGGACCGGATTGGATAAATTTCGGGATGATTTTGGCGAAAGATTTTTTGACGTGGGGATTGCCGAGGGGCATGCGGTTTGTTTTGCCGCCGGCCTGGCTAAGCAGGGATTTAAGCCGGTAGTGGCGATTTATTCCACTTTTTTGCAGCGCGCCTACGATCAGATAATCCAGGAAGTTTCCCTGCAGGAGCTGCCGGTAATATTTGCTATTGACCGGGCAGGAATTGTAGGGGAAGATGGTGTTACGCATCAGGGCATATTCGACATTGCTTATTTAAAAAGTATTCCAAATTTAGTGATCATGGCGCCTAAGAACGGGATTGAGTTGGAGCAGATGCTGGAGTTTGCCCTGCGGTTAAATAAACCCGCGGCGATAAGATATCCTCGCGCCGGTGTTTCTATGGCAGATGGCCCGTTGACTCCGCTGAAATTAGGGAAAGCGGAATTAATTAAAGAAGGCAGGGATTTTACGATCGTTGCCTTAGGAAGCATGGTTTTAGTTGCCAAAGAAGCAATTGAAATGCTGGGTAAAGAAGGGTTGTCCGGCAGTTTAGTCAATGGCCGGTTTGCCGCGCCTTTAGATACGGAATTAATTCGGAGTGTTTGCGCAAAAACAAAATTTATTTTTACCGCGGAAGAAGGAATAAAAGATGCGGGTTTTGGCAGTTCTATCGCCCAGGAGCTGGGCGGCCAGGTAGAACGTATCGGCCTGCCATCTGCATTTATCCCGCACGGAGCAAGAGAGCTGCTTTTAGAAAAATACGGATTAACTGCTTCGGGGATTGCTGAAAGTATCCGGAAAGTGATAAAAAAGAATGGCTAAGATTGTAATCAATCAGCAAAGGTGTAAGGGGTGTTTTTTGTGCGTGAATTTTTGTCCCAAAGGTTTAATTAAAAAAAGCAGGAAACTAAATAAGCGGGGGTTAAATTTTGCGGAATTTGATCCTAGCGGCGGATGTATCGGTTGCGCGATGTGCGCGGTAATCTGCCCGGATTGCTGCATCGAGGTATATAAATAGATATGGAAAAGAAAAAAATATTGATTTCCGGCAACGAAGCAATCGCCGAAGGAGCGCTCCAGGCAGGCTGCACCTTTTATGCCGGCTATCCGATTACTCCGCAGAACGAACTTATTGCTTATATGGCAAAGCACATGCCCAAGAAAGGTGTTTTTATCCAGGCAGAGTCAGAACCGGCGGCGATTAATATGGTTTACGGGGCTGCTGCCGCCGGAGCAAGGTCAATGACTTCATCCTCCAGCCCCGGGATCAGTTTAATGCAGGAAGGGATATCTTACATTGCCGGCTCCCGGCTCCCGGCGGTAATTGTCAATATTATGCGCGGCGGCCCGGGTTTAGGTAATATCGCTCCGGCGCAATCGGATTATTTCCAGGCCACTCGCGGCGGCGGGCACGGAGATTATCATCTAATCGTTTTGGCTCCGGGGTCCGTGCAGGAAGCCTATGATCTTACCCAAACCAGCTTTGATCTGGCGGATAAGTATCGTGTCCCGGTGATGATCCTGGGCGATGGAATTTTAGGCCAGATGATGGAACCGGTGCGGTTATCCGCTAAAAAAATCAAGGCCAATACTTTTAAAGGCTGGGCGCTCACGGGTTGCCAGGGAAGAAAGCCCAATATCGTTAAATCGTTTTTTCTGCGCGAAGGGGCCTTGGAGGAATTTAATCTTAAACTGCAAAAAAATTATGAGCTTATCCGGAAAAAAGAAGAGCGCTATGAAGGTTTATTTTTGTCGGACGCCAAGGTAATCCTGGTCGCCTATGGCACAATGGCCCGGATCGCTAAAAGTGTCATTAGCCAGTTAAGGAGCGCCGGTAAAAAAGTGGGGTTAATCCGGCCGATCAGCCTCTGGCCGTTTCCGCAAGAACCATTTAATCTAAAAAATAAAAAGATAAAATACTTGGTGGTGGAGATGTCCTACGGGCAGATGCTTGAAGATGTAAAACTGGCCGTCTGCGGCCGGCAAAGGATAGAATTTTTGGGCCGTTCCGGCGGGGGAGTCCCCAGCCAGGAAGAGATGATCAACAAAATTAAGAAAATATTATAATGGAAAAAATATTTTTCCGCGCAGAATCTTTATATGATGTGTCCACGCATTATTGCCCGGGCTGCGGCCACGGTATTGCCCACCGTTTGGTTGCCGAAGTGATTGATGAATTAGGCGTCCGGGAAAAGACTATCGGGATAGCCCCGGTAGGCTGTGCCGTAGTGGCTTATGATTACTGGAATTTTGATTGTTCGGAGGCAGCGCACGGCCGGGCACTGGCCGTGGCCACGGCGATAAAACGGGTGCATCCGCAGAATGTCGTTTTTACCTATCAGGGTGACGGGGACTTAGCGGCTATCGGCACGAATGAAACCATCCACGCGGCAAACCGCGGAGAAAATTTAACCGTGGTTTTTATCAATAACGCGGTTTATGGTATGACCGGCGGGCAGATGGCCCCCACCACGCTTTTGGGCCAGAAAACCTCTACTTCTATCGAAGGCAGGCAAAAGGAAAAGCACGGTTATCCCTTGAAAATTTCTGAAATGCTGGCTTTATTGCCCGGGGTAACTTATGTGGAGAGGGTTTCCCTGCAATCTCCCCAGGAAGTGTTAAAAGCCAAACGCGCGATTAAACAGGCGTTTGAAAATCAGATCAACAATTTAGGATTTTCTCTGGTGGAGGTGCTTTCCCCCTGCCCGACTTATTGGGGCCAAAGCCCCAAAGAAGCGTTGGATTGGATCAGGGATGTGATGCAAAAAGAATTTCCTTTAGGAAGGATCAAATGACCGAGCGCGTAATTATCGCCGGCAGCGGCGGGCAAGGAGTAATGCTTTTGGGCAAGGTTATCGCTGAAGCGGCCATGCGCCAAAATAAGCAGGTTACTTATTTGCCGGCTTATGGGCCGGAGGTGCGCGGCGGGACCAGCCACTGCATGGTCACGATTTCTGACCGGGAAATCGGCTCTCCTTATGTAACCAAAGCGGACTCGCTGATAATTTTGAATAATCCTTCTTTGGAAAGGTTTAAGAGCAAGGTTAAAGATGACGGCCTGTTAATCTTGAATTCTTCTTTAGCCAAAACTGATGCGTATCTGAAAGTGAAAATACTCCAATTTCCCTTTACGGATATCGCCGTAAAATTAGGCAATATAAAAGTGGCTAATATGGTCGCCTTAGGCTGTTACCTGGAGGCTAAAAAGATTATCAAGAGCCAAAATATTTTAGAAGTGTTTAAGTTTATGGCTCCGGCGGGTAACCCAAAGATTTTAGAGGTCAATGAAGCGGCTTTAAGAGAAGGGGGAAAATTATTTCATGGTTAGAGTCAGGTTCGCGCCCAGCCCTACGGGAAATTTGCATATCGGCGGAGGCCGCACCGCGCTGTTTAACTGGCTTTTTGCCCAGTCGCAAAACGGTAAATTCATTTTAAGGATTGAAGATACGGATAAGGAGCGCTCCAAGAAGGAGTTTGTCGAGGAGATACTTTACAGCCTTAAATGGCTGGGTTTTAATTGGGATGAGCTTTACTATCAGAGCCAGCGTTTTGACCGGTACCGGGCCCACGCGGATAAGTTATTAAAATCCGGTTTAGCCTATATTGAAAAATCTCCCGAAGGCAAAGAAGCGATAATCTACAAAGTACCCGCGCAAAAAATAAAAGTAAACGATCTAATCCGCGGCCAGATCGAGTTCGATTCCAGCCTGATCAAGGATCAGGTATTGATTAAATCCGACGGTACTCCTACCTATAATTTCGCCTGCGTGGTGGATGACGCACAGATGAATATTACCCATATTATCCGGGGGGATGACCATATTTCCAATACCCCAAAACAGGTGCTTCTTTATGAGGCCTTAGGATTTGGTTTGCCGCTTTTTGCGCACCTTCCTTTGATTATGGGGGTAGACGGAGGCAGGCTTTCTAAAAGGACCGGGGCAACCGCCATTAGTGATTACCGCAAGATGGGCTATTTGTCCGAGGCGCTCTTAAATTATCTTCTGCTGCTTAGTTGGGCTCCGGGTGATAACCGCGAGTTAGTCAGCATGCCGGAGGCGGTAAAATTATTCGACATAAAAAACGTGAATAAAACCGCGGCCACTTTTGATTTAAAAAAATTGGACTGGATAAATAACCAGTATCTTAAGAATGCCGATCCGGAAAAATTGGCCGATGAACTTATCCCGCTTCTTGAGGCAAAGAATTATATCCCTAAAGATAATTTTGACCGCTCCTACCTTTTGAGCCTGGTAAAATTATTCCAGGCCAGGCTTCCCCGGCTGAATGACTTTGTGGAATGGGCGGATTTTTTCTTTGTTGACCAGCCGGTAATGGATGAGACGGCGGTAAAAAAATATTTAGCCTCTGATTTGTCAAAGGAGTTTAAGCTTTTCGCGCAAAGGCTGGATAATCTGGCCGCCTTTGATGTGGTTAATATTGAAACCAGCTTCCGGGAGCTAGTGTCAGAGTTGGGTATCGAAGCCAAAAAGTTGATCCATCCGATTCGTGTTGCTTTGACCGGAAAAACTATCGGCCCGGGCTTATTCGAAGTAATTTATTATCTGGGTAAAGAAAAAAGCATAAAAAGGCTGTTAAAATGGGTAAAAGAGGCGTAAAAAAGTAATTTTTGCCCCCCTTGAAATTGGTAGTGGATTTATGTTATATTTAAGTAGACAGTTTAGTCAAAGGCAAGGGGTAAACTACCAGCGGGCAGGCAATGCCCAGGAATAAAAGCCAAGAAAATTTCCCCTTGCCTTTTTATTTTTATGCTATTATATTAATATCTAAACTGCATGTAAAAAGGGGGAAATAATGGTAAAGAGGTTTTTTCTGCCGGCCATTCTTTTTATCTTTGTTTTTTTAACCAGTGGTTGCACTGTGGTCAGAGGCACGACCGGTGCTATCGGAGGATTGACCACAGGCGCGCTAGAAGGAGGCAGAGAAGGATTTAAGGAAGATGTCGAGGCGATCAACAAGGCCAACCGTTGGGTAGAAGAGAATCAGGGGTTTCTCAGCAGAGCTGACAATTGGGTAAAAGATAACCTTTGGTAGCATCTTAAGAGGTAAATATAAATAAAAGGGAAAAAGGGGCGTTTCTCCGCAAGGAACGCCCTGTTTTATTGTAATTTCCAAAACATTTGCTTGATTTAGCTTTTTATCCACGGTATACTTTTTAACACATTGCCCTGTCGTCTAATGGTAGGACACAAGATTCTGGATCTTGTTATCATGGTTCGAGTCCATGCGGGGCAGTTTTGATATTCTGACATTTCATAAATGTTGGGTAAAAAATGGCCAAGACACAGGAAATCGAGAAGATCAGCAAGAAATCAAGATTTTCAAGCGCTTTTAAAGATTTAGCCGCCTTAGCCTTCATTGTCATTGTTACCTTGGGACTTTCGTATTTCTTCAATGTATTTATATTCCTGGTAGAGTTTTTTCAAAAACATCCCCGTTCGATAACCTGGATAGATGAAATTGTCACAGGCTTTTTAGTTTTAAGCATTGGTTTCGCGGTTTTCTCCTGGCGCAGATGGCGGGAGCTAAAAAAGGAAACTACTGAACGCTTAAGATTGCAAAAAGAGCTCATCAAAATTGCCGAGACAAAAGCAGAAACCGAAAGAATTATCTGTAAGCAGCTTAAGTGCGATATTGAAGTGTATAAAAAGATCGAAGAGGATATTTTATCCCGCCGGGCTAAAGCAAATGGATGAAGGGATTACGATAAAAATTGCCGGCCAGGCCGGCCAGGGGATCCAAACAATAGGGGCGGCGCTTTGCAATATCTTTAAAAGAAGCGGGCTCCATATTTTTGCCAGCCAGGACTATATGTCCAGGATCCGCGGCGGAAATAATTTTTTTCAGCTAAGGGTCTCCGGCAAGCCAATTTCTACTTTGCGTCAAAAATCAGACATAACGGCAGCTTTGGATAAAGAAAGCGTGCAATTGCACCGCAATGATGTTGCCAGCGGCGGAATTATTGTTTTTGATAAGGCTAAATTTAATTTTTCCGGGCAAGACAACCTGCTTTTTGATGTCCCATTCTATAGTTTAGCCAATGCTATCGGGGAGAGTGATATTTTTATCAATTCCGTTTGTTGCGGAGCAGTGGCCGGCTTGGCGCGGATAAACCCGGATTACCTTGAGCTGGTAATAAGGGATTTATTCGCGGAGAAAGACGAGGAAATTATCAGTAAGAACGTGAAAGCGGCCCAAGCTGGTTATAATTTTGCCAGGGATAACTTCAAGGATGATAAATTCAAGGTAGCACCAGCGCCAGCCGGGAAAAACTTATTAATGAATGGCAATGACGCAATTGCTCTTGGGGCAATCAGGGCAGGTTGTAAATTTTATTCGGCCTATCCGATGAGCCCTTCGACCGGCATTATGAACGTAGTTGCCCATTATGCAAACAGGTTTAATATTATAGTTGAGCAGGCAGAGGATGAAATTGCCGCTATTAATATGGTTATCGGCGCCTCATTTGCCGGAGCCCGCTCAATGACCGCTACTTCCGGAGGAGGCCTGGCATTGATGGTTGAGGGATTAAGCCTTGCCGCAATGACCGAAACCCCCGTTGTTGTCGTTGATGCCCAGCGTCCGGCTCCGGCTACCGGATTCCCCACGCGTACCGAACAAGCGGATTTAAATTTCCTTATTCACGCCGGCCACGGTGAGTTTGCTAAAGTAATATATGCTCCCGGCACTATCCAGGAGGCTTTTTATCTGACAGTCAAAGCGTTTAATATCGCGGAAAAATACCAGATTCCGGTTTTGATCATGACCGACCAGCACCTGGCTGATTCCCTGCAGGATATTGAGGGATTCGATTTAAATAAAGCCGGCGTGCGAAGGTTTATTATATCAAAAGAGGATTCTAAGAAAATATCCGGTTATAAAAGATACCAGTTAACCGACTCCGGGATATCCCCGCGGGCTATACCTTCCTGGATTGAAGATGTTATTTATGCCGACAGCGATGAGCATAATGAGGAGGGGCATATTACCGAAGAAGCTCAAATGCGCATACAAATGGTGAAGAAAAGATTTTATAGAAAAATGGCCGGGCTTGCGCAGGAGACAGAGAAGCCGACTGTATATAACGCAGAGAAGGCGCAAACTCTCCTGCTGGGGTTTGGTTCAACCTATGGCGTATTAAAAGAAACCTGTGAAGTTCTGGGTAAAGATTTCGGGTTTGTGCATTTATCGCAAGTATGGCCATTCCCCAGTTTGGAATTAAGCCCGTTGTTAAAAAACAAAAAGAATGTTTTAACCGTAGAAAATAACGCAGGCTCCCAGCTTGCCGGGCTGTTGATGCGGGAAACCGGCATTAAGGCCAACCGCTCCATATTGCGCTATGATGGAAGGCCCTTTAATCCGGACTATCTTATTGAACAAATAAAGGCCGAACAAATAAAATAAACGCAAAAAATCAATGAATATAAACGACTTAAAGAGTAATGATGAAATCGCCTGGTGCCCCGGCTGCGGGGATTTCGGAATTTTAAATGCCTGTAAAAAAGCCCTGGTTGCTATTGATAGACAGCCCAAGGATATTTTATTTGTCTCCGGGATCGGCCAGGCAGCCAAGCTTCCGCATTATATAAGGTGCAATTGTTTTAACGGCCTCCACGGCCGGGCGCTGCCTGCTGCCGTCGGCGCAAAGATTGCCAACCATAATTTAACCGTAATTGTTACTACCGGAGACGGGGATTGTTACGGCGAAGGAGGCAACCATCTCCTGCATAATATCCGCAGGAATGTGGATATAACCGTTATTGTTTGCAATAATCAAATTTACGGCCTGACTAAGGGGCAGGCTTCACCGACTACGGACCTAGGATATGAAACCAAGGTTCAGGTTGATGGCGTAATCTTGGAACCTTTGCATCCGCTGGAGATGGCGATTGCCTTAGGCTGCGGATTCGTTGCCCGGGGATATTCAGCCGATTCCGAGCACCTTTCCTGGCTGATAACCGAAGGGATAAAACATAAAGGGTTTTCCTTAATTGACGTATTACAGCCTTGCGTTAGCTTTAATAAAAAAAATACTTATGAATGGTATGCCAAGCGGGTATATAAAGTAAATGCCGATGCCTCATATAACCCCCAGGATAAGGCCGCTGCATATCAAAAAGCGGCAGAGTGGGGGGAGAGGATCCCGATTGGTTTAATTTATCGGCAGGAAAAAAAGACATATGAAGATAGAAGGGGTTTAAATGAAAGCAATCTTTTGATCGACGAAGATATCAAAGATATGGATATCCGTAAGGAGCTTGGAGAATTTTTCTAAAAGCCATGAAAATAAAAACAACTCTTTTATTCATTTTCTTTATTGTTTTTGGGATAGCCCTATTCTTTTCATATAAGATATATGAAAAAAACCTGGCCATCAGCAGAGAGCAGCGTGTTCTAAATAAGAAAAAAGAAGGGTGGCTGCGCCTGAAGAATACCCTGGGGAACAAAATCGGGAATTTTAAAGGCAAAGTCGGTTTAGTGGTCGAAGATTTAAGCACAGGCTGGGTAATCTCGTTTAATGAGGATACTTTGGTCCCTTCGGCAAGCTTGGTCAAGGTCCCCATCCTGCTTTCTTATTTTTATGCCGCCCAGGAAAACAAAGTCAACCTTAAAGACAATATAAAACTTAGGTCTTTTGAGAGGGTGCCCCGTTCAAAGGTGCCGGGGAGATCCCCCGCCGGTTCTCGATTTATGGTGGAAGAATTGTTTGATCCCATGATCACCGTAAGCGATAACGCTGCCGCCAACGCGTTGATAGATTTATTGGGGTTTGATACCCTGAATGCATATTTTAAGAAAATGGGATTAAAAAATACTAATATTGTCCGCAATATGCTGGATTTTAGAAGCAGAAGAAACGGCCAGGAAAATTATACTACTGCCGCCGATATGGCATATATATTGGAAAAGCTTTACCGCCGGCAGTTTTTAAATCAAGAAGTATCCGAGAAGTGCCTCATCCTGTTAAATCAACAGAAGGTCAATGACCGCATCCCCAGGGAGCTTCCTAAGGATGAGGTTTCTGTCGCGCATAAGACGGGCCTGGAAAGGCATATTTGCCATGATGCGGGAATAGTGTATACCCAGAAAGGTAATTTTTTGATCTGTGTCCTGGTAAAACACCCGAACAGGCGCGCCTTACCCGCCAAGAAGCTGATTTCCGATATCGCATTATCCACCTATAATTACTATAAAAACCTTTAATTAATTTTTTCTCATTGACAAAGCAATGCTTGGCCTTAAAATGAAAAAGAGGGCCGGGTTTTGCTTTTTTATACGGAGATTGAATGGTAATTAAGGAAGAAGAGTTAAAAAATATTCAAGGCCTTACCGAGAAACAGGCCTTAGAGAGCATTAAAAAATACGGCTATAATGAGATTCCCTATCAGAAAAAGCGCAGTATTTTTGTAATATTCTTCAGCGTGGTAAAAGAACCCATGCTGCTTCTCTTAATCGGAAGCGGGCTGATTTATCTATTTTTAGGCGAACCAAAAGACGCCTTGATGCTGCTTTCCTTTGTATTCGTCGTGGTGGGTATTACCTTCTATCAGGAGAGAAAAACCGAAAGGACCTTGGAGGCCTTGCGGGATCTTTCCAGCCCAAGAGCTTTGGTTATCCGCGGCGGGATCCGCAGGAGAATCGCCGGAGGCCAGGTAGCCAAGGACGACATCATCATTCTTCAAGAAGGCGACCGCGTGCCTGCCGACGCCGCGATCATATCCTGTTCTAATTTATCGGTAGATGAATCTTTGTTGACCGGGGAATCGCTGGCTGTGCGTAAATGTGAATGGGACGGGCAAGTCAGCAGTAAAAGGCCCGGCGGCGACGACCTTCCCTTTGTCTATTCGGGAACCTTAGTTGTGCATGGACGGGGTCTGGCAAAAGTCAGCTCTATCGGGGCACATACTGAAATGGGTAAAATCGGCCACGCCCTCCGGGGTATTCGTCAAGAGAACACCTTATTGCAAAAAGAAATAGGAAAGATCGTGCGTAATTTTTCTATTGCCGGAGCGATACTTTGTTTATTGGTAATCCTGCTTTACGGCTTGACCCATGGGAATTGGTTAAATGGGATTCTTTCCGGTTTAACCCTGAGCATGGCGATGCTGCCAGAAGAGTTTCCGGTAGTCTTAATCATCTTCCTTACTTTGGGCGCCTGGAGGATTTCCAAAAGCCAGGTCTTGACCAGGCGTACCCCGGCCATCGAAACCCTGGGGGCAGCCACGGTTTTGTGCACGGATAAAACCGGAACGCTTACTCTCAATGCTATGCGTTTGACTGCTTTGTGCGTTAATGGCGTGCATTACGATGTCGGCGTTAAGAAACCTGAGGGCTTGCCGGAAGCAGTGCATAACCTTATGGAGTATGCTATTTTGGCCAGCCAAAAAGACCCTTTTGACCCGATAGAAAAGGAAGTAAAACGCCTGGGCGAGCTTTATCTGTCGGGTTCCGAACATATCCATAATAACTGGAAAATCATCAAGGAGTATCCTTTATCCAAGGAGCAGCTGGCTTTATCTCATGTTTGGGAATCTCCGGATAAACAAAATTATATTATTGCCGCCAAAGGGTCTCCGGAGGCGATCGCCGACCTTTGCCATCTTAATCAAGAACAATATGCTCAATTAGTTAAATGTGTCGAGGAGATGGCTGCCCGGGGATTGCGTATTTTAGGGGTAGCCAGGGCATCTTTTAGAAAAAAAGAACTCCCGGATTTACAGCATGATTTCATATTTGATCCGGTGGGTTTACTGGGATTCATCGATCCGGTGCGGCCGGCCGTTTCTTCTGCTATCAAGGAAGCCCACGGTGCAGGTATGCGCGTGATTATGGTTACCGGAGATTATCCGGGTACCGCTATCCACATCGCCAGAGAAATCGGTTTAAAAAACCCCGAGACTTATATAACCGGGCAGGAGCTGGAGGAGATGGACCAGCTTGCGCTCAGGGAAAAGATAAAAACAGTGAATATCTTTGCCCGGGTGGTCCCTGAGCAAAAGTTGCTTATTATTAACGCCTTGAAAGCTAACCGGGCGATTGTAGCCATGACCGGAGACGGGGTTAATGATGCTGCGGCCTTGAAATCGGCAGATATCGGTATTGCTATGGGGGAACGGGGCACGGATGTGGCTCGAGAGGCATCGGCATTGGTATTGCTTAATGATGATTTTTCATCGATTGTGCAGGCGGTCAAACTCGGCAGGAGGATTTTTGATAACCTGAAGAAAGCCATCGCCTATATTTTTGCCATACATGTGCCGATTGCCGGGATGTCATTTTTACCGGTTTTGTTTAATTTACCGATCGTGCTTTTGCCTGCGCACATCGCTTTTTTGGAATTGATTATCGATCCGGCCTGCTCCACTGTTTTTGAGGCCTGTCCCGATGAGAATAATATCATGAACAGGCCGCCGCGGAACTTGAACGAATCCTTATTCAGTAAAAAAGCGTTTATTTTCAGCTTGTTGCAGGGCGTAGGCGTATTAACAGTAGTGTTTTTGGTATTCATGCTGGCATTATATCTTAAGAAGGGGGAACTGGAGGCGCGCACATTGTCTTTTGCCACCCTGGTGTTTGCCAATATAATGTTAATTATAACCAATCTTTCCTGGTCTAAAAACCTGACCGGCATTCTTAGGGCAAAGAATAAAGCCTTGTGGGTGGTAGTGTTGCTGGCAGTA
This sequence comes from Candidatus Omnitrophota bacterium, assembly GCA_028715785.1. Classification (GTDB taxonomy): domain Bacteria; phylum Omnitrophota; class Gorgyraeia; order Gygaellales; family Profunditerraquicolaceae; genus UBA6249. Next base: position 112,375 of record JAQURC010000004.1, read on the forward strand.
AGCGCGCTTTTTTTGGTTATTTATCTTCCGGTATTGCGCGGCCTTTTTCATTTTTCAATTTTATCCCCCTCGGATTTATTGATTACTTTGGCCAGCGGAGTGGTGAGTTTATTATGGTTTGAAGGTTTTAAGGCGTTGAATAAGAAAAGGATTCCGCTATAACTTGATAAAGAAAGAATGACAGCATAATGTTTTTAATTTTTCTGGCAGCAATTTTTATCCGCCCTTTTATTTCTATCCAGGCTTTTCCTTATTTAAACCTTATTTATTCTACGGGCTTTTTAATCTTTCTGGGAATATATGTAATCTGCAAAAAAACGTTGCCCTTAAAACTTCGGGCTTTAAACGGCCCGGCTATTTTATTCATTTTAGCATTATTCATCTCCCTGATTTTTTCTCAGAATAAGATAAACAGCTTAGCGGAACTCTATAAGTATATAACCGGCCCGCTTTTATTTCTTGCCGCTGCTTCTCTGCCGGAGAATAAGCAGTCATTAGCGATAGAGACAATTGTGCTTGCCGGATTAGCTGTCAGCTTTTTGGCGATATATCAATATTTCTTAGGTTTTAGCCGTGTGTCGGATTATTTAGCAAATAACAACAGGCTTTTATTTCCTTTTGCTTCGGATTACCTGTCCCGCAGAAGGGTTTTTTTGCCTTTCGTGACCCCCGGGGTTTTAGGAGGTTATTTAGCCATGGTGATCCCGCTATTTTTGATTAACAAGAATCGGATTTGGCTGGTTGTGCCGGTATTTTTGGCCTTATTCCTTACGGGTTCTCTGGGGGCATTTTTAAGCTTGTTTTGCGCTCTGATTATTTATTTCTGCTTAGGGGGAAAATTAACGAAGAGAAAAACCGCCGTTCTTTTTGGGTTATTTATATCGATAATGATTATTTTTGTTTACCGTTCGGCAGCCCGGATTGAACATATCCAGCCTTTTTTCTCTACGGTTATGAGGTTAAATTATTGGAAGGATGCTTTAGGGATAATCCAGGCGCATCCTTTGGCCGGCGTAGGCTTAGGCAATTTTAACCTGAAGGCCAGCCGTTATGCGCACAATTCTTATTTACAAATCTGGGCGGAGATGGGGGTATTAGGTTTATTTGCTTTTAGCTGGATCGTATATACGGTTCTTAAGCCCCATATTAGAAACCTGAAACGATTGCCTTATAAGAGACAAGCTGCCTGTCTGTTTGTAGCAAGCCTGGTTTTTTTAATGCATAATTTCTTAGACTTTACGTTTTTTCTGCCGGAAGTGGTTTTTGTGTGGTGGTTAATTTTAGGGCTGATCGTATCCCAAGATAAAAGCAAATGACTAAAAAAAAGATTATTATTTTAGGGGCCGGTCTTGCCGGCTTAAGTGCCGCCTGGCATCTTAAGGAAAGGGGGATAAGGGCCGCTATATATGAAAAAGAAGATACTGTCGGGGGCTTGTGCCGGTCCAAACAGGTCAATGGTTTTGTTTTTGATTGTGACGGCCACCTCTTCCATTTCCGAAACAGCTACACGCTGGAGCTGGTGAAAAAATTACTAAAAGGCAATTTAGCCCGCCATGAGCGCAGCGCCTGGATCAATAATTTTGGTATTTTTAGCCGGTATCCTTTTCAGGCCAACCTCTGCGCCCTCCCCAAGCCGATAGCCAGCGAATGTTTGTGGGGGTTTATCCGTGCCACCGATTCCAGGGCAAAGAGCAGCCAGGAGAATTTTTTAAAATGGATTTACGACACTTTTGGTGAAGGTATCGCCAGGCATTTTATGGTACCCTACAATAAGAAATTTTGGACGGTCCCTTTAGAACGGATGAGTTGCCCCTGGACGGATAAATTTATCCCGCAGTTTGGCTTATCGGAAGTAGTCAACGGATTTTTTGAAAAGAGCAATATTCAGCTAGGTTATAATGCTTTTTTTTGGTATCCTAAAAAAGGAGGGATAATCCAGCTGCCGATGGCATTTGAAAAACAAATAGGCGAAGTTTTCAAGAATTGCTGTGTCAGCCAGATCGATCTTAGGAAAAAAGAGATGACCATAAAAGGAAGGGGCAGGGAAAGGTTCGATACCCTGATCTTAACGATACCACTGCCGGAGTTGATCAAAATAATCAAGCCGTTACCCGGCAGGATCCTTGATAGTTTCAACAGGCTGCGTTGGAATTCGATTTTTAATTTGAACCTTGGCGTAGAAGGGCCTTGCCAGGAGGGTAAGCATTGGGTGTATTTCCCGCACAAAGAGACAGTTTTTTTTAGGGCGGGATTTTTCCATAATTTTTCCAGCCTTACTGTCCCCGATGGCAAGAGCGCGTTATACACAGAAGTTTCATATCCAAAGAACAAACCGATCAACAGGGAAAGGATGGTCAAACGGATTTTAAGCGACCTTTATAAGGCAAGGATCTTAAATAAAGATAACAAGGTAGTGGCGTTAGATACCAATGACCTAAGATACGGTTATCCGATCTATGACCGGTATTATCCCCGGGCAACCGCGGAAATAAAGAAATTTTTATCGTCTAATAACATAATTGCCTGCGGGCGTTATGGAGGCTGGCAGTATATGTCGATGGAAGACGCGCTCTTAGACGGCAAAGCAGCAGCCTCTGCCATTTAAACCGGTAAACAATCCCAAAATAAATGCTTTCGGTAATAGTTACAACTTTTGACAGCGCCAAATTTATCAAACCCTGCCTGGATTCTATATTTAATCAGGGGTACGGGGACTTGCAAGTGATCGTTGTTGATAACGGCTCAAAAGACGGGACCTGCGATTTTATAAAAGTAAATTATTCCAAAGCCAGGTTAATTACAAACAAGAATAATTTAGGCGCCTGCCATGCGAAGAATCAAGGTATTGAAATTGCTTCGGGTGAATGGATTTTGACCCTGGATTGCGACGTCGTATTGGAGGATGGGTTTATCGGGGAAATTATGGAATTTGCAAATAATTCAAAGGACTCGATAGGCATGATCCAGCCAAAGATTTTAACTCAAGGCAAAAAAGAGATCTATTCCTGCGGCATAGGCCTTTCCTGGTTAAGCAGGTTCCATGATATCGGTCGAGGTTTTACGGATACGCAAAGATTCGATGTTTCGCTTCCGGTCTTCGGCGCTTGCTGCGCCGCGGCTTTATATAGGCGTAAAATGCTGGAAGAGGTCAAAGACAGCCACGGTTATTTTGACCGAAGGTTCTTTTTCCTTTTTGAGGACGCGGATTTATCCTGGCGCGCGCAAAAGAGAGGGTGGCTTTGCATGTATTATCCCAAGCCAAGGTGTTTTCATCGCGGAAACAGCTCGTCCACGGATAAAAAAAACCGGCAGATTTTAAGTTTTGGCAACCGGCAGCTGGCAATATTTAAAAACCAGAATCCGATATTAATCCTATTAATGTTTCCGTTATACCTGGTTTATGACCTGCCCAGATTTTTAATGCTGGCTGTGAAATTTAAGTGTAAATTTCCGAAATTCAGCGGTTATAATCCACGATGATGGTCAGCGTAGTTATCGTAACTATCGGGGCAAAAGATTATCTTAAATCATGCCTGGATTCTCTTAAGCGGCAGACTCATCCTCCTTTTGAAATAATTGTCATCGATAATTCTCTTAAGTCAGGTTTGGCCCAGGATCTCAATAAGCTGTATCCAGCGGTTAAGATTTATCCCGGTTCCGGCGATTCATTTTACGCCCAGGCTTTGAACAAAGGCATAAACTTAGCCGGAGGGAAATTTATCCTTTGCCTTAACGACGATGTCGTTTTAGATAAAGATTTTATTCAGCAGGCGCTAAAGGGCTTTTTGGTTGAAAATAATGTAGGTTCGGTGGGCGGTAAGATTTTGCGCAGCGACGGAAAAACCCTGGACAGCACCGGTTTGTTTTTAACCCCCTGGCGTGCGGCTAAAGAACGGGGTTATGGCCGGCCGGATTCAGGGCAGTTTGAGAAAGCAGGTTTCATCTTTGGCGTAAACGGGGCCGCAGCTTTTTATCGTAAGCAGATGCTGGAGGATGTCAAAGATATAAACGGTTACTTTGATTTAAGGTTTGGCATGTTCTACGAGGACCTGGATATTTCCTGGCGGGCAAAGCGCCGCGGCTGGCCGGCTTATTACATTCCCACGGCCTTAGCCTATCATGTGCGCGGAGGGTCATTTCGTCCGGATTCCGGCATCGGCAAAGCCGTTGCACGCAGGTATCTAAATGACCGGCTGCACTGCGATTTAATTAAAAACCGGTATCTTACTATATCGAAAAATGAAACCTTTTGGGGTTTTCTTTTGCACCTTGTCCCGGTATTAATTTATGATTTGTGCGCCTGGAGCTATATTTTGATTTTTTGCCCAAGAGTTATAAAGCTATTTTTTAGAAGATCAAGGGGATTAGATAACAAACCATAAGAAAAGTTTTTGACAATTTAAAGTTATACTCTAGAATAGCAGGTAGAATTTATGCGCGGGTGGTGGAATGGCAGACACGCAAGCATGAGGGGCTTGTGCCGAAAGGCTTGGGGGTTCAACTCCCCCCTCGCGCATTAGAATCTAGGGGACGGTTCTATTTTTCTCATATTAAATTCAGAAAAATAGAACCGTCCCCATGTTTTATGCTTTTTCCTGCCGCTTGTCTTTGACGTAGTTGCTTTTTTCCATGCTCTTGGCAAGCTTCTTTAACTCCGCGCCAATCTCACCGATCTGGGCCACATGCGAGATCTCGCGCATTTCATTGGTTACCACGCCGATAGATATCGACAGGAGCGGGATTTTGTGGATCTTGCTTTGGCGGTCATAGCCGATGATAAAGCCGTTCTCCCGGTCTTCCTGATTGTAAAATGACGGAGAGATTTGGTCAAAGTCATGGATTATCTTTTCGCAGATTTTATTTGCGTAATCCGGAGTGGTTATAACCACAAAGTCATCGCCTCCGATGTGCCCGACAAAATCATCGGGCCTGCCCCATTCTTTGATCGCCCCCAGCAGTATGCGGGCAGTTTCCCGGATTACATTATCTCCGTGTTCAAATCCGTATTTGTCATTGTAGGCTTTGAATTTATCCAAATCCGCGTAGCAGACCGCAAACTGTTTTTTACTTTCGATGCATTTGGAAAGCTCATTAAGGATGGCCACGTTTCCGGGCAGCCGGGTAAGCGGGTTTGCTTCCAGGTCTCTTTGCGTGCGCCGTAAGACCATGCGTATCCTTGCCAGGAGTTCTTTGGGCTCAAAAGGCTTGACCACATAATCGTCGGCTCCGGCGTCAATGCCGCCGATCTTGTCGCTGACCTCCCCTTTGCCGGTGACCATAATTACCGGCAGATGCTGCAATAGCAAATCTTTTTTAACTAAGTTGCACACCTGGCGCCCGTCCATTTTAGGCATTTTGTAATCCAGGAGCGCTAAGTCCAGAGGCTTGGAGCGGATTATCTCTAAGGCCTCTTGGCCGTTTACGGCCTCAATAATTTCGTAATTTTCTTCGGAAAGAGTAAGCTTAAGAATATCTCTTATATCCGGGTCATCATCAGCAACAAGTATTTTTATGCTCATAGTTTTATTCGCCGGCCTTAAGGGTAAAACTGAAGGTTGAACCTTCACCGAGCTTGCTCTTTACCCAAATTTTGCCCTGGTGGGCTTCAACAATGTGTTTGACCAGAGTAAGCCCCAGGCCGGTGCCTTTTACCTGCTGGTTAATCGTGTTGTCGACGCGATAAAATTCTTCAAAAATATGTTCTTGAGCTTCTTGCGGAATACCAAAACCACTGTCAACAACATCGATCTGAATTATTTTATTGGCGCAGTTTGCGTTGATATTAATTTTTCCGTTTTGCGGAGTAAACTTCAGCGCGTTGCCGACCAGGTTGATAAATACCCTTTCGATCTGCCCGCGATCGGCCATTATCTTTTGGCAACTATCAACTATATTGCTGCCAAAACTTATATTTTTTGTCTTTAATTGTTCAGAAAGCAAATCGGCAACCTTCTCGATAACCGTTTTTAAATCCAGGCTTTCAATCTTCATGTCCACCTTGCCCGATTCAATGCGGGAGATATCCAGGAGGTCGTTTACCATATGCACCAATTCATCACTGTGGCGGTTTATTTTCTCAAGCCTGTTTTTTATTTCATCCGGCATTGTTCCCAGCTTACCGGTCAGTAAAATAGCCGCGTAACCCTTGATTGATGTCAGGGGGGTCCTCAATTCGTGCGATACGCTGGAGATAAAATCGCTTTTACGTTTGCTTATTGTCTTTACTTCTTCCAGGGCTTGAGTCAACTGGCGGGTCCTTTCCTCAACCTTTATCTCTAGTTCCTGCTGCGACTTCCATATTTTTTCAAATAGTCGGGCGTTATCTAAAGTCTGGCTGATTTGATTGGCCAATATGCTGATAAATTCCTGATCCCCTTTGGTGATGGAAGCCTCCGTATTTTGGGTGCCGACAAAGATAAACCCTCGGTCTCCCTCCTGAGTGAGTACCGGACAGATAATAAATGAATGCACCAAAAACATCCGGCGGATCTTGTCTTTTGCCAAGAAGCCTTCGGGCATAAACTCAGAGGAGGCGCTTATGCCGTTTTGAATCAAGTCCAGAAAATAATCTTTATTGGCGTTAAGCGCGGTTTCTATTTTTGCCGCCTCTTCATCATTGTATCCCAAGCGTAAGTATGGGCGGAATTCTCTTTCCAGGCTCTTCCATAAAAAAGCCAGCGACCTCTCAAACCCCAGCTCTTCCAGGTATTTATTGTCTATTTTTTTGAAGATCTGTTTTTCTTCCAAGGTCGTATTTATTTCCTGGGAAAGTTTTTGCAGCGTATCTAACCCTGAGATTTTTTTATCCAATTCTTCCTGGGCCTTGTTTAACTCCATATCCGTGCGCATGATCAATTTAGCCTGTTCATCCATCTCTTCAAGAGAGAGGTTCAGAGTCTTTATTTTATCGCCTGCTTCTTTTAAGCGTTGTATTTTAGAAAGCAATGATATTCCCAGGGAAGCGACAATTAGACAGATACTGATGAATATGAAGGAAAGCATTTTATTGATCTCCTATGGCTAAAATATCTATGCTTTGGTTACGGAAATAGGTCTTGCCCAGGGAATTAATCGACTTAAGCGGGGCCTGTTCCCCGTTGGTGCAGATGCCTATTAAAGGAGTGTCTTTGCCGAATACTTCTTTAATTACGCCAAGTTCTATGTCGCTTTGTCTGCCCAGGAGGGAAAGTCTGGCGGCGGAATCAAATACCATTACGAATTTTATTTTTAGCCCTCCCAGGCTCCTCTTTGCTTCTTCGCAGGCGGCAAGTGCGGCTTCCAGGCGGGAGTCTCCGGTACTGATCATCAATCTTATCTTGCTGCCTTGAGGGACGTCTCCCTGGGTAACCAGCGATCCGTCATCTCTTATCGATATTATATTACGCAGAAGGTACTCCTTTTCTCCCGGCAGATAAATTCCTAGAGGGTAGGAAATAGATATGCGCCGTAATTCTTTGGCTAATTCCAGCGTATCTTTAGCAAAGTAATCTTCATAAAGTTTTACTGCCGCTTCCCCGTCGATCTCCTGGATAACATTACTGTTTGATCCGGTAACGCAGCGCATTTTTCCCAAAGCAAACCACCCATGTTTTATGCCGAATCCAAAATTAAATTTTCCGCCAAAAAGTATCCCGCTGCAGGATCCGGAAAGCAGATGGTCGTTAACGTATTGAAAAGTTTTTTGATTGGTAAAATTATCCGCAGCCGAGGCACCGATCAAAGGAAAGCTTCTTCCCAAATTTTCTTGCAAGCCGTTGATTAAACTTGTCCCTTCGGTTGTCAGTTTGTCCGAAAAAATTATGCTTAAGCTCCGGCGCACATTTTTGAAACCGTACAATAATTTATTGGCCAGCTCTTTCCCCGATGAAAACGCAGTATCCTTATTTATATCTTTGATCGAGGCGATATTAAAAAAAGTCTGCTGGTTTAAGCTTACGAGCAAAACAGCGAATCCATATTTAAATATGCCTTTATTGGTCAGGATCCCCTGGCTGCTGCAGCCCAATATAGGGATTTCTCCCAGCAGGTTATGCGCGGTTCTTAATAGCAAAGGATGCGCAAATTCCGTGGAAGTAAAAATAAATGCCAGGCTTGCCGGCATGTTTGCCAACCCGATTACCGCCTGCCCGATTGCTTCATTAGCGGCTTGGATATGTTCTTTGAGCTGGCTAAAACCAAAACCTATCTTCATGGAAATTTAGTATATAACGCAAATATATGAGGGTCAATCGAATTTTTGTTTATCTCATTAAATTCTTGACCGCCGGCATTCTTTATACTAGAATAGCAGAAAAATAATCCGGCCCCATCGTCTAGCCTGGTCTAGGACGTCAGGTTCTCAGCCTGTAAACACGAGTTCAAATCTCGTTGGGGCTATAATATTATAAAAGGAGGGAATAATGCGCCAACATTTAGGGTTCCTAAAGGCTTCCAGTGCAGTGGTTAAAGTTGCCGCCTGGATTTTTTTATTTTTCGGCATGGTGGGAGGAAGTTCCTTGTTATTAGGCCTGGTTCCGAATAATCCGCGCTGGATGGGGATTATTGTTTTGGCATTTTATATGTTTATGTTTTTCTTTTTCTTCTTAATTGCCAAGATTGCCGATCTTTTGATTAAGATCGTAAATGAAATAAAGAAAGAATAGTTTCGGACTCCAACTTTTGAATAGGGACAGCCATTTTTTATTTAAAATAAAAAATGGCTGTCCCTATTTATTTGACAAATTCATAAATAAGCGTTATAGTTAATTTTATAATGTCCAATCTGGAGGATTCATGGGTATTGTCCATAAACTCAAGCCTGAAGTCTTGAATTTTATTCTCGAAAATAAACAGAGAGATTCTAGCTTAAGCTGCCGTAGTTTAACGCAGCTAATTCTTGAGAAACTCCAAATCAAGGTTTCAAAATCAAGTATCAATAGTGTTTTTAAAGAACATAATTTAAGCATGCCTGTTGGCAGGAGGCAGAAGCACAAGAAGAGGAAATTCAACATGCCTATTTTACCGGTTATTGAGGGGACTAAAGCTATTACGCTGGTTACCGAGCCGCAAAAAACAGAACCGGCGATAACCGGAAAAACAGGTAAAGAGGGGATTATTAAGGGAGAGAAAAAAGAAGAAATCAGCTCAGAAGAAAAGCGTATTAAGGAAGCAGAAGAGTGGGCTGTGAAATTGCAGGATGAGGAGCGGGCAAGAGTAGAGCAACGGCTGAATCTTGAAAAACAAAGGGTTGAAAATGATGCGAAGAAAAAAGCCGAAGAGGCAGAAGTAAGAGCCTTTTTGGAAGAAGAATCCAAAGCCAAGGCTCAAGAAGAACTTAAGCAGCGTCGACTGGACAAGGCCGCCCGGGAAGCAGAAGAGAAGAAACGATTAGAAGAAGAAAATCTTAAACGGATCGAAGAAGAAAAAGCGGCACAAGAAGCTAAGAAAGCTGAAGAAGAAAGGATTACACAAGAAGCTGAAAAAGAGCGCTTGGCAAAACTTGCAGAGCAAGAAGCAGCTAAGAAGAAAGCCGAGGAAGAGAAAGCCGCGCAGGAGGCTAAGAAAGCTGAAGAAGCAAAGGCCGCCCGGGAAGCAGAAGAGAAGAAACGATTAGAAGAGGAAAATCTTAAACGGATTGAGGAGGAGAAAGCCGCGCTGGCAGCTAAGAAAGCCGAGGAAGAAAAAGCCGCGGAAGAAGCTGCGCTAAAAGCTGAAAAAGAAAAATGGGCAAGACTGGCGGAAGAGGAGCTTAAAATCAAGCAACAAAAGGAGAAAGCATCCCAGGAGAGAACTTGTTCAGGGGCAATATTACTTCAGGCGTTGGATTGCCTGATCGGGGCAGGCAGAGAAATCAATGCAGCTATTTGCAAGAAATTGGGGGCTGCTCCGGAAGATCTTCTGAGCCTTACGCAAGCAGTAATGTTCAGGTCTTTATTCGGCAAAGACAACTTTTCCGGGCTTTGTAATTTAGCCGGCCAGCAGTATTCTCAAGAGAAGCTGGAGGATTATTATGGACAGATCAAGGGGATCGAAAATATAAAAGCAGAGGTCAACAGGATTATCTCCGCCGCTTTTACCGAGGCCAGAGGGGTAAAGATGCATTTTATCGACGGGAGCATTATTCATCTGGACGGGCAACTGCATTCTACCTGGTCTACCCAGTACATCCCTTATGATTTTTCAAGCCCTGCCTATGAATTGAAAAACAATTTAAATAAATATTTTTTTGAAGGGCAGCCTTTGGTTTTATTTTCCGCTCCCGGGTATGATATTGCGCCAAAAGATTTTTTCAGCCTGCTTTTAAATATCGGTTCAACGGATAAATACGCGGATAATTTAATTTTATTCGGAAATAAATTGGAAGAGATAGAAAAGATATCCTTAAATAATAAAAATAAATATTCCCTGGTTTTTGGCCTTTGGCCCTGGCAGTTCACCGGCAGCCGCAAGGTCAGGAGGATCGGCGATTTTGATTTAAGGCACATTGACTGCGTAGACAAAGACTTGTATCTGGCGGAGATTGAGATTGATTTATTGCGGCCGCCTTTGAATGAGAGCATAAACTTAAAGGGCTGCGCTATAAAAACTACCCTTGCAGAAAAAATCCGTTTGGTTGTCTTTAGCAATCCTGAGAAACCGATGAGCCTGGATGAGCTGGCAGGTGCATATTTAAACCGTTGGCCTAATTTTGAGGAGGCATACCAGGACTTCAGCCGTAAAATCGAACTTTTTTCTTATACCGGCAACGAACAAAAATTTCTTTCCAAGGATAGGTTTGAGATTGGCGCGCAAGGATCGAACCTGGAATTGGGAGATATCTTTGCCAATTATATTAGGATGCTGGATCTTTATTTACGCTGGCATTTTTTACCGGCAGAATATACCGAAAGAGACCTTTCTTTTACCGGTAGAAATTTCTATAATGTCCCGGTACGTATTGCTTCTGCCCCCGGTAAAATTAAGGCAAGAATACAGGTTGGGCAGGGGTATGAATTCCTGAAAGATTTGAAATATCTTGTCTGCCGGTTTAATGAGCGGCAGATAGACTTGCTAAACGGCTCGCGCCTTTATTTTGAGGGCGATTTCAAATAGCCGTAATTAATTTTCGATTGTTATTAAAATATTTATTGACTTGGCCCGCTTTATTTGATAATATCTAGCAAACCACGCGTCATCGTGAGCGTGAAAGGAGCTATAGATGAGGCGCAAAAACCCGTCGGTTACTCTTGTCTGCGTATTGTCGGTTTTATTTTTATTCTTATCCGGTTGCGAGCAGGTTAAAAAGTTAAAAGTTCCTTCCAAAGCTAAATCCTGGCAGACGCAGGGAACGGTGGTTGCCTATGTCAGCGACCTGCCCATTACCTTAGAGCAGTTAGAGCAGGAAATCCGCAGTTATAATGAATCCACGGACAACCCCGAAGCTAAAATCAATACGCGCGAGCAGAAAATCGCCTATTTAAACGAAGAGCTAATCAGGCGCTACCTTTTGTATTTAGGGGCAAAAGCCAGGGGGCTGGATGAGCAGCCGAAAACCCGGGAACTCTTGAGGAACCTGGAAATTAATGTCTTAGCCAGCCAGATTCTCCACGACGAAATAGACAATATAACGGTTACCTCCTCGGAAATCGAGGAGTTTTACAATACCTTTAAAGACCAGTACCGCCAGGAAGAAGAAAGAAGAATCCGGGAAATTGTTTTGGATGGCGAAACAGAAGCAAAAGATACTCTTATAGAACTGCTCAAAGGCGCGGATTTTGCCGCCTTGGCGGCACAGCGCTCAAAAGCGCAAAGCGCATCAGGCGGAGGGGATTTAGGGTTCATCAAGAAGGGTAAGCGCGGAGGGGATTATGCGCGCTTTGATGAAATAGCTTTTTCCCGTTCGCTGGAAGCAGGCCAGCTAAGCACCGTCTTTAAGGAAAAGAACGGTTACTACATAATAAAGATAGAAGCGATCAAAGGCGGCCAGGTAAGGGCTTTATCGGAGGTATGGGACGAGATTAAAAAGAACGTCCTGTTCCTTAAACAGCAGCAAAAATTAAAAGAAATAACCGCCGGCTTGTTAAAGAAAACAAAAGTAGTCATACATCAGGACCTGATAAAATAATGAAGATAGAATTGAGAAGAAAATTTCCCCTGATTATCGCGGTTGTCTGCGGGATTGCGGCGATAATATTATTAAATCTTTATCTTAGAAAAAGAGAAGTTGAAATTTGGGATAAAATGAGGCAGCAGGAGCAAAGGGCTTTGGCTGCCAAACCGAAAGTAACAATGGGGGTTGTGCTGGTGGCAAAAAGAGAAATTCCGGTGCAGACGCCGATTACTGCCGAAGACCTTACGTTTAAACAGGTGCCGGTGGAATATATCCAACCCGGCGCAGTTACTTCTCTTGAACAGGTTATCGGCCAAATTGCTTCAGGCCCGATCGGCGCCGAAGAACAGATACTTAGCACAAAGCTCCTTCCTCCCGGCAACGTCGGCAAAACCCTTTCGGAAATTACCCCTGAAGGCAAAAGGGCAGTAACTGTTTCAGTGGACAACCTTTCCAGCATCGCCGGTTTGCTAAAGCCCGGCGATTACGTGGATATATTTGCCCTTATTGCTTTGCCTAAGAAGGCTACGCCGCAGGCAAAGGAAGAACCGGGTCCGCGCTTAATTTCCCTTTTTCAAGGCATTCAAGTATTAGCCATGGGGAATGAGCTGGTCATCTCAAAAAATAAAACAAAAGAAAGCAGCACTGCTGCCGCCGCGCAAACCGTTACTTTTGCGCTTACGCCCCAGGAAGCGGCATTGCTTTCTTTTGTCCAGGAACACGGCAAGATCAAATTAGCCCTGCGTTCCTCGCAGGACACCAAGGTTGAGGCGGTTGCCCCGGCTGACTGGGACGCCCTGTTGAATTATTTATCTACCAGCCAGGGCGAGAAAGCCGGTTTGGAAGGCCAGCCGGTAGTCGAGATATACCGCGGATTACAAAAGGAAGTCATTCCTTTATCCGCCTCAAGTAAAGAAAAATGAAAAATATTTTCAAATACGCATTTTTACTGTTTTTTATTTTGTTTGCCGGCCGGGCCTATTCCAGCGAACCGGAGCTTATAACTTTATATGTCTCCGAAGTCAAGATTTTTTCCGTAAATGCGCCCACCCGCGTGGTGATCAATAATCCCAATATCATCGATGTCACTTCAATAAGCAAAGAAGATATGGTGGTAGCGGCCAAGAATCCGGGCACAACCAATTTGCTCTGGTGGGATGCAGCCGGGCAGCACTCATTGCGGATAGAGGTTTTTCTGGAAGATATGAATTTGGTTAAAAAGAGGATAGACGCCCTGTTAAAAGAATTAAACCTTCCCGATGTCCTTACGCGGCCCTCGGATAACGAGGGTAAGGTTTTGCTTTTAGGAAGCGTAAAGACGCCGGCGGACTTAGAGCGCCTGGATGTCGCGTTAAGTTCGCTGAAAGGAAAAACCGCCAATCTTATCCAGCTAAAAGAAGAAAGGGCGGTAGTAGAGATTAAAGTGCAGGTTCTGGAATTAAATAAAGATGCTACCTCGACTTTAGGCCTCAGTTTTCCGGGCTCGATTGATATTACCGAAATAGGCTCACCGGGGTTAGCTGCTGCAGGCACAAAGTGGGGAAAACTATTTAAAGTATCGAACGTAAACCGCGATGCGTTCACTTTAACATTGGATGCCCTGGTCCAGGAAGGTAAGGCGCGCATACTTTCCCAGCCCCAGCTTGCTTGCCAGAGCGGCAAGGAAGCTGAGTTATTAGTAGGCGGAGAAAAGCCCATATTCAATACTACCATAGCTGCTACTACCGGAGCCAGCGGTACAAATATAGAGTATAAAGAATACGGCATTAAGTTAAAGATAAAACCCACGGTAACCGAAGATAAACAGATTAAGCTGGCATTGAATGTGGAAGTCAGTGACGTGGGCACAGCGGACACCATCGGTACCACTACCACAGGCACGACTACGGCCAAGGCATACCCCTTAACCAGGCGCAACGCATCCACCCAGCTTTTTCTTAATGACGGCCAGATGATGGGTATAGGCGGGTTGACAAAACAAAAGTCCGAGGAGGATATCCGCAAAACCCCTTTCCTGGGGGATGTGCCGGTGTTAGGCGTATTGTTTAGAAAAAAAACAACCAAAGTAGGCGGCGGTGAAGGGGAGAGAGGCGATACAGAACTGTTAATTACGCTTACCCCCACGATTATAAAAGAACCCGCGCTTGCCGAAGCGGCATCCAAGACACAACCGCTCCCTTCAACCACCGGCATGCCTATAGTCAGAGAAGGCGCTAAAATTGCAGCGCCTCCGCCCCCCGCTAAAACCAAAGTAATTTCTTCTGCTAAAGAAGTAGCCAGCCAGGCGATGTCCGAATACATGCGCGAAATTACCAAACGCATACAGGATAATTTCGTTTATCCTTGGGCAGCTAAACAAGACCAAATGCAGGGTTCGGTAATATTGGGGTTGCGTCTTGATTCTACGGGCGCGCTCTTAGAGGCCCAGGTCAAACACTCGTCGGGATACAGCATATTTGACGAGAACGCAGTAAATATAGTTAAAAAGCTGTCTCCTTATCCCCCGTTTCCTGCGCAGCTCAATAAAAAGGAACTCTGGATAGATATCCCGATTGTCTATAAACTGGAATAATAATGGCACAGGTTATTTCTATCTTCAGCACCAAAGGCGGCGTAGGCAGGACTTTTATTGTCACCAACCTTGCCATTGCCTTGGCGCAGAAATTAACCAAAGGCAAAAAAGTCTTGCTTTTTGATACGGATTTGCAGCTGCCGGGCAATATGGCGATGCTTTTGAATTTAAAGCCGAAAAAGCCCCTGATCGATCTTATCCCCGATTGGCGCAAAGGCAATTATACACCTTCCCAGATTGGCGAATATATCCTCCATTATCCGGCTACAAACATGGATCTGCTTCCATTAATATTAACTGCCGAAGAAAGGCCGTATGTAGATGAAAAATTTATCTCTTGCGTCCTGAGCGACTTAAGCAAAGAATATGAATTTATCGTCTGCGACAGCGGCAGGACATTTAATAAGGCGCTGGTATCTATCCTTGAGCAGACAAATTTGATTTTACTGGCGATTAACCCGGATATCCTTTCGGTTTATCAGGCAAAAGAAGATGTAAAGACGCTGCAGTCGCTGTATTTTCCCGTAAAGATGATGCGGGCGGTTCTAAACCGCGCGGAAAGCACGGGCGCGGTATCCTGGCAGGAGGTAAGGGCGGCTTTGCCCTGCGACATAATCAGCCGTATCCCGTCGGAAGGCAGGGCTGTGGGTTCGGCCTTAAACCGCGGGATACCTGTTGTGCTGGATAGCCCGCGATCGCGGGTAAGCATTGTGCTGGATAAATTAGCCGAGGATTTACTCGCTCACCCTGATTTTTTTATCTCCCATAAAAAATTGGAAGCAGCTGTTCCGGCAGGGGAAAAAGAGAAAATTTTTTTAGAAGAGGATATCTCCTCTCTGGAATCGCTTTCCTTAGGCGGCCGTAAGCCCGCAGAGAGAAGACTTACCCGCGAAGAAAAAATAGATGAGTTAAAACAGCGGGTGCATAAGCACGTTATTCAGGAGCTGGATTTACGGCGGCTGGACCGCGTAGCCGGGGACCTGACAAAAATCGGGGAATTGCGCCAGAAGACAATGAAAGCGATTAATACTGCGCTAACCGATGAAGCAGGGGCGCTTATTTCCTCGCGCGAGCAGCGGGAGAGCCTTATAAAGGAGATCAGCGATGAGATTTTGGGCCTGGGCCCTTTAGAAGACTTGATCAATGATCCCGGAATTACCGATATTTTAGTTAACAATAAGAGCCAGATCTACATCGAAAAGCACGGCAGGTTAGAGTTAGTTTCCAAGCGTTTCGTATCCAATGACCAGGTGCGCCAGATAATCGAGCGTATTATTGCCCCCTTAGGCAGGAGAGTGGATGAGTCGGTGCCGATGGTTGACGGCCGGCTTTCCGACGGCTCGCGCGTTAACGCGATTATTCCTCCGCTTTCCCTTACCGGGCCTACGCTTACGATTAGAAAATTCAGCCAGGAGCGGCTGAAGGTTAATGATTTGGAGCGGTTGAATGCCTTAAATAATACAATGGCGGAATTTCTTAAGGCCTGTGTTGTCTGCCGCAAGAATATAATTATTTCAGGAGGCACCGGTTCGGGAAAAACCACGGTTTTAAATGTGCTCTCGGAGTTTGTTCCCGACGGAGAGCGGGTTATTACTATTGAAGATGCCGCGGAATTAAAACTTCACCATCAGCACTGGGTGCGCCTGGAGTCGCGGCCGCCGAATATCGAGGGAAAAGGGGCGATTTTCGTGCATGATTTGTTCAGGAATTCCCTGCGTATGCGGCCCGACCGGATTATCATCGGGGAATGCCGTGGCCAGGAGGCTCTGGATATGCTTCAGGCGATGAACACCGGCCACGACGGCTCAATGACCACTATTCATGCCAACTCCACCCAGGATGTCTTGGCGCGCCTTGATTCCCTGATCCTGATGAGCGGTATCGAGATTCCCCTGCGGGCAATCCGCGAAATGATCGCCTCAAGCATTGATATGATCGTCCATACCGCCCGTTTTTCCGACGGTTCAAGGAAGATTACCCAGATAACGGAAGTTACCGGCATGGCCGATGAGATGCATATCGGATTAAATGATATCTTTATTTTTAAACAGTCCGGCATTGACAGCCAGGGAAAAATTCAGGGAGAATTTAAAGCCACGGGAATATTGCCGACCTTTTTAGACGATATACGCAAAACCGGCAGTAATTTTTCAGAAGAAATATTCAAAAAGAAAGAGTAATGAACTTCTTCCGCAAAAACCTACCGACAAACCGCCGCAGCCAGATCGCCGTAATTATCACTTTTGTCATCGCGGTAATTTTTTTATTCATGGCGGTATTTATAAATTTAAGCAAGGTAAGCCAGGTTAAGACCACCACCAGCACTGCCGCGGATAAGGCCGCTTTAAGTCTGGCCTCGCAGTTGGGCAGTATGAGCCATTATTATAAGGATAAGGTGTTAGGGGGGCAAACAGAGAAGACCGGGTATGGCTGGTTAGCGTTGATGTTGGTTTTAGTCGGTTCCATTGTAGGAGGAATTTTAATAAGTCCGGTAGTTCTTCTTACCGGATTGGGCTTGTTAGTTTCGATGTCAATGTCTACGTCTATGCTTGAAGGGATAAGCGATAGATTCAATAAAGAGATGACTACCTATACTGCCTTAAGGGAGAGCGCTCTGTTTGGGGCATTGCTTTCTACGCAGAGCGATGATGTTGAGTTAAAAAGGGTAGGGGCGGGTATTTTCCGCGACGAGGTAACCGGCAAAGACTATGATTTAAGCGCTATCCCTGAAATGCGCAATGCGAATAAAGTAGGCAGGTTCGCTGCCTGGTATTATGCCTTGCGGCAGCCGCTGGTGAGCGATGATGATTTAAAAGAGGCCTTGGATAAATTTAAAAACGGGCTCAAGAGATTTATCGCTATTGACGAATGGGACAATACAAAGTGGAAGATTAGCAGGCTTTCTTATTTTATCGAGCCGGTTCCGGCGCAAAATTCGGCTAATTACGAAATTACCTGTACTTCCTGCCCTGCTTGGGTTAAAGATATTGCCCACAAACAAATAGCAATCATGAAAATAGACGCAACTCAACCGGACGGACCAAGCCAGATTACCGGCGGTTTTTTAAAAGATAAGTTTTTAAGCTTATTGAGCCGATTGAGCTATGCATATGGGCTAACCTTTTGCAGTAAACCTGAAACGTTTACCCAAACAGCAATCTGTGACGATGTAGTTAAGCTGATGGAAGACTTGAGGATGTTTTTATTCAGAAGTAAAGAGCTTGTGGATACGCCTATGACTGAGGCATTAAACAGCACAACGCAATGGCTTCCTTTTTTTTACGATTCTGCGCAGCATAATCTGGATAAAAGCAGTATAGATGGGGATTTGGAGGATGACGCTTATGAGCGTTTGACTCGCGACCAGAATACTATCAATTCTTGGATTACAGAGTTGGAAAAATTAAATAATACCACAATTAAGCCCGAAATAATAAATAACCATGGAGGTTATTGCGAACAAGGAAGGCCGGATAGCGATGTGGTTAGTAATTGTTTTACTGCTTTAGAATCTTGCTATTGTTGGCATACTGAATGCGGTGAATATAGTTGTTGGAAGGTATGCGATGGAAGTAAATGCAAGACATCGCTTCCTGCCCGATGGCATGGCAATTATGGAACTTGCACAGGCAGCGGATTCAACCATACCACGCATCCGGTCTGTCAAAAAGGGGATTTATACCAAGCGCAGCCTGATTATCTTGGTTCTAATTGGTGCAATAAGTTGAGGTCTGTCCCTTGTGTGTCTCATAATGATAGCTGCGATCAATGCAGTCCGCCTCCCACCAGTACTGTAATGGATAATTCCTACAATTTTCAAGGCCAGATGTCCTGGGAGAATACCTCCGGCCCGACCGAAGTCGAGCAAGCGCTCAAAATTCTGCGGGCCTTGAATTATGATATCGGTAGTATAAAAAAGAGTATCGAGGAGTATGTAGATGCGCAAATAAAACATCTTACTCCGACGTGTTTACCGGGATTGCCATGCGCCCTTAAAATAAGAAACGAAATCGTTTATGCCTGGAAGGATAAGCCTAAGTCGGATGGCAGCCAGCAATTCTCTCACTTTGTGCAGGTAGCGATAGAAGGTTATCCAGAGAAGCTTCCTTATATTAGCGAAACTGTGAAGTGGTTAGGGCAGAAGAAGACCTGGAAATTAGAAAATGCCGCAGGAGATCTTAAAATAATGGTCCGGCGTTACGATCAAGACCAGCCGACGGATGTAGGGAAAACAGATAAAGGGTGGGAGCTTAAGCGCAGGAAAACACCCGGTGCCGAAGAATTTTCTCCCAAACAATTAGAGGATATAGTAGCGGATATCCAGGCCGACGGCAAAATAGACTCAACCCAGAATTCTGTCGACTCAATTTTAGGTTACGCGATTACCAGCTGCAGCAAGGCGCATTACGGCCCGGAAAAAAGAGATATTTATATAAGTGGAACTAAATGTGAGTAATAAAAAGTTATTTTTCTTCAGCCTCTTATATTTTTTTTTCTATTCGGAGTCGGCTTAGCGCAAGCGGAATCCGCAATTGATATCCTCGTTTTCTCGCCTCATCCCGATGATGAAACCCTCGCCTGTGGCGGAACCATCCTTAAGGCAATCCAAGAAAATAAAAAGGTAAAAATTGTTTTTTTGACTAACGGAGATGGCAATATAGCCGAGGAACTCCCTGCGCCCGAAGATTATATTTCTTTGGGAGAAAAACGCCAGCAAGAAGCATTGCGGGCAACCGGAAAACTCGGCCTTAAGGAGGAAGATATAATATTTTTAAGTTACCCCGATACCGGCTTATCTTCCCTTTGGAGAGAAAGCTACAATGTTAATCGCGAGAATTCAAAAGCTGCCCCTTATAATTTCTATAAATCAAAAACTACAAAAAAGATTTTTTCTCCTTACAAGATAACTTATAATCATGCAAAGAAGGGATGTACACGGGAGAATCTTCTATTAGACATTAAGGATATTTTAAAGGAATATAAGCCAAAAAGTATTTATACACCTCATCTTTTAGATGGTTCTCCCGACCATCAAGCAACTACCAGGCTGGTGTTTGATGCTTTAAATGAATTGGCGGGCACTGGTAGACATAGCTGGATTGGTTCTTTGGGGGTCTCCTATTATCTTATTCATCCCCCGGTTATGGAATCAGAACAAGGATATTCTATTTGGCCGGATAAAAATTCGGCATTACTGGATGCCCCCGCCGTCTTTACCGAGAAGCCTCCCCGCAGTGAAAATATCGTTAGTTTTAAACAAAACAAAAGAGAGGCACTGGAAGAATATCGCACGCAACTGGATACAGAAGAAAAGATTTTCCTGGAGAGTTTTATTAAAGATAACGAAATATTCTGGGATGCGCCCCCAGATAAACTAAGCCACCTTAGTGAGGTTAGGGATGAATGGGAAAGAGTTGGCAGGATAATGCAGAATCAGGGATATAATGTAAATTTTGGAGTAATCGCTGATATCGCTGATTCCCTGGAAAATATGCGTAACCCTTTAGCTAGAAAGGGCCGGATGTATTCCGAGCATTCTTCTTTGGTTGCGGAATTGGTTCTTTCCGCGGTTACCGGGATGGATAAAACAGGGGTAATACCGGTAGTCAAGCATTTTCCCGGTTTGGGCTCCAATAATGCCGATACGCATATTTCACTACCAGTGATAAAAAAATCAAAAAAAGAACTTTATAAACGCGACCTGGTACCCTTTAAAGAGCTGATTAAAAAAAATGTGCATTTCTGGGTAATGAGCGACCACGCCATTTATCCATATTTAAGCCAAGAACCGGCCTCCTTGTCTTATGCAGTCCAAACTCAGGTTTTGCGGAAAAAACTGGGTTTTGAAGGCGTAATCATTACCGATGAACTTTTAAATATGCAGGCGATTGAAGAATACGCAAGAATTGAAAAAATTAAAGAACCCTATATCGGCGAGATTATCGTAAGGGCGTTTCAGTCTGGGGCGGATATTGGCCTATTTTATGTAGATTCTCCCCAACAGGCAAAAAAGGTGATAATAGAGGTAATCAATTCGGTCAAGCAGGCAGTGGTTAAAGGAAAAATCAAAGAAGAGGAAATAGATGCTTCGGTCAGAAGGATACTTAAAGACAAAGAAAGAATATTTAAACAGCCGCTAGAGCATTTTCTCAAAGAGATGACCTTGAAAGAAAAAATTTCCCAGAAACTTTTTACAGATGCCTACACTTCTAAAGAAGAAGATACCCGGGAATGGTTAGAAATATTAAAAGAGTATAATCTTGCGGGCATATTGCCGCGCAATTCTAAAATTATACCACAACTACAAAATAACTCTAAGATCCCGTTATTTATTGCTACCCAGTATGAAGGAGGGCTAATTACCTATGGCCATAATTTTTGTACGCGCAGTGCGTATATAATGGGCAAGGAATCTGAGCGATTGATTCTTAAGGCAGGGATTAAGATCCCCTCCCTATCTTTTAGGAAAACAAAAATCAGGCATTTATATAGTGAACGACAAGCATCCTCTTTATTTTCAAAATTAAATAAAGCGAGGCGCCAGGCGTTGGCCGCTTCTTTGCTTAATAGCATTGATAAACTGATTACGGCCTGGTCAGAGTTGGAGGAAAAAGGATATACCGCGCCAAACCCCAATCATCTTTCCCCGTTAACGATCTACTCTAACGGAAGATTTGAGATCAAACCGTATGAGGATATGGCGGATTTACCCGTCGCCTGGACAAAAAAATTCCCCGATGAGGATACTGCCCTGTGCGCTTATTATTTGTTTAAGAAGACATTTGATGATTGGCCGGATAGCCAAAAGAGAGCAGAGGAGGCAAAGAGTATAGTTTCCCGCCTGGTTTCTTTCAGAGAAAGAGTGGAAGAACAAACAAGCAAAATAGATAAAAGCCGGATACGCATCCTCTGTTTGGCTGGCCATCCTGATGATGAAGATGGCGAAGCGCTTGCCTATTTCAGCAAGAAATTCAATTGTGAAACTTATGTGCTTTTAGCAACGCGCGGGGAAGGAGGAGAAAATAAAATCGGCTCTGCCCGCAAGGAAAAATTGGGACTTTTACGCACCAAAGAGATGGAAAAAGCCGCGTCAATTTTAGGGGTAAAAAAAGTATATTATTTAGGCAAGACAGATTTTGGTTATACTTCTTCTGTGGAAGAGGTATTTAAGCAGTGGGGCAAAGAAGATACATTAGAAAAACTAGTTTATTTTATCCGCCTGATTAAGCCGCAGATTATTATTACTAAGCACAATGAAGCTAACTCCAGGGAACACGGCCAGCATCAGGCTTTAATTATGTTGGCTAAAGAGGCGTTTGATTTAGCCGGCGGTCCAAGGGTTTACCCCGGGATGATTGCCGATGGGCGCTTGCCTTGGCAGCCGCTTAAGTTTTATCAAAGGGCTATAGAGATGAATGCTTTCCCAGTAAAAATTACAATTAATCCGGATGAGTATATTTTTCCCGGAAATAAAACATACCGCCAAATTTCGATGGAGGCATTGAGACAACATCGCACCCAGGGGATATCCAAATGGTTCAAAGAGACCGGAGATGTTTCTTATCAGTTAGTTGCATCTAAAGTTAAGCAAGTATGCCCGGAGGGTTCCTTCTTTGCGGGAATCAATTAAAAATATGCCCAAGAAAAATAGCTCTTGGAATTATTATCATAAAATCTTGATTGTAGGGACAAGTATTTGGATGCTGCTATTTTCAGCTATCGGAAATATTTACGCTCAAGAACCGGAAGAGGAGTCATTCAATAGAGGAAAGGATTATTTTAAAAAACAGAAGTATGAGGAAGCACTGATTGCATTTGATGCGGCTATCCACATTAATCCGAAGTACGCAGATGCTTATTTTTACCGCGGGGTTGTTTATGCGGATAGATACAAATTTGATGAGGCTCTTTTGGATTATGCCAAGGCAATAGAAATTGATCCAAATTTAAGTTATGTTTATGTTAATCGCGCAATGGTGTATTTTTTAATAAAAGAATATGATAAAAGTTGGGAAGATACGCATAAGGCAGAGTCGTTAGGGTATAAGGTGGATGAGAAGTTCCTTGAAAGTCTCAAAAAAGCTTCCAACAGGGGAAATTAAATGAAAATCATTAATCTAAGCAATAACGCGGTTTTGGCGGATAAGGCCGGGATGGCGGATACGTTCTGGAAGCGGTTGGTGGGCCTGCTTAACCGCAATTCACTGGAAAAAGGAGAAGCCCTGATCCTAAAGCCGGCAAACAGCATCCACACATTTTTTATGCGTTTTCCCATAGACGTTTTATTCCTGGACAAAAACAGCAAGATTATCGCCTTGTTTCCCGTGCTTAGGCCTTTTCGGATTACCCCTGTTTATTTTGGCGCTTATTTAGCCATTGAATTGCCGGCAGGCACCCTCCAACTTACGCAAACAAAATTAGCAGATAGCATTAAAATCGAATAAATGTCCAATTACCTAATGAATGTTCAAAATAATGTCCAATCTGTATAAAATTATCCCTCTAGACAAAAGAATCCCTCATAACTCGTAACAATTTACCATTGAGAAGCATGCTGTGTCATTGCGAGGAGTTTTAAGATTGCTTCGCTCTCTTCGGTCGCTCGCAACGACACCGAGTGACCTCCAAAAGCCAGACTGTTACAAAGCAAGTTTAAATCTCTGGAAACGCTTTCTTTTGTGAGGGATATATACTTGACAAGCACCCCCCTGCGTGGTAATCTTTAATTGTAAAATAAAAAGGCGTTTCTCGACGGTAATTGAAACCGGTTAAGGAGTTATTTTATGGGGTTTATAATGGCTTTTAAAAAGGCCGATAAAAGCCATCTTGCGCCAAGAAAATTCTCCGATAAAAAAGCGCAGTCAATATTTGAATACGTAATATTAACGGCCGTGGTAGTGGCAGTTGTTTTGATTTTTGGGCCGTATTTCGATGATATAAAAAAGTCCTGTACTAAAGCTTTTAATGATGCAGTCACGGAGATCGTAAAATGAGAAACAAAGCGCAAAGCACAATCGAATACGCCTTATTGATTGCCATTGTGGCGGCGGCATTTTTGGCAATGAACGTCTATATGCAGCGTTCGGTGCAGGCGAATTTTAACGTAATTGAAGAGCAGATAAATACGCCGTAACAAAAAGGAGGGAATTAAATATGCGTAACAGAAAGGGCCAGAGTATCTTGGAGTACGTAATTGTGTTAACCGTAATAGTTATTGCGGTTGCTCTAGCAGCTAATACTTTAATTAGACCCGCGGTGAAACAGGGGTTAGACGATGCTGCTAAAACCATCAACAAAGCTACGGAACAATTGCCAAAATAATTTAATTTTTAGGGGGAGGTGAACAAAGATGCTAAACAAAAAGGGCCAGAATACAGCGGAATACGCGATTCTTATCGCCTTGATAATTGCAGCAGCGGTAGGGATGCAGACTTACGTTAAGAGGGGTTTGCAGGGAAGGGTAAAGGACGTCGTTGATCATACCGGCCAGGAAGCGGAAGTGGGCGGGGCCAATTTGGGCTTTAGCGGCGACCAATATGAGCCATATTATGCGGAGTCCGACACAAAGGTAAAAAGCGAGAGGACCGCCGAAGAAACATTGGGTAAACGCGGCGAGATTACCCGCAGTCAGGTAAAAGAAGAAACCAAGGTTGACGTAGGGGGAGTTGAGAAAGTCCACGGCACAACCGGAGCTGATTAAGGAGGTGAACAAAGATGTTTAACAAAAAGGGCCAGAGCACATTAGAATACGCGTTGATAACCGCAGTGATAATTGCCGGGCTTTTGCTGATGCAGCATTATATGAAGCATGGTTATGCCGGGAGATTAAAGTCGTCTACCGATGATATCGGCGAACAGTATGACCCCAGCAAATACAGCGGAAAATTTAAAGTAACCAATAAGAGCTATACACAGCAGACTCTTAAGGACAAAGCCACAAGTCAGACCTATCTTGACCTGGGCGGTACCGAGTCCGGCGCCGGCAGGGTGCAGAAAAAAGAAAGCCTTGGCGATGAAAGGGTTGAAAGTTGGGGCCAGGATGAGAGCCTGTATAGTAAATAAAATAACGGCAATGCGCCGGGCGCAAAGCGTGGCTGAATATAGCATTTGTCTGGCATTGGTTTTAGCCGCGCTTTTGGGCATGCAGATCTATGTAAAAAGGGGACTGCAGGGCAGATACAAAGAAGCGGTGGACCACGCGGCTAAACAGGCCGCAAGTGCGGCTCAATTGACTACAAGCCCTAAACAATATGAGCCATACTATGTCCAGGACAAATTTACAGTTAATCAATCTAAGATAGTCAGTGAAGATATAGGGCATAAAGGCCAAACAACCCGGGATATCCTTGAGGATAAGGTAGGTATTGAGCAGGGTAGTAAAGCGATAAGGGATGTACAATAAAATGAAAATGCGCAAAACAGGCCAGAGCATAAATGAATATGTGTTGGTAATCGTCCTGGTTACCTTGGCCGGGATAGGTATGCAGAATTATATTAAGCGGGGCATACAGGGTATAGTGAAGACCTCTGCCGATACGCTGGCTGGTGAAAAGGGGGATACGGTTGTGTATTCGGGCAGCGACAAGAGTATTTTAACCCGCTATGATCAAGCCGGCAATTTACAGTGGAACCCGGTCGCGGTATCATACGAGAGCAGGCTTAGCGGAGGTTTTTTCGTAGCAGAGAAGACCGGCAACCAAGTCCAGTATATTCATTATCCCGATACATCCGATCTTAATAATAAAATAATCATCGGCGGCCAGGACCAGGCAAGCGGTGATTTTACCAGCTATGACTGGGAAGGTTACGTAGACGCGGTTTATGATAAAGACGGAAAATTAATAAAGAAATTTACTCCTCAAGAGGCAAGGGATAATTATTCTAAATATGACATAGTATTATTAAGTTCCGCGGCGGCCAAATCCATGGTTCAAAATGGAGTAGTTGAGCGAGGACTAATTGAATTTGGATATAAGGACCCTTTAAAACCACTAACGTTTAATACCCCCACCCCCAGAAAAATCACTGTGAAGACGTATTCAAAGTATAGCGGCCCGAAAAGTTTAGCGTTAGCGGATTGGCATCCGGCCATGACAGCGTATAAAGAAAAAATGGAAGAAGATAAGATCGGGGGGTTTATTCAAACAGAAATAAAAGGCAGTATGGTTTATTACTACACCTTTACTACCAACCCTAAAGATAGAGTACTTATCGGCGGAGAGGATACCCGCACAGGTGATTTTACAGGATTTGACCCGGATGGTTTTCCTGTATCGACCGTAGATGGCAAACTCAACGTGCTTAGGACATATAGCGGTTATCTAACTGACCCGGAAACAGAAGAAATTGTGGGCGTAACCGGCAGCGACGGCAAAATTTATGGGCAGCACCAAATAGTAACAATAAGCCCTGCTCTTCAAACTACCGGTCCGGCAACAGTTGCTATTCCGATGAGGACAAAGACCATAGACAATGATACGACTCAGGTTACAGGCGCTTGGGAGGCAACTTATAAATTAGGTACGGATATCTATAAACCGAAGGGCAATACGCCCCCAATAAAAAAATAATTATGTTACTACAAATGAATAAAAAATATAGATTAGGCAGACCAAACGCGCAATCGACACTGGAATACGCCATCGTGGTTGCTTGCATAGTAGCGGCGCTTATAGGGATGCAGTTTTACGTAAGGCGGGGAATCCAGGGAAGGCTAAGAGCGGCAGGGGATGAGATCGGCGAGCAGTATACTCCACTTAACGTGGAATCAAAAATTACTACAGAAACAACTTCAAATACGACAATAAGCCAGAGCCTGGTCCCCTTAAAAAAGGACGGTAACCCTATATTTGACCAGTATGGTTTACCTGTGTATGGAATGAAAACAGAAGCGGGTATTGATGAAACTACCTCCAAAAGCGGAAAAGAAACATTAGGGGAGTTTGAAAATGGTTTATTTTAATAAAAAAGCGCAAAGTTTAACCGAGTTATCTGCTTTTGGCTCGGTACTTTTATTGGCGTTGTCTTTTCTTATAAGTTATGGGATGCGTTATAATTACCAGCAGGATATACAGATGCGCGCTTTTCGCACGGCCCTGGCTGAGGCCTATAACGTTACGCGGCCCGATGCCTCAGCTTCGGTTGTGCTGCTTAATGATAAGCATGTACCCGATCCCCGCGATATGTTTGGTGTAGGTAATATTGTTCCGGTGCAAGCCGAAGCCGAAGTAATCTGGGGCAACACTCTGCAGGATAAATATACCGACCTCACAGATAGATCACGTTTGCCCCGGAAGAAATATGTGGTTAACGGCAAAGAATACGAATATAGGACTGCAGGCTTTGGTTTCATTACCAATGCTGTTAAGATCGACGGTAGTGCTGCCAATCCATTTTACGTAATGCTTCCTAATAACAATGAACCACAGCTTGTGACTTGGGATAAGCTGCGTTGTTATCAACCCACCGGAGATTTACCTAAACAAGCAATGATTTTGCTGAATCCCGAAGCAGCTGATGCCGACAAACAAAAAGAAATAATCACTGAAGTTTATTTAAAGCGGGGAGAAAAATTGTATGTAAAGTATCAGGTTATCGGAGTAAGGACTGATCCTCCTACCGCTTCTGATGGAGCCTCGATTGACCGGTTGGATTTATTAAGCCCGGATTCAGGCGAGATTAATCCCAATTATACTCAGTTAAACAATGATGTTGATAATGATGGTATTCCGGATGTGACTCCCAATAATCTCCAAGGGCTATTGTTTAATGATGAGCAGAATATCAGGCGCAGCGGCACGCTTACAATAGAAGAAACTCCCCAAAAAACTATAAGCACCAGCACATATAGTTTTAGCAATAAAGCCGGGAAACCTACGACGATTACGCATAAAATTAGAGATAATTCCGGGGTGATTATGCCTGTCAGCTCTCCTTTTGATGGAAGGACCAGGATATCCGAATGGACAACGCCAAAGTAAAGGCGCAAGTTGCGCTTGAATTTGTCACTGCCTTTATTTGCACCATTCTTTTATTGGTGCTGACTACGCAGCTTCTTGTCTGGTTTGGCAATAATATCGTTAACCGGCAGAAGGCATATGAAAGCACGCGGAGCATGGCACTTACCCTGGATACATCTGAACCCGTTGTCCCCAAAAAAGATTTTTATACGCCTTCTAAATTAAAGATATTCGGAAATACGGAAGAGTTACCAAAATAATTAAAATGAGAAAAAAAGGGATGAGCGTGGTAGAATATAGCTTGCTGGTTGCCATAGTAATCGCCGCGCTTCTGGCAATGCAGGTTTATGTTAAGCGGGCGGTAAGCGGACGCTGGAAGGAAGCAGGGGATGTGTTTGGCTTTGGCAGGCAGACCTCCAAGACGATCCTAAGAACCCAGCCGCCCACAGGCGGCGGCGAATTACCAGGAATGTAAAATGAGAATATTAATTATCTTGCTTATTTTCGGCTCAATCGCTGGTTTGGCCTACGAATTAATTCCTTTATTCTTAGAACGTTATTCTCAGCTCCAGAGTAAGCGTATGGAAAAGGCCTCGAAAGAGCTGCACCAGATGTTTATCTTTACCGAGAAACACCGCTTACTGCCGATGTTTACGATCACGCCTCTGGTGCTGGGCACGTTGGGATTCATTATCCTGCGTAACCCGCTGGGCGCTTTAATCGGCGCGGGGCTTGGTTTGTTATTGCCCCGGATATGGATTAAAAATATGGGCCGAAAAAGACAGAATGATTTCGGCAGGCAGCTGGTAGACGCGCTTATGCTCCTTTCCAGTTCTCTTAGGGCCGGGATGAGTTTGCCCCAGGCATTCGAGGTGCTTACCGAAGAGATGCCCGCGCCGATCAGCGATGAGTTCGCCCTGGTGATCAAAGAAAATAAAATGGGCGTAACCTTAGAGGATTGCCTGGCGCATCTTAAACAAAGAATCCCTCTGGATGATTTGGAATTATTGACTACCGCTATAAGCATCTCCCGGGAAACCGGAGGGGATTTGACTGAAATTTTCGCAAACCTGGTGCATACTATCAGGGAAAAAAGAAAATTAGATGACCGTGTAAGGGTATTGACCGTGCAGGGCCGGCTGCAGGGGGCGATTATGGGCCTTTTGCCGATAGCGTTCGGAGTCTTCATTTACTTCATTAATCCGAGCAATTTTGACGTAATGCTTAATGACCGGTTCGGCCAGATGCTGCTTGTCTGGGCGGTAATTTCCGAAGTAATCGGAGTAATCCTTATCCGGAAATTAAGCAAGGTGGATATATAAATATGGAACTTGTGCTGATTATTTTATTGCTGTTTACCAGCATCGGATTTGTGGCCTACCATGTTTCTAACCGCAAGCTGGTCGAAGAAGTGCATCTGCCTTCCGAGATTACCGGTGAATCGGGATCCAAGCTTAAGGCGTTTAATCTTAAGAATATTTTAAGCGGGCCGGCCGGCTTTATCGAGCGCTTGTTCGGTAAATCAAGCTTCTCTTTGCCGGCCAGCGATTTGCATAAACGGCTGGCTTCTTCAAATAAAATAATGAGCCCTACCCAATTTATGGTATTAAAATTTTTCCTGGCGCTGGCTGTGCCGTTGGCTGCCCTTATTGCTTTTCAGGCAAAACCCGTGGTCCTGATCTTCTGCGCCGGCATCGGTTTTATTTTACCGGACATCTGGCTGAATAACCTTATCAAGAAAAGGCGCGCCTTGATTGTAAAAGACCTGCCTTTGGTAATTGATCTTTTGAATATCTGCGTGGGCGCGGGCCTTGATTTTATGGTGGCGGTTAACCGCGTGATCCAGGAGTTCAGGCCCTGCGCGCTTATTGAGGAAATGAAGATAATGACCAATGAAATACAAATGGGCATCTCCCGGCGTGACGCGTTAAAGAATATGTCTGCCCGCATAAATAACCCCGAGATCAGCTCGTTTGTGAGGACGCTTTTACAGGCAGACAGGATCGGCACGCCGATCAGCGAGGCATTGAAGATGCAATCAGAGGAGATCCGGTTGCGCTGGTTCCAAAAAGGCGAAGAGATGGCTTTGAAAGCCCCGATTAAGCTTTTATTCCCCTTGTTGATATTCATCCTTCCTGTAGTTTTAATCATTGTGGCCGGCCCAATTTTGATCCAGTTCACCCGCGGCGGCATGGTTAAATTCTAAATTAAATAAAATTTAAATAGAAAAGGCAGGGCCGGATCTAATAGATTCGGCCCTTTTATTTTAGTTAGATTTCATCCCTTGTTGCGTCTATTGCGATAGAAAGGGGGTTTAGATGAGCGCAAAAGAGATTTCGGCAGAGGTAGTGGCAATGAAGATTTTGTTGGTACGCGACAAGAAGGTAATGTTGGATTCAGATTTGGCAAGCCTTTATGGAGTAGAAACAAAAAATTTGAATTTGCAGGTCAAGAGGAATATAAGGCGTTTTCCGTACGATTTCATGTTTCAATTAACCCAGGGAGAAACTTTGAGGTTGCAGAATGCAACCTCAAAGCGTGGTGGCCGCAGGTATTTGCCCTATGTTTTTACTGAACAAGGTGTAGCAATGCTTTCTACGGTTTTGAATTCCGAACGAGCAATCCAGGTTAATATCGCTATTATGCGGGCGTTCGTAAAGTTACGAGAGGTTTTGTTAACGCATAAGGATTTAGCGCAGAAACTTGAGGAATTGGAACGGAAATACCAATTGCATGAAATAGACATTCAGGTAATATTTGAGGCGATCAAGAAGTTGCTTGAGCCGCCGGATGAGCCTCCAAAGCCGAGATTTGGGATGAATTGAGATTGAATGCGTATTGATAAGCCTCAATTATTTACCTATAAACTTCTCTTCTATGATCAATTCTAATTATGCCGATATATTTTTCTGTCTTTGAAAAGAAATATATTACCCTGTAATCACCAATGCGATATGAATAGCAGCCTTTGAATTCTGCCTGTAAGGGTTTACCTATAAGGGGGCCGCTGGCAATGTACTCTAATGCTGAAGCAATCCTTTCTTTAAGTTTTTTATCTTTGAGTTTTTGGAATTGACCTGAGGAGATACTCGAAAATCTGATAGGATAGCCCATATTAATTTCTTTGCAGCCTGCCAACCACTTCTTTAAAGCTTTTAGTTTTACCAAGACTTAATTCTCTTTTTGCCTTTCTAATTTCTCTCAAAGCTTTTTTATCGGACATTATTTCTAAAGTTTCAAGCCATCCTTCAAATTCATCAGCATTCATTACTACTGCCGCTGGTTTTCCCTGCTTAGTTATTATAAATCTTTCAAGCCTTTTGTCAGAATCTCTAATAAGCTCTAAAAAATGCGCCTTTGCTTCGGTAACAGTCAATGTAGTCATATCTTTACCTCCCTAAATATTTCTCTTTTTCCATTTAAAGTATAAATCATAATTCTAAAGTTGTCAAGGACAAAATGACTATTTTTATGACTATAAAGGATAGATACTTCTCGGGGTCCCTTCGCCTAATCCCGCATGGATACGATCCTGTTCCCCGATTGGCTCGGAAACAGGGTCGTAATTAGTTTCCTTTTTATAGTTAGATTCCATCTCCTGTTACGTCAGTTGCGATAGAAAGGGGGTTTAGATGAGCGCAAAAGAGATTTCGGCAGAGGTAGTGGCAACGAAGATTTTGTTGGTGAGAGGTAGGAAGGTGATGTTGGATAGGGATTTGGCGGAGTTGTATGGAGTAAAGACGCGGGATTTGAATAAAGCAGTCGCAAGGAACAGGAGTCGTTTCCCGGATGACTTTATGTACCAGCTTACAAGAGAAGAGGTTGCAATCTTGAAGTTCCAATTTGGAACATCAAGTTGGGGTGGAACGAGAAAACCTCCGAATGTTTTTACTGAGCAGGGCGTTGCAATGCTTTCTGGTGTATTGCATTCTAAGCGAGCAGTGCAGGTTAATATCGCTATTATGCGGGCATTTGTGAAATCACGTGAATTGTTATTAACACATAAAGAACTGGCCCAGAAGCTTGAAGAATTAGAGCGTAAGTATCAATTACACGAAACGGATATCCAGGTGATATTCGAGGCGATCAAGAAGTTGCTTGAGCCGCCGGATGAGCCTCCTAGGCCGCGGTTTGGGATGAATTGAGATTGAATCGTCTCTATTTCCCGATTGGCTCGGAAACTGTTTCCAACCTAATCGGGAAATAGGGTCGTATTCTGCTCCTATTTATTATGTCCAGTCTGGATTATAAAGACATATTATTGTCCATTCTGAATTAATATTTGTCCAATCAGGCTGTCCAGTGTCATTGCGAAGGAGCGAAGTGTCTCCAGTGTCATTGCGAGGCGCCAGAGGCACCGAAGCAATCTCGGTTTAGATTGCTTCGTCACTACGCTCCTCGCAATGACGCTTACTCGAAATACGCCCCTATTTCCCGATTGGCTCGGAAACAGGGCCGCATTTACCAAAAGAAAACGTTACCAAAAATAGCCGATTTTTTACTTGACAGCGTCTATGCGGGGTGTTATATTTGGGTGTAAGTTAAAAAGCCTTTTTTATTTGAAAACTTAATAAGAGATTTAAAAAACATTTAATAATCCGGTAACCTTATGAAAAGAACCTTCATTAAAAAAATGAAAAGTCTTGGGGTAAGGGGAAATATTTATTTTTTATTTAGTACTATAGGTAATAAGTAAAAGATGAATACAAAACAGCCGCAGACAGAAAACAGTATCGAGCAACCGAAAAGTGAATTCAAGTCAAGTTTTAAAGCTTGGATCCGCGCGGTTGCTTTTGTTGTTATCGCGGTATTCCTGCCGGAGCAGGCGGCCCAGGCAATGGGCTATGATCCCACCACAATCTGGAACCATTCTTATTTTGTGAACCAGGGTAAAAACGGATTTTTAACTTATCTTGTCGCGGATAATATCAAACGTTCCCTGGATTCCCTGTCATACAAACAATTAAATCAGGTTCAACTGGATAAAAATTTAGTAATTGAGACAGCCCCGCTTAAAGAATCAGAAACTATTGCGAAGGTCTCTGCGCCAATCAAGGGAGACCAAAGCAATTTTTTTGGTAAAATCGGCAATGCCCTACAAAGCGGCAGTGTGTCAATTTTCCGCCTTTTAACAAGCGGCCTGAAGAAAGATTCCTCACCCGATCAATCCCTCCCCACCACAAGGCAAGGAACCGCCTCCAGCCAGAAACCGTCACTTTATTTGACCGGATCAGTGGTAAAACAAATCAACCTGTGGCTTAAGGATCCAAAGACACAGGTTGATAACAACTGCGGTATCAACGCGCTGAATGCTTTATTTGTCCAATCAGGAATTAAAGTAACCCGTGAGGAATTGGCAACCCGGGCGATTATGGTTGATTTTCTTTCAGGCAATTTAAGGGAGTTTAAAGGCGAGCTTGCCTTATCCCTTTTTGCCCTGCAAAAAACCGCCGCATCCTTTGGCCTTAAAACCGCTTTAGTCAAAATTCCCGCTTCGGCATTGAATCAAGGGGACGGTTCTGTTTTTCTAACACCAAACTCAGGAAAAATAGAACCGTCCCCTTTATTTCAAGTGGTTCCCTTCATCACCTATCTTTTATCCGAGCATTTCGTCTTAGTCACCCGCGTAACCGAAGACAAGGTTTATTACAAAGAAGACAAAGAAGAAGCCAATATGCCCAAGGAGATTTTTCTCAAGGGCTTTACCGGCAATTGCCTGGTGCTTGCGGATTCTGTGTCATTGCGAGGGAGCGAAGCGACCCCCGTGTCATTGCGAGGAGCCGCAGGCGACGAAGCAATCTCGTTCCTCTCCGACCAAGAAGCATTGCAAATCAGCGGAAAAGAGAGTTTAACCGATAGGTATAATTCATTGAAGTCATATGTCAGCAACACCGCCAAATCCACCATCTCCACCGCCAAATCCTATGTTTCCACAGCCCGCAGCACCTATACTACCGCAAGCAATGTTTACAACGCAGTCAAGTCTGTAACCGGTATTTCCGCAAGCTCTATTGTGACAAGAAGCTCCATCCCCAGCAATCCTCTAAGCGCCATCAGCGTTCCTGTAACCACATATAACTATCTGGCTAGCCCCTCCACCAAAGGAAATTTAGGCAAAAGCTATGGCGCTGCAAATACCCTGCAAACCGATTTCGCTTTAACCGTACCCAAGCGTGCATATGATTTTACCGGCTGGGTAGATACTGTCAGCGGCCTTAATTCAAACCTGGGAACCAAGCTTTATCAGAGCTCCAGTCTAGTCAGATCCATCTCCGATGCTTATTCTGGGGTCAAAGGAAGAACCGAGTCCTCTTTAAAGCAAACCTACGGAATAGGGACTTATAATAATTTTATTAAACCATCAGAGGAATTTATTGCGGATAATGCAATTATTACGGTTGCTACCTTAGGCGCTGGTTCAGCTGCCGGCCTTGCGGGAAGTACAGCCGCTCGGCTGGGCTCTGTAAGCCGCATTGCCGAACCTGTCATTTCTCGCCTGCCTCAAATTAGCCGCTACACCGGCTCAATTTCTCGTTATCTACCAAACGGAGTTAATAGGATGCTTGGAAGCACCGAAGGAAGCCTCAATATTGCTTCCCATATTCCTAATTTGGAGCGGCTATCCAATACCGCCAAATGGGCGGGGACAAAAATATCTGGCGGCGCTAAATGGCTGACTAAACTTACATCTCCGCGGCTACCACAGGTAAGAAATGCTATTAGAACAGAAATAAATATTATAAATAATGCACAGGGCTTAGCTCGTACATATAGACAAGTGACCTTTATTCCAAGAATGGGCTGGAAGGCCACAGGCTATATCGGTAATTTTGTTAATATTCGCCCGCTAACTACTTACGGTTCGCTCGTTGGCATAGGGATGTATGAGTCATATGGCAAAGATATAAAAAGGGATCCATATCGCGGTGAAGCCGACCTTTTATGGTTAGGAAGCACTTGGCATCATTTCGCCCTTAATGATAAAAAATCCGAAACATT
Source organism: Candidatus Omnitrophota bacterium (assembly GCA_028715785.1). Classification (GTDB taxonomy): domain Bacteria; phylum Omnitrophota; class Gorgyraeia; order Gygaellales; family Profunditerraquicolaceae; genus UBA6249. The sequence goes on from JAQURC010000004.1 coordinate 146,972, forward strand.
TAAAACAAATTTAGAACAAAAAGGATTAACTTCAGATATTTATCTATTTGAAGAGGGTCGCCGCAAAGAGGAGGAAAATCCAGGGCTCTTAGGTCAGCTTTATGCAGCACCTTATCATTTTGGAAGCGGGTTGATTGGTTTCACTAAATTTGTTCCTTCTGCCGCGGATAAGGTATATTCAAGAGGTCGAAACGAAGGCATTAAAGCCGGCGCGCAAGAAGCATTTAGCACCGGAGTTGGCGTGGGTTCATTCTTGGCAGATTATTATGTTGCCACTCCGTATAATATAGTTTCCTCAACAATTAATTACGCATTCGGGTCGCAGATCAAAGGCATTAAGATCGGCGCCTTCCAGGAACTGTTATCTCAAAATCAAACTTTAAAACCTTGGGTATCTGACGGAGCTGTTCTTGCTCCGGAAGCAAAAGCCAAAGATTATTATCCTAATTTTGGTTTCTTTATCGGCTCAGCTCCTTTGATGCGCGGCCCGATACAGAAAAGTATGCATGATAGAAGCGCCATAAAGCCGGAAAAAACTTCTACAGGCGCTCTTAGCCGCACCCACAAAATTATTATGGAGAAGAGCGACGCTACGTTTAATTTTCTTCTTGTTCCGGTTAACGCGGTTGCCGGCCCGATGTTTGGAGCGTTGCAATATTCCAAGGCGCGAGGAACCAATCTGCTAAACGGCGCGTTAATCCGCTCCGGTTTTAACCCCAAAGAATTCGGTATCAGGCCGGAAGCAAAAGCATCGTTTGGCGATACTGTTTTTGTAACGCCTTGGAAAACGCAAGTAGCAGGAGGAATTATAGGTTTGCCTCTTGAGATTCCCGGGGTTAAAAAACGCGCGCAGTTGTATTTCCTGCCCGGCGGTATTCTTTCTCCGCTAGCTCCCGATCAAATGGCTCCACTCAGAGCAATAGCCAAAGAATACGGTGCTGATTATAACCGCTTAAGGAAGGCAGGAGCTACGCCTGATAGAATCCTTAAGATGCAGGATGGCAAGATAATTCCTCGAGGTCCGGCAACAGGAATAGAGGTAACTCCGGAATTAAAAACAATAGCTTCCTATGAAAAGGCAGTAACCGGCAGGTTAACTGATAGGGATGCGAAAGGGGGCAACTGGAAAGCAATTAGGGAATTATCCGATGCCGCCCTTATACAAAAAGCCACAGAGAATTCAGGAGTAAAATCCCAATTTGCTAAATTAGAAATATCTATGCGCGGTTTGTCGGGCAATTCCCAACTCATAAAAGATTATCTGGGGAGAGTAGATAGCAGTATAGATGTTAGAAAGATAGCCGAACTCGATAAAGCTTACAGTAAAATTCAAGCCCGCAATGAGATTTTCCAGCCGATAGATTACGCTTTAGCCAAATCCGGTAAAGAAATAATAAATAGACAAAGAGATTTTGAATTAGCAGGATTAAAACAGAGTATCGAAGAGACCAAAACAGCCCAGATTGCTGAAGTTAAAGCCGGTGCCGAAGTAAAAAAGGCGCAGTGGGGATATACGATAAATCCGACTTCAGGCAATCTGAATAAAATAGCAAAATCGGAAGTAAATCTGGCACGAATATCCCTTCCTTTGGAGATAGCCCGAAAGATAAACGAAGGGAAAAAAGAATTGAATGGGGTAACTCAAAAAATAGATGAAGTGGAAAAACAGATTCGTTTAAATGAACGTAATTTCCTTCGTAAGCCAGATCCCGAAAATTCACAAAAGAGGAGAGAATTATCCGCAAAGAAAGCGGAATTAATGGCTGATCAAACAAGGTTGAGCAGCCTGGTTGAAGTTGAAGGAATAAAACACCAATTGGTCTCCCTGGTAATTGCCGGGAAGTTTGGAACTAAAGACCATAATCAGGCTGCTGAAGAGTTTAATATGAAAGCGGATTTAAGCAACGGTGTTGAGGGGATTTTAAGTAGCCAACTTAAGCACGATATGCTGAGAAGATTTGAACGTATTAAAACAAAAGGAGATAGTAGCAGTTTCAACCGGGCTTGGAATAAAATAAATCCAAATTCAGAATACAATCGGGCAATAAAAACTTTAAATGCTATTAAAGACATAGATATCAGTAAAATAGATGGAGCTATTAAAGATACGAAAAATGAAATACTAAAATCAGCGGCATTAAATGATAATTCAAGGCAGGAACTGGCCAGAAAATTTTATGAAGATGGTATTACTGCTGAAACGATTAAAGCAAAAGGTTTTTGGGAAAATTGGCACGAACTCGGACAGGGTTTAAGTGGGATTAACCAAGAGAGAATGAATGACGGGATGCAGAAATTGTTTAAACTGGAGGTGCTTAAGCTCGACCAGAAAGAATTGGAAGGAAAAACTAACCTCGGGTTTAGGATTGATTTCGATGAAGGAAAAAAACTTAAAGCGGATACAGATGAGCGGAAGATCTTTGATACCCTGAGAAAATTGGACGAGAAAGAAAACCAGGGCATAAAGTATGAATTTCAAAAATCAGTTGGTGATTTAATAAAAGGCTGGAAGTGGAAAGAAACTTTCAAAGACCAAAATAAAGTTACCGATAGCAAGAATGAGGTAGCTAGCATATTGGCTAATCATTTATCAATATTAAAGAATCCCGATTCAATGAATAATCCGGAATTTAGGGGCCAAGATAATTCACTTAAAGATTCCAGAGGAAAAACTGAACTGGGCATATTCTTGGCTTTAACCACTTTTAAACACTCCGGCCGCGAAGATCTTGGTTTATTTGCTACTCCTAATGAGTTAGAACGGGTATATAAGAGGGTATTGGAGGATTATCTGGGAGGGGAAAAAATCAGTATTGGAGAAGGAATAGATGGGGTCAAAGTTACGATTGGCGGAGCAGATTATACCTTTATAAAAATTACCGATAAAGATATTCAATCTTCTTACTTAGCTGATAATTTAGGCAAATTAAATGATATTTTTAAAGACAAGATCATCCTCACTGATATCTCTACTTTACAGAATCTTAATATGCAAAAGATCGTTCCTTCGCAAGGGCCAGTGGAAAAGCAATTGGCTAAGCGGCTGGCTGAGATTATTTATGACCGGGCAGTTATAATCGATGAAATCCATCAGGTTTCTCAATCCCCTTATCATATAGTTGGTTTTGACGGCAAGGCTCTTGCAGAGTTTTTAAAACCTGCCGAGTATGAAAAATATGTTGATGTTGCTGAAAAAATAGACAGAAAATTCCAAGAATTGGCTAACCTTGAAGAAGTTACAAATAATAAGGGTGAGCCAGTCACAACAGTCAAAGGCTATGGTAATTTAGGGGATAGATTAATTAAAATGGAATATGTTGATGAATATAAAGGTCTTACGACAGCAGGAGAAAATGAATTCAAGAGATTATTAGGCGATAAATTTGTAACGCAAGCAGAGAATAAAGATTTCAGTATCGAACGGCTTTTGGTAAATTCTTTTGTCAGGAACCTATCTATGAAGGAAGAGCAGGAGGGTGGTTTTGGCCTGAAGAAAAACGAGAGTCAGGAAGACGAGGCCCATCCGGTGCATTTTGGAAAGATTAATGAGAAAATGCAGTGGTCAACTCCGGAAGAGGCAATTTCGCGCTGGGTTATCGGTTTTCGGATGAAAGGTGTCAAGACGAAAGATAAAGATAATAATATTATTGATATTCCAGTAGGGGAAATTATCAGTAAAATAAAAATAAGCGAAGAATCGGTAAAAGTCTCTCCGATTTCGGTTCTTGCCAATTTCAAATCCTCTAAAACATTCTTCTCGGCCACTCCTTTTTACGCGGAAACTATGTCTGACCTTTTAGGGGTAAGGTATCAAGGTAACGCGGCGAAGTTTATGGCTAAAGTTAAATTTGATTTAGAAGGAAAGATAGGTAAGGAAAAAGTTGGAATAGGTGATTATGGAGAAATGATTAAAGACGGCAAGTTTAAATTAGGTGCTGATAGGCCGAATATTATCCTGCCGGCTTTACTGGCGCATATTCCTGATTTTCTGAATAAAGTTTTTGAGGCTGCCGGCGGCAGAGAGGTTTTCTATATTGAAGCCGATGGAACTGTTTCTAAAATAGGACAAGATGGCCAGAGAATCGGAAAATTGGAATCGAAATTGGATTCCTCGGGTAAGATTATTAAAATTAAACCCTTGGAACGGCTTGAAAAGAGAGTAAATGGAGAGGATAAGGATGAAGGTGATAGGAATATAGTTGTAGTATTCAGTCCTTCCAAATTAACCAGTTTCAGTTTTGAGGTCAAGAAAGCCGAACTCGGACAAAAAGAAGCTCAGTATACACTTATTATTGATAAGGATACTTCAGCTACTGATTACTGGCAGGCTTTGAGAAGGAATAGGCAGAATCTGGAAGATTTCAATGTTATTTTCAATGGCCGGGCTGGTGAGCCGTTAGAGTCCATCTGGGAAAATTTAGTAAAAACCGAAAATTTAAAAAAGAATGACGCTTTGGTTAAAGCTATAACCGAAACCCATCAGGATGCCATGGCTGGCCGGTTTGTTAGGTTCGCGGAGGTTTTTCCGGAAAAGGCTGACCTGGCTTACCAGTTGCTTAAGGCTTTTCAGAGTAAACACGCAAAAGACGCCGATATTACTCCGGATAAGATACGCTCTAATGCTTATCGGCAGATTATTAGCGGCTTCAACAGTGACATTACATTCTTTGATGATGTAATCAAAGATTTTTCCCCCCTGTTTCTTTCCAAGAGAATAACTGAAAGCAATGGAAAAACTGAGCATACTTTAAAATTTAAATTAACTTCCGCGGAAAAGAGATTTTTCGAAGACTATCTTAAACAAGACAAGATCTTCAGAGACAGGAATGGCTTGGATTCAAGTAGAAGCACGGGGGTTGATAAAGCCAAGGTAAAATCCGAGTTAGAAGCTATAGCCAGGTTTAAAGGCATACCTAATCTTGAGGCCGCTCGGTTTAGGGATTATTTGGCCCAAAGATATTCAACCAAAGAATTAATAAGGAAAAAAGTTTCTTCCCCGGAATCCAAAGAGGCTATTGTAGTGGCACAACAGAAAATTCAAGATGCGCTGGAAACTAAAAATGGAAAAACTCCCAAAGAATTAGCCGCCGATATAAGACAAGATTTAATCGAACGTGGTTACACTGAATCAGCGGTTGCCGGAGTCTTAAGCCAGATGTATCCTTCCTTGAAAGAGAGCAATTGGCTAGCAAGGCGAGGGATAAATGCCAACTATATTTGGCAAGGCGTATTAGGATTTGGGCAGGCATTCTTGTTTATCAATAATCAGGAAAATAAAGAGAAAGATTGGTTTACAAAACTTATAGAAAAATTAAACTTTTCCTTGGGTTATGGCAAGGCAATTGGCACTATTCAGTCTTTTAGCGGTGAGTTTGAACCCGAATTTAAGGAGTTTTTATCAAAATACTATGAAACTGATGGCGCAAAGGGAAATATGCGGACAGCGTTAAGGTCATCTTTAGATAAGATGATTGCCGCATCAGTAAGGGGCGTGTGGGAGTCGAGAAAAAATTTAGAATTCTACAAATATATGAAGGATATAGCGGAAAAAAACATCCCAAAAGACGAAATAAGCAGGCTCGATAAATTATTGAATCACCAAATAGCCAGGACAAATGAATTGAATGTTTTGAAAGCAAGATTGGGGAGGCCCAATGATCTAGATGAGTTGCAAGTGGCTTTATGGGCGCAAAAATTTGTAAGCCCTTCAGAAGAAAAATCCAGGATAATGGGTAAAATAATGAAAGCGCTGGGGATGGAAGAAAAGTTAAAGGATATAGTTAGCTTGGTTAAGGACAATATTCTTAAGGAAGCAAACGGAAAAATAAATGACGCTGGTAAAAAAATCCCCGAGTTGATAATTGTTTTCGGTGACGCCAATAAAAAAGCTATTGAGGATACTGTAAAAGCGCAGAATAAATATTATGAAGATGAGGAAATAAATAAAGTGCAAATTCCAGTATATCTTGATGAATCGGTGAAAAACAACCTAATAAGTTCTTTAGGGATATTCTACAATCAAGATGATCCCTCCTTAGGAGCATCGAGCAGATATTACTCCACGGAGTTCCTGATGGAGTATTTGGTTAAACCTTTACAAGAAAAAATTTCTCTCGATAAAAAAACTCAAGTATTTGTTGTGCCGGTAGGTAGAATACCTTTATCTGCCAGGGAACACGGAATTGTTACCAATATCTTAGGGGAAGGTTCGGCGCAGGCCAAAGGCGCTTTCATCAGCACCCATCCTTATACTACAGGCTGGATGGGCGGTTTTATATCAACTATCGGGAAAATATCCTGGGATTTATTTGGGACAGGATTTAAAACTTCATTGCAGAGAGTAATGAACCATGAATTAGGGCACGTTCACGGATTAGGCCACGATGCGAAAGCAGCATATTCTGTGATGTCTTCCTCTGAGAAAGAAGATGGCTCATTCTGGTCTTGGAAATGGCACTTCTGGAGAAAAGATAATACTTATCGGAAAGAGCATCTCGATGCAGTCAAAAATGATATAAAAGAAAAGGGAACAGATGTCTCTAGGGGCGTGGCTACTCCTGCCAATGAGCCAGGCACAGGTACTGCGGCTGAAGATGAAGATAAACGCGACGGCGGCATGGTTAGGGGCGGGCAGGCAAATGTATTTATAAATGGTGAAAACGTAAATAAACAAATTTTTGATAGAGAGGCTGTTGATTCTTATCAGCTGGCTATAGAAAGATTAGGAGAAACGTCATTAGGTATTAACGCATTTAATAAATATGGAAATGGGACAGCTTCGGTCAATCAGAATTTTGCCACGCCATTGTATGATCATTTAGCTAAGCTGGTAAGCGAGAATAAAATAGCCGAGGCTAAACAGGCCATAAATAATTTGGTCGGGTTTATTTACAGGCAATGGGGCGGGGGGATTATCGACACCGACCATAAGTATTTACTGGATTATGGAGTGGATGGGAATGGCGAAATAATTTGGCTTGACCCGGGCAAAGCTTCTTCCAGAAAGACAGATTTTGTGATTGACTCGTATCGGGAGAGCGGAGACATTAAAGGTTCTTTACTTGGATTAAGCCAGGAATTATATAATTATTATATAGGATTGACGGCTAATTTTGCTGATGAATTCCAGAAACGTTGGCCTGAAGGATCTCCGGCTGATACGGATTACATATTTGATGGCGGCAAAGGGACGGCGGATGGCGGGATGGTGGAAACTGTGGCCAAATTGATTGCCGAATACAGAATAGCATTACCGCTTGACGAAGCCATAGCGAAAGTAAGAGAATTGGGTTATTCTGAAGAATTAATAACTAAGGCAATCGGTTACAATATTGGATTAGGAAGCGGGTCTTCTAACAATCCTTTGGATCGCGGCGGTAATAAGCAAGACAAGACAGGGCAGTGGCCGGCATCTCCGGTGCTTCCGTTGGCTCCAGCAAGTGTGTCAGGCATTAATGTTGTTAGCCATAGCGGGGTTGCAGGCAGCTCTAATCAGGCCTTAGTTGATAGTAACAGGCCATTATTACCTAATAATGATGGCGGTGCTAAGTTTATTCCTATTATAAAACTTAAACTTAATGGTATATTGACTAGTTTTACTAGTGGTTTGGCTCCGCCCGCGGCCCTCACCAAAACTTTTATCTCAAATGTAGCAAGTAGTGTAGCAAATGCAGTAAGAAGCGCAGTTGAATTAGCTGAGAAACTCTCAGGTGCCCAGAGTGCAAACTCCGGAAACGGAGAAAAAGGGCAGGATGCGGAAGGTGCGTCCGGCAATAATATAGGTAAGAGAAGCATAGCTGTGAAAGCAAGTTCAATAAGAACCGAAGGTGCGGCAGAAATTGCCAAAATCCGAGGTTCTCTTCGTGCGTTTGACTTCCTCAAGTTCAAAAATTCGTTAATTCCCGCATTAAATCAATTTATTAATAAATTATCAGGGGTCAGCTCCTGGCTGTCCTCAAAGACAGTTCTGGCCTACAGGAGCACCCTTGATTTAAATAATGCTGAAGCCATTCCTTCTTTACGCGATGGGGGGAATGTAGAGATTGGTAAAATTGTTAGAGAGATTGGTATTTTAGTTGAACACGAGGTGGATGAGCTTAAGCGTAATCGAAAGAATGGTGAAACTATCGCAGGAAGATATCCCGGAGAGAAGAATAGGGGCACAAGAGATGCTATAATTCGTAAAGCAGAGGATAATCTAAAGTTGATGCGTAAATGGGGTTTGAATAGGTCTTTGACTGCGGATGAAGTGGGTTTAGACCTTGATGATGATTTTAGCGCTAAGATGACAATATATGGAGCCATCTCCGGGGTAAACGGCTCCAGAGAGAAAATTGGCGACAAGCAGCTGATTATGAAGCTAGATAAAATTATCGAAACTATAAAGCAGCTATCAGATGAAGATAAGGTAGAACTAATATTGGAAGTATTAAAGGGTATGCCATTGTTAGAAAGCGCAAAAATTATAAAACCCCTAGAGCAGCACTTAAAAGAAGGTTATCTCATGAGACTGTTGCCTGAGGACAGAGAAAAGTTAGAGAGGATTTTAGGAGAGCATCGGGATTATAATGGTAATGAGCAAATATTAAAAATGCTTGAAGAAATCAAAAAAGGACAGGAAGAATTTGAAGTTAGGCTAGATAAAACTGAGGAAAAGATAGAAGATGTAAAACAAGAAGCAGGAGCAGCAAAACAAGAAGCAGGAGCAGCAAAACAAGAAGCAGGAGCAGCAAAACAAGAAGCAGGAGCAGCAAAACAAGAAGCAATGTTATTAGGTACAGAGATAACTAAAACTAAGGCAATGGCACTCGATGCACGTAGACATGCGGTAGGGACAGGAGATGATTGTTTAGTTGGTGCGGTCAAAGATCCAAATGTTAGAAAAGAAGCAGATAGAGAACTTCGTATAGAAGCCGGTGTTGATGAATCTGTTCCCTATGTGGTTAAGGATTTATATGCTGGTATGAAGATAATCAGGCAAGCTTATGATAAGTTTATTGAAAAATATAGGGCTGAAGGGAACTGGAAAAAGGTAGAAACTTTAAAACAGGAAAAATTGACCGTAGTGAAAGTAAAAGAAGGAAATAAAGCGATTGAACTGCTTTCAAAATATTCTGGAAGAATAAGCATAATAGTTCAAAAGTCCCAAGATCTACTGCATGTTTATCAGGTAACAGGTTATAATTCTGAGACTGGAATGATTTCATACTCTGAGGATAATGGAGAGGGTCATACTGTTGGATATGGAGAGATTGCTTTGGATGAAATCACTAAGATCTACGGCGAATATGTGTTTGTTTTAGAGGAAGGAGTAGTTAATGGGGCAGGATTAAAAGCAAATGTATTAACTGAGAAAGAGCAGAAAGCAATTAAGAACGTTGGTGGAGCTGGTGTAGATGCTAGCAGTGTAAACAATGGCGTAACTGACAACACTAGTAATACGAATAATGGTAATGGTAGTATGGATAGCAGTGTAGGCTCAGTCGCAGAAAATAATGCAGGAAACACCAATGCAGGGTCTAATAATGCAGATGCAACAGGAGCAAATGCTCTGGCAAACACCGGTATTCAGGCAGCCGGTAATGACATGGGCCATGGCGGGTCAGCTGCTGGGGTTGCCGCTTCGTCCGCGGCTCCTGGCGACGCAACCGGGACAGTAAAAATAGGGGATGTGGAAGGTCTTTCTTCTGTTCTCAAAATAAGCAACGGCCTTAGCCCTCCGGAAGCTATATTCGCCGAACTTGCCAATACCTTCCGCAGTTTAGCTAATCAGTTAGAATTAGGATTGCTTCGTCGCCTGCGGCTCCTCGCAATGACACAGGGATTCGCTACCGCTCCTCGCAATGACACCGATGATACTAATGACACTACTGATCTTCGTAATGCAATAGATGTCCTTAATAATTCCGCCAGCGCCTCAGAGAACTCCACAAAGAATCAGAAAGCAGCTATAAATTTGCTGAATTATCTTATTCAGCTTGGTTTAAGTGATAAAGCAGTCCGCCGCGATGAGGATGATGTTATCGCCGCTCTCCTTAAGAAACTCATGGGGACTATTAAAACCCGCGGCTTAAATGACCTGCACGGGCGTTATTTCCGCGCTGCCCGCTTAATCGCGCACAGATACGGGCTTCCTTATTCTTCGATGGTCGAGCTTGCCGCCGCCTTTATGTTACTTAATGAAACCGATGCTTTTATCCAGGCGCTAAAAGAAGAGGCTTATGTAAGAGCCGAGGCATTAAAGGCCAAAGAAGGCGAGATTGCTTCGCTCACTGCGTTCGCTCGCAATGACGGATTAGTGGTGACGAATGAAGTAACAGTTTATGATTTATTGAAGAATGTATTCGATATCTTAAATAATTCTGCAGCTAGATACGCATCGGACGGAGGGTTGGCGATAAACGCGATAAAGATTTGGCTTGGGGAGGTCCGGGAGAGCATAAGAAGCATGGTTGAGGTGGCGGCAAACGTATTTAGGGTGATTAGCGGGTTGTCATTACCGGGGGTGCAGCGTAGAGGCAGTAACGCCTTACCGGATTCCAGGAGCTTGCCAGGTGAAAATAATAATGAAAACGCTTTCTTGCCGGCCCAGGATACTGGCTCGGTTAAAGATATATTAGATGAGTTAGCAGCAGAACGTCTATTTGGTTCAGGCCGCGGCTTCATCGCTTCTGTAAGAAGAACCTTAGGCGGTATTTCCAAGTCCGAAGTAAAAGAAGCCCAATCACTGCCGATATCCCAGACAAACATTAATAAGTCGATTTTCTCATTGGCTCCTCCGGTTAATGGTTTGATTACGCGTTTGGCAAGTGTAATTAACCAATTAGCCACGGGAGGAAAAAATGTTAAGTCCAATAAAAATTCAGGAAATGAGGGAAACAATGGCAGAGTTAGACAATCAGTACAGAATTCGCCGGTTGCAGGAGATGAGGCAGGTAGTTCAATTGGAGATGTTGAATCTAAAGAGCATGTTGGCAGAGAAGCCGGTAAATTAAACCGTTTTTATACAAGATTAGTTAATTATCCGGCCAAGCTTGGCGCGCACCTTGTGCGCGGCCCGCCTGCGCAGTCTGCAGGCGCCTTAACAGCTGCAGCAGTCGTATTTGGCCTTTCCGCTTTAGCCCATCAAACCGTAATAAATTCCATACATAACACCTTAACTCAGCCGCTTGCTTTAGAATCTAGGGGACGGTTCTGTTTTTCTGGCACTAGTCTCAAGAAAAATAGAATCGTCCCCGTGATTTCGGCTATTATTATTTCAACCTTAACCACTACCTTAAAAGGAGGTGCGCTATGTCTTCCATTAAGCTCGAAGCTATCAGGATTCACCACATCATCGACTCCACAAGCGATTACTCAACCTTTGCCGCAGCCCGTGAGCACGGAAGTAACAAGATTAGGATCTTCCTGGTTAAAGATTCAGGCTCCGTCTATGCCCATAATGCCCAGGCAGATGCATGGAAAGAGCTTGTCGGTTCGGTCGCCGACCATATCAGGTATTGTATCAGCCGCGCCCGCCAAAGTGTTCCAGTCTATAGGGTCAATACAGTCGATACTAACTAATTCAGCAAGATTTAGCCCTAGCTCAACCATGTCCATTCAACCTACCGTGGCAGGTCGGTTTGTGTTAGCGTTGGTCGGGGCTATTTTATTTGTTACCCAGCCGCTGCTTACATTAGGGATACTTACCGTGGCAGGTGTCTCCTTAGTCGAGCCGGCTATTGTTGTTCCTGGAGGCCTCTTGAGAAATTCCCTCCTCCAGAGCAAGAACCTCAAGGGGTCTCCGGAACAACTAATAAGTAACGGGGTAGGGCAGGCTGGATTGGACGGGGGCATCAATCATAAATGGGATTATTTGAAAAATGTTCACGATTGGCTGCCGGTAGAAAAGAGAGTATGGCAGGCGCTGAGCTTAATGCTGGATAAATACCCGTCAATACTTAGGGCTAAAGAAGGGCAGGTTGAAGCGAAAATAATAGAGATACGGGAAAGTTGCGGCGGTAAAGAACGGTTAGTAGTTATAAATATGATTACTAGCGAAATCCAAATAACTGAAAATGGCAGGGAAGTTTATAACGATAAAATTTATTTTCCTCCGTTAAAATTCGTAGATATATTCACCGATATACGCACGAAACAAGAAAAGTCCGATGCGACTATTGAGACAACAATCAGCGGTTTGGCCAGTGAATTGAAAATCCCCATTTTAAAGATTGCGAAAAATTTAGCGAGCATAGGCGTAAAACCCAAAGAATTAGAAACAGCGTTTATGGTTCTAAGGGACAAGGAAACCGGCGTTATATTTACCGTAAGCTCGGAATTATTCCATATCGATTTAGGTAAAGATGGCGTAAAGAGCTTAGGCAATGAAGGTTTCATAAATGATAATGGAAATCTCGTCGATCCTCTCTCGCCAAAGTATGAAATATTGGAGCATGTCCATTACCATCCCGGCTTCGGCAGCGACATATCGGCGGTAGATCTGGATTTATATACCGAAATTTATTTAACGAGCAATAAAGAATTCATCGGTATAATCTTCAGCAATGATTCCGAAGGCAGCCTTATCGCCGATGCTTATATCCCGCGCTATGGGATAAGAGATGAAGATATGAACAAGGGCGTAATAGATTTATTGAATAAAAGAGGGCTTTTGAGTGAGGAGAAAATAACAAAAGAAGATTATTTGGAAACATTGCGTAATTTTATTAAAGAATTCTTCTTGGTGAAAAGGATAAGCGGTTTTGGATTACGGCAGGATGGTTATAGGGTAAAAGGCGACACCCTTGTATACGAACGGGAAGCGGCCCAAGCCGACGGCGGAGTGCCAGAAGATAAATTTGACTTCAATGCAGCATTAACAGAAATAAATAAAGCGAATCAAGAAAACAGGCTTTATCCGATAAAGAGACTTATACAAGCATCCAGGAAATTAACCGGGGAGTCGATCTGGTTCAATGACGGAAGATATGAAAATATTAAAAAAGGATTTTCTGAAAAATATGATTTATTCAAAGAAGCGCTTGAGGAAGCAGGAGAAGAGGGGAGGGCTTATCCCCAAGAAACTTTTAACATAATATCGCGAGGAATAGATTCATTAAGAGTAATCATTAACGCGGAAGAGATCCGGGGGCTGGAGGAAAAGTTGGGGCATCTCAAAAAATCCGAAAATGTGCAGGGTACAGCAGCCGCCGTTGGGACATTTCAAGACACAGTAATGACATTGAAATATTCATTAAAAGATTTCGCAAGGGCAAAAAAGGTAAGGGAATTCAGGAACGCCATCCGTAAACAATATATTTTATATGA
>JAQURC010000005.1 GCA_028715785.1 Candidatus Omnitrophota bacterium
GCGCGGGGCAATAATAAAACTTACGTAAGTGGAATTAAATTTTTTATTTTCGATTCCGGCGTTTTCAATGATCTGCCGCAGGCCCAATCTTTTAGTCTGCGGTAACCTGAATAAACCTTCTTTGGCAATAATCCGGTTTTCTCCGGTTAAAGGCACGCTGTCGGCGATTGTGCCCAGAGTAACTAAATCCAAATCGTCAACTAATAAAGAGCCGGTTATGCCTTGAGCGAATTTATAAGCCACCCCTACCCCGGCTAATTCTCTGTAAGGATAAGCGCAATGTTTTACTTTGGGATTAATAATGCAGGATGCCCCGGGTAAATTTGAATTTTGCGGCTCATGATGGTCGGTAACGATGACATCGATATTTGCCTGCCTCAAAGCCTGGATTTCTTTGTGGTTGACGATCCCGCAGTCAGCGGTAACCATAAGCCTTACCTGTTTTTCTTTGGCAAAATTAACAATTTCATTATTTAGGCCATAACCTTCGGTAATCCGGTGCGGGATATGGTGCAAAACATCCAAGCCCATCGCCTCAAGCGTAGTTTTAAGCAAAACCGTGCTGGTTATCCCGTCCACATCATAGTCGCCAAAGACCATTACTCTTTCTTTATTCTCTTGCGCCTTCTTCACCAGGCTGATTGCTTTGGGCATGTCCGGGAATAAATGCGGGCTGAATAAATCAGCGATTGAGGGTTTGAGGAATTTTTCCGCCGCGGATACGGTGGCAACTTTACGGTTGATTAATATTTGGGCGAATATTTTAGAGATGCCTAATTCTTTGGAAAACTGATTTTGCAGGGAAACATGGGGAGTGGCAATTCTTAAGATTTTATGAGAGGACATTACATTTTTTCCGGTTGAGCAATACCTAAAAGCTCTAATCCACAGGATAAAACAATTTTTGTTCCTTCGATCAAAGCCAGCCGGGCGCCGGTTAAGGCGTCATCCTGACCGAGAACGCGGTGTAAATCGTAAAATTTATGGAAACTTTCCGCAAGCTCCTGGAGATACACCGTAAGCATATACGGGTCGCAGGTAACCAGGCAAATGTTTAAAGTCGCCTCAAACTCCAACAACTTCTTGATCAGGCTCAACTCTTCTTTCTCTTTAAGCACGGAGAGATCCAGATCATCTTTAATTTTTACCGGGCTGCCGCGCAATATGCTACAGATGCGCGCATGGGCATATTGGACATAATAAACAGGGTTCTCCGAAGATTGTTTTTTGGCTACCTCCAAATCAAAATCCAGGTGGCTGGAGGTACGCCGCATCAAAAAGAAAAACCTGGAGGCATCCTTGCCGACTTCATCCAGGACTTCGCGCAGAGTGATGTATTGACCGCGCCGCGTGGACATTTGGATCTCCTGTCCGTTCCTGAAAATAGTCGCTAGTTGGACAATAACCACGGATAGATCATCCTTCTTATGTCCAAACGCCTCAATCGAAGCCTTGATGCGGTTGATATAACCGTGATGGTCCGGGCCCCAGAGATTAATCAACCAGCTATAACCCCGCTTAAATTTGTCCTGATGATAAGCGATATCCGGAGCCAGATAGGTCTGGCTGCCGTCACTTTTGATAATTACCCTGTCCTTATCGTCGCCAAAGGCGGTTGATTTAAACCAAAGCGCTCCGTCCTGCTCATACAAAAATCCTTTTTGCTTTAATTGCGCAAACGCCTGTTCGACTTTGCCGCTTTTGGCCAGCTCTTTCTGCGAATACCAGCAGTCAAATTTTACCCCGAAATCATCCAGCTCCTGTTTAATTATTTTCAGGATATGGCCGGCGGCAAAATCCCCCAGATTTTCATCTTTAATTTTTTTATTTTGCGCTTCTTTGGCGATATCTTTAATATAATCACCCTGATAATAGTTCTCGGGAAACTCGATAGTTTCACCTTTTAACTCTTTAAGCCGTAACTGGACGGATCTTCCCAGGATATTAATTTGGTTGCCTTCATCATTAAGGTAATATTCACGGCTGACCTTAAAACCGATAAAAGACAGGACATTAGACAGGCAATCCCCGACCGCCGCCTGGCGGGCGTGGGCAACCGATAAAGAACCGGTGGGGTTGGCGCTGACAAATTCAATTAAAACTTTTTTTCCTTTTCCCAAATCTACCTTTAACGCCTCTTTGCCTTTGGTAATTATTTTGCGCAGTTCCTCATAAAAATAATCTTCTTTAAGATAGAAGTTTATAAACCCTGCCCCCTCTACTTTTACTTGAGTGATCAAATCTTTTAAACCTGATTTTTCGATTTCCTCCCGGATAGACTCAACCAGCTGTCCGGCAACTACCCGCGGCGGCTGTTTTAGCTCTTTGCTTAATTTTAAGGCGATATTGGTGGTAAAATCACCAAAGCGTTTATCAGTGGGAAGGTCCAGGGAAATTGCTTCCCGGTTTTCCTGAAGCCAGCCAGCCCGGCCAAGGCCGGCGCTGACTAGAACAATAAGCTCCTGTTGAATATTATTTTTCATTTTAAATTAATAAAAACGGTTGGCGCAAATACAGGTAAGTTATTTCTTAGGGGCCAGGACCCTTACTCTTTTGGCGTCAGACCAAAGCCCCTCTAAAGCATAAAACTCTCTCACCGGTTTATAAAACGAATGCACGATCACGGAAACATAATCCAGCGCGATCCAGCCGGATTCATCATTCGGAGAAACCTTAGAGAGAGATTTTATTTTTTTTATTTCCAGGTCATCCTGGACTGCCTGGGCAATGGCGGCAGCCTGCCTTAAGGAATTACCGCTGGCAATGACAAAATAATCGCAAAACCCGGCAACTTTGGAAACATCCAGAATAACGACCTGCTCGGCTTTTTTAGATTTAGCAACCCAGGCGACGCGCTGGGCTAAGGCTTTGGAGTCTATTTGATTACCTCTATTTCTTTAAGCGGCTACTTGGCTTTGCCCAAGATTTTATACATGCCGGTCCCGCATTCGGGGCATTTGCCTTTCATCGCGGCGCGGCCGTTTTTCATGGTTACCTTCTGCTCATCTTTCATCGCTTTCTTGCCTTTGCATTTTACGCAATATCCTGTTTCTGCCATTTGTTTCCTCCTTTTTATGCAACCAGCCTGTTCCGATTATGCGTTAATTTTAACACAGGTTAATTTTGATGTCAAATTATTTACCGATGCTTTTTCTCCTGGAATATTTTTCTTCGATCTCTCCGACAATCTCTTCGATCAGGTCTTCCAAGGTCACCAGCCCAAGAGTTTTTCTGTCTTTATCCACGATGATGGCGATCTGCCTTTTCTCCGCCTGGAACCTTTTTAGAAGGTCGTTTACCCGCGTCGTGCTGGAAACAAAAGAGGCTTCATGGAGCAAATCCTGCAGCAGGAACAAACCTTTTTCACGTAACACATAAAGCAGATCCTGGGCATAAACTATGCCGACAATATTATCTTTGCTCTCTTTATATACCGGAAGCCGGGCGTGGCCTTCCTCCACAAATATATTCAGCAGGGCATCAGAGGTGGTATTGATGTCCACGGCAATGATTTTTTCTTTAGGCACCATTATATCCATTAGCTTAGTATCGCCGAACTCAAAGATACGGTGCAGCATCTCGAGCTGATCCTTAGTTAAAACCCCCTCCT
Source organism: Candidatus Omnitrophota bacterium (assembly GCA_028715785.1). Taxonomy (GTDB): domain Bacteria; phylum Omnitrophota; class Gorgyraeia; order Gygaellales; family Profunditerraquicolaceae; genus UBA6249. The sequence continues at coordinate 3,611 of JAQURC010000005.1, forward strand.
CCTGCCCTATTTCGATCATCGTCTTTAATTCTTCTTCGGTAATCAAGGGGGACTTTTTAGAAACATTCAAACCAAAAATTTTTAAAATGAAATTGCTGATCCCGATAAAGAATACGACCAGAGGCTTAAAGATTACCAGGATCACCTCCATTAATGGGGCGGTAACCAGGGCCATCTTTTCCGTGTGCTTAGACGACAGGATCTTGGGAGTCACTTCGCAGAAAATAAGCAGGACCAGGGTGGTTACAAAAGTAGAAACGACCACCCCCCAGTGATAACCGTAAACCTGGACAAAAATACCGGTTACAATCGAAGAGACGGCGATATTAACGATATTATTGCCGATAAGGATAGCGGCAATTACTTTATCCAACTTAGAAACAAGGCGATGGATACTTCCGGCGCCCTTAATCCCCTTTTGCACCATATGGCGCAGCCTGATTTTGCTTAATCCGATAATTGAGGTCTCTGAAGCGGAGAAAAAAAATGAAAGCACAGCCAAAAGCAGCAAAATTAAAAATATGATCATCTTTATCCTAAATTAAGCTTGGCGTAGATATTTTTTTCGCTTTTTCCAAGCGGCCCGATCAAGGCCGAATTTATCCTTTTATTATTAAAAATCTTAGCGGCAACTTCGCGTATATCTTCTATATCTACTTTATTTACTTCTTTGATGATTTGTTCCAGCGTATATGCCTTATCCAAACAGGCAACGCTCTCCCCCAGCCAAAGCATATACTCCATCGTATCCTCAAGCGCCAGGCTAAGCTGGCCGGAATAAAACTCTTTTGCCCGCCTGAACTCATCTTTACGCACGATGGTTTTTCTGACCTTGCCTAACTCCTGGAATATCAGGCCCAGGCAATCTTCTACTTTACGGTTATCGATCCCGGCATGCACAAGAAACTCCCCGGTATCGGCAAAACGCTTGATCCCGGTGCCAATTTCATAGGCCAGGCCTCTTTTTTCCCTGACTTCGTTAAAAAGACGGCTGGACATATTGGCGCCCAAGATTATGTGCAATAACGCCTGGGCATGCCTGAGCGGGTCATCGCGTTTTAAGGCATGAAAACCCAAAGCCATATGCGTCTGCTCGGTGTCTTTGTGAAAAATTTTTAGCTGCGGCTTTTCCTGGCTCTCCTTAACCGCCGTAAAGGTATTTAATTTAGCCTTACCTTGCGCTGAAAAAATGGCGGAAACCTTATTTACCAGCAAATCATGCTCCAGCAATCCGGCCGCGCTGATTACGATATTAGCCGGGGTATAGCGGCTGGCCTGGTATTTTTTTAAACTATCGCGGTTAATACTGTTTACCGACTCCACGGAGCCGATTATCGGCAAGCCTAATGGCTGGTGCGGCCAAAGCAGCTCATCCAACAACTCATAAACATAGTTTTGCGGAAGATCGCGGTACATCTTCAGCTCTTCCAGGATGACTGTCCTTTCCTTGGTAATATCCGCCTGATTTAAAGACGGATGAAGGACCATATCGGATAAAATATCCAAAGCATGGATCAAATAACTGCTGGGGATTTTTACCAGATAACAGGTGAGCTCTTCGGAGGTAAAGCCGTTTAATGTCCCTCCGACCCCTTCGATCGATTCTTTGATCGCGCGGCAGGAATATTTTTTGCTGCCTTTAAAAAGAAGATGCTCCAGGTAATGCGAGATCCCTTTTTGAGAAGCTGACTCATAGCGGCCGCCGATATTGATCCAAATACCTAAAGATACGGATTTTGCCTGGCTTAAGGATTTGGAAATTATCCTTAAGCCATTGCCTAATTTGCTCCTTTTATACATTAAGCCTTTCCACAAAGCTGCCCACTCTTTGCACTAGATTGCCGCATCCGATATTTTCCTTGATCCGCTCGACGATAGCGCTGCCGACAATTACTCCGTCGGAAATCTTTGAAACCTCTTTTACCTGGCGGGCGCTTGAAATACCAAAGCCCACACAAACCGGCTTAGAAGTTATTTTTTTTATCCTTAACAGGTTGGCTTTAAGATCCGCGCTTAAATTATCGCGGCTGCCGGTCACTCCGGTCAAAGAAACATAATAAATAAAACCTTTATCGGCTTCAGCTATTAATTTTATCCGCGCGTTGGAACTGGTCGGGGCAACAAAACAAATATTAGCCAGGCCTTTTTGGTTAGCGTAATGAATAAAATCTTTTGCTTCTTCAGGCGGTAAATCCGGGATAATCACCCCGTCAACCCCGCAGGATGCGGCTTTATTGATAAACCGCCTGTCTCCGAAACAAAAAACAGGGTTGTAATAAGTCATCAAACATATCGGCAACTCTGTAGTTTGGCGTAATTTCTTTACCAAATCTAAAATCTTAACCAGGTTGGTTCCTTTTTTAAGTGAATACCCGGAAGCCTCCTGGATCACCGGGCCGTCAGCCAGGGGTTCTGAAAAAGGCACCCCTAATTCGATTATATCCACGCCTCTTTTTTCAAGTTCGATCACCAGTTTAGCGGTTGTCGATAAATCCGGGTAACCCGCGGTTATAAAAGCAATGAATGCTTTTAAACCATGCTTCTTTAGCTTAATAAACCTTTGATCAATACGATTCATGCAGGTCCTTATCCCCTCTTCCGGAGAGGCAAACGATCACTGTGGCGTCCTTCTTAATCTTTTTTCCCGCTTTCTTCAAATAGGCAATGGCGTGGGCGGATTCCAGCGCCGGGATAATCCCTTCCACTTTGGATAATAATTTAAAACCTTCCAGGGCTTCTTTATCGGTGATGGCCGCATAATCCGCCCGTTTTATCTTCTGATAATAGGCATGTTCCGGCCCGACCCCCGGATAATCCAGCCCGGCGGCTATTGAATGCGCGTTTTTGATCTGGCCGAATTTATCCTCTAAAATTTTTGATTTTGAACCGTGCAAAACTCCGGTTGAACCAAACTCAAGGCTTGCCGAATGTTTTCCCGACACAATTCCTAACCCCGCGGCTTCTACCCCGATCATTTTGACATTGCTATCATTAAAAAAGGGATGGAACAAACCTATAGCATTACTGCCGCCGCCGACACAAGCAACCAAATAATCCGGCAGGCGGTTATCTTTTTTTAAAATTTGGGCGCGGGCTTCGACTCCGATCACGGATTGAAAATTGCGCACCATTTCAGGATACGGATGCGGCCCGGCTACCGTGCCGATAACATAATGCGTGCTGCGCACATTCGTCACCCAGTCGCGCAAAGCCTCGGTCATGGCATCTTTTAAAGTTTGCGTTCCGCTTTTAACGCTGATTACCCGAGCACCAAGCAATTTCATCCGCAGGACATTTAAAGCCTGGCGATGGATATCTTCCTCCCCCATATACACATCGCATTCTAACCCGAATAAAGATGCCACCGTCGCGGTAGCCACTCCGTGCTGGCCCGCCCCGGTCTCGGCAATTAATCTTTTTTTGCCCATCCTGACCGCCAAAAGCACCTGGCCCAAGGTATTGTTGATCTTGTGCGCGCCGGTATGTAAAAGATCCTCGCGTTTCAGGTAAATCTTTTTTATCCCTAAATATTGGCTTAAGTTTTTCGCTAAATATAACGGCGTGGGCCGGCCGGCGTAATCGCTCAGATAATAAGTGAGCTCTTTGGCAAACTTTTTGTCTTTCTTTGCCTTGGAATACTCATTTTCTAATTCATCCAGGGCATAGATCAGCGTCTCCGGAACAAATCTTCCGCCAAAGATACCAAAGTGCCCGCTCTTATCCGGCAGCTTATTTTTCATAATCGAACTCTCTTCATAAATTCCTGGATCTTCTTATGGTCCTTCTTGCCAGGCTTTGATTCCAGGCTGCTGGAAACATCCACCCAATCGGGCTTTAATAATTTAATTGCCTTCTTAATGTTATCAGCAGTTAACCCGCCTGACAAAAATACAACAGGCTCCATTTTAGCTGTTTGCGCAAGTATTTTCCAGTTAAATTTTTTCCCGGTCCCGCCCAGCTTGGTCCTTGAGAAACTGTCAAACAGATAAGCAAAAGTTTTATATCTGGATACGCCCCCTAAATCTTCCTGATTATTTATCCTGAAAGCCTTGATCACTTTATATCCTTTAAATTTTTTGCAGTAATCAAGGGATTCCTGGCCGTGGAATTGCAACATATCCAAATTACAGAGCCTGGCGATTTTTTTTACTTTGGCGGCATCTTCGTTGACAAAAACCCCCACCCGCTTGATCTTCTTCGGTAAAATTCGCGATATATTTTTTGCTTGCTGCGGCAGGATATAACGCGGGCTTTTATCATAAAAAACAAACCCGATAGCGCTGGCTCCGGCAAAGAAAGCCGCCAAAGCATCCTCTAAATTAGTAATCCCGCAAATCTTGACTTTTACCAACCCATTACCTCGTCCACTTTACTTTTAATATCCGCTGATTCCATAAAAGCAGTACCGATTAAGACGGCGCTTGCCCCCAGAATTTTCAGGAATAAAACATCCTGGTAATTTTTAATCCCGCTTTCCACAACCACTATTTTATCTTTGGGGACCAAAGTAAATAATTTTTCCGTGGTCTTAAAATCAACCTCCAGCGTATGCAGATTACGATTATTGATTCCAATTATCGGAACTTTTAAATTAAGCACTTTTTTTAATTCTTTTTCATCATGCACCTCGACCAGATAATCCAAGCCAAGCTCATCGGCGATCCGCATAAACTCAACTAATTTATCTTTGGTCAATAAATCCGCGATTAATAAAATGGCATCGGCTCCCAGATAACGCGATTCATAAACCTGGTAATTCTCTAAAATAAAATCTTTTCTTAAAACCGGGCCGTTGAATATAGTTTTTACTTCATTTATGTAAGCTGGGCTGCCATTAAAAAAATCCTCTTCAGTTAATACGGAAAGCGCTTGGGCCCCTGCCTCTTGATAAGCCCGGGCAATATCAGCTAAATTAAAATCCTGGCGGATTACCCCTTTGGAAGGCGAGGCTTGTTTTATTTCAGCGATAAGCGAGATCTGGCGCGGCTTGCTGATTGCCTCTTTGAACGGACGCGTAGCCGGCAGGCCGCTTAATTTGGCTTTTAGATCTTCAAGCCCAAGCTGTTGCATTGCCAGGGCAATTCTTTCCTTCTTTTTGGCGACGATCTCTTTGAGCGTGTCGGTTTTAGCCATCTCAGCGTGAATACTCCTTTAATAACTCAAGTTTTTTAAGCGCCGCTCCTGAATCAATTGCCTGCTCCGCCAGTTTTATTCCCGCAGCAATCGTTTCGGCTTTATCCGCGGCGTAAATCGCGCATCCGGCGTTAAATAAAACAATATCCCTCCTGCTTCCCTTCTTGCCGGCCAATACCTCCTGGACAATCTTTACATTTTCAGCGATGGATCCGCCCAGTAAATCATCAAACTTAGCCCTCTTTAGGCCAAAATCCTCAGGAGAAATCTGGTAATCTTTTAACTGCCCGTTTTTCACCTCGGAGACAAAGGTTTTATCAGTAGTCGTGACCTCATCCAGGCCGTCTGCGCCATGCACCACTAAAACATGCCTTGTGCCTAAATTATGCAAAACTTGCGCCAGGGGCCTGGTCCACTCTTTGGAATATACGCCGATTAACTGGTTGGTTGCCCGCGCCGGGTTAATCAAGGGCCCTAAAATATTAAACATAGTTTTTTGAGCGATTTGTTTTCGAGCCGGCATAACAAAGCGCATTGCCGGATGCAGGTTAGGCGCGAATAAAAAAGCGATGCCTATTTCCTCCAGGCATCTTTTGATCTTTGCCTTATCCATATTAATATTAACACCGAGGGCCTCCAGGATATCCGCGCTTCCGCATTTACTGGAAACCGAGCGGTTGCCGTGTTTGGCCACGGTTACTCCCGCGCCGCTGGCTACCAAAGCAGTAAGCGTGGAAATATTAAAAGTCCCTTTTTTATCCCCGCCTGTTCCGCAGGTATCCAGTATATTGGGTTTATCAACGATAATCGGCTCAACGTATTTAAGCATCACATTGACCGCCGCGGTCAGCTCTTCTACCGTCTCGCCTTTATCGTTTAAAGAGGTTAAAAACGCGACGATATCGGCAGTTTCCACCGACCCGCCTAAAATCTCCTGCATCACCTCCTGCATCTGCAGCTCAGTCAGGTCTTTTTTATTAAGCAGCTGTTTAATTAAATCTTTAATCATTTAATCTTGATAAAATTATCCAATATCTGTTTTCCGCTTTTGGTAAGTATGGATTCAGGGTGGAACTGCACTCCCCAAATAGGGTATTCTTTATGTTTTAACCCCATAATTTCATCGTCCTTGGTGCTTGCGGTTATCTCAAGGCAAGCCGGCAAACTTTTTTTCTCAACCAACAGGGAATGATAACGGGTAGCTAAAAATGGGTTGGGAATATTTTTAAAAATATCTTTTTTATTATGATAAATCTTGGAGGTTTTTCCGTGCATAAGTTTCCTGGCCCCGACGATCTTTGCGCCAAAAACATAACCGATTGCCTGATGCCCCAGGCAGACCCCCAAAACCGGGATTTTACCGGCGAATTCCCGGATAACTTCACAGGAGATACCGGCATCCTCCGGCCTTCCCGGCCCCGGAGAGATAACAATTTTATCCGGGTTAAGTTTTTTGATATCCTTAATGGCCAAGGCGTCATTACGGTAAACTAGAACCTTCTGCCCTAACTCTCCCAAATACTGCACCAGGTTATAGGTGAAAGAGTCATAATTATCGATCATTAAAATCATTCTTTTTCTCTCCAAACTTTGGCGCCTAAGTTAATTAATTTTTCTTCGATAAATTCATAACCGCGCTCCAGATGGTAAATCCTGGAAATCGATGTTTTTCCGCCCGCGGCTAAACCCGCCAGAACCAGGCCCGCGGAGGCGCGCAGATCAGAGGCCATCACCGGGGCTCCGGATAATTTTTTTATCCCTTCGACAATCGCGTGCGGCCCTTCCCTCTGGATGTGGGCGCCCATACGGTTAAGCTCGGAAACATGCATGAACCTGTCCGGGTAAATTTTTTCGGTAATTACGCTGATGCCGCCTGTTACCGCCATTAAACTCATCATCTGCGCCTGCATATCCGTCGGAAATCCGGGATACGGAAGCGTGGTGATATTAACCGACCTTAATTCCCGGTTGCCCTGAACGCGTAAAGCTCCGTCAACAGGGGCAATCCGGGCGCCGGCTTCATTTAATTTATCGACCAGGGCCCCCAAATGCTGATAAACAACATTTTTAATCAACACGTCTCCTGCGGTAATCAAAGAAGCCAAAATTAATGTTCCGGCTTCAATGCGGTCGGGGATTATCGAATGCGTTGCTCCGTGTAAATTTTTTACTCCCTCTATTTCAATCACCGGCGTGCCCTGGCCCTTGATTTTGGCGCCCATCTTAATCAAAAACTCCGCTAAATCCACTACCTCCGGCTCGCATGCCGCGGATTCAATTATTGTCTTACCGCTGGCTAATACCGCAGCCATCATCACATTATCGGTAGCCAAAACCGACGAGCCGTATACTCCGCCCAGATAAATGTAGGAGCCGTGCAGCTTCTTAGTCTTGGCAATTACATAACCTGAATCAATGCTGATATCCGCGCCCAGGGCCTTAATCCCTTTAAGATGCAGGTCAACCGGCCGCACCCCGATAACGCAGCCTCCGGGAAGGGAAACTTTGGCTTGTTTTAATTTACCTAAAAGCGGCCCTAAGACGCAGAATGAAGCCCGCATGGTCGAAACCAATTTATATTCGGCAACATACCTTCTGGCTTTACCGGCGCAGACACTTACCCTGCCTTTATCAAATTCGGCAACCTTTCCTAAAGCGCGTAAGATCTTAAGCATACTGTTGGTATCGCGCAAATTCGGGACGCCCTTGATTACACACGGCTCATCGGTAAGTAAGGTCGCCGCCAATATCGGCAATACCGCGTTCTTTGCCCCGGAAACCGTAACCTCGCCTTTTAACCTTGCCCCGCCTTCAATAATCAGTTTATCCATTTTATCCAGTCCTTTTTTTGGCCATAACTACGCGTTGGATATTATTATAATCCTTAATTATTTTTAGATCACTGAAATTTTCCTTCCGCAGCATCGCCCTCACCGCTTTGGCCTGTTTGGCCCCCACCTCAAAAGCTAATAAACCGTTATCGCGCAAATGCGCTGCCGACCGGCTGGTTATCAAACGGTAAAAATCTAAGCCGTCAATGCCGGCGGCGATTGCCTGTTTTGGCTCAAAAGATATTTCTTTGGCCAGGCCTGCCAATTCTCCTGTAGGAATATAAGGAGGATTACTGATGATTAAATCGAATTTTTTATTTTTAAGCCCGCTAAAAAGATCAGTGCGCAAAAATTTAATTTCTACTTTATTCAAACGGGCATTTTGCCCGGCCAGCTCTAAAGCCTCATCCGATATATCGGCGGCCAGAACACGCGCCCGGGGCAACAGCTTAGCAATTGATATGGCAATACAGCCTGAGCCTGTGCCCAGATCAAGAATCTTAGGAGCGACATTGGCCATCGCCTTTAATTCCGCTATGGCGGACTCAACTAAAATCTCTGTTTCCGGACGGGGGATCAAGGCCCGCTGGTCTACTTTAAACTCACATCCCATAAATTCGCAGCTGCCCAAAATATATTGCAGGGGCTCTCCGGAAATCCTGCGCTTTAATATATTTGAGATAATAACAGTTTTATCTTTATCTAAAACCGCATCTTTATTCAGATATAAAGACAATCTGCCGCAATTTAAAACATGGCTTAAAACTAATTCCGCTTCATTCATTCTTTTTTTCTGATTCCGCCTTTAATAAAGCTTCAAAGAGTTCATCCATTTGGCCTTCCAGGATCGCCTCTAATTGGTGGCAAGTATAATTAATCCTGTGGTCGGTAACCCTGCGGTCAGGAAAATTATAAGTGCGGATCTTTTCGCTGCGGTCGCCTGTGCCGATCTGGGTTTTCCGGGCGCTGGATAATTTTTTTGCTTCCGCCTCGATTTTAACCTCCAGGATGCGGGCGCGCAAAACACGCATTGCCTTGGCCCGATTCTTTATCTGTGAACGCTCATCCTGGCAGGCAACTACCGTATTGGTCGGAAGATGCGTGATCCTCACCGCTGAATCAGTTTTTTGCATATGCTGGCCGCCGGGCCCGCTGGAACGGTAGGTATCAATCCTTAAGTCTTTCGGCTCAATAACCAGGTCCACCTCTTCAGGTTCAAGCAATACCGCGACTGTGGCGGTAGAAGTATGGATTCTTCCCTGCGCCTCAGTGGCCGGAACCCGCTGCACGCGGTGCACTCCGCTTTCAAATTTAAGGAAACGAAAAGAATCTTTTCCTTTCACGCCAAAAATTATTTCTTTGATCCCGCCGGCTTCATTGACGCTGGAGGACATCGGCTCAATCACCCAGCCTTTGAGCGCGGCGTATTTTGAATACATCCGGTAGAGGTCGGCGGCAAAAAGCCCGGCCTCATCCCCGCCGGTACCCTGGCGGATTTCAATAATGCAATTCCGGCCGGCGTCTTTATCCTCACCGGCAAGGATTTTTTTTAATTCCGAAGCCCTATCTGTTTTTTTGGCTTCCAGGTTTTTAAGCTCCTCCTGCGCCAGCTCCAGGAAATCCTTATCGTGCTTCTGGGATAACACTGCTTCCAGGCCGCTTATCTCCTTAAGCAGGTTTTGATAGTCGCGGAATATCGAAACTATCTCTTTAAGATCGGAAAGCTCTTTAGCCAGCTTATTATATTGCTGGCGGTCGGCAATCTGCTCATTACTGCCTAAAAGATGTTCAAGTTCCTGATAACGGGCAGTCAGTTTTTCTAACTGCTCGTACATTTTATTTTTTACCATATTTCTTCATAAACTTATCCACGCGGCCGGCAGAATCCACCAGCTTTTGTTTTCCGGTAAAGAACGGATGGCACTTTGAGCAAATCTCAACGCGGATACTGGGTTTAGTCGAGCGGGTATGCACCGTCTCGCCGCAGGCGCAGACAATCGTGCTCTCTTTATAATTGGGATGAATTTTATCTTTCATTTTTTTCTCCTCTGTTATTTCTGGTTCATGCTGTTTAAGAACTCTTCGTTATTCTTGGTCTTTCCTAACTTTTCAATCAACAATTCCATCGCCTCCACATTATTTAACTCATTTAAAACTTTCCGCAAGATCCAGGTTTTCGATAATACATCCGGTTTGACCAGAAGCTCTTCATGGCGGGTATTGGAACGCTTGATATCGATGGCCGGATAAATCCTGCGCTGGAATAAATTACGGTCCAGCTGGGTTTCCATATTGCCGGTGCCCTTAAACTCTTCAAAAATAACTTCATCCATCCGGCTTCCGGTATCCACCAGGGCTGTGGCGATAATCGTAAGACTCCCGCCTTCATCTACCGCACGCGCCGCACCAAAGAATCTTTTTGGTTTCTGCAGGGCGTTGGAATCAATACCGCCTGAAAGGACCTTGCCGCTGTGCGGGACCACCGAGTTATAGGCGCGCGCCAGGCGGGTTATGCTATCCAGAAGGATCACTACATCGCGTTTATGCTCGACTAAACGCTTGGCCTTCTCCAAAACAATTTCGGCCACCTGGACGTGGCGCTCCGGCGGCTCATCAAAGGTGGAGGAAATTACTTCGCCCTTAACATTGCGCTGCATATCCGTAACTTCTTCCGGACGCTCGTCGATAAGCAAAACGATCAGGATTACGTCAGGATTATTGGTGGTGATGGCATTGGCGATCTTCTGCAGCAAAACAGTTTTACCGCTGTAAGGCTGGGCGACAATCAAACCGCGCTGGCCCCGGCCGATCGGCGTAAGCAGGCTCATAATCCGCATGGATAATTCATCCGGCCTGGTTTCCATATTAAACGGCGAACGGGGATAAACCGGGGTGAGGTTATCAAAAAGGACCTTTTCTTTCACCTCCTCCGGATTTTCAAAATTCACCGCTTCCACCTTAAGCAGGGCAAAATATTTTTCCCCTTCTTTAGGCGGGCGGATCTGCCCGCTTACCGTGTCTCCGGTGCGCAGTTCAAACTTCCTGATCTGTGAGGGTGAAATATAAATATCATCCGGACAAGGCAGATAATTGTAATTGGGGCTTCTTAAGAAACCAAAGCCCTCGGAAAGGATCTCCAATACCCCCTCCCCGAACATTAACCCTTCCTTTTCGGCCTGGGCCTGAAGTATTTTAAAGATCAAGTCCTGTTTTTTCAAGCCGCTGGTGCCGTTGGCATTTAATTCTTTAGCCAATTTATTCAGCTCGCTGATTTTCATTTCTTTAAGATTCTTTATATCTAACTTTTCCACAACTTCCTCCTTATTGCTAAAACCTGTTTCCTGGTTTTTTCGATTGGACCGCTGTTATCTATGATGAAATCCGCAAAACGCGACTTTGCTTTTTGCGAAATCTGAGATTTTATTATCCTGACAACCTCATCTCTGTTAAGCCCCAAACTCTTTTGACCGCGTAAAATCTGCTGGCTCCTCTTAGCCGTGACCACAACCAGGCTATCAACCATCTTTCTTAATCCCGCTTCGATAATTAAGGCTGCGTCCAGGACTATAAACTTCTTACTTGAATTTTTAATGCGCCGGCTGATCTGCCGGATTAATTCCGGATGCACGATATTGTTAAGCCGGACCAAGGCCTTCTTATCGGCAAAAACTATTTTTGCTAACTTCACCCGGTCAATACGGTTATTGGGCTTGATAATCTCCCGGCCAAAAGCCTTTTTGATCTTTCTATAGATGCCGCTGCCGGGCCGGTACAGCTTATGCGCCAGAACATCGGCATCGATAACCCGGACATCTTTTGTTTTAAACATCGCCGCGGCCGTGCTTTTTCCGCAGCCGATATTGCCGGTAACCCCCAGGATAAACTTATTTTTCCTTTGCTTTAGCATATAACCGGATATATTTGTCGGCCGAGGCCTTCCAGGAAAAATTGCATTCCATGGCATTAACAACCAGGCGGCCCCACTTATCCTTATTTTTAAAGGCAAGCACCGCTTTCTGGATTATTTTTTGCAATTCCTCCTCGGTATAATCGTCAAAAACAAAACCATTGTTCTTATTTATCGTGTCCGCCAGGCCGCCGGTCTTAAAAACAAGCGGTATCGCCCCGTAGCGCAGGCTGATCAATTGCCCCAGGCCGCAAGGCTCATATCTTGACGGCATAAGAAAAATATCGCTGCCGGCATAAATTTTATGCGCCAGAGGATCATCAAACTTTAAACTTAAGGAAAATTTCTGCGGGTATTTTTTAGCAAATGTTTTCAGGATCCGGTGGTATTTCTGGTCTCCGGTCCCCAGGATAACCAGCTGCAAGTCCATTCTGCAAATCTTATCCAGCGCGCGGGCAAAAATATCAAAACCTTTCTGTTCGGCCAGGCGGCTGACAATCCCCAATACAGGTATATTTTTATTTACCGGCAGAGCGCAGATCTTTTGCAAATTCTCTTTGTTCAGAACCTTAAACTCCGGACAGCCTGCGGAAAAATTCTGTAAAATGAATTCATCCGCATCCGGGTCCCAGACAGAATAGTCTACCCCGTTTAATATCCCGCTTAAGACACTTTTGCGCTCTTTTAAAAGCCCCTCTAAACCAAAACCAAACTCCTTTGTCTGGATCTCCCTGGCGTAGGTGGGGCTGACGGTGTTGATAAAATCCGAGAATACTATTCCGCCTTTAAGCAGGTTGACCTTATTGTAAAATTCAAGGCCGTTGATATCAAAAAACTTCCAATCCAGCCCGAGCTTGGCGAATTCCTCTCTGGCAAAGATCCCCTGATAGCCGATATTGTGGATAGTCAAAACACTCTTGATATTTTTATAGAAATCCCGGCCGGCATATAAATTTTTTAAATACACCGCCATAAGACTTGCCTGCCAATCGTGCAGATGCAGGATATCGGGACAAAAATCTATCTCCTTTAATAAATCCAAGCCGGCCCGGCAGAAAAAACTAAACCGCTCTAAGTTATCTTTATAATCGCCTTTCTTATCCATATACAATCCGTCGCGGTTAAAATAAGCGCTGTTCTCAATGAAATAAACCTTAATATTTTTCCCGATTACCGAACATGATATGTCTTTGGAAACCCGCGCGATTTTAAATTTACTATCCGTAACGCACTTGTACTTTGGCATAATCACAATGACCTCATGGCCGCAATACTCCAGGGCCAAAGGCAGGGCGCCGCCTACGTCAGCAAGCCCTCCGGTCTTGGCAAAAGGCACAACTTCAGAAGCTGCCATTGCTATTTTCATCGGCCAGCCTCCTTTGCCTGCGGATAAGCGAACATCTCCAGCCAATTTTTTCCTTTTTTCATATCTACTCTTATCGGCACATCCAATTTCATAACCTGCTCCATCTCTTTTTTGACCAAAGCCGCAAGGATATCTAACTCGCGGTTGGCCAGGTCAAAAACCAATTCGTCGTGGATCTGTAGAATCATTTTGGCCTCTAACCCCCTGGATTTAATCTGCGCCGATATGTTGATCATCGCCAGTTTAATCAAATCACTGGCTGCCCCCTGGAGAGGAGTGTTCACCGCCTGGCGCTGGGCAAACTGCCGGATACCCAAATTCTTATTGTTAATCTCGGGGAGATACCTTCTTCTGCCCAATAATGTCGTGACAAAACCTTCGACTTCGGCTTTTTTAATTTGCGCCTCGATATATTTTTTTACTTTAGGGTAACGCAGGAAATAAGCGTCGATAAAATCCTGGGCTTGGGCCACCGGAATATCCAAATCTTTACTTAGGCCGTAGGCGCTCTGTCCATAAACAATACCAAAATTGACCCTCTTGGCGACCTCGCGCATATTATCCTTAACCTCGGACTCAGGGATGTTATAGATCAAGGATGCGGTCAGCCGGTGTATATCCTGATTGCCGTGAAAAGCCTCAACCAATGTTTCATCGCCTGAAAGGTGCGCCAGCACCCTTAATTCAATCTGCGAATAATCGCAGGACAACAGGCAGTTATCCTTGCCTGTGGCAATAATTGCCTGGCGGATCTTGCCGCCGATATCGGTCTTAACCGGAATATTCTGCAGGTTCGGATTGCTGGAGCTAAGCCTGCCGGTCTCGGTCCCTGTCTGATTAAATGATGTATGCACCCTGCCGGTTTGAGGATCTACCAGTTTAGGCAGCGCATCCACATAGGTATTTTTTAGTTTAGTCAACTGCCGGTATTCCAACAAAAGAGCAGGCAGCGCGTGTTTCTCCGTCAATCTATTCAACACTTCTTCATCCGTTGACGGGCCGGTCTTGGTCTTTTTGATTACCGGAAGGCCCAGCTTCTCAAATAAAACCTGGCCCAGCTGTTTGGGTGAATTAATATTGAATTGCGTCCCGCTTGCCTCATAAATATCCGAAATTAATTTTATCAGCCGCTGTTCGATTTCACGCGCAAGTCCTTTAAGCAGTTTCAGGTCCAATTTTATCCCATCCTGCTCCATCTGGGCCAGAATACTCACTAAGGGCATCTCAAGGTTACAGAACAACTCGAACAAATCTTTTTCCTGCAAGGCTTTGGTAAGGACGGGTTTTAGCCTGGCGATCAAAGCCAGCGCCTCTTTTGCCTGCGGCTCTCCCTGGCGGATAAATTCCCCTAAATTTTCCAATGCCAGGTCGCCAAGGGCGTAACTTGAGCGCGAAGGATTCAATAAATAGGCGGCGATCATCACATCAAAACCTAAACCGTTTAAAACCAACCCTTCCTTAAAAAGGGAAACTTTTAATTTTTTAAGGTCATGGCCGGTCTTCTTTATATGGGCACTGGAAATTACCTTAGCTAATTCTTCCCTGGCCGACTTTGCATCGAAGAATTTATTGTCTACGGCAAAAATCAAATCTTCGGAGCAGGTCCCGAAAATGGCAATCTCATCGCAGTCCTTAAGCAGATCTTTTATTTCATTTTGGCCATAGCTACGCAGGTTAACCTCTGTTTTTTTCTCCCCCGTATCCGGCAGCTCCCTAAGCAGCTTCTTAAACTCTAACTTTTTAAAAATCCGGGATAACTGCGCGTAATCGGGCTGGCCGGTTTTGGCCTTTTTTAAATCCAACTTCATATCCACTTCCTGATTAAGGTGGATAAGCTCTTTATTTAATTTTATGCGTTCGATATGCCCGGATAGCGCTTCCCGGATTTTTTCAGGCTCCACCTTTGAAACATTTTTAAGCAATTTATCCAGCGACCCAAATTCCAGGATAAGTTTCTTCGCGGTTACCTCCCCGATCCCCGGGACTCCCGGGATATTATCCGAATCATCGCCCATCAGCGCGATGATATCGCTGATCCTCTCCGGGGTTACCCCGAAACGCTCTTTGACCTTGGCCGGATCATACAAGACCCCGCTGTTGTCTTTGTAAGGGCTCAATACCGAAACACGCTTATCCACTAATTGCAGGATATCTTTATCGCTGCTTACAATGGTCACGGAAATTTTTTTAGCCGCAGCCTCCCTGGCAAACTGGGCAATTATATCATCAGCCTCAAAACCTTTTTTCTCGAATATGGGAATGCCGTAGGCAGCGACAATCTCTTTGATTATCGGGATCTGGCTGACCAGGCCGTCGGGCATCGGGCGCCTTTGCATCTTATACTGGGCAAATTTGGCTAGGCGAAAGGTGTCCCTTGAAACATCAAAACAACAAACCAGGTAATCCGGTTTCTGCTCTTTTAATATTTTATTAAGGATATTCAGGAACCCATAAATCGCGTTGGTCTGCTGGCCCGAAGAGGTGCTTAATCCGCTCAAGGCATAAAATGCCCGGTAGCAGAATGCGGTCGCGTCAATCAGAAATAAACTTTTTTCAGCCATTAATTAAATATGCCAGGAGTTCACTATAAGGAAAGATATTCTTGCGGTACGTTTTTATCTCATTCTTCCCGCTGTTCAGAAATCGGCTGTTTAGACATGCGGATATCTTTAAAGCGGCGGGCTGCCTTCTGCGTCCAGGGATCATCAGGAGAACCGATCTGGGCGCGCTTACCCCAATACAATGCGGCTTTTTCCAGATCGCCCTTATTTTCATAAAAAAGCGCCAGGTTGCTGTAAGCGCCTGAATAACCGGGGTCAATTTTGAGCGACTTTAGATAACTTTCTTCTGCCCGTTCAGGAAGGCCCATAGCTTCATAAACAACCCCTAAATCATTGTAGGCAACCGCATAACCGGGGTCTATGGCAATGGCCTTCTGATACAAGCCCATGGCTTCACTCAGACTGCCAATACGCTGTTTTCCTAACCCCGCTTGCCGGTATTCCTGGGCTTGCAGATGTAATTGGTCCGCATCTTCCGGGGCAGGATTGGCCGCTGCCCTTTGGATAAAGAGAGTTCCGCCGGAGGAAAAAACGCATAACGTTGCAATTAAAATAATTAGGAATTTAGGCAGGATATCTTTATTCATTTATTTATTAATTATATACATTTAATATGCAATCGTCAAGAAAAATTTAACTTTAGATAATCGGTTCCATAGTTAGGGCCGGATGTTGCGCCTTTTCTAAAAAAGCCATAAGCTCTTCGGAGCTGGTGGCCGCTGATTCATCGGCAATTTTATCCAATAGATCCGGTTGGCCGATTTCTTCGGCCGCTCTTCTTAGCTTATCTCCCAGGATTTCTTTTAACTCTTTAGGCATCCAGACCGCTCTTTTTAATCCGCCTTCGGCTGAAATAAATTTTTTGCTCAAAATGTATAATTTGCCGACACCCAGGAATCCGGGGGTCTGCACCCCGCCGCTAACTGAGCCGGCTAAAGCAGTAAAACTCATTCCCGAAGGAGTCATCCCGGGATAATCCCGGTGGACAATCATTACTCCGTTGGCCTCGGGAATGATAGCCACAATACATTCAAAACATCCGCAGGAGGATTGCGGGCTGTCCATCAGCGAATACATGCTTACCTTATCAATGGTATGATTGGACTTCTGCTGCACGAACTCATTTATATTATCCCACTGGCCCAGACGGGCATCCAAAAGATTGCCTTTGAGGATGGGCTGATTCGGGCCGGTGGGAATAATTTCAAAAGAAGCCTTGGCATCAAGCCAGGAGTATGCCCCGCATAAACCTAAGCGCTCCGGGGTAACCACGCAGACATGGTTGGGGGCAAAAGATTGGCATAATAAGCAGGAATAGAATGTATCCACGCTCTCATCGGTCATCCCGGCTAAACGTTCATCGCGCTGGCTGTATATTTTTTGCGCTTGCGCCGACAGCCTCTCCACATCTTCCTGATTGGTATAAAGCTTAACCTGCACCTTATCCACAATCGCGCTATACTCCTGGTGTAACATCGCGTGCAAAATGATCCCCAAATGCTTAAGCCTGAAACCTTTACTATGAGCGTCATTGGATACCCTGATCCAAACCATATCGCGCTGGCCCATATGCATAAGGCCCATCGCGTAATTGGTAAAACGGTGGATCTGCCGCTCTAAGATCGGCTCAAAATCTTTCTGCATCTTGCGGCCGAAAACATCGACCATGATCGCCAAAGGCAAGGCTTTGGATCCGGCGGGCAGCTGGTCGATATCCGGGCCGATTAATTCCACCTTCCCGTCATCAACGCCGGCTTCATCTTTGGCTTCTAAAAATTCGATTGCCCGGCTTACTTTACCCCCGAATTCAACAGCCAGATGCTCCTTGCGCACGCGCTCGCCTTCGAATGCCGCCGCATATGGCAGCGGTATGGCCACCTCGGAGATTTTAACTTTAATCCCGCGGGTCAAAATACATTTAGAAGGTATCTTCCGGTAATCTTTCTCCGTAACCCAAGCCTCAAATAGCGTGGTATCGATCTTAGGCAACCGCGCAACTTCTAGGTCCGTAATTATGGGCAGGCCAAAAGCCAGCCATCCCAAACCCGCAGCTACCAAAACTTCGTCGATATGGCTAAGCAGGAGAATAAATGCCGGAACACGGTTACGGGTATAACCGGCTATACTCTCCCATTGCCCGGGTTTGTTGCCTCCGTAAATTAAAGGCAGGCGTACCGCAAAATTTAGCGCATAAATTGCGGAAAGATAATCGTCCCCCAGGGCAACGATATAATTTTCCAAACCTAATTCTATCCCCTGGCTGGCAAGCTGCTGCCTAAAAGTGTTTCCATTAACATTTCCCGCCAGTAAGCTGACAATATTTTTAGATTGAAAATTACGGATCAGTTCTGCGGCTGCCCGCTCATCCTTGGCCGGGCCCAAAATTACGGCAATACCGCTGATCCTTGCGTCAACCAACTGCAGCCCAAGCGAACGCAGGATATTATCGGGGATAAAACCCGATCCTTCCTTAGGGTGTTCATGATCTGATACTGCCAAGGCCGCCAAAATCTCCTCGCAGATCAAAACAGCAACCCCCTTATTCAATAAACCGCCTAAACTATTAATAATCAAGCCGCTCGGAGCCAGCCGATTATCAGCTAAACCTTGAGCTTGGGCAAAAACAGTTAAACAATCTCCAAGATTTTTTACTTCGATATTTAAAAGCGCGTTGATTAAAGGCAAATAATAATTGGTCCCGGCAAACTCAATCTTTGCCTCTTTGCCTTTGCGGTTTATCGCGCTATCTAACGACTGGCGGGTAAGATTTAATATTGTTTCTGTTCCTTTTGTTCCCGGCTCTACAAGCGCTTTGGCCGCATCCCGGCCTTGATCAATAAATAAAACCAGGCATACGCCCACTGCCTTGCCGTCTTTAAATTTGACCGCCTCTGCCCTGCCCTCGCCCACGATCTCCTGTATCGGGCTGTTGATTACTTCGATATCCGCGGGCAGCTCTTCGCTGAACTTATCCAAACTATTTACAAGCTTAATTCCGACTTTATGTTTTTCCTGGATTAATCTGGCTAACTTCAAGGCAGGCTGCGCCGGGCCGTCGATACAAACCGTATCGTTGATCAGGTAATCGTCTAATTTCTTAAAATCATCCTCGGAGCTTAATAAAACTACCCCTTTTTTCCTGGCTCCCGGTATTTGCGGCAGGCTAGGCATTTATAATCCGCTAGCCTCTAAAACTCTAGGCACGATTTTATCCCAGCCAATCGGCATAATATGGATCCCCTGGCACATGGGTTTTAATTCCTTGATCAGGCGGCTGGCGATTTCTATGGAGGTGGCTGCTTTATCTTTACTTAATTCCATCTCTTTGATCAAATTATCCGGAACAAAAACTCCGGGGATATTCTTGTTCATATAGTCGGCCATCTTTGCCGACTTCAACAGGACAATACCTGCCATAACCGGCACTTTTACCTGCTTTATCTTAGAGATAAATTTTTCAAAAGCCCCTACATCAAAAATTGCCTGCGTTTGAAAAAATTCCGCTCCGGCCCTGATTTTCTTTTCCATCTTCATGATCTGCGGCTCTAAAGGGTCGGAACCCGGGTTAACCACCGCGCCCAGGCAAAATTCCGGAGGATTGCCGATTAACTTGTTGCCGTTCATATCCTGTCCGGTTTCTAATTTTCTAGCCACTTGCAATAATTGCACCGAATCCAGATCAAAAACCGGCTTGGCTTGCGGATGGTCACCAAGAGTGGGATAGTCTCCGGTTAAAATCAACACATTTTGGATGCCTAATACCGCGGCGGAAAGTAAATCCGATTGCAGGGCAAGCCGGTTACGGTCGCGGCAGGTGAGCTGATAAATCGGCTCAAAACCTTTTTCTTTAAGCAGGTAACTTACGGCTAATGAGCCCAGGCGCATTACCGAACTTTGCAGATCAGTAACATTGATTCCGTCAACCTTATCCCGGATAAGCTCGGCGTCCTCTAGAAACTGTTTCGTTTCGATCCCCTTGGGAGGGCCGATCTCCGAAGTCACTAAAAATTTCTGCGCCTGTATTTTTTCTTTGAATGTCATAGTTTTATCAGTTTTAGCGGGTCCTGTCGAGCCTTGTCTCTCGCAGCACCGCTCGATTTTCCCCAGCGTGGAAAATCTTCGCTTCGGCAAAAATTCTCGCTCTGCCGTGTCTTTTTTAGCGGGGCAACCCTGCCCGCTCGAATTTTTGAGATGCTGCTCGAGTTCAAGCCTCGCCACCCGCTAAATGCAATTTTAGTTTTCAATCCAATCAAAACTAGGACCGTTTCTATTTTACTATATTCTATATAAATGAACCTGTCATTTTCGAGCGAGTGTCGATTTTAGCCAATGGAGCTTGAGCATTGAGGGCATCCCAAGGCCAACCTTTAGGTTGGCAATCTTGGGATGGCGATGCTGTTTGAGTGGTTTTTGCTAGAGCAAAAACCACGAGTTCAGCAGCCACCGAAATGCGAAAGATCATTGGCGTTAAAAAATCGACCTCGAGCGAGAAAACTGACAGATTCATTAAACTAAAAAGAACATTACTGCTGAAGCTTGGCTGCCTCGACCAGGTTGCGCATTAAAATAGCTGTGGTCAGCGGCCCCACCCCTCCCGGCACCGGAGTAATGTAGGAGGCTCTTTTTTCTGCCGCTTCGAATTCCACATCCCCGACAATCTTATCAGCTACACGGTTAATCCCCACATCGATGACAATTGCCCCTTCTTTAATCCATTGCCCCTTGATTAACCCGGCTTGGCCGACAGCCACAATCAGCACCTCTGCCCTGCGCACATGCTCCTCTAATCTTCCGGCCTTACTGGTAGCGATATGACAAACGGTAACCGTGGCGAATTTTTCTAATAATAACAGCGTAAGCGGCTTGCCCACAATCTGGCTATGGCCGACAATGACCACTTCTTTGCCGTACAAATCTATTCCCGTAGAGCCCAAAAGCTCCATTACCGCCGTAGGCGTACAGGGATGCATACTTTCAATATCTTTTTTTGGCGCAATAGATTCACTTATCTTTTTATAATCCAGGTGTTGAGGCAGGGGCATTTGCAAAATAATGCCGTTAACCGGCTTGTCGGCATTAAGCTTAAGGATAAAATCGATCAGTCCACCCTCGGGAATATTCTCAGGCAGCTGATGCAGCTTATAAGCAATGCCCAGCTCCAAAGCGATTTTTTCTTGAGCCCTTACATAAGCAGCCGCGCCGGGATTAGCCCCCACTAACACACTGGCTAAAACCGGAGCCCGGCCCAAGCTTTGCACGCTGAGTTTTATCTGGGCTTTAATTTTTTCAGCAACAGGCCTACCCTCTAATAATTTTGCCAACTTTTTCCTCCACCTGGGCCCTGATCTGTTTAATTAATTTTGCTTTCAACCGTAATTCCTTATTGATTGCCTTAGTCAATTTATGATCGTTAAGCATCTTCAAATTTATATCAACATTAAAACAAGCGGCGCTAAATGCCGACTCTAAAAATATTGCCGCCACGGCCAGGTCGCTGATTAAATTCAGGTTTGTTTTTTTAATTAAAGGCAGCAGCATTTTTGCTCCTTCAGCGCAAAGCCTGGCCAGCATTAGCGGCACATCCGCTGCCTTGCGGGGATCTTTACTTTTGTACGCCGCGACATCTAAATCCACTAAATCTAAAAAATCATTTTTTAATTTATTGGATTTTCTTAAAAGCACTTTAAGCTCGACTTCATATTTGGAATATTCAGGCTTGCCTAAGGTAAAATTAACCACCATGCTCACCAGGCTGGCAGCCATCGCCGCGTTCATTGCCGCCGCCGACCCGCCTCCCGGGGCAGCAAGCCTTGCGGATAAATCATCCAAATATTTAGTTAAGCTTTCAGTTTTATATTCCATAATTCTAAAGCGTAAATGCGGCGCTTAACTCAAAAGCATCTTTGATTAATGATATCTGCGGCCGCTTATCCTTATACAAAAGCGCAAGCACGTCAAAACGCGCAGGCTTCTCCAAGAGCCTATTGGTCTTCAAATAATAAATAGCGGCTTTAGAGATCTGTCTTTGCTTTCTGGTAAAAACCGCTTCTTCAGGATATCCTAAGTTAAGGGAATGCCTGGCCTTAACCTCCACAAAACAAATCACATCTTTATCTTGCGCGATTATGTCGATTTCCCCGAATTTGGTCCGATAGTTGCGCTCCCGGATTTTATAACCTTTGGCTTTTAAAAAATCTGCCGCGGCTCTTTCGGCTTCCTTGCCAAATTCTAATTTGTTTTGAGGCACTTTAAGAAGCTTTTTCTGTGAATAGCCGCAGGCCCGATCTGCTTTAGGATATCCCGATGCATTTGCGTCGGATAGCCCTTATGCTTAATAAAACCGTATTGCGGATAAATTTCATGGTAAGCGTCCATAATCTGGTCCCGCCGGACTTTTGCCAATATGGAGGCGGCGGCAATGCTTAGGGATTTTGCGTCCCCCCGGACAATGCTCCGATAAGGAAGGCCCAGCTTAAAACGCATATTGCCGTCAATAAGCACAAATACGCGTTTTAATTTTACCGGCTCAAACTGCTTAACTAATTTAGAGATTGCTTTTTGCATCGCCAGGATTGTCGCCTGCAGGATATTAATCCGGTCAATCTGCTTATGGCCGACCGTCGCTATTGCGTATAAGGATTTGTCTCTTATTTCAAAAAACGCCTCTTTCCTTCTTGCGGGAGTTAATTTCTTAGAGTCATCAATACGGTTGTCGAAACGAAATTCCTTTAACCACACTGCCGCTGCCACCACCGGCCCGGCTAGCGGGCCGCGCCCGGCCTCATCCACGCCGATAATTAAATCAAAACCTCTGCCTTTTAATTTCTTTTCGTAGCGCAGCACTAACTTGTTGCTTCTTCCTTACTTTCTATTTTAGTAGCGTGCTTGCCAACCTTTCCCCTTAGGTAGTAAAGCTTAGCTTTTTTGACCTTACCGGAACGGATCAACTCGATACGCTCGATAACCGGGGAATAAAGCGGAAATACCCGTTCGATCCCCTCGCCGAAGGAAACTTTTCTCACCGTGAAATTAAGCTTGGCTCCGGAGCCGCTTTTGGCGATCACCACCCCCTCAAAGGGATGCAGGCGGAATTTATCCGGGCCTTCCGGGATCCTGGTCAGCACCTTTACCGTATCTCCGACATTAATGGCAGGCATTTCCTTTTTAGCAAATCCCGCCTCAATTGATTTAATGTTCATTCTTGTTGCTCCTTTCTATTGCTTTTATTATTTTAATAAATCCGGCCTTCTTTGCCTTGTCCGCTTAAGCGATTCCAGTTTGCGCCAGGCCTGGATTTTATCATGGGCTCCGGAAACCAAAACTTCAGGCACCGGCCAATTTTTGAATTGGGAGGGCCGGCTATATTGCGGATACTCTAATAGATTACCTTCGAATGACTCAAAATTCAAGGAATTTTTATCACCCAATACCCCGGGAATAAGCCTGACTAAGCTATCCACCACCACCATCGCGGCAAGCTCTCCGCCGGTCAGAATATAATCTCCGATTGAAATTTCTTCATCAACCAGATAAAGCCTGACCCTTTCATCCACCCCTTCATAACGGCCGCAGACGAATATCAAATTTTTGCATTTGGATAATTTTCTGGCGCGTTCCTGGCTAAACTTCTTTCCCTGAGGGCAAAGCAAGATTACTTTACTCTTACCTTTAATCTTTTTTTTAATTGCCTGGATTGCCCTGAAAATCGGCTCCACCTGTATAACCATGCCCGAACCTCCGCCAAAGGGCCGGTCGTCAACCTTGCGGTGCCTATCCAGGGCATAATCCCTTAAATCGTGGACAAAAATTTTAACCTTGCCCTTTTTCTGCGCCCGCTTAATTATCGACTCATCCAGCACGGCGGAAAACATTTTAGGAAAGATAGAAATAATATCTATGCGCATATCTGGTTATTGTAATTAATTAAAAACGCCTGCTTGAACTGGCTGAATTTATCTTCTTTTATCGCCGCCCGTACCTGGCGCATTAAATCCAGGAAGAAATAAACATTATGCAAGCTAAGTAAAATCAGGCCGAGCATTTCTTTGGCGTTAAATAAATGCCTTAAATATGCCCGGGAAAAATTTTTGCAGGCATAACAGCCGCATTTTGCGTCCAGAGGCCGGAAATCTTCGGCATACGGGGCATTGCGGATAATAATTTTACCGGTAGAGGTAAAAGCTGTGCCGTTTCTTCCGTAACGGGTGGGGATTACGCAGTCAAACATATCCACTCCGTGGTCTACCGCCTCCACCAAATCAAACGGATAACCGATGCCCATGGCATAACGCGGTTTATTCTCCGGGAGAAGACAGGTAACCAATTCAATAATATTATATATTAAATTACTGCTCTCGCCAACCGAAACTCCGCCGATAGAATAACCGTCAAAATCCATATCCACTAAACGCTTGGCGCAATCAAGGCGCAGGTCTTCATAAGTAGCCCCCTGAATAATACCGAATAATGCCCCCTTCTCTTTAAGGTGCGCTTCTTTTGATCTCTTGGCCCAGGCAATTGTCCTCTCCATCGCTACCCTGGCGTGATCCTTAACACACGGGTAATGCACGCACTCATCAAGCGGCATCATAATATCGGCGCCTAAAGTTTCCTGGATCTTGATGACATCTTCAGGAGTAAGAAAATGTTTCAGGCCGTCGATATGCGATTGGAACTCAACCCCATGGTCATGCATCTTGCGGAAAAGCGCCAGGCTAAAAATCTGATAACCTCCGCTATCGGTAAGTATCGGCTTATCCCAGCCCATAAATTTATGCAGGCCGCCTGCTTTTTTAATGATCTCCATACCCGGCCGTAAAAATACATGATAAGCATTGGACAAAATTATCTGGGCGCCGGCCTCCTGGACATCCTTAAGCATCAGCCCTTTTACCGTGGCGTGCGTGCCCACAGTCATAAAAGCCGGAGTGTCAAAAGAGCCATGGGCGGTAGTAACCCTGCCTAACCTTGCTTTGCTATTCTTATCCTTATGAATTAATGCGAACATATTTTTTCTTATATTTTGTCGAGGGATATTGTGGAGCGAAAAATTTCGCACGCGAACAATATCCTAAAGAACAAAATGTCAAATAATCAACATCGCGTCGCCGTAACTATAGAACCTGTATTTATTATCCACTGCCTCCTGATACGCTTTTAACATCAGCTCTCTTCCCCCAAACGCGCAAACCAGCATCAGCAGAGTGGTTTTGGGAAGATGGAAATTGGTTAAAAGGCAATCGACCAGTTTAAATTTATAACCCGGATAAATAAATAATTCGGTGTTGCCTTCTCTGCGGCCGGCAGCGTAAGTTTCCAGCGCCCGGAGAGCGGTAGTGCCGACGGCAATAATCCTTGCCTTTACCTCTTTTGCCTGATTAAGCAAGGCAATAGCCGCATCGGGGACTAAAAAATATTCCGGCTCCATTTTATGCTCGGTTATATCTTCGCACTTAACCGGACGAAATGTCCCCAAACCCACATGCAAAGTCAGGTAAGCAAAATTAACCGAGCCTGCCCGCAGATCGCCAAGTAACTCCTGGCTAAAATGCAGGCCGGCGGTCGGCGATGCCAGCGCCCCGGCATTTTTTGCGTAAACCGTCTGATAATAGACCGTATCTAAATTCTCGGGTTCACGTTTGATGTAGGGCGGCAAAGGGACAATGCCAAAATCATAGATTATATCCGCGTCGGATTGCTTAAAACGGATCTGCCCGCGGCCGCTGATAACCCCCTTAATCTTACCGTCAGCAAAAAGGATATTTTCATTAACTTTTGTGCGGCTGGGCTGGATAAGGCAGGAAAAGGTTGTTCCGTTAATCCTGCGAGTCAGTAAAATTTCAACCCTGCCTCCGGTTATTTTTTTGCCAATCAAACGGCAATGCAAAACCCTGGTATCATTAAGCACCAATAAATCGTTTTTTTTAAGGAATTGCCGGATATCTTTAAATACGCTATGGATAATTTGGCCGCTCTTGCGATTGATAACCAGGAGCCTGGCCTCCTCCCTGTTTTCCAAAGGATACTGGGCAATTAAATCTTTAGGCAGTAAATAATCGAATTCGGAAAGTTTTGGCATAATTAATTAGACGGCGAATAAAGGGGACGGTTCTGTTTTTCCGAGTCCAATTCTAGAAAAACAGAACCGTCCCCTTGATTTAATTCAGATAACCAATCACTTGGTCGGTTAAATCGTCAATGGAGAAAATGACCACTCCGTCGGGAGCCAGCTCGGTAATCATCCGGTATTGGTTAAAGAACAGGTCCGGATTATTTTTCATCAAGAATAACCCCAAGCCTATGTAAATCTTTCCCTTACCGCGATGGCCAAGGCCGGATTTGACGATCTCCTTAGCGAACTGGTTATCCTTAGTATAAGCCATTAATATGACATAATCGATAATCCCCTCTTCCAGCCAGGCGGACCAGTCCTGGAAGGCATTGGTATATGCGCGCTCAGCCAGCGGAATAACCGCGCAGGAAACAGCCAGGTTTGCGGATTTAACCTTAACTAAACTTGAAATCTTACGCAATAATTCCGTAACCTGCGCCCTCCTCCAATTATCCCAGGCCAGATATTCATCTTCGTTATTCAGCGTCTCAAGGCTGTTTAAGCCGGTTTTCTCTTTAAAGCGCTCCACATTTTTTGCCCCGTAACCGTAAGCTAAACCCAATTTACTGAATCTTGATCCCGGATAAAACGGCACCGGCGAAGGATAGCGCAGGTAATCCAGATGTATCCCGCTGATTAACGGATAGCGGTTAATGATCTCATTAATGACCGTTAAGATATACTCCCCCGCTCTTGGGTCTCCGGGCTCAAGAAAGATCATATTCTCTCTTGAATAATATTTGTCTAACTCCATATTCGAGGCGCTCTTGGAAGGCCGCTGATACTGATCGCGGGTCAGAATGGAATTACCGTATTTATTTAAAATGCCCGCCTTGTCGTTAACACCCAAACTTAAAACATTTATCCAGGCAAAAACATTAATGTTATTCTCTTGCGCTTCCCTGAGCAAAAGGTCCAAAGTATCCAGGCCTGCCGCCTTAACCATCTGCTCATATTTTGTTTTATCGCAAATCTTAGAATCATAATAGGCGTTACCGGATTGAAAAAACTGCAGATAAATTTCATTTATCTTGGCTTTCTTGCATTGGGCAATCAGCTTAGCCACCCCATCCTTGGAATAGAGGATTTTTTTTGCGGAAAACACCGATATCCAAATACCCCGGCCGGAAGCCTTAATTTGAGCTTGCGCGCTTTCAGCTAAAACAAGACCGGAATTAAATAAATAGCCCAGCAATAATAAAAACAGTATTTTAGTAATCTTCTTATTTTTCATTTTCATTTTTTATTGAATACCTGCACCCGCAGTATTTCTGCAGGTAAAGCCCCTTGTTTTTGGCTTCTTTATACGCCTGCCTGAAGCCGACACGAAAATCTTCATAATAAAAATCCACACCGGTTTCTTTGGCGATTTCCTCACCCAGCTGTTTAAGCCGCCGGTGGTCCTGATACGGGCTGACTAATAAGGTTGTGCTAAAGAACGGTATCGCCTTTTCCCTGGCATGATCGGCTGTTTTCTTCAGGCGCAGCGACCAGCAAATTACGCAGCGCTCCGGGGTATTTTCTTTGTTGTTGATTGCCCGGGAAAAATCGGATTCTTGATGCCCGGGGCTTTCAACCTCAAGCTCTAAATCCTTGCTTAAAACCTCCAGGGCCTCTTTACGCCGTCCATATTCCTGGAAAGGATAGAGATTAGGATTATAATAAAATCCTTTTATATTAAACCCCCGGCCTTTTAACCTGCCAAAAGGATAGATCAGGCACGGGCCGCAACAGATATGCAGCAAAATCTCCATCACTAGAAAATTTCTTCCTGCTGCTCTTTATTAAATTTCAAACCAAAGTGCTCAAAGGCCTTCCTGGTCGCCAGCCTTCCGCGGGAAGTGCGTTTTAAATAACCGGCCTTTAAAAGATAAGGCTCCACCGTATCGGCGATAGTATCGACCTCTTCATTGAGGCTGGCAGCCAGAGATTCAATCCCCACCGGCCCGCCGCCGAATGATTCAAGGATTAATTTTAAAACCTTGCGGTCCAGGTCATCAAAACCCGCCTGGTCAATTCCCAGCTCATCAAGGATCTTGGAAGCTGCCGCCTGGTCTACTTTTTCGATTTTTAAAACCTGGGCGTAATCCCGCACCCGGCGCAGGAGACGGTTAGCAATGCGCGGAGTTCCCCTGGCGCGCTTGGCAATCTCCGTGCAGGCGTCTTGATCAATTTGCACCGCCAATAATTGGCTGGAATTTTTTATGATTTTAGCCAAATCTTCTATTCTATAAAAATCAAGGCTGTAAAATATGCCGAACCTCCCCCTAAGCGGAGCGGCTAAGAGGCCGGTGCGCGTAGTCGCCCCGATTAAAGTGAACGGCTTGAGGTTAAATTTAATCGTCTTGGCATACGGCCCTTTATCGATTACAAAGTCGATCTGAAAACTTTCCATTGCCGGGTATAAAAACTCCTCGACAACCTTGGACATCCGGTGGATCTCGTCAATGAAAAGGATGTCTCCTTTTTCCAGGTTAGTCAAAATCCCGATTAAATCCCCCGCCCGCTCAATCGCCGGGCCGCTGGTTGCGGTAATTTTGGCGCCCATTTCATGCGAGATAATATGGGATAAAGAGGTTTTGCCCAGCCCCGGCGGGCCGCTTAAAAGCACATGCTCAAGGGGCTCTTTTCTCTGTTTGGCCGCCTGGATAGCAATTTTTAAATTATCCACGATATCTTTATGGCCGATGAATTCGTTAAATTTCTTCGGCCTTAAGGATATATTCAGGACAATATCCTCTTCGGATTCTTTGGCCTCGGCAATAACCGCCTGGCCCCTAAGCAATGCGCGTCTGGTCTCTTCGCTCATAAGGTATGATGTTTTCTTTATTCCTTGATATAATAATGTCCTCAAATTCCACGTCCTGGCGGGCGACAATCTCTTTCATCTTTGCCAACTCCAGGATCGCCAGGAAGATCACGATTACCTCCATCTTGCTTTTTGTTTCCCGGAATAATTCCGAAAGCTTGATCTCAGGCTTAACCAGCAATAAGTGCAGGATGCCGTGCACCTTCTGTTCGACTGTGAATTGGTCCTTGACCACCTCATAAAAAACTTCCCGGGGCACATCTTTTAAAGCCTGGGAAAAGGCATTGATCAGATCAAATATGCTTGCCTCAAAATACTTGCCCTCTTCCTTATCCGGCGCTTGATCCCCCTGGGGATTTTCAGCTTTGGGGCGCTTAAAAACTTCCTGCTGGCTGGCTTCTCTCTCCCTTAAGTTTTCCGCAACCTGCTTGAACTTTTCATATTCAAGCAGCCTCTTGACCAGTTCAGCGCGGGGGTCCTCCTCTTCCTCCAAAACCGCCGACTCTTCGGCCGGCAGCAGCATTTTGGATTTTATCTGCATCAGTGTTGAGGCCATCACCAAAAATTCGCCGATAATATTTAAATCCAGAAGCTGCATAAAGTTTATATATTCCAGGTATTGCGCGGTTACCTTGGCAATGGGGATATCATAAATATTCAGGTGGTCTTTTTTTACCAGATACAAAAGCAGGTCCAGCGGCCCCTCAAAAATATCTAATCGTATTTTGTAGTCCATCTTATATTTTAATCAGCTCTCTTACCTGGGAAATTGTCTTCTTGGCCGCATCCGACGCCTTGGCGCATCCGCAGGATAATATTTCCTGGATATGCTTTTTATCTTTCTGCAGGGAATGCCTTTTTTCCTGGATCGGGGCCAATAAACCGATTATCCGCTCCGCCAGCTCCTTTTTACATGCGGTGCAGCCGATTTCAGATTTACCGCAACGCTCCTCCGCTTCTTTTTTCATCTCCGGGAAAAACACGCCATAGTAAGAAAAAACATTGCATTTATGCGGATGCCCGGGATCGCTTAAGCGGATACGCTCTGGGTCGGTAAACATACTTTGGATTTTCTTACGGATAACTTCCGGCTCCTCGGACAAACCGATATAATTATTATAACTCTTGCTCATCTTGCGTCCGTCTAAACCCAAAAGGCGCGTAGTTTCGGTGAGCAAAGCCGCCGGTTCCGGAAAACAATCTGTTTTATAAAGATGGTTGAATTTACGCGCAATCTGGCGGCTCAGCTCCAAATGCGGCAGTTGGTCTTGGCCCACCGGAACCGTAGCGGACTTATAAAGCAGGATATCGGCAGACTGTAAAACCGGATAGCCCAGAAAAGCGTAGGTCTTTAAATCACGGTTGGCTATTTCCCGCAACTGCTCCTTATAAGTAGGGCAGCGCTCAAGCAGGCCTAAAGGCGTAATCAAAGAAAGAATAAAATAAAGCTCAAGGTGTTCGGGAACATGCGATTGGATAAAAATAGCGGATTTTTCAGGATCAATCCCGCAGGCAAGCCAGTCAATGACATTATCCAGCGTATTTGCTTTTAGATCATCCGGATTTTCATACTCCGACATCAGCGCGTGCCAATCGGCAACCATAAAAAAACAATCATATTCATCCTGCAGCTTGGTCCAATTGGCCAAGGCCCCGACCAAGTGGCCCAGGTGCAATTTACCCGTAGGGCGCATCCCGCTTAAAATTCTTTTTTTCATAGTTTTCTGGCGATCTTCTCGATATCGTAAGCCTCGATGATATCGCCTTCTGCCAACTGATCAAATCCGCCGATGGCTATCCCGCATTCAAAACCTTCCCCAACCTCGCGCACATCATCTTTGAAACGTTTCAAACTTGCAATCTTGCCTTCAAAAGCAGCTGCCCCGTTGCGCATCACCGTGACCATGCAATTACGATTGATCTTGCCTTTAGTTACGAAACATCCGGCAATCAAACCGGAACGGGAAAGTTTGAACATTTTTCTCACTTCAGCCCTGCCTAAAAATACTTTCTTTAGCTTCGGGGATAACATGCCCTCCACCGCGGCTTTTATATCATTGGCCAGTTCATAAATAATGCTGTAGGTTTTTACATCAATACCTTCTTTAGAGATCAACTCTTTAGCCGGTTCATCGGCGCTGACATTAAATCCCAAAATCAGCGCATCCGAAGCCATCGCCAAAACTACATCCGAAGTATTGATATTTCCTGCTCCCATATGGATTATATCAATCTTAATCTCGGAGACATTCAACTTATCCAGCGTGTCCTTGATTGCCTCAAGGGAACCCTGCACATCTGCTTTAATAATTAGTTTCAGTTCCTTAATTTTACCTCCGGCAATCTGAGTGTGTAAATCTTCCAGGCTTACGCGTTTGACTTCTTTTACCTGCTGCAGCCTTTCTTTTTCTACGCGCGCCTGAATTAAACTTTTTGCCAGCCTTTCATCTTCAATCACAAAAAACTGCTCGCCTACCTGCGGGATGCCGCTAATACCTAAGACCTCTACCGGACTTGCCGGGCCGACGCTAGTTACCCCCTGGCCCCGGTCATTAAGCATCGCCCGGATCTTTCCGTATAAATTACCGACGATTATATTCTGGTTAAGGCTTAAGGTGCCATTCTGCACAAGCAGTGTCGCTACCGGGCCCCTGCCTTTGGCCATTCTTGCCTCCACAACTACTCCGTATGCCAGGCGGTCGGGATTTGCTTTTAGCTCCATCACTTCCGCCTGCAAAAGGATCATTTCAAGCAAACTGTCTATTCCGGCTCCGGTCTTGGCAGAAACCGGCACGGTAATAGTTTTTCCGCCCCAATCCTCGGCGGTCAGGCCGGCTTCCGATAATTGTTTTTTAACCATATCGGGGTTTGCCTGCGGTTTATCTATTTTATTGAGCGCTACGATAAGTGCCACTCCGGCTGCCCGCGCGTGGTCGATTGCTTCCCGGGTTTGCGGCATAATCCCGTCATCCGCTGCTACTACCAATACCACGATATCCGTAATCTTTGCGCCGCGTGCCCGCATGGCGGTAAAAGCTTCATGGCCGGGCGTATCCAAAAATGTAATTTCTCCCTGAGGAAGGCTTACCCGATACGCGCCGATATGCTGGGTAATTCCTCCGTGCTCTG
This sequence comes from Candidatus Omnitrophota bacterium, assembly GCA_028715785.1. GTDB lineage: Bacteria > Omnitrophota > Gorgyraeia > Gygaellales > Profunditerraquicolaceae > UBA6249. The sequence goes on from JAQURC010000005.1 coordinate 35,458, forward strand.
CTTCGGTGACCTTAGTCTTGCGTATCGCGTCAAGAAGCGAGGTCTTGCCATGATCGACATGCCCCATAAATGTAACTATCGGCGGCCGGCTCTTGAGTTCTTGCGGCCGGTCGATCTTCTTATGCACCCCTAAAGCTAATTCTTCGGCATCAGGGGCCTTCTTAATTTTAAAATTATATTTTAGGCAAAGCTTATTTAAGGTATCCTCATCCAAAGTCTGATTAATACCGATCATTACCCTCATATCCATAAGATGCTTAATGAGAACGGATGATTTTTCCTGCAACTTTATCGCCAGATCCTTAACCGTAATCGGCAGCTCCAGCTCAATCTCCTTACCCGGAGCAGCTTCTACTTTAATCTCCGGCACGGGTTCCGGTTGAATATGGACGGCTGGCTTAGGTTTAATTACCGGTTTGGCTTCGGGTTTTACTTCAGGTTTTACTTCTATTTTAATTTCCGGCTTGGCTTCTACTTTAGCCTCAATTTTAGGCGCCGCGTGTTTTACCGCGGGTTTTACGGGTTTTAGTGCCGGCTTAGCCTTAAGCGGCTTGGCTGCGGGCTTAGGCTTCAAGAGATGAGCTTTAACAGAGGGCTTCTTGGCCTTTGTTTCAACTTTAACCTTGGATTTATGGCTTTGGCTAGTCGAAGCCAAACCACTGCCTTGCGGCTTGACTGTTTTCTTTACCGTTGTTTTTTCTTTTTTGGTTTTGGGCATAATCTCTCCATCCTATATTAAAAAACTTATAATAGTTTTTTAGCTTCTGCGATAATTTTCTGGGCCTTCTTTTCTCCGATACCCTTAATTTTCATCAACCCTTCTGCCTTTGCCTCAATTATATCATTGATACTCTTAATTCCCGCTTCTTTTAAACTTTCTACAATCTTGGGCCCTATGCCGGATAAATCCCCTAAAGAAGCGCCTTCTTTTTTGGCTTCTTTTTTGGCTGTTTTCTTAACCGCTTTCTTGACTCCTTTAGCCTTAGGCTCTTCCTCTTTACCCTCTTCTGCCTTTGCCACGGCAGCAGCTTTCTCCTCCTTTTTCCCGCCGAGCGCTTCAGCGGCAATCATGCTCTTAGTGCGGATATCTAACTCCCAGCCAACCAGCCGGGAAGCCAGGCGCACGTTCTGCCCGTGTTTACCGATACTCAAGGAAAGCTGGTCATCATCTACAATAACCTCGGCCTTCATTTTCTCCCGGTCTAATTTGATTTCAGAAACCTTAGCCGGAGAAAGAGCGGCCTTGATATATTCACGCACATCATCATTAAAACGCACAATATCAATTTTTTCTCCCTGCAGTTCATTAACAATATTCCTTACCCGGTTGCCGCGCATGCCTACGCAGGCCCCCACCGCATCCACTTTTTCGTTCTTTGAATAAACCGAAATTTTAGTGCGTTCGCCGGCTTGACGTGAAATACCCCGGATCTCGACGATCCCTTCATAAATCTCGGGGACCTCTAATTCGAACAACTCTTTAACCAGGTTAGGATGGGCGCGCGATAAAATGATCTGCGGGCCCTTAGTGTCTTTTTTCACCTCAACAACATAGGCCCGGATCCGCTGGCCCTGCTTGAATTCCTCCTTGGGGGACTGTTCGCGTTTAAGTAAAATTCCTTCGGCCTTGCCTAACAGGTCCACGATAACATTACCCTTTTCAAAACGATAGACCGTCCCGCTGACAATCTCTCCTACCCGGCTTTGAAATTCGCCAAAAACCACATCCTTCTCCGCTTCACGCATCTTCTGAATAATCACCTGGCGGGCGGTAGAGGCGGCGATACGGCCAAAATCAATATTGGTCACCGGCGTATTATTACGAAAGGCGCGGATCTCCCCGGTAGAGCGGTCGATCTGGACCTTAAACTCTTCATCGGGTTTTAAATCAATTACCCTCTTAGCAGCGCTAAGCATGGCGCTCTCAACTGCCTCCAGCATAATTTCCTTCTTGATCCCTTTTTCACGTTCGATCTGTTCAATAATCGCAAGCAGCTCCTGACTCATTTTTTTACTCTCCAGTTATTTTTTTAAACTACTAATCGTGCTTTGTTTATTTTTATCAATGGGATTTCCAAAACCTGCCCCGAATGATCGATAAATACGCTTTTATCATCCGCCCTAGTGATTAAGCCCTGCCACTGGCATTTGCCGCCGACTAAATCATTAAGAAAAAACACCGCTTCTTTATTCAGGCAGCGGGAAAAATCCTTCTGCGTCTTAAGGCAGCGATCAAGCCCCGGCGAAGAAACCTCCAGGACATAATTAGAATCGATTATATTTTTTTCTTCCAGTAATTGGCTAAGCTGGCGATTAAGCAAGGCGCATTCCCCTAAAGTTATACCGCCTGTCGGCCTATCCGCTAAAATCCTTAAGACTAAATTGTTGCCGTCATGCCTGCAAATAAGGTCAATAAGCTCCAGGCCTTGCCGGCTAAGGCAGGAACCAATCAACTCATTCAGCTCTTTAACCAGTTCTTCTTTAATCAAACTTATTCCTTTTTAGCGGCCTTTTAATACTTGGCCGTTAATAAAACTTACCAGCTCTTCTTTAGGTATATGCACGGTTGACCGGTCTTTACGGACCCTTGCTTCTATATTCTTTTCTGCGATACTTTTCTTACCGATTACAATGCTTAAAGGTAAACCGATTAAATCCGCATCCTTGAATTTTACTCCGGCACGCTCATCCCGGTCATCAAGAAGCGCCGTAAATCCGGCGGCGTTGATTTGATCATAAAGGCCTAAAGCCTCCTGTTTGATCGCCGCGTTGGTTATATCTAAAGGCAAAACCATAACGTCAAAAGGGGCGACCTCGCCGGGCCAGACGATCCCGTCGGCATCATTATTCTGCTCGATAATCGCCGAAACCAGGCGGGATACCCCGATTCCATAGCAGCCCATAATCACCGGCTTAAGCTGACCTTTAGCATCGGAGAAATTAGCCTCGATTGCCTGGCTGTATTTTATACCCAGCTTAAAGATATGCCCGACTTCAATGGTATTAACTTTATCCATATCTATCCGGCATTTGGGACATAAACTATTGCCTTCCTTAAAAGCTGCGGCCAGTTTACATTTCGGACAGAGCATTACGACATCTTCACCCAGCGGGGCCTGGGCCATAAATTCATGCGAAACTTTACCGCCCATAACCCCGGAATCCGCTTCGGTAATCAAAGTTTTCAGGCCGCATCTGGAGAATATCCGCTTATATGCCTCAAACATCAATTGGTAATTTTTATCCAGGCCCGCCTCATCTTGATCAAAGCTGTAGGCGTCCTTCATGATAAATTCGCAGGCCCGGATCAGGCCAAAACGCGGGCGTATTTCATCGCGGAATTTTGTCTGGATTTGATATAAGACCAGCGGTAATTGCCGGTAGCTTGAGCAATTGTTTTTTACCAGATCCGTAATTACTTCTTCATGCGTAGGGCCAAGGGCGATAGTCCTTCCGCGGCGGTCCTTGAATTTAAACATTACTTCGCCCAGGTCCTTATCGCGGCCGGTTTTCTGCCAGAGCTCCAGAGGGTGTAAGGCCGGCAAAAGAAGTTCGCTTGCCCCGCAGGCATTCATCTCTTGGCGGATTATCCCCTGGATTTTTTCCAGGACCCGTAATCCCAGAGGAAGATAAGTATAGGCTCCGGCCATAAGCATACGCGTAAAGCCGGCGCGCAATAATAATTGGTGGCTTACTGATTCTGCCTCCTTGGGCGTTTCTTTTAATGTCGGAATAAAAGCCTTGCTCCAAAACATATTAATCCCTCGACTAATCCTTTTTAAAAATTTCTTTGGATAAAGTTACCCCTCTTTTGGCAAAAAGCGGGTAGAAAGCCGGCTCTATGCCGGTGGCTTTAAAACGGCCGTAGACCTTGCTGCCTTCAACAACGTTAGTAATCTCATAGACAAAAAGATCCTCCAGGTTGGCCCAGCCGTCTTTCAAGCCGTTTACCTGCGTAATCCGGGTAATCTTGCGCGAGCCGTCGGAAAGCTGGTCCTGCTGAATAATCAAATGCAGGGATGCGGCAATCTGGCGGTGTATGGCTTCTAAGGTTATAGGGATCCCGGACATCAGGATCATTGTTTCCAGGCGGTGCATAACCTCCGCAGGAGTATTGGCGTGAATGACTGAAAGCGCGCCATTATGGCCCGAGCACATCGCCTGAAGCATATCCAAAGCCTCGGCGCTCCTGATTTCACCTAAGATAATCCTCTGCGGCCGCATCCGCAGGGTGTTGCGGAAAAGCTCCCTGATGGAAATTTCCCCCTTGCCTTCGATATTGGCCGGTTTTGTCTCAAGCCTGACTACGTGATCCTGGGCCAAATGCAGTTCCGCCGTGTCTTCAATAGTGATAATGCGTTCGTCATTACTAATATAGCTGGAAAGCACGCCCACGGTAGTGGTTTTTCCGGAACCGGTAGCGCCGGAAAATATCATATTTACCCTGGCCTTGATACAGGCAATTAAAAAATCCGCCATTTTTCTATCCAGGGTCCCCAAGCTGATAAGGTCCTCGGCCTTTGCAATTTTTTTAAGAAACTTGCGGATAGTTATTGTCGGGCCGGCTAAAGCCAACGGTGGGATGATAATATTGACCCGCGAACCATCGGGCAGGCAAACGTCCGTATAAGGAACCGTCTCATCTACCCTTCTTCTGGTGGGCGCTAAGATCTTTTGAATAACATACATCAACTGCTGATTGCTCTCAAACTTCATATTGGTCAACTGTTTTTTCCCGCCCTTTTCTATATATACGTTCTGCGTGCCGTTAATCATAATTTCGGTCACTTCAGGATCCACCATTAATTTCTCGATGGGCCCAAAACCGGAAAATTCATCGACCAGCTCGTTGATGATATTATCCCTCTCCTGCTCTTTAAGGACGCCGCGCGGCTTACTAAGGATCCCTTCAAGGATGTTCCTGATTAAAGCGGCAACTTCGGCCTTATTATCGGCGCTCTTAAATAAGACATCGCTGTTTTTAAATAAAACGCTGCTGTATTTGGCGATAAAATCTCCGCGAACCCTGTCTTTTAATGTTTGTTGTGTCATATGCTCCCCCTTGCCCGGAAGGGCACACCCGCTTAACTCCTTATAAACGCGGGGTGTTCGATTTAATCTCCTGTAATAAAATCCGCGCGCAATCTTTTGCCGGTATCCTCTTCACTATTTTACCATGCGCAAACAAAATCCCTTTGTTTTTTCCAAAAGCAACCCCTAAATCAGCTTCTTTTGCTTCTCCCGGGCCATTAACTACACAGCCCATCACCGCTATGCTTAAGGGATGGATGAATCGCTTATATTCCTTAGCCGCTAATTTATCTTCTAAGTCTTTAACTATGCTGATTAAATCCACCTCACAGCGTCCGCAAGTAGGGCAGCTGATTAAGCGGACAGAAGAATTATACAAACCTAAAGATTCCAGCATGCATTTGGCTGCCCTGACCTCCTCAACCGGATTATCGGTAAGGGATACCCTTATTGTATCACCAATACCCTCTAACAGTAAAGCGCCTATTGCAACGCTGGACTTAATAATCCCGTTATAAGGAGAACCGGTTGCTGTAACCCCAAGATGCAAAGGATAAGCGCAAAGCTTAGCCACCTTACGGTATGCCTCAACCGTATCCAAAACATTATTGGCTTTAAGCGAAATCACTATTTTATCGAATTTAAGCCTCTCGATCTTCTTCACGTAATCCATGCAGGCAGCCACCAACTTATCGGTCATCGGGGATTTTCTCGGGCCCGCGTCTTTTACCGAACCGCTGTTGAGCCCGATACGCAAGGGGATATTGGCTGACTTTAATGCGCCAATAACCGCCTCTATCTCCTGAGGCTTATCAATATTTCCGGGATTTAACCTGATTTTATCCGCGCCGTTTTCGATGGCGGCAATCGCCAAACGATAATTAAAATGAATATCCGCGACTAAAGGGATTTTTACCTTGGCCTTAATTTTCTTTAAGGCCGCCGCATCAGAGGCATCCTTAATCGCCAGGCGCACGATCCGGCAGCCCGCTGACTCCAGTTGCTTGATTTGAGTAACGGTATTCTCAATATCAGAAGTCTTGGTCTTAGCCATCGATTGGATGGCTATCGGGTTTTTTGCGCCAATCAGGCAATCGCCGATCTTGATAATTTTGGATTTTCTTCTTTTAATTTCCATATTATCTGGATATCAACTTACTGACTTTATCCCCGTAAATCCTCACTATATCATTATAAGTAACAAATAATGCCAGGCCGATTATAAGGGCAAAACCGATATTATTGACTATCTCTTCGGCCTTAATCCCCAATGCCTTTTTCCTTATTTTTTCCAAACCCAGCAAAAATAAATGCCCGCCGTCCAAAATCGGCAGCGGCAGAAGATTAAAGATGGCCAGGCTGACGCTTAATATGGCAATCAAATGCATCACCGCGATAAGCCCTAATTTTGCCGCCTTGGAAGTGATGAAAAATATCCCCAAGGGGCCGGTCATGGAATCCCGCATCGACATCTTGCCGCAAGCCAGCATCCATAAACCTTTATAAGTCATAATCGTCAAATTAATAGTTTTCTGAAAACCAAGATATGCCGACTCAAAAAAACCGTGCTTGACTTCGGTTATTTCATCAAAAGGAGAAATACCGATAATCCCCAAAGCACGCTTCTGCCCCAATTGGTCATCGATTACCTTCTCTTTAATCGGAACATTCAAGGTCAGCTCCCGGTTGTCCCGCAAAACAGTAAGCCTTACCTGCTCTTTTGAATTCCTTTGCTGTATCTGGCGCTGCAGATCCTCCCAGACATCGACCTTCCTGCCGTCAACGGCGATGATCTTATCCGCCACTTTTAAACCGGCGTCTTTTGCCCCGTAACCGTCGATTAATCCGCCGACCTTGGTAGTTAAGGTGGGGTAGCCGATAAAAAAGATACACCAAAAAAATAAAAAGCCCAGGATATAATTCAAAAACGGGCCGAAGAAAATAATCTGGAACCTCCTGCCAGGAAGCTTAGAAAGATATTCATCGGGCTTGCCTTGGTATTCCGCCTGGTTATCTCCGGCCATCTTGACGTAACCGCCTAACGGCACCAGGCTGAGGCTGTATTCGGTATCCCCTTTTTTCTTTTTAAAAACCTGCGGGCCAAAACCCAGAGAGAACTGCTCGACGCGCACGCCATTCTTACGCGCCGCAATAAAATGCCCGAACTCATGCACAATAATGAGCAGGCTTAAAATTAAAATAAAAATAACCGTAGCAATCATCTTCTAATTAAGGTTAATAGCCCAGGCGGCCAACTTCTTCCCTGGCCCAGGCATCGGCAGCCAATACCTGTCCGAGGCTGGGGTCGGCTATTTTTGCGTGGGCCCGCATTACCTTCTCCACTATTTTGGGTATGGTTAAAAAATTTATCCTTTTGTTTAAAAAATAATTTACGCTTTCTTCATTTGCCGCATTTAAAACCGCAGGCATTGTCCCCAATTCCCTGGCTGCCTGATAAGCAAGCATAAGCGAGGGAAACCTTTTGAAATCCGGCTTTTCAAAGCGCAGCTTGCTTAGACGGTAGAAATCTATCCCGGCAAGCTGAGAAGGCAGCCTCTGCGGATAAGACAAAGCATACTGGATAGGTATGCGCATATCGGTAACCGAAAGCTGGGCCATAATTACGCCGTCATTAAATTCGACCATCGAATGGATCAGGGATTCGGGATGAATCAATATTTTTATTTTCTCCGCTCCTAGATTAAACAGGAACATCGCCTCAAGCAATTCCAGCCCCTTATTCATCAAAGTCGCCGAATCAACCGTGATCTTTTTACCCATCTTCCAGCGGGGATGATGCAATACTTTTTCGATGCTCACCTGCCTGAATTTATTTGCCGGCAAATTCCTTAACGGCCCGCCGGAAGCAGTCAAATACACCCTCCTGACATTAGTCTGATCTAAACCTGCCAGGCCCTGCCAGATAGCCGATTGTTCGCTGTCAACCGGTAAGATCTTGACCTTATGTTTTTTTACCAGGCGCATAATTATCGGGCCGGCCATAACCATTGTTTCCTTGTTGGCTAAGGCAATATCCTTGCCGCTTTTAATTGCGTTGATCAAGGGGATAAGCGCGGATGATCCGGAAACTGCAAACATGATCTGCTGGATCTCTTTATCCCTGACCAGTTCATTTAGCCCCTCTTCCCCGCAAAGGACTTTGGTCAAAGGCCCCACCTGGGCTTTTAGTCGGCCGGCTGCTTCTTTATCTCTTACGCAAACTATGGCAGGGCGAAACTCTTCGATCTGCTCTTTTAACTTAACGATATCGGAATTAACGCTTAAAGCTAAAACTTTAAATTGTCTCGGCAGGCTCCTTGCTACCGCAAGCGTACTCTGGCCGATGGAGCCGCTGGAACCTAAAACCGCAATCTTTTTCATTATTTTATAATCGCGCTGCTAAGATAGAAATAAAATACCGGTGCGGTAAAAAGCAGGCTGTCAATTTGATCCAAGGCCCCGCCCATGCCGGGGAATATATTCCCTGAATCCTTGACCTGGCAGTCTCTTTTAAGCAGGGATTCCGAAAGGTCCCCAAGCTGCCCAAGGACCCCGAAACAAACTGCCATTACCAGTAACTGCGGGTAATCAAATGGTAAAAATAATTTACCGATAAATACCCCCAGGATATTGAATGCCAAACCGCCAAGGGCTCCTTCAACGGTCTTCTTAGGGCTGATATGCGGGATTAAAGGTTGCTTGCCCCATCTGCTCCCGACTAAATATGCTCCGATATCCCCCAATTTAGTAATTAATAACAGGCCCGCCAGGTATCCTAAGCCCCCCGGTAGATACCGGATCTTTATAAGAAAACTGAAAAACCAGGAAACATAAAGAATGCCAAAAAGCGTGGTAGAAATATCGACAATCACCCCATCGTTGTCCCGGCGCCTAAATTGCATCAGTATCAGAAAAAACAATGCCAAAACAATAAAAAGCAGCTCCCAGCCTTTAGTCGGTTCAAACCTGGACATAATCGACAAAGGGATGATCGTCCCGATGCCGATACCGAAATATTTGTAGATACTGATCCCTTTTTTTTCAAGCATCGTGAAATATTCATAAAGCCCGGCAATGATAAAAAGGGTAACCACCAAGCCGCACAGCCAATCAAAAAAGATAACTCCGGAAATAATGCTAACCAATACCGCAGAAGTGATTATTCTTTTAGTTAACATCCACACCTCCGAATCTTCTCTCCCTCTTTTGATATTCCTTAATTGCCTCTTTTAACTGGTTAACCCCAAAATCCGGCCAATATTTGTGAGAAAAATAAAATTCCGAATAAGAAAGCTGCCAAAGCAAAAAATTACTGATGCGCATCTCAAAACTGGTACGAATCAGAAGGTCCGGGTCCGTAAGGTCGGCGGCATAAAAATAACTTCTAAAACCCTCCTCATCCAGGCTTTCTGGATCGGCCTTTTTGTCCAAGACATCTTTGGCAAATTTTTTGGCAGCATCCACGATCTCCTGCCTGCCGCCGTAGTTCAAAGCCAGGACGACTCTTAAGCCGGTATTATCCTTGGTTTTCTCCTGGGCCTTTTTAATTTTTACCTGAAGATATTTAGGGATAGGATCGGCGCGCCCGATAACCACAAAACGCATATTATTCTTAGACAACTCATTGACTTCTTTACCCAAAAAACCATCCAGGTAACGCATTAAAACGTTTACTTCATTTTTTGGCCGGCTCCAGTTCTCGGTCGAAAAAGCAAAGAAAGTAACCGTTTCGATACCCAACATAGAAGCGCCGCGGATAATTTCCTTTACCCGCTTCAGCCCCTCTCTATGGCCGGCAGTGCGCGGCAGGCCTCTCTGCCTTGCCCAGCGGCCGTTACCGTCCATAATAAAAGCTACATGTTTGGGGATTTCGGGATTATCCACTACCGATGAAGTTGATAATCTATATTGGGAAAAAGATTGTCTTTATATTCAATGTCAGAGAGCCAGTTCTCATCGACATTATTAGACTTGACATCTTCATAGATCCGGGTAAACCTTAAGAGATGGTCTTTAGTGCGGCGTATCGCATAGCTGGTATGTGTTCCGGTTCCCAGAATAAAAGCCCAATCGGAACTCTGCGCCAGCAGCAATTCACGTAAAGCCTGGTTTAACGCGCGGCGCTGTAAGCCGCTAGCCACGGGGAAACTCTTGGCTAATTCGCTCATGCGGCTTGAAGCCATATGTAAGTGGCGGTAAATCCAGTCGTTTGCTCCCTGCAGCCACATTTCCGAGTATCCTTTATAACCCCAGCTGGAAAGCGAAGGCGTGATCACCTGATTACGCGGATTCTGGTCCAGATACTCAGAAGGAGTAATCATGCGGATTTCCTGCTGGTCACAGGCAACCTTACGGAATAAGAAATCCAGCCACATCGGCCCTTCATACCACCAGTGCCCGAAAAGTTCGGCATCATAAGGAGAAATTATGATCGGAGGCTTGCCCATAAGGTCATTAAGATAACTGGCCTGTTTCTGGCGGTTAAACATAAAATTGCCCGCGTGCTCTGCCGCCTTGCCCCTTGCCCATTCCGGCACATATGGCTCTTTATGATTTCCTGAGCCGGTAATCCGGTAATATTTAATTCCGGTGTTAATCCGCACTCCGTCGGGATGGATGTAAGGCCTGATATAATCAAACTCCAGGTCAAAGCCGACATCGCGGTAAAATTCCCGGTAATTATAATCGCCGGGATAGCCTTCGATAGAAGACCAGACCTGTTTTGAAGATTCAAGGTCCCGGCCAAACGCGGCCACGCCTGTGCCTTTGCAATAAACCGGAGCAAAGACCCCGTATTTAGGCCGCGGGGTTCCGTGCAGCAGGCCGTGGGAATCGGTAAAAAAATAACGGATCCCCGCTTCTTTAAGTATTTCGTCATGCCCCGGGTAAAAACCGCACTCCGGCAGCCAAATCCCCCTGGGCCTCCTGCCAAAGGTGTTTTCATAATGATTGGCTGCCACCTTTACCTGGGCGGCCACTGAATCCCGGCAAACATCCATCAGCGGAAAAAATCCGTGCGTGGCCCCGCAGGTAATTATCTCAAGTTTTCCTAAATCCTGGAACTTTTTAAAAGCATAGACCAGGTTTGAATTATATTTCTGGAAGGTATCCCGGGCATGCGAAAACCGGTTAAAATACATCACTGCCAGGTTCCTGAAATCCGGCTGCCATTTTGTCCGCTCGATTTCTTTTTGGGACAACTCAATGAGCTTATTGATGTGCTTGAGGTAACGCTCCTGCAGCAAGGAGTCGGCAAGCATGGAAATAAGCGTGGGGCTTAAAGTCATGGTAATGCGGAAATCTATCCCGTCATTTACCAGCCCCTCGAAAACAGAAATCAGCGGCGCATAAGTTTCGGTGATCGCCTCATAGAGCCAATCCTCCTCGAGAAAATCCTCATGTTCCGGATGGCGCACAAAAGGCAGATGTCCGTGTAAAACCAAACAGAGATATCCTTTATGAGACATTGTTAAATTCACCTTAATTTTGTGTAACGTTAAATGTGTAACGTGTAATGTTAGTGTAATGCCTGATTGTAATGTAAATCTTTTGTTTCGTTGCGTATAGTTACATTGCAGTCGCTTTACACATTACACATTACACAAATTTAACGGGTTTCCCGGGTTACGATCGGAGTAATCGCCCGCTCTTCCAGTTTATCCGCGGAGGTTGCCTTAACCGGAATTACCTGTTTTCCGTCGGGTAAATAATAACGCAGGGTAAAGGTGCCGTCCGGCCTTAATTTAACCGGCGCCCCCTGCACTGTTACTTGGGCATCAGGTTCGGTCGCCCCGTAAACAATTAATTCACAATCAACCTTTAACCAAAAACTTCTTTCCTTGATCTCTTTTTTTACCGGGCTTGAAGATATCCCTGAACTAAACAACCCCTGCTTTATGCGTTCCTGCCAGGCGCCTCCTACCGGAGAACTTCTGCCTAAGCCAAAACCCATTCCATAAAGCCTGGCAAACATATCATCGGGGATCATCCACTCTTCATCGGTAATCCATGACGGGCCATCCAAAGGAGTCTGCACGACATTTGAACGTAAAATAGTAATGAATCTGCCGTCGGCTAACATCAATCCCAAATCCACGCACCAACTCCGGCCGGGGCCGGCGGTATCGATATACCAGCTGTTGGCAAAATCATTGATCAGGATATCAAAAAAACGGTTGGCATTAAAACCGTTAAAGATGACGCTGGTGACGTCATAAACCCTTAAAACTTTCCTGGCCCGATGGAACTCATCCCCTAACTTGGCCTTTAGCCCTTCAATGGTCTGAGCCCTTAGCTCCCAATATGCGTGCAGCCAATGCGGGTCGCGTACCTGTAAAACAATCCTATCCTGGTCATAAAGAGAAGGTAGCTCCTGCGGCATGGTACGCACAAAAGAAACATTCTCTGCATGCGAAAATTTTGTATTCGCTATGGCTGTTTCTTGAAAACTCAAAGTATCTGTATTCGGGTAGCTGGAAACTTTTGCGGGTTTTGCTTTTTTATTGAGCCCTAACTTTAAATTCGTTTTAGAAACCGCCTTCTTCAATATTTCTTTGGATTTCTTTAATATCTTCTTCATTTTCCCGCCTCCCTGGCCATAAGGCCATACCCCTGCAACTCCTTTAAGCGCGGAGTATTCCAATAAAAAAAGGGATTTCTCCCCTTATCAAAATCCTTAATGCGCCCTGGCCTCCTCTATTTCATCTTCTAGATCTCTTGAGGCCTGTCGCAGCTTCCTTTAAATTTTCTTCCAGGGCATCTTTAAGCTTGGTTACTTTTTCCAGCTCTTCCTTCAAACTCTGATTGACCATCTGATCCTGAAGCAAGGCTTTCTTTGCCGCCTCGAGAGTATTTTTTAACTCCTGCGCCTCTTTTTCCTTTGCTTTAGCCCTTTCTTCCAGAGTTGATTTATCCTGGGAAAACTTGCTCATCCTCTCTTCCAGGGCAAGCCGGGCAGCCATCTCTTTATCGCGAGCGGCTTTCTGGCGCATTGCGCTGCTGCAAGAACTAAGGGTGCCGAAAAAAAATACCACGGATAATGCCGCTAAAATTATTAATATACGATTTTTTAAAACCTCGTCCATCTTAAACACCATGCTTATTTAAGATTCTCCTGGGGTTCTTTTAATTCAGGTGAACCGGAAGAGCCACCCTTAACTTTGGTGACATTGGGCAATATGACTATCTCTACCCTGCGGTTCTGTTTACGCCCGTCTTTGGTCTCATTGGAAGCAACCGGACGGTATTCTCCATATCCGATCGCCGATAAACGCTCGGGAGATATACCCTGGTCTTTATCCAAATAATGCAAAACACTTAAAGCCCGGGCAGTAGAAAGCTCCCAGTTCGATTTCCAGCCGGAATGCTTAATCGGCGTATTGTCCGTATGGCCTTCGATGCCCACATTGAACTGGCGCATATTGTCTTTTAATACCGAAGATACCTTACCTAACAAAGAGTAAGCTTCAGACCTGATCTTGGCTTTCCCGGAGTCAAAGAGGAGGTCGCCGACCACGGTAATTACCAACCCTTTCTCCATCATCTGAAGCTTTATCTGTTTGTCATTTATCTCCTGGCTAAGTTTCTGCTCTAGCAGGTTCTTTGAACGGGAAAGTTCATCCAATTGGCTGCTTAACTCTTCGATTTTTTGGACATCGGAACGCCTGCCTTTTTGAAAAATAAAAGTGCAGCCGGCTAAGCTGAAACTTATGAATAAGGCTAAACTGAGTTTTAAAAAATTATTTTTCATCTCCCTCTCCTTCGCTTTGACTAGCGGAAAAAACAATCTGCGATCCCCTAGTTTCTTTTATTGAAATTTAAATATAACATAACCTATTATGATAGTCAAGTGTTTTATCCGCAATCACTTAGATGAAGATGGTATCTCTTCTGGATGAGCCGATTGAAACCATGGTTATTTTAGTTTTAAGCAGGTTTTGCAACTCTAAAAGATAGGCCCGGGCATTAGGATGCAATTCTTTAAACGATTTTGGCTTATCCGGCTGATTCGGCCAACCCGCCATTTCCTTATAAATCGGAACGGCGCAATTTAAAACCTCAAAATCAGAAGGGAACTCTTTAATTATGCTGCCTTTATACTTATAGGCAGTGCAGATTTTTACCTTATCTAATCCGTCAAGCACATCCATCTTCATAATCGCAAGCTTGCTAATACCGTTTAGCATTACCGATTGCCTGGCGATTACCGCGTCAAACCAGCCGCATCTGCGCGGCCTGCCGGTAGTGGCGCCGAATTCATTTCCCTTATCGCGCATGAAATTACCAAAACCCGGCGCAAACTCCGTGGGAAACGGCCCTTCTCCGACCCGGGTCGTATAGGCCTTGCAGACTCCAATGACATAATCGATCTTAACCGGAGACATGCCCGTGCCGATGCAGGCTCCGCCTGAGGTTGCCGAAGAAGAAGTGACAAAAGGGTATGTACCGAAATCAATATCCAGGAATGTCCCCTGAGCCCCCTCTAATAAAATATCTTTTTTTTCATCGCTGGCCTTATTTAATAATGCGGCCGTATCGCAAACATAGGGAGCAAACAATTTTCCGTACCCAAGATACTGCCGGTAGATCTTTTGAAAGCTAAAACCCGGATGCCGGTAAACTTTTTTAAAAATCTCGTTTTTTTCTTTGAGATTATCTTTAAGCTTGTCTTTTAAAACAGCAGGATTTAATAAATCAACCATGCGGATACCGCAGCGGTTGATTTTATCGGCATAACAAGGGCCGATGCCTCTTCCGGTAGTGCCGATCTTGTTCTTTCTTTTGGTTTCACGCAACTGATCCAGATTCTTATGATAGGGCATAATCAAATGCGCTAAAGCCGAAATTTTAAAACGCTTGCTGAAACTAATACCGTTTTTAGTTAAAGAGCTTAGTTCGGCTAAAAGGACTTGCGGATCGATGACTACGCCGTTACCAATGCAGCAGACCTTACCGGGATGCAATATCCCCGACGGGATAAGATGAAAGATGTGCTCCTTTTTACCCACCACCACAGTATGCCCGGCATTATTGCCGCCCTGATAACGCACGATATAATCTACTTTTTGGGAAAGGATATCGATTATTTTACCCTTGCCTTCATCCCCCCATTGCATACCAACCAAGACTATATTCATTATTTTAATCTTTCAAATAGGCCCGTTACGGAGTCATCGTAAATATCTTGTGGGCAATATCCGGATATTTAGCGATAAAATTCAATTCATCATCAACCAGGGGCTTCTGATTATGCACATTGGCGTACCTGACCAGCTCTAATATACGCGTGGCCTCCGCCTCATCCTTAAAAGCCACCTCTAACTTCTCATAGACATTACGGAAACCTTTGATCCCGGAATATTCCCCGGCGGTAATCTTCCTGCCGGTTTCAATAATCTCCGGCTCCCCGCGGCCCAGCTCCTCATAATCATAAAGCTCATAGTTACGCCTGTCCTTGAGGGCTCCGTCGGCGTGAATCCCGGATTCATGGGCAAAAGCGTTCGCCCCTACCCCCGGCTGATTGATCGGAATGGGAACGCCAAAAGCATAAGAAGCGTATTTACAAATTTTCCAGGCCATCTTTAAATTTACTTTTTCATCTAAATAATAATCCTGCATCCCCTGGCCGTATTTAATCGCCAGGATAACCGAGACCAGATCCGCGTTTCCCGCCCGTTCGCCCATGCCATTGACACAGGTATTAATATAGGAATCTACGCCGGCGTCGCTTGCCGCTTTTGCTCCGGAGATAGAATTGGCAACTACCAGGCCCAGGTCATTGTGGCAATGCACCTCAATCGGCAGCTTCACTGCCTCAGCCAATAATTTTATTCTTTCATAAATGCTAAAAGGCGTATCGCATCCCAATGTATCGCAGTAACGGATCCTGGCTGCCCCGGCCTCTTTTGCCTTGAGGGCGAATTCAACCAGATAATCCAAATTTGTGCGCGAGGCATCCTCGGCATTCACGCCCACGGATTCTGCCCCGGATTTTATCGACTCAAGCACCGCTTCCCGCATCTCCTTGATTATCGATTGGTGGTCGAGCTTGCCTTTGAATTTATGCGTAATCATCTGGTCGCTGGTCGAGATGGAAAGATTCAGGTATTTTAAATGCGGGACCAGTTTAAAGGCAGTCTTTACGTCGTCTTTGGTCGCCCGCAGCCAGCCGTTCAGTCTGATCCTGGAAAAAGCGCCTAATTTGACTAATTCCAGGTTAGCATTCAAATAATTTGTCTCATGGCGGGTCAGCGGAAACCCAAACTCCGATTGGAAAACACCCATCTGGTCCAGATACCAGTTGATCATAGTCTTCTGCAGTTTCGAAAGGCAGATGCGGGAGGTTTGCACTCCGTCGCGGTTAGTTACATCTAGCAAATAAATGACTGGTTTATGCGCCATATTTTCACCTCAATCTCCTTATCTCTTAATTATTCTTTTAAGATCCTCTTTTGCCGGTACGCCCCAGGAGGAAAAAATCTGATGATTATCCAATAGATACACCGGGCCGGAGGAAA
This sequence comes from Candidatus Omnitrophota bacterium, assembly GCA_028715785.1. GTDB lineage: Bacteria > Omnitrophota > Gorgyraeia > Gygaellales > Profunditerraquicolaceae > UBA6249. The sequence continues at coordinate 52,005 of JAQURC010000005.1, forward strand.
CCTGGATCTCTTTGTTCAAACTTATGTTTTCTTTAAGCAGCCTTGCCCCTTCCGGGCCCCTGGCGCAGCTCTTTACTTTAAGCGGACTGGCTCCTTCGCCAAGGCAATCTTCCCAATAAGAACTGCCGATATCCTTAGAGCGGCAAATCAAATAATCCCAAAATTTCTGCGGGTAATATTTCTGGACGCATACCCCGCGCAAATACTCCTCTGCCTCGGCAATGCCGCCTTTAGCGGTAAAACCTTGGGCGTTATCTCCTGCCAGAAAATGCAGATTTGGCTCAAACTCCTGCATAACCGCCAATATCCCGGAAGCATCTTTTTCGAATAAACTAAAGAACATATCAAGCCTGCCTTTTTTGATTTGGCGGTTAAGTAAATATGCCAGTCCGCTTGCCTGCGGCTTAAGCATATAACCATTACCTGTTTGTAAAAAGTCATTTTTGATATTGGCAAAACCATCCTCTTCTTCGATTTCCTTCCCAAAGATATAAGCGGGCAATCCTTGAATCGACAGCTCTTTGATTTTTCTTTGCGCCTGGGCATCCGGATAATAAAGATACCGGGTGGTTATCCCCGGGAATTTTTTCTTCAATGAATTTATAACCGGCTCGGCATTGCACACAGGGCAATCTTTCACGCTAATTACCAAAAGATTTACTTTGTTTGGCGCTTTGAATGAACAACTGGCTTCCGGTGTCCCGGGGTTCTGGCAGCTTCCCGCCAAAGCCTCCTTTTTGCAATTGCTGTCGGAATAACAACGCGGCAGGATAGCATTGATATCGGCATCATCGGCGATATTCTCCGATAAACGCAGTTCATCAAGCTTACAATCTAAAAGCTTGCCCTCTTTAACTTCTAAATTTAATTTTCCTAACTTCCGCCCCTGCCAGAAAGGCCGCAGGATAAAAGTTGCATCAATCTTAGTCAGCGGCTCCTGTTTGAGCGGGTTTTGCCCGATAAAAAGTATATCGATACCCTTGACCTGGGAAATTAATTTTAAATCCTCCTGTTCACCCAAGGTGCTCAAAAGAATGATTATTTGAGCACCCTCTTTTTTCAGCCGGCTGATTAATTTTGCGGTTTCCGCCGGCGCATTGATCTTTAATCCCTCTGTTTTTTGATGCGCGGAGAAACTGGTCAATCCGATGATGCCGACCTTGACTCCATTGGCATCTTTAATTATATATGGGGAAACTTTATCCGTATCTAAGTTAGCGCTAAGGTATGCGGGGTGAAACTTCTTGGCGTTTTTTAAGAAAAATTCTTTTCCAAAATTGAATTCATCGGAGCCGATACCTGCGGCGTCATATTGCATAAGCTCCATAGACTTATAGTTGGCTTCCGAACGCCGCATATCCAATTGAGCGCTCTGGGTATATTCATCCATCAAGCCGCCGGCGGTAAAATTACCGCAATCTAAAAGCAGGAGCCCTGGATCTTTTTTTCTTAACTCCTTGACCAGGCTCCCCCGCCGGCTGACACCGCCATCCTGCTGGACAGGGCAACTGCATGGATAGAGCATAGCGTGAGTTTGGCCGGTATAAATAATAGTAACTTCTTGGGCATAACCAAGAGAGGCAAAACAGAGAACGGAAACCAGAAGACAGAGAACGGAAGACAGAGAACGGAAAAAACAAAAATTCTGACTTCGGTTTTCCGTCTTCTGAATTCTGACTTCTGTCTTCTGATTTCTGGCCTTTTTTATCATGTCCGGATTACCTTTACGGTCAAAATATTTTCTAATTTTCTTATTTTATCCTGGATTTCCGAAGAAACCTGGTTATCCACGCTCCATACGCTGATTGCTTTATCGCCGGGCTTGTTGCGGCCCAAGGCCATGGCGGCAATATTGATACTATTTTTACCCATCAGCGTTCCCAGATTTCCGATTAAACCCGGCTTATCCAGGTTACGGATAAAAATCATTTCGCCGACCGGATACAGGTCCAGATAATAATCGTCGATCTTAACAATCCTGGGCTGTTTATTGCCGGAAAGCGTCCCCAGGATCGACTTGGTTTCTTTATCTGTTTTGATCTCCAGCTGGATAAGATTTACAAATTCGCCTTCCTGGCCGGATTTTGATTCAAGGAGCTTTATCCCTCTTTCTTTAAGCAAGGATATGCCGTTAACGAAATTAACCGTTTCCTTTAATATGGGGGTCAGTATCCCTTTAACTAAAGCCATGGTCACCGGGCTTAAATCATATTTAGTAATCTGCCCGCTGTAACTTATGACTAACTCCTGGAACCTGCCTTCGACCAATTGACCGGCAAACATTCCCAATTTTTCTCCTAAATTAATATATGGGTTGAGGATCTTGCAGGCCTCCGCGTCTAAACAGGGATAATTTGCGGCGTTGCGTATACCTTTGCCTAAGAGCGCATCACGCACAATCTCGGCAACTTCAATGGCGACGTTAACCTGGGCCTCTTCGGTGGAGGCGCCAAGATGCGGAGTAGTGATTACATTATCAAGTTTTAGAAATTCACTATCGGCGGGCAGCGGCTCATTTTCAAAAACATCCATTGCCGCTCCGGCCACCTTGCCTTCTTTTAAGGCCTTGGCTAAAGCAGTCTCATCGATAATCCCGCCGCGGGCGCAGTTGATGATCCGGACGCCTTTTTTCATTACAGCGAATTCTTTATCCGAAATCATGTGCCTGGTTTCTTCGGTTAAAGGCGCATGCACGGTAATATAATCGGATTCCTGCAGCACCTTTTTTAGTTCGGCGATCTCAACGCCGATACTCTCGGCTACTTTTGCCGATAGAAAAGGGTCGAAGGCCAGGACATTCATACCGAATGATTTTGCCCTTTTGGCAACCTCTGAACCGATCCTGCCGAATCCCACGATACCCAAAACCTTATTATACAATTCGACGCCCATGAATTTGGAACGCTTCCACTCCCCCTTTTTCATCGAGGCATTTGCCTGGGCGATATTCCTGGATAAAGCCAAGATCATGCTGAAGGTATGTTCGGCGGTAGAAATGGTGTTTCCCGCAGGCGTATTCATGACGATAATCCCATGTTGTGTAGCCGCTTCTAAATCCACGTTATCCAAGCCCACGCCGGCCCGGCCGATAACCTTTAATTTTTTGGCTGCCGCGATAATTTCTTTGGTCACCTTAGTCGCGCTGCGCACAACTAAAGCGTCGTAATCCTTGATTATTTCTTTTAAAGCATCAGGCTTTAAATCTGTTTTTACCTCAACGGTTAACTCTTTAGAGCCTTTAAATACTTTAAGCCCTTCTTCGCTTAATGCGTCACTAATTAGAACTTTAATCATCTTATTCACCCCTTTAAAAATACCTCTTCGGCTGCCTTGATTCCGGCGCCTAAAGTAAATTTATACCCCATTTGAGTAAGCACTTTTTCCAAACAAGACAAACCGGTAATAATATCGGATTCAGCGATATAACCCATATGCGCGATGCGGAAAATCTTGCCCTTTAATTCAGCCTGGCCGCCGGCAATGGTTACCCCGTAAGTATCACGCATCGTTTTGACCAGCTTTTCACCGTCGATACCGCTAGGCACCTTCACTGCCGTAACTCCGTCGGAGGGGGCAGTCGGGGCAAATAACTCAAGGCCCAAGGCCTTGGCCGCCGCCCGCGTTGCATCTGCCATCGTCTTGTGGCGCTTAAATATATACTCTAATCCGTCCTTCTGCATAATTTTTAAGGCCTCATTTAAAGCATCGATTAAGGTAATGGATGATGTAAACGGCGTATCGTTTTTATCCAAAGCTTTTTTAGCTTTCCTTAAATCTAAATAATAACGGCCGGATTTTGCAGCCTCGACTAATTTCCAGGCTTTGGAACTGACTGTGATAAAACCTAACCCCGGAGGAAGCATCAGCCCTTTTTGCGATCCGGCAACCACGACATCCACTCCCCAGGCATCTGTTTTTAAATCTACCGCGCCCAAACCGCTGATGGCATCGACAACCAGCACTGCGGGGCCGGCCTTGACTACCGCGGCAATTGCGGCGATATCATTATCCACGCCGGTTGAAGTCTCACACAGAGTAGTAAATACCGCTTTTATCTGCGGGTTGGATTTGAGCCTCTTTTGTATTTCCTGCGGGTTAACGGCCTTGCCCCACTCCACATCAAGAACTTCAGTATTAACCCCATAAGCTTTGGCAATCTCGGTCCATCTTTCTCCGAATTTTCCGCCCTGCACCACTAAAGCGGTGTCTCCGCAAGAAAGCAGGTTGATTACCGCTGCTTCCATCGCCCCGGTTCCCGAAGAAGAAATAATAAAAACGTCGTTAGCCGTCTGAAAAACCCATTTTAATCCTGTGCCTGCCTCTTTTAAAATCTCCTGAAATTGCGGCGTGCGGTGATGGATAATCGGCCTGGCCATTGCCAGGCTTACTTGCGGGGGCAAAGGGGTTGGGCCGGGTGTCAATAAATATTGCTTGTTCATTTTGGATCTCCTTAAAATAAAATTGTTTTTATTTCTTCTTGTTTTCCGGTAAGATTACCTCATCAACTAAACCATAATCCCTGGATTCCTGAGAGGACATAAAATAATCCCTGTCGGTATCCTTCTGTATCTTATCCAGCGGCTGGCCGGTGTGCTTGGCCAGGATTTCATTGATCCGGTCGCGCAATTTTAAGATCTCCTTTGCCTGGATAGAAATATCGGCAGCGGCTCCCTGCACTCCTCCCCAGGGCTGGTGGATCATAATGCGCGAATTAGGAAGCGCAAAACGCTTTCCTTTGGTGCCCGCTGATAATAAAACCGCCCCCATGCTGGATGCCTGCCCCACGCAATAAGTAGCGACATCGCATTTCACAAACTGCATCGTATCATAAATCGCCAGTCCGGCGGTAACCGAACCGCCCGGGGAATTGATATAGACATTGATATCTTTATCCTTATCCTCCATCTGCATGAAAAGCAGCTGGGCGATCACCAGATTCGCCACGTAATCATCGACGGGGGTACCGATAAACAAAATGCGGTCTTTTAAAAGGCGCGAATAAATATCATAAGCGCGCTCAAAACCGCGGGGGGTCTGTTCAATGACCATCGGCACCAATACCTGCATTCTCTTATCCATATTAACCTCCTTGGCCACAAGGCCATACCCGCGTAATTCCTTATAAACACGGGGTGATTCTACCTATCCTACCTGCCAATCCGCCTGGCTTAACAAAAATTCCATGACCCTGCGCGGCATATGGTCGTCTATGGGAATATTTTCTTTTTTGGCAATCTGGGATAAAACTAAATATACCTTAACCTGCTTCTTGGCTTCCGGCTCAATCCCCTGCAAAAGTAATTTCTCCTGTTCATCGATCTTATCCCGCGGCAGGCCTTTCATCGCTAAATCGATCTTAGACTGCCTAAGCATATCTTGAGTTTGCCGGTCAACCAGCCCTTGCGGCAGTTTAAACTCCAGCCCCTTCATTATGCCTTCAATTAATTCATTTTCGATGCGCGAGCGCTCCTGGTTTTCTTTGCTCATAAAAATCTGCCTTTCTACCGCCTTCTCCAGCTCCGCCAAATTAGGATACCCCAGGGAACGGCTGAATTTATCATCCAGGACTTGCGCCTTGCGCGACTCTTTAACCGAATCAATCTGCCTTTTTATTTCATCGCTTGAAACCGAAACTGTTTTAAAATTTATCTTCTGGTTCTTATAATTTTTAACCGCGATCTCCGGGGTCACCTCCACGACAGCCTTAAAAGAAAGGCTGGCCCGGTCAAGCTTAACGTCGGTTATCTGCGGAAGTTCGATGACATCGAGTTTTTCCGCCTCAATCGCCCGGTTATAGACATCCGGAACCAGCTCTTTTAGGACCTGCTCATGGACGGCTGCCGCGTAATGCTTTTCTAAAACATCTCTTGGCGCTTTACCGGGACGAAAACCCGGCACCTTGGCCTCTTTGGCAATCTGGGAGAAAACCTCCTCAAATTTATTTTTTACCTGTTCGCCGCTTACCGCCACGTTAATTTCGCATTTTGTGCTGTCCAGCTTCTTAACTTCGGTTTTCATCTGTTCCCTTTCTTACATACGGAATTTCTCACCCAAATAAACTTGGCGCGCCTGAGGATGATTGATCAGTTCATGCGCCGTGCCTGAAATAAGTATTAAGCCGTCTGAGATTAAATACGCCCGGTCGGTTATGGCCAGAGTTTCGCGCACATTATGATCGGTCAATAAAATCCCCAGGCCTTTGGCCTTCAGTTCCTTGATAATTTCCTGCGCTTCGTTAACCACTATCGGATCAATGCCTGAAAAAGGCTCATCCAAAAGTATAAAAGAGGGGTTAGTCACCAGCGCCCGGGTAATCTCAAGGCGCCTCCTTTCTCCGCCGCTTAAGGTATAGGCTTTGTTTTTGGCTAAATGCGCGATATTCAATTCTTCAAGCAAAGATGCCAGCCTGCGTTTTCTCTCCGGACGCCCCAGAGGCAAAGTTTCCAGGATCGCGTTTATATTTTCTTCCACCGTCAGCTTACGGAATATCGAGGCCTCCTGCGAAAGATAACCTATTCCAAAACGCGCCCGCTCATGGATAGGAAGATTAGTGATCCGGTGGTTATCAAAAATAATCGTGCCGCTATTGGGAGGGACAATCCCGACAATCATATAAAAAGTCGTGGTTTTGCCCGCGCCGTTTGGCCCAAGAAGCCCCACAATCTCGCCGCGTTTGACCGTAATATCGACGCCCTTGACTACCTGGCGTCCGTCATATGATTTGGTCAGCCCTTTAGTTTCCAAAAGCCGCATTACTCATATTCTCCGTTTGATAAATGATTATCTGTGGCCTGCCGGTCAAGCTTATTTTTTTATCCAAAGCGGTATAGACTGCCTCCTGGCTGTAAGAAATATTTTCACCGCGGATGATCCGCACATTCCCCTGAGAGACAATCTTGTTAATGGAGCTGGACATCAAATCCGGGCTTTGATCCTTTTTGCTTGGCTCCTGCTTGGGAGAAAAATAAACCTGCATCTTGTCGCTGTAAATGGTCATGTCCGATTTCTCTACTTTAACATTATTATTAAATACGGCAATATTTTTTTCATAATCAATATCCAGCGGCCCGTCACAGGTAATCACGATCTTTTCTTTCTTGTTGGCTTGTTTATCCGAAGGCTGGATATCCAGGCGCACGTCTTTTTCCAGCACAACCTGCTTTAAAGCGGTCTGCCCTTTTGCCCCGACTCCGGCAAGATTCATATCCGAACGCGCCAGATTAACCTTGTCCAAGGTGCTAACGATCTGCTGTTTACGGTCCCAATCAAGAGAATCGGTGGTAAGCTTTGCTCCGCTGGAGGTGGTAATTACCACATTTTTTTCCAGATGCACCACTCCGCTGCTCTTATTGAAATCGCCGTTATCGGCAGTCAGGTTTATACTATCCTTATCCCCGTAATGGTTGCCCACTACTTCTTTGAGCTTCACCACGTCATTGTAGATATCCGCTGATTTCCCGGCAAGGTCCCAGGCCTTTTTCCCTTTTTCGCCGGAACCGGAAAGGGAAAAATCGCCGATCTGCTGAGGGGATTCTTTAGTTTCTTCTGCTATAAGAATACCGTGGGCAAGAAATAAAAACGCAAAAACCAAAACTATCTTTTTAAGCTCCATAAAACCTTAAAACGTCTTTCCATTTATCCTGCAACCTAAGGATTAGTTCCGCAATTTCCCTGACCGCTCCGCGGCCGCCTGAGCGGTTGGTTATAAAAAGGGCGGCCTCCTTTATTTCCAAAGAGGCATTGGCAACCGCAACGGGCAGGCCGACCTTACGCATCAGCGACAGGTCCACCAGGTCATCCCCCATAAAACAAACCTCATCCAAAGAAACATTGTATTTTTTAAGTATCCTGTCCAGGACCGCCGTCTTCGGGAAGATATCGGCAAAAACTTCGGCAACATGCATATCTCTTGCCCGAGGCTTAATCGCCTTGGATCTTTTGGCCGTAATCAAAATAGTCTTGATGCCGGATTTATGCAGGACAAAAACGCCCAGGCCGTCATGCACGTCAAAAAATTTTGAATCCCGGCCCCGGGAATCATAAATTATCCTGCCGTCGGTCAGGACCCCGTCGACATCCAATAAGAGCAGCTTGATCTTCCTGAAACGCGCTTTTAATTCTTCCGAAATCATCTCTGCCATTTTTCTAAAAACTCCTTTAAACTAAACCCGCCTTAAGCAGGTCCTGCACATCCAATAAACCCTGCGGATGCATATCTTTATCAACTACAGGGACCTCATCAATCCTCTTGGCTTGCAATATGCGCATTGCTTCGGCAGCCAGCATATCTTTATTTACCACGGTAGGATTCCTGGTCATTACCTCGCTGATCCGGCGGTCCGGAAGGTCCTTATCGCTTTCCAGATGCCGGCGCAGATCTCCGTCGGTAAAAATTCCTTTTAGCCTCCCCTGTTTATCCACGACGATTGCCGAGCCGGCGCGCGCACGGGTTATGGCAAAAAGCACCTGGGAAACTTTTTTATTTTCATCCACAATGGCATTGGCTTGGCCGCTTCGCATGATATCTTCTACGGTCAAGAGCAGGCGCCGGCCCAGGGCCCCCCCGGGATGGAAAAAAGCAAAATCTTTTTCTTTGAAACTTTTGCGTTCCAATAAACATACCGCCAGGGCATCGGCCATCGCTAAAGAAGCGGTAGTCGAAGCTGTCGGCGCCAAGCCCAGGGGACAGGCCTCTTTCTTCACCGAGACATCCAAAACTACATCGCTATATTTGGCCAGGATCGATTTTGTGTTGCCGGTAAGCGAAATTATCGGCGAACCTATTTTTTTAAGTATCGGTAAAAGCTGTTTCATCTCCTCGGTTGAACCGCTGTTAGAAAGGATGATTACGACATCATCCGCGGTAACTTTGCCTAAATCGCCGTGGATAGCTTCGGCCGTATGCAAGAACAAACTGGGAGTGCCGGTAGAAGCCAAAGTTGCCGAAAATTTCTGCGCGATAATGCCGGTCTTGCCCATCCCGCTGACGACAACCCTGCCCTTGCATTTAAGAATCAACTCCACGGCTTTGGTAAAATTTCTTCCCAGCCGGCCTTTAAGCAATCTTATCGCCTGGGCTTCAATCTCTAAGACTTCTTTTGCCCGCTTAATCACATTTATCTTCATAACGCCTGTCTGATCTTTCTTATTTGCTTGAGCAGCCTTTCCAGTTCTTTAAAATTAATCATATTGGCGCCATCGCAAAGAGCATTTTTAGGGTCAGGATGCACCTCAAGGAATAAACCATCGCAGCCAAAAGCTACGGCCGCACGAGAGAGCCCGGCGACAAACTCGCTTTGCCCGCCGGAACAAGCGCCTTTTGCGCCGGGAAGCTGCACGCTGTGCGTGGCATCATAAATCACCGGATAACCGAAATCGCGCATAATCTTTAAACTGCGCAAATCAGTAACCAGGTTATTATACCCGAAACTTACCCCGCGCTCGGTAATCAAAATCTGGTTATTGCCTACTGACTCGATCTTCTTGATTATCGGCAGGATATCCCAGGGCGCAAGAAACTGGCCCTTCTTGATATTTACCGCTTTACCTGTCGCCGCTGCTGCCAATACGATATCCGTCTGGCGGCTCAAAAACGCCGGTATTTGAATGATATCCAAAACTTCGGCAGCCGCAGGTATGTCTTTTACGCAATGCACATCGCTTAAAACAGGGATATTGAGGCGCGATTTTACTTTTTCTAAAATCGCTAACCCTTCTTTTATCCCCGGGCCCCGGTAAGAGCCTGCGGAAAGCCGGTTGGCTTTATCAAAACTGGATTTAAATATAAAAGGCATGCCCTGGCGGCAAGCAATATCCTTGATCTTTTTGGCGGCGCTAAGAGTAGCGCTCTCTGACTCGATCACGCATGGCCCGGCAATCAGGACAAGCGGATTTTTATCGCCGAATTTTATATTCTCTACATTGACCCGATGCATCAGCTTATTCCCTTCTGCAATTGCTCCCTTACCCTTTCCAGGTCTTCGGGAGTATCCACTCCGATCGTATCAAAGGGGGTCTGGATCACTTTGATCTTAAAACCTTCCGCCAATGCGCGCAGCTGCTCCAATTTCTCCGTCTTTTCAAGGTTAGAAACAGGAAGATTTTTATAAGTAAAAAGAAAATCCTTGGTATATCCATAAAGGCCGATATGTTTATAGTAAACCACCTGTTCGATATCGGCATTCGGCGCCAGGTACGGGATCGGCGCGCGGGAAAAATATAAAGCAAAATTATTTTTATCAACCACTACTTTTACCACGTTAGGATCAAAAACCTGCTTTGTTGTTTCGATCTTCCTCATAATTGTGGCCATATTCAGAGTCTTATCTTCCAATAAAGCGCGGGCAACGCTGTCGATCATCATCGGATGGATCAACGGCTCGTCACCCTGGATATTAATAACCACCTTTACCTCCAGAGGGTTGACTACTTCACTGATCCTGTCGGTCCCGCAGGCATGCTCCTTGGATGTCATTACGGCATGCGCCCCGAACCTGGCGGCTACCTCTAAGACGATTTCATGGTCACAGGCAATAATCAGATCATCCAGCATGCGGGAGCGCTTGGCGCGTTCCCAAACATGCTGTAACATCGGCTTACCCGCGATATCGGCGAGGACTTTGCCCGCAAACCTGGTCGATTGATATCTAGCCGGTATAACTCCGATTACATCCATTTTATTTTATCCTCTCTAAAAGTTCCTTAGGGTGCGTGACCGCGGTCCCTAATTTACCGACGACGAGGCCGGCGGCAAAATTAGCGATATGGGCTGCCTCTAATTTTGAGGCGCCCGCGCAAAGGGCCAAAGTAAAACTGCTGATTACCGTATCCCCTGCCCCCGATACATCAAAAACCTCCTGTGCCTGCGTCGGTATATGCGTCAAGCGGCCGTTTTTTTCCAATAATTTCATCCCCTGTTCGCCCAGGGTGACCAGGATAGAATCCAGATTTAAATATTCCAGGATCTCCCGCGCCGCCAGATCCACGTCCTTATCCGTAAACAGCTTATCCGTATTTATTTTGAAGCGGTTCTCCGTATCCTGTATCTTAAGGTTCCTGATCGCGTTTTCCAGCTCTTTGCGATTAGGGGTAATTGATGTAACCGCCCGATAATAACGGAAATTTTCTTCTTTAGGGTCTACGGTAATGATTTTTTTACGGGCACGGGCCAGAGAGATAAGCTCTTTAAGCAACGCGACATTGATTACCCCCTTGCCATAATCCTCGATGATAACGGCGTCAAAAGAACCGATATTTTTTTCGATGTAGCGCAAGATCTTTGTGTTTATTTCTTTGGGAAGAGCGTGCGTATGTTCCCAATCGACCCTGACCACCTGCTGATGGCCGGCAAGGATGCGCGTCTTTACGGTGGTATGCCTGTTCTTTTCAACAAAGATCCCCTGGCTGCCGATTTTTCTCTTTTTCAGCTCGTTAAGTAAAATTTTGGAATTGGTATCGTCCCCGGTGACCCCAAGTAAAGTAACCTTTCCTCCAAGAGAGCTGATGTTATTGGCGACATTGGCCGTCCCTCCCGGGACAAAGGCGCGGCTCTTTGCCCAAAGGACCGGAACCGGCGCCTCGGGCGAAATCCTCTCCACGCTGCCCCGGATATATTCATCAAGGATAAGGTCTCCGACCACTAATATCTTAACCTTATTAAATTTCTTTATTATTACCTTAAGATTTCTCATAATATTTTGTGTAACGTTAAACGTGTAACGTGTAATGCAAATCTTTTTTATTTATAACTTCTCTATAACAGACTGCGCTAACAGCGGAAGCATTATTTCATGATGGCCGATAATATAATAACCCTTGCCGCCGGAATTGACCGGACGGGCCACCACATTCTGGGCCGGCCGGTAATGATAAACCATATCGAAATTTGCCGTGGTAAAATTACGGACATTGTTTCCTAAGTTCCGCGCAAGGTTTAAGGCTTTTAAAAATACTTCCGGCAATAATACCGCCGAACCGAAATTCAAGACCACTCCCCCCTGGTTTAAATAACGGATATTCTCGACGAGAGTATGAAAATCGCGCATTGAACCGCCGGCAGTAGCGCAGGCGTCAAATGACGGATGTTGATGGATGATATCCGTGCCGATGCCGACAAAAACACAAACCGGCACTTTATATTTATAAGCGTTATAAAGCAAGCTCAAATCTTTATTCGCTAAATCCGTGGTGGCTAGCGCATTGGCTACCGAGTAACCCAGCCCAAAACCTTTTTTTGCGCCAACTTTAGCGGCGCAGTTTAAGAAATCCGCGGTCTCCTTACCCATTCCGAATTTTCCGGTTTTAAGGTTTTCGGCAACGTCTTCGGAAGTTTTCCCCTGAAAAGCAATTTCAAAATCATGGATGATGCCTGCGCCGTTTAAACAGATACAGGTAATCACTTTTTTCCTGATCAGCTCAATCAATACCGGATTAAGCCCGCACTTAATCACGTGGGCTCCGGCCATAAAGATTACACCTTTATTTTTCTTGCGGGCGGCCACAATATCCGAAGAAACCGCGCGTAAATCTTTTGCTTTTAAGATATTCGGCAGGGAATCCAGGAAGCCGGTAAAGCTTTTGGCTTTAACGGGTTTGGAGGCAAAATCCCCTTTGTTCACCTTGCTCAGGCGGCTCCTGACCGAATATGTCTTTATCTTGTTTAGATTAATCATAGAGAAGTAATTTTATCACAATTCAACACTAAAGCAAACAGATATTTATACTATGGCTTAGCGGATGGCTTGGCTTGATTTCGAGCGGGCGTGGAGGCAAGGAGCGGGCACGGTTCCGTCATTTTTCAATCTCTCGAGAGGCGACGCCAGCCGACCCGAGCGCAGTTTTGCCTCGCAGGGGCAAAACAAGCGTCCCGCGAGAAACAAGACAAGACAAACGCGTTAAGTTTTATCATATTTTAAGATTGATTCGGCAACAGAAACTACATCCTCAACAGTGATCGCCTTAAGGCAGGCGAACTCTTTTTTGCAATTATGCGCCAGGCACTGGATGCATCCGGCATCCTTATGCAGGTATTTATCGCCCTTGCCTAACGGCCCCCAGCGCCGCGGGCTAAGCCCTGCTTGACTGCGCCCGAAAATTGAAATAACCGGCAGGCCTACGGCAGAGGCTATATGCACCGGCCCGGAATCATTGGAAATAAACAGGCTGCACCGCTTAAAGATACTGGCCAGCTGGCTTACCGAGGTTTTTCCGGCGAGGTTGACTACTTTACCTTTAATTCCGCGGGCGACCTTATCTGCCAGATGTATTTCCTTCGGCCCGCCTAAAATCAGGATTTTGAAATTATAAAGCCCGGCTAATTTCTCGGCAACCCGCGCAAAGTTTTCTACCGGCCAAATTTTTGAAGGGCAGCTTGCCCCGGGATTAACCGCTAATATCCTATCCTGCGGATTAATCCCCTCTTCACTAAACAGGCTCTCAATATGGCGTTCGGAATCTTGTCTTATGGGCATAAATAAATCATAAGGGTTGCCGCTTACGCCTAATTCAGAAAGTAATTCCAGATTATACTCCGCCTCATGTTTGCTTCCTTCCTGCTTTTTATGCTCTTTACGAAGATTAAGCAGAAAACCCAGCTTACGGTTGTAGCCCAGCCGCTGCGGAATACCGGCTAAAAAAGCTATCAGGTGCAGGCGATTGCTCGGATGCAAAATGACGGCTAAATCAAATTTCTTCTTTTTTAACCTGCCGGCAAATTTTATGGTGCGCCACCAGCTTTTATGCTCGCCGTCCTTGTCATATAGAATAACTTCATCCAAATAGGGATTACCCTCGAGGAGATCCTTGGCATAAGGAGCAACAAGCATCGAAATATAGGCCTGCGGAAATTTTTGCCTCAAGGCTTTGATCACCGGGGTCGATAAAAGCACGTCTCCTATCCGGTCAGTGCGGCTGATAAGAATCCGCCGGTATCGTTTATCTTTATTTTGTAGTCTTTTAGTTGCTAAGATTGCTTCGCTGGCTTCGTTCGCTCGCAATGACACATAGATGTTATCCACAAGCACAGATTTAACCTGGCTAAATACCTCATCCGGTTTTATGCAAGCCATGCATTCCAGGGTGCCAAAACGGCATTGCGCTTTTTTACAAGGCCGGCAGAAAATATCTTTTTTTACAACTATACTATTCTCCGACCAGGGGGCATACCTGGTTTCATCCGTAGGGCCGAATATCGCGACAACCGGCACATTCAGGTAACTGGCCAGGTGCATTACCGCGCTGTCATTGGTAACCAGGAGCTTTGCTTTTTTTAACAGAGCGGCAAGCTGGCCTAAAGTTGTTTTTGCGCAAAGGTCAAGAATTCCCGGACAAGAGTTATGAATATGCGAACACACGGATTGATCGGTTTTATCTCCTACTAAAACTACGCCACAGCCCTCTTTGAGAAGCAGATTGCAAAGCCGGCTGAAATTTTGTTTGTCCCAACATTTAATCCGGCTCCTTGCCCCAGGGGCAACCACGATTAATTTAGCGCAGCCGGTTAATTTTTTTTCGTTTAAAATATCTTCGATATAACCGGCATCCTGAAGAGCAATATCCAATGATTGGCGCTTTTTACCGCCTGCGGGATAATCGGAAAAACCCGCCCAAAACAGGTGTCTGTCTTTCATATGCTTAATCTTTTTGGGAATTACGCGCAAAGGCGAGCTTCTTTTTTTAGCCGGCAGGAAAGCCCCAAAAAAACTGTTGCGCAGGTCAACCACCAGGTCAAACTTTTCCCTGCTTAAAGAAATAAACAGTTTGAACTTCTGGACCAATTTAATATGTTTGTCAAAAATAACCACTTTGTCAACTGCCGGATTATCGATGAAGATCTCCTTGGGCCGGGGAGGCACAAGGCAGGTAATTTGTCCTTGCGGATATTTTTCCCTCAATGCATCCAATACCGGAAGGGTCAAAATACAGTCGCCGATATTGCTCAGGGTTATAAAAAGGACCTTCATGTTTTTTTTATCTTCCTGGCTTCTGCCAAAACATCTTCAGGGGTAATTGCTTTCATGCAGCGGTTGTCCCGGCAATCCACTTTATAACAAGGTATCGGGCAGCCCGTATCTTTCTGCAAAACAATCACATTGGCAGAAGGGTAGGGCCCGGTGACCTCCTTAGAGGTGGGGCCAAAAATGGCGATTATCTTTTTAGCCCCTACGGCATTGGCAATATGTAAAGGCCCGGTATCGGCGGTAATGAACAAATCCGCTCTTTTTGCCAATGCGCCTAATTGCTTTATATTAAAAACCCCGCAGGCAACCAGCGGAGCCTCCTTCATCGCCCCTTTAACCTGGTTTGCCAGCTCCAGGTCAGAAGCGCTTCCGGTGATAATTACCTTTGCCTTCATCTCTTTAATTAATTTATCGGCCAATTGCGCCCAATAATCTTTGGGCCAGCGCTTGGGCATCCAATTGCCCCCCGGGTTAAGCGCCACTACAAAACTATCGGGACCGACAGAATTCCGGATTAAAAAATTATCAACGTAAGTTTCATCCAGGGGGGAAAAGAAGAAATCCGGGTACCTGTCCTCGATACGCAGCCCCGCTTTTTCAATTACATCCAAATAATAATCTATGCGGTGCAGGGAATCTTTTTTGGGAGGGATGATTTTTTTGGTCAGAAGGAAAGCGCGTTTCCTGGTAAGGTGGCCGATGCGCTGATTTATTCCGGCCAGCCGGCAGATCAGCGCGCGGCTGAATGAGCGGTGCAACAGGAATACGGTATCGAATTTCTTGCTCTTAAGCAGGCTGACAAAATTAAGTTTGGCCAGCATCCCTTTATGCCTGTCCTTTTCATCAAAAATTATCACTTCATCCAGATAAGGATTGTCTTTTAATATGGGATAACAGCGGCTGGGAATAACGCAGGCAATATAACTGGCCGGATAGTTCCTGCGGATATTCCTGATGGCGGCGCTGGAAAACAAAACATCCCCCAGCCAATTGACATTAAAAATTAAAATGCGTTTTCCCGTATTCTCTTTGCTCATTTATTATTATGATTATGGCTGCGAAATGAATTATAATAACCGCTGAGCTTTACCCAAAAAACAAAAAGATTGCCTGCGTTTTCAGAAATACGCACCCTTTTGATCGCATATACATCCTGATTGGAGAATTTTCTTCCCAGAGCAGTAGAGACGGCATATTTATAGCCTGCCTCTTTTACCAGATCTTTTATATGCGGGGTAAATATCCCCCCCACGTAACAAAATGTGTCCACCGGCGCTTTTAGTTTCTCCTCAAACATCTTCTTAGAATCGATGATCTGCCTCCTTAACTGCGTTTCGGAGTTTATATCAACCAGGGGTGTGGCCCCAAACGTATGGCTGCCGAAAGTAATCAAACCGCTATCCTGCATCTCTTTAATCTGCCCCCAATTTAGACGGTCGCCTTGAGGCCTGCCTACTTCACCATAAATGAGGAATATTGTCGCAGGTATCCCTAATTTCTTTAAAACCGGATAGGCGTAAGTATAATTATCAAGAAAGCCGTCATCAAAAGTTACGGCAACGGTCTTAAAAGGAATCCGCTTCTTATCGCCGACCATCCGGCCAATTGCCTCCAGACTGACGATATTATAATGGTGCGATCTTAGAAACTGCATCTGCTTTGCAAATACCTCGGGAGAAACTATTAATCTATACATTACGCTGTCGCTCTTAGGATTAATTGAGTGATACATAAGTACCGGCGGCATATATAAAGAACGGGCGCAGGAAGAAAAAACAAAAATAACGACTACGGCGCATAAAGCAGCAATTAATCTTTTTTTTCCAGGCATTTTTTATAAACCCCCTCTGTGGCAGCGACCATTTTTTCTTTGGAAAAATTTTCAATAATGAATTTACGCGCGTTTTCTCCTAAATTACGGGCCAACTTGCGGTCTCTGAATAATCTGATAATTGCCCGGGCCAGCCCTTCAACGTCAGCCGGGCCAACCAATAAACCGTTGACTTCATTCCGGATCAAAGTCTTGATCCCGCCTACGGATGAGCCGATTACGGCAAGCCCCTGCGCCATTGCCTCCATCAGCGCCAGGCCCAGCCCCTCCTGCAATGAAGGCATCACAAAAACATCCATCGCCGAAAGCATGCCTCTGGTATTGCCGGCCTCCGGAATAAAGAGCACATTCTCTTTAATAGCTAAAGCATCTACTTCCTTGTTCAACGCATTCTTCATTTTACCTTCGCCAATGATCAGCAGCTTGGCAGTCGGAAAAATTTCTATAACTTTGCGCATCGCCCGAATTAAATAAATGTGTCCTTTCACATCTGAAAGCCGGGCAACAATACCGGCCAGGAGAACATCGTTTATGCCTAAGTCTTTACGCAGGGCGTCTCTTGCCGAAAAATCCCCGAAATTATCGGTATCTATTCCGTTATTTATTACGCTTATGATTTTAGCATTGACTTTGAGATCGGCAATTAAATGCTCTTTAACCTCACTGCTTATGGCAATCACCGCCTGGCCCCAATAAGGAAATAACAGACGCGAAAGTTTCGGCTTAAAAAAACCGTGACAGGTAAAAACATGCGCAATATTTAAAGAGCGGCTTAATAAATTCCCTAAAACCTGGGTAGTGCGGCTGTTGGAATGCACCAGATCAAGATTGAATTTTTTAGCCTCTTTCTTCAGTTTAAAATAACTAAAAATAATCTTCGGGCTGATTTCATTTTTTGTCCTCAAGGGGACCCTTATGTGTTTTACCCCCAAGCCGATAAATTTCTCCGTCAATTCACCGCCGCTTGAGGCCAGGTAAATATTGTGCCCTCTTTGCTTTAACCCGCCGGACAAAGTGTATAAGTAGCTGGTTACTCCCCCGACATTAAGATGATTGGCGATAAAAAGTATGTTCATTTAAGCAGTTTCCCGATTGCCTCAAACACTTCCGCAGGGTTGATCTCAACCATACAGCGCTTGGAGCGGCATTTGGTTTTATAGCAGGGACTGCAGTTCAAATCTTTCTTAATTATGATATAATCCTTGCCCGGCGGCAGGTGCCGGCGCGGGTCAGTCGGCCCGAATAAGGCAATAAACGGAGTGCCTACTGCGGAGGCAATATGCAAAGGCGAAGAATCCGCGGAAACAAATACATGGCATCTCTTGATTAAAACCGCCAGTTCATTGATGGTAGTCTTGCCGCAGGCATTGATAATCTTGGTGTTCTTCAAAGAATTAATCAGCAGGCTGGCAAAACCCAGGTCATCCTGGGTGCCGGTAATAACCACGCGGATATCTTTTAATTCCAGCTCCTGGCACAAACAAATCAAATACTCCAATGGCCAGCGTTTAGTGCCCCATCTGGGCGAAGCGCTGATATTGATCCCCACAACCTTCTGGGCCTGGCTTAACCATTGCGCATTCAAAAGCTCATCCACTGTTTTTGCGTCTTCGCCGGAAGGCCAAAGCTCAAGCCGGTTATCCAAAAGATCGATTCCCAGCATCTTCAAAATCCGGAATTGATGGGTTACCGGGTCAACGGGCGGTTTTTCGTCTTTAATAGCATGACTGAGCAAAAAGGCAAACTTTTTGTTATCATATCCATAACGATTAATACAGCCGCTTAAATAAGTTAACACGTGGCTCCTGCGGTTGTTCTGCAAATCAATAACTATATCAAAATTCTTACTCCTTAAAATCCGCCCGATCCCCCAGAGCCCCATCAGGCCTCTATCTTTATTTTTCAAATCACAAACTAACAATTCATCGATATAGGGGCTCCTTAAAAGGATGTCTTTGGACTCCTCGCCGATTAAAAAACTGATTTTAAAATTCTCCTGGGGGAATTTTTCCCGGATCGCCCTTAATGCCGCCGTAGAAAGGATTATATCCCCCAAAGAGCCCAACTTAATGATCAGGATCTTAAAATTACTCAAAGCCTGGCGATAAACCTCCAAGGTATTCTTGACCATTAATTCAACATTGTATTTTTCTTTAACCTTGGCATAGGCATTCTCCGCCAGTTCCCCGGCTAATTGCGGGTCATTAAAAATACGCATTACGGCATCGGCCATGCTTTTATGGTCCGCCGGAGGCACTAAAAGTCCGTTTTTACCATCTTCGATAATATCGACCACTCCGCCGACTTTGGTCGCCACAACCGGAACACCACAGGCCTGCGCCTCAACCACTACCCTGCCGAAGGCCTCATGAGTTGTCGTGGCCAAAACCACCAGATCCAGATGCGCCAGTATCCCGGGAACATCCCGCTGCGTGCCCAAAAACTCCGTGCAATGCCAGAGCCCGAGCCTGCGCACCAAAACCTGCACCTCCTCCTTATATGCCTCCTTAGAAGCAGGGGCATCTCCGACAATCCAAACCTTCAAACGGGGGACTAATCTTGAAACGCGCGCCATAGCTTTGATAAAATGCAGGTGGCCTTTCAAAGGAGTGATCCTGCCGATAATTGCCACATTAAAATCCTGTTTTCTCTTTGTCCGGGGATCGAGATATTTGAATTTCTCCAGGTCCACGCTGCGCGGCACAAGCCTGATCCGTTCATGCGGCACGGAAAAATCTTCAATCATATGCCGGGCGATTACGTTGCTTAAAACAATCACCCTTTTGGCCCAGCCCATCACGACGCTAAAAAGATGTTTTTGGTAATAGCCATGGCAGGTGGTAATAAATACCGCCTTTGTCCTGCGGCAGGCAAAAAAAGCAATCCAGGCAGGGACTCTTGAACGGGCGTGCACTATATCAATCTCCTCCTTTTTAATTATCTTGGCTAATTCAGGGATTAATTTAAATATGGAGACTATTGATTTCTTGTTTACGGCCAGCGTATAGTGTTTTGCCCCGCTTGCCTCCAGCTCTTTAACCAGAGCGCCGCCGGCAGAAACAACCACGGATTGATGCCCCAGCCGCACCAGGTATTTGGAGAGGTCCAGTGTGCCGGTCTCCACTCCGCCCACATTAAGTTCAGGCAGTATTTGCAGTATTTTCATAGGATTCTATTTAACGCCTTGATTACTTTTAAATTATCTTCGGGCGTATTTATTTTGGGTTTATTTACCCACACTTCCCTGATGGCGCCTGCTAAATCCTGGATCTCTTTTAAATATAGATACCCTTTCTCCTGATAACTTTTTAAAAAATCCCGGTGCTTACGGCTAAGGCCGCCAGCTTTATATACGACGACGTATTTTTCCGCAGTGACCGCTTCAGAGATCATCGAGATACTTTCCGGAGAACAGATGATTATACCGCTTAATCCCAATATCCCTCCGGCAACATCGGGATTATTATTTTCATTGGCAATGACCAAAAGTTTGCAGCGCGGGTAATCGGCAAATTCATCCTTAACTGCCTGTTCCGCTTCAGGAGGGGTGCGCCGCGAAGTAGAGATCAGCAGGCCGGCGTTTAATTCTTCGGCCGATTTCTTGATCTGCCCGGACAACTCTATTATATCATGCGCATCAATAGAAAACTTCTTACTATTGCCTCCGATTAACACCCCGATACATAAGCCGGATACAGGGCCTTTTAAAAGATTGGACTGTTGGATCCTTTTTGATTTGGCGTTTAAATAATCCGCGTCAATTAAATTAAGCGCGCCCTCGGTAAT
Source organism: Candidatus Omnitrophota bacterium (assembly GCA_028715785.1). Lineage (GTDB taxonomy): Bacteria > Omnitrophota > Gorgyraeia > Gygaellales > Profunditerraquicolaceae > UBA6249. The sequence goes on from JAQURC010000005.1 coordinate 72,579, forward strand.
CACCACATTCCTTCTCTCTGCCGGCCGGTCATGTCTTGGGATAATCGCCAAATCAAATTTATTTAAACTCAAATTAGCCGGCCGCATTAACACAATGGACTTAGCCTGGTTTTCTTTTGCCAGAAGATAATTTACCACGCCGGTTGAGCCTCCGGCGGAAATAATAATATCCGGCCCAAAACGCATCAACTGCGTCCAGCTTTCTTTGGTTAAAGCCCGGCGCAGGCAACGCAGGCAGCCGGTGGCTTTGGCTAGCGGAAGCCAAACCACGGCCTGCCGGCCAAATTTAACCTCCTGAACGGATAAATTAGTTTTTATGCCGCGGCTGGCCAACTGCCGGCCAATTAATTTAACCAACCCTTCAGACTGGCGCAGGTGCCCGGCCCTGCCATCGGAAAGTATTAAAACTTCTCTCTCCCGGCCGTACTTCCAAATTTTATAGGTCCAAAGATATTCGTGAGGATATTGACGGATATATTTTTCATAAATATTAGTTAGCCTTTGTAAGTTTTCCCTCAAATCGTTTTCAGGATCAGCGGTTCGGGTTGCCGTATAAACCTGCTCCAGGATCACTTTGGTATACGGCCCTTTGATCCGCGTGTAGAAAACAGGGATGATCGAACAATCGTATTTCAACGCCAGCTTCACCGCCCCCACCGACATTGAAGCCTGCCTGCCGAAAAATTTGACTATCTGGCCGCTTTTGCCGCCCTGATCCACGGTCATACCTACCGCCTGATTACTTTTTAGCGCCTCAATCAACTGGCGGGTGCCGCCGTCTTTATGGATAATCATTGCCTCCTGCTTAAGCCGGTAAGAATTAAGCAGGGCGTTTAACCTGGGAAAACCCTGGTCGCGGACAAACAGAACAAAGGGAAAACCTAAATTTGCGCAAATAATATTGGAGAGCTCCCAATTACCCTCGTGCACAATCAGAAAAATTACGCCTTTGCCTCTTTTAAAAGCCGCCTCTATATTAGCCTTATTTTCGATATGGATATACTTTTCAAGATACCGCTTATTTATGCGCGGGATAAATGCAATCTCAATGATGTTCTGGCCAAAAGCCTGATATGCTTTGCGCGTGATCCTGGCGCTGGATGCGCAATCAAACTTATCCGCAACAGCCTTTCGGATATTGGCATAGGCAACAGCCCGATGGCGCTTGTCAAAGAAATAAATGAGGTCCCCCAGCCTCCGGCCTAAGAAAAGGCTAAAATTTAAGGGCACAAAATAAGTAAAAAAGCTTAAACCCCTAAAGAGAATACAAATTAAGTAATCTGCGATTAAATTCTGCTTCATTTTTGGTTATGCTTAGTTTTATATCCAGGGCCAGTATAGCTGCCCCCCGGATTTGCAGTTCCCTGATCTTTACGGCATCCTTCTGGGTAGTAATAATGGTATCTAAATTTATTTGGCGCGCCGCTTTGATAATACTATCAATCTCTGCCTGCGTATAATCATGGTGATCGGCAAACCTGAATGCTTTCGCGATCTTGATTCCCAGCGAAGAGACACAATCCTCAAACCCTTGCGGATTACCAATGCCGGAAAATACCGCGACACTCTTGCCTTTAAAAGAATCTAAACCTAAAGAACTGCCGGAAACGGACACATTGCTGAATGCTTCTGGCTTATGTATTGACTCAACGATCAAAGCCTGCGGGTTTATACGTTTTAATTTAGCGCAAAGTCCACTTGTATCCTGATCAGGCTTAACCTGAGTCAATAAAAATATATCTGCGCGCCTTAACGCGCTTAGAGGCTCCCGTAAGAATCCGGCCGGCAGCATGCGGCAATTACCAAAAGGATTGGCCGCGTCAATAGTCACTATCTCCAGGTCTTTAAATATCCGCCACTGCTGCAGGCCGTCATCCAGGATCAATGTGTCTGCCGCGTAATCCCTGACTGCCTTAAAAGCCGCCCTTATTCTGTTTTTATCAACGATTACCCGAAGGAACGGAAGTTTTTTTTGCAGCATTGCCGGTTCATCGCCTATGCTTTGGGCACCCTGCTTTCCAGTATCCCGTTTATAGCCCCGGCTTAAGACCGTAATTTTCTTGCCCTGCGAATTCAACTTTTCGGCTAAATATTCGACAAAAGTGGTTTTGCCTGTGCCGCCCAGAGTGATATTTCCGACGCTGATTACTTTGGTACTAAAGCGCGCGGGCCTTATTCTATAGAAACTGGCCAGAATAATTACAGCTAGACCGTAAACAAGAGAAAGTAAAAATAAAAATCCTCTTAACAATACCGCAAAAGGGCCATTAATCTTGCAGCTAACCAGATTATAAAGATACTCTTTTGCCGAAAACATGGCCTAGATTACCTTAAGCAGCATTAAGAATCCGATAAGGATAAACATAGAAGCGCCGACATAACGGATCAGCTCCGGCCGGATAAACTTTGCCATCAGCGCCCCCAGAAAAACTGAAATCACCGTAACGACAATATAGGCGCTCACCGAACCTAACCAAACTGCTAGAGGCCTGCCGGTTTTGGCTGCCATGCCAATGCCGACTAACTGCGTCTTATCCGCCAGTTCCGCGAAAAATACCGCTCCAAAGGTAGCCACAAAAATTTCCCAAACCATCTTCAACTCTCCTCTCTAAATATGCGTACATTAACAAAATATGATAGCATACAAGAGGCATGCAAGCAAATGATTTCAAAGGTAAAAACTTAAGAATGACAATGGGATATGGAAATTATTGTCTACGCGGGTCCTGCCGAGCCTTGTCTTTGGCAGCACCGCTCGATTTTCCCCAGCGTGGAAAATCTTCGCTTCGGCAAAAATTCTCGCTCTGCCAGGACATTTAGTGCGGGCAGCCCTGCCCGCTCGAATTTTTGAGATGCTGCTCAAAGCCAAGGCTCGTCACCCGCTGGTAGTATACATATAAATGACACTGGCAAGTTTCGCAGCGAATGTCGATTTTAGCCAATGGAGCTTGAGTATTCCGGGTATCCCGGTGGAGCAAAGCGACAACACCGGGATGGCGAAGCTGTCTGAGGCCGTCTCCGCTAGAGCGGGACGGCCGAGTTCTGCAGCCACCGGAATACGAAAGATCATTGGCGTTAAAAAATCAACCTGAGCGAGAAACTTGGCAGGGTCATTTGCAGCAGGCGGCGAAAATCTTCGTGCCGAAGCAACAGACGGAAAGCGAAGGTTATTATTGAAATTAATCCGAAGGCCTGAAGGAAAGGTTGCGGTCGATAAACTCAATCAATTTTTGCTGGTTGGCCGTAGAGATGTTGCGAAATTCCACTCCGATCCCCGGATACTCGTGCATCTGGACTTCTTTATCCGGCACCCAGACGACGACCGCCTCAAGCTCCAACTCCTCATTTTTTGGCGCAAGCTTCATTTTAAGCAAAACTTCATCTCCGAGCTTGAATTTAGCGCAGCCAAAGATGAAGGCGCCCACCGCGCTTAAGTTAATTATATCGACTTTAAGGCATACCGGAGAATCCTCTTTTTTGGATTTTAATTCTATTTTTAGATCAATGGGCAGGCGCTTAAACCTGCGGCGCAGCTGCATCTTCTTGATATTCTCGATAATCTTATCTTCCTTAAAACTGTTCAGCGCCAAATCTTCGTTGGCATAAATCTCAATCGCCCTGTCGGTGCCGGAGATCGCAAATACCCCTTTAAGATGCGCCGGGATATTCACAAATTTCATCCTGCCCCGGTGGTTAATCACCTCTTTATAAGCAATGATCACCACCGACACCCCCATATAATCTATTGCCTCCACATCCTCCAGGTTGCAAAGGATATCCGTGTATCCGTCGCGCACGCACTGGCCGGCTACCTCCACCAGGTTAGCCGAGTCAACATCGATGCGGCCGCTTAAATCCAAAATAACGATATTTCCTGCCTGCCTTGCTTTTATCTCTAGCATGTTAACTTAAACTCGATTAACGGGTTGCCTTTTAAAGTATTATGCGCCGGGCAATTCTTGATAAATTCAAGCAGGGCCTTCTGCCTGCGCTCATCCAGCCCGGAGTCTTTTAAATCTATATCAACATTGATTTTTCTAAAAGAAAAAGGCGGCTGGCTGGAAAGCTCCGCAGAAACATTGAGCTTAAAATTCTCCAAGTTTAATTTTGCCCCCTGGGCGTATTTACGGATATATACGCCCAGGCAGCTTCCTAATCCGGCCAAAAGCGTATCCAGGGGAGTCAACCCCTTGCCCTTTGCGTCGATAATGAATTCGCTCTCTCCTACTTTAACCGTAAAAGCTAAATCCTGATTGTGGGTAACCTGGGCATTATACATTCAAACCTCCTATCCAGTAAGGCACACCCGCGTAATTCCGCCAAGCGCGGGGTGTCAATATGCTTTTGCTTTGGCCTGTTCCTGCCAAAATTTAAAAAGCGCGATATTCTCTTTTGCCAATAATCCCGATGTGATTTTAATTTTGCTTTTACCCAGCCTCTTTAACTTTAAATTAGAAACTGCCAGCTCATTAAAACCAAAACTCCGGGCGTCTTTTATCCCGCAGCCAAAAACCACCCTCGAGATCCTGGCCCAATGGCAGGCGGAAAAACACATCGGGCAGGGCTCGCATGTGGAATAAAGAGTGCAGCCGGATAAATCTATCCTCTTTAGCGACTTACAAGCGGAGCGGATGGCGGTAATTTCAGCATGGGCGGTAATGTCCGTATCCTTCCAGACAAGGTTATGGCTGCAGGCGATAACTTTATCCTTCTCCACGATACAGACGCCAAAAGGGGTCTGGCCTTTGCTCACTCCCTCCTTTGCCTTCTCTATCGCCAGGCGCATAAATTTTAAATCTTGTTTTTTCATCAAGCCCTTCTTGCCAATAAACCCAATATACAACTCAAAGACGTCCCCAAATTTACGATGATCGTCAAACCGCACATTTTTTCCAGCTTCTGCCTGTCTTGATATTCTCCTTTTAACATCCGGCCGGCTAATATCAGCGCAAGGACAAACACCGGAAAATAAAAAATCCCGCTTATCGCCGGGAACCCTGAAGCCAGCGCCAAAAAAAACGTAACTGCGGAACAACCAACTAAAAAGGCATAAAGAAAAGCCCCTTTGGCCTTGCCTATGCGCGCCAATAAATTCAGCTTACCGGACTGGATATCCGCCGGATAATCCGGATATTCATTGATCAATATTATATTAACCACCGCGCAGGCAATGGGGAGAGAAACTAATGTTGGCAGGATAGCAAAACGGGCTGCCTGGATATAAAACCCCGCGTTTACCGCCAGCCACCCAAAGGCGTAAGCGATGAAAATTTCCCCGATCCCCCGGCTTACCCAGCGCAAAGGCGGCTTGGAATAGAAAAATCCGCAGATTATCCCCGAAATGCCCAACAATAAAGTCCACTTACCGGTATTAAAATAAAACTGCAAAATCAATCCTAGCGCTAATGCCAGAAAAACAACCACGCCGATTAAAATCTTTACTTTTTTAGGCGCAATGATATTTTCTACCACTACCTGGCTGCCGCCGCTAAAAAAATTTTTCTCTAAAGTTATGCTTAAACGGTCTTCTTTGATATCATAGACCTCTCCGCCATAATGCGCAGCTAACTGCACAAGTAAAGCTCCGCTTAAGCCCAGCAAAAAAACCGGCCAGCTGAATTTGCCGGCGATATAGCCGGCAAGCAAGGCGCCCAAAATATACGGCAGCACCGTCACGCTTAAAAAAGGAACCCGGGAAAGCAATAACCAGTGTTTTAACTTTGCCATAATCAACCTATCTGTTTACGACTACTCCTGCGTAAAGCTTTAACCATGCGGTCATAGGCCTCCTGCGCAGTCTTACCTTCGGTAAGATGCTCAAAACAGACAGCCGCAAATCCCGCCCTGTTCTTGATCTTGAAAATCTCTACCTTTAAATGCCCGATCTTCTCTAACATTAAAATATTAACGCGATATCTTGATTATTTTGTATTTTAGGATCCCGGCAGGAATCTTAATTTGCACAATCTCGTTCTCCTTATGTCCCAATAACCCCTGCCCTACCGGAGAGCTTACCGAAATTTTATTTTGATTATAATCGGCCTCAAGCTCGGAAACCAAAGTATACTCCAGATCCTCATCCGTATCCATATCCTTTAACTTTACCGTTGCCCCGATCAAGACTTCATCTTTGGGCATATCTTTATCCAATATACGCGCACGCGCCAGCTTCTCCTCCAACTCCCTGATCTGTTTTTCATTGTGGGCTTGGGCGTCTTTTGCCGCGTCATACTCGGCGTTTTCGCTGATGTCGCCATGGCTTCTTGCCTCACCCACTGCTTTAGCAAGCTGCCGGCGCTTGACTGTCTTTAATTGCTCCAACTGGCTGGCTAATTTTTCATAACCTTCCTGCGTCAGATAAATTTCACCGGGCATATTGGCTCCTATCCATTTAATTGCCTGATAACCTGAATGTTTTTCAGTGTCGCCCCTTTATTGGCGATAATCAATCCATAGCCCCGCTCCGCCATCTCTTTGGCCGCAGGGAGATCGCCTAAAACCTCTTTTATTTTGGCAACTAACTCTTGGCAATCATGCGCCATGAACGCGGCTTTATTTTCCAGGAACAGTTCGCTGATATCCCGGAAGTTGAACATATACGGCCCGAAAATTACCGGTTTTTTCAGGCTGGCCGGTTCAAGGATATTGTGGCCGCCTTTCTTCACCAGGCTTCCGCCCATAAAAACGATATCGGCAACAGAGTAATAATTAAACAACTCTCCGATAACATCGAGTATGAATACGGCTTTATTAATGCAGGTCGGGCATGTGCCGCTGATACTGGAAATAAAAATCGGCATAAAACCTTTACCTATAGCCAGGTCGGCAATTTCTTTACTGCGCTGCGGATGCCGGGGCGCAATCAGAAGTTTTAATTCAGGGAAAACAATCAAAAGCTCCGCGTAAGCTTTAAGGATCGACTCTTCCTCTTTGGGATGCGTGCTTCCGCAAACCAATAATTTATCATCCTGGGACAACCAGAGCTTCTGCCGGTAAGCCGCTCCATCGATTCTTGCGGCGGCTTCTAAATTAAGATCAAATTTTACATTTCCCGTAACCTGGATATTCTGTTCTGCTACTCCTAAATTTTGTAAACGCAGGGCGTCAACCTCTGACTGCACGCAGAACCGGCTGACTTTTCTTAATATCGGCCGGATAAATAACTTGACCGCGGAATATCCGCCATAAGAGTTGTCCGAAATCCTGCCGTTGACCGTAATTACCGGTATCTTTTGCCGATAAAGACAGTTGATCAGGTTCGGCCAGATTTCAGTTTCGGCGATGATAAACATGCAGGGGTCAATCTTTTTTATAACCTTGCTGACGATAAAACTAAAATCTAAAGGCAGATAAGTTAAAAAGTCGCCCCTCTTAATTAAACCCTGGGCAATTTTATTTCCCGTGGCAGTCACGGTAGAGATGACTATTTTCTTCTGAGGGTAAATTTTTCTCAGCTCTGTAACCAGCCCTTTAATGGCAACGACTTCCCCTACGCTTACAGCATGGATCCAGACAGGCCGGTCCAAATCCAGATCAAGCGGCAGGCTGCCCAGGCGCCTGGTGAACCCCTGGTGGAATTTTCCGCGGAATAAATACAGGGGGAGGTAAATCAGCGAAAAAATAAAAAATATTAAATCATAAATTATAAACATTCTACAGCCTTAGGCGTGCGGGTGCGCCTTATCATAAACACTCTTTAATTTCTCGGTGGTTAAATGCGTGTAAATCTGCGTTGTCGACAGGTTCGCATGGCCCAGAAGCTCCTGCACTGTGCGCAGGTCTGCGCCGCGGTTTAAAAGATGCGTGGCAAATGAATGCCTGAAGGTATGCGCGGAAACTCCCGGCTTAATCCCGGCTGCCTTTAGATATTTTACCAAAACAAAACGCACCCCGCGGGTGGTAATGCGCCGGCTGTTGTTATTCAGAAATACGGCATCTGCCGGTTTTTTTCTTTTATCCAAATACCTGCGGATGGCCAAAAGCGCCGTGTCTCCCATCGGCACGATTCTTTCCTTTTTGCCTTTGCCTCTGATTTTAAGGATCCCGCTGATAAAATCGATGTCATCCAGGTTTAATCCTACCAATTCCGAAATACGCAACCCGCTGGAATAAAACGCCTCTAAGATCGCCCGGTCGCGCAGCCCCAAAAGGTCATCTTTGTCTTTGCCATGAGCCGATTCGATTAATTTATAGACCTCCTCCTCGGTCATAAAGGACGGCAGGTGCTTTTCCAGTTTGGGGCTGGAGAGCATCAGCATGGGATTGGTTTTAATGTAGCTTTCGCGGGTAAGAAATTTAAAAAAGCTGCGCAATGAGGAAAGCCGGCGGCCGACAGTGCGATTCCCCAAGTTTTTTTCCTTTAAGACCGCCAAATATTTTCTAAGCATTAAATAGTCGATCTTTTCAAGATCGGCTCCGGTGATAAATTTATTAAACCCTTCCAGGTCCAATTTATAATTTAAAATAGTATAGGGAGAATAATTTTTCTCAATCTCCAAATAGCGCACAAACTTTTCGATATACTTTTCCATAATTATTCTTTATCCTCAGGCAGAGTGCGCGCGGTAAATGTGCACTTGGGAAAATTAGAGCAGCCGTAGAAAACACCGCGTTTAGAATGGCGCTCGATCAATTCTCCGCCGCAATTTTCAATGGAGCATTTAACCCCGGAGGTAATGGATTTTGAATTTTTGCACTTAGGAAAATCAGAGCAGCTTAAAAATTTACCGCGCCTGCCCCATTTCACAATCAAAGGCTTGCCGCATTTTTCGCAAACCTGATCGGTAACAATCACTTCCTTGACAATATTTGCCTGGGCAAAATCCAGGCTCTCTTTAAAAGGCGCGTAAAAATCTTCTAAAACTTTTAGCCGGCTAAGTGTGCCCTCTTCGATCTGATCCAGCTCCTCTTCCATAAACGCGGTAAACTTAAAATCGAGGATTTTAGGAAAATATTCCACCAGCATGTCATTGACCTTAAAACCCAGCTCCGTCGGATTAAGGTAACCTTTTATCCGGCGCACGTAATCGCGCATAATAATCGTATAAATGATCGGCGCATACGTCGAAGGCCGGCCAATCCCCTCCTCTTCAAGGGCCTTAATTAAAGAGCTGTCCGAATACCTGGGCGGCGGCTTGGTAAAATGCTGCGAGGGAGTAAGTTTCTCTAACCCTAAAATTTCCCCCTCTTCAAGCGGAGGGATCACATTCTTGGCTTTTTCTTTTTCCTCATCCTCTTTTTCCTCATCCTCACTCTTATTATAAGCCGCCAAAAATCCTTCAAAAAGCAAATGGCTGCCATTGGCAACAAATAAATATTTATCCGCCGCAATATCCACAGCGGTAGCTAAAAATTCCGCCGGCTTCATCTGACTGGCCAAAAAACGGTTATAGATAAGTTCATAAAGCCGTAATTGATCGTGATCGAGAAAATCTTTCAGGCTCTCCGGAGAGCGGCAAACATAGCTTGGCCGGATTGCCTCATGCGCCTCTTGCGCGGATTTCTTGGCTTTAAAAATATTGGGCTTCTCCGGAAGAAAATCTTTGCCAAAACTCCTGCCGATATGCTGGCGCACCTCCTGGATTGCAACGCTGGCGACATTCGGAGAATCCGTACGCATATAAGTAATTAAACCTACGGGATTATCTTCTCCGATATTGATGCCCTCATAAAGCTGCTGGGCCACCAGCATCGTCTTGGAAGCGTTAAACCTGAGTTTATTAAACGCTTCCTGCTGCATCGTGCTGGTAATAAAGGGAGCCGCAGGATAACGCTTTTTTTCTGTTTTTTTGATCTCTAAAACTTTAAACTCTTTATCCTTTAGCTGATCGCAAATGCCCTGCGCGTCTTGCTGGCGGCTGATCTCTGCTTTCTGACCGTCGATTTTTTCAAGTTTGGCGCAAAAATGGCTCTCTCCGGAAACCCTGGGCTTAAATAATTCCGCGGCGATCTCCCAATATTCGCTGGCAACAAATTTTTGGATCTGCCTCTCCCTTTCCACGATCAACCTTAATCCCACCGATTGCACGCGCCCGGCGCTTAAGCCGCGGGCAAGTTTTTTCCACAGCAAAGGGCTTAAAAAATATCCGACCAGCCGGTCTAAGACCCTGCGGCCGGCCTGGGCCTCGATCATTTTAGCGTCAAACTCCCGGGCGTTTTTAAAAGCCTCCTCCACCGCCTGCGGAGTAATTTCATGGAAGCTTACGCGCAAAACATCTTTGCCTTTAAAAACCTTCTCTTTTATCTGCCAGCCAATCGCTTCCCCTTCCCGGTCAGGGTCGGTAGCCACATATATTTTCTCTTTTGCCTTTGCGTCTTTTTTTAACTGTGCCAATAATTTTTTCTTGGCGGGGATAACGACATATTCCGGCTCAAATTTATTTTCCACATCCACGCCCAGCCTCTTAGCCGGCAGGTCGATAATGTGGCCCATCGAAGAAACTACGGTATAATCTTGGCCCAAGATTTTGCCGATGGTTTTGGCCTTAGTCGGAGACTCAACGATAACCAGATTTTTACTCAACTATAGCTCCTCATGAATTGTTTACCCGGCAATTCTCTGATTAATTTTTTTAACTGTAATTTTAAAACTAAACTTAAGACCCGGCTGCTGGGCAAAGAACTCTTCTCCACTAAATCATCTATTGCCATAGGCTGCTGGCTTATGCATTCATAAAGCATCCCTTCCTCTTTTGTGTATTCAATCTCTTGCTTGGTTACCGGCATATTTTTTTCTTTTTTACCAACAACGGCTAAATTCAATTCCTCCAGAATATCGTCGCAGCAGGTAACCAATTTTGCCCCCTGCTTAATCAAAGCGTTGGCTCCGGCTGAACCGCTGGAATCGATCCTTCCCGGTAAAGCAAAAACTTCTCTGCCCTGCTCTAAAGCAAAATCCGCCGTAATTAATGCTCCGCTATTCCTGGCGGCTTCGGTGATTAAAACACCTAGGCTTAAACCGCTGATTAAGCGGTTACGCCGGGGAAAATTCTGCGCCAAGGGCTTGGCCTCCATAGGAAACTCAGAAACCACCGCTCCTGACCGGGCGATATCTTTGGCTAAATCCGTATTCTCCGCAGGATAAATATGGTTAAAACCGCTGCCCATCACCGCAATCGTGCGCCCTTTTATTTTGAGGGCTCCGCGATGGGCACAAGTATCTACTCCCCTGGCCATCCCCGAAACAATCGTTATCTCTTGAGCGGCTAATTGTCCGGCAAATTTTTCCGCCTGGTTTAACCCGTAAAACGAAGCTTGGCGCGAACCGACAATACCGACAGCTAAATTATCCCGCGCTGTAATACTGCCTAAAACATAAAGCACAATCGGCGCACCGGGAATCCGCTTTAAATTTTCCGGATACTCTTCATCATTTAAAGTAAGAATTTTAATATTCAGCTTCTCAGAAGAAGAAAGCTCTTTTTCTACGTTCTCTCTTTTAAAAGAAATAATGTTAGATGCAATTTGGTCCCCTATCCCCAAAATAGAAACCAAATGTTCATATTTGGCGCTAAATATATCTTGCGGCTTGCCAAAAACTTCCAGCAATTTGCCCAGCCTTGCGCTGCCAATATTAGGAATTAAGTTTAATCCGACCAACGCTTCCAGCTCAGTCATTTTTTTCTTTTATCCCAATACCTATCTTATAACTGTACACTAAACAAAAAATTCCAACACTTAAATAAAGCATCACATCAATCAATGCAAAAGTTTTATGCGCTAAATACCAACTACAGGACCGAAAAAAATAGCGCCTCGGTAAAAACGTTAATGCCTTTTCTACTAATGGTGAACAGTGTTTTACAATAAAAATATGGTAAGAAAGAAAAAAACTAGCGGAAATTGTCGAAAGACCAATGATTGCTAATAAAACTGCCATTGTTATATACAATCTTCTATCTTTCTTATCCATATATTATTAGTCAAACAATTTTACAGGTTCCCTCCCCCTTGTGGGGAGGGCTAGGGAGGGGGTAGATTTCAAATGTTCGACAATCTTTTGTAACACTCCATCCCGTTTTCCCAACACATCATGATTCCAGAACCTTAAAATCTTAAATCCCTGCTCTCTAAGCCATTGGTCGCGAGCGCTATCATACTCACTTTGCGCATGCTGGCCGCCATCAATTTCCACTATCAACTTATTCTCAAAACAGACAAAATCTACAATAAATTTTCCAATAACAGTCTGCCTGCGAAACTTTACTCCAAGATTCTTATTCCGAAACATATACCATAAATATTTTTCAGCTTCGGTAGGGTTATTCCTTAATCTCTTAGCATTAGGTGTTAGAAGTTTCTTCAATCTCCCCCGCCCCTAACCCCTCCCACGAGGGGAGGGGAATCATCTAAAAATAGGACCCTGTTATTATTTTCTTATAATTGGAATCTTAGCGATTTTAGCCACTACTTCTTTTATTGTCAGCCCGGAGGTATCGATTGTCTTATCAGCTTGCGCGTAATAAGGCGCGCGCATCTTTAGCAAAAGTTCAATGCGCTCCTTGGGTTTTGCCACATTCAGGATCGGCCGATAGTTGCTGGAGGAAACTCTCTTTAAGATCTCCTCGCAATTAGCGCAAAGACAAATTAAAGCTCCGGTTTTTTTCATTAGCTTGATGTTGTCTTTATCTAAAACTATCCCGCCGCCGCAGGCCACGACAAACTTTTTTTGGGTAGAAACCTGCTTTAAGAATTTTTTCTCAACTTTGCGGAAATACGGCTCACCATCTTTAGCAAAAATATCCACAATCCTGCGCTGTTCTTTCAGTTCGATTAATTCATCCAGGTCGATAAAATTCCACTTCTTCTGCGCGGCCAACAGCCGGCCAACAGTAGTTTTTCCTGTACCCATAAATCCGACAAGATAAATATTCATATTTTATACAGGGACGGTTCTTAATAAAACAAAAAGAACCGTCCCTGATCTGTTAGCTGCCCTTATACGCTTCCAAAACAACTTCGCTCAACTGCTGCTTTAGCTCTTTGGTCGAAGGAGTTACCGTGTCATACCATTTCCCGTCTTTACCTTGATGGCGCGGCATACTCACAAATAACCCTTTTTCGCCGTTGACTACGCTAAAACCTTTGATCACCACTCCCGAAAATGAAACATCCGCAAAAGCCTTAAGCTTGGAATCGGTATCCAGCTTATAGATGCGGCTGACGCTGATTGAATTTGCTTCCATCCTAAATCACCTCCTTCTTACGCCAATAGACGAAGGAAGCGATGGAATCTAACAGATTCTTTTTAAATAATTTTTATAACTTTCTTTTATATCTTTCAAACAATCGGAACCAAACTTTTCTAAGAATGCTTCGGCTAAAACAAAAGCAGTTACCGATTCAGCCACAACCCCGGCAGATTCAACTACGCAGATATCCGAACGCTCAACCGCGGCCTTAGCCGATTTTTTGGTATGGATATTTACCGAATCCAGCGGATTCATCAATGTGGAAATCGGCTTCATGCAGCCGCGTAAAACAATCTCCTGGCCGTTAGATATCCCGCCCTCGATACCGCCGGCATTATTAGTCGAGCGAAAATAGCCTTTTTTATTATTATAATAAATTGCATCATGGACCTCAGAGCCAAAACTCACCGCATACCCTAAGCCTAAACCAACCTCGAAAGATTTCACTCCGGGGATAGAGATGATACCTGCTGCCAGGCGGCTATCCAGCCTGCGGTCAGCCTGCACATAACTTCCCAGGCCTACCGGAACATTTTTGGCAACTACCTCAAATATCCCGCCGACCGTATCCTTATTCTCAATCGCCTCATTTATCCTGGCAATGATCCCCTGCTTGGTACACTCGCCGCCGACCGCCAGCACCTTACTGGTAATGATAATTCCAAATTCATCTAGGAGCCTCTTACATAAAGCTCCGATAGCCACAGTAGCTGCCGTGCTGCGCGCCGAAGAGCGCTCCAATACTTGCCGAATATCCGTAAAACCATATTTCAATAATCCGGCTAAATCCGCATGCCCGGGGCGGGCAGCCAAAACCTTATGCAATTTTTCAATACTTGCGTCTTTGTTCTTGATCAACAAAGTAACTGGGCTGCCGAGGGTATGGTTATTTTTTAATCCGGAGATAATCTCGGCCCGATCGCGCTCTATTTGCATGCGCCTGCCGCGGCCAAACCCGGACTGCCTGCGTTTTAATTCTTTATTGATCGCTGCCGCATCCACCTTTAAGCCGGCGGGGACTCCCTCCAGAATGGCAGCCATTCCTTTTCCGTGCGATTCACCTGCGGTTAAACACCTTAACATAAAAACCTCCCCCTATTTCCAGAGCCCGCGCTGATTTTGGCGCGCCTGCCGGTATAATTTTACAAATAAATCCGCGTATTTCACATTCGGAGGATAAGTCATTAACGAAGCATACCCTTCCTCCACAATCCTGGCATTGACAAATGTTCCGTCTTCCAAATAAACATAGGCCAGGATCCTTTTATATTTATCATATCTTTCTACGTCAAACTCTAACCTTACCCGTTTTCCTTCGACAAGTTTTTTGGTAAATTCATAGGACTGCCTGCCTAATTGCTTGATTGTCTCAATACTCTGCCCAGAACGCTGGGCGTCACGGTAAAGCTTGTTAGATTCATGCATCTCCGGGGTATCGATTCCGATCAAACGCACCTTCTCATTATTTTCTAAAACAAGCGTATCTCCGTCTATGGCCCTGGTTACCAGGATATCGTCATAATTAAAATTCCTGCCAAAAGGTATCTTCCACCTAAGCTCTTCTTTGGAATGGAAAGCCGGATCCAGGTCGCTGCAAAAAAGATAGCCGGTCAGGGCTAATAATCCAATAAGCAAAAATATAATAACTTTATTCATCTGCCAAAAATTCTACCGATAAATTCTTGAGCGCCTTAAGGTTAGCTAAATCTTCCCAGGATTTCTTAAGCGCAGCCTCATACCCTATGGATTTATTATATTATTTTTATTAGATAAATCAATGATTTTGCGCATTTGATTTCCGTCTCTTGCTTCGGCACGAAGATTTTCGCCGTGTGCTGCGGCTTACGGCTCCTTCCGGCAGCGCAGTGTTCCTTACGCGTAATGAGATTGCCTGCACTCGCCGTAACTCCTTGCACACTTTCAATAGTTAAGAAGCCGAAAATCTTCTAATTGTGCCTCCAGCAAAACACGGAAATCTTAAGAATTAACAGCGGATGGCTTGGCTTGGTTTTGAGCAGGGCGTTTGCAGGCCGAGCGGGCAAGGTTGCCCGGCTATCTACGAAGCCTGGCAGAGCGAGGCCGAAACCCGAGCGAAGTTTGCCACGCCGGGGCAAACGAGCGTCCCTGCGAGAAAACAAGCCAAGACAAACGCTAATATAGTAAATCAAAAGATAATTATATTGCGGTTGAGGGATTTTCGCTTATAATGGAAATATGATTTACGACCGTTTTCAGCAGGAAGCCATCGACCACATAAATTGCGGCCATTCGGTGATAGTATCGGCTCCTACCGGAGCCGGCAAAACCGCCATCGCCGAGCATATTATTAATGACGCTATCGCCAATAATTTAGGGGTAATTTACACCGCCCCGATCAAAGCCCTCTCCAACCAGAAATTCCGCGACTTTCAGGGGAAATTCCAGGATAATATCGGGATATTAACCGGGGATGTTTCGATTAACCCGCATGCTCCGGTCCTGATCATGACTACCGAGATTTTCCGCAACAAAATCCTGGATGAACCCCAGAGCCTGGATAAATATTCCTGGGTTATCTTTGATGAAATCCATTATATCGATAATCCCGAGCGCGGGACAGTCTGGGAGGAATCATTAATCTTTTTACCCAAGCACATGCACCTGTTGGGGCTATCGGCAACTATCCCCAATATCGAACAGTTTGCCAAATGGATTGAATCCATCCATGATAAAAGCGTCAAGGTGGTCATTGAAGAAAAGCGGCCGGTGCCCCTGCATTTCCTCTTCCAGTGCCAAAATGAGATTATCGATAAAATCGAACACCTTAAACGCATCCGCTCAAGCAAGCCCAACAGGTTAAACACGCTAATCGATTACCTGCGTAACAATGACGGCCTGCCGGCAATTTATTTTGTTTTCAGCCGCAAGCGCGCCGAAGAACTGGCCCAGGAATTATACGGATTCAAATTCTTAGACGCCAAAGAAAGCCGCGCCATCACCCAGCTATATGAAGATCTTCTGGTGAGATTTGATTTAAAAAATGAGGAATCAGCGCAGGCCCTTTATCCGCTGGTACAGCGCGGCATTGCCTATCATCACGCCGGCATGCTGCCCACGCTAAAAGAAGTAATCGAACGGCTTTTTACCAGCCGCCTGCTTAAAGTTATTTTTACCACCGAAACCTTCGCCTTGGGAATAAATATGCCCAGCCGCTCGGTAATGTTTGACGGCCTGCGTAAATTTTACGGCACTTATGTGCGCAATTTAAAGACGCGCGATTTTTACCAGATGGCAGGCCGCGCCGGAAGACGCGGCATAGATAAAGAGGGATTTGTTTACACGCGGGTTAACACCCAAAGAATGACCCTTGAAGAAGTACGCAGGATAATCTTTGGCAAACCCGAGGAGGTAAAAAGCCAGCTTAATACCTCCTATGCTACCATGCTTAATCTCTACGAAAAATACCGGGAGGACTTATTTAAAATTTACCCCCTCTCCCTGCATTACTTTCAGTCGCGCAAAAACGAACAGAAACAGGCGCTTAACCTTCTGGAAGCAAAGCTAAGATTGCTTAAAGAAGCCAATTATATTCATGACGGTAAGCTTACGGAAAAAGGAAAATTTGCCAAAACAGTTTACGGTCATGAATTGGTTTTAGCGGAATTATACGATCAGAATATACTTGAACAGCTAGATGAGTTTGGATTAGGAATTGTGGCGGCGGCAGTAGTTTTTGATCCGCGTAAAAATCAGCGCATGCCCCTGCATATCTCAAAATCGACCCAACACCTTAAAAGAACCTGTGAAGAAGTTTATGATATGATCAAAGCTAAGGAACGCCGTTATAAAATTTATCCCTTCAGCAAGCTCCCCTATTTTCACCTGTGCTCCTGTATGGAAGCCTGGCTGCGCGGAACAAACTTCGAGAAAACTTTACAGATGACGGATTGTGATGAAGGTGAAGTGGTGAGGTATTTCCGAATGAGCGTGCAGGTCTTAAGGGAAATTGCCCAGGCCCCGATTGCCTCCTACCTGCTTAAAGACAAGATCAAAGAAACCATCCGCGTTATTAACCGCGATATTGTCGACGCCGAAAAACAACTGCGCGAAGGGTAGATAAAAGGGGACGGTTCTATCAAGCGATTTTATGAAAAATAGAACCGTCCCCTTTTATTTTGAATTACAGTAATCCTCAAGGATCTTTTTATGGTCAAAAGCAAAATCCATATTCTTAATTTCGCTTAATTTAATCACTTTTAAACCCGCGGCATCATCTCCTGCTTTAGGGACACCTTTGGCCCCGGCAATAAAAACCGTCCCCACAGTATGGAATCTTGGGTCACGCTGGGGATCAGAATAGGCATGGAACTGCCGGACTCCGGTTAAATCCAGGTTAGTCTCTTCTTTGGCCTCCCTGATTACCGCATCCTCCAAGCTCTCCCCGTAATCCACAAAACCTCCGGGCAGCGCCCAGCCAAAAGGCGGGTTGCTGCGCTGGATGATTACGATCCCTTCGGGTAATTCGATGATTACATCCACGGTAACATAAGGCCCGCCGGATAATTTGGTCGTCACATATTCCAGATAACCCAATACGCCTTTATTAAAAACAACAAAAGCCTCCTGATTATTTAAACAGAAAATTACCTCTTTAAGCGTCGTCTCTGCCTGGCGTAAATGCCTTAAAGTTTCCTGGGCCATAATTTTTGCCGACGCTAACAGAGAAAAACCTCCGGTGCCGCAGCCTAGGGCCGGAAAAACAATTGAATTAATTTTTAATTCCTTAGCTAAATTTAACGCGCTGCGGCAGGCATTGCGGATTTTAATTTCATCTGTCTTAAAATCCATACCCATAGTAGCGGCATGGATCACATATTTTGCCGATAATTTTCCCGCCCCGGTTGCAACTGCCTGGCCGATTTCAATCGGGCCATTTTTTACCGCCTCATCCTCGATAATCTTGCCGCCTTTTCGCTTAATTGCTCCGGCCACTCCTGCGCCCATCACCAATTTATTATTCGCGGCATTCACAATAGCATCGGCCGGCCATTCAGTAATATCCCCTATCATCACTTTAATTTCCGTATTTTTAATTTTCATAATAACTCCTTGAATAATAATTTAATCTTGATTAATTTTGTGGTTTTGGCGGAGCGCGCATTAGAAAATTTTCGGCAAATGTGCGCAAGGATTTACGACGAGTCGGAGTACTCTATCTGCGTAAGGATACTGACGCAGGCGAGGAGTAAACCGTAGCGCACGGCGAAAATTTTCAGCGCGCCAGGCAAAACCACAAAATTAGATCTGAATAAAACTTATTCACCTATTATTTTGATTAAAACCCGCTTCTTGCGCTGGCCGTCAAACTCACCGTAAAAAATCTGCTCCCATGGCCCGAAATGGAATTTGCCGGCGGTTACTGCCACAACCACCTCCCTGCCCATGATCGTGCGCTTTAAATGGGCGTCGGCGTTGTCTTCGCCGGTAAGGTTATGCTGATACCTCTCTTTGCCATACGGCGCCAGCTTTTCAAGCCAGGCGGAAAAATCTTTATGCAGCCCGCTTTCATCATCATTGATAAAAACACTGGCGGTAATATGCATCGGATTAACTAAGCACAACCCTTCTTTGATCCCGCTCCTGGACAAGGATTGCTGGACATGGTCGGTAATATTGATAAACTCCTGCCGGTTTTTCGTATTAAAAAATAACTCCTGGGTAAAAACTTTCATCGCCCCTCCTCCCTTTAATGAAAATTATTTTCCAAACAGGACATCGGTTAGCCCTTTGATAATATTGGTTACCGCCGGTTTAAAACTGTATTTTGGCTCCTTAAGCGTCCCGCTTAATTTAATTGAAGCGAATTTCCCCGCCTGGCCGATAATGGCGGTAGTAATATCTTTAAAGGTCCCGCTTACCGGGACCAGTTCACTTAAGATCTGCGCATCCAAAACGCCTTCCAGAGACCCGTCAAAACCTATCTTTAACGGCCCGGAAAAATTAACGGCATTGCTTTTTAATTTCAGGTTATCCGTATAAACAAATTTATCTTTTACCAAAAAATCCGAAGTGCATTCGGAAAATTTGATATTGCCCAGGTCTTTGGTAAACAGCAATTTACCCAGGCCTTTAAAAAGATCAAACTCCCAAAGATCGCCCTCCAGGATCGAAAAACTGCCGCTGCCGCCTAGTTTATTAATGTCATTGGCATAACCATTGAGTTTAAGCCCGCCAAGCAATGTCCCGGAGATCTTCTTATTCTTGAATGCGGTATCCGCTTTAAATTTCTCCAGTTTAATCCCATCGGCCTTTAGCTCCAACTGACAGGCAAGATTGGCATTATCAAGATCGAGTTCACCGGTACCCTCGATTAAGCCGTCATAAAGACCAATATTCAGAGCGATTATCCGCGCTATCTTTTGATCCAGTAAAAAATCCAGCGCCAAACTCTGCGCGTTTAAGCCATAGAGAGAAAAATTACTGCTGGTAAATTTTGCCTCTAAATAGCAGTTTTTAAAATTATACGGATTACCGCTTAAATTAAACTGCGCCTCCATTTGGCCCGCAGGCCGCATTGATGTTATCGCCGGATATTGTTTCTCAAGCATCTTTCCTAAACTGCTCAACTCAAAATTAATATCCCCGCCTAAATCCACCCGGGGATTTGCAGAGTCAGAGTTATCGATATTGCCGCCGGCTGAAAACTGCCAACCAAGGTATTTACCCTTAAGCTGATTTACCTTAATTTTGCTGCCCGATAAATTAAAATCCGCGGCCAGAGATAAGCCTTCGGAAAAAATCTCCAGGTTAACGCCGGGAGCGCTAAAATCAGACAATCTTCCGCTGCTCTGGTAACTTATCCCCTGATATTTAAAGCTCGTATCCAGCCAACTCAATCCTTGCCGGCTGAATTCGATGGATGAAACGATATTTTCAACAGGATCTTTCTGCTTATCTAATTTTAAATTTGCTTCTTTAATCTTGAGCTTACCTTCCAACTGCCAATCTCCTTTTTTATCCGGATGCGCCTTCATGGATAAAGCGGCTTTGCCGGCGGCGGAATTAATCAGGGTAAAATTAAATTTTTCTTTGGCAATCGCTGGCAGAAAACTCAAATCTAAATCACTGTCTATACTTAATACCGGGGCATTAAAGTCTTTAATGCCCAGTTTGATCTCAAAAGGCAGACCCAAGAGCTCGGCTCTAAGGTTATCGGCGGCTAAAGAACCTTGATCAAAAGAAATTTTTCCGCGCAGGTTCTTGACCTCTCCCAAATCCCCTAAGCCTGAAATATCGGCCCGCAGGATATCGCAGGCGCCGTCAAAAGATACCCCTTTAGTCCGCAGGTTATAAATAATTTTACTTTTTAGGATAGGATTCAATTTAGCTTCTATTTTATCTTTTGCCATAACCAGGTTATTGCTTTTGGCAGTAATATCCGCCTGCAATAGCGGTTCTTTAAAATTAATTTGCGCCTGCAAATCCACTAACCCGGAAAGCAAATCGCCTAAATTAATGTAATAAGCTTGAAATTCTTTGCAAGACAGGTTTTTAACTGTAATGTTAGCGGCTAAACTTTGGTTGAGGATCTTATATTCGCCGCTGGCATTAATGAAAACGGACGGATTATTGGCAATCTCCCCCTTAAAATTAAACTTCAGGCTTACCGGCAGGCCCAGTTGAAGGTTAAATTGGATGTTCTTGACCTCCTTCTTAAAGCCGGCTGCCAGCGTATCATCCTGGAAAACGACAACTCCGGAGGATGCGCTTATTTTAAAAACAGAAATACTGAAATCCGGTTTTTTCGCGGGAGACCCGGCCGACGGTTTAAATAAGTCCTCTAAATTAAAACTCCCATCCTGCCTGCGCTCTAAAAAGATATACGGGCTTTTAAGGTTGATGCCGGGAATAATGATCTGTTTTTTAAAAACAGGCCAGATAAAAATACTGCAGTTTAGCTGGCGGGCGCTTAAAATTACATTCTGTCCGTCAGAAATAACCAGATCGCCTAAAACCAGGCCTTTGAATATGCTAAACTTCACAGATTGCAAGGTTACGTCTTTGCCGGTCTGTTTTTTCAGGCTGGAAACGATGAGCGCTTTTATTTTTACGGGGAGGATTACTTTGTTCAAATAGATTACCCCGGCGGTAAGGACTAAAAACAAAACCAGCGCGATGATGATGAATTTTTTCATTTTCCCTTCTTGATAATTTTAGCGGCTAACTCCAGGGCCTCTTTTTTATTCTTGATCTTACCGATTGCCTGGGCCTCCTCTAACGCCTCAAGAATCGTGCCGACCAAAGGAGATGCCGGTAATTTAAATTTACCCATAATATCATTGCCGTTAAGCAGGCGGGCTGTTTTCTTTTCTTTTTTCTTCTTTAATAATTTACGGATCAATGATTTAACTATTTTCTCATGGCGGATGCGCGAAAGCGCCGTAGTCAGCGGGCCTTTGGTGGCGCGCTGGTCAGCCAGGGATAACAAAAGCACGGCTAAGGCATCAGTTCCCGTATCGCGAAAATAACGGAAGATCGCCCGCTGGCTGGGATGCGGATTATCCGCCAGATACCCGGGCCGCAAATGCCAGAGCACAATCCGCTCTAAAGAGCGGCCCTCTTCATTGGATAATTTTAACCTGCGGGAGATTGCGCGGGTTAAGCCTAAACCCACTCTTTCATGTCCGTGAAAAATAATCCTTCCTTTTTCCCGGCGCAAGGCGCCCGGCTTGCCCACGTCGTGCAAAATACAGGCTAACTTTAAAAGGCTTGATCTTTTGCGCAAGCCGGAGACTTCCTCCTCAAGATAATTATTTATATCGGAATTCCGCTTAACAGTTTTTAAGATCAATTCAAACTGATTCAATGTCTCTAAAGTATGCTGCCAGACATCCAGATGATGATACGGCCCCTGGCCGATCTTGCGCATCGGTTTTATTTCAGGAAAAATAATCTCTAAAATCTTTAGTTTATCCAGGACCACCAAAGAGGCATAGGCTGCAGGGCTGTCAAAAACCTTAAACAGTTCTTCACGCACCCGTTCACTCGATACCGAGCTAATCCTGTTTTTTTCTTTCTTGGCCAGGCGTAAAGTTTCTTTATCCAGGGCAAAATCCAGCATACAGCTAAAACTAAAAGCGCGTAAAATCCTCAAGGGATCCTCGCCAAAAGAGTTCTTGCCGGTAACCCTGATTATTTTCCGTCCAAGATCATCCCTTCCGGAATACGGATCAATAATCAAGGCGCTTAAATCTCTGCCTGAAAAAACATTAGCCAACTCTAAGGCCATAGAGTTAATCGTGAAATCGCGGTGCAGGAGGTCTTTTTCTAAAACCGGAGCGCGGAAATTCGTAAAATCAAAAGTATAGAGTTTATTTTCTATTCTTTTTACCAGCCGGCAGGATGCGTGTTCCTCATCTAAAACCACAAAAGCAGCCCTTAGTTCTTGGGCCAGTTTACGGCCAAAATTCAGGGAGCCGGTTTTTAAGCAGAAATCAAAATCCGGGTTTTGTTTTTTGCGCTTTAAAATTAAATCGCGCAAGGCTCCGCCGACCAGGTATAATTTTACTTTCCTGGATTTGGCAAAATTATAAACCGGTTTTAAGACGTTCTCATCTTTTAAACTAAATTTAAGCATAGATTTAATCAAAGTTAAGGGGACGGTTATATTTTTTAATATAACTTAGTAGCTGACGTTTAAACGTCAGCTACTCTATGAACAAAAAATATAACCGTCCCCTTTATTTAAAGCTTCTCTTTATTGAATGTCTCATACTGCTGGACAATCGAATCTTCCACGAATATCGGCGCATGAGACCTGACTGCCAAAGCAATGCTGTCGCTTGGCCGGGCGTCGATACTCTTTGATTCCCCGGAGGAAGTTTTAATGATAATCTTGGCGTGAAAGGTATTTTCCTCTAAGCTATCGATGACCACCTTCTCCACGGTCGCCCCAAGGTCGTTAAGTATCGTAAAGATCAGATCGTGGGTTAGAGGACGCGGAGGATTAAAACCGCTGATCTTTAATTTTATGGCCGAGGCTTCATTTAAACCAATGACAATCGGCAGGACTCTTGAACCCCCTTTTTCTTTTAAGGCAATCAGCTGATCATGCCTCTTTTCATCGATTACAATTTTATTCAACTCCATTTCAATCATTTTATGTCCTTTTTTTCTTCTTATCTTTGTCGAGAATATCCTTTAATTCCACCATAAACTGGCCGACATCTTTGAACTGCCGGTACACCGAGGCAAAACGCACGTAAGCAACATCATCGATGAATTTAAGCCTCTCCATTACCAACTCCCCGATCTTGCTTGCAGGAACTTCCCGGTCATTCTTCTTTTGGATCAGACGCTCCACTTGGGTAACCACATCCTCCATTTTTTCAACGCTCACCGGCCTTTTCTCGCAGGCGCGGATTATTCCGGCTAAAATCTTCTTGCGGTCAAACGCCTGGCGGCGGCCGTCTTTCTTAATCACCAATAAAGAATTTTCTTCGATATATTCATAAGTAGTAAACCGCTTGCCGCACTTCAAACATTCCCTTCTGCGCCTGACCGCCGACTCCTCGGCGGTAGCGCGGGAATCAACCACTTTATCTTCTTTGAATCCGCAAAAAGGACATTTCATATCTTCCTGATCTTAATTTTTGCCTGCTTCAATAAATCCATCGACATCTTATCCGGATAACCGTGGGTAATGGCAATCTCTCTTATCCCGGCGTTAATCAGCATCTTGGCGCAGATGACACAGGGTTGAGTAGTGGAATATAATGTGGCGCCTTTGACGCTTATCCCGTGTAAAGATGCCTGGATAAGGGCGTTCTGCTCCGCGTGCAGCGCGCGGCATAATTCATGGCGCTCCCCCGAAGGGATTTTTAATTTCTGGCGCAGGCAGCCTATTTCAACGCAGTGTTTCAGCCCGCTGGGCGCCCCGTTATAACCGGTAGCCAGGATCCTTTTGTCCCTGACCAAAACAGCGCCCACGCTGCGGCGTAAACAGGTGGATCTTTTGGAAACCAGCTTAGCCATCTCCAGGAAATATTCATCCCAGCTGGGGCGCTTGTGCGTAATTATTTTCTTCTTCATTTTATTTTAACAGCTCCGGATATAATGGAAATTTTTTGGTTAAAGCAATCGTCTCTTTTTTAATCTGCGCTAATTTTTGCGCATCTGCCTGATTTTCCAGCGCCTCATTAATCAAAGAAGCGATTTTCTGCATCTCTGCCTCTTTCATCTTGCGCGTGCTTATTGCGGCAGTCCCTAAACGTATACCGCTGGTTACGGTCGGGCTTTTTTCATCAAAAGGAATCAGGTTTTTATTTACCGTAATATTAACTTCACCCAGGATCCTTGAGGCATCTGCTCCGGTGGTATTCTTGGCATTTAAATCTACCAGCATCAAATGCGTATCCGTGCCTCCTGAAACAATCCGGAAACCTTTTTTCTCCAAAGAATCCGCCAATTCCGCGGCGTTTTTGACCAGCTGGACCTGATACTGCTTAAATTCCGGGGTCAGGGCTTCGGCAAATGCCACCGCTTTTGCCGCGACTACGTGCATTAAAGGCCCGCCTTGAATTCCGGGAAAAATCTGGCTGTCAATTTTTTTGGCAAATTCTTTTTTACACAAAATAAAACCTCCGCGCGGCCCGCGTAAGGTTTTATGCGTGGTGGAAGTAACAAACTCCGCGTAGGGCACCGGTGATGGATGCAGGCCGGCGGCAATTAAGCCTGCGATATGGGCCATGTCCACAAAGAGATAAGCCCCGACGCTATCGGCGATCTGGCGGAACCTTTTAAAATCGATTGTCCTGGGGTAGGCTGAAGCCCCTGCCAAAATCATTCTTGGTTTATGAATTTTGGCCAGCTCCTGGATCACATCATAATCTAAAGCCTCGGTTTTTCTGTCGACCCCGTAACCAACCATCTTAAAAAATCTTCCGGAAAAATTATGCGGATGCCCGTGGGTAAGATGGCCTCCGGCGGCCAGGTCCATGGCCAAGACGGTATCTCCCGGATTTATCGCCGCAAAATAAACCGCCATATTCGCCTGCGAGCCGGAATGCGCCTGGACATTGGCGTGCTCTGCGCCAAATATTGTTTTGGCCCGCTCGATCGCCAGGCTTTCGACAATATCGATGTATTCGCACCCTCCATACCAGCGCCTGCCGGGATAGCCCTCGGCATATTTATTGGTCAACACCGAGCCCTGCGCCTCTAAAACCGCCAGCGACGTAAAATTCTCCGAGGCAATCATCTCTAAGTTATCATTCTGGCGCCTTACTTCTTTTTGGATCGCCGCAAAAACTTCCGGATCAGTCTGCTTTAAATGTTTCACTTTACACCACCTCTTATTTTTTGATCAATACAGTTGATTAATTTCACCCTCTTTAAATGCCTCCCCCCTGAAAACCCGGTATTTAGCCAGGCCAAAATAATCCTTTTGGCCAAATCCGCTTTTACAAAAGCTGAACCCAAAACTAAAACATTGCTGTCGTTATGCTCCCGGCTTAACCTGGCGATGGTAATATTATGGCAGAGCGCGGCGCGCACTCCCGGCAGGCGGTTGGCAACGATGGAATTGCCGATCCCGCTTTTACAAATAAGGATCCCGCGCTTGTATTTTCCCGAAGCAATATTCTTGGCTAATTCATAAGCATACAGCGGATAATCGCAGCGCTCTTTGGAATAAGTACCCAGGTCCTTCACACCTATACCCTTTTCCTTAAGATAGGCCTTTAGCTTTTCCTTCAAACTAAACCCGGCGTGGTCGGAAGCAATCAATAGCTTGCTCATATGATCTTACTTATCCTTTCTACGGCGTCTTTAATGGTGGCAAACACCTCTCCGTAAAACTCAAAACTCCCTCCGATAGGATCGGCAATATTCAAACTACTGTCATTTATTCTAGCAAATTCCTTTAATAAAAAAAGCCTATTTTTTGCCTCCGGCGCAAATTGTAAAATCCTTTCCTCATGTATTTTTTCCATGACCAGGATAATATCCGATTCATCCACCAATTCTTTATTTACTCTTTTAGTCCGGTGCGCCAGGACATCCATCCCCTCTCTGGCCAATACTTCACGCGTCTCTTCAGTGGCGCCCATACCGTCAAGGGCGATCATCCCGGCTGAATCTACTTCCACATCGGTCCTGCCCCGGCTCTTTAAAATTTTCTTTAAATACGCTTCTGCCATTACCGAGCGGCAGGAATTGCCCGTGCAGACAAAAAGCACTTTTTTGGTTTTAGCGGCTGTCAATATTTCCTCATCTTTGATTGCCCCGCTTCTGACTATCTTAAGGGGTTCAACTGTCAAATCAACGACAGTGGATTCTTTCCCCAATTTTGTCGATCCGGCGTCAACAGCCAGGTCAACCAAACCATCCAAATCTTTAATCGCCTGTTCAAGATCAACTGGAGCGGGTTTATCTGAAATATTTGCCGACGGGCAGGCCAAGGCGGTTTTTGATTGGAAAATAATTTCTAATGCCACCGGATTATCCGGCATACGCAACCCCACCTTGCCCTGTCCTTTGGCTTTCA
>JAQURC010000006.1 GCA_028715785.1 Candidatus Omnitrophota bacterium
AGCGTAAAAAAATATTTGTTGAATACAGCGAAGAAGATTTTCCTGTTGCTTTGTTTTTCGGTACTCCGGGTTATATTCTTGTGGGAACGAGCTGGGAACCCCATGGAGGTTTATATATAAATCTTAACACAGGTGAAATAACCAGCAGAGACCCGAGCTTTCAACGCCGGCAAGATAAAAAAGAAGACAGAGATGATATAAAATCCAAGACCGACGGTGGTAAGGGTGCAGGCAGTGGCACAACCAGATACCCTTCTGTGGCAAGAGATGATTCTATTCTTCAAGATGGCGGAGAGATGCGTTTGGATATTGAAACTAAAGGGAACTGGAGTGATTTGAATAATGCGCAAGGATTTTTTACTCTTATTCTAAGGCTATTAGAGTATGCCCCGCGTGATGAGAAAATAATTGAGTTTTGGGATTCTCTCATGGTTGTACGCCAAGAAATTGACAGGGCGCAGAAAAGGGAACAAGCCGCGGCTAAAAAAGAAGTTTACATTCTGATTCACCTGGTTGATTCATTCACTAAAGAAGAAATCGGGCTCACGCTTCTTCGATCCCAGGTTAAAATCTCATACGGAGCCCAATTCCAGCCACATAAGGAAGGAGTGCCGACGTTGGTCGAATTGAAGGAAACTGTTTCCAACCCAATCGGGAAACGGGGCCGGTCAAGTGCCCGTATTCTTCAGGACGGAGGGAAGGCAACAAAGCAAATAAAAGCATTAGCTTATTGGATGGTGATGTCCATTGCTGTATCATCGATTTTATTTGGGCCTGCGATTATGTTTGCTAGTGTCGCAGGTTACACCGAGTTAATTTCTTCTTCGGATAAACTTATTCTCCTTTTTGAATACATACTGTTGATTGTGGCAGGAATAATTGGAATAGTGCTTGCTGTGAGAGGGTTTTATCATTTTAACAAAGCAAAAATGGCTGCCGCGGTAGACAAAAATGTAAATCAAGATGATCGCTTAGGCGATATTGAGAAGCTCGCAAGTAAAATTAACGAAGATAAGCTGGCTAAAGAAACAAAGGAAACTTTAAACTGGAAAAGCAAGATAAAGGAATTTATTCTAAAGTTTCCTTATGTGATTTTATCTCTGGTACTTTTGTTCGGCAGTTCCTATGCCTTGGCTTTTCTTTTTGGTTATGGATTAAGCCCCTGGGTTTTAATCGTGGTGATATTTATCGGCGGCGCAGGAGTTTTAATCGGATTATTTTATTCGGTAGAAAATATAAAAGCATTGTCAGGGCAAGGCCGGGCAGGATTTTCTTTTGGGGTGAGTAAGGAGCAAATTAAAACTTTGGAACCCCAAGAACAAATGGTTTTAGTCCAATTGGCCGACCAGCTGTATTTTAGAGATCAAGTTCAGAAAATCCAGCCAAGTTTTATCGGCGCTATCAAAAATTTGGGCACGTTTAAAAGCATTATTCTTACGGCAACAGGCGCTTTAATTGCGTATAGTTTTCCCGGAGCGGATAATTGGCATATTTTGGCTGGAGCGGCATTCGGCCTTATGGTGCCGTATTTGGTTTCTGTAACCTATAATTTCTTTTGTTCATATATGAACCACTATAAATTCCGCAGCGAATTTGTGAAAGAGTATTTGAAGAACGAGAAAGCGCAGGAAGAATTAGGAAGCAAGGCTGGACAATTTGTATCCGGGAACAAGTTTATCTTTCCCTTTAAAAATTTATGGTATGGTTTTTCTTTAAGGTTTCCCGTAGCCGGCAGTATAATTATTTTTGCCTTAGCCAGAGGCCAGATGATTTTCTGGGGAGTTGTGGTGAGTTCCGCGCTCATTCCCTTTATCGGACTCAACACCGCCGGTATTTCGATATTTGAGGTGGCAATGAAGTTCTTTAATGCTATAGGGATCCGTGAAGGTTTTGACTTCAGCCTAAACTTAATGAATGTATTTAGTGATTGGCATCTTATGCATACATTTGGAGATTTTTTTAGATTAGCGATAATAGCTTATGGTTTGAGTATACCATTTTTATTTAATCAGATAATTAAGAGGCCCTGGCAGAGCCCGGTTCTTATTGTAAGCTGGATTTTTGCTCCTGTTGTCCCTTATAGAACTAAAGGTAATTTTTCCCGTTTTTGGACCAGTTTTTTTCACCTCTGGATTATTGATTTTGAAATTGGTGCAGTATTAAAAGGCGCAGAGTCATTAAGCGAACATCCTCAATTAGATAAAATAGGTAAGCCTTTGAATAATGTGGCGCAATCCTTAGAGGGGCAATTCGGAGTTATTCGCTGGGGAAGTTATATGTTAGACGGCGTAACCCAGATAACCGGCGTCAATTTTTCCCAGCAGATTCACAACCGTCTTGGCGGGAAAGAGGACGTAGCTGTCTGGGATAAAGCCTATTATCTTTATCGGTCAATGAAATTTGACCCTTTAGTTATTGGGCGAATGCAAATTAGTGAGCCAGAGCTGGAGTTGCTATTGAAAGAGTTTAAAAACAAAGATATGGGCTTTAATATTTTTAATATTCCGGAAAGAAATCGCTGGGTTCGGCAATATAGTGTATTTCTTTTGGGTGAAAAGAGCACAGAGCAAACGCAGGAGGTTCTTATTAGGATTTTAAGTGATGATGAAGATATAGATGTGCGAAGGGCGGCAGCAGCTTCTCTAGGCAAATTCGCAGATTACAAAGCAGTAGAACCGCTGATTAATAATCTGCAAGGAGACTCAAGCGAAGAAAACATAATGGCTTTGATGGCAATTGACGACCCCCGGGCAACAAGATTTTTTATTCATGGTTTACAAAATGATGAAAAAATAGTGCGTACTGTCAGCGCGCTATGGTTAGGCCAGCATGAAGATCCCCAAATAGCTCCTGCGTTAATTCAGGCATTGAGGCAGGATAAGGGGTGGCGCTTTGAGATTTTAAATTTAGACGAAGATAAAAGTATAGAAACTATTAAAGAGATGAGCCCTGCCTATGCCGAGGCGATTATCTTAGCTCAAATTAACGACCCAAATTCAATTGAACCGCTGCTTAAAATCGCGAGTTTTCCTATTTCGCGGCAGGTAATGGAATTTAGTTCTGCTTTATTGAAAGATTCTGAATATGATAAAGATGATTTTGAAAATGCAGAAAATGAAA
The DNA here is from genome assembly GCA_028715785.1 of Candidatus Omnitrophota bacterium. Taxonomy (GTDB): domain Bacteria; phylum Omnitrophota; class Gorgyraeia; order Gygaellales; family Profunditerraquicolaceae; genus UBA6249. Next base: position 3,121 of record JAQURC010000006.1, read on the forward strand.
TAAGTCTCTGGAATTGTCTGCAAGCAGATAGAGCGGCTTTATCATTACTTCCGCGTATCCAAACTCATAAGCAGCTTCTTGGGATTGAAAGAAATAACGATTTTATTCCGATTTCCCGGGAAGCCGCGGCGTTAATTTTAAAAGCGGAAGAGGATCTTCGGAGCATTCAGCCAGGTCTTGAGAGTACAGTCGATAACTGGGTGGATCTACACTTCGAAGAAGATAAAGATAAAGTTAAAAAAGCTTTGTCTACCTGCAAAGAGGCAAGCACAATATCTCTTAATTTATTAAGGGATCTTGAGAATATCAAGTCAGAATTTAACTTTATAAAGAATAATGGACATTATTCTTCGTCTGTACAAGCAGCTATGATAGCTTTGGGTTTATCACAAGATTCCCGGGCGCTCAATCCGCTTATATGGGCAGCATTAGAAGATCCTTCCGCGGATATTCGAAAGACTGCGGCATACGCGTTAAGGAATTTCAATGCGCCGGAGGTAGAAAATACTTTAGAACGAATGCTAAAGGATGAGGATGTTAACGTCAGGTCGACTGCAGCTGTATCTTTGGCGAAAATTAGAGAGATGTCCAAAGAAGAAACTTCGGAGTTTGTTAAAGATAAAGACAAAGTCAGTGAAGCTGGAACTATAGGAAATAAAGATGACACAAAGATAGCATATTCTTTTACAATTTTAAAAACCGGTTTAAAAGATAAACGTCCGGGAATACGGTATGACACTCTTAATTTATTTGCAGATAGGCTTACAGATCCTATGGTTAGAAAAGCTTTTATAGGCCGTTTAAAATACGATAATGAGCCATTTGTTAGAAGGCAAGCAGCTATTAGTTTGTCCGGCATAGACGATCCGGAGGTTAGAGATGTTTTGGAGCTTGCTTTAAATGATCCGTATCCGCAGGTAAAAGCCGCGGCGATTTTATCACTGACTCCCAAGGCGGATTATGCTACAATGGAGAAAATCAAACCATTTCTGGATGATCCGAGTTTAGAGGTAAGCCGGGCAGCAGTGTTGTCTATGAGCGCAAGGTTGCCGGATTTCCCCAAAAATATAGATTATCTTCTGCCGAAATTAAATTCCGATAAATGGCAAATCCGCCAGGCAGCGCTTTATACATTGGGGGAAAATATAAATAAATTCCCGCAGTTAAAAGAGCCGTTTTTGACGATCGCCAAAGACAACACCCAGCCGCTTATATTCCAGCAAAGCGCTTTGACATCCTTATCTAAAATAAATGATCCGGAAATAAAAGATCTTTTGGTAAGCAAACTCAACCATCCTGATTGGCGGATGCGCCAGACATCGGCTTTTGGCTTAGGCAATTTTAAGGATACGAATATTATCCCTTCGCTTAAGCCGCTTTTAGACGATAAACAGTGGCAGGTAAGGCAGGCAACAGTGGATTCTTTGGGGAATTTCAATGATCCTCAAACCATAAGTTATCTTATGCCGAAATTAAAAGACCCGGCCTGGCAGGTGCGCCAGGCAACTATTCTGCCTTTAGCCAGCAATCTTAAGGCATTCCCGGAATTAAAACAGCCGTTGTCGGATACATTTTATGACAGAAGCGAAAATCTATGGGTACGCCAGATAGCCGCAACCTCGCTTAAAAATGCCGGGTATTCTGTGGATTTTGATTTAGAGGGGATTAAGCCTTTGGAAAAATCCTTGGCAATTTTTATGCCTGGGCTTGATAATCCTAATCCATTTGATGCCGGCAGGCCGCAAGGTGAAAGTTGGTTAAAGAATGACAAAATCGGCCGGGATTTTTATAGGTTAGAAAAGATGGGGGTGGGTATGACAGATGAGTTTGGCTGGTCAGGCAATATCCAAGATATGGGTAAAGCAGGAAAAGACTTCAGTAACAAGATGGATATTGATTATAGTAAAGCAAGAAACTCAAAGATGGATTCAGTAACTTTTATCGGCATGAGCGCGGGCGGGCTATATAGCGATGAAGGGATTAGCCATTTTAAGACTTTAGACGATGATTATATAAGATTACATCCTTCTGAGGAAAGAATAAAAATCAATATTTTGGTTGGGGGTTCGCCTTTAGTGCAGAATGATATGGTATTTCGCCAGATAGCAAAAGATACGGGAGGCCAATATAAACCTGTTTGGTCTCCTATTGATATTCTTTCTTGGCCGGTTGCATTTAAACCAAATTCGCAGATGATCCTTAGCAGCCATAAAGATATTTTTAATAATCTTGAATTCGAACAAATAGGGCTTTCAATGTATACCGGAATGGATATTCCGATTACTTATTCCCGCACGGCATATGGCTCTATTTCCGACCAGTATTTTTCAGCGACTTATAAGATCCAGCAGATGAAGAGTGTCTATCCTTCAGGGATTACTTCCTACCAAACTAAGGAATGGTATACTTATCGCTCCGGGAAAGAATTAATACCGTCGAATTTATATAATAGAATTAGTCCGTTGCCTCCGATGCAGCCGATAAGGCCAAATTTACCTCCAATGCCAAGGGCGCCTGGGGGTGGCGGTATAGGAGGAGGCATAGGCGGGGGTGCAGGTATAGGTAGAGGGCGGATATAGGGAGACGAAGATTATGTCAAGAAGATTAAGATATTTGACAATTTTTATTCTAATTTTTCTTTTCTTACAATTCTATAAATTTATCAGGATTCGGGTTGCCAATCTTGATTTACCCAAAGGAAAGATTATTTTTTCTTCACCCATAGATAGCGATAATGAAATATATGTAATGAATATTATTGGTTCAGGTTTAAAGCAGCTAACTCATAACGTAGCAACAAAGACATGTATTGCTACCGACAATGAGGCTTCCTTTTCGCAAGATGGGAAGAAAATTGTTTTCCGTTCTTCGCGAGCAGAAAAACAGAACTATCGAATTATTGCTAATGCTAACGGGAGAATTATTGGAGAAGAATTTAGCGGTGGCTCTACCGATATCTATATTATGGATTCGGATGGCAAGAATCAAATTCCCTTAACATACAATACTTTGAGTTCCCAACCTTTTTTCTCGCCAGATGCTAAAAAGATCGTTTTTGATTCCTTGCTTGCCGATAACCATAATTTAAAAAAGATGATAAATATAGATGGCAATGGGGAAAGAATATTGAATTTTGGCGGAGGCCAAGTTGAGTTTTCCTCTGATGGGGAAAAGATGTTTGATAATTTTCAGTATGACATTTCAGTTATGAATATCAGCGGAATAAATAAAAAGAGAATAACTCATCTTAATGATCATAACCAACCTAAATTGGGAATGGGATTTGCTATTTCTCCCGATAATAAGAAGTTGGCTGTTATTACCAGCGAGACTGGAGAGGTATATCGGTCAGGTGTTGTTGATGATTTTTATAAGATTTTTGAATTTTACGTAATGAATGCAGACGGTTCTAATTTAGAAAAGATTTACAGAATAGATGGTTCTGTTTCGGATAGGTTTTGTGGAAATGATGCCTTAAAGAGCCGAACAGGAACTATCCGGCAATTTAAATTTTCACCGGACGGTAAATATATTATTTTTTACGCCGATTTTATTTATAAACAAGGAATCTATTTATTAAACCCGGAAGATAGATCTGTAATAAATCTTACGGGTGAAAAAGAGAATTGGGATGAAATCCTTGACTTTACATTTACGCCAGACGGTAAGAGGATAGTTCTTATTGCCGATATATACCCCAAAAACTATTATCTACATGCCGTCATTATTCGCAATATTAAAGCTTATATTAATTACTTTCTATTTAGAAAGTCGACTCCTTATTATGATAACAAATACATCTGTATTATGGACATCAATGGAAAGAATTTCCGTAAAATCGCTAAGCTTCCCATTGGCACAGAGTTAGGCCGCGATTTTATCCATTGGAAAAAGTAAATATGGCAAACAAGAGCAGCTTGAATATTTTAAACTGGTTGTCGGTAATTTTTATCAGTTTGATATTAATTCTTAGTTTTTTGATTTTGAAAGATAGATCCACCGATAAAAATAATGTTGAACCTAATTATTCCGTTAATTTCAGCGTAACTCAACTTCCCGGATTTATGCCAAATCAAGAAGACAATTCTCTGCTTAGAGTTCGTATTCTTACCCCTTTTGGTATGGTTGAAGATGAGGAAGCGGAAAGGAAAAGCGGCGTTTATAAGGTCTTTAAGCCCGATGGCAGTGAAAAAGTGCACCCTGAGAGCGTTATTATAGTTAATTTCTGCAAGAAGACAGATCCAGATTCAAATTTAGGAAGCTTTCTAGTAGGATTTGCAAAGAACCTAAAGGATGTGTTCCCTGGCTGTCAAATGAAAATCGGTTTATTGCGTTTACAAAAAGACGCGGTTAAAAAGTTCGAATATATGGGAATTCCTTATCAGGCGATCCTGTTTTCTATTGATAAAGAGCTTAAAAAGCCCGTTTATACCAGCGCGATATTTTCTTTTGAAACTCCCGGTGGGTACTGGTCGATTATTTGGGGCGGGCCAAGGAAGATATTAAAGCGGAGGGGCCTAGAAAGAGACATATTTTTATCAATTATAAAATATTTAACGATAGAAATATTAAGGGGTAATACGTTAGAAGTGTATATGTAAGATGCATACGTCCTAAATTAGGGGCAGCGACTATTTTTCTTATAAGAGCAGTTTAAACAAATAGGGAAGGGTGTCCCCTTTGGGCACGTCCCCTTAAAGATATGTCCAGTCTGAATAATAAACACAAAATTGTCCATTCTAGCGTGGTATTTGTCCAATTTGGTTGTATTCAGTGTCATTGCGAGGAGCACATTCGCTGCGCTCAGTGTAAACTCCGCGACGAAGCAATCCAAAGCAAGATTGCTTGTAACAGTTCAGCTGTTGGAAGCGCTCCGAAGAGATTGTAGGGCAGGTTTAAACCTGCCCTTCTAAGAGCAGTTTAAACAAATAGGGAAGGGTGTCCCCTTTGGGCACGTCCCTCGTAGTTCTGATAAAAAAAGTTAAAAAAATACTTGACAAGGCTTTTAGATATTGTATACTTTATAAATAATCTGAGAGAAAGAGTTTTTAAAAGTTTTTCTGAAGCTTATAATTTTCTAGTTAGGTAATTAAAGACAGCCACGGTTTTTAATTGAGCTAACAGCTTCGGCTTTTCGCCGGAGGTTAGCTCAATTAGAAAAATCGCGGCTGTTTTATTTGTTGCCGGCCGCGAGAAAGGAAGGAGAAAATGTTGGAAAATAAGCCTCATCGCGGAAAAATTCTAATATTCTTAGCGATCCAATTCTTTTTCTTCTTTGGAATTAGCTTAGCAACCCCAACCTCGGTAGTAAAGGCCATCAATATCCCTTCCACATTCGGAAATATCAAAGAAGTGTTTGATATACAGGACACCAAACTTGCCAACACGCAGAATCCCAATACTAATTTAGATAAAACGATTATCCATATCCAGGATGCCCATTGTAATTATGAAGCCCAGAAAAATATGGCGCAGTTGCTGGATTATCTGGTCAAGGAGCAAAACCTTAAATTGATTATGGTTGAAGGCGGCAGCGGAAATGTTAACCTTGAGTTTTTGCGCAACTACGCGGATAAAAAAGCCAGGGAAGGCGTGGCGGATAAATACCTGAAGCTGGGCAAAATCTCAGGCGAAGAGTATTTGGACATTGTTGCCGATTATCCTCTTGACCTTTACGGGATAGAAGACGAAGCCTTGTATGAGGCGCATTTGGATGTTTTTCATAAAGTGGATGCCCTCAGGGACGAAAGCTTAAAATACTTGGATGATTTATCCAAAGTTGTCAACGCTTTAAAGCCAAAGATCTACAGCGAAGAAGTGAAATATTTAGAGAGCGCCAAGAAAAATTATGAGGATAAAACTTTATCTTTAGGGGAATATTGCGGCTATCTTAAAAATATTGCCATTAATAAGGGTTTTGACCTTCAAAGTTATCCTTTTTTGAGCGTCTTCGCGGAGCTTGCGCGCCTAGAAAAAGAGGTTGATTTTAAGCAGGCGGAAGCCCAAAGGAATGAGTTTATCAAGAGTTTAGGCAGCCTGCTTAATGAAAAGCAGGTAAAAGCGGTAGTTGACAAGAGCCAGGATTTTAAGGCAGGGAAGATCAACCCCGGGGAATATTATTCTTTTTTGAAAGACCTGGCGGCAAAGAAAAGGATCAACCTTGAGCAAAATTATCCCCAGCTTGGCGCCTATATCCGCTACATAAATGAAAACAAAAAGATAGATGTCGCCCAGCTCTTAAAAGAAGTTGGATCTTTAGAAGAGAAAATAAAAGAGGCGCTTTTTGCCAACGCGGACCAGAAGAGATTGTATGAGATTTCAAAAGCGCTGAATGTGCTTAAGGGTGTGGTGAGCTTGGAGCTGACCCCTGAGGATTATGGGTATTTTCAGGCAAACCGGCCGGATATGTCAACCGGATCCTGGATGAGTTTTCTAAGCGTTAACTGCGCCAAATACAAATTAGCGGTGCAGGCGCCGGCCTCCGGGATAGTTGATGAGAACCTGGGTAAATTCGAGGAATTTTATAAATTGGGCGCAGACCGTGAGCAGGCGTTTATTAAGAACATTGTCAAGAAAATGGATGAATCCGGAGAAAAAATAGCGGTATTTATCGCCGGCGGTTTTCACACTCCCGGCATGACGCAGATGTTCAAAGAAAGAGGCTACTCCTATGCGGTAGTAACCCCGACAATCACCAAGAAAACCGACTCCAGCGTTTATCTTTCCGTCTTAAGAGGCGAAAAGAAAAATTTGCAGAGCGAGAATATAGATAAAGGTAACAGCGGTACAAATGGCAGTGATGAGGAATAAATAAAATGAAAATTAAGAAAACAGGAGGAGAAGAGATGCTTACGTATTGGTTTAAGAAAAATTTATTTTTAAAGGCAATAGTTTTTGTCGTTGCGGTGAGTATTTGTTATTCGACAGTTTTTGCTTCTGATAGTCTGAAAACCTTAGCAGCAAAGAAAACCGGAGCAACCGATGATATTAAAGGCGAACTCAAGACTACAAATACACAAGTTGGTTTTAAATTAGGGTATATGCCCAATGCGATAGATTATATGGGCGTCTCGGAAAATATCGCAACCAAAACAAGCAGCGTTTCTGCGGCGGTTTTGAGTGAATTAGCATTGCGTGGCCTTAGTTTTGGTTTGGATTCAAAGAAAGATAAGGCCAGGATTAGCGGAATTAAAGACGGAGCAGATGTAATAGCAAAGAGAATATACGAAATGGTAACTGGGCAGGAGAAAGTTATTCTGATGGTGAGAGTTAGTGAAGGGTTTGGCAGGGATGAGGTAGCGGAAAGTTTCAAAGCCAATGACGCAGTGGTTCCGCCTGAACTTTTAGGAGAGACAGAACTGATAAAAAATGCCATAGAGGCGGGCAAAGATGTCTACGTGTCTAAAGCAGGTGAGACCTACCGTATAGAAAATGCCATCATTGATGTAATAGAAGGGACAAATTCTTTTGTAACCGATGTTGAAAGAAAGCCGTTAAGTAAGTTAGCTGATTCTGAATCAGGCGCAACCAGTGTTATTGTTACCGGATCCGGCGTAGCATCATTAGGTAATTGCCCGGATATTTATACCGATTCTATATTTACAACAATACCTAAGGATAAAAAGCTGGAATCAGGATTTATAAGCAATCCGCTGGATCCTGAAGAAGTCGCAAAGAACCCCCAGAAAATAACAGAACTTCTAACAAGAATTGCAAAGGCCAATAATATAACTGTAAATGATATGGAAGTTGTATTAATGGATAGGCCAAGGGAGGCAGAGAAGTTAGCTGTTTTAAAAGCCCTTAAAGAACAGTATCCTGGCCTTGAGATAGTGACCATAAAGGATGGAACTGTTGCGCATTGTCTTTTAGCCACATTTGGCAGAAAAGAAGGAAAACACAAGGTTGTTATGACCGTGGGCGGAGCGCCGGAAGGGTTCATGAATCTTGCCGTAGTCGGCCTATTTAAGGACGAAGGCGCGATTGCCAGCGTCAGAGTGTATTCAAAAAATGTAAATAAAGTATCTGATGAAAAAGATGCTTCGGATGCAAAGAACTTAAACAGGCGATATGCTTTTAGCGGTAGCGAGAAAGAAGAGATTCTTACTTTACGGCCGGCCGATGGGCAGAAGATAATCGACGGTGTAAGACTATTTACCCAAGATGATGTGAAGGGCGATGTAGAGGGTAGTTTTTCGTTTATTACCAATAACGGCGTATTTGGAGTTAAGGGCGCAGAGAGGCAAGGAGACGGAAGTTATAAGGTAAAAATGCTTAGAGTTGGCAAGGTAAACGAGAAACCCGCCATTTGGTTTGAAGATAAGATTATCCCTGTAGAACAAAATGCGCAATTTCTTAAAAATGCGAAAGACACCAGCTGGGTTAATATTTTAATAAAAGAGCTCGCTTTGGCTGAAGATATCCGTAAGAACGAGCAGATTATCACGGCCTTGCGTAGTATATTAGAGCTAACGAATGAATCGGATGAAATTAATAAAGTAATACGCGATACACTGAAGATAACTAAGGTATCGGATCTCGATGTGCTCTCTAATAAAGCCAAACTTAATTTCGCTAATGTTAAAGCAGTCAATGCCGCTTTAAAAGATATTGTCGAAGTTAGCAATACAGGGGTTAAAGTTCTTAATGTGGAGCAGTTAAGAGGCAGCTTAATTGATAAATTAGTATATGATGCTACATTCAATCCTGACAAAGAGGTAGTTGCTCTATGCCGTAAATTGATTAAGGATATTGCTGCTTCTCAAGGTATAGCGCCTCGCTCTGTATATGAGCTTTATGTAGAGAAGGCAAAAGATACTACGAAATCTACTACCCCAGCCATAAATGTCAGAGGTATGGCTTATAATACCGCCAGAGCAATATTTGAATCGGCAAACGCCAAGAATGTGGGCACTTTTATATTAGAGATTGCTAAGTCGGAAATAAAATATTCCGGCCAGCGTCCGGCAGAATACACTACCTCAATATTAGCCGCGGCAATTAAAGAAGGATATAATCACCCTATTTTCTTACAAGGTGACCATTTCCAAATAAGCTTAGAGGATTATGCGGGCAATATTGAGAAGAAAATAGTTGGCAATTCCGATAAAGCAAGAGAGGATATTAAAAAGCTTATCCGCGAAGCAGTAGAAGCCGGTTTCTATCAGATTGACCTGGATATGTCGCCGCTGGTAGATTTCTCAAAACCGACTACTGATGAGCAGCAGAAAGATAACTACACGGAAACCGCGATTTTAACTGCCTATGTGCGCGCTTTGGAAAGAGAGTTCGGCTTAGATAAGTTAGGCATTACGGTCAACTTAGGCGGTGAAATAGGCGAAATCGGCAAGGGCCTTGATAAAGGCAGAAACAGTACAGTTGAGGATTTTATCGCTTTTGATAATGGTTATAAAAAAGTTCTAACAGCCCTTGGTGAAAAAGCAGGCTATGAATTAAAGCCGATAACCAAGATTGCTGTACAGACCGGGACAAAACATGGTGGGATTATGAATGATAAAGGAGAAATAGAGGATGCGAAGGTAAGTTTTAATACCTTAGCGGAAATCGGTAAAGCTGCCAGAGAAAGGGGTTATGCCGGAGTTGTGCAGCATGGCGCATCGACTCTTGATCCACGCTGTTTTGTCGTATTTGCGGGCAAATCGGCTCCTATCGGTTTTAAAATCGCGCCGGAACTTTTAGATGAAACAAATAAAGAAATTCTTAGTACCAATCCTGTTGCAGAGGTCCACCTTGCCACTGAATATCAGAATACTATTTTTGACCACCCTGCTTTTCCAAAAGCGTTAGCCGCTGCTATAGAGAAAAACATCAAACAAAGATTCCCTACAAAAAAAGCAAGCGAGGAAGCTAAGGAATACAAAGAAAACAGGAAGAATGCCTGGGTTTCTTTTAAAGCTCAAGCTTGGAATTTGGATGCTGATACGCAGGGCGCAATTAGGGAAAGCCTAAAAGAAAAATTTAATACGGTATTTGAAAACATGGGAGTAGTGGATACATTAGATAAGGTAGCTAGCGTTGAAAAAGCTGCGCAGCAACACGAAACAGAAACTAAGGAAACAGGAAAAGCAGATTAGGGCTCTTGGGAAATTCGGGGACGGGAAAAGTCCCGTCCCCGATTACAAATATAGAATCGAAAATTTTTTGTCTTCATAATTAATTACCACATGCATAAAAGATCAAAAACTTATTTAAAAAAGGAGAAAGAAAATGTCCGCGCAGTTTTCTAAAAATGGCCTAGTTGCAAAATTCGTTACCGGTGTTGTTTTAGCCAGTTTTGTTATCACCAGCATTTCAGTTAAGGGCTATGCTGGCTTAAGTAATTCGGATAAATTGCGAACAAAGGCTGCGGACAAAAGCCGGCAGTTGCCGGAGATGCAACAAGATTTAATTCAGGAGATTCTTGTACCGGTTAATAAGTTGCGTAATAATGATCTTGGTAAAGCAGTTGCCGGCGGAAAAGGGGCGAATTTAGGAGAATTGGGCGATGTTGCGGGAATTGAGGTGCCTAAAGCAGTAGCACTAACCACAAAAGCATTTCGCGAGCATATTAATAGCGGAAGAGTGGAAGTAAAAAATTCAATTATCGCTGAAAAGATGACAAGGAAACTTAGGGATGTTCAGCGCACCAAGGATAGTTTAGAAAAAGAGTTAGCGCAAGGAGAGCAAACGTCAGGGAAAATTTCTAAACCTTCAGGGGAATTGCAAGAACTAGAAGACCTTATTGACGAGTATGAGCGGGTAATAGCGTTAGCCAATAAATTTCCTGAGCAGACAAAAACTATGACTTTACGAGATTTCATGAATTTTATTTTAGATGGCATAAATTACGATTCTGATGATCTCGGTTGGGCGGGAAAGCTTATTCGCGAAGCTGTAGAAGCTGCGGAAATGCCCAAAGAAGTAGAAAATGTAATAAGAGATGAGTATCAAAAAATATGTGATGAAGCGGGCGTTCCGGATGTAGAAGTCGCGGTGCGCAGTTCTGCTACAGCGGAAGACCTTCCCGACGCTTCTTTTGCCGGACAGCAGGATACTTATTTGAATATCCGAGGGATAAAAGCAGTTCTTGCCGCGGTCAAGAGCGATTGGGCCTCTTTGTATACGGATAGGGCTCTTTATTATCGCCATCATAAAGGATATCCTCACGATTTAGCTTATCTGAGCGTAATAATTCAACTTATGGTGGATGCGGATTCCGCTGGAGTAGTGTTTGGTGTCGATGTAAATACCGGAATGCCGGGATTTACTGCTAATGCGAATTGGGGTTTAGGCGAATCAGTAGTTGGCGGCGATATTACCCCGGACACAATTAAGGGAACGTATAATTTAAAAACCGGAGAACCGATAATCATTGAACAAATAAAAGGATCAAAAGAAAAAAAGGTCGTTTATAGAGAAGAGCCGGGTTTGAAGGCCAAAGAATCAACCAAGTTCGTAGCGGCGTCTGAGAAAGAACGTAATTCTTTTGCCCTGACTAAAAAACAAATGATTGAGCTGGCCAAAGCTGTAAAGTTAATTAATCTGCATTATGGAAAATATATGGATGTTGAGTGGGCGTTTGATAAAAAAGGAAAACTTTGGATATTGCAGGCTCGGCCGGATACAATTTGGAATAAAAAACAAGAGGAACATCCGGATACGGTCATTGATGATATTTCCGGAGTGAAGGAAGAATCTAAAAAAGATAAAGAAGTTATTTTAAGCGGAATTTCTGGCGCGCCTAAGGCCGCGTCAGGAAGAGTTGTAATTTTGAAAGACGATTCTGCGGCAGAAATAAACAGGGTTAAAACAGGAGATGTTTTAGTTGCCACAATGACTAAGCCGGATATGGTTCCGGCAATGAAGAGGGCTGCGGCGATTATTACTGATGAGGGCGGACTTACGTGTCATGCGGCTATCGTTGCCCGAGAATTAGAAATTCCTTGCACGGTGGGAACGAAGAACGCAACCCAGGTTCTGGTTGAAGGAGAAGCGGTTACTGTAGAAGGCAATGAAGGTAAAGTTTATAAAGGCGAGCTGGATATAGTTAAAAGTGTTAAATATACAAAAATTAAAGATTTGCGCCCGACTAAAACCGAGTTGGGGATTATCAATTCTTCTGATGATATTGCGATGAAGATTTGGCAATATTCTAATTTTATTTCCTATTATGGTTATGGGCTTTTCCGCGAAGAGTTTGCCCATACCACCAAGATTTTGATCCATCCTTTGGGCGGATTAACCTGGGATAAGTCCAAGAAAGATGGTTTTAAGGACACTAAGGCAAAAGAATGGGCCGAAAAGAATGTCCTTGCTCCTTTTGGGCAAAAGATAGAGGAAATCATTGCTGCTGCGGGATATTCTCCTCTTTTAGAGCGGGAAATAAAAACCTATGAAGATTTTTTTATTCATCAACTCGCCCAAACTTTGATTAAAACCGCTTCCGCGCAGGTGAAAGGGCAGCGCATTAAGGCGCGCACTGTTGATTTTAAAACTAACGAATACTTTAACCAAGTCAGCGGCCCCGCTTTTGAGCCGCTGGAAAATGATCCAATGCTGGGTTTCCGCGGAGTTTACCGCATGTTGGATATTTCTTACAGAGATGCTTTTATTTTAGAACTTAAAGCGATTAAGTTGGCGCGAAAATTTCAGCCCAATATCGATATAATGCTTCCCGTAGTCAGAACTGTTGAAGAAATGGTCGAGGCGGTTCAATTAATGGCTGAGGTAGGTTTATTCGATGACGAGGATAAGCCCCAAATCGGAATTATGGTGGAAACTTCTTCTATCATCTTTCAATCAGATGACTTCTATCGGACGCTCGCCAATCTGGCTAAAAAATACGGCACTAAGGCGTTTATGTCCATAGGTTCAAATGATCTAACGCAATTTACTTTAGGGCTTGGCCGGGATAATGAAAAAATGGTAGCTTATTTTGATGAAGGGGATCCGGCGATGCTCGTGGCGTTGGAGGTTGTTATCAAAAAAGCCGCGGAATATGGGGTCTGGTCGGGATATTGCGGGCAAAGGCCTTCCAATGATCCTAAATTTGCCGCTTTTCTAGTGCGCTGCGGCATAAAGTCCATAAGCGTTGTCAAGGATGTGTACGCAAAAGTAAATAAAGTTATTGCTGATGAAGAAGAAAAGTTAGCTAATGTGCCATTTGATCCTGCTATTGCCGGCTGGGAAATTCCTCAGAAAGAAGGCAATCCGCGGAGAATCAACTCGGTTGAAGTGGATGCCAGCGGCATAATTAAGGATCTTAAGATACATCCTTTGGTTTTCTTGCAATATGATCAGGTTGGAAGCCAATTTAAAGATGAAATTATTCAGACGGAATTAAAGGCAAAATTTGACGGAAAGAGCGCCAAAGAATTTGTAGTGGATTTTATTTTTAAAGCGATTATGGATAAGGTTGCGGTGACCTCTAAAGATATGCCTGTTATTTATACCACCGATGATTTAGAAAAACCCGCCTATGATCAAATGCTCGGCGACGGGGTACATGAATTATTTGATGAAAATCCGCATTTGGGTTTTAAAGGATTGGAGAGAGTGGTGGATTCTGAGTATCAAGAATTCTTCCGTTGGCAGTTAGAAGCAATAAAAAAGGCAAGAGAAGCTTCTGGACGCAAGAATATCGGGATAAGATTAGATTCACCTACTAAGCTAGGGAGTGTCGAGAAAGCATTAAAGATCATGAAAGAAGCAGGGCTGGTCCCCGGAGTGGATGGATTTATGGCGGGGATGGAAATAGCCAAGCCGGCCAATGTTTTAGTGTTAGGAAAATATATTGATTTGGGGATTAACTTTTTAAGCGCGAACACCGAGGAATTTCTATCTTATCTTTTGGCGGTTGATCCGCATAGCCCGTATATTCGGGTAAACGATAAAGCCAAAGAGGTGGCATTAGAAAATCCACGCAGGATTTGGACGACTATAGCCGAGAAACGAGGTGTGCCTATAATACAAAGCAGCGGAGAAGTTTTGACTGCTTTGGACAGGAAAGTGAATAGCGGTTTTGATACGAAGGCAAATGATAAATTTGTTAGTGTTTTTGAGAAATCGGATTATTTTAAAGGCGCTTTGGTTATTGACGCGAATACCATATTTGAAAACTCCTGTTTGTCCGCGTTAAGGAAAATAAAAGAAGCTAAAATCGGTATCGCCATTACGGTGTGGGCAAATGATCAGGCCACAGTGGATAAGTTAAAGCTTTTAGGCGTAGAAGAAGTAGCTGACATAATTACTCAGGGGGGATTGAAGGCCGCCCTAGATGCGGTAAGGAAGCAAGGCGTTAGTAATGTAACTATTACCTTAATTAATTCTCCAAAGGATCTAGTTACCGGGCAGCTTGTCAATGATAACGCAGATATTAAGTTAATAAACCTTCAGACGCCGAACGCGAAAGAAAATATTTTAAATAATATGCCGCTGGTTATTGCCCGCGCAGTTACAGGTATTTTTGCTGAAAATGAAGTCGCAGTTAAGAAATACATGGATTTAAGCAAAGAGTTTGTCGAAACCAATAAAGGCAATATTGACGAAAAGACTTCAAGCGCTATAAATAAATTAAATGATGTTAGCGCGCAGATTTCCGATGTGCCAATGATAAAAGTAACCGAAGAGAGCGCTAAAGCCCAAGCCGCATACGAAACAGCGCTTGAGGCCGTAGGCATCAGCGGATAAAAGCTAATAAAATTATATTAAAAGGGAGGAAGAAAAAATGTTCAGCCAGTTTCCCAAAAAAACATTGTTCTCGAAATTCATTTCCGGAATTATCGCGGTAAGTTTTATTCTCACCAGCGTTCCGGTGAGAAGCTACGCCGCTTTAGGTGTTGCGGATAAATTGCGGCCGAGTTTAGCCAAAACAGACAGTGTGGTTGAAATTACAGTTGATTTGAAGAAAACTCCCCCGCCGGTTCAAATGCCTTTGGTTCGGACGCAAATCTTAGTCTTAGACAATGAAATTACTCTTTTTAGCGGAGCAAATACCGGCGTTCATAATGTAAATCATGCTATGCTTGATAAGGCTGACGGCGGTTTGTATAACCATTCTGAGCCGCGCGGACGTTTGGAGCTGGCAATGTCGAATATGTTCAAAAGCATCTTACGTGATTCCCGCGCTATTACTTGGGCTAATAAATCTGAAGATGTAAAACCCATAAAAGACGGAATACAAAGAAAATTTATTGATTCTATCAAAATAACGGCAGGCCTGGATGTGTCTAAATTACCGGAAACCGAAAAAAACCAGGTTTTATCCTACTTAGATAAAATCTATAAGATTGTGAATAAAATTAATGATTATCAGGATAGGGAAATCGAATTAATCGCCCGCAGCCTGGTAAATAAAATTGTCAACGCGCAATTGAAAGAGCTAATCGCTCAAAGTAAGAAAGATGGGTATTCTATTCAGCAAACAGTTCTTTGCGTGGGAGAAACTAAAGCGCAGTATCTCCTGGATAGGACTTTTAAAGAGGTAAAGGCAGACAAAGTTTTTGACAAGTATTTATCGGAAAACACCAAGAAAATAATATCTCAGGATTTAACGGAAATATTGGAAGGTATTAGCAAAGAAGACGCACAGAGGATTGGCTTAAGGACCGCTTATGAACCCCGCTGGGCAATCAATACCGGTTTAACTCCGTCTTCCAAAGAGATCCAGGATGCGCATAGGTTTATCAAAGATACCGCCTTAGCGAAAGGATTAGCTTTAGATGTTGATTACGGCGGAAGCTTGAACGCGAAAAACGCGGCGGAAATTTTAGCTTTACCTGATGTGGATGGCGGTTTAATCGGTGGCGCGGCTAAAACTCCGGCAGTAATCAGCTTGGTTCTTGACGAAGCTATAACTCAAGGCCAGAAAAAAGGTAAGATTTTAAATATTGGGATGAATTGGAAAGCCGAAGACCAGGAAACCGGATTAAAGCCGTTAAGTGAATTTGAACAAACGTTTAAGGATACGGATTTAAGCAAAGTGCGTATTGTTATTTCTACACCCCAGGTTCCGGTTGTTAAAGCGAGAATGGCGAAGTTAGCAGTGGCATCAAGCCCTGCACAGATACCCGTAAAGTTAGCGATATTAGACAAATTTTCTGCATATTTATCCGCGGTATCGGGCACTGAAGAAATCGGTCAGGGGTATTCCAAAGGGATTATTGCCTCTTCAGAAAAGACCGGACAGTTGGAAAAACTATTTGGCGAAAAGACCAAAAAGGGAGATACGTATTTTATTATAGGGAAAAATAGCGCTTATTTTGCTTTGGCTAAGGAGAATAACATAGATCAAACCTTAACCGTTCTGCCGACCGTGGATTTATCCAATCCCGCGGGTTTGGAGGCATATTATTCTTCCTTATTGGAGTATGTATCTTTAGTAACGACAAAATCACAAAAAGGTTTGGAGTTAATTAATATCGCCGGTGATGATGAATTAAAATTAAAATCTTTCTTAACCAACGAAGGAGCAGAGGCGAAAGCCAGGCCTAACAGCCCTAATATAGTTGAAGAGAATTTTGCTTCCGGTAATTTAACCGGTACAAAACGGTGGATGGGCACAGGCCTGCTTAGGGATAAGTTCTTCCAATTTGAGTATAATATCGGCTCGCTTCAAAAAGGAGTCAGGCCGACACTGTTAACTTTTAAGAGAAGCAAGAATAAACTAACCCGTGGATGGTCAGCTATCGTTCAGCCGAAATATACTCATTTAATATTCGGGTTTGGGACGATTGGCAGCGAGGTAGGAAAGAAGTCTCGTGAGATGGGGTTCAACGTCGTGGCGGTAAATCGTTCACCTAACGAGAAAGCCGGTTTAGCGCAAAGCCTGGGAGTTCCTCTTTATTTATTGAGCCCGGATGATAAAAAGGCTTTTGATAAAGCAAAAGTTGGAGCAGAGGGAATACTGGAAGATTTGTTGAAAAACGGCGGAGTGGATATAATCACCGATGCTACTGATGGAGAAACAGAGGATCCAGAGACAAAAGAGGAGATAACAGTAGCTGCCTATAATAAAAAATACATCTACAGTAAATATCCGAAGATCAAAGTAATGTATGAAGGCGCGGAAGATCCAAAGATTGCCAACAGATTTTTTGACAGCGGCACGCTTAATGTTTTAAAGATCCCTTATTCAAAGGCGATGGAAGGCGTAAACAGCCTTTTCTTTCCTTCTTGTAATACTACCGGCCAGGGATTTATCCTGGATAGGGTAGCTTCTAACAGCAAGGATCTGGTAGTGAGAGTAACCACGGGCAGAAGAGCAAATGATCCCGGCCAAAAAGGCAAATTATCTCCCGATGGCACCGCTGTAGAAACAGGTTATCATCATGCTGACGATTATTTGGAAGGCAGGGAAGCGTATTCTGAGATTATCAATGCGTTTAGAAAGGGGGCTAAGAATAAGCCTTCCTTGACTACAGACGCAAGCAATACTCATTTAACAAAATTCCATATTACGGAGATGTGGATCAGCGGTTTTGACAAAAATACGGGTAAAAAATTGACAGCCGAATCCGTGAAGAAATTTTTGAGCGAGGAGCCAAGAATAGCTTTGGTGGATTTTAAGAAGGATAAGTTTGACGCTACGCTCCTGCTAGATATTTTATTTAATAAACTCTCGGTCATCCATCCTTTTACACCGATAGTTCAGGTTTTAGACTTGCCGGATAGCGGAGATGTTAAAATTACGCTGGCGGTTCCGCAGGAATCCATAGTTATTCCCAACAATATGAACGGTATCCACGCGCTTACCGGTTTGTATGAAAGGGAAGCTTCAACAAGGCTGATAAACGACGTCATGCAGTTAGTGGAAATATCTCAGGCGATTGAATCTACCCTTCCGCTTAAGAGCGCGCGCGTAAAAACCAAAGAATCTAAAGAGGCGGAAGTCCCAGTTATACCCGGAATAATTACTTATTCCAACAAGCAATTGGAAGATTTTAAGTCTCCTGATGGTAAACCGGTTTATGTAACTTTAAACACTGATGTAGGGGATATCGAAGGCGAAAAAGTTTCAGATAAACAGGATAAGAAACTTATCGAAGGTTATGATTATCTGGAAAGGCTTTCTAAGAATAACGCCCTTTATATACTTGGGCACAATGGAAGGCCGGCAGGTAAATATGTGGAAAAACTAAGCTTGTTTGCCATTGCCAGGTGGTATGCTTTCCAGAGGGCAAAAATATATGGCCAAGGTATAGAGGAATATATAGGTAAAAAAGATGCTTCCGGAAGATTTATAGAAGCCAGCTATTGGATTATTAAGAATTACAGCGGAAAAGGGGATGTAAAAGTATGGTTTTTACCGGACACCGACAACGCCGCTATTAACAAATATGCTCAGATAGTTAAGGACCTAAAACCGGGAGATTGGGCAATACCCGAAAACAGAAGAATGGATTTACGTGAGCAAGCTGGAGACCCGGCAGGTGAAAGTCCTGATGCTGACCCTAAGTTACGCGAAGCTGCGATTAAAGATATGCTTTACCGTGGCAATGAACAATTACTGGTCGGCTCCATCGGTTTTAATTTTGGCACGGCAGACGTCCATCGTTACGATGCCCGAATCACTGATGCGGGAAAATTTTTACTTTTAGCCAGCGGGCAAAATACTGCCGAATTTATGGGCCGGGTGAATAAAATCAGGGCATTAATTGGCCAAGCTCATGAAAAAGGCGCAGCAGCATTCGTTGTTTCAGGCTTAAAGAAAGATAAGATAGAACTGCTGCTGGAGGCAGTTAACAATGTGCTGCATAAAGGTGATAAAGTAGTAGTGGTGGGCGCTATCAATGCCTATCCTTTAGCCGCCGAAGGAAAGACTACCGGTAAAATGGAGATTAAAAAAGACGCTTTGGAAACCTGGAAAGAAGTAGTTGAAGCGGCAAAAGCCAAAGGTATTGATTTATACTATCCTAAGGCGCTTAAAATAGTGAAAGATTTAACTACAGCGAAAAACGAAGATATTCAGGTTATTCAGGACGGAAATATTCCTGAGGATTATGTGATTGGCGATGTGGCTGAACAGGGGCTTACAGAGATATTTAATATTCTTGAGGATGAGAATGTTAAATTGGTATTACAATCCGGCCCTGTTGGGCCGTTTGACTTAAATGATGTTCTCGCTGAAGGCAGTAACAAATTTCAGCAAAAATTGGCAGAGTTATCGTTAAAGAAAAAAGTAGTTTCTCTTGGTTCCGATACTCAAAAGGCCAATAAAAAAGCAGGCGTGGAGGGCAAATTCCCCGATCAATTTACCGACGGCGGTTCGTTCCTTGATGCCTTAACTTGTCCGAAAGGCGAAGATTGTCCGGCTATTAGCGCATTAAAAGAATCGGCAAAAATATATGCTGGGGTTTTAGCCAAAGATATTGAAAAAGAGGCCGAAAAAGTAGAAACGGCTGCAGGTGAAGTTACGACAAAGAATTAAATTTGAAAAAGTTGGCATAAAAGTAGGGGGCGTTTAAACGTCCCCTACAATGTGGATAACTAATAGCTCCGGGAAGACAATGCGTAAATCAAAATTCAGCCCCTGGATAAGGTCTGTTGCTTTATTAGTAGTGGCTGTTTTTCTGCCGCAGCAGGTAATTTACGCCGGCAGCATCACCGATGAAATTACGTCTCGTCTCCCCAGCGTATCCAGCCTTAAATCAAGCGTTCAATCCACCATCTCCACCGCCCAATCCTATGTTTCTAAAGCCAATAGCGCCTACACTTCCGCAAGCAATGTTTACAACGCCGTAAAAGCCTCTACCGGCCTATCGGTAAGAAGCTTTGTCTCTCCCTTAAGCAGTATCAATGTCCAAACTATTAAAACTACTGCCGGCATAGCTACTGCCGCCCTTACCCGTAATCCCCAGGCAGGAATAGCCATAGCCAATACCAATTGGGCCAAGACGATATCTAATGGCCTTCCCGCAATAAAAAATTCTATTTACGATAAAGCAATCTGGGCAAGAGACCAGACTATATTCAAACCCGGTTTTAACGATAGCCCGGAAGGCCAAGAACATTGGAAAGCTCTTGGCACAGCTTTTATCTTTATAACCGGCCCGGCTGGAGCAGCTGAAGGATTGCTTTCAAGCGCTGGCGGATTAGTGACTGTCAGTGTTGCCCGATACGCGCCTTCTTTAGCGATAAGAGGCGGTTCTTGGGCTTTGCAGGGCAGCCGGTTAATAGAATGGGTAGGGCCGAAAGTGGGGCAGGGCAGCAGTTGGGTATTTAATAGCCGGCCGGTCGCAGCTTATGGCAAATATGTGCTTGTGCCTGCGGGAATAGAGGTAATGGGTAATACTCTTTACGGTTATTCTCCGTTTAAATCCGTCGCGTTTACAACTTATAACTCTAATCAAGGGCAGATTACTAATTTGATGGGGGATATCAGCAGAAGGCAGCACTCGCTTGAGGCAGGGAGTTTTGCCGCTGAAAATTATGAACCGCTGATCAGCGATTTGTCAACCGCGTTTCCCGGTAACACTGCTACGCCCGAAGGAGTAAAGAGTTATTTACAGAAGAATGAAGGTAAATATCGCGGGGTTATATCCAATGATGCGCAGATTTCCTCCGATTTGGCAGTAATAAGTAATTTAAGCAACGACAATAAACACCAGGCAGGTAAATTCAATTCTTTTGAAAAAGGGTTTACTGCGTTGGCAGAAGTTAATTATGCCGCAGTTAACGCATTAGGCAATGGAATAAATAGTTCAGGTATTCCTCTTGCGGGTGAATTTATTAAATCCGTAGGTTCTTTTACCCCGCTTACCGGGCTTTCAATCGGCGGCTCTGTGGGCGCTGACCCCGGCCAAGGATTATATGGTTTTGCGAATTTCTTTGCCAGTCCGGTTGAAAATGGTATTGGGCTTCGCGAAGGTTCAATTATTGAGCGTTTATCAAACCGCGAATTTTCGGCGCTTTTAACAGGCGCAGATTATCATTCTAATTATAGAAACCTTGGGAAAGCCGCAGGCAGCGCTTTTATTATGTTGGGCGGCGGCAGGCAGGTTTCAGGAGCGGCTAAGTCCGTGAAAGCAAAAGCAGGGACGTTAGATTCATTTTTGTCCGTTCATCCGGATATTAACGCTGTTGTAGCGCACCCTTACTTTAAACCCGCGGCGCACGCCTTAATATTGACCCTGCCGCTGGTGGGCGCAGCGCTATGGGAAGGTTATCAAAATAATAACTTAGGTAAACCTTTTGCTGCTACTACAGTGATGGCGGCAAATATGTTTGCGCCTTCTCTTGTTGCCAGGAGTAGATTTAATTCTAACCAGCAACTCGATCCTTTAATGAGTCCTAAAAACGATTTTCCTAAGAAATCCCCTATACCGGTGAAGAGTTTATTCGAGGATCAGGTAATGACTCTTAAAAGCATGGTTTCCAGCGGGACAAACGACCGCTTGGCGGTAATAAGAGGTTTAGGCACCGGTAAGACCACAGCCTTGTTAGCTTATATTTTGCCGTATAAAATAGGTGATAACCTAAAGAGAGGCAAGGGCACTCTTATATTGACTCCTAATGATGGGGTTACTAATGATGTGAAAGCGGTTCTCCGGGGGGCCAATGACGTTGGATTCAATCATCAAGAAATTCAGAAGCGGTTAGGAACAAATGTTAATTTCCCTAAAGAGATAACTGAAAAGAAACTAAAAATTGAAAGTGTAACCAAAACTGAAGATAAACTTAAGCAGGAGCAGGATTTTATCGATAAGGTTATGAATAATGATGTAGTGGTTATGCCGTATGAACTTTATAGTTCAATTTATCATACTTATTTAATGCGGCCAGGCCGAATGGACGCGGCCAGAGAAAAAGTTATCAACAGGATTAAAGACAGTAATTTTCTTATGGATGAAGTTGATCTGCCCGCGTTTCTTCCTTCTTTGATGATGAGTGAGGGCAGAATGTATGTTCCTGAGGGTAATCCAGAATACAATTACTGGCAGGATGTGGCGGGGAAAAGCCGGCAGATTTATGATAAAGTTAAATATGACAAGGTTAATTCTAATGATATGAAATTAGATAAGATAGAAGGCGAAACAAGCGCGGAATTAGAGTTTAGAACTATGGCTCAGGGGCAGAAGTTATTGAGTGAACGAATTCCGGGAATAGAAGAATTGCCTTTGCCGGATTCCGCAACAGTGCGGAACTTAGTCCGGGAAATAAAAAATAAACATTCAGAAATAGGATACACTGACCAGGAAATTGCCGAGCATATAGCCCATGGAACCTGGGGGTATCGGTCATATGAATTAAGAAACTCGTTTACTAAAGAAGAATACGCTGTTAAGACCGAGGCTGTTCCGGCAGCCGATATAGATACATACGGTCCCAAAAAAGCTGTGGATACCGTAAAGATCGGAGGCGTGGAAGGCAGGGATATTCATAATTTTGATTTGCATATACCCGCGGGCCAACAGCAAATCTTAGAAATACTTCACGGTGCCAAGCTTATTTCCCGGCCCTTAAAAGGGGATCATGTGGGTAACGCTATCGATGCTTTAGAAATATTAGGAGGTAGTATTGGATTCACAGGCACTGTTTCTGATACAGCCAAGCCTGTTCTTGAAAAAGCAGGCTTTACAAAGTTCGATTATGGGCAGGTAAAAGCTTCTGATTACGAAGCCCCGGTTGTAAACGCAGATTTGAGCCAGACAATAAAGCAAGTCACAGATGGTATTGTCAATAACCGGGGGGATCGGCTTGATATCGATATAACCCCGAATAATCCCCTTTCCCGTCTTATTAAAAAAGTTTTAATATCCAAGGGAATTGCTCCCGCGAAATTGGCAAAAGAGGGGGAAAATTATAAATTTATAGAAGGAAAATATGTTCATATCGGAGGCCGGACTCCGGAAAAGGCTGCCCAGGCATTATTGGATTCTTTGAAAACCGAAAAAGCCCCTTATGCTATCGTCGGGACCGCCAATGAAATCGGCAGAGGCCTGAATTTTGATCCCGCGCCTTATTTAGCCAAAGATGGCACAAAAGTAGCGGTAAATCTTATTGAGCCGGAGTTGATGACCGCCACCCAGGTTAACCAGGGAGCGGGCCGTATCGGGGGGAAATTCCGATTTACAAATATAAAAGATAAAGAAGGTAATCTTCATAATCCGGAAAAAATCGTCCGCCTTCTGATGAGCAAAGATATGATGCGGCCAATGCCTGAATTTGAAGAAGCGCTGAAATTAGATAATTCTCAAGATGGTGTAAAAAGCCTTAAAATTATGGAAGCCCTGCAGGATGTCTGGAATAAAAACGAGAGAGAGGTAGTTGCCAGATCGGGCCTTTCTTCAGAGAGAATCGACAATAAAGTAGTGAAAAGTGAATTCAAGGAAGTAGATATGCCTACTACTTTGGAGGAAATAAAAGAGAAAGATGCCAAGGATTACCTTGTTTTAAAAGGCTACACGACTGAAAGTATTGTTAAAAAAGGAGAAGCATATATAAAGGAGAATAAGCTTACGATTAAGGGATTACGGTTTATGCAATTGCTTAAGGAGGCCGAGGCATTATTGGATAAGCAGCATAAGATTTTGGATAAAATTACTGCGCTTCGCATTTTGAATATAGATAATCCCGTCCAATTCGCGATAGGTTTGACTGAAAAGGGCATCGTAGAGCTTGAAGATTACAATAAGAGAGGGTTAACTTCCGTTATGTGCTTAGGAAGGGTATTAAAGCCGTTTAATACGGATATTTCAAGCGAAGAAATAAAACAATATCAGGATATCATAAGCAGCGCTTTGGAACAGAAGCTTGAATTCGTTGAAGGGCTGATAAATAAAAATAAGATAAAAATAGACGATAACGGGACAAAAGAGTTAATTCTAAAGAAATTAGGGCTGCTAAGGGGCTCTTTAGCCAATATCCAGGAAATATCCCGTCAGATATCCGACGGATATGCTAAAAATAAAGGCACTGTTCTTCCAGCAGACAAGTTGCGTTTAAAATCCGCCTACCGTGAATTCGAAAATATTATGGCGTATCAGGATTTAGAGGATATCAGCGCTAAACTTGGTTCTCCGGCAATAACTGACCTGATTCCTTTGTTTATTCCCAATGCCGGCACCGATGAGATCGCGAAATTCTCCGCGATTTTTGATTTTGCCAAGGATAACAATATTAACTTGGCCCCGTATAATTTATTTGAATTGTTTAATTTGACTGACGGTAACAATAAAATTGATTTTGCCAAATTTATTGACAAGAACACCGGGGATCCGTATCTAAAAATCTATGCGCAACGATTAGCCCTTTATGAAAACGTTTTAGCCAAACAAATGCAATATTATATCCAATTATTTAGCGGAAAAACAAAAGATGCAAAAGAATATGAACAGGGCTTGCAGGAAGATGTCGATTTCTTGAGGAATTTTGACATCGATCCAACAAGGGGCGCCCGGCTTAATTTAGCTCAACTAAGAAAATTGTCGGATGGAAAGCTCTCCGATAAATTATTGTTAAGAATTTATTTGGGTTTATGCGTTTCCGATGAAGAAATCGAAAATTTTATTCTTGACGAAGGAATTAATAATATAGTTTTAAAGAAAGAAGGATCGCAAGAAGTATCCGAGGCCTTGGCAGAACTAATTCGCCTTGGAAAATTATACGGGATGGAAAGGGCAATAAGAGAGGTGCAGGCAAAATATGCCCCTGATGTAGTAAATGGAGCAATAAAGGAATATTTAGCAAATATAGGACAAGGAAAGTATTTCAGGCCCGAATACTTTAATACAATACAGGGGGGTATTATTGATGCGGTTTCTACCCTGGCGCCTTTAATAAATAGAGAAGGAGCGATTAACGCAGCTGCGGTTATGGGTATAGGCCTTCTAAGATATCCGGTTTCAGCAAGTTTTAAGGCTATTACCGAGGCAATTTTTAATACCAATTCTCCGGAGCAACGGCTTCGGGCTATCAGCGATATCAAAGCAACCCTTGACATCCTTCCTCCAACAGTATCAACCGCGCCTGCCTTACCAGCAGTCGATTCGAAAACAGTTGAAGTGGCCGAAACCGCCGTATAATGCATACAGATAACCCTAAATTAATTGATAAGCCATATTTAAAAAGGCGAGGGAAAATGAAATTTATTTCCACGGTCGTAAAAATTACCGGATATAGAACCCGCGCAGGAGATAAATGAGATTGTTAAAAATGACGCTGATTTAATTTCCAAGTTTATGGATAGTTTTATTTAAGGTTTTTATGTTCTTTGAAAATATCGGGCCAAATTTTTTCTTGATTAATTTGATAAATAAAGGATAATATGCGTAAGTTCACTTGGCTCACTAGGTTAGGGCGGGGAGAAAAAGATGGGCGAACGCAGAAAATTAGCCAGATGGCAGGTAAATCAACACGCCGCGCTTAAATTGGAGCAGGCCGCCGAGGAATTATTCTGCCAAATCAAGGATATCAATTCTAAAGGGGCAAGGATTACTTTAAATACAAAATTGCCGCAGGATAGCCGGCTTAAGATGAGTTTACGGCTCTCTGAAAATTATGCCGTTGAGGCGGAAGTTTGGGTTGCCTGGCACAAGGTTATTAACGGCATTAACCACTACGGGCTTTATTTTAGCAGGATAAAGGATGCGGATAAGGATAAAATTTATAAATTTATCAACAGGTATCGTTCTAATGGTTTGAAACAGGAACCGTCGCCGGCAGCTGCAAGGGTTGAGAAAGAGAAAGGAGGTGAAGGGATGCATGACCATCGGATATTCGAAAGGTTCAGGAAGGAATTTTCCGCCCGCTTTATCGGCTTAGACGGAAAAGAGGGGCAGGCTCAAACATTTGATGTAAGCGCAAAAGGCCTGGGGTTATCAACCACAAATGAATTGGAATCCAAGACTCCTCTAGAGATCTGGTTGGATGTTCCTGGCAGCACCGATCCTTTATACACAAGGGGGCAGGTTGTCTGGTCAAGGTTGGCAGGGGTAAGCGGATATCGTTCGGGTATCGAATTGGAAAGGGCTGATCTTATGGGTGTTTCGCGCCTCCTGCGCGCCTGATTTAGCCGATAAAAAACTTGATTTGTTGGCTAAAATATGCTAAATTTTTATATTAACGTCTTTTATAATCTATTCCTATAGGGTAGATCTCCCACTAAAAGCGGAAGGAGTTATTAAGATGTGGTTTAAGAACATACTTCTGGGTATTTCTATATTATTTTCAGCATTAGGCTGTTCGGGCCAAAAAGTTGATTCCAAACCCACCATAACTATCTGGCACTGGATGACCGACCGCGACGCAACCTTCCAGGATCTGGCAAAAAAATATGAAACTTTAACCGGCGTAAAAGTAAATTTCGAGCTTTATGCCCCTTCGGACGCTTATTCACAGAAGATCCGCGCCGCAGCCCAGGGCATAAACCTTCCGGATGTTTTTGGCATTTTGGGAGAAAAGAGGGATTTTGCTTCTTTTATCAAAGCCGGCCACATTTTAGATCTTACCTCCTATATGGAAGCCAATAATAACGGTTGGAAGAACAGTTTTTTCCCCAAGGCGCTGGCGGTAAATGAATTTGCCGCAGGCAATAGTTATGGGATAAATCCCGGCACCTACGGTGTCCCTGTCGATATTATGACCATCCAGATGGTCTATAACAAAAAACTTTTTACGCAGTTGGGATTAAATCCCAGCCGGCCTCCGAAGACCCTCCAGGAGTTTTTAGATATCGGTCCGAAAATCCAGGCCGCCGGAATGCAGGGGCTGGTTTCCGGATGGGGCGAGGTTTGGATGATTGATTGCCTGGCCAATGACTATGCCTTCAATATTATGGGTAAAGATAAGGTAATGGCGACGATCAGGGGCCAGGTCCCTTATACCGATCCGGATTGGGTCAAGGTATTTTCTATCTTTAAGCAGATGCAGGACTCCGGTGTTTTAGCCAAAGGCCTGGTAACCATGATCAATAAATCCGCCGAGCAGCTTTTTGCCAATGAAAAAGCTGTTTTTGCTTTTAACGGTTCCTGGTGCGTGAATGTTTATAAGGGGATGAATCCTAATCTTGAATACGGGGCAATACTTCCGCCGCAGGCCTCTGACAAATATCCGATGTCTATCTGGGGCGGGGCAGGTTCTTCTTTTATGGTCAACGCGCGTTCTAAAAATAAGGAAGAAGCAATTAAGTTTTTAGTCTGGCTGACCGGCCAGGACCAGCAGGCATATTTATCCAGGGCCACCAATAACCTGCCTGCCAACAAAAACTGTTTGGCTAAGATCCCCGAGGTGCTTGCCCAATTTGCCCGCGGCATGGAGTATGCCACCCATCCGAACGTCTGGGGGGTTTCGGAGTTTTCTTTGGTCATCGAGGCTTTTGACCGCGGTATCCAATCCATCATTATCGGAGAGAAAACCCCCGAGCAGGTTGCTGATGAAGTTCAGAAAGTAAAGGAAAGGGAATTAAATAAGAGAAGAGCCAAATAGTCAATGACACACAAATCAATGAAGCTGAAAGATACATTAGAGAATTACACCTTTGTCCTGCCGGCAGTAACCATATTTTCCATATTCTATATTATTCCTTTTATCTGGGTTTTTCAGTTGGGCCTCTTTGATTGGGACGGGATCTCTTTTAGCAAGACGTTTGTGGGCTTGGCAAATTTCAAAGAGATCTTCCTGCAGGATAAAAACTGGTGGCAATCGATGTGGAACGCCGGTTACATCACTTTGATCGCCCTTACTTTTCAGAATATCCTGGCTTTTATGCTCGCCTGGGCCTGCGACCGCGAAATGAGGATGAAAAATTTTTACCGGGTGATTTTTTTTATCCCTCCGGTCCTCTCGGAAGTGGTCGTGGGCATGGCCTGGCGTTTTATCATCAATGACATCGACGGGGCGAATGTCATCAATCGCACGCTTACACAAATGGGTTTTCCGCATTTAGTGCATAATTGGTTATCCGACCCCAACACCGCACTTACTACCGTTGCGATTGTGCATTGCTGGAAGGGTTTTGGCTGGGGGTTCCTGATTTTTCTGGCAGGTCTGCAGACCATACCGCGCGAACTTTACGAAGCCGCCCGGGTTGACGGGGCAAGCGCCTGGCAGTCATTTAAAAAAGTAACCATACCTTTGATGATCCCGGTGATGGTGCTGGTGGCCATCCTTACGGTATTGGGCACGATGCAGGTGTTTGTATTGATTGTCAGCCTGGTGGGAGGCGAATTTGCCGGGCATACTTCGGTTCCGGTTTTAAGGATCCTGGCTTCTATGCGCGGCTCATCGCGTTTTGGTTATGCCTGCGCCCAGGGGATTACTTTCGGTCTGGTATTGATTATAATATCTTTTATCCAATACCGTTTTTCCAAAAAAGGGCAATAGAGTTATCAATGTAGCGGAGGTTTAAACCTCCGCTACATTGTGGATAATTTTCAAGAAAGGCCAGTGAGATAAAGAATGATGAACTCATTTTATTATAAGGGTAAAAAGATCGTGGTAAATACGCTGATCCATCTTTTCCTGATTAGCGTGGCAATAACCTGTCTTTATCCGCTGCTTTGGATGATCGTTTCAAGCCTTAAAACCCAGGATATGATCTTTAAGGATATTTCTTTGATCCCGCATCAGTTCCGCCTGGAGAATTATGTCCTGGCCTGGAAAGAAGGGGGATTCGGCGGAAACTTTTTTAACAGTATTATTTATACCGTTTCGGTAGTCTTCGGGATAGTGATTATTTCTTCCATGGCCGCCTATGCTTTCAGCCGCTTACGTTTTGCGGGAAGTAAATTTTTGTTCATCATGTTTATGGCGGCAATGATGATCCCCATCCCGGGAAGTTTTGTCGCCCTCTATGTTTTATTAAATAAACTGCATTTAAGGAATACTCCCATCGGTTATATTCTGTGCATGATTAACGTGGGGCTCTCCACCAGCATATTTTTGCTGAAAACTTTTTTTGATAAGATGCCCAAGGAGCTGGAAGATGCCGCGCGCATCGACGGCTGCTCGAAAATCGGGATTTGGTGGCATGTTGCCCTGCCGCTGGCCAAGCCGGTGCTGGCGGTGGTGATTGTTTTTAACGCTTTAGCCGTATGGAACGAATATATCCTGGCGCTGATTATTTTTGATAACCGCAAGTTCATGCCGCTTCAGGTGGCCTTGCAGTCTTTTCAGGGCGAGTTCGTCACCAATTATCCGCTGTTAATGGCCGGATTGACGATTACGGCCCTGCCGATTATTTTAGTATATCTTTTTATGCAGAAGTATATTATCAAGGGCGTTACCCAGGGAGCGGTAGTAGGATGAGTTGTATAAATTTAAAATTTAATGTGTCATTGCGAGCCCGCAGGGCGAAGCAATCTGGGCTTGGATTGCTTCGTCGCCTTCGGCTCCTCGCAATGACACTGCCAGTGTTTTTCATTTGCCAATGTACTGACGTGCTGGCTTCCCAGCCTGTTCCTCCCGCTGCTACCGCCAGGCCTTCCTCAAGCGAGTTGACCACTAAGGCCTGGATTGCCCACGGCAAAAGGGATATCGAGGCGACGAATAAATACACTCAGGAATGTATCGATCTATACAGTTTCCAAGCGGATAAAGAGCAGGCAGCTTTAGCCGCATTGCCTAAGAATAAAAAAGAGATCGAGGCGGTGCAGGTATTAAACGATGTGGCTACCTGTTATTTTATTCAGGCTGAGGGCCTGATGCGCCAGCAAAAAATCGATGAGGCCAAGAAAATATTTAAATTGATCATCGATAAATATTCTTACGGACAAGCCTGGGACCCGCGCGGCTGGTTCTGGTCGATAAAACTGGCTGCCGAACAAACGATCAAAAAAATCGAAACCGGCTCGATAGAAGTGGAGCAGAAGAAAAAAGTCAGCCAGCTTGCGACAAAATTGACTTTATTCGATCCGGGTAAAGAAGAAATTGTCGATTACGCAAAATACGGCGAGTTTCAAAACATCGGGACCAAAGATTATCAGTATGTTGTCGGCGACCAGAAGGGTTTAATCGAGGCAGCCGGAGAAGGCGTCTACCCCAATAACAGCGCAGTCAGGAAAGACCCGATTTTTAAGCAGGTGATTAAAGACAAGCGCCTGGAGGGGGATGTCTGGGATTTTCTTTATTCCCCGGATCTAGAGGCGGCATTTGTCAAATGGACAACCTCCAGCGAGCCGCAAGGGGTGAGATTATATGGCACCGGTTTGATTTTGGAGAAGGCCGGTTTAATCACCCAGGCGATCAAATGCTATTATTCGATTGTCGTGCATTTCCCCGGCAGCTACGGCTGGACTTACTGGCATACGCCTTGGTATGTGGGCCAGGCCTCGATTGCCAAAATAAATTTTCTTCTCAGGCGCAACCCGCAGTTAGGTTATAAACTGGAAGGCGCGCAGATCGATATCATCAATGGTTTTGATAATGATATTTCCAATGATGTTGCGGTGGCTAATCCCGGCAAATTCGTGAAAGTTGATATGGGCCAGGAAGCGGCCAAGGCCAGGCCTACGGCTGAATCCGTGGGGATTAAAAAGAAGGTAGGACGCGGCAAGGTGCGTTTAGTGCAGTATAATAATAATGACTGGCAGCTTCTGGTCGAGGACAAGCCTTATATTATTAAAGCGGTTACTTACGCTCCCACTAAGGTTGGCCAGTCTCCGGATGACGGAACGCTTAAGAACTGGATGGAGGAGGATTTGAATAAAAACGGCAAAATCGACGGCCCCTATGATGCCTTCGTGGATAAGAACAGGAACAACATCCAGGATGCCGATGAGCCGTCGGTCGGTGATTTTAAATTGATGCAGGATATGGGTATTAATACCATACGCCTCTACCATCATCCTTTAAAGGTAAACAAAGAATTAATGCGCGATATGTATAATGCTTATGGGATAGGCGTAATTATGGGGGATTTTTTAGGTAAATATGCCATCGGCTCCGGGGCTGCCTGGAATCCCGGGACCGACTATAACAATGAAGCGCAAAAGAAGAAAATGATCGAGTCGGTCAAAGGGATGGTCAATGAATTTAAAGACGAGCCCTACATTTTATTCTGGCTCCTGGGCAATGAGAATGTTTACGGTTATGCCTGCAACGCCAATGAATACCCGGAAGCTTATTTTAAATTCGCCAACGAGGTGGCCAGGATAATTAAGTCTATCGACCCAAATCATCCGGTAGCCATATGCAGCGGCGATATTTTATTTCTGGATAAATTCGGCAAGAGCGCCCCGGATATAGATATCTTCGGTACCAATGCCTACCGCGGGGATTATGGTTTCGGCGCTTTTTGGAGGCAGGTCAAGGAACAGGCAGGCAAGCCGGCTTTTATCACCGAGTTTGGCTGTCCGGCATACGCTGAAGGGAAAAGTGTCGATGAAGCCGAGGAGCTGCAGGCGCAATATCATTTGGGTTCCTGGGAGGACATTCAGGATAATATGGCGTTTGGCGGCACAGCAGGTAACGCAATAGGCGCAGTGATCTTTGAATGGCTGGATGAATGGTGGAAGGCTTATGAGCCGGGGATCCATGACACCAAGGGTTTGTGGACCGGGCCGTTTCCCGACGGATATATGCATGAGGAGTGGCTGGGTGTCAGCGGCCAGGGGGATGGAAAACTAAGCCCGTTTTTGCGGCAACTGCGCAAAGCGTATTATATGTATCAGAAAAAGTGGAAACAGAATTAAAACGGAGGTGTAAGATGAGAAAGTTGTCAGCAGTATTACTGGCTTTAAGTCTTTTGGTCCCGGCAATGGCCGCTTCCGAAGAAAAAGCCGCAGGCCCCAAGGAGTTTGTGGTCTACTTGGATAAAAACGCCAAGGAGAATCATTATATTCCTAGCGGCTGGATGGGTGATTACGGCGATATCAAAATGAATGACCAGTCAGCGGATAATCCGCATGGCGGGACAACCAGCATTCAATTCATTTATAGCGCCAAGAAATCACAGAATCAGGGTTGGGCCGGAGTTTACTGGCAGAATCCTTCGAACAACTGGGGAAACAAAAAAGGCGGTTTTGACTTGACCGGCATGACCAAACTTACTTTTTGGGCCCGCGGGGCAAAAGGCGGTGAAGTGATCCAGAAGGTGATGGTCGGCGGGATCAAGGGGACATATCCTGATACCGCGATGGTGGAGATGGGGCCCATTGAATTGACCAATGCCTGGAAACAGTATACGGTTAATTTAGTAGGTAAGGATCTTTCTTATGTTAACGGCGCTTTTGGCTGGACTTCAACCGCCGATTTAAATCCGGAGGGAGCCGCGTTTTATATCGATGATATAAAATTTGAGGCGGATGCGGCTTTGAAACCCGAGGGTAAAAAACAACAGGCAATGCCGTTCTATATTTATGCCGACCGCTCAACCGCAGCCAACCATTTTATACCTAGCGGCTGGATGGGCGATTACGGCGATATAAAATATGACGGGGCTTCCAAAGAAGACCCGTATTTAGGCGATACTTGCGTTAAAATAATCTACAACGGAAAAGCCGCCCAAGGCGCGCGCTGGGCGGGGATTTTCTGGCAGAATCCGGCTAATAACTGGGGCAGCGTTGATGCGGGTTTTGATCTTTCCAAAGCCGCCAAGCTTACTTTTTGGGCCCGCGGGGCAAAAGGCGGAGAACGCATCGAAGAGTTCAAGGTCGGCGGGATTATGGGGGAGTTTTCGGATTCAGACAGCGCGACCATCGGCCCGGTCCTCTTGAATAAAGAGTGGACCCAATATACTATTGATTTAAAAGGCAAAGATTTGTCGTATGTTATCGGCGGTTTTTGCTGGTCGGCAAATGTGGACAACAACCCGGAAGGCGCTACATTCTATCTGGATGAGATCAAGTTTGAATAATAAAAATAGTAATTACAAAGCTACAGGTTACAGGCATTTCTTGCTTGCAGCCTGTAGCTTTTTGTTTGTATTTATTTTGTCCGCCTGCCAGCCCAAGCAAGGCGCCTATATCCAAAAGTTAAAAAATCAACACTACGTTCTTATCGTAAACGCCCGGCCGTATATCGTCAAAGGAGTTTGTTATAACCCCATCCCGATAGGTTCAAATCAGGAGTATGACTGGTGGGGTGATCCGAATAAGCCCTGGATTACCGACGGCAAACTGATGAAGGATATGGGGGTCAATACTATCCGTCTTTATCAAGCGCATGAGCATCCCGAAGAAGTAAGGCAGGTAATCCGGGATTTATATAATTTATACGGCATCCGGACACTCCTGGGCGACTGGCTGGGGTTCTGGGAATACCCCTGTCCTTTTTACGGCGACCAGAAATTCCAGGATAAAGTAAAGGCTCAGGTGTTGGAGATGGTCAAGCTTTATAAAGATGAGCCCGGGATCCTCGGATGGATTTTAGGAAATGAGAATAATTATTCCTGCCTGGGGCATGTCAATCCCTGGTCAAGCCCCGAGGTTGACCAGGAAACAAACCCCCAGAAACAAAAAGCGCTGCGCGCAAAAATTTATTATTCTTTTGTAAATGATATCTCCAAGGAAATACATAAAATCGACTCCAGGCATCCGGTAGGGTTAGGCAACGGGGAGTTGGTGGGGTTGGATTCTGCCGACAAATTTTGCCGGGATGTTGATTTTGTGGCCTGTATAATTTACCGCGGCAAGACCTTCGGCAATCTTTTTAGATCCCTCAAGATGACATTCGATAAGCCGGTATTATTGTCCGAATTCGGCGCGGATTGCCACGATGCCTACTTAAAAAAAGAAGACCAGAATATGCAGGCGTTCTTCCTGCAATCCCAGTGGCAGCAGATCTACGAAAACTTAGCCAATAATAAAACAGGGGCGGGCAATTGCATAGGCGGGACGGTTTTTGAATGGACGGATGAATGGTGGAAGCACAGTTCGGATAATCCGGAAAGCTGGAAGGTCCATGACACCGAAGGCGGCTGGTCCAACGGCAGTTATTATTTTGACATAAAAGTCCCGGGCGGCATGAATATGAACGAAGAATGGTTCGGTATATGCGCTTTATCGGAAAACCTTGAAAATGGTCTAAATAAACGTATCCCGCGCAAGGCCTATTATGTTATCAGGGAATTCTGGAAGCATCCGGTAATTAAAAAAGCGCATAAGAAAAAATAATATAGTTAGGCGTGTCATTGCCGGGAGCGCAGCGGTTGCGAGGCGAAGCCGAAGCAAACCAGCAGCCCCTCGCAACTGGATTCCTTCGCTTCGCTCGGAACAGGCTGCGCAATCCAAAGCGAGATTGCTTCGGGCACTTCGTGCCCTCGCAATGACACTAAAGGGGAGGCAATATGTCAGTATTTTTGAGATGCACTCTGATAATTTTTTTAAGCATATTTTCATGGGCACCTTCGGTTTATTGCGCTCAAACATCCGGTTGTTCCGGCATCGAAGAATCCAAATCGAAATATCTGGCGGCCAACCGGTATAATGAATTTGTCGAGTTTCTTGATAATTTTAAGGATAAGGATAAAGTTGATCCGCTTTGCTTGAATTATTATAAGGCGCAAACCCGTTACCTGCAGCTCGAATACCTGGAAGAAAAACAATCCTGGGATGATTATTTTGCCAACGGCAACAATTATCGCCAGCAATTAGAGCAGAATGCCCAAAAGGTTGTTGACCAGGCCGATGCCGCCAATCCCTTAAGGCCGAAAGCAAGGCTTTTGCTTTGGCAATTCCATTATGGCCAGCAGGATGCTTTTGTCCAGGCCTCATTAGACGATCTGGTTAGCGACCTTGGCGCTTACGCTAAAATTAAAAGCGACCCGGAACTGATCAAAAATGTTGCCGATGCTCTCTTGGCCGTCGAAGAAAAAACAAAGGCCCGCCAAATTTATAAGCTTTATGTAGATCAGCTTGTCGCAGGAACGATGACCGATGCAAAGCTCAAAAGCCAGGCCGCCGGATTTTACAAGGAAGGCAACCTGGAATTAGCGCAGGCTGTTTATAATATTTATATAGAAAGGATTTCAAAAACCCCGGCTCCGGAGAAACTCATCCAGGAGTTGTTTGAAATTGCCAGCCTTTTTGTTTATAAGCAGACAGGCTTCTATGATATGGCTTACGCGGAGGATATTTACGCCAAGATAGAAAAATTGGGCGGTAAGGATGCTTTTAATCAGGCAGCAATCTACTTGCGCGCCTTTAACTTAGAGAAACTCAAGGATTATAAAGGAGCGCAGAAGCTTTATTTGCAATTAATCCAGCTTTATCCGGATACCAAGTATTTTGATGAGGCCGTTTATAAAATTGCCATGATCGAGGCGTATGCTTTGGCAAATATTAATGAAGCAAGAAAATATTTTGAAATACTTGCGGCTAAGACCGTATTCAGCCCGCAGGTTATTTCCAGCCTCTATCAGTTAGGGCTATTGGCGCAATGGGAAGGCAACTTAGTTAAAGCCCAGGAATATTATGGCCTGTTGTTAAAAAATTCCGCGGATAACCATGTTTCCACCGCGGCCCTTGTTAAGGACAGGCTCAAGGAGATAGAAGAGAATAAGCAGCTCGATTACAATTTAAAGACTTTCCTCGACCTGTCTTTAAAAAATGAGAATACACTGGTTGAGCCGGGCAAGGCAGAATTAAGATCTTCCGGATACCTGCTCGATAAAAATCAGAAAGCCGTAATTTCCTCTTTAGTCGCTATGCCGCAGAGCGGCTGTAATCAAGTTGACCTGCAGTATCTCTGGAGCGGCGACTTGGGCGGGGAAAACCCTGCGGTAACCGATGGAAGCTTTCAATGCGCCTATTCCGATGCCGGGACAAAAACGATAAATATAGTGATAATTTCGCCCGCAGGAGCCATCGACCGCTTCTTTATAATGGTGGATGTCTATTAAATCCAGCCTCGCCGAAAACTAGGGGACGTTTCTATTTTTTCATAGCCTCGGCTTCAAAAAAATAGAAACGTTCCCTTTTTCTTGAAACTACTTGACTTGAGGCTTCTTTAGTAGTAAAGTAAAAATAAATATTTCCATTTATTTTTATAAAGCGAGGCAATTCCCTCCCATGCATCTATTAGATCTACAAAAAGAAGATTTTAGCGAAAAAGAAAAACGCAATATCGAGATACTGGGCATACTTAGGAAGCAGGGGCCGATAAGCCGCCCGGATATTTCCCAGGAGATGGGGATAAATATAGTGAGCGTTTCCAACTATATCGACGATTTCATCAAGAGTAACCTGGTTTATGAAAAGGAGCTTGATGTGTCCGAAGGGGGCCGCAGGCCGGTGTTGCTGGATTTAAACCCGCGGGCCGGATACGCCATCGGGGTGGGGTTAAACCTGATGAACATGGTCGGGCTTCTTGTGGATTTAAAGGGCAACATTATTACCAAAACTCAAATTGTCCGGCCGCAGGCTTCGGTTAAGGAAGTCTCTGAGTGCCTTTTAGAAATTGTGCGCGAAATCTTAAGGCGCTCCAAAGGATATGTTGAAAATATAAAAGGTATCGGCGTGGGCGTTGCCGGATTGATCAATAAAAAAGACGGCTCTATCCGCTGGCCGCAGAAAATGGACCATTATTATACTTATGCCTCGGTAGACCTTCCTTTAAAGGGGTTGATCGAGAAAGAATTCAACCTGCCGACACTGATCGAGAATGACGCCAGCAGCGCCTGCTTTGGCGAACATTGGCTGGATTTAGGAGGGGCCTATAAAGATGTCATTTATATGTTCTCCGGGGTCGGCTGCGGGATCATGATCAACGGGGAGCTTTATCGCGGCTGGCAGGGATATGCCGGCGAGGTTTCCGTTTATAATTATAAGGAGCAGGACCTTTTTAACTGCCCAACCGGATCCCCCTGTTTTGTCAAACGCTGGGATATGGATTTGGGGATTGTCGATGAGATAAAAGCAATTTTGCTTAAAGATAAAGAAAAAGCAGCGGAGTTTTTGCGGGCCAGCTCAACCAGCATAGAGAGCATAGATTTAAAAAGCATATTCAGCGCCTCCCGCTTAAAGAATGAAGTGGCCTTGACGGTACTAGAGCGGGCGGCCAAAAGATTAGGGATAAAAATCGCTTACCTGGTTAACCTGCTTAACCCGCAGGTGGTAATCATCGGCGGAGGCTTCGAAGAGTCAGGAGAAGAGTTTTTAAATAAAGTCAGGAGCACGGTTATGGATTGGGCTTTCCGCGAAGTAACCAGTGATTTGAAAATCGTTTATTCTCAATTAAGAGAGAATGCCGTGGCCATGGGTGCGGCAAGTTTGGTTTTAGAGAGAGTATTCGCTCAATTATAAGCCATAACAGGGGGGATTATGGAACAAAAAACAAAATTTATTATTATTGGCTTGATAGTTTTTTCCGTAGTATGCCTTTTTTTCCTTTTTCAGGCGACTAACCAGCAGCAGACGCTGCTTAGGGAAAACAATGATTTAAAGAGCGAGAATGCCACCCTGTTGAGTAAAGTTAACCGGCTTGAAAATGACTTAAGAGGAAACCAGAGTAAAATAGATTCTCTTAGAGGCGAGAGGGATAAGTGGGCCGAGGAGTTGAATGATTTACAGAAGAAATACGAATCAGTAGCCAGGGTCAGGGACGAACTGATTGAGAAGTTAAAGAAGCAAAGCCAGCGTCAGCAGGAGATGTTCGTTGCCCAAGACGCGCTGAAAACGCTTAAGGCTGAGAATGAAGAGTTTACCCGGCAATTAAAGAGTTTAAGCAGCCGTAAAATTATTTTGGATCAAAAAATCCAGAGCCTTCAGGAAACTAACTCCGCGCTGGAGAAGCGCTTGAATGAAATGAATACGATGCTTGTCAACAGGATGCCTCAGGCGGGTTCTCTTGGAAGCGAATCGGATATGATTAAGAGCGGCGTCCCCGCGGCGACTTTAGAGAAAAAAAGAGAGTCTGTGGAGCTGCCGGCAATAATAGTGCGGTCATCGTTTTCTCCGGAAAAGCCAGTGGTGCCGGCATTTGGCGGCAAGATCTTAGCGGTAAATACGGATAATAACTTTGTAATTATAGATTTGGGGTCTGCATCAGGAGTGAAGGTTGGAGATATGTTTAATGTTTACCGCGCGCAAAAATCAATTGGTTCTATCGCGGTAATCCAGATAAGAGACAGTATTTCCGCCTGCGACATAAAGAGGACAAGTACGCCGTTAAAAATCG
Source organism: Candidatus Omnitrophota bacterium (assembly GCA_028715785.1). Lineage (GTDB taxonomy): Bacteria > Omnitrophota > Gorgyraeia > Gygaellales > Profunditerraquicolaceae > UBA6249. The sequence continues at coordinate 41,173 of JAQURC010000006.1, forward strand.
GCGATAATATCAAATAGCCAATGGCACGTATTAAAAAAGCAGTATCTGCCTCCAGAAATAATTCTATTGTTGATGTCGCGCGGGCCAGCGGAGTATCCATTACTACCGTTTCCCGGGTAATCAATAAGATCGGCTCGGTCAAAGAATCCAACCGTATAAAAGTAATGAATGCGGTCCGTGAATTGAAATTCCAGCCGTCTGTCTTTGCGCAGCGCCTGGCAACCGGCAAAAGCAATGTTGTGGCTTTGGTGATCCCGCGCTATGAAGGGGTATTTTATTCATTCTATGCCCTGGAGCTTATCCGCGGGGTAGGCACGATGTGCGAAGCTCTCAAGCTGGATTTACTTTTGCATTTAACCGATGCGCGCTCTCCATTATCTCTGCGCGGAGTAGGCGGGATAATCTTTTCCGATATTATCGGTAACCGCGCCCAGTTGGAGGAATGTTTGGCAAAAGGCATACCCAGCGTCGTGATTAATTATTATGTGGATGATTTGGACGTTTCATGTATCGCCATCGATAACGCAGGCGGTGCCGAGAGGGCGGTTAATTATTTGATCGAGCTGGGGCATCGAAAAATAGCGCATATTACCGGGGACGTAATGACCCAGGCGGCAGCCAAGCGCCTGGAGGGTTATAAGCACGCACTAACGAAAAATAATATCAAGGTCAGGGAGGATTATATATTCCACACCGATTATTCCCGCGGGGCGGCAAGGAGCGCGGCCGAGAAGTTGATCAAGGCGGCGGATCCGGCAACCGCTGTATTTGTCGCCTCGGATGCGATGGCCCTGGAAGTAATGGCTGTGGCCCGTGAGTCAGGCAAGAATATTCCGGATGATTTATCGATTGTCGGTTTTGATGATAATCCTTCGGGGCTTTATGGCCCGGTCGGGCTTACTACCGTGCGCCAGCCGTTGATCCGGATGGCCGAAGAAAGCGTTAAAGAATTGAACCGGCTGATTGTCTTAAATAAAAATGCGCCAAAAAAGATCCTGCTTCCGGCGGAATTAGTGATCCGGGAGTCCTGCAAGCCTTTTTCCGGCGGATAAGCTTTTCCTACAATCTATTGTATATTGCATAAATATCTATACAATATGTTGTAATTTTTTATTGACAACCGTTGCCTCCTTTGTTATATTGCTTAAGTAATTTGTCGTTAACCTTCCTAAATATTCGAGGTGAAAAATGGAATTAAAGTTATCCCCCAACGCCGTCAAAGTCCTTGAGCGCAGGTATCTGCGCAAGGATCAAGAGGGTAAACTTATCGAAACCCCGGAGCAGTTGTTTGCCCGCGTAGCCGGCGCCATTGCTATCGCGGATAAACAATACGGCGCATCAGAACAGGATGTAAAACTTCTTACGGAGGCATTTTTTAAGATGATGGCCAATTTAGAATTCCTGCCTAATTCCCCGTGCCTGATGAACGCGGGAAAAGAATTAGGGCAGCTTTCCGCCTGCTTTACCCTTCCCATCGAAGATTCGATGGAATCCATTTTTGAAACCTTAAAAGTTACCAGCCTTATCCATAAATCCGGCGGCGGCACAGGTTTTAATTTTTCACGCCTGCGCCCCAAGAATGCCGTAGTCAAAACTACCGGCGGAGTAGCCAGCGGGCCGATTTCATTTATGCGCGTCTATGATGCGGCAACCGAGGCGGTCAAACAGGGCGGCACACGCCGGGGCGCAAATATGGGGATTCTGCGCGTGGACCATCCGGATATCCTGGAGTTTATTACCTGCAAGGAAAACAATAATCATATTACTAATTTTAATATTTCCGTTGCCATTACCGATGAGTTTATGCAGAGATTGGCCAAGGGCGAGGATTATGACTTGATCGATCCGCACACGCATAAGCCGGTGCAGAAAATCAACAGTAAAGATGTATTTAATTTAATCGTAAAACAGGCGCACAAAAACGGGGAGCCCGGGATTATCTTTATTGACCGGATTAACCAGTATAACCCCACTCCGAAATTAGGGGAGATTGAAAGTACCAATCCCTGCGGTGAACAGCCTCTCTTGCCTTATGAAAGCTGCGATTTAGGCTCGATAAACCTGGACCAGATGTGCAAAAAATCCGGGGCACGCTGCGAGATCAATTGGGAGAGGTTAAAAGAGGTTACGGCTTTAGCGGTGCATTTTCTGGATAATCTGATCGATGTGAATAAATTCCCGCTTCCGGAGATCGAGGAGGCCACCAAGGCCACTCGGAAGATCGGCTTAGGGGTTATGGGCTGGGCAAGCTTATTGATCCGCCTGAATATCCCTTATAATAGCGAAGAGGCCGTGGCTTTGGGGGAAAAAGTAATGTCATTTATCCTGGAGGAAGCCAATAAAAAATCCCTGGAATTGGGGAAAAATAAAGGCGTATTCCCGGCTTTTAAAGGAAGTATTTATGATAAAAAAGACGGTTCAAGCAGGATGCGCAGCGCCACGCTGACAACCATCGCCCCCACGGGGACGATCAGTATCATCGCCGGCCCCTGTTCTTCGGGAATCGAGCCTTTATTCGCCCTCTCATATTATCGTAATGTCATGGACAATGATAAGCTGGTGGAGGTGGAGCCGTTATTTGAGCAGGTTGCGCGGCAAAGAGGGTTCTATAGCACCAAGCTTATGGAAAAGATTGCCGAGAGCGCTTCAATAAAAGATATTAAGGAGATTCCCGAAGATGTGCGCAGGATTTTTGTGACCAGCCACGACATCGCTCCTGAATGGCATGTGCGGATGCAGGCAGCTTTCCAGAAATATGTGCATAATGCGACAAGCAAGACGATTAATTTTCCGCATGAGGCAACTATTGAGGAAGTGCGCAAATCTTATATCATGGCGTTTGATTTAAATTGCAAAGGCATAACTATTTACCGCGATAAGAGCCGCGAGGAGCAGGTGTTAAATGTCGGCAAGCCCAAGGAAAAGCAGGAAAGAATTATTCATGAGATCAAGAAAGAGATTGCCCCGCGCCCGCGGCCGGAAGTAATTATCGGCACGACCACCAAGGTTTCTACCGGTTGCGGCAATCTTTACGTGACCATAAATATCGACGAGGACGGCAAACCCTTTGAGTTATTTACCCAGATGGGTAAGGCCGGCGGTTGCGCCGCCAGCCAGCTGGAAGCAACCGGACGACTGGTTTCTTTGGCTTTTCGCGCCAATATCGAGGTAAAGTCTATTATCGAGCAATTACGTAATATCCGCTGCCCGTCTCCCTCCTGGGAAAAGGGGCAGAGAATATTTTCTTGCGCTGATGCCATTGCCCGGGTTATCGAGCGCCGGCTGATCAATACGCAGCCAGTTGCTATGGTTGCCGCAGAATCCGCGACCATTCCGATGAAGCATTCGCACGATGACCAATTACAATCATCGGATTTGGATGAGCAGGTCAATATTGTGGGAATGTGCCCTGATTGCGGAGGCGCCCTGCGTCATGAAGAAGGCTGCGTCAAATGCCATGGCTGCGGATATTCCAAGTGTTAAATATTTAAGGGGACGTGCCAAAAGGGGACACCCTCTTAAAGGGTGTCCCCCAAGAGGACGTCCCCGACTACACCTCTAATTATTTTCCATGGATAATTTTGATGTAATTATTGTCGGTGCCGGCCATGCCGGCATCGAGGCAAGCTTGGCGTGCGCCCGGCTTGGCGCTAAAACCTTGATGCTTACCTTGGATATTAATTCCATCGGTAGGATGAGCTGTAATCCGGCTATCGGCGGGGTAGGCAAGGGCCAGCTGGTAAAAGAAATCGATGCTTTAGGCGGCCAGATGGGCCGGGCTGCCGATGCCTGCGCGATCCAGTTCCGTATCCTTAACTCCTCAAAAGGCGCGGCGGTGCAGTCATCACGGGCCCAGATCGATATGCATAAATATAGCCGTTATATGCGGCGTATAGTTTTACATCAGAAAAATTTAACGGTAAAAGAGGCAGAGGCAAAGAAATTAATCGTTAGAGATGGCAGGGTTTTAGGAGTAGTTACGGATAAGGGGGAGATTGGCTCTAAATGCGTAATTATTTGCCCGGGGACATTTTTAGACGGTATAATTCATATAGGGTTAAAACATTTCAGCGCCGGCCGGATTAATGAACGCGCTTCCGTGGGGCTGGCGGATCACCTGAAAAGTTTAGGTTTTAACACCTTGCGTTTTAAAACCGGGACCTGCCCGCGCCTGAATAAGCATACCATTAATTTTTCCAATCTAATAATCCAGGAAGGGGATTTAATCCCCAAGCCGTTTTCGTTCTCAACAAAAAACATAAAGCAAAAACAGGTTTGCTGCCACATTACTTATACCAATAAAAATACGCATGAGTTAATTCGGGCTAACCTCAACCGCTCCCCGCTTTATGCCGGTATAATCAAAGCTACGGGCGTCAGATATTGCCCGTCGATCGAGGACAAAATCGTTAAATTCGCGGATAAAGAACGCCATCAGGTATTTTTAGAGCCCGAAGGTTTAGGAGTGGATGAAATTTATCCTAACGGCATATCCACCAGTTTACCCGAAGATGTGCAGCTTAAGCTTTTGCATTCTATTGCAGGGTTAGAGACAACAAAGGTCATCCGTTTTGGTTATGGCATTGAACATACCGTGGTTGACTCCACTCAGCTTTACCCCAGCCTGGAAACAAAATTAATCAAAAATCTTTTTTTTGCCGGACAGATTAACGGCACAACCGGTTATGAAGAAGCAGCGGCCCAGGGATTGGTCGCCGGAATTAATGCCGCCCTGCGCCTTAAAGATAAAGAAGCTTTTATTCTGGACCGCTCAAGCAGCTATATCGGCGTGTTAATCGATGATTTAACCACTAAAGGCACGGCTGAACCATACCGCATGTTTACCTCAAGGGTGGAATACCGTTTAATTATCCGCGAGGACAACGCGGACTTGCGTTTAGCCAAGGCAGGCTTTGATTTAGGTTTGGTAAAAAAAGATGTTTACCGTAAAATAAAAAAGAAAGCCCAGGGTATTAAAGAAGGCCTGATTTTTTTAAGAAAAACCCGGATTAATTGCGCTCCTTTTCATAAACCGTTAACTTTGGAAAAATTATTAAAACGGCCGCAGATAAGCATCAAAGATGTAAATAAGCTGCATAAATTAAAACCGGCGATACCTGAATCCGCTTGGCGGCAGGTTGAAATTGAGGTAAAATATGCCGGGTTTATCCAAAGGCAAGAGAAGGATGTGGAACGGTTTAAGCATATAGAGAAAATCAAGCTCCCGGCGAATTTTGATTACGGCAGTTTAGCCGGCATATCCCGGGAGATAAGGGAGAAGTTGTCTAAATTTAGGCCGCTTAATTTGGGCCAGGCCTCGCGTATTTCAGGGGTTACGCCTGCGGCAATTTCCCTGCTTATGGTTTATTTGAGAAAACTAAAAGGCTGTCCAAGTTAGTGTCATTGCCAGGAGCGTAGCGACGAAGCAATCTAATACGAGATTGCTTCGCCCTTCGGGCTCGCAATGACACGCTATTTTAGAATGGATAAAAATAAGAACTATTCAATTTTAAAGAAATTCTGCCTCGATGAAGGTATTGATCTTTTTGGGGTTGCCGATATAAGCCGGATAAGGGGTGAATTTAAGATCTCTCCCAAAATTTCGCAGAATTTCGACAAGGCTATTTGTTTGGGGGTCATGCTTTCCGCAGCCGTGCTTTCCGAAATAGATATTGTGCCTACCAAGCTGTATTTCCATCATTATAAAATAGTAAATTCTTTCCTGGACCACATAGCTTTAAGATTATGTAATATAATCCAGAAGCGGGGTTTTTTGGCCCTTGCCGTCCCCGCGACCCAAATCATTGATTGGGAAAATAACATTGCGCATCTTTCGCACCGGAAATTAGGGGTTTTGGCCGGGTTGGGCTGGATTGGCCGGAATAACCTTTTGGTGAACGAGAGATTAGGCAGCCAATTCCGCTTGGTTTCGGTATTAACCAACATGCCGTTAAAGGCAGATGAGTTAAGTAAAAAAGATTGTGGGCAGTGCAGGCTTTGTGTTAAGATATGCCCGTCAGGGGCGATTCAGGATAATCCGGCGGATTTTGACCATGTTAAATGTTTTGAAAAACTCAAGAGTTTTCAGAAACAGCGCCAGGTTGAGCAGTTTGTCTGCGGAGTATGCGTGAATGTTTGCAAAGGCAAGGAAAAACAATAGATGAAAGAAAAAATATTAATCGTCGAGGATGAAAGAGATATCATTAAGATGCTTGAGTATAACCTTAAGAAGGAGGGTTTTAAGGTTATTAGCGCCGGTGACGGTGAGGATGCTTTGGACCTGGCGGTGCGCGGGCAGCCGGACCTTATTTTGCTGGATTTGATGCTTCCGGGAATGGACGGCCTGGAGGTATGCAAGGCCTTAAAAAAAGAAAGCAAGGCCGCAGCTATACCGATAATTATGCTTACGGCCAAAGGCCAGGAATCGGATAAAGTGGTCGGTTTAGAATTAGGCGCGGATGATTATATGACCAAGCCGTTTAGCGTGCGCGAACTGATCGCCCGTATCAAGGCGGTCCTGCGCCGGGTAGCTGAAAAAGAAAAACTTCCGGAGATATTCCAAGCCGGGGATTTAAAAATAGATTTTGCCAAAATATCCGTAACGGTCAAGGATAAGCCGGTTGAGTTAACGGCCAAGGAGTTTGAGCTTTTAAGGACTTTGCTTGCCGCCAAAGGCAGGGTCTTATCGCGGGATTATCTATTAGACACAATTTGGGGTTTTGATCATGCGATGGAGATCCAGACGCGCACAGTCGATGTGCATATCCGCACCCTGCGTAAAAAACTAAAAAACGCATCCAAATATATTCTAACAGTGAAAAATTACGGTTACCGTTTTGAGGTAGAGGGATAAAAATTGTTCAATTCCCGCCTAAAGAAAAAAATATCCGAGCTGGATTCCGAACTGGAAATATTCAAGCAGCGCATCGACCTTTTAGAAAATGAGAACAACCGCATACATGCCATATTAAACAGTATGGTTGAGGGGGTAATCGCGGTAGATAAAGACACGCGTGTTCTTTGGCTTAATCCAACAGCCGAAAATATTTTTAATATCTCCCAAAAGAACGCGCAAGGTAAGATTTTTCTAGAGGTATTCCCTAACAATGATATTGCTGATGTAATTGCCTTGGTCTTAAAAGGCAAAGAACCCGTTTCTAAAGAGCTGGCTCTTATTTGGCCGGTACAAAAAGTATTCCAGGTGAATGCCTCCCCGATTTTTGAATCCAAAGTAACCAGCGGCTGCCTTTTAGTCATCCACGATATTACCGAGATCAGGCGCCTTGAGACGATGCGCCGGGATTTTGTGGCCAATGTTTCGCACGAGTTGAAAACGCCGCTTACCTCGATAAAAGGTTTTGTGGAAACCCTGCTTGAGGGGGCCCTGGAGGACAAAGAAAACAGCGTCAATTTCCTCAAGATCATCAATACCCACGCTGACAGGCTGAATACTTTAATTAATGACCTGCTGGATCTTTCGCATATCGAATCCAAAGAAATTGTGCTTAAAAAAGATAAATTTGATTTAGCCGGGCTTGTCAATGAGGTTATATCGGGATTTAAGTCTCAGGCAAAAAAGAAAGGGATAGAGATCAATTCGGCATTACCCCAAGGCCTGGAAATTTTTGCCGATAAGAGCAAGATCGAACAAGTTTTCACTAACCTGGTTAATAATGCAATAAAATACAATAAAGAGAACGGTTTTGTGCGTATTTATTCTGAGCAGCTTGCCGATAAAATAAAAATTGTTGTCGAAGATTCCGGTTCAGGCATACCCGCAAAAGATATCCCCCGTATTTTTGAGCGCTTTTACCGCGTCGATAAAGCCCGCTCCCGCCAGCTTGGAGGCACCGGCCTTGGGCTTTCTATTGTTAAGCATATCATCGAACTGCATGGCGGTAATGTTGGAGTGGAAAGCACCGAAGGCTTAGGCTCCAAATTTTGGTTTATCCTGCCAATTTCCTAATTACCACAATATCTTCTCGAGTGTCATTTTTAATTTTACCCAGATTTTACCTCTCTTTGAAGTAGATTTAACCCCTTTATTTTATACTTTGGCCATGGTTAAGAAAATAATGATCGTAGAAGATGATAAAGATGTCAACGACCTTATTGCCTATAACCTGCGCAAAGAGGATTTTTATGTGGAGCAGGCTTTTGACGGCTTAAGTGCACAGGAGAGAATTAGAAAAGAAAGTTTTAATATTGTTATTCTCGATATTATGCTGCCCGGCATAGATGGGTTTGATATATGCAAACTGATAAAAGATGACCCGCGGAATTTTCACACCTTTATTATAGTGGTGAGCGCTAAATCTCATGAACAGGATAAATTATATGCCCATCTTTTGGGGGCGGATTGTTATCTAAGCAAACCCTTCAATTTGGCAAGCTTATTAAGCACGGTAAGGGAAATAAGCGCCAACCTGGATAAAGAATTTTTAGTAAAAAGCAGATAAATTGAATTTACACAGATTTTACCTGCGTTTAATTTAGAATCAATATGAAAAATGTAATATTGCAGTGATATCAGGGGAGGGTTAACAAAAAAAGGAGGGACAGGAATGAAAAGGTTGTTAATCGCAGTATTGTTGGGAACTTTCTGCTTGATGAGCGCAGGTGTCCGGGTTTCATACGCAGGGGAAATCGATTTATTGTTACAAAAGTTAGTAGATAAAGGTGTTTTAACCGGCGCAGAAGCACAGCAGGTAAAACTTGAGACTCAGGAGCAGGTAAAGAAGGAAATTGCCCAGGGCAAGTATTCTTCTCTGCCGGCTTGGGTGCAGAATATCAAGTTAAAAGGTGATTTACGGCTGAGATATCAGAATCAACATGAAAAAAATAATGCTGATATACAAAAAGACGCCAACATCGGCCGTGTGCGTATGCGCTTGGGCTTAGAGGCCAAGGTAAACGATAAGATCCTCGCCGGAGTCGGTATAGCTACCGGAAGCGGAGATCCGCGCTCTACCAATATATCTTTCGGCGGTTACAATAGTAAAAAGACGGTTGTGCTGGATTATGCTTACGGTAAGTATGCGCCGCTTCCCTGGCTAAAACTTGTCGGCGGAAAAATGCTTCCTGGTGATGTATTTTGGGAGCCTACCGATTTAATATGGGATACGGATATAACTCCTGAAGGCGCGGTTATCGGGCTTAGCAAGGATTTGAATCCCAGAACCAATTTGTTTATGAACGGCAGTTTCTTAGTTGTCGAGACAGATTCTACATCAACTTCCGGGGCTTCGGCGTTCCTTATTCAGCCGGGAGCAAGTTACAAATTTAATGATACCTACTCATTAAAAGGGGCGGTTTCTTTTTCCTCGTTCGATGTCAAAGACCAGGTTCCTTCAAGCCACGATAAAGGCTCCAATACTAAATATAATAGCACTTCTGCTACTACGGGAAACTATGCCTTTAATTACGCGATGCTTAATCCTGCGTTAGAATTTAAGATTATGCAGCCTTTTAAAGTTTTTGGGTTAAGCCCTGAATCTTTAAAGTTTTTTGGTGAATATGTGAATAACCTGGATGTTTCCAAGAAAAATACCGGTTTCTCGGCAGGGTTCCAGCTTGGCAATGAAAAAATCGAAAAGTGGGGTGATTGGCAGTTACGATACCTCTATGCTATGTTAGGCAAGGATGCCGTGCTTGATATATTGCCTGACTCTGACCGTTATAGCGGTAAAACAGGCATAAGAAGCCATGAGGTTATTTTAAATTTCGGCTTAGCTAAAAATACCTCCCTTGGTTTTGATATCTACCGTTCATGGGGAATAAACGGGATAAATAGCGGCGGAAGGGCGCAGCCTGAAACCTTGGCTCAGGTTGATCTTAATATGAAGTTCTGACAAGCGTAATCAGCGAAAAGAGGAGGAATTAAAATGAAATTAACAAGGTTAGCGGTAATGGGAACGTTGATTTTGGGCCTTGCGTTACCCTGCTACGCAGAGAAGATTGTGGTTGAAGGCTCTACTACTGTGCTTCCTATCGCCCAAAAAACAGCTGAAGTTTATATGGACAAAAATCCCGGTGCCAATATTTCTGTGCGCGGCGGAGGTTCAGGAGTGGGTATTGCATCGTTGTTAGATAAAAATTGCGATATCGCTGATTCTTCCCGTCCGATTAAGGACACAGAGCTTGATAAAGCAGTAACTAACGGCGTTGATGCTACAGCTAATATAGTTGCCATGGATGGTTTAGCAGTAATTGTCAATCCGGAAAATAGCATTAGTAAATTAAGTAAAAAACAGGTAAAAGATATTTTTACCGGCACAATTTCTAACTGGTCTCAGTTAGGAGGCAAAGATGAGAAGATTGTAGTTGTATCCCGCGATACTTCAAGCGGGACATTTGAAGCTTTCCTCACGTTAGTATTGGAAGGCGGTAAAACCCGCTCTGATGCTTTAATGCAGGCATCTAATCAGGCAGTGGCAACTACTGTTGCTGGCACCCCGGGAGCTATAGGTTATGTGGGGTTAGGTTTTCTTTCATCTTCGGTAAAGGCGATTGAAATAAACGGAGTTATGCCTTCAAGGGATACGGTTGTCTCCGGTAAATATCCAGTTACCCGCCCGCTTTTTATGTACACCAATGGTAAACCTAAAGGGTTAGTTAAGGAATACATTGATTTTATTTTAAGCGATGAAGGACAGAAGTTAGTTGAAGAAGAGGGTTTTGTAGGGTTAAAGGAGAAAAAATAAAGCGTTTACTCGGTAACCCTAAGATGGCACGGTGGATTTATTCTGCCGTGCCATTACTCCTATTATGAAGATACTGCGTTTTAAAGAAAGACTATACAAATGGATTTTTACTATCCTTGCCTTTGCTTCGCTTTTTTTCCTGATGGGCATTGTGTTAGTGCTGGTTAAAGAAAGCCTGCCCATATTCCAGAAAGTAAACTTCTTTAAATTTATCTTTGGCCGCAGCTGGTATCCTACTTATAATCCCGCGGAATTCGGAATCTTACCTTTAATTTTAGCTTCTATTTGGGTAACTTTGGGCGCGGTTGTAGTTTGTGTTCCTTTAGGGGTTGGCAGCGCGCTTTATCTAAATGAATTAGCCGGGAGGCGCCAAAAAGCCGTACTCAAGCCAATCGTTGAATTGTTAGCCAGCATCCCTTCGGTAGTTTTCGGATTTTTTGGCGTGGTTATACTTACGCCTTTATTACAGAAGGTATTTCATTTACCTACAGGGTTAACTGCCTTAAATGCCAGTATTATTTTGGGGGTTATGGCTACTCCTACGGTATGCAGTATCGCAGAAGACGCATTAAATTATGTCCCGAATGCGTTTCGCGAGGCTTCATTTGCGGTAGGGGCCACACGCTGGCAAACTTTGACTCAAGTAATAATCCCGGCAGCGGGTTCAGGAATAGCTACGGCCATAATTTTAGGGATGAGCCGGGCGATCGGCGAAACGATGACTGTGTTAATGGTTGCCGGAGGTTCAGCAGTCATACCTCATACATTCTTAGAGCCGGTGCGGCCGATGACCGCGGCGATTGCCGCGGAGATGGGGGAGGCTCCTATGGGCGGCAGCCATTATCACGCGCTTTTTGCCATCGCGCTCATATTATTTGTGATTACATTTATATTTAATGTTATCGCCGAGATAATCAGCCGGAGTTTTAGGGTAAAGCTGGGGTTAAGCGGATGAAGAAAGAGTTTTCGCAAAATTTGGGATTTTTTGGTTTATTCCTCTGCATGCTTACTACCATTTTGGCCCTGGGCTCAATTATTTATTTTATCGCGGCGCGTGGATTTAGCGTGTTGAGTTGGAGTTTTCTTACCCAGGTGCCGTATTCGGCGATGACTAAAGGCGGGATTGCGCCGGTTATCGTGGGCACATTTTATATTACTTTGGGGGCGATTATGTTTGCTCTTCCGCTGGGGATTGCTTGCGCGGTATATCTTTGCGAGTATTCACCTAAGAGCATCGTGGTAAATATTATTAGAATCAGCATCAATAATCTGGCCGGCGTGCCATCGGTTGTCTTTGGCCTATTTGGCTTAGCGGTGTTCGTTAAATTCTTCGGTTTTGGAGTTTCCATTCTCTCCGGAAGCCTGACTTTAGGGATTTTGGCGCTGCCAATGATAATCTCCTCAGCGCAAGAGGCGCTTTTGGCCGTTCCTCAATCAATCAGGGAAGCTTCATTATCTCTGGGGGCGACGAAATGGGGAACTATCAAAAATATCGTCTTACCTACAGCTTTGCCCGGGATCCTTACCGGTGTGATTTTAAGTATTGGCAGGGTGGCCGGAGAAACTGCACCGATTCTATTTACCGCCGCCGCCTTTTATACGCGCGGCTATCCTAAATCCGTATTTTCCGAAGTCATGGCCCTGCCGTACCATATTTACGCGCTGATGACTGAAGGAGCGCATCCGGATAAGCAAAGAGCGATTGCCTATGGTTGCAGCTTGGTGCTTTTATTTTTGGTTTTATTTATTTCAGGATTTGCTATATTCTTGCGTCAAAGGCAGAGGAGTTTGTATGGATAACAAGATAAAAATGCAGGCAAAAAACGTGGATTTTTTTTACGGGAAAAACCAGGCGCTAAAAAATGTCAACCTCAATGTTTATGCCAATAAAGTTACGGCGATGATCGGGCCTTCAGGCTGCGGCAAATCAACATTCATCCGTCTGTTTAACCGGATGAATGAATTAGTCGCGCATACAACCCTTAAAGGCAAGATTTTGCTGGATGATTTGGATATTAACAGCCCTCTGGTTGATGCCGTGGATATTCGAAAAAGGGTGGGGATGGTTTTTCAGAAACCCAATCCTTTTCCTAAAACTATATTTGAAAATATAAGCTACGGTTTAAAAGTGAACGGAATAAAAGATAAAGCGTTTATTGAGCAGAAGGTTGAAGATTCCTTAAAGAAGGCGGTTATCTGGGCTGAAGTAAAGGACAGGCTTAATGACAGTGCTTTGAAATTATCCGGCGGGCAGCAACAACGTTTATGTATTGCCCGGTGTTTGGCCGTAGAGACAGAGGTAATACTATTTGATGAGCCATGTGCCAGCCTGGATCCGATATCAACCGCTAAGATAGAGGAATTGATTTTGGAGCTTAAAAAAGATTATTCCATTGTGATTGTCACGCATAATATGCAGCAGGCAGCGCGGGTCTCTGATTATACAGGGTTTTTCCTTTTGGGGGAGTTGATTGAGTTTGGAAAAACGCAGGATATATTTACCGCTCCCAAAGATAAAAAAACCGAGGCTTATATAACCGGTAGGTTTGGTTAAACAAGGCAACTTATTAGCGAGGTCTGATTATGGAAAGACATTTTGACGTAGAGTTGGCCGATTTAAAAAGTAGTATACTTCAGATGGGTGATTTAGTGGAGGAAGCGATTATTGATTCGGTGGAGGCGCTTAAACAGTTACGTAAAGATAAAGCTGCCAGGGTGATTGCCGAAGATAAGATTGTTGATGAGTGCGAACTTAAAATTGATGAAGAGTGTCTGGATCTTTTGGCTTTAAGGCAGCCGATGGCAGTGGACCTGCGTTTTATTACCATGGCGATGAAGATCTCTACTGATTTGGAAAGAATGGCGGATCTGGCTGTGGATATCTCCCAGCGGGTGTTGGAATTAGCAGATAAGCCGCTGCTTAAGCCGCTGGTAGATATACCAAAATTAACCCTGCTTGCGCAAAAGATGACTCGTGATGCCATAAGTTCATTTGTTAATAAAGACGCGGAATTAGCCAGGATAGTAATATCGAGCGATCGAGAAGCCGATAACCTGCGTGATCTAGTTCAACAGGAGCTGCTCAATGATTATATCTCCAAAAATAAAACAACTATTCCACGCGCTATTCCTTTACTTTTGATTGCCCGCCATCTTGAGCGTATCTGCGATCACGCCACTAATATCGCCGAAGATGTAATCTATATGGTTGAGGCAAAGGTAGTAAAACACCACCTGGAAAAATTAGATGAAAACAGTTGATTTAAGATGGTTGCTGCAATATTATAATGTCGCGTTGTATTTTAAAAGGAGATACTTTTAGCATGGATAAGAAAAAAGTTTTATTTGTTTGCGTGCATAACTCGGCTCGTTCGCAAATGGCCGAAGCGTTTTTAAAACAGATGGCTGGTGATAGATTTGAGGTGGAGAGCGCGGGCCTGGAGCCTGGCAAGTTAAATCCCACAGTTGTCGAGGTGATGAAAGAGGTAGGCATCGATATTTCACAGAACAAGACTAAGAGTGTGTTTGATTTCTACAAACAGGGTAAACGATATGATTATGTTGTGACTGTGTGCGCTGAATCGCAAGCGGAAAAGTGTCCTATTTTTCCCGGGACAGCAGTCACACAAAGAATGCATTGGGGTTTTGATGACCCCTCGAGTTTTCAGGGGGGCCAGGATGAGAGAATGAAGAAAATCCGCCAGGTTAGAGATAAAATTAAACGCCGGATTATGGAATGGATTAATGAAAGATAGCCGGTGCAAAGTATTTTGCTTGCCTGTTATTATCCGCCCCCGTTTACTATCAGTTATTTTAATGGTATTAGCTTTATCCTTGAATACAGTTGTTCAGGGTTCCTTTGCCCAAGGTGCCGATTCTACTTATCGCAAAGGTATAGAATACGCTTCCGAAGGAAGATTCCCGGAGGCTGCGGATTGGTTTCAAGATAACCTAAAAAACAATAAATCAGATTCTACTTCACTTAGTTCCCTTATCGTTATTAAGGATTTAAATGACGGTAAAATTACCGATGTGTATGCCAAGTCTTTTTTTACAGGATTGAATTTTCTACAAAACGGTAATATAGATGATGGGCTTAAGGAGCTCCAGAAGGCTATAGAATTTAATCCAGGCTATCCTAAGCCGTATAATGTCATTGGTGTGGTTTATGCTTCAGTTGGGGATAAATCCAAAGCCATTGATTATTTCCAAAAAGCCATAGAAATAAATCCTCAATATAGCCAGGCATGTTTTAACCTAGCCGCGTTGTATCAATCATCAGCCCAGCCGGAAGATGCCCTTAAGTATTATGAGAAAGTAATATCTTTGGATCCAAATTCTTTCGAAGCAATAATTAATATGGCCGCAATTTATGCTTTACTTGGGAAATACTCCGAAGCGATTAGGTATTATCAAAATGCCATCGGGTTGGATGGGAATAACCCCGAACTGTATTATAACCTCGCCCTATCTTATTTTATGTCTGATCAATTTAGAAAGTTTAAAGAAAATCTTCTTAAATCCCAAGAATTATATCAAGAAAAAGGTGATCGCCAGGGGCTTGAGAAAGTAGCAGTATATATGAATAAGATGAAAGAAATTGAAAGCAAGGCAAGGCATACCAAGTAAGCAACTCCCCTCATTAGAACGGACACTCCCTGATTGTTAATTGTAATTATGCGGTAAATTTACAAAGAATTTACATTGCCTTAATAATTAGTTAACAAATTAATTGTATATTTTCTATGTAAGCAATGGATTAAAAAGCCACGGAAGGGAAAGGTCTCGTAAAAGAGGCTTTTCCCTTAAAATATCACCAGGGAATCAAAAATGTTAAAAATAAGAGGCACTATTTTATCCATAATATTTATCCTTTTATTGTCGCGCTATGCCGTGGCCGAAGTAGTTACTCTCAAATCCGGCAAGGTTATTGACGGTGAAATTGTCGAAAGAAATAAAGACTATGTTAAAGTTAAATATGATGGACAAGAGATTTATTATGAAAATAAATATATTAAAAATATAGAGGCACAAAATACGCCTGAGCCAGCCGTGAATGCGGAAAAAGAAAAAGCAGCGCAAGATCCAATGCCATCTTTTAAGAGCGCAATAGAGTTGGCTGCGGCAGGGAACTTCAGCCAGGCTAGGCAGGAATTTCAAAAGCAGTTCAATGATATAAAAGGAGGGCTTAATATTCTTGATGATGTGGAGAAAGGCTTAATCAGTAAAGAGTATGCCATCTATTTATTTCAAGGGTCATTGCATATGATTAACGGGGAATATAATTTAGCCATAACATCTTTGGAAAAGGCCTGGGAAATTAATCCCAGGGATCCGGATCTAAATTATAACCTCGGTTCCGCTTATTTTTCCTTGGGGGAATATAAAGAATCAATCGTGTATTTGTCCGCTGTTTTAAAATTACAACCGCTTGATACCGAGGCCCAGGAGCTTCTAACCAGGGCTTATCATGGACAAAACTAAACAGCTAATTCCTCAACATGTTTAGAATGTTACGTAGAATCTTAGCCTGCCTGTTATGTTTTACGCTCCTCTTTGAACAGAGTGGTTTTGCCCAGTCTGTAGCGGAAGGCAATTTCTTAGGTTTTTTTGCCCCTCCTCACCTAAGCGGCGCCTTTAATCCCGCGCGTCTTCGCTATGTTGCATACGCCGAAAACATCAATAAATTTAAATTTTTATTTGACAAGGGTGATTTAAGAGATACTGACGATTTTACTTTAAAGGATTCAATCAGCGGACCTTTAAGTTATTTTTTGGTAGGGATAACTTTACCGAGCGAAAGTTTCTGGGTAAATCTGCGGCCGGATTCCCCGGCTAATGTTATCGATGATTTACTGGCTGAAACTGATGTGGGCAAGATTTTCTTAGAAGCCGACTTGCAGTTAAAGAAGGAGTTTGCTCGTTACACTATGTCTGCCCAGCAGGGAAAAGAATATCGGCTGCAAATCAGGAAAAAAGCCGAAGAGCTTTTTGGCTGCCTGGCGTTAGCTCCTTCAACTTTTACCCGCGTGTGGATTGACCCGGGTGAGATAATCATCAGAGAAACTCAAAACAGCGCTTATATATATAAAGCAAATTTGAATGTGCTTACGGAGGAAGATTATTTTGGAAATTCCTTGGCCTCTGAAGATAAACGGGTACAGGCTTTTAACGAATACGCGTCAGAACTTATAAAAAATTTAATTTTACCCAAGCTTATCAAGGAGGTGAATACCGGGAAAGAATTTGCCGCTTTAAGACAGGTTTATTATTCTTTTATTTTAGCTCAGTGGTTTAAAAATAGATTCTTGCAGCGTAACGGTCCAGCGCCCCGGTTTATCGATAGTAAAATTTTATCTGGTCTTAATTCTAAACATCCTTGGTCCAAGGAGGATTATTTTGCGCAATACCAGGAATCAGTACAAAGGGGGGACTACCGTTTTGATGAAAGAGAACCTTTAGTTTTTGGAGAAATGGTAACTAGTTATTCTTGCGGCGGGGTAACTCTGGCATTAAAAATTCCGCCTTTTGCTTCTGCGGGGATGATCACTAGTGATGGGAGTATGACTTTAATAGGCGGAAGAGAAATAGAAGGTATTTTATCCCCTGACCGGGTTCTTGACCTAGGGTTAATCAGTGCAACTGCAAAATTTGATCTAAAGGATCCGCTGGGTAATGTTATTGTTGAATCCGCAGCAAGTTCAGTTCGTAATGCTGCGTCAGCCGCTCCTGTTTCTGCTGCCAGCAGCGCGCAGGCGATGAATGACGGTGGAAGCCAGGTATTGAAAAAAGCAAAAGAAAAACTAAGTGTGTTAGAATTAAATAATCCGGCTTATTTAATTGCCGCGGAGCTATTGCTTGGCGCTTTATTTATTTTTGGATTTTTTGTTGACGCCGGGAGTATGTTTTATAACTATGGGGTATTTGGACACTCCGTAATAGAAAGGTTTGTCGGTTATCCCTTGCCGAGTTTGAATGAGTATTTCCAGATTATCTCGCTTTCTTTTATTGCCTTTAACGCCTTGTTTGGATTATCAAAATCACCCGCGGTTAGGGCAAAAACCGGGCTTGCCCCCATTTTTTCAATACTTTCGGGATTTACGCTTTTTGGGATAGTGCCGCTGGCTATCAGCCTTACGGGTTTAGATAAATATTTCAACTTGCAACTGGCGGTTTCTCCTTACGCGATGGAGGCCTTCGCGCTTTTGGGCGCGGCAGTTATAGGTCTATTGCCGGGGATGAATACTAAAAAGGAGAGCCCGGTTGATTTCCCTGAGAGTAGTCCGGATATAGAAAATAATACGGGTTGGGTGGAGCCTTCATGGGACGCTGTAGTAGAGGCGGCTTTGAATGAAGTAAACAAAAGGGCCGGTATTTCCGGCCTTACCGATGGAGCCTGTCTTGAGTTCCTGGAACAAACGCGCAAGCTCAGAAACCTCCTGCCTTTTGAATCGCATATCGTTACCGACAAAAGAGTCGCCTATTATCAGATTTACGACGAAGCTTTACAGTCTCTGTGCAAGAAACTCCAGGAAATTATGGATAGGCTGCGTGTAAGTACAGATGAGTTGGAACGAAAACGCCTGAATATCTACGCTTCTGAAATATTGGTTACTGCCGAATATTTTAATGAATGCCTGCGCGCTCTTAATGAGGTAGAGAATATCCCTCTTTCATCCGGTGACCGGCTTGACCGCAGCACCCCTTTTCGTAAAACAATCTCTTTTATTGTCGGGCATGCCTTTGGGTTTAATAAGACATTTAACTATTCCAAGAAGGAGCTTATGAAGCAGCTAAAGGAGAAAATCATTCCGTTAGGCAATAGCTTGGATAACCTTTATTCGACAAAAGCCGATATCGATAAGCAGGTTATTAAAAAGTGGGGGGAATGGATCCAAAACTGTTATGAAGGCAAAAGAAAAAGGCTGGGCGCCAGAAAAGGCTGGGTTTTTTGGAAAGAGATGTTCGGCCCGCTTGTCAGCCTGGTCTTGGTGGCTTCTGCACTTCCGATTGGCGGGAACATTGGTTTTCTAGAGTTCTTGTCCGCCCCTGACTTTAGCGCGGGCGCTTTATGGAACGCAAAACCATTGGTAGGGCTTTCGCTTATTTTTTTGGGTTGGTATGTGTTACTGTTTCCCGGCAGAGGTAAAGCCGACCAGACTTATAAAGAACACAATAAGACAATTGAGAAGTTAAAGCGGCAATTTAAAGACACTTTTTTCCTTATTGAGGGGGATTCAAGAAACAAGGCATTACAATTTGCTTATGAGCAGTCTCTTGAAGCGGCTTGGAAAGAACTTTCTAGCGCCAGCGCAAGCGCGCAGGCAGTCATTGTTGTCACGGAACAGCCCAAAATAATTCAGGATTTTCTTGAAAATTTGCGCGGTACGATATTACGAAAAGATGTCGAATTATTGGCTATTTCCGCCGAAAACAAAGGCAGTGCCGCGGCGTTTATCGAAGGTATGTTAGAAGCGCGGAAGTTTAAGAGAAGTATACTGTTGTTGGGAAGAGAGCAGGATATTGCGCGGTCATTGCAGCTTTTGCCGCTTCCGGCGTTTGAGCCGCTGGGGCGGCCATTGACCCCTTTGGAATTATCGCTGATTAATGGTTATCAGCTAACCCAGGCTTTAAAACAAAAAGGCCGTTGGGGTACAGCGGTAGAAGTTACGCATAAATGCTTGATTCGTGATCTGAATTCATCATTGGAAGAAGTGCCTGACATGGAATTAACAACGGCATTGGTCGATATAGAGCAAATGGCCAGGCAGGATCTGGCATTAATTGTTGAAAATAACGGTAATGGCGGAAACGGTAAGCCAAAACCGTATGGGTGGATCCGCAAGATATTTAAACATTTGAGTCTAGAAGACGTGAGAAATAAGACCGGGCCAAGGCATTTGCCCGCGTTTTCTGTTGACTGGCGCAATAAAGAAAAGCGGCAAATGCGCGTATTCAGCGGAGAGATATTGGTAAGTATTCAGGATAAAGAACGCAATGAGTCTTTTATGTCGTTTCTTTCGCAAATGAAGGATTATATGGCTGAGCATTCCAAAGATAGTTTTCAACCCAATCTTACTACCCATTTTCTCGTTCCTCTGGTTATGCTTACTAATAACGAAGGAGCAGGGATTCACCGTTTTCGGGAGGGCCTGAATTTAAAAAATAAAGAGGATATTTTTTTAAAGGGGCTCTTCAATTTGTTTTGGCCTGAAGATGATACAGGGTATCACAGTAAATTAGCAGCTCTTCAAATAGAAGCTCTTATACCCCATCAAAGTTCATTCTATACGCGTTTAGACGGCACTACGGATGCGGATGCGGTATTGAAACAACAATTAGGCGGCCTTTATACTGAACCGCCTAACAAAGAAATTTTAACTTTACTGTACAGGGCTGCCCAAAACGAGGATACAGCCTCAATGCAACATGAATTAGACGGCGGGCATTCATCATCCAATGTAATATCCTCCAGCCCGCAGAGAGTTGTAATTCCATCATTGGGAGCCGGCGTCGGCGGCATAGGTTTTTCTTCAATGAAAGTTGTCCTGAACTACGATGATCTGTTGAAAATAGATGGGGAGTGGGGTCAAATTGAAAAGATGTTGGAGTCCGGAAACCTTCCCTCGATACCTTCGGTCACAAATTATGTGGAAACGGCGGTAAAAAATACTGATTCCGGTATGCAGTTATATAAAGCGATGGCCTGCGTTGCCGGTATCCTCAAACTGGAAGAAGAATTGGTAATCCCGGCGCAGATGGAAATTAAAAGGCTGTTGCTGGTGCTGGAAGAACATCTAAACCGGCAGGGCGGCCAAATGAATTCTAAGAATCTTGCTTTAAGGTAAGGGGGCATTTACGGCATGAAAAATTACATTTTCAAAAATGATTTAAGGCGCAAGAATACAAAATTTCTTACAACAGCCAGCATGGTTTTAAAAACGTACGCTTGGTTTATTCTTATTTTAAGCGTATTGTCGGCAATATTGATAATGTCCGGGGTTTTAAGCAGCGTGCCGCCGTGGGCAGGCCTGGTTGTTTTATCCGCGTATACATTCTTCTTCTTTTTCTTCTACACCATAGCCGAAATTTCAGATTTATTGGTAGCGATCAAAGAGGCGTTACAAAGTAATTGTTGACTAAATCCCCGATTAATTATTTACTTACTCATTAACATATCATATAATAATTCAGATTGTTTTACCCGCAATAATCTTTCCAAAGAAAGGTTAAAGAAATGAATAAAACAGGCTTGGTGGCTATTGGTTTGATACTATTGTTATTAGCTAATGCCTATGCTTATGACGACGGTGATTTTCAGGTATGGAACACGGATGTCGAGGAAATCCAGCTTAAGAAAGATTTAAAGCTGGCCTTTGAGCAGGAGTTTCGCTGGGGGGATAACGCCAGTGAATTTTACTACCAGCATTATGATGTCGGATTAACCTATAACCTAAATAAATATTGGAGTGCCGGCGGTGGATACCGGCATGTGCTTAATAAAAGCAAAGATAAATTTTTGGTAGAAAACGAGCCTTATGTTACGGCCACTTTTGCCAGCCAATTTGCCGGATTTAAATATGATGACCGCAGCCGGCTGGAATATAACCATTTTGATTATAAAGATGACACCTGGCGCTACCGCAATAAGCTTACGGTAAAGGCCCCCTGGAAATTTACTAAATTAGAGATCCAGCCGTTTGCTGCCGATGAGATATTCATTCTTTTTGATGATGGCCAGAGGTTAAGTGAAAACAGGACGACTGCGGGTTTGGCGATGAATATCGCCAAAAACCTAAAAGGTGAAGTTTATTATATGTTCAGAACCGTAAAAAGCGGACTGAAGTGGACGGATACGAATGTATTGGGAACAAAACTAAAGTTAGTGTTTTAAATTTTACTTAGATTTAACATGGATTTAGAGTAAATACAAGTATAATAAAGGTAATATAAATATGAGCAAATGGAGGAGAAATGTTTAAGAAAGGTTTGTTTATTTTAGCTTTGCTTATCTTTACGGTTCCGGCGTTTGCCGGAAAAGATAAAAATTCCATCCAGATTAAAGGCTCGGATACTATGGTCAATCTCGGACAGGCCTGGGCAGAGAAATATATGGAAAAAAATCCCGGGGATTTTGTGGCGGTAACCGGCGGCGGCTCCGGGACAGGATTGTCCAGTTTAATCAGCGGAACCTGCGATATCGCGATGAGCTCAAGAAATATCAAGGATAAAGAGATTTCTTTGGCCGAACAAAAAGGGATTGATCCTTTTGAGATAAAAGTTGCTTTGGATGGTTTGGCGGTAGTCGTCAATCCGGCTAATCCGGTGAGCAAGCTCACAGTGGAACAGCTGGCCGGAATCTTTACCGGCAGTATCACTAACTGGAAAGAAGTGGGGGGAAAAGACGGGAAGATCGTCATTCTTTCGCGCGAAGTAAATTCCGGGACCCACGTTTATTTTAAAGAGCACGTATTAAGGAAAGGCAATGCCAACGGCAGAGAGGAATTTGCTCCCGGAGCCTTGTTATTATCTTCTTCGCAGGCGATTGCCGATGAAGTTGCCGGTAATTCCGCAACGATAGGTTATTATGGGATGGGTTATATCTCAAGCAAGCAAAAGCCCGTTGCTATTGCTAAAGACGCTAAATCCGAATACGTTAATCCCAGTATCGAGAATGTTCTAAGCGGTAAATACCCCATATCCAGGCCGCTTTTTCTATATACTAATGGAGAGCCGCAAGGACTGATTAGGAAATTCGTTGATTATGCCCTTTCTAAAGAAGGTCAGGATATTGTAGTCAAGACGGACTTTGTTCCCATTAAAAAATAATGCGAAAGTTATTAACAGTTGTAGGGGAGGTTTAAACCTCCCCTACATTAAGGGTATCAGGCGGCTATGCGGAAAATCAAGGAGTTTGTTATTGAGAAGCTAATCCTGGTCTGCGGCTTAGCTTCCATATTTTTTGTCATCCTAATTTTTTTATTTCTAACCAAAGAAGGCCTGTCCGTATTTAAATCGGTTAGTCCTTTTAATTTTCTTTTTGGCAAAAGCTGGTATCCCATCTCTGAACCGCCGCAATTAGGGATCTTACCGCTAATATTGGGTTCATTATTAGTGACCTTGGGAGCGGCAATTATTTCTATCCCTATAGGCGTAGCCTGCGCAGTTTATATCGCCGAAATCGCGCCATTAAAAATTAAAGAAATTCTAAAAGCCGGAATTGAATTATTGGCGGCTATACCCAGCGTGGTCTTAGGTTTTATTGGTATGGTAACTTTAGTCCCCTGGGTAAAGACTACTTTTCATCTGCCTACGGGTTTAACTGCCTTGTCCGGTTCGATAATTTTAGCTTTTATGGCTATGCCGACGATAGTTTCGATTGCCGAGGACGCGCTTTATTCTGTTCCCAAAAGTTATAAAGAAGGCGCCTTTGCTTTAGGGGCTACGCATTGGCAGACAATTTACCGGGTTTTGCTTCCGGCTGCTTCTTCAGGGATAGTCGCGGCGGTAATGCTTGGTATCGGCCGGGTAATCGGCGAGACCATGGCGGTAATGATGATTACCGGCAACGCCGCGGTCATTCCGCAGAGCATTCTTGTGCCGGTGCGCACTTTGACCGCCACCATTGCCGCGGAAATGGGCGAGGCGGTTGTGGGCAGCGAACATTATTTTGCGCTTTTTGCTATCGGCATAGTTTTATTCATCATAAGTTTTATCATCAATGTTACCGCGGACCTATTCTTGCACAAGAGGCATTAATGCGTAATACGCAAAGATCACAAAAGATCGCCTTCTTTTTTCTTTTCCTGGCTACGCTTTTAATTGTTGTGCCGGTTGGCTTGATTGTTGTGATTATTATCCAGAAAGGCCTGCCGGCGATTAACTGGCAATTTTTAGCGGATATTCCGCGCCAGGGGATGCGCGCCGGAGGGATTTTCCCGGCGATCATCGGGACAATTTATCTTGTTTTGGGCGCGATAATCTTTGCCCTGCCCATAGGCCTGCTGGCGGCAATTTATTTAAGTGAATACGCAAAGGACAATATTCTTAACCGCATAATCAAGCTGGCAATCGTGAATCTCTCCGGTGTGCCTTCGGTTGTCTATGGTTTATTTGGTTTGGCGCTTTTTGTGGTTTTCTTAAAATTTGGCGCATCGATTTTATCCGGTTCGCTCACTTTAGGGATAATGATCCTGCCGATAATCATTACTACCTCCCGGGAGGCTTTGGAAAGCGTGCCGCATTCGTTTCGCGAGGTAAGCTTGTCTTTGGGGGCAAGTAAATGGCAAACCATAAGGCATATAGTTTTACCCAATGCCGTACCCGGAATTCTAACCGGGACCATTCTGGGATTAGGCCGCGCAGCGGGAGAAACCGCCCCGATTCTTTTTACTGTGGCGGCTTTTTATCTGCCGCAGCTGCCTAAATCTATTTTTGATCAGGCGATGGCGCTGCCGTATCACTTGTATGTAATTTCAACGCAGGTGCCTAATGTGGATGAAAAAATACGTTATGGCACGGCTTTAGTCCTGTTATCTTTGGTTTTGTTTATGAATTTAGTGGCCATAATCATCCGTTATAATTTCAGAAAGAAGAAGAAATGGTAAAACTTAACGCCAGGAACCTGAATATCTGGTTTGGCCAGATCCACGCTTTAAAAAGCGTGAACATCGAGGTAGAGGCCAATGAGATTTTAAGCGTAATCGGCCCGTCCAACAGCGGAAAGACCAGTTTCCTGCGCATGCTTAATCGTCTGAATGACCTGTATCCGGGTTTTAAAATGAGCGGCAGCTTAGAGTTTGATCAAGAGGATATCAGAAAAATAGATATTGAGGTTTTGCGCAAAAAAGTAGGCATGGTTTTTGCTTTACCCCTGCCCCTGCCTTTATCGATTTTTGAAAATGTGGCCTATGGGGTCAGGATGCACGGAGAAAATAACCGCGGCCGGATCTCCGGGATTGTCGAGCGTTCCTTAAAGCAAGCCTATCTCTGGGATGAGGTCAAGGACAGGTTGGATGTCTCGGCTTTTAAATTATCCGGCGGACAGCAGCAGCGTCTTTGCATTGCCCGGACCCTGGCGGTTGAGCCGGAGGTCATCTTATTCGATGAGCCTTGTTCCGGGCTTGACCCGATTTCAACCGCCAAAGTTGAAGAGGCAATGTTAAAGCTGAAAAAAGACTATACAATAGTTTTAGTAACTAACAATGTAAAGCAGGCGGCCAGGGTGGGGGACCGCACGGCTTTTTTTCTGTCAGGAGAGCTGATAGAATTGGACAAAACAGAAAAGATGTTTACGGCGCCCAGCGACCAGCGTACCGATGGCTATATTAGAGGAAAGTTTGGATAATGGCGGATATTTTAGTAAATAATTTAAATTTATGGTACGCTGATTTCCAGGCGCTGATAGGCGTAAAAGCGCATTTTACCCAAAAGCAGATTACCGCTATGATTGGGCCATCAGGGTGCGGTAAGTCGACTTTACTGCGGGTGTTTAACCGGATGAATGACCTTATCGAAGGGGTGCGCGTAGAAGGGGAAGTAATCATTGACGCCGAAAATATAATTTCCGATAAAACGGATTTAGTGGGCTTGCGTAAAAAAGTAGGCATGGTCTTTCAGCGGCCCAACCCCTTCCCGTTATCTATTTATGAGAATATTGTTTTTGGCCAGAAGGTGCATGCCGAAGGCTTAACTAAGCTAAAACTCAATGAGATAGTTGAGGATAGCTTAAAATCCGTTCTTTTGTGGGATGAACTTAAAGATAAGCTGAATAAATCCGCGCTGAGTTTGTCGCTTGAACAGAAGCAGCGGCTTTGCATTGCCAGGCTGATCGCGGTTAAGCCTGAGATTTTGCTGATGGATGAGCCCTGTTCGACCCTTGACCCGCAGGCAACCAGCCGTATCGAAGAATTAATGCGTGAACTTAAGAATAACTATACTATAATAATTGTTACGCACAATATGCAGCAGGCAGCGCGCGTTTCGGACCAAACAGGTTTTATGCTTTTAGGCGAATTGGTTGAATTTGGTAAAACAGAGGATATTTTTACCCGGCCAAAAGATAAGCGGACAGAAGATTATATTACCGGCCGATACGGTTAGACACCCCGCGCTTATAAGGTATTGCGCGGGTATGGCCTTGTGGCCAAGGAGGATAAATGCTAAGGCATTTAGATGAAGAATTAAAGGAACTGCACAAAGATATTTTGAAGATGGCGGTATTTGCCCAGGAGTCGATATTTAAATCTATCGAGTCGCTAAAGAACCGCGATAAAAACCTGGCTCAGGATGTAATCGATACTGATAATAAGATCGATGAACTGGAGTTGGCAATCGATGAAAAATGCATTGATCTTATTGCCCGTTATCAGCCGATGGCAGGAGATTTAAGGTATATTACCACCGGGATGAAGATAAATACGGAGCTGGAGCGGATTGCCGACATAGCATTAGATATCTCGCAAAAATCATTAGCATTGATGGATAAGCCTTTACTTAAACCATTAGTGGATATTCCCAAGCTTTCCCAGGTGGCGCAGAATATGGTTAAGGATGCCATTGACGCATTTGTCAAAAAGGATGCCCAGTTGGCCCGGCAGGTGGTTTTAGCGGATTGCGAAGCCGACAGGTTGCGTAACCTGGTTCAGGATGAGCTGGTTAATGAATATCTGGCGCGCGATCCTAAAACCGCGGAGCGGGCGGTGGCATTATTGCTTATTGCCCGGTATTTGGAGCGTATCTGCGACCACACTACCAATATTGCCGAAGACGTAATTTATATGGTCGAGGCAAAAGTAGTCAAGCACCATCCCGAAGAATTGAAATAATTTCTAGTTGGGGGGACGTCCTCTTAGGGGACACCCTTTAAAAAGGGTGTCCCTTTTTGGCACGTCCCTTTTAATTTAATATATCCCCTTGACCCCTCGTATTTAGTGGTATATAATCCATTCAATATCTGTTTAAATATTGTAAAATAATTTTTTAGGCCATTACAATAGCAAAAGGAGTGAAAAAATGGATGAGATTCTAGAAATTTTAGAAAAAGACGGCCGGGCAAGCGTGGAAGATATCGCTAAAATGACCCGCAAGAATCCGGAGGATGTAAAAAAGGCGATCAAGAAATACGAAAAAGAGGGGGCAATTTTAAAATATAAGGCGGTAATCAATAAGGATTTGATTAAGGACAATGAATCCGAGGTCAGGGCTTTAATTGAGGTGAATATCATCCCCCAGAAGGACCTGGGTTTTGAGAAAATTGCCGAGCGTATCTATTCATTCCCCGAGGTAACCAGTTGTTATTTAATCAGCGGAACATATGATTTATTGGTGGTTGTCGAGGGCAAGAACCTGCATACGGTTTCCAACTTTGTGGCGGAGAAGCTTTCCTGTTTAGAGAATGTCCGCGGCACAGCCACCCATTTTTTATTGAAAAAGTATAAGGAAGACGGAGTAATTTTGAAGCAGAAAGCGGAGAACAAAAGGATAGCCATATCCTATTAAAGGGCAAATGCAAATATCAAAAGTTGTAGAAAAAATGCAGCCATCGGGCATCCGGGCGTTCTTTGATTTAGTGCTCGGGATGAAGGATGTTATATCTTTAGGAGTGGGGGAGCCGGATTTTGTCACCCCCTGGCAGATCCGTGAGGCCGGGATCTATTCCCTGGAGCAGGGTTTTACCAGTTATACCTCGAATAAAGGGCTGTATAAACTGCGTTTAGGAATCCACCGTTTTTTAAAAAGTGAATACGGCCTGGACTATTGCCCGGATGAGGAAATATTAATTACCGTGGGAGTCAGCGAGGGCATTGACCTGCTTATGCGGGCGATCATTAACCCCGGCGATAAGATATTGGTTCCCCAACCCAGTTATGTTTCATACGGCCCGGTTACCGAGCTTGCCGGCGGCACTCCGGTTTATATCGATACCTCAAAAGATGGATTCAAAATCACGCCCAGGCTTTTAGAAAAACATATCGATAAGAAGACCAAAGGTATTGTTTTGAATTACCCCACCAATCCTACCGGTGTTTCATACCGCCGCAAGGAGCTGCTGGATATAAATAAAGTTTTATTAAAACATAAAATACTTTGTATCAGTGATGAAGTTTATGGCGACCTGACTTATGATTTTGAGCATGTTGCTTTTCCGGCTTTACCGGGTGCCAGGAAAAATACGGTTTATTTTAACGGATTTTCCAAGTCATACGCGATGACCGGCTGGCGCGTGGGATTTGCCTGCGGCCCGAAAGAGATCATCGCGGCGATGACTAAAATCCATCAATATACGATTATGTGCGTATCGATCACCAGCCAGATGGCCGCGGCAGAGGCATTGGTCAGCGGCAGGAGATCGGTAGAGCAGATGAAACGCGAATATAACCGCAGGCGGGAGCTGATGACCTTTGAATTAAATTCTTTGGGATTAAAATGCTTCCGGCCGCAGGGAGCTTTTTATGTTTTTCCCTGCATTAAAAGCGCAGGTTTGTCGTCTATGGAATTCTCGCGCCAATTATTGAAAGAGGAGAAGGTGGCGGTGGTCCCGGGAACTGCTTTTGGTCCCTGCGCGGAAGGTTATATCAGGATTTCTTACGCTTCCAGCATGGATAATTTAAAGGAAGCTTTGAATAGAATAAAAAGATTTTTAAATAGAAGGACACCCCGCGCTTAAAGGTATTGCGCGGGTGTTGTCTTCGTAGACAAGATAATGGCTGCTAAAAAAGACAATTTCCAGGTTTATGTAAAACAGATTGAGGCTATTTCAAAAGTGGCAAACCTGCTTACTTCCGGGATGTATTTGGAAGAGCTCCTGCGTTTAGTGGTGCAGGTTACCGCTGAAATTATGAACTCCAAAATTTCTTCTTTGATGCTGCTTGACCCGGAGAAAAAAGAGCTGGTGGTTAAAGCTACGCAGTCAATATCCGAGGCCTACAATAAAAAGCCTAATATCCGTTTAGGCGAAGGTATAGCCGGCATGGTTGCCCGGGAGAATAAGCCGATGTGTATCCTGGATGTTAAAAGCGATGCGCGCTATCTAAACCAGGATGTGGCTAAAAAAGAGGGCTTATGTTCTTTGGCTTGCGTGCCGTTGGCAGTCAAGGGAAGAGTCATCGGGGTACTCAACTGTTATACTTCTAAAAAGCACAAATTTTCTAAACACGAATTGGATCTTTTGACGGCTCTGGCCAATCAGGCGGCCATTGCTATCGAAAACGCAGAGCTGGATTTACGCGTCCGCTCGGCAGAAGAGGCCCTGACCATTCGTAA
This sequence comes from Candidatus Omnitrophota bacterium, assembly GCA_028715785.1. GTDB lineage: Bacteria > Omnitrophota > Gorgyraeia > Gygaellales > Profunditerraquicolaceae > UBA6249. Next base: position 70,140 of record JAQURC010000006.1, read on the forward strand.
GCTGGTCGAGAGGGCAAAGGACATCCTTTCCCAGGAAGCAAACATTGCGCCTTCAGAAGCATACCGTTTGATCCAGAAGCAAAGTATGGATATGCGAAAATCCATGCGCGAGGTGGCCGAGGCGATTATTCTGGCAAAAGATATAAGGACCAGGAAAAAATGAAAGATAAATCTTTGCGCCTGGCAATTGCGCAGGTAAATTCCACTGTCGGCGACCTGCGAGGGAATGCCGCTAAAATCAGCCGGTATATCGAAAAAGCAAAAGATTGCGGCGCAGATATCGTCTGTTTCCCGGAATTGGCGCTTTGCGGATACCCTCCCGAAGACCTCCTGTTAAAACCAAAATTCATCAGTGATAACCTCAAAGCCTTAAAAAAGTTGGCCAGGGCCATAAAAGGCAATATCACCGCGATTGTAGGTTTTGCCGATGGCAGGGGCAAAGTGGCCTATAATGCCGCCGCGGTAATTTATAACCGGAAAATTAAAGGGGTCTACCGCAAGGTCCTTCTGCCCAATTACGGGGTTTTTGATGAGAAACGTTATTTTGAGCCCGGAGACAAGCCCCTGGTTTTTAAGTTTGGTGATTTTATCTTTGGAGTAAATATCTGTGAGGACATTTGGTATCCGAGCGGCCCGACAAAATCGCAGGCGGAAGCGGGAGCAAAATTAATCCTGAATATCAATGCCTCTCCCTATTATGCGGCTAAATTCAAGCAAAGGCAGGCGGTTATTGCCGGCCAGGCCAAGAGCAACAGGGTGTTTGTGGTTTACGCTAACCTTGTCGGCGGCCAGGATGAGCTGGTATTTGACGGCCAGAGCATGATTGTCGATAATAAGGGGAAAACGCTGGCGCGCGCCAGGGCCTTTGCGGAGGATTTATTAATCCAGGATTTAGATATTCCCGCAAGCAAGGTAAGCCCTTCTAGAAAGATAATTAGAATTTCGAACATATTGCAGCCGGCAAAGAAAAAAATAGTTACCCAGGAAGAGCCTGAGATTTTACGGCCTGTAGAAGAGATTTACCGGGCATTGGTCTTAGGATTAAGGGATTATGTGCTTAAAAACGGTTTTGGAAAAGTTATCATCGGTTTAAGCGGCGGGATTGATTCTTCTTTGGTGGCGGCGCTGGCAGTGGATGCTTTAGGTAAAGAAAATGTTACCGGCGTATTCATGCCTTCGCGCTATTCTTCCAGCCACTCACATGAAGACGCTATCATGCTAGCGAGAAATTTAGGGATTAAATTTATCACTATTTCTATCGAGCAAATATTCAAGTTTTACCTGTTGGCGCTTGAGCCGCATTTTAAAGGCCTGGGAAGGGATAGCGCCGAGGAGAACCTGCAGGCGCGCATAAGAGGTAATATCCTGATGGCTTTTTCCAACAAATTCGGCTGGCTGGTCCTGGCTACCGGAAATAAATCAGAGATGAGCACCGGTTATGCCACTCTTTACGGCGATATGGCCGGAGGGCTTGCCGTGATCAAAGATGTGCCCAAAACATTGGTTTATAAATTATCCAGGCACAGGAATTCTATCTGTCAAGTTATCCCCGAGCGCGTATTTACCAAGGCCCCTACTGCCGAACTGAAACCAAACCAGAAGGACCAGGATACCCTGCCGCCTTATGAAATCCTGGATGCGATCCTGAAAGCCTATGTTGAAGAAGATAAGGATTTGGCAAAAATTGTCTCTTCAGGTTTTAATAAAGAAACAGTCAATAAGACTATTAGTATGGTGGATAAAAATGAATATAAACGCAGGCAGTCTCCGCCGGGTATCAAGATTACGCCCAAGGCCTTTGGCCGGGACAGGCGCATGCCGATTACCAATAAGTACCGCGGTTAGAAAGATATAAAAGGCGAAAAGCAGCTGTGCAATTCATGGAGTTATTTCAAAAACTAATTAATATATTGCTTAATTTTGATACCCACCTTAGTGTCCTGATCCAGCAGTGCGGTTTGTGGACATATCTCATACTTTTCGGGGTTATCTTTGCCGAGACCGGGTTTGTGGTAACGCCGTTTCTGCCCGGAGATTCGCTTCTTTTTGTGCTGGGCGCTTTTGCCGCGCAAGGGACATTCCATCCTTTTGTTTTGGCCGGCATCCTGATGTGCGCGGCAATATTGGGCGACAGTGTTAATTATGCCATTGGGAAATATTTGGGAAATCGCCTGGTCAACGCCAAACATATCCCTTTTTTTAAGAAAGAGTACCTGGATCGCACCCATCACTTTTATAAAAAGTACGGCGGAAAAACTATTATTTTAGCCAGGTTTATACCCGTAGTACGGATGTTTGCGCCGTTTATAGCAGGAATCGTGCGTATGGATTACGCCAAATTCTTTATCTATAATGTAATCGGAGGCGTATTATGGGTGGCAATTTTTGTGTTCGGCGGTTTTTATTTCGGGAATATTCCTATTGTGAAAGAGAATTTTTCTTTAGTCGCGCTATTGATTATAGGTATTTCAATAATGCCGGTTATAATTGAATTTTTTAAAGCAAGAACAAGAATTAAGCAGGGAGCTAAATACGCCGCACCTTCGGAATGAATTTTAGTTGACAAATCCCTAAAATGTGTTAAACTTTAAATAGATTACAGCGTTGTAGTAAAAGACACAGAAGTCTTCTGGCAGGAAAGTTTGCCCAGAAGGCTTTTTTATTTGTCAGGACTAAGGCGTCCTTTGCCCACCGGGGCACATCCGCGCAATACCTTATAAGCGCGGGGTGTACCCATATGGGGCCAAAGGACGTTTTTGTTTTCCACCACCTGGTGGACATCCGCGCAATACCTATTAGCGCGGGGTGTTATGAGGATTAAAATATGAGTTTTGAAGAGCTGCACCAGAAACTGTCGCCGACAATCAAGCGGATTGCCTATAAGCTAAACGGGCGTTATCGCTCCTTTAACCATGACGACCTGTATCAGGAGGCATCAATCCACCTTTGGAGCAATTTTCTAAAAGGAAAGCTTAGCGATAAGACCGAAAGCTATATCCTGCAGGGGTGTTATTTTCATCTGAAAAATTATATCCGTAAGGTGAATGAACGCTCCAATGTTATCAGTATTGATGCTACGTTGAGCGCGGATGGGGCAACTATAGAGGATGTGTTGGGGAAATATTGGTCTTCTCCGGATTGCCGGGGGCAATTGCATAATATATTTTTAGCGCGGAGTATCCAGAATAATGGTTTCAACCTCAAAGAAAAAAAGCTGCTTGCCTATTTCAGCCAGGGCCTGACTACCAGAGAGATAGGCAAGCGTATGGGGATCTCTCACGTTAGCGTAGTAAAGCTGATGCAGAAGGTTAGAGCCAGGGCCCAAAAACATTTGGATAAATAAAAGAGATCCTTCGTTTGTAGATAAAAGCTTATTGTAGACTCAGGACAAATTTTGCTACGCAAAATTTGGTTACCAGATTTAAGCATTCTTTACTTGTAGTGACGTAAGGCACATTGAAGTGTAAGATTTAAACATAGGCGTTCTATGAAAATAGAGCGCCTTTTTTATTCGGAAAGGAGAATAATGGCGAAACGAATTGGATTGATTTTTGCGGTTTTCTGCGTCTTTGTTTTATCAAATGCGTACGCAACTCCTTCAACGCACATCTGGGCTCCGTCAACGGATATCCAGCCTTATAAGAAAATCCACGTTACCTCGGATTTTTATTTTCCCACGACCGGCAAAGGCACCAACGCCGATAATTACGATCAGCATAATTATGTCCAGCAGGTATACGGCCTTACCTTTAGTTTATTATCGGATAAACCGGAAGAGAATCTTTTAGGCAAACTCTGGCAGCCGCTGGGAAAGATTATGGCGGAGACCGGTTTTGATTATAAAAAGGGGTTTGGTTCTTTCTATGATTCGACTCCCTGGTATTTTCATTTTAAGTTCGGCATCCCCGAAGGTTATTCAAAATTTACCTGCCCGTTAGGCAGCGCGGATATGCCCGCAATCGCCGCGGGTATGTATGACATGGGAACCAGAAGCCACCGGACGAATTATAACGTTGCTTATGTTAAGGCCGCAAAGACCGTTAATCTAGGCAAGGTTAATCTGGGAAGGTTTTCCGCCGGTTATTTTAAGGGAAATGGCAGGCTGCTTAGGGGCAGGGATGGTTTGCGGGATAACGCCGGGCCGATGTTTGCCTGGGAACGCACAATGTGCGAGATAAGCCCGAAGTTATGGCTGTGCGTGGATTATCAGGGCACGCAATCATCTTACGGAGCGATTAATTACGGTTTTGCCTGGAGTTTTACGCCGGACATCTCGGCGATCCTTGCGTATGATATTTATAATAACCGTAATTTAACCGACACTATTACGCTTCAATTGGATATTAATTTCTAACAGAGGAGGAGCCAAATGAATTCAGGCGATACAGCATGGGTGTTAATCTCATCAGCCCTGGTTTTACTGATGACCCCCGGCCTTGCTTTTTTCTACGGAGGCATGGTGCGGCGAAAAAATGTTTTAAGCGTTTTGATGCAGTGTTTTATTATTATGTGTGTCTTAAGCCTGCAATGGGTTTTGATTGGTTATAGCTTATCATTTCATCCGGGAAATGGGTTTTGGGGAGGTCTGCAATGGCTGGGTTTAAACGGAGTGGGGTTGGAGCCTTACGCGGATTACGCCGGCACAATTCCGCATCAGGCGTTTATGATCTTTCAGGCGATGTTCGCCATAATTACTCCGGCTTTGATTATCGGCGCGTTTGCCGAGAGGATGAAATTTTCCGCGTTTCTGATTTTTACTCTGCTTTGGGCAACTTTTGTTTATGATCCGTTATGCCATTGGGTTTGGGGAATGGGCGGATGGTTAAGGAATTTAGGGGCAATGGATTTTGCCGGAGGAACTGTCGTGCATATTAATGCCGGTATTGCCGCTCTTGTTACGGCAATAGTATTAGGCAGAAGAGGTAATTTAGAAAAAAATGTGCCTACTCCGCATAATATGCCTTTCGTGGTTTTGGGCACAGGGCTCTTATGGTTTGGCTGGTTTGGTTTTAATGCCGGAAGCGCTTTGGCGGCAAATGGATTAGCGGTAAACGCCTTTGTCGTAACCAATACTGCCGCCGCGGCTGCGGGATTAAGCTGGGCGTTGATTGAATGGATACGCAATGGCAAACCCACAATTTTCGGCGTATGTTCCGGGGCGGTCGCCGGGTTAGTCGCGATTACTCCGGCAGCCGGGTTTGTGGGCGTGGTTGCGGCGATAATTATCGGTTTATTAGTCAGCGTGATTTGTTTTATCGCTGTAACTGTGATTAAGCCTCTGTTCGGTTATGATGATTCTCTTGATGCCTTCGGCGTGCATTGCGTAGGAGGGATTTGGGGGGCCTTGGCTACCGGATTATTCGCTTCAAAATTAGTTAACCCTGCCGGAGCCGACGGATTATTTTTTGGCAACCCCAAACAATTCCTAACACAGCTTTTAGCCGTAGCCGTAACTATTGTTTATACGGCGGTTGTAACATTCGTAATTTATAAATTAGTGGATATTTTTGTCGGGGTCAGGGTGGATGAAAAATCCGAAGCTATTGGCTTGGACCTTACGCAGCATCGCGAGAGAGCGTATACGATATTAGAATGAGAAACATGGGGACGGTTCTATTTTTCCATAGCTAACCGTGTTCGAAAAATAGAACCGTCCCCAGGATTTTAAAAACTCGGGAGGTATAAATGAAATTAATTATTGCGATAATTCAACCCTATAAATTAGAAGAGGTAAAAGAAGAATTGTATAAAGCGGAAGTAAATCTAATTACGGTCAGTGAGGTTTTAGGCCACGGCCGCCAGAAGGGCCTGACCGAAGTTTACCGCGGCGCAAAGGAAACCGGAAATCTCCTGCGCAAAATCCGCCTTGAGATCGCGGTAAATGATAATTATCTTGAGCCAACCATTAAAGCAATCGTCAAAGGTGCCAAAACCGGCGAAACCGGCGACGGAAAAATTTTTGTGCTGGATTTAAAAGAGTGTGTGCGTATAAGGACTGAAGAGCGCGGAAGCTTGGCGATAGGATAGTAAAACATGGGGGCTGTCCTCTTGAGAGGACCGTCCCCTATTTTAAAAATTTAGGTTACCAACGCTTTGTATTTCTTACTTGTAATTAGAGGACGGGGGCGTTCTGGGGCCTTAAAGAATGCCTCTTTTATTTTAACTTAATTGTGGTAAAATTAAACTTAACGGAAGAATAGATAATCAGGAGGAAGGAATGAGCATAAGACAGAAAGTTCTATTTAAAATTAAAAGCACCGAATTAGAAAAAATAGATTTTCCTAAAAAAGTTTCCTCTTATTTCGGCGTGAATACCTTTAGCACGGAAACTATGCAAAAGCATATTTCTAAAGGTACTTTTGAGGCATTCAAGACCTGGATGTCTGAAGGTAAAACCATAACTTTAGCGCAGGCAAACGAAATTGCCGATGCGATGAAGGAGTGGGCAATTGCCAAAGGCGCTACCTATTATACGCACTGGTTCCAGCCGATGACCGGGCTTACCGCGGAAAAGCACGACAGCTTTATTTCGATAACCGCTCCGGGAAAAGTAATCGAAAAATTCTCGGGGAATAAATTAATCCAGGGGGAGCCGGATGCATCCAGCTTTCCTTCAGGAGGAATCCGGGCGACCTTTGAAGCCAGAGGTTATACTGCCTGGGATCCATCAAGTGCGGCGTTTATTATCGAAAGTACGCTTGGCAAAACTTTGTGTATCCCCACAATATTTATTTCTTACCACGGTGAAGCTTTAGACAAGAAGCTGCCGCTTTTGCGTTCGGATGAAGCGTTAAATAACGCCGCTTTAGGCCTGATTAAACTTTTCGGCCATAAAGATGTAAAAAAGATATTTTCTACCTGCGGTCCGGAGCAGGAATATTTCCTGATCGATAAGAACTATTACAATTTACGCCAGGATTTGATCATGACCGGCCGGACCCTGGTTGGAGCGCCGTCTCCTAAAGGCCAGCAGTTAGAGGACCAGTATTTCGGCACGATTAAAGAGCGGGTGGTTAATTTTATGTTCGAGGTCGCTGAAGAGGCTTACAAGCTGGGCATACCGGTAATGACCCGGCACAATGAAGTTGCCCCGCATCAGTATGAATTTGCTCCGATATTCGAAGAATCAAATATCGCCGCCGATCACAATCAACTGCTTATGGAATTGATGAAAAAGATTGCCTTAAGGCATGGGATGGTCTGCCTTTTGCATGAGAAACCTTTTGCCGGAATCAACGGCAGCGGAAAACACCTGAACTGGTCGCTGGCCGATGATAAAGGCAATAACCTGCTTAATCCCGGGCAGACTCCGGAGGATAACCTGCAGTTTTTGGCAGTTTTAGCCGCGGTATTAAGAGCGGTCTATCTGCACGCTGATCTCCTGCGTGCTTCGGTTGCCCTGGCTGGCAATGAACATCGCTTAGGCGCTAACGAGGCCCCTCCGGCCATTATCAGCGTATTTTTAGGCGAACAATTGACTTCGATCCTGGACATGATTGAAAAAGGGGCTAAATCCAAAGTTTCTAAAAGCGACATTATCGATTTAGGGATAGGCCGCCTGCCCAAATTTAACAAGGATACAACCGATAGGAACCGCACCTCGCCTTTTGCCTTTACCGGGGCCAAATTTGAATTTCGCGCCGTCGGTTCATCGCAGAATATCTCCACACCCATCGCGGTAATCAATACCATTATTGCTGAAAGCCTTGATTATGTTGCTGAGCAGATTAAAAAGGCCAAGTCCACGGGCAAGGATTTTAATTCCGCGGTATTGCTGGTAATCTCTAAGATTGTTAAAGAGACCAAGGATATCCGCTTTGAAGGAAATAACTACGCGCAAGAGTGGATTAAAGAAGCTAAGAAACGGGGACTGCCGAACATCGCTTCGACTTACCAGTCCCTGGAGGCTTTAACCAAAAAAGAGAATATCGCCCTTTTTGAGAAATACAAAGTCTTTTCTAAAGAAGAGCTGATCGCCCGTTACCATATCTGGATCCATATGTATAACCTGACCCTGGAAATCGAGGCCAATACCTTAAACGAAATGGTTAATGCTTCGGTAGTGCCGGCAGGTTATGAATATGAAAAATTATTGGCGGCAAACCTGGACGCGTTAGTCAAATTACATAAAGACGCCAGCCTGAAAGTTGATAGCGGAGCGTTAAAAGACAAAAAGGATCATTTGGCTGAGATAGTTGCCAAGATTTATTATGTGCGCAGGAATGTCGGTGAAATGGTTAAGTTGCTTGAGGATGCCGGTAAACTAAACAACGAAAAACGCGCCGCGCTTTATTTTGATGAGCTTAAGCCTTTGATGGAGCATATTCGAAGGCACGTTGATCAGCTGGAATGCGTAGTTTCCGATGATGCCTGGGATCTGCCTAAGTATCGGGAAATGCTGTTCATAAAATAAAAAGGGTTACCAAAACAGCCCTTTTCTTACTTGTATATATAGACACGCTGTTGTGTTTATCATAACGAATAGAACGTAGACGTTCATGCTGGCTAAAACTGTTTTTTGCCAAAATGAACGTCTTTTTTTGTCAACAGCCATGCCTAAAGTTTGGGCATAATATGATTACTATAGTTATTACCGAAGATGAAACAAAGGCAAAAGAGGCTTTGGCTAAGATGTTAAAGCAGGAGGGGTACACTTTATCCCCGGATACAAGCCGGGAAAATGTAATCCGCGTCGTGAAAAAGGATTGTATAAGGGACCTGGCTTTTATCAAAGACAGGGTAGTGGAATTAGAAAATTCATTGTTTATTGAAAAAAAGGGAGTATTGTATAAATCCGTTTTGGAGGCAATCGAGAAACCTTTGCTTGAACAGACGCTAGAGCGTTGTGAAGGCAACCAGCTTAAAGCCGCCCGCATCCTGGGGATTAACCGCAACACCATGCGGGCCAAAATTAACAAATTAGGTATTGATGTTTCAAGGTGGAAAATAAATTTATGAAACAGGCGCGTTTACCAAAAAAGCAGGGTCTATACGACCCGCGGTTTGAGCATGATTCCTGCGGAGTAGGGTTTGTTTGCAATATCAAAGGCAAGAAAAGCCATGATATTGTTAAGCAGGGGCTGGAGGTTTTACGGCGCTTAAGCCACCGCGGAGCAACCGGCGCGGACCCTAAAACCGGTGACGGCGCGGGCCTGCTTATCCAGTTTCCTCATGAATTTTTTGTATCGATATGCGCGAAAGAAAAGATCAATCTGCCTAAAGAAGGTGAATATGCCTCAGGGTTAGTCTTCCTGCCGCAGGATGCCAAAGAGCGCAGGTTTTGTAAAGAGGCCTTTGAGAAAATAATTAATAGCGAAGGGCAGTTATTTTTGGGCTGGCGTAATGTACCGGTAGATAATTCTGATATCGGCCAGAGCGCCAAAGACACCCAGCCGGTGATCGAGCAGATATTTATTGGCGCTGCTGCGGTGTCATTGCGAGCCCCGAAGGGGCGAAGCAATCCAAAAGAGATTGCTTCGTCGCCTGCGGCTCCTGGCAATGACAATTTAGATAACCTGGCTTTTGAAAGAAAGCTTTATGTTATTCGTAGGCAGGTTGAAAATATTATCCGCGCCTCCAAAATAAAACAAAAAACATCTTTCTATATTCCCAGCTTGTCCGGCCGCACATTTATCTATAAGGGCCTGCTTATGCCGCATCAGGTAGAAAACTTCTTTTTGGATTTAAGTTCCCAGGAAATTAAAAGCGCTTTAGCCATGGTCCATTCGCGTTACTCTACCAATACTTTTCCCACCTGGGACCTCTCTCAACCGTTTAGATTTATCGCCCATAACGGAGAGATCAATACTTTAAGGGGCAATATTAATTGGATGCGTGCCCGCCAAAACTTCTTAAAGAGCCAATTATTCGGCCAAGACTTAAAGAAAATATTTCCGGTAATTGTTCCGGGCGGCAGTGATTCGGCGGCCATTGATAATGTTTTTGAGCTCCTGACCTTGTCCGGCAGAAGCCTGACGCAGGCAATCTCGATGCTCATACCGGCTGCTTGGGAACAGAATAACCTGCTTACCCAGGAGGTAAGGGCTTTTCATAAATACCACACCTGTCTTATTGAGCCCTGGGACGGCCCGGCAGCCATGGTTTTTACTGACGGGATATCTATCGGAGCAGTGCTTGACCGTAACGGATTGCGGCCCTGCCGTTATATTGTTACCAAAGATGATTTTGTGGTGATGGCCTCCGAAGTAGGAGTTTTAGATATCGATCCTGCCAAGATCCTTCATTCAGGACGGCTTGAGCCGGGCAAGGCATTTTTTATCGATACCAAAGCCGGGTGCATAATTGAAGACAGCCGGATAAAAAAAGAGCTCAGCGAAGATAAGCCATACGATCAATGGGTTAAGAAGAATATACTGGAGTTAGACAGTTTAAAAGACAGAGGACAGAAGACAGAAGATAGAGGACAGAGGAGAGAAACAAATATTTTGACCCAATTAAAGGTTTTTGGTTATACCCGCGAAGATCTGAAAATGATTATTAAGCCGATGGCTGAAAATGCCCAGGAACCGGTGGGCTCGATGGGCAATGATACCCCGCACGCCGTACTTTCAACCAGGCCGCAACTCTTGTTTTCCTATTTTAAACAATTATTCGCCCAGGTAACTAACCCTCCGATTGATCCTATCCGTGAGGAGCTGGTGATGAGCCTGGCCAGTTATTTGGGCCCGGAAAAGAATATTTTAAGCGATGGAGAGGACCACTGCCATAAATTATTAGTAAAACAGCCGATTTTAAACGACGCGGAATTAAAGAAAATCAGAAAAATTAGAACAAGCGGATTTAGGACTAAAACAATCTCCATAAATTTTAAGATTTCCGAAAAGGACGCCTTCAAAAGGACATTGGAGAGAATACGTAAAGAGGCAGAGCAGGCGATATCCGCCAAAGGCGGATCCCTGCCTGTCCGGCAGGCAGGCGCCTCCGGCGGAAAAAAAGGCTATACTTTTATTATTTTAAGCGACCGCGGAGTGAATAAAGATTATGCCGCTATTCCCAGCCTCCTGGCGGTTTCAGCGCTGCACCATTATCTGGTGCGCCGTTCTTTGCGCACGCAGATCAGCATTATTTTAGAGAGCGCCGAGCCCCGCGAAGTAAATCATTTTGCCCTGCTTTTTGCCTACGGAGTTGATTGTGTTAATCCGTATCTTGTATTTGGCGCCTTGGAAAAGATGGCTAAAGAGAAAGAATTGAACCTTGGCGCCGAGAAGGCAAAGCATAATTACATAAAAGCCATCGACAAAGGGATACTCAAAGTCCTTTCCAAGATGGGCATCTCGACTTTACAGAGTTACCGCGGGGCCCAGATTTTTGAAGCGGTGGGATTAAATAAAAGCGTAATTGATGAATATTTCACCGGCACAGTTTCCCGGATTAACGGCGCATCTTTAGGGGTAATTGTTAAAGAAACTATTCTGCGCCATAAGGAGGCTTTTGCCGTAAGGAGCCAAGGCGAAAATCATCTGGCTTCCGGCGGCCTTTATCAGTGGAGGCGCGACGGAGAATTCCATCTCTGGAACCCGGACACGATTGCCGCTTTGCAGGATGCCGCGCGCAATAATGATGCCAAAAAATATCAGGAGTTTGCCAGCTTAATTAATGATCAGTCAAAAAATCCGACTACTCTAAGAAGCCTGCTAAAATTTAAAATACAAAAATCTATCCCGCTAAGTGAAGTTGAGCCGGTTGAAGAAATTGTAAAAAGGTTTGCTACCGGGGCGATGAGTTTTGGCTCAATCAGCCGCGCCACGCATGAAACGATTGCTATCGCCATGAATAGGTTAGGTGGAAGGTCTAATACTGGAGAGGGCGGCGAAGACCCCGCGCGTTTTGTTCCGTTGCCTGGCGGAGATTCTGCCAGAAGCGCGATAAAGCAGGTTGCCTCCGGGCGTTTCGGCGTAACCACGAATTATTTAGTTAATGCCGATGAAATCCAGATAAAAATGGCCCAAGGCGCAAAACCCGGCGAGGGCGGCCAGCTTCCCGGGCATAAGGTAAGCGCGATAATCGCCAAGACCCGCTATACTACCCCGGGAGTTACTTTGATTTCCCCGCCTCCGCACCATGATATATATTCAATCGAAGATTTAGCGCAGCTTATCTTTGACCTAAAAAACGCAAATCCCAAAGCGCGGATTAGCGTAAAATTAGTTTCTGAAATCGGCGTAGGCACGGTAGCCGCGGGTGTGGCTAAAGGGCATGCCGATATGATCCTTATTTCCGGCCAGGACGGAGGCACCGGAGCTTCTCCTTTGAGTTCAATTAAACACGCCGGACTTCCCTGGGAGCTGGGGCTTTCCGAAACGCACCAGACTTTAGTCTTAAATGATTTAAGGAGCAGGGTGCGCCTGCAGAGTGACGGCCAGATGCGCACCGGACGGGATGTGGCGATTGCCGCAATGCTTGGCGCCGAAGAGTTCGGTTTCTGCACCGCGGTATTAATCGTGTTGGGATGCGTGATGCTGCGTCATTGTAATTTAAATAATTGTTCGGTAGGGATTGCTACCCAAGATGAGATCCTGGAAAAAAGATTTACCGGCCGGCCGGAATATATTATTAATTATTTTACCTTTATCGCCGATGAACTGCGCCAGATCATGAGCTCTTTAGGCATAAAAAAATTAGAGGATATGGTCGGCAGGGTGGATCTGCTGGAATTGAATCAGGAGATTTTACCCTGGAAGGCAAAAGAAATCGATTTTTCTAAAATCCTTTATAAACCTCAGGTGCCGGAGTCAGTAATTACGCATTATTGTAAAAAACAGGACCATGGTATTGATAAGATTCTGGATTTAAAGTTGATTGAATTATCCGAGCCGGCATTGGCAGAAGCTAAAAACGTGGAAATAAATCAAAAGATCGAAAACGTAAACCGCGCCACCGGGGCAATGTTAAGCGGGGAGGTTTGCCGGCGGTTTGGCGAAAGCGGGCTGCCCGAAGATACGATTAAATGTAATTTTAAAGGGGTGGCCGGCCAAAGCTTCGGGGCTTTTTTGGCCAAAGGGATAACTTTTGCCCTGGAAGGCATGGCTAATGATTATGTGGGCAAAGGGATATCCGGAGGTAAAATTATAATTTATCCGGATAAAAAAGTTGATTACAAACCGGATGAAAATATTATTATCGGCAACACTACTTTCTACGGGGCAATCAACGGAGAGGCATATATACGGGGGGTTGCCGGAGAGAGGTTCTGTATCCGGAATTCCGGGTTAAATGCGGTTATTGAGGGTTTGGGAGACCACGGTTGTGAATATATGACCGGAGGAAGGGTGGTTGTCCTGGGAAAATGCGGCAGGAATTTCGGGGCAGGGATGTCCGGGGGGATTGCCTATTGTCTGGATGAAAGAAGAGATTTTAAGAAAAAATGTAATTTGGAGATGGTGGCTTTGGAGAAAATAAATGCCCAAGACGCAGAGACGATCAAAAACCTGCTGTTTAACCACCGCAAATACACGCAAAGCTTTAAAGCCAAAGAGATTCTCGATGATTTTCATAAGTATGCCAATCTTTTTGTCAAAGTCATGCCTTTGGAATACAAACGTATATTGGAAGAAAAAAAGGCTGTTGGGAAGGCTGACCTGGGAGAATATACTGATGGGTGATCCAAAAGGATTCTTAAAAGTTAAAAGACAGCCCGGGACATACCGTCTGGTTTGCGAAAGAATAAAAGATTTCGCCGAAGTTAATTTATTGCGGACTGAATTTCAAAACAAGGAGCAGGCATCGCGCTGTATGGATTGCGGCACGCCTTTTTGCCACTCCGGCTGCCCCATCGGTAATTATATACCGGAATGGAATGACCTTGTTTTTGCCGGCCAGTGGGAAAAGGCCTTTAGTTTACTTAACGCCACCAATAACCTTCCGGAAATTACCGGAAGGATTTGCCCTGCGCTTTGTGAATATGCCTGTGTTTTGGGGATCAATGATGACCCGGTAACGATTCGGGAAAACGAATTGAGTATTATCGAGTATGCCTTTAAGAATGATTTAATCCAGCCGCGAATTTTAAGCAAGAGGACAGGAAAAAAAATAGCCGTAGTCGGTTCCGGGCCGGCAGGCCTGGCCTGCGCCGACCAGCTGAATTGCGCCGGGCATAAGGTTGTGGTTTTTGAAAGGGATGATGCCATTGGAGGAATTTTGCGTTATGGGATCCCCGAGTTTAAGCTGGAGAAGAAAATAATCGACCGCCGGATAAAGATCCTGCAAAAGGAAGGGATAAAATTTAAAACGAATGTTGATGTAGGCGCGGATTTATCCGCGCGAAAATTGTTGCGGGAGTTTGACGCGGTTTGTATTGCCTGCGGGTCGCGGCAGCCGCGGGACCTGCATATTGAGGGCAGAAACCTTTCCGGCATCCATTTTGCCATGGATTATTTGATTCAATCCAATAAAAGGATAAAAGGAGAGAGGATACCGGATGATTTATTGATTGACGCAAAGGATAAGCGCGTAGCGGTGATCGGCGGAGGAGATACCGGAGCAGATTGCGTGGGAGTGGCGCATCGGCAAGGCGCATCCTGCGTTACGCAGATCGAGATTATGCCTAAACCCGCCTCCTGCCGCACTAAAGATTACCCCTGGCCAAAGTATCCTTTATTGCTTAAATCTTCGACCAGCCATGAAGAAGGCGGACAAAGAGATTGGTCAATATTAACCAAAAAATTTACCGGCTCAAGCGGAAAGGTAAAAAAACTTTCCTGCGCAAGGGTGGAGTTTAAAAAAGATGCCGCGGGGTGCCCGGTCATGCAGGAAGTAAGGGATTCGGAGTTTGAAATCGAAACCGACCTGGTGATTCTGGCTTTGGGTTTTTTGCACCCTGAGAAAAAAGGGATAATCGAGGAACTCAGATTGGATTTGGATCAAAAGGGAAATGTAAAAACAAGCGATAATTTTATGACTTCTAACGAAGGCCTGTTTGCCTGTGGAGATATGCGCCGCGGCCAATCCCTGATTGTCTGGGCAATTGCCGAAGGCAGGCGCGCTGCCCACTATATCGACAAATACCTTATGGGTGATTCAATCCTGCCGGTGTTATAAAATTCGTAACAGTTCAACTCTTGGAAGCGCTCCGACAAGATTGTAGGGCAGGTTTAAACCTGCCCTACGACGATCTCCTTCTGAAAGCTGAACTGTTACTAAAATTCAAGCTTTTTTACTAATTTTAAGTTACAATATTAAGAAAAAGACAAGGAGAGAGGTTTGTATTTATTAGAGTTTTTAATCATGTTTCCGTTGTTAATCTCCGTAATCCTGCTTTTGTTAAAAGGGGAAAGATTGCGGGCCGGCCTGGTCAAGATATCCGCCTTAGCCATTTCTTCGGCAGCCATTGCCCTGCTCATAAGCACTTTCCATCGAAGTATCCAGTATTTTAAAGCCGAATCCCATCTGGTTGATAAAATCATGTTTTTTACGGAATGGGCTTTGGCAGGTTATATTTTATATTTAGGGTTAAAATTCAAACGCGCCCGCCTGACCCTGCTTATTTTACTTCAAGCGGCCTTAATGTTCTATTTTGAGTATTCCTGCGGGGCAAAGGTTATTTCAGAAAATAATTTATTCATCGATAAATTTTCGATTATCATGTCCCTGGTAGTGGGTATTATCGGCAGTTTGATCTGTGTTTATTCCACGGGATATATGGAGGATTTCCACCGTGATTACCATAAGGAGATCAAAGACAGGCGTAATTTCTTCTTCTTCGTTATTTTTGTATTTCTTTCGGCGATGTTCGGGGTGATTTTTTCCAACAATCTCCTCTGGCTTTATTTCTTTTGGGAGATTACCACGGTCTGTTCTTTCCTGCTGATCGGGTATAAGCGGACGCAGGAGTCAAGGAACAATGCCTTCCGGGCTTTGGAGCTTAATCTTTTAGGAGGCCTGGCATTTTTGGCGGCAATCATAATTTTTTACAGGACAACCGGAAGTATTGAGTTAAGCAAGGTAATGTTGTTAGGCAAGGCCTGGGCCTTGATTCCGGTAATCTTGGTTTGTTTTGCCGGCCTTACCAAATCCGCGCAGCTGCCTTTTTCTTCCTGGTTATTGGGAGCAATGGTTGCGCCCACTCCGGTATCGGCGCTCCTGCATTCCAGCACTATGGTTAAGGCGGGGGTATATATCATTTTAAGATTTGCCGCGGTTTTGCAAGGCACAATGGCCGGTTTTGCCCTGGCGTTAATCGGGGGAATAACTTTTCTGGCTGCTTCATTTGCGGCTGTTTCACAGAGCGATGCCAAGAAAATCCTGGCTTATTCCACCGTTGCTAATTTAGGGCTGATTGTTTTATGCGCCGGTATCGGCACATACGAGGCGATGTGGGCGGCAATCCTGCTTATAATATTTCACGCTACCGCTAAGTGCCTTTTGTTCCTTTGTGTCGGCACGATAGAGCATAAGATCCACAGCCGGAATATTGAAAATATGTCCGGGTTAATTATTACTATGCCTAAACTCTCGATTATGCTCCAGATTGGCATGGCCGGTATGTTTTTGGCCCCCTTTGGTATGTTGATCAGCAAATGGGCGGCGCTTAAGGCGCTGGTGGATTATAATCCTTTACTTGCCATATTTGTAGTTTTCGGAAGCTCGGTAACGCTTTTTTTCTGGGTAAAATGGATGGGTAAGCTCATCATCGTTGCCGAACCTAAAGATGAAATTGAGCATGGGGTCAGCAAGAGCCAATGGTTTCCGCTGGGAGCCCTGTCGGTATTAACGATCAGTGTTTGCGGGTTTTTCCCGCTGGTCTCCTCTGTTTTAATTGAGCCGTATTGCCTTGAAATTTATGCCCGCACGATTACCATGAGCCAGGGGAACATCGTGATCATGTCGATCATGCTGGCAATGGTCATGCTTTTTCCTTTAAGTTTTATTAATTACGGTAAGCGGGTTAAAGTCGTGGATGCCTATTTGGGCGGGGCAAATATCAATAATAACGTCGAGTTTCGCGGCTCAGCCGGAACGGTTAATAGCATGTCGATGTATAATTATTATCTGGAAGATTATTTTAATGAAAAGAAATTACTCAAATTCGGAGTAATCATCAGTATTGTTTTAGTCATTGCCATGCTGGGCCTATCTTTATTGTGAATATATTCCTGAATATTCTATTATATTTGGTCCTGGCTCCTTTAACCGGAGGGCTTCTGGCCGGATTAGACCGCAAGATCACCGCGCGGATGCAGTCCCGGATCGGCCCGCCGATTTTACAGCCTTTTTTTGATGTTTTAAAATTAACCCAGAAAGAGAACCTGGTCGTAAGAAGGTCCCAGAATTTTTACATCGGATTTTTTCTGGTCCTGGTCATTTTTACCGGCGCCCTGTTTTTTACCGGCAAAGATATATTGCTGGTGATCTTCGCTTTTACACTAGCTGCCATATTTTTTGTCTTAGCCGGATTTAAGGCCAGCTCTCCGTATAGCTTTATCGGGGCCCACCGGGAATTGTTGCAGATGATGGCTTATGAGCCGGTCATTATTTTAAGCGCCGTGGGGATGTATATGGTTACGCGCAGTTTTTATGTTTCCGATATCGTTTCTTTCAGCCGGCCGTTAATTTATTATCTGCCGGGGATCTTGTTTGGTTTATTGTATATCCTGGCGATGAAATTCAGGAAATCGCCCTTTGACCTGGCTGCTTCGCATCACGCGCATCAGGAGCTGGTTAAAGGGATCACCACGGAGTTTTCCGGAAAGGCGCTGGCGATGATTGAAGTGGCGCATTGGTATGAAAATATGCTGGTTTTAGGTTTTATTTACCTGTTCTTTGCCCGCCTGCCGCTTGCCGGAGCGCTTTTGAGTTTATTGGCGTATTTTCTGGTTATCCTTATCGATAATACTTTTGCCAGGGTAAAATGGCAGCTGGCCCTGCTAAGCTGCTGGCTGGTGACTTTAATTTTTGGTTTTGGCAATATTTTAGTTTTGTTTATCTTACGTAAATAAAATGTCATATTTAAAGAGATCTCCCTGGGTTATTCATTACGATGCCTCCAGCTGTAATGGCTGCGATATCGAGGTATTGGCCTGTCTTACTCCGGTTTATGATTTGGAGCGCTTCGGGATAATCAATACCGGCAACCCCAAACACGCGGATATATTCCTGGTCACCGGTTCGGTGAACGAGCAGAATAAGGAAGTAATCCAGAATATCTATCATCAGATGCCTGAGCCAAAAGTGGTCCTGGTTTTGGGCATTTGCGCAACCAGCGGCGGAGTGTTCAGGGAATGTTATAATGTATCGGGAGGGGTGGATAAGATCATTCCCGTGGATGTTTACGTGCCCGGATGCGCGGTGAGGCCGGAGGCAATTATTGACGGGGTGGCCAGGGGGCTTGCGATCCTGGAAGAAAAACATAAGAAGTTCCAGGAGATCAGCGGAGGCAAAGGGGAGCTGGTTATTACCGAAGCTGCTATTGAAGACGCGCAGGAGATACTGGATTTGCAAAAATTGGCCTATCAAAGCGAAGCCGAGATCTATAATGATTTCAGCCTTTCTCCGCTAAAACAGAGTCTTGAGGAGTTAAGGGAGGATTTTAAAAATAAGGTTTTTTTAAAAAGCGTAATGCATGGTAAGATTGTCGGTTCGGTGCGCGCTTATCTGGAAGAAGATACCTGCCATATCAGAAGGTTGATCGTGCATCCAACTTATCAGAATTACGGCCTGGGCAGGAAACTGATGCGCAGGGTTGAGGCCAAATTCGGGCAGGCCAAAAGGTTTGAGACATTTACCGGGCATAAGAGCAGGCGCAATATTTATTTCCACCAGAGATTGGGGTATAAAATATTTAAACGGGAGCATGTTTCGCAATTGCGCGACAGGGTTTTTATGGAGAAGCCGCTTAAGAAAGAATAAAGATGATCGAAGAACAAAAAGTAATTAATATCGAGATTAAGGATTTGTTAAGCCAGACTAGGGATTTTTTTAATTCCGGGCACCGCCTGGTGCAGATCGGCTGCACAAAATTGCCTGAATGCCTGGAGATAAACTACTCTTTTGATAAGGAGCATCATTTTATCAATCTTAAGATCAAGCTTGTGGATTTAAATGTTGAGGTTCCCAGCGTAAGCAATATTTACTGGTGCGCCTTTTTATATGAAAACGAAATCCACGATTTATTCGGCGTAAAATTTAAGGACATCGCCTTAGACTATAAAGGTAATTTTTACCGCACTTCCGTAAAGAGAGGGTTTAATCCGCAAAATGAACAGCCCTAAGAGGACAATTATACCTTTTGGCCCGCAGCACCCGGTATTACCGGAGCCGATCCATTTGGATCTGGTGGTTGAGGATGAAAAGGTGATTGAGGCGATTCCTTCGCTGGGGTTTATCCATCGCGGCCTTGAGAGATTGGTAGAAAAAAGGGATTTCATCGATTTTGTTTATGTTGCCGAAAGGATCTGTGGTATCTGCAGCTTTATCCACGGCTTGACATATTGTATCGCCATTGAAGAGATCATGCAGATAGAGGTGCCCAAGCGGGCCAATTACTTGCGCCTAATCTGGTCGGAGCTATCGCGGATCCACAGCCATCTTTTATGGCTGGGATTAATGGCCGATGGTTTTGGTTTTGAAGCCCTGTTTATGCATACCTGGAGATTAAGGGAAAAAATCCTGGATATTATCGAAGAGACTACCGGCGGCCGGATAATTTTTGGTTCAGCCAAAATCGGCGGGGTAAGAAAAGACATCTCTTCTGAAAAATTAGCGCAGATACTGGAAAAGCTAAAAAATTACGCCCAAGAAATCAGGGAGATTACCAATGTTTTTATAAATGACAGCTCGGTTAAACACCGTTTAGTGGGAGTAGGCGTATTAAGCAAAGAAGATGCCTATATTTTAGGGGCGGTCGGCCCGACGCTGAGGGCCAGCGGGGTCGGTTTAGATACGCGTAAATTAGGTTACGCTGCTTATAAAGAAATTGACTTTGAGCCGATAATTGAGACTGCCGGTGACAGTTATAGCCGCTGCCTGGTAAGGATCCGGGAAATTTTTCAGTCTATCGAGATAATTAAGCAGGCAGCCGGAAAAATTGAGCCGGGAGCTATTGAGGTCAAAGTAACCGGCACGCCAAACGGTGAATTTTTTGCCCGCACTGAACAGCCGCGGGGCGAGGTAATTTATTACGCCAAGGCGGACGGTTCGCGGTTTCTCCAGCGCCTAAGAGTGCGCACTCCCACATTTGCCAATGTTCCGGCGATGGTTAAATTATTGCCGGGATGCCAGCTGGCGGATGTGCCGATCTTGGTTCTGACCATTGATCCCTGTATAAGCTGTACGGAGCGATAAAAATGAAGATATTCGTGATGGCTAAAAAGGTTTTAACGAGTTTGTGCGCAAGGCCGGCAACCTTTCGTTATCCTTTGGTGCCTAAAACTTACTATAAGAATACGCGCGGCAGCATTACCATAGATATAAACAGGTGTATCTATTGCGGTATGTGCCAGAGGAAATGCCCTGCGCAGGCAATTTTGGTAACTAAGGCCGATAAAGAATGGAAGATCGACCGGCTGCGCTGCGTTTCCTGCGGATATTGCGTGGAGCTCTGTCCGGTAAAATGTTTGTCGATGAAGAACACTTATTCTGCCTCTACTCAAATCAGGGAGGAGGAAGCTTTCAGGCGTGCATGAGTATCATCTTATTGAGAAGATCATCAGGGATGTTTTAACTCAAGGCAAAGAAAAAGAAGTCTTGGAAATTATTTTGTCGGTTAGCGATTCCAGCGGTTTGGATCCGGATGCCATCAAGCTTTATTTTGATGAGATTAGAGAAAAGGAGAGCCGGCTTAAGGACGCCAAATTATCCGTGCGGCTGGTTGCGACAAAATTATATTGCCCTAAATGCGATTTGGATTTTGAACGAGTGAATAAAAGTTTTTTCTGCCCCAAATGCGCCGGGGGAGCCCTGCGTTGCGCGGTAAACCGGCAAATACATATCGAAAAAGTGGCATTTAAATCTTAGTTGTGCTATATTATTGCCAATAACGATTCTTTATTATCCTTATTTTAGTAAACAGGAGGTTCTTTATCATGAATATTTGGGGATTAATCAAAGTCGGCGGTTTTACCATGATCATACTTTTGGCCGCCTCGGTTTTGTCGGTAGCCATTATCCTGGAAAGGATTATTTTTTACCGCCTGAAATCCAGGTTAAAACGCAAAGATTTCATGCTCAAGATCCGCCAGGAGATCAAAAAAGGGAGCCTGAATTCGGCGGTTAAAATATGTAAGGACAGCCCGGCTCCTTTTGCCCAGGTAGTTTACGCGGGCTTGAGTTTTTTTGACTGCAGCGAGAAAGAGATCTCCAATAATATGGAGCGCCAGGTGATTATCGAAACGACGATACTCGAACGTTTTACCGCCGTAATCGGCACTATCGGCAGCGTCGCTGTCTATATCGGGTTGTTCGGGACAGTCCTGGGTATTATCCGGGCTTTTCACGATATATCCGCCAGCGGTTCAGGAGGGATAAGCGTGGTAATCAGCGGGATATCCGAAGCCCTGGCTTGCACTGCCGCCGGCCTCTGCGTGGCGGTGCCCGCAGTGGTTGCCTATAATTATTTTATGAAAAAAATCGATGATTTTATCAAGGATATGGAATTAGCCGCTTCTGAAACCATGGATCTGGTGAGCGCGATAAAAAAATGAGGCTTCCTGCCAGAAAACAAAAGCTGATTGCCGAAATAAATATTACTCCGTTTACGGATGTGATTTTAGTGCTTTTGATCATATTCATGATTACTACTCCGCTTATCCTGCAGTCCAATCTCCGGGTGAATTTGCCCGGTTCGGCGACGGGAAGCCCGATGCAGGAGAACCGGCAGATCAGTGTCACGGTGACCAATGAGGGGCTGATTTATCTGGATGATAAACTTACCTCCCGCAAAAGCCTTAAGGCGGAGATCAGCCGGATCCATCGGGATAATCCCGGTTTAGAGGTGATCTTGTTTTCGGATAAGATGGTCAGGTTTAAGGATATCGTCAATCTGCTGGATATCTTCAATGAATTAGGCATAAAGAATTTAAATATCGCCACCAGGACAGAGTAAAGAGTAATTGACAACCTTTAGTTTTATGTTATTATAATATAAGCTTACAGAGGTGTTAGCATCAGCTATTAAAATAGAGACGTCCTAAATCCGATAGTGGATAGCAGACGTCAATTTTTTTATCGGCACTCTATGCGCAAAGAAGATTTTTATAAAGGGGTAAAAACCGTGGGTTTTGTCACTTTTATCCCGTTTATGCTGGCAGCCGGCCCGCTTTCAGGTTATTTCGTGGGTGATTTTTTACAGAAAAAGTTTAATCTGTCTTCTTATGTAGTCCTATTTAGTGTTGCCATTGGTTTTATTGCCGGGGTAATGGAGATGGTCAGGATTTTAAAAGCCGTAGCCAGGATGAATAGGAAATGAGCCAAAATATGGGTGTGCCGGAGTTGCCGGATATTTTTGCCGTATTAGCGGAAAAATTTCCCGCAAACCCGTTATTTAAATTTATTTATCTCTGGGAGCATATCAGCTATTCCCTGGTTATTGTTTTGGTATTGGGTATTTTGGCTTATTTTGCCGGCAGAAAAAAGAGTTTAATTCCCGCCGGCCGCCTGCAGAATTGCGCGGAGGCAGTTGTCGGAGGCCTTAATGATTTTGTCTGCGGGATTATGGGGCCGCAAGGGAGAAAATATACCCCTTTCATCGGCACGCTGTTTATCTATATTCTTTTTATGAATCTTTCCGGGTTAGTCCCGTTTATGAAGGCTCCTACCGCCAGCTGGTCGACGACTTTGGCGCTTGCGCTATGCGTATTTTTTTACGTGCAGTATACGGCAATCAGGGAATTGGGTTTTTTGGGTTATCTGGACCACTTGGCGGGTAAGCCGCGCGGGGTTTTGGCTTTTACGGTCATCATGCCGTTGTTTATGTTGTTCCTGCATATTATTACCGAGTTGATACGCCCTGTAAGCCTGTCTTTACGTCTGCGGGGCAATATCTGGGGGGATGAAGTCCTGCTTGGCCTGCTTTCCGGTTTTGGCATTAAGGGCCTGCCGCTGCTATTTTTTAATATGTTAATGGCAGTATTAACGGCGGTTGTCCAGGCTACGGTTTTTTGCCTGTTAGCTACGATATATTTCGCGCTGGTATTAACTCACGAAGAAGAAATGGCATAATAAAAACGGAGGAAGATATGGATTCGAAAACAGCATTGGATTTAGGTGTGGCTATAGCTTTGGGGACAGCGGCATTTGGTTCTGCAATCGGCTTAGGCATTGCGGTATCTTCGGCGATGGGGGCAATCAGCAGGCAGCCGGAGGCAAATAACAAGATTATGATGAGCATGATTATCGGCTGCGCCTTTATTGAGGCCATCACTATTTATGTCCTGGTTTTTGCTTTTATGTACGCCGGGAAATAATCGGAAAGGAACAGATACGTGGAATTATTGAAGATGCTCAGCGCAAATGAAATCTTTGCGCAGGTTTTAAGTTTTTTCCTGCTATTATTTTTGTTAAGGCAATTTGCCTGGAAGAAAATTCTCGGGATTTTGGACCAGCGCAAGGAAAAAATCAGCGCTGAATTTAAAGAAATAGAGGATACCAAGATCCAGGCCGCCAAGATAAAAGCAGATTATGAATCGAGAATGGCTTTGATTCAAGAGCAGGCGCAGGCAAAGATTAAGGAGGCCGTTGAGGAGGGCAGGAAGATAAGCGCCCGGATGCGTAAGCAGGCCCATGAAGATGCGCAGGACATTATTACCGATGCGCGCAATCAGGTAAAATATGAGGTTACTAAGGTCCAGGAGCAGCTCAAGGATAAGATTGTGGATATTGCCCTGGGCGCTGCTAAAAGTGTAATCCAGGAGAGGCTCACCGAAGAAGGAGACCGCCAAATAGTGGAAAATTTTATTAAAGAAATTGAGAAAGTGCAATGATTAAAGATAAGCCAGTGATCAGCAGGTATGCCGAAGCCTTCTTAAGTTTTGCTAAGGCTAATTGCGGGACAGATAGAGCCCTGGAGGACCTGGTAACCGTGAAGAATATTATCCGTGATAATCCGGGGTTTGGCCAGCTGCTGGATAATCCGGAGATTTCTTACTCTGAAAAATGCCTGATTATTGACGGGGTGGCCAAAGACAGCATTGCCGATGAGATGCGTAATTTTTTGAAGCTTCTTCTTGAAAAAAAACGTTTCAATATCTTCCTGGATGTTGCCGAGTATTTACGCGCAAAATACAGCCATCGAGGGCAGATTGATGTATTGCTTAAGACCGCTTTCCCGCTGGAACTGGATCTGATCAGGAGAATAGAGGCGGCTTTAAAGAAGAAGTTTAACAGAGATCTAAGATTTTATATAAATTTAGACGGCAGCCTTTTGGGGGGCGTACAGGTAATTATCGGCAATACTATTATTGACGGTTCGGTAAAGAAACGCCTTGAGGGTTTAAGGGAGAGGCTGGCTACAGTAAGGATGGACTGATATGGTTTTAAAACCGGAAGAGGTTACTTCAATAATCAAGAAGGAACTGGAAAAATATAAGACGCGCCTGCGTACCGAGTCTATCGGCACGGTTATCCAGGTGGGGGATACGATTGCCCGTATCTACGGCTTAGATGATGTAATGATGGGGGAACTGGTGCAGTTTTCCGATAATATTATGGGTATGGTTTTAAACCTGGAGGAGGACAGCGCCGGAGTAGTAATTTTTGGCACGGACAATCCGGATAAAAATATCCGGGAAGGCGATATTGTCAAGCGCACGGGCAAGATCGTGCAAGTCCCCGTAGGGCAGGCTTTGGTCGGCAGGGTAGTCAATGCCCTGGGCCGGCCTATCGACGGCAAAGGCCAGATTAATACGCAGAAATTCCGGCCGCTGGAATCCTCTGCCCCTAATGTGGTCCAGAGGCAGCCGGTAAAAGAGCCGTTGCAGACCGGGATAAAGGCCATTGACACCATGACTCCTATCGGCCGCGGCCAGCGCGAATTGATTATCGGAGACCGCCAGACCGGTAAAACCGCCATTGCCATCGATACGATTATCAATCAAAAAGGCAAGGATGTTTATTGTATTTATTGCGCAATCGGCCAGAAATTATCCAGCGTGGTAGCGGTAAGCGAAGTGTTAAAAAAATACGGGGCAATGGATTATACTACGATTGTCAGCGCTTCCAGCCGGGCTTCGGCAAGCCTGCAGTATCTTGCTCCTTATGCGGCCTGCGCCATAGCCGAAGAGCTTATGTATGAAGGAAAACATGTCCTGGTAATTTACGATGACCTGTCCAAACATGCCCAGGCCTACCGGCAGTTATCTTTGCTTCTAAGACGGCCTCCGGGAAGAGAGGCTTACCCCGGCGATATCTTCTATTTACATTCGCGCTTGCTTGAACGGGCCGCAAAATTAAATGATAAATTAGGGGCAGGTTCAATAACGGCAATCCCGATCATTGAAACTCAGGCCGGAGACATTTCAAGTTATATCCCCACCAACGTAATTTCAATTACCGACGGGCAGATCTATCTGGAAAGCGATCTGTTTTATGCCGGTGTGCGGCCGGCGGTCAATGTGGGCTTATCGGTTTCCCGCGTGGGAGGCAAGGCGCAGGGCAAGGCGATGCGCCAGGTGGCCTCAAAACTCAGGCTGGATCTTGCCCAGTACCGTGAGCTGGTAACTTTTACGCAATTCGGCACGGATCTGGATAAAACTACGCGCGCCCAGCTGACCCGCGGTGAAAAGATGGTCGAGGTGTTGAAGCAGGTGCAGTATGAGCCCCTTTCAACGGCAAAACAGATAATTATTATTTATGCCGGCACCAACGGATACCTGGATGACCTGCCTCTTGGCGCGGTTAAGAGGTTTGAGAGCCGGCTTTATGAATTCATGGAGCAGAAGTGTCCGGAAATTCAGGCAGAGATTGCTTCAAGAAATGAATTGGATCTTAACCTGAAAAACAAGCTGGATAATTTAATCGCCGAATTTAAAAAAGAATTTTTGAATCAAGCTTAAGAAGAACATGTCCCAACCCATAAAGCAGATAAAAAACCGTATCCGCAGCGTGGAAAATACCAAAAAGGTGACCGCGGCCATGCAGATGGTTTCCGTTGCCAAGCTTAACCGCATCGAGGATGCGTTATTCGCTTTAAGGCCATACGCATTGAGGCTGGAAAATCTTATGCATAATCTGGCCGGCCTGCCAAAAGGGGGGCCGCTTGACTATTTTAAAAAATCCTCCGGCGCAGGCGATATCGCCCTCTGCCTGATAACTTCCGACAGCGGCTTATGCGGAGCATATAATCAGAATGTTATCCGCGCTGTTGAGGGCTTCTTGGATAAAAATGGCGCGGATAAAGTGAAACTAATTTTGATCGGCCAGAAGGGGCTTAACTATTTTAAATCCAGGCCCGTAAAAATTATAAATTCATATCTGGGCTTAAACGCAAAATTTACGCAAAGTTTTGGCGACAAGATCACCGCAGAGCTTAAGAGCTTGTTTCTCGGCGGGCAAGTTGGTTCGGTTTATCTGGTTTACACATATTTTGAGAATTCTATCCTGCAGAGTGCGACAATCGAGCGCCTCCTGCCTATTGAATTAAAAAAAGAAAAACCAACTGAATATATCTCCGAGCCGGATTTAAGAAGCATATTAGAGGATTTAGTCCCGCAGTACCTTTTGGTTAAGATGCGCCTTGTTTTTTTAGAGGCCTTTACTTCCGAGCATGCCGCCCGGACCATCTCCATGAAGACCGCAACCGATAATGCCAAGGAACTTTTGGAAGGGTTATTGCTTTTGAGGAATAAGGTCAGGCAGGCGGGGATTACCCAGGATATTTTAGAGCTTACTTCATCAGTTGAAGCGTTGAAAGGATAAGATTATGGCAGAGGGGCGGATTATTCAGATTATCGGGCCAAGCGTGGATATCCGGTTTCCGGAAGGCCAGGGGCCGCAGCTTTTGAACGCGATTAAAGTTAAGGAGGAAGGAATTAACCTTACTCTGGAGGTTGCTCAGGATATCGGCAACAGCACTGTGCGCTGCATTGCCTTGGGGTCTACGGACGGTTTAGTGCGCGGGATGAAAGCAAACGATACCGGCAGTCCGATTACCGTGCCGATTGGCAAACAGACCTTAGGCAGGATATTTAATCTTTTAGGCGAAACTATCGATGACAAAGGTAAATTAGAGCATCCGGAAATAAGAAATCCTATTCACAGGAGTTCGCCAAACTTTGAAGAGCAGCTGCCGATTGAGAATATTTTGGAAACAGGATTAAAGGTGCTTGACCTTTTGGCCCCGATTCCTAAGGGCGGTAAAGTCGGATTATTCGGCGGAGCAGGCGTAGGCAAGACAGTCATTGTTATGGAATTAATCCGGACCATTGCTGCGGAGCACGGAGGTGTTTCGGTTTTTGCCGGGATCGGTGAACGCACCAGGGAAGGGAATGAGTTATGGCTTGAATTGAATGAATCCGGGGTAGTTAAAAACAGCGCCCTGGTTTTTGGCCAGATGAATGAGCCGCCGGGAGCCCGCCTGCGTATCGGATTATCCGCTTTGACCATGGCAGAATATTTTCGCGACCAGGAGAGAAAAGACGTGCTTTTATTTATCGATAATGTCTATCGTTATATCCAGGCAGGCTCTGAAGTTTCGACATTGCTTGGGCGCATGCCTTCGGCGGTGGGTTATCAGCCGAACCTTTCAACCGAAGTGGCCCAGCTTGAGGAAAGGATTGCCTCCACCCGCAACGGTTCGATTACCTCTATCCAGGCAGTATATGTTCCGGCGGATGATTTGACTGACCCTGCCCCGGCTGCCGTATTTTCGCACCTTGACGCCAAAATTGTCCTGTCGCGCCAGATTTCCGAGTTGGGCATATATCCTGCGGTTGATCCGCTGGATTCTACCTCACGGATTATGGACCCGCGCCTGTTGGGTGAGGAGCATTATAATACCGCCTTAGCCGTGCAGAAGATCCTGCAGCGTTATAAAGACCTGCGGGACATTATTTCAATCCTGGGAGTTGATGAATTATCGGATGAGGATAAATTAACCGTGCAGCGGGCGCGCAAGGTGCAAAGATTCTTTTCCCAGCCGTTTTTTGTCGCGGAGAACTTTACCGGGATGAAGGGCAAATACGTCAAGCTCGAGGATACGATTAAAGGGGTTAAGATGATTATCGACGGCTCCCTTGACCATTTGCATGAGCAGGCATTTTATATGGTGGGCACAATCGAAGAAGCGATAGAGAAGGATAAGCAGATTAAAAAATAGAACCGTCCCCGTATGGCTAATATTTTTCAGATCGGTATTTATTCCAGCGATAAGACAATATATGAAGGAGAGGCGGTCTCTCTGGTGGCTCCTTCGGAATCAGGTTATCTTGGTATCTTAGCGTTTCATGCCCCGCTGGCCGCCAAGCTTAAACCCGGGGTAATTACTTTCAAGGACAGCGCCGGCCTAGTCAAGGCCATAGAGACAAAACAAACCGGATATCTTGAGGTCCTGCAGAATAAAGCCACGATTCTTCTTAAGTAAGATGTGTATAATAAAAATATGGAATTTTTAAATAGATTTAAGCTTTTCCGCAATAATCAACTCCTAGCAAAATTTATATTTTTTTACCGAAAACGGATCTTCGTGTTATTTTTATTGGGTCTTTTTTCTTCCAGCCTCGCGTTGATCACGCCGTATCTTTCCAAGTTGTTTATCGACAAGGCGTTTATCGCCAGAAACTTTGACAAATTCCTGAACCTGTCTATTGTGGGAGCGGCGATATTCATATTCACTATATCGGTTAAGGCCGC
>JAQURC010000007.1 GCA_028715785.1 Candidatus Omnitrophota bacterium
GTCAACTGCGTTTTAATTATTTTCACAATAATTTAACCCCTTTTCAGGGGGAACACTAAGTTTAATACAAAAATACTTTTTGTCAAGTATTTTTTTAAATTATTTTAAGCTTTAATTAAACGCCTAACTTGTTAATTTTCCAGAGGATTTGGCTTTATCCTGCTGCTAGCGCGACATAAGCTGGGATATCTTAAAGATGGGCAGGAACAAGGCGATAACTATGCCCCCGATAACTACGCCTAAAAAGGCGATAACCATCGGTTCGATCATGCTGGTCAATGCGGCAGCGGCGGCATCGACCTGGTCATCATAGAAATCAGCGATTTTAGAAAGCATTTTCTCTAACTGACCGGTTTGCTCGCCGACATTGATCATGCGCGTAACCATGGGCGGGAAAACCCCGCTTTTAGCTAAAGGCTTGGATATCGGCTCTCCGTTACGCACGCTCTTAGAGCAATTGACTACCGCCTCTTCAACCACCTTATTGCCGGAAGTCTTGCTTACGATCTCCAAAGCGCTCAGGACAGTAACTCCGCTTTTAACTAAAGTAGAAAATGTGCGGGAAAATTTGGCTACGGCCAGTTTACGCAAAAGCGGGCCAAAAACCGGCAATTTCAATAACTGCTGGTCAAAACGGTATCTGCCCTGCTTTGTCTTTACGTAACTCCTGAATAAATATACCGCGATTCCCAGAGCCAATACGGTATACAAAAAATATTTTCTTAGCAGGTCGCTGAAAAAAATTAAAACCTGCGTGGGCATCGGCAGTGTGCCGCCGAGTGATTCAAATATCCCCTTAAACGTAGGGACTACTTTTAGCAGAAGCAGAGCGGTGATAATAAAAGCCATGGTCACCACTACCGCCGGGTAAACCAGGCTAGAGGTTATTTTACGGTTAAGCGCCGCCTGTTTTTCCATAAAGGTAGCCAAGCGGTCCAGGATTTCATTCAACATACCCGAGGCCTCTCCGGCTTTGGCCATATTTACGAATAAATCTGAAAAAACCGCCGGATGCTTGGCCATGGCGTCAGAAAAGCTCATCCCTGCTTCGATGTCACTGCGCACATTACCGATAATTATCCTTAAATTTTCATTCTCGATCTGCTCGGATAAAATCCCCAAGGCGTTGACCAAAGGGATACCGGCGCCGATCATTGTCGCCAGCTGACGGGAAAAAATAACCAGATCATCAAGCTTAACCTTTTTATCGCTTCTTTTGGAGCTGACGGCAGCGGCAGTTCTGGCAATCTCTATAGAAATCACCACCATCTCTTTCTTATGTAAAATATCGGCGACCTCTGCCTCCGAAGCTGCCTGGATAATGCCGGTTACGGTTTGGCCTTTGATGTCTTTTGCGCTATATTGATATGAGTTCATAGATTATCCACTATTTTTAAAAACGCGTCCACGATCTTGGGATCAAACTGCGTGCCGCTATTACGCTTAATCTCCAAGACCGCCTCCTCTTTACTTAAAGGAACCTTTCTGTAAGAACGCGCCGAACGCATTGCTTCATAAGCATCGGCGACATGAATGATACGGGCCCCCAGAAGGATATCATTTCCTTTTCTTCCTTCCGGATAGCCTGAGCCGTCATAATGCTCATGGTGCTGCCTGATCAAGTCTACCACTCCGTTTAAAAAAGTCAACGGTTCAAGGATCTGGGCCCCGATAGTAGGATGTTTGCGGATCTGTTCCCATTCCAAAGGCGTAAGAGCGGAAGTTTTGAGCAATATACTGTCCTCAATTCCGATCTTGCCCAAATCATGCAATTCACAGGCCTGGCGCAATATTTCAATTTCCTTTGCCGGAAGCTTAAGGTAATTTGCAATCGCGATGGCAATGCGCGCCACGTCCTCGGAATGGCTGTGCGTATAATGGTCGCGGGCATCGATTGCCTGGGCTAAAACCTTGATCGTGCGCATATATGTGGTGCGCAGATCTTCATAAAGCCGGCTCAGGTTGGTCGTCGCATCTTCAATCCTTTTGGCCAAAAGCATATTCTGCTTTTCCAGAGACTGGTTGGATTCTTTTAGCCCTTGAGAAAATTTACGATTGGCCAGGAGCAGGGCGTGCAGCTTAACCCCTTTTTCAATAATAAATTTTAACCTTTCTATATTTACCGGCCGGCTTAAAGCATCATAAATTCCCAAGTCCATCAGGTTGCCTATTTTTTCCTCTTGCCCGGTTTCAAACAAAATAACCATTACGCAATCGGGATCGATTTTTTTAAGTTCGGAGATCAGCAACGAGGTATCCGTATCTGTTCCATACTTTATAAAAACTAAATCATAGCTGCCCTGCCTTAGGCTTAATAAACCTGCCTGATCAGTGGGTTCCACAGAAACGGAGCTGACTCCCGAATTCAGTATCTGTTCTTTGATATAAACGGAATAAGAGGCGTCATCACAAATCAGGAGTATTTTCCCAAAGGTTTCCATGATTATTCCTCGGTAGTAATCCTTATGGCTTCATCCAGGGTAGTCAGCTCTTCTTTGACTTTTAAAAAGGCGTCGTCGCGCAACGTCTTCATTCCCAAATTTTTTATCGCGTAATCCCTGATCTCATCGATTGATTTCTTGCGGATGACCATCTCTCTTATGGCGTCATCGATCAAGACCGTCTCCAATACCGCAACCCTGCCGTAGAAGCCGGTGTTGTTGCAATATTTACAACCCTTGGCGGAATAAAATTTGGCTTTCCCGCTAAATCCTATTTTTTTCAGAAAATCACCGGAAACCTCTATCGGAGTGCGGCATTTAAGGCAGATCTTGCGCGCCAGGCGCTGGGCGCAGAGCATAATTACGCTTGAAGCCACCAGGAACGGTTCAACCCCCATATCGATAAGGCGGGTAATGCTGGAGATCGCGTCATTGGTATGCAAAGTAGAAAGCACAAGCTGTCCGGTCAAAGCGGCTTTAATGGCGATATCGGCGGTTTCGGCGTCCCTGATCTCCCCGACCATAATTACATCCGGGCTCTGCCGCAAAATAGAACGCAATCCCGAAGCAAAATCCAAACCGATATCCGGCTTAACCTGCATTTGCGTAATCCCTTCTACCAGGTATTCTACCGGATCTTCGATGGTAATAATATTCCTGTCCAGGGTGTTCAATTGATTTAAAACGGAATAAAGCGTGGTAGATTTGCCTGAACCGGTGGGCCCGGTAACCAGGATCATGCCGAATGGCTTGGCTACCGCCGCCTTAAAATTAGAAGCAGGCTGTTCGGAAAAACCCAGTTTATCCAAACCCACGGAAAGGTTGCTTTTATCCAAAGCGCGCAAAACGAATTTCTGGCCAAAGGTCGTCGGAAGGCTGGATACCCTAAAATCAATCTCCCGGTCCTCTGTTTTTACTTTAAACCTGCCGTCCTGGGGGATGCGATTCTCGGTAATATCCAAATTAGAAATAATTTTAAGCCTGGCTAAGATCGCGTTCTGATTTATTTTGGGGACCTTTAAGATATCATGGAGAGAACCGTCTATCCTATACCTGATCCGCAGGCAGTCAACCTCGGGCTCAACATGTATATCCGAAGCCCTTCTCTTTAAAGCCTGGGCCAATATAATATTGACCAATTGCACAATCGGGGCCTTCTCGCTATCTTGGAGAGTGTTGGATAATTCAATCGCATCGGTTCTAAGCAGCTCCGTATTCTTATCGGAATCTATGTCCCGGGATAAGGTTGATTCATCAATGATATTTTGCAAATCCCTGATCTCCCGGTGATACTGGCTGTCAATAGCATGCGCAATCTCATCTTGAGGGCTTAAAACAATATCAATATTACACCCGGTAAAGTTGCCTAAATCATCCAGCGCGAAAATGTTCAACGGATCAGACATGGCCACGGTCAGGGTGTTGCCGATCCTGGATAACGGGATAGTATTGTAAAGTTTAGCCATCTGTTCAGGAATAAGATCAATTATTTTGGGGTCAAACCTGAATTTAGCCAAACGCAGGCTGGGTATATAAAGCTGCTCTGAAAACAGCGAGAGCAAGATTTCCTCGGTAACAACCCCTTCATCGACCAGGATCCTCCTTAGGGGCATCCCCTTTTCCTTTTGTAAAACTAAGGCATGGTCCAGCTGCTCTTTGGTGATATGCCTGCTTTTCAGGAGTATCTCGATTATATTTTCTCTTAATGAATGCATTTTCTATTTATTCATCCGGCGCGGTTACGCGCAAAACCTCTTCAATCGTAGTTTGCCCCTTCAGGGCAGCGGCAATCCCGTCTTCCCGCAAAGTCTTCATCCCCTCAAGGCGCGCCTGCTGCTTGACAAACTGCTCCTGCGAGCCGCTAAGGATTAATTCCCGGATTTTCGGGCTAAGCTGCAGGACTTCGGCGATTACGGTCCTTCCCGAATATCCGGTATTAAAACAATGCTCACAGCCCCTGCCTTTATAAAACTGCAATTTGCCAATCTTTGCCGGATCCAGCTTTAAACTGGCGGCAATCTCATTTTTAAGGACATACATCTCCTTGCAATGCGAACATACTTTACGCACCAGCCGCTGGGCCATGACGCAGACTAAAGAAGAATTAATTAAATACGGCTCTACGCCCATGTTTACCAAGCGCACCACCGCGCCTGCGGCTGTAGTGGTATGCAAAGTAGAAAGGACAAGATGCCCGGTAAGGGCGCTTTTAATCGCAATATCAACGGTCTCGTAATCGCGGATCTCCCCGATCATAATTATATTCGGGTCCTGGCGCAGGATAGAACGCAGGGCCGCGGCAAAGCTAAGGCCGATTTCCGGCCGGGCAGTTACCTGATTTATACCCTCCAGCTGAAACTCGACGGGGTCTTCCACGGTAACAATATTTTTATCCGGGCTATCCACTGATTTTAATATTGCATAAAGCGTGGTGGTCTTGCCGCTTCCCGTAGGGCCGCAGACCAGGATCATGCCATGCGGAAGCAAGGACATCTTCCTAAGAACTTCCAGGGCATAATCGCTAAAACCCAATTTTTTCATATCCAGGTTGGCCTGCGACTTATCCAATATGCGCAAAGCAACCTTCTCTCCATAAGTAGACGGTAAAATAGAAACGCGAAAATCTATCTGGCGGTTAAGTATCTTTATTTTAAAACGCCCGTCTTGAGGAACACGATGTTCGGCAATATCCAGTTCCGACATAACCTTGACCCGCGATACTATTGAAGCGTGCATAGTTTTTGGCGGGGTCTTCTGCTCCTGCAGGATACCGTCGATACGAAAACGTATGCGCAATTTCTTATCAAACGGCTCGATCAAAATATCGGAAGCTTTCTTTTTTATCGATTCCTCCAAAATCATATTGACGACTTTGATTACCGGGGCTTCACGGCTGATACGGCTCAACTCCTGGTCGCTTAGAGAAACCTCCTTTTCCTCCTTAACCAGCTCAATAGAGGAAACCGTCATCTCCTTGACCAGATCGTCGATAATCCCCTTACTGGTATCCGGATAAGAGGCTTCAATTGCCTGATTTATATCCTGCACCGGAGAAATTATGGGGTTTATCTTAAAACCGGTGAGCGAGCGGACATGATCGATGGCAAAGATGTTTAAAGGATCAGCCATAGCCAAAGTAATGGTATCCCCCATTTTGGATATGGGGATAATCTGGTAATGGCGGGCAATATCAACGGAGATTATTTTTACGATCTCAAGATCGATCTTAAAACGTTTTAAATCGATCAACGGCAGGCCCAACCCCTCGCTTAAGATGGTAATCAACTCGCTCTCCTTGACAAATTTAAGCTCGACGATAATATCGCTAAGCTTGCCGCCCTTGGTAGTTTGCACCTTGAGCGCCTGTTCGAGTTGAGTGGCGGTAATTAGCTTATTGTTAATTAATATTTCGGTGAGCCGGTCTTTGAGAGAAAGCATTATTCTTTATCTTTGCTATAATATTTCTCAATCGCTCTTTTAATATCAGAAGAGGTAGAAACAAAGGTCTGCACGCTGCATCCGCTAAGCAATTCCACGTCCTCAATCGCCTGGACATTTAAAGGATTAGACATGGCCAAAGTAAGATTATTGCCGATTTTATCTATCGGCACAAGCAGGTACTGACGGGCAACCCTGCCGGGGATAATGCCGGTAATTTCTGCGTTTACATCATAACTGCCTAAAGGCAAATAAGGAAAACCGTATTGGGCGGTCAATGACTGGGCAATATCGTCTTCCTTGACAAACCCCAGCTCCACCAGGATCTCTCCGATTAAACCGCCTTTATCCCTTTGAACAGCCAAAGCCTGATCCAGCTGGGCCTGATTAATAATCCCGCGGTCAAGCAGCAACTCGCCTAATTGTTTATTATTAATTCTTCTTATCACTTTAATACCTAGGTTTTAAAAAGCAACCACCCTGTTCCTGCCTTCGATTTTAGCTTTCTTTAACAGTTCCTTCGCTTTATCGATCAATTGTTCAGCTTCAACCCCATCAAGGGGATTTTCGGCAACTCCGGCGCTCAAAGTAATAGTTTTACCGCCATCCCGATCCGGCGGAAAAGCCAGCCGGATTTTTTTAAGTATCTCTTCGGCAACTTCTTTGCCTTGGCGCTTATTTTTCTCGGGGAGAATTAACGAAAATTCATCATCATCGGTCCTGCCTACGCGGTCAACTTCGGTAACAGAAGCAGCCAGCAAAACAGCTATTTTCTTCAAGGTAACCTCTGCGCTGATCAACCCGAATTTGTCGCGGTAATTTTTAAAATTATCGATATCAAAAACAAGAAATGCGCACGGGCGCTGGTAAGTAATCGACCTCTTTATTTCCTCCTGCAGGCGGCTGGCAATAAAATTTTTATTATAAAGCCCGGTAAGGATATCTTTTGTTTCCAGCTTCTCGATGCGCCGGGCTAAGATATCATTTTCAATAGCGATAGCGATCTGTTTTGAGAATATCTCCAGGAGCTCTATGTCATCTTTAGTATACAAAAAATTATCGCGGCTATTGGCAATCCCCAGCACCGCCTTGACCCTGCCTCTTAAAAATATGGGCATCGACAGGCAATTCTTCACCTGGAATTTAGCAAAAAATTCAGCGGCGAGATTACCATCTAACATGTTTTGCTTATCCAGGATTAAGAGTTTATTTAAATTAAAGGCCTTATCATAGATGCCCTCTTTTGCCCCGATAGCCACCGTCATTAAATAATCCGCTCCCGCCCCGTCGGCAACCTTGACGTAAAATGATTCTTTATTCTCCTCCTTGAAAAGCAAAAATACGGTTTCGGAATTAGCCAGGAGCCTGGATTTTTCAACCGCGATTTTTAAAATATCTTCCAGTTTTGCGCCCTGGGAGATAAGCGAGCTGACCTGCAATAAGCTGGAAAGGACGATTATTTTTTGCTGGATCTCCAGGTTGATTTCAGTAGTCTTCTGGCTATACTGCTTAAGCTCATCCATATCGCCGCGGATGCGGTTGGTCAAGTGGTTTAAGACATTCCCCAATTCCCCCACCTCATCATCATGCTCCACTTCCAGTTTACGGCTGATGTCCCCGGAGGCAATAACCTTGGCATGCTTGGCCACTGAGGCTAGGCGGTCAAAAACTTCCTTGATCACCAGAAACCCAACTACCGCCACGAACATACTGATAACCAAAGAAACCACGATATCAATCCTAAATCCGAATTTAGGCAGGATATAATTCGATACTAAATAGACGCAAACTAAAAACGGCAGAATGGACATAAGCTGAAAAGCGACGATCAACTTCTGTTTTATTGTGCGCGAATTCAAAGAAAAACGGTCAATTTTTTTAGCCATATTTTTCTCCGCAATTTATTTCATTAAAATACAGAAATACTTTCGGATATTCAATAATTATATCCCCGAACTCAGCATCTGGCAATAGTTTTATTAATACAGGATTTGTCAAATTCCGCGAGTAAATCTTCCTTAGCGATCCCTGTGTCGATAAAATCCCAGGGAAGGACAGAGGCAACTGATTTTTCGCCAAGGTATGCCTGCGGGTCTATCCCTTCTTCAGAAAATGCCTCCTGCCACCTGGCAGGCGAAAAACAGCTTGACCAGGCGTCAAACTTTGCCCCTTTCCTGTAGGCGGCCAAAATAACCCGGCTTAACTTCCGGTCCCCGCGGGAAAGCACCCCTTCTAAAAAACCCATTTGGGAATTATGGAAACTGAATTTGATCCTTTTGTTTTTACAACGCGACCTCAAATAATTTTGTTTTTCTTGAATTGAAACGATAGAATCCATTTTTAGCCATTGCAAGGGGGTATGCGGCTTGGGGATCAACGGGTTTATACTGATATTAATCTGCGCGGGCGAACCTTTTATTTTCCTTTTTAATTCCGAGGCCTCTTTTGCAAAATCGATTATTCCGTCCAGATCCTCCGCTTCCTCTCCGGGCAAGCCGATAAGAAAGTATAATTTCAAATGCTGATAACCGGCTTCATAAGCGGCACCGATGGCTTTAAAAAAATCTTCTTCGGAAAAATCTTTGGCCAAAACCCGGCGCAATCTTTGCGTCCCTGCCTCCGGGGCAAAGGTCAGGCCGGTTTTCTTTATTTTAGCAATTAACGCCGATACGTTTCCTAACAACGCCTTGGCCTTCAACGAAGGCAGCGACAGATTAACCGACTCACCCTTAAAAATGCCGGTTAAATCAGAAACCAGGCCCTCTAATCCCGGATAGTCGCTTACAGATAGACCGGCCAGAGATAATTCTTCATAGCCGCTTAAGGCATAAGCAAGGTTAGCCAGCGAGATTACCTTTTCCTTACTTCTTATCCTTAGGGGATAATACTGGCTCCTGGCCTGGCAGAAACGGCAGCGGTTAGGGCAGCCGCGCATAATCTCCAAAGTAACCCGGTCATGGATTGTCTGGACATAAGGCACCATCCAATTGCAGGGAAAATAAGCGGAATCAAAATCGGCCACTACGCGCTTCTTTATTTTTAAAGGCAGGATGCTTTCCTTCGGATAGAAAGCAGTAAGCTGGCCGCTTGCGTCATAATCCACCGCATAAAGAGACGGGGCATAAACCCCTTCAATTTTGGATAGTTTAATCAAAAGGCCTTCTTTGGTTAACCTGCCGCTTTTATAATCTTCCTTAAGATCCCGGTATAGATTCAGAAATTCTACGATTGCCTCTTCGGCCTCGCCGATAATAAATAAATCAAAAAAATCAGCCATCGGCTCCGGGTTAAGGGTTGCCGGGCCTCCGGCGATAACCAGGGGATGCTGCTGATTACGTAATGCGGATTCCAAAGGCAGTCCCGCCAGGTCTAGGATGTTTAAAACATTGGTATAGTTTAACTCCGAGCCAAGTGAAAATCCCAAAACATCAAAACCTGCCAATTCCCGATGCGACTCCAAAGAAAAAAGACCTTTATCCGCGCTCCTTAAAGCAGCCTCCATGTCGGCTTCAGGAGCAAAAAATCTTTCACAAACTAAACCGTCAAGGCTGTTTAGCAGGCCGTAGAGGATACGTAACCCTAAGTTGCTCATCCCTACTTCATATAAATCCGGAAAACCCAGAGCAAAACTTACGGCAGAAGATGAAAAATCCTTTCTGGAGGAATTCCATTCATTACCCATATACTGGGCAGGCCGATGCACATTTAAAAACAAATCTTCAATCATGGATTAAAATACATTGCGGGTCCGGTCGATATTCACCAGGATCCCCAAAGCGATAAAAGTAGCCAATACGCTTGAACCGCCGTAACTCATCAGCGGCAAAGGCAGGCCGACAACAGGAGCCAGCCCCATATTCATGGCGATATTGATGAACACCTGCAACCCCAGCAAAAGAGAAATCCCGTAGGCAAGCAGCCTTCCGAACGTATCCTGGGTCCTTTGAGCGATTATAAAACCCTGGCGAATAATTAAATAATATATAAATATAAGCAGGCAGCTGCCCAGAAAACCCCACTGCTCGGAAAACGTGGCAAAAATAAAATCGGTATGCGATTCCGGCAGAAAATATAACTGGCTTTGCGAGCCGGAAAGCCAGCCGCGGCCAAAGAAACCTCCGGAACCGATGGCAATGCGCGACTGGATCACCGTGTATCCGGCTCCCAGAGGGTCTATATTGGGATTCAGAAAAACCAGCAGCCTCTGCTTCTGGTAATCGCGTAAAAAATGCCAGAAAAAAGGCAGCGGCAGGACCAATGAAACCAGAAGAATAAAAATATATCTTAACCGGACATTGGTCAGATACAGAAGGGAAACAAAAACCAGCATAAGCATCATCCCGCTGCCTAAATCCGGCTGTTCGATAATCAAAAACATGGGGACGGCCACGAATATAAACGGTAAAATTATCCCTTGGAAGATCCCGAACTTTCCGGACAATAACGAGGTATCATCGGCGGATTTACGGCTGAAGTAACGCGCCAAAAAAATTATAATCGCCAGTTTCGCAAACTCCGAGGGCTGGAAATTAAACCAGGCGAACTTAAGCCAGCGCTGCGCCCCCAGCCTCACAATACCCAGGACAAAAACCAAAAACAGGAAAAACAAAGCTACCCCGTAAATAAAATAGTTGGCATCCCAGAGCTTGCGATAATTGAAACTTGATATCGCAAAAAAACAAACCAAGCCGATTATCAGCCAAAGCGCCTGGCGCATATATATACCCTGCCAAACCCCCTCCTTCTGAAAAGTGCTGCTGTAAATAGACAAAACCCCTATAGTAGCGATAATTAAAGCAAGGACCAAAATCCTGAAAAATGAATTCCTCATATAAGCCCCTCTTTATTCATATCCTCAATGATTTGTTTGGTCACGACGCTGGCGGCATGGCCTGACCCGCCGTTTTCCAAGAAAACGCAAATTACAAATTTAGGCTTATCAAACGGGAAAAAACCCACAAACCAGCCATGGTTTGCCCCGCGGGATACCTGGGCAGTGCCGGTTTTTCCGGCAACGGCAACGGGTAAAAACGACAAGGCGTTCCCCGTGCCCTTTTCATCAGAAACTACTTTCCGTAACCCCTTAGATAAAATATCAAAAGTGCTTTTCTTAAAATTTACCCGGGTAAGTTTTTTCTTTTTCGCGGAAAAATCCAATCCCCCTACCGCTTTGACGATATAAGGGCTTAATAAATAACCGCCGTTGGCAAAAACAGCCGTCATATTGGCTGCCTGCAAGGGAGTAACCAGGCAATCCCCCTGGCCGATAGTCAAATTGGCCGTGTCCCCGTCAAACCAGTTCTGGAATTTATTTATTCTCCTCCACAAGGGAGATGGGATAAAACCGCCTGTTTCGTAAGGAAGCTCAAAACCCACATTCCGGCCCAACCCCAGCTTCGAAGCATAATCATGAATATTTTGCGCTCCCACTAATAAACCTGTTTTATAAAAAAATACGTCGCAGGAATGGGCGATTGCCTGGATAATGTCCTCTGCTCCATGGACATCCCAACAGGAAAATCTTCTGGCTCCAACCATGGTTGAGCCCTGGCAAAGAAAACTGGTGGCAAGATTTATTTTTTTTAATTCCAGGGCGGCGCAAGCTACGTTCAATTTAAAAACCGAGGCCGGCGGATAGCTTGAACTGATCGCCCGGTTGATTAACGGGGCATCCGGGTTATTAAATAAACCGGAAATAAGCGCAGCGCGGTTATTGACAAAGACAGTGGGGACAAAATTCGGATAGCTGGCCATAGCCAGGATCTCTCCGGTTTGCGGATCCATTAAAATTATGCTTCCTTTCCTGCCGGCTAGTTTTTCTTCCACAATCTTCTGGATTTTAAGATCCAGCGTTAATTGGACATCTTTCCCGTTACGCGGAGCTTCAAAACCCAAGACGCGCATAAATTTGCCCTGATGGTTTACCTCAACGGAAAGGCCCCCCTCCTCCTGGCGCAGATAATAATCATATTTCTCCTCCACCCCCCCAAACCCTACGATATCTTTGGTTTTATAACCATAATCTTCCAGCTTGGTCAGGCGCCAGCGGTCGATCTGATTAAGATAGCCGATGACATGGACCGCTAAGGGGCCATATGGATAATGGCGCAACGGTTTTGGCTGGACCATCACGCTGGGCTCCTCAACTTTATACTCCCCCAGCAATATTGCCTTTTTAACGTCTATATTGGTAGCCACGGTAACCGGCACGCTTGAAGAGATAAAATTCTTCCTGAACGCGGCCTTTAGCTCTTTGGCCTCTACCCCCAATATCCGGCTTATCCTGCCGATGATTTGATCAATGCGCTTAAGCTCCTGCGGCAAAATCATGACATCATAAGAAATCTTGCTGTCCACGATGATCTGGCCGTTACGGTCTAAGATATTGCCTCGCGCCCCGGATTGCGGTATCAGCCGGATACAATTATTATCACTCTGCCTGCGGAACTTTGCCCCTTGCAATATATCAAGGTTCAACAACCCGATTAACAGGACAGAAAACATGAAAATTATTATTAAATTTAAAATGTCTTTTCTTTCCATAGCTTTATCTTAACGGATTATGCGGCTATTCTTTTAACCAGCTTAAAAACCAAAGGAGATACTGCTGCCGTATAAACAGGAGGAATGATTAAGTTGCGCAAAAAAATAAACGGCGCAATGACATTGCCGGAATTTATACTTTGCAGGCCGATGATAATATTGTTTAATAAAGATACGGCCAGGATTATGGCCAGGCGCATATAGTCATCTTCGGTAGATATCTGGCTGGATAGCCTATAAATCAGAAAGCTCCACAGGGGAAATAAAATCGTATTCAACGCAAGAGGAGACGGTAAAAAAACATCTTTGAGCAGCCCGCAAAAAACAGCAAAGATCAGAGCGGCCTTAAAATCTAAATAAAAAATTAAAACTACGGCTAAAATTAAAAGCAGGTCGGGTTTACAATTAAAAAAACTTAAAAAAACCGGCCAAGTCAGCTGCAAGGTGGCCAAAATAATTGCACTTAATAAAAAAGGCCATTTTTTCATGGAAGGATAACCAATACTTCTTCAATATTGGCAAGGTCCACAGACGGCCTGACTATGGCATAACGGCAAAGCCCGGAAAAATCGCGGCCGACATTAATCACTTTGCCGATAAGCAGGCCCTTGGGATAGACCTGGCTTAATTCAGAAGTAATGACCAGGTCTCCCGCGGCAATCTGCGCTTCATCGGGGAGATAACGCATAATTAAATTACCGCCGAGAGTCCCGCTGATTAAACCCTCCTGCCGGCTGCGCTGCACAATGCTTGAAATACCCTGGCTGGGATCATTAATCAACAATACCTTGCTGTTATTATCCCCGCTCTCGACAACCTTACCCACCA
Source organism: Candidatus Omnitrophota bacterium (assembly GCA_028715785.1). GTDB lineage: Bacteria > Omnitrophota > Gorgyraeia > Gygaellales > Profunditerraquicolaceae > UBA6249. The sequence continues at coordinate 13,251 of JAQURC010000007.1, forward strand.
ACCCGCGGGGGCTGACTACAATCATCCCCGGAATAATCCTGCTATTTTTCCCTTTATCGATAATAACATTCGAAGACCAGACATCCGGAGAACGGCCAATCACCCTGGCGGCGACTAAACGCAGAGGAGATTTTTGTTTGAAATTAAGCAGGTCCTTAAGCCGGTTGTTTTCCTGGCCAAGCTCCCGGAGATCAAATAATCTCCAGCGCAACAGCCCGACTTGAGTGTTTAATTCTTCGGCCTGGACCATGTTGCGGTGATAGAAAATAATACCGGCCAATTCCCGCTTAAGCAGACTGACAAGAGAAAGCTGGGGCCTGAATGTCTTTTGCGTAGAGTTTTTTAGGCAGGATAGGAAATTAGAAATCAGGAGTACTGCGCAAACAACGGAGATAGAAATAATTAGGTTTTTACGGGGCACCTTAAACACATTCTAGGGATCTGCAAAGATCTAATTGCGTACGTCGGTTTTAATCGGTACGGTTACTTTCTTAAGGTATTGAATTTCGCTAAGCACAATCCCCGTGCCGTTAGCGACCGCGACAATCGGATCATCGGTTATATGCACGGGAAGCCCGGTTTCTTCGGAAATTAATTTGTCCAATCCTCTCAGCAATGAACCGCCTCCGGCCATAACAATACCGTGATCGATAAGATCGGCGGCTAACTCCGGAGGGGTCCGCTCTAATGATACTTTCGTGACTTCTAATATCGCCCGCAGAGGTTCCTGTAAAGACTCGCGTATTTCTTCGCTGGTAATGGTTACGGTTTTAGGAAGTCCGGCAACCATGTCCCTGCCTTTGACCTCCATGCTCATCTCTTCTTCCAAAGGATAAGCGGAACCAATCTTTATTTTAATATCCTCAGAGCTTCGTTCCCCGACCATAAGATTATAAGTTTTCTTAAGGTATTCGATTATTGCTTCGTTCATCTCGTCTCCGCCGATACGAATAGACTTTGAAAAAACTGTCCCGGCAAGCGAAATTACCGCGATCTCCGTGGTCCCGCCTCCGACATCGATGATCATGTTGCCGATAGGCTCCTGGATAGGCAGACCTACGCCAATAGCCGCGGCGATCGGCTCTTCGATCAAAAACACCTCTCTTGCTCCGGCGCGCTCCGCAGAATCCTTTACCGCCCGCTTTTCAACCTCGGTTATGCCCGACGGTATAGCGATAACAATCCTGGGCCTGACTAAAACCTTGCGATGATGCACCTTTTTAATAAAATACCGGAGCATAGCTTCGGTAATCTCAAAATCGGAAATAACTCCGTCTTTCATCGGCCGGATAGCAATGATATTTCCGGGAGTCCGCCCAAGCATGCGTTTGGCTTCATCTCCCACGGCTAAAACATGGGAAGTGCCGCGCTCGATTGCCACCACCGAAGGCTCACAAAGCACTACCCCTTCGCCTTTGACAAAAACTAAAGTTGTCGCTGTCCCCAGGTCGATTCCCATATCATTGGAAAAAAGACCCAAAATATAATTGATTGCCTTCTTCAGCTGTTGGCTTATTTTTCCCATACCATCTCCTTGCCTACCAAGGCACACCCGCGCAATTCCATAATAAGCGCGGGGTGTGAAATTAAGTAGTTTACAAAGATATTAACAAAGATTAAACCCGATGTCAAATAAAATTAACCCTTTAACAAACTGCCCAGCGCAGCCAAAAATCCGGGAAAAGATTTGCTGACGCAATTAATATCATCCAGCCTGCAGCTGCCTTCTGCCGCCAAAGCAGCAACTACCATGCTCATGGCAGTACGATGATCCCCGAAACTCTTAAGGCTGGCGCCGTGAAGATGCCTGCCGCCTTTTATAATTATATTTTCTCCGGAGGCGGTTTTTCTAACCCTGATATCTGCTCCCATACATTTTAAATTTCTAACCATAGAATTAATGCGATCGGTTTCCTTGATCCTCAACTCGCCTGCCCCTCTAATTACCGTCCGGCCTTCTGCAAAACAGGCAGCGACCATAATAATCGGCAGTTCATCAACTAATGAAGGTATTTCATCGGGAGTAATGAATGTGCCTTTAAGCTTACTGCTTTTTATCGTAAGATTACCGACGGGTTCAAAACTTCCAGATTGCCTGCCCCTGAGAGTTTCTATTTTTATCTTTGCCTTCATTCTTTTAAGGACTTTGATTATTCCGGTGCGGGTAGGATTAAGGCTTAAGCGTTCAAGGATAATCTTGGACCCGGGGATTATTGAGGCCAAAACCATAAAAAAAGCCGCCGAAGAAATATCCCCGGGGATATAAATCCGGCCCGGGCTGACTAAAACTTTATCCGGGTCTAAAGTTATGCTATTATTTTTTATAACTATATTTGCGCCAAAAATTTTAAGCATACGCTCGGTATGATCGCGGCTGCTCAAACGCTCAATGACCCGGGTCTTACCTTTGGCCGACAGGCCTGCCAGAAGGATCGCGGATTTAACCTGGGCCGAAGCAACAGGCATACGATAAACAATCCCTTTGAGGCCCCCGCCGTTTATAACTATAGGGGCATATTCTTCCCTGCCTTTGATTTTTGCGCTAATGCCGGCTCCCATTAAACGCAAAGGAACATTCACCCTGGCCATTGGCCTTACGGAAAGGTATTTGCCCGCGGTAACTTTAGTTTTAAAATCCTCTGCTGCCAAAACCCCTAAAAGCAGGCGCAAGGTCGTACCGGAATTGCCCATAAAAATCGGCTTACGGGATTTTTTTAAACCCTGCCTCCCCCTGCCATGAACCAAAACCCGGCTTCCCTTACGGCGTATGCTCACCCCCAGAGCAGTTAAGGCATTTAGAGTAGCTAAAGAATCGGCGTGGATTGGAAAATTTTTAAGGATGGTTTTTCCCTTGCTTAACGCGCTTAAAATCAGGGCGCGGTGGGCGATCGATTTATCGCCGGGAAGGATTAATTTACCGCGGGGGACAAACTTATTCCGGATTAAAAAAGGCTTGGGCGGGGCAGGTTTTCTAATGGGGCTCACTTTGCTTTTTGCGTTACCTTATCGTTTTCTTTGATCGAGTCTTTTAATTCAGCGGCAAAACCTGCCGCAGACATAGATTCATGGACCTTCTCAACCTTTAAGTCGCCGATATATTTACCGTCGCGGGTAACCCTGAACTCCTGCCCCAATTCTACTTTATCTTTACTGCCTAAATTAATCACGGCAAAATTAAACTCTTTATTTACGATCATGACCTTGCCTTCCAAAATAGCCGGCGAAGCAACTTGAGTTTTTTTGTCAGTTTTTTCCGCCTTTGCGGCAGCAGCGCTAATTTTCTCATTAACCGCTTTAGCCTTGCCCCTGGCGGTATTATCAATAACCACGGGCTCCCCGGCGACAACAACCTTGCCCAACTCTACGCCTGCCGAACCGCTTTCCATATTCTTGATTTTGTCTTCAAGCTCAGCCTTTTGTTTTTGGATAATTTGTATCTGTTCCTTTGCCTGCCTGCCTTCTTCTTGGGCTGTTTTAAGCCTGTTCTCAAGGTCCTCCCGCAAAGATTTCTGCTGTTCAAGATCTGCCCCGAACCGCTCCAATTTATTCGAAGTATCCGCCAGCTCCGATTTCGCCTGGGCCATCTCTTTGTTTAAAGAATCGACTTTGGCTTCAGACTCCTGCAATTTAAGCTCAAGCTCACTGGCCAGCTTCTTGGATTCTCCAAGCTTTTCTTCGGTAACGCGCTGACGATTATTTAATTCAGTAACCTGTTCCTGGAGTTGGATATTCTGCGCATGTTCTTTTTGGTATAAATAAAATGAAGCAGCGGCAAATGCCAATGAAATAACAATCAGGAAGATTAAAACGGGTAATATAATTTTACCTTTGCGATACATTTTGCCTCCTTTTATAATTTTAATAAGCGCTTAATTTACGGATACCAAACGCAAGTCAATATTTATTACCCATTAATATAACATTAGTTAGGTAAAAATCAAGAAATATTTTTCTTAATAAAATCCTGGAATTCCGAGGGGACCTTGCTGGTAAAATGAACCGGCTTATTTGTGGCAGGATGGATAAAACCAATCTCCTGGGCGTGTAAAGCCAGGCGGGAGAAATTACTGTTCTTTCCGTATTTAGTATCGCCCAGGATAGGGTATCCCAAATAAGCCAAATGCACCCTAAGCTGGTGCGTTCTGCCGGTAAAAGGACTTAATTCCAAAAAACTAAAAAATTTACCGCGTTTTAAAGTCCGGTAATGCGTGCGGGCATATTTGGTGTTTGGGGCAAAACTAACGGCCATATCTTTTCGTTTCAAAGGATGGCGGCCGATAGGGGCTTCGATCACATCTTCATCAAATTCAACCCGGCCGCAAACTATGGCGATGTATTTTCGCTGGATACTATGCTGGGCAAACTGTTTGGCTAATTTTAAATGGCTGGAATTATTTTTGGCAATCACCAAAAGTCCGCTGGTGTCTTTGTCCAGCCGATGGACAATACCCGGCCGGTTTTTGTTGATATCGGAAAGCTTCGTCTTCCGGCCAAGCAAGGCATTGACTAAGGTGTGCTCCCGGTTTCCGGGAGACGGGTGCACCACCAGTCCCGGCTGCTTATTGATCACCAGCAGATCATCATCCTCATAAACAACCTCCAGGGGGATCTCTTCCGGCAGAAATTCTGTTTTTTCTTTTTCAGGAAGGATAATTTTAACCTCATCTGCCGGATTTACCTTCTGATGGGGCCTTTTGACTGCTTGAGAATTTAAAAGAACCCTGCCTTCATGGATAAGCTTCTGGATAATTGTCCGCGATAGGCCCAAATTATTAGCCGCGGAGTAGTCTGCCAAAAGCAAATCCAGGCGCATTCTGGCTTGATCCGCCGAAACCTTTAATGACAATTCTTTCATAATAATTTTTTCTTATCGTAAGCTATCTTGATTAAGACCAAAAGGGAGATAATGAACATCGCCAAAGAGAGGAGCTGAAAAATAGTCAACCCATGGAATATCCTTGGGCTGTCGGAGCGGAAATACTCGATAAAGAAACGCTTTATAGAATAAAGGAAAAGATAGGCGCAAAGGACCTGCCCCGGAAGGTGTTTCCTGTCCTGCATAAACCTTAAGACAAAAAAGATAAATAATAAAAGTAACGAGGAATATAATTGCGTTGGGATTAAAACCTGGTCAAAAGTTTTAAAATATATCCCCAGCTTTGAAGCCCTTCCAAAACAACATCCGTTTAAGAGGCAGCCGATCCTGCCGATTGCCTGCCCCAAAGCAATAAAAGGGGCCAAGAGGTCCAGGATCCTAAGCAAGCCCAATTTATTCTTCTTGATAAATAAAACCGCAGCCAGCGCGCCAAAGATCGCCCCTCCGAACCAGGCCAGGCCCCCGTGCTGGAGCATAATGATCTGCAGGGGGTTACGCAGGTAAAAACTAAAGTCATTGAGCACATAAAAAATCCGGGCGCCGATAATCCCGGAGATAAAAACAAGAAAACAGAGATTAAAAATTAAATCCGGATCAAGCCCCTCCCTTTTTGCCTGCAAAGAAGCCAGATAGCTGCCCGCAAAAAAAGCCAGGACCAGCATAAATCCGTATGAATAAATAGTAAATGGTCCGATTTGACAGATTTCAGGCAGCATTTTTCTTAAATAATAATTCCCAGGTTAATAAAACCGCAGCGATAGTAATGGCCGAATCCGCCAGGTTAAATACCGGCCAGACCCGCAGGTCCAGGAAATCGATCACAAAACCAAAACGCAGGCGGTCGATCAGGTTACCGATCGCCCCGCCTAAAATCAAACTTAAAGATAATTTAAAAACGAATGAGTTCTTTTTGTCCTTAAGGTTGAGCAAGATAAGGGCGATCGCGAAAATCGAAATCAGCACAAACATGAGCAGCTGGTTTTGGAACAGGCCAAAAGCCGCCCCGCGATTATGCACTAAAGTCAAGTTTAAAAAATTTTTTATCAGGACAACCGGGGTGTTTAATTGCAGGGAGCTTACGGCGAGAAACTTGATAAACTGGTCTAAAAAAATTACGCTGGCAATAATGATCAAGACCATCTGTTAAGCCTAATGAGATGAAGCTGCTATCTTTTTTCCCTTTTTTGCTGGCACTTTATACAGAGCCGGGCAGAGGGGACAGCTTTTAACCTGATTTTAGTAATTTGGCTTTTGCAATCATCGCAAACACCGAAAGAGCCGTCTTCTATCCTCTTGAGCGCGTCATCCAGTTCATAAAGAACTTTTCTTTCGTTGGAAGCCAGCCCCAGCGAAAACTCACGGTCATAGTTATCGGTAGCCACATCGGCCATGTGATACGTATAGCCGGAAATGTCCCCGGAGGCCTCTTTCTGCGATTTCCTCAAAGTATCGTCGGATATGTGCTTAAAGTCCTCAAATATCTCTTCTTTCTTCTTGAGGACGATCTTCTTGAATTCTTTTAAATCTTTTTTTGAAAATTTCTTCTTCACTTGGCTTTCCCCCTTAGCGCCGCAAGACAATTACCGCAAAGCAGAGGATGCTCTTTATCTTTGCCTATCTCCTGCGAATAATTCCAGCAACGCGGACACTTGCTGCCCTCGGCCTTGGCCACCTTAATCGAAAGATCCTCGGAATTTTCCTTATCCAGGGTAACCTCAACGCCGGAAACCTTAAAAATCTCACAGAGCTGGCCTCTAAAGCTTTGTAAGAATGTATAACGATCCTGGGTTTTTGTCAATATATTTATTTGCGCGTCAAAGGAACTGCCGACCTGGCCTTTTGAGCGCAGTTCTTCCAGGGCTTTTGCTGCCTGAGGAACTAATGCCATTATTTCACTTAACTCCTGATCAATAGTCTTTAATTCGGGGTTAAATTTAATATCTTCCTGCCCAAAAACAGGATTGGCTTGCGGAAAATCTAAAAGATGCACGCTTACACAGTTGACATCTTTTTTCTCCTTGGGCATGCTCTGCCAAATCTCTTCGGCGGTAAAAACCAAAATCGGCGCCATTAATCTTACCAGGCAATTTAATACTTCGTAAATCGCCGTTTGCACTGCGCGACGTTCCACAGAATCAAAACGGTAAGTATAAAGCCGGCCTTTAACCATATCCAGGTAATACATAGAAAGTTCTAGATTGCAAAAATCGTAAATTTCTTTATAGACACGGTGAAATTCAAACAAAGGTTTTTGTTCTCTGCCATAAGCAGTTTCCACAATGTCCCTAACAGACTCCATTTCATAAATAATCCACTGATCAATCTTGCGTAATTTCTCGTAAGGCACCTTATCGGCATCCGGCTGGAAATCATAAAGATTGCTTAAAATAAATTTTGCGGTATTGCGAATCTTACGATAGGCCTCTGAAAGCCGGCTAAGGATTTCTTTGGAAATACGTATATCCTCATTGTAGTCGCTTGAAGCTACCCACATCCTTAAGATATCCGCGCCGTAATCCTTGATAATCTCAAAAGGCGAAATAACATTGCCGCAAGACTTGGACATTTTCTTACCTTCGCCGTCAACCACAAAACCATGAGTAAGCACGCTCTTAAACGGTGGTTTGCCGTCTATGGCCATTGCCGGAATAATAGATGATTGAAACCATCCTCTATGCTGGTCAGAACCTTCCAAATATAATTGCGCAGGAACCCCTCCTAATTCTTTCCTTTTTTTCAATACCGCCTGGCTGCTTACTCCGGAATCAAACCAAACATCAAGAATATCCGCTCCCCTAGAAAAAGATTTCCCTTTTTTACATTTCGGGCAAACCAAACCATCGGGAATAAAATCATTTATACTACGGCTAAACCAACAGTCAGAACCTTCCAAAGCAGAAAATTGAGCAAACTTCTCGATTACTTTCGTATCAAAAAACTCTTCTTTGCATTCCTGACAAACCAAAGCCGGAACAGGCACTCCCCAGTATCTCTGACGGGACAAACACCAATCCGGACGCAGCTCCACCATTGCAGAGATTCTCTCCCTGCCTGCCTCGGGAATCCAGCGCACATCTTCTTTTATAGCTTTTAGTACGTTTTTACGTAAACCTTGATGGTCAATAACTAAAAACCACTGTTTTGTCGCCCGGAAAATTATCGGGTTCTTACAACGCCAGCAATGGGGATAGGAGTGGGAAATTTTTTGCTCTAAAAGTAAAGCGCCGATAGACTGTAATTTTTTTATGATTTCCGGATTAGCATCATACACATTCTGCCCGGCAAACTCTCCGGCCGCAGCATCAAATTTACCTCTTGAATCAACCGGCATCACAACTTCCAAACCGTATTTTAATCCGGTCTGATAATCATCCGCGCCATGACCGGGAGCAGTATGCACTAAGCCCGTACCCTCCTGCGCAGAAACATAATCAGCAAGAACAATTTTCCCTTTTCTTAAACCGAACGGATGCGAATAAACTAACCCTTCTAGATTTTTTCCCTTTAATAATTTTAATCTCTCATATTCATTAATCCCGAAATGCTCTAATGACCCCATGCAATGGCGGGCATCCATAATTAGATTGCCTTTATTAGTCTTAATATATCCATATGCTAAATCTGGATGCACTGCAACTGCTACATTAGCAATTAGAGTCCAGGGTGTCGTAGTCCAAATTATCAAATAACTGTCTTTTTCAAAACCTTGCTCGTCATCTAACTTAAATTTCACGAAAACCGACGGCGATGTATGATCTTCATATTCCACTTCTGCTTCAGCCAGGGCGGTTTCGCATTTAAAACACCAATTAACCGGCTTTAGCCCGCGCTGAATGAATCCTTGATTATATAAATCGTTAAAAGACCTGATGATCGCCTCTTCATATTCATGGCTTAAGGTCAAATAAGGATTCCCCCAATCCCCAAACACACCCAGGCGCTTAAACTGCTCTCTTTGATTAGTCACATACTTCATGGCGTAATCATAAGCTTTCTTTCTGAATTCGAGCTGCGGGATCTGATGTTTTGCTATTTTTAACTCCTTGAATAATTGATGCTCAATCGGCAGGCCGTGGCAGTCCCAACCAGGGACATAAGGCGAATCATACCCTTGCATAGTTTTATATTTAATAACTATATCTTTTAATGTTTTATTTAAGGCATGGCCGAGATGGATATCGCCGTTGGCATAAGGCGGGCCGTCGTGCAAGATATACTTTGGCTTCCCTTCGGATTTTTTGTTGATGAGCTTATAAATACCCTGCTCTACCCATTTCTGCAATAAAAGCGGCTCCCTTTTGGGGAGGTCGGCCTTCATCGGAAAATCTGTTTTGGGCAAATTTAAGGTATTTTTATATTCGGAATTATTGGACATACTTTCCTATAATAATGTTTAAATCTTTCCTGGTTTTGGCGGGAATGAGTTTTTTATCCGTGACAATGGCAAACTTTAATGCCTGCCCGCAGCTGCATCGGCGCTCCGGCGCCAATTCCTTAATGACTCTATGGATGATCTTTTTGGCATTCTCGGCATTCTTCTGCAGGTTACTGATCACCATCTCCAAGGTTACCGACTCATGCTCCGGGTGCCAGCAGTCATAATCGGTAATACAGGCAACCGTAGAATAACAGATCTCCGCCTCGCGGCAAAGCTTGGCTTCAGCCAGATTGGTCATCCCAATCACATCCATGCCCCAGCTGCGGTAAAGTTTGCTTTCGGCTAAGGTAGAAAACTGCGGGCCTTCCATATTGATATAGGTGCCGCCCTGATGCATATTCAAATTTAAAGATTTACCGGCTGAATAAATGCCGGCGCTAAGCTGCGGGCATACCGGCTGGCTAAAAACAATATGGCTGACAATGCCCCGGTCAAAAAAACTCATTTTGCGGCCGGAATTTGTGCGGTCGACAAACTGGTCCACCACCACAAAATCCAAAGGTTTCATCTCTTCCTTCAGGCTTCCGCAGGCAGTCACCGAAATAATCCTTTCCACGCCTAATTTTTTCATCGCGAAAATATTGGCCCGGTAATTTATCTGGCTGGGAGAGATACGGTGCCCTACGCCATGGCGCGGCAAAAAAACCACCTCTTTATTTTCAAGCTTTCCGATTGTAAATTTATCCGAAGGCCGGCCAAAAGGGGTCTTGACCGCCGCCCGTTTTACAACCTCTATCCCGTCGATTTTATATAAACCGCTTCCGCCGATAATTCCGATCCGTGACATACTTACTCCTTTTTTGATAACTCCTGGGCGCGCTTCTTGGCAGCCAGCGCTGCCTCAGGCCAGGAACCCCCATTAGTTATAACTTTAAGAGCCGCTTCGGTTGTTCCGGCGGGCGAAGTAATCATCTTGCGCAGCTGAGCGGGAGAATTGCCTGTTTGCTCCAGAAGGCCAATGCTGGAAGCCGCCGTATCAATAGACAAATGCGCTGCGATTTCGGGCTCAAACCCCACCGCAAGCGCAGCATCCGTTAACCTCCCGGCATATTCCTTCACAAGTTCTTTTGAAATCTTTGAAGGATCTATATTTTTAATCTCCAGATCATAAAAAATATACGCCGGCCCGCTGCCGGAAATAGCGGTAACAGAATCCATCATTTCTTCTTTTAATTCCCAGACCTTGCCCACGATTTTGAATATTTTTTTTGCCAAAGACAAATCTTTATTTTTTGCGTACCTTCCCCCGCATATACCTGTTTGGGCTTTCGCTATTTTTACCGCGATATTCGGCATAACCCTTATTACTCTGGCCTCTCCTAAAACTTTTTCAATATAACCCGTAGTAATACCGGCGGCAATGCTGATAATTAACTTATCCTGTATAAAATTTTTGATTTCATTGAGCAGGGTATCGAAATCCTGCGGCTTGACTGCCAGAATAATAATTTCGGATTGCCTGGCCAGCTCGACCGGATTATCGGCAGCGGCTATATCCTTTAAGGCATTGATTTTGTTTTTGTCTTTATCAAAAACACAGACGGCATATTTATTTTTTATGCCCTCGGCAATTGCAGAGCCCATATTTCCAAATCCAATAATCCCGATTTTTTTTCTCAAGAAATTAAACATTGTCTTCAAATATTGCCCTGCCCAACCTTATGATATCGGCGCCCTCTTCAATAGCCGCCAGAAAATCATCGCTCATCCCCATCGAAAGCAGCCAGGCGGGATTTAATTTATCGCGTAATTGCCTAAGCTCTGCGAAATATGGACGTGCTTCTTCGGCATTACTTACAAGCGGGGCAATAGTCATTAATCCTTTAATTTTTATATTCCTCAACTTGGTAATTTCCGCGCAAGCAACGTTTAAGGCTTGCGAAGAAAACCCGAATTTTGCGGCTTCGGGGGAAGTTTTGACCTCAAGGAACACATCCTGAATTTTATTTATCCTGGCTGCCTGCTTATCAATCGCTTGGACTAAACTGATGGAATCAACAGAATGGATAAAATCAAATATTTTTACGGCCTCTTTTACCTTATTTGACTGCAAGTGCCCGATCATATGCCAAGTCAGTCCGGAAAACTGCTTATATTTTTCCATGGCCTCCTGCACCCTGTTTTCGCCGATATCTTTCAGGCCGTAGCTTGCTGCTTCTTGAATTTGGATAACCGTCCTGCCTTTGGTTACGCAAACTATGGTAATTTTACCGGGATCAGCCTTAATCTTTACGCAAGCCTGCCCGATACGCCGCCTGACTCTCTCGATATTCTCTTTTATCATAGATTAGATTAATATATTATACACAATAACCTAGGAGGGTCAATTAAAACAAAATGGATAGCGGGTCCTTCCTTAAGCGTCTGCCTTGCCTTGTTTTCTCGCAGGGACGCTTGTTTGCCCCTGCGCGGCAAACTGCGCTCGGGTTTCGGCCTCGCTCTGCCGGAGCATTTATTGTGGGCAGCCGTGCCCGCTCGGCCTGCAAACGCCCTGCTCGAAATCAAGCCAAGCCATCCGCTGATAATATATATAGATGACCCTGCCAAGTTTCGCAGCGAATGTCGATTTTAGCCAATGGAGCTTGAGTATTCCGGGTATCCCGGTGGAGCAAAGCGACAACACCGGGATGGCGAAGCTGTCTGAGGCCGTCTCCGCTAGAGCGGGACGGCCGAGTTCTGCAGCCACCGGAATACGAAAGATCATTGGCGTTAAAAAATCAACCTGAGCGAGAAACTTGGCAGGGTCATTTATGGGAAAAATTAGAAATATTCCTGGTAAACTTCCTTGAAGCGGTTTATCGCTTTGAAAAATAAATTTTTGGCAGGCTTGACTAAAGGCGAACTCCCTACGGTCTTATTTTCTAAATCTTCACAGACCATTCCCAGGCAGGTCAGGTAAGTCAGGTATTTTTGCCCGGCTAAATCATTATTTTCCTTGACTAACGCGGCGATCTCCGGATTTTTAATCCGGCCGATCTTAACCGGAATACCCATTAAACTCTCCGTCATCTCGATGAACCCATCGGTCAAGAGCGTTTTGCCGGCCATGACAAAATGATCAATTTCATGCAAAGCCACCTTTTTCTCTATGGCATCCTTAATCTGCGCGCAGATCAGGCGGCCGGAATTGGTGGTCATTAAAGCCACATCGCGTTGTTTCAGGGGTTTATAGAATTCATCTTTCTTGACCAAGATTTCCTTATTTTCCGCAATACTGCCGGCATCGCCGATAACTCCGTAAGAACGCTTGATATCTTCTGCCAGCTCAAAATTAATTTTTAATCCTTCCGAGAGCTGGGCTGTCATACTGTTGCCGCCTAAAGATAGGATCTGGATATCCTGCAGGAGCCCGTCTTTAAATATAAGCAGTTCCGTAACATCGCTGCCACAATCGCAAAATACGCTCAACCCTTTTTTTTCTTCCCTGCCAAACACTGCCTTGCTGGTAGCCAGCCCCGAAAAAGAAAGGTCCCTGATCTCATAACCGACCTGGCTGATAACCCGGCTTAAGCTCTGCAAGGAAGAGATCCTGGCGCAGACCAGATACAGGTCCACTTCCAGCCTGTGGCTGTATAAACCGATAGGATTAATAACATTGCTTTTGGAATCAATGGTGTAGCTTGACGGGATCACATGGATTATTTCCTCTTCCAAGCTGGAGCCAAGGATGCGCGCCTGTTCATTAGCGCTGGCTATATCGGTGGAGGTGATCACCTTATTGCCGCGTTCGGCAAGCGGGATGATCGCGTGGCTGTGTTTGGTTAAGATATCCTTTCCGGAAAAATTAGCATGGACATACTTAATCCTCAATCCGGATCTGGTTTTCAGGCTCTTAATAATTTTTGTCAGGCAAACCACTAATTGCGTCGCATCGACAATCACCCCTTCTTTAACGCCGGAGGATGGCATAACATCAAGAAAAATATTCTCTATCCGGTTTTTCCTTATCTTTGCCAGGCAGCCTGCGATTTTATTCGAACCTATGTCTATTGCGCAAATATAATTATTATTTAACATTGTTGAGCTTGATCACCGGCTCCTTAAACCTAAGGTCAATATATTTTATATTGCCCCACTCCTTACGCGCCTGGAGAATCAGGCCGCCTAAGATTATCATTTTTTGCCTGATATTACTTTGCCCTGTGCGCACCTCAAAACCCGCCCACTCTGTTTGGGCAACGGGTTTTGTATAATCGGCCGGCTGTTTGGGCAGAAGAATGAAAAAACCCGCGCTCTCCGGGTCCGCCACATCAATTCTTTTCAAGGTAAAACCCTGAAAAGTTTTATTGGCTTTAAATTCCTTAATTATGCTTAAAGCCAGATCAATTTCAGCCCTTCTGTATCTTGTTCCCGGCTTGGGGGCAAATATCTTTGTTTCCAAGCCATAGACTACCGGCAGAGCCGCCTCCTCAATAGCCGCATTTGGATAGAACAACACCCCCTGCTCATCTATGGCAAAATCTTTATAGAATTTAACCAGGGCAAGAGGCTGGCGTTTCAGGAAATCCACAAATACGCAGTTGGGAAGTATCCGGGCAAGCCTGACCTTGCGGCAATCCGGGCAGCTTAAAATAGCCCTGCGGGATTCACCGTTTAAATCCAGGCTAAAAATATTCCTGCCTTTCAAATAATCAAACGACCTGTCGGAATTCCTCACGACAACCCGGCTAACGGCAAAGAAATCCGAACGCGTTAAAACCCTCCAAATATATCCTATTATAAAAGAGAAGGCAAGTAAAATTATTGCCGTAAATAAAATAATCTTTACCGGAAAATTAAACCTTTGCTTTTTCATAACCTAATTCCAGCAGCTTAAGACAGAGCCGGTTAAAATCTATGCCGATGATTTTGGCAGCCTTGGGCAAGAGGCTGGTTGCGGTCATCCCCGGTATGGTATTGACCTCCAGGACATAAGGCAAACCGTCTTTACTCAATATGATATCCGTGCGCGAGCAGCCAAAACACCCCAGGAGCTTATGCGCCGCTAAAGCTGTTTGCTGGACTTTTTTAGCAAGGCCCTCCTCTAAATGAGCAGGGATAATATAATCCGTTAATCCCGCCTGGTATTTAGCTTCGAAATCAAAAAATTTATTTTTGGGGATAATTTCGATTACCGGCAAAGCCATCTCATCCAAAACCCCCACCGTCAACTCCCTTCCAAATATGTATTCTTCGATAATTATGCGTTCGTCAAACTGAAAAGCCAGTTCGATAGCCGCGGATATCCCTTTATCAGCCTCCACAAGCGAAAGCCCGATACTTGAACCGTGATTAGCCGGCTTGATTACCAAAGGCAGCCCGAGGTCATTTTCATAAATCCTGTTTTTCCCATAGGCTGATTTCTCTAAAAAATGGGATTTAGGCACGCACAACCCTGCGTCTTTGAATTTCTTTAGCGAACTGATCTTGTCCATAGCCAGCCGGCTGGCCGCGACTCCGGAAGCGGTATAAGGCAAATTCATTTTTTCCAGGATATCCTGGATTGAACCGTCTTCTCCAAAACGGCCGTGCAAAGCAATGAATACGGAATTTAAATTATGGCTTTGAAGCCGCCGGATATTCTCTTGCGCATTATCAGTGGTTATATCAATACCTACCGCATCTACCCCCAATTCAAGCAGCGCGGATAATACGGCCTTGCCGCTTTTCAAAGAAATCCCCCTCTCGGAAGAAGGCCCGCCCATTAAAACCCCGACCCTGCCAAAATCCTTTATCTCCATATTTTTATCTCTGGCTGCAAATTAATTTTAAATCTCTCTTTTACTTTTCTGCGCATTAAATCCATAAGCGACAAAACATCGCCGCTCTTTGCTTTACCTAAGTTTAGAATAAAATTTGCATGGACCCTGGAAATCAAGGCTGCGCCTTTTGTTTTCCCCTTTAATCCGCAGGCATCAATAAGTGAGCCAGCCGGAGATTTAGCCGGATTCTTAAAAACACACCCGGCATTAGGCAGGCTGCTGCCCTGAGTTTTGCTGCGCTTCAAAAGATATTCTTTGATTTTAAAAGCGATCCTCTCTTTATCCGCGGGATGTAATTTAAGTTTCGCCGAAAGAATAATATATTTATTTAAATTGGATTTCCGGTAAGCAAACTTTAATTTCCTGCCGGCCAAAAGCTTCTGCCTGCCGTTATAATCCAAAACGGATACTTCCTTGACTTGCTCCCCTATTGACTTGCCCCAGGCGCCGGCATTACCGGCCAATGATCCTCCCAGGGTCCCGGGGACTCCGGCAAGAAACTCTAAACCGGACAGGCCTTTATCTTTAGCAAATAAAATCAACTGATTTAATTTTAAGCCGCTTCCGGCTGTTATGCAAGTACCTTTATTGTCCAGACCTTTAAAATCCCGGCCGCTTAACTTAATTACCATCCCATCTATCCCGGAATCGCTGGCTAAAATATTACTGCCGGCTCCCAATATGAAAACTTTCACTTTCGCCTTCCTGGCACAGGCCAAGGCCTCTTGCAAACTTTTAAGGTCCCTTGGCTCAAAGAAGAACCTCGCCCTGCCGCCGATCTTAAAACTCGTAAGATCGGCCAGCTTTATTCCGGTTTTTATTTCTTTATTTAAGTTTTTCGGCCAGAGCATCGGAAACCTTTACAATATCTCCTGCGCCTAGAGTAATCACCAGGTCATTCTCGCAGATAATCCCTAAAACATGCTCAAGGATATCCTCTTTAGGCAAATACAGGACTTCTTTATCTTTAGCGTGTTCCTTTATTTTTTCCATTAATTTCCGGGCGGCCACACCCTCTATGGGCTCTTCGCTTGCCGCGTAAATATCCGTAATAATCAGGTAATCCGACTGGTCAAAAGACTTGGCAAAATCATCTAAGAGCAGCTGCGTGCGGGTATAACGATGCGGCTGGAAGATAACAATCAAGCGCCCGGCTTTTAAATTAGCGATTGCCGCCAAAGTAGCTTTTATTTCCGAAGGATGATGGGCATAATCATCGATCACCAGGTATTTGTCACTCTTAAATTTTATCTCTAACCTGCGGCCGGCCCCTTTATAGCCTTCCAGGGTCCTGCGGATACAATCCAGATCAATACCCAGCTCCATGCCTAAGCCAATTACCGCCAAAGAATTTGAAATAT
This sequence comes from Candidatus Omnitrophota bacterium, assembly GCA_028715785.1. Taxonomy (GTDB): domain Bacteria; phylum Omnitrophota; class Gorgyraeia; order Gygaellales; family Profunditerraquicolaceae; genus UBA6249. The sequence goes on from JAQURC010000007.1 coordinate 29,667, forward strand.
TATGTTTGCCCCCCAGGGCCAGGTGGAAACGGCAGACAAATTTATGTTTAAAATAACAATCGAAATCCGAAACTAAACCGCTAAATGAAATATTCCTGGCGTTTATATCGGCGTTGCTATTTAAACCAAAAGACAGATGCCTGCCTTTATAGATGCTCATCATATTTAAAAGATTAGGGTCATCGGAACAGGTAAAAACACAGCCCCCTTTTTGAGTGCGCCCTATAAAAGAGTTAAAGGCCTCCAATTCATTATCGAAATTATGGTAATAATCCAAATGCTCCCGGTCGATATTGGTAATAATCGAATATTTAGGCGCATAATTTAAGAATGAACCGTCGGATTCATCGGCTTCGGCGACAAAAAAATCGCCATCCCCCAGGCAGGCATTGGTATCAATATTATTAAGTATCCCTCCGATAGCTACCGTGGGGTTTAACCCGGCCTCAAGCAGCATATAAGAAACCAATGAAGTAGTGGTAGTTTTACCGTGGCTGCCGGCAACGGTTATGGCGGTCTTGCCCTGCATCAGGCCGGCTAATGCCTCTGCCCTTTTAATCAGAGGCATTCCTAAAGCTTTGGCCCGCAGTATTTCGGGGTTATCCGCACCGATCGCCGAAGAATAAACCAGCACATCCTGGCCGGTAATATTTGAGGCGTTGTGGCCGATGGATATCTTGGCTCCCAGGCCTTTAAGCTCATCGGTAATATGGTTCTCCTTTAAGTCTGAACCGCTTACCTTAAAACCGCTTTTAAGCATTAGACGGGCGATCCCGCTCATCCCTATTCCGCCGATTCCGATAAAATGATAATATTTTTTCATTCTAAAATATATGTCTTCCAGGCGTTTTCAAAATCTTCCATACCGGCAAAAGAATATGCCTTTGATAAAGCTCTGGCTAAATTTTTATCGTCCCGCAGGCTCTGGCAGAAAAATACGAACCTGTCTCTGCCAAACTCTGAAATTAAATACTTTACCAGGCTATACGATTCCGCATAAAATAATTCTACCTTTGCCCTGTCTCTTGAACCGGACACCTCTGTCCGGCTTAACTCATCCAGGCTAATGAAATTACCCTGCCTTAGCTTATTGGCCAGATACGCCTTTACCGAAGAAATATCCCTCTGCTGATAGCCGGCGACTCCTTCCTGGAGCCAAAGGGGGACGGCTGGATTATTAAAACCCACCATCTCGTTAAAAATAATATGCGCCAATTCATGCGGAAGGATATTATCCAAAAATCCCGGGGCGGTTTGAAAAGTCATAATTGTCTTGCTGGCGACATTTGCCTCTCCTGCCGACCAGTCCGCGGCATGGGTTTCTTTTTTGTATTCCTCATGGTTATTAAAGAGATAAATTTTTGCCCGGTTATCCCAGGTCCAAAAATTAAAACGGTTAAAGCCTAAATCCTCAGTAATACTATTATAACAGTTCTCGGCTTTTTGAGCCAACTCATTGAGTGAATTTTCCGAGGCATCTTTATAAAAAACCACAAAATGCGTGCTTTTAAATACCTGCCAACCCTGGCCATCCGCAAAGACAGCCAATGGAAGCAACAAGAATATAAAGAATAATTTAAATCGGCGCATTAATTTAAACTTAACACTTCCTTAGCTAATAAACAAGAGGCATCCGGGACAGAAAACTGCGCGTATGCCTGGCGCATGGCTTCTAGCTTCTCCGGATCTGCTAAAAATACATTTAATTTATCGCTTAATTTTTCCACAGACAATTCCTCATCTTTGATGATCAGGGCGGCCCCGGCATCCGCCAGTATACGGGCATTGGCCTCTTGATGGCCGTAAGCAAAAGGATAAGGAATCAATATCGCCGGGATCCTGAATTTCTGCAATTCCGAGATTGTCGCCGCTCCCGAGCGGCAGATTACCAGGTCCGCTACGCTATAAGCATATTGCATGGCCGGAAAAAATTCAAACAACCCGCAGCTTAAATCCAAAGAGCCATATTTTGATTTAAGCCGGGGATAATCCCGGGTTCCCGAAATATGTATCAGTTGCAGGCCGTCTTTTTTTGGATAAGCAGTTATTGCCTCAAAACAAACAGAATTTAACTTGACCGACCCCTGGCTTCCTCCGGTAATTAATATATTGAATTTTCCTTCCTTAAACTTAAAAAAATCCAACGCCTGCTTTCTATCTATCAGGATCAAATCCTTGCGCAGAGGATTACCCGTTACGGCAATTTTTTTAGCGGATATATTTAGATATTTATTTGTCTGGCTAAAGGACACCGCTACCCTGTCAGCCAACTTAGCCAATAACCGGTTTGCCCTGCCGGGAATAACATTCTGTTCATGAATTATGGTTTTTATCCTGAATAACCAGGCCCAGAAGATCAGGGCTACAGTATTAAGGCTGCCGAATCCAACCACCACATCCGGCCGGAATTTTAAAATAATCAGCATCCCTTCCCAGGCGCCCAATAAAAATGAACACGCGCCGGCGATATTCCTGCCGCTTAAATTAAAACTTAAAGCAGCCGCGTGGATGTATTTAATTTGCGCAAATCCAACGGGGATATTATTATCCTTGCTTCTCTTTGGTAAGACTAAGAGCAAATCAGCGCATGAATCCTTTAATGCATCTACCAAAGCCAGCGCGGGAAAAATGTGCCCGCCGCTTGAGCCGCTGACAACCAAAACACGCATTAGTGAATCTCCGTTAAGGATACTCTCCGGTACGGGCAATGTTGATTAATATGCCCAGGCTGACCATATCAAATATCAGCGAAGAACCGCCATAGCTGATAAAGGGCAGCGGTAAACCTTTCGTGGGAAAAACCCCGCAAGAAACACCGATATTTACAATCGCCTTAAGGGAAATCATCAGGACCAGCCCCAGGGCAAGAAAATATCCGAATTTATCCTGGGCATTCTTGATAATTTTAAGCCCCTGCTGGATAAAGATCATAAAGAGCGCGACTATTCCCAGTGTACCGGCCAAGCCCAGCTCTTCTCCGATAATCGAAAAAATAAAATCCGTGTGGGCGGCCGGAAGATAAAAAAGCTTCTGTTGTGAATGCCCAAGCCCCCTGCCGAATAATCCGCCGGAGCCGATGGCAATCTGTGATTGGATAATCTGAAAGCCCGTGCCCTTAGGGTCGAGCCAGGGGTTTAAAAACGCCAGGATCCTGCTGCGCCGGTAAGGGACTTTAAAAACCAAAAGATAAAGCGCCGGCAAACTGCAAAGCAATAAACTCAAAATATAACTTCCTCTTGAGCCGGCGACAAAAAGCATGATCAGGATTACGCTGCCCAAAGCAATGACCGTACCCAGATCCGGCTGTAAAAGTATGAGCAAAGCGATTGCCCCCAATACGCATACCGGAGGTATAAATCCTTTAAGCAGCAGCTTGATCTTGTCTCCTTTGCGGCAAATAAAATCTGAAATATAAATAATCAGCGCCAGGTTGGCAAACTCCGCCGGCTGGAAGCTGATAAATTTAAATCTAAACCAACGCCTGGCTCCGGAGACCTCCCTGCCGATGCCGGGAATAAGCACTAAAACAAGCAGGGCAAAAGCGATCCAAAGCAACAGGCGGGCGTGTTTTCTGAACAGGTGATAATCAACAAGCATGACTAAGAAAGTCAATAATAGCCCTGCCAGTAAAAAAAATAAATGCCGTTTTAAAAAATAAAAACTATCTCCGTACTTCTCCCAGGCATAAATACTTGAAGAGCTATAAATCATCACTATGCCGATACAGATAAGCAGGACTGATATAGTAAACAGATTAATCCGTGTTTTTCTAACCATCTATTGAGGCTGCGCTGCCTAAATTCAGCACAATTTCCTTAAAGGCCCTGCCCCGGTCTTCGTAATCTTTGAACATATCAAAACTCGAGCACATCGGCGATAATAATACCGAATATCCCGGCTTGGCCAAAACAAATGCCTTCTCTACCGCCTCCTTTAAACTGGAGGCATTTTGTATCGGAAATTCACCGCCAAGCGCAGCGGCGATCTTCTCTTTTGCCTCTCCGATAAGGACCAGGTGTTTAACCTTGTCCCGGGCGCACTCGCGGATTACCCGGTAATCAATCCCTTTGTGCCTGCCTCCGGCAATAAGGATTATGGGGGTATTGATATTCTCAATTGCCCAGATTGCCGAATCTGCCGTCGTTGCTTTGGAGTCATTGATAAATTTTACCCCGTCAATTTCCCGCACATCCTCCAGGCGGTGCTGGATCCCTTTGAATTTACCAAAGACATCCAGAATCAACCCTTTATCAATCCCCAATATTCTCCCGACACTAAGGACTGCGCTCTGATTAGGGTTGAGGCCATCCTGCTTGTTAAAAAAAACGACTTTTGATTTCGCCTGGGCGGCAATCTCTTTAAGCAAAGCGTCATCCGCGTTTAAAATTAAAAAATCATCCTGGCCCTGATTCAGCATAATCCGCTTCTTGGCATCCAAATACTCCTGCATGTTATTATAGCGGTCAAGATGATTGGGGGTTAAATTCAAAATCACCGCAATTTTAGGCTTAAAGCCCCTGATCGTCTCAAGCTGGAAGGAGCTTACCTCAAGGACAACAAAATCGCCCTCCTGCATTGCCTCCACTTCACCGCAGAATGGATTGCCGATATTTCCGCATACAAAAACTCTCTTTCCTGCCGCAGCCAAAACTTTTCCGATCAAGGTAGTCACCGTGGTTTTCCCGTTTGAACCGGTTACCGCGATAATCTGGGCAGGACATAAGATACTTGCCACCTCAATTTCACTGACGACCGGTATATTAAATTCGCCTGCCCACTTGATCGGCAGGGCATCCGCAGGCACCCCGGGAGAGATAACCACTAAATCCGCCTGCTTGATAAAATCCCGGCTGTGCCTGCCCAATTCAACTGAAATATCGCCTGAACAAAGTTTGGCGCAAGCCTCTTTGGTCTGCGCATTATCTTTGTTATCCGTAATGCTCACGGAAGCCCCCAGCCCATGCAACAGGTTAACGCAGGCTATCCCGGAGCGGGCAAGGCCGACAATGGTTATCTTTTTGTTTTTAAAGTAACTGCTATTACGCATAGGTTATCTGATTTTTAACGTAACTAAGGTAAAGAGGGCAAGTAAACCGGCAACGATCCAGAACCTGACAATTACTTTGTTCTCAGGCACATCCAAAAACTGAAAATGATGGTGCAGCGGGGCGATTCTAAAAATACGCTTTTTGGTCAGCTTGTAAGTTCCCACTTGCAATATAACCGAGAGCGCCTCCAGGACAAATATGCCTCCGACAATGATCAGCAGCATCTCTTTTTTGATCAATAACGCCACTGTCCCGATAGCCCCGCCTAAGGCCAGCGATCCGACATCTCCCATGAAGATCGAGGCAGGATAACAGTTAAACCAGAGAAAACCCAAACCCGCTCCCACGATACTGGCGCAAAAAATAGTCAGTTCTCCGGCGCCTTTGATATAAGGGATCAGGAGGTAATTGCTTAAATTAAGGTTGCCGGAAACATAGCTTAACACGCTAAAGGCAATGCCCACCATCACCATGATGCCGATAGCCAGCCCGTCTAGTCCGTCGGTGAGATTCACGGCATTGGATGAACCGGTAATTACCAGGATCACAAATAAAATATACAAACCGTCCAAATCAAAACCGCCGCCTTTGAGAAAAGGAATCTCAAGCCTGGCATTATACTGAGTATCCATAATGATAATTATACCCAAGATCAAACCCAGGATAACCTGGCTGGCAAGTTTTACGCTGGGAGAAATGCCCCTGGCCTTGTTTTTTATCTGCTTAAAATAATCATCCATAAATCCGGTCAAGCCCAGCCAAACAGTGCTGAATAAAACAACCCAAATACAGCGATGGGTAATATCCGACCAGAGCAGGGTTGAAACTACCACTGCCCCAAGTATAAGAATCCCTCCCATCGTCGGAGTGCCCTGCTTATTGTGATGCAGCTCATCCAGCTTCAAGCTATCCGCTTTATTTATCTTCTCTCCGACTTTAAGCGCCTTTAATTTTTTGATTAACGGCGGGCCGAAAATCAGGCTCAGGATAAAAGCAGTCAAGGCAGCCATGACCGCGCGAAAGGTAATGTAGCGGAATATATTGAAAGCAAAAATTAAATCCCTAAGAGGATAAAATAAATGGTAAAGCATTAAACTTTAAAAACCTCCTCCATTTTCATCGACCGGGACCCCTTTACCAGGATTATATCGGAAACGCCCGGAGATATTTTATCGAACAGTAAATCCCTGGCCTGCGGGGCGCTGGCGCAACAAAATATATCTTTACGCTTAAAGCCTCCCTCTGCGGCTGCCTGGGCCGTGATCCGGGCCAAGCTGCCCACTGCTACTAACACATCACAGGTATTAGTTATACTCCTGGCGATTTGCCTATGCAATAATTCTTTTTGCCTGCCTAACTCCAGCATATCCCCCATAATTAAAATTTTTTTACCTTTGCACTTGGCGGCAGTTAGAGCCGTAAGCGCCGCTTCCAAGGAAAGGGGATTGGAATTGTAGGTATCGTCGATAAAAGTAAGCCCCTTAAATTCAATAAGATTAAGCCTGCCCTTGGGAAATTTGAAAGCAGCCAGCCTTGCGGCAATTTCAGGATAACTCAAGCCCAATATCCTGCTCACCGAAATTGCGGCTAAGGCGTTATAGATATTATAATAGCCCAAGGTGGATAATGCAAAAACAAATTTGGAGTTGACTTCAAATTCTAATTTAGCGTTACGGAATTTGATCGCGGATGCGCAAAAATCGCTCTTCTCGTTAATCCCGTAAGTAAAAACATGCGCCCCCTTATCCTTGCGTGTAATTATACGTTTGAGCAATTTGTCGTCGGCGCAAACAACCGCAATTCCGGGCTTGGCTAAATTATCCAGCAGGGTTGATTTCTCTTTCAAAACCCCGTTTAAATTTCTTAAAAACTCAAGGTGGCTTAAGCCGATATTGGTAATTACCCCGATATTAGGACAGGCAATCCTTGCCAGGTAATCGACCTCCCCGAAATGATTAGTGCCTATCTCAACTGCCGCAAAATCATCTTTTTCCGAAAGCCGGATTAATGTCTGGGGCAGGCCGATCTGATTATTCTTGGTCCCTTCATTTTTCAATACCCGGGCATTGCCTGATAAAATCCAGGCGATCATCTCTTTAGTTGTGGTCTTGCCGTTTGAACCGGTAACGGCAATAACCGGCAGCTTAAATTTTTGCCTCTGGAACCTTGCTATGTCCCCTAAAGCCAAAGTCGTGTCTTTTACCTTAACCACCGCTATCCCTTCAGGGATCGGGCATTCAGGCATTCTTTCGACAATTAAACCGCCGGCTCCTGACTTTAAAGCCCCGGCAATAAAATCATGGCCGTCAAAATTATTTCCCTTTAAAGCCAAAAACGCCTCCTGCGGCTTTATTCCCCTTGAATCGGTAGAGACAGTCTTCAGCCTATCCGCCGGCTTTCCCTGGATAAGCTTACCGCCTGCGGCTTTGATTATTTCATTGACTTTAAACACTTCAGGACCACCTCTTTATCGTTAAAATGCACGGCCCCATCTTTTAAGACCTGATAATTTTCATGGCCTTTACCGGCAAGCAGCAAACAATCGTCTTTTTTGGCCATAGATAACCCCGCGCGGATGGCTTCAAAACGCCCGGGCTTGCGGCAGTAATTATTTTTATCAATACCCGCGCAGACATCTTCGATTATCCGCAGCGGATCCTCGGAGCGGGGGTTATCGCTGGTAATAATCGCGTAGTCTGCCAGCTCCGTAACCACCCTGCCCATTTTCGGCCGCTTTAGCTTATCGCGCTCTCCTCCGCAGCCAAAGACTACGATCATCCTGCCCTTGACCAACGGCCTTAAGGCGCTGATGACATTAAATAGCGCATCCGGAGTATGCGCGTAATCCACAAAAATACTGTATCCTCTTTTACAGACAACCTTCTCCAGCCTGCCGCAGACATTCTTGAATTTTTCTATGGCGGACTTGATATCTTTTATGCTTAGTTTCTCGCTTATGCCCCAGGCAATAGCCGCCAGCATATTATAAATATTATGCCGGCCCACAAGGTGCGTTTTGATCCGCAGATTTATTTTTGGCGCAACCAAAGTAAATTCAGCCCCATGCATGTCAAAATCAATATCTTTAGCCATAACCGCCGAAGGCCTTTTTATGCCATAAGTCAGGATCTTAGCGCCAGTCAACCGCTTGATCCGGCGGCCATAGCTGTCATCGTTATTGATTATTGCCACTCCGGATGAAGGCAAAGAACGAAAAAGCCTGGCTTTTGCCTGGAAATAATTTTCTAAATTCTTATGATAATCCAGATGGTCCTGGGTAAGGTTGGTAAAAATAGCGCGGTTAAAGTTGATCCCCGCTACCCTGTCCTGGTCCAAAGCGTGGGATGAAACCTCCATGGCGCAATATTTAACGCCTCCGGCATACATCCGGGCAAGCAAACTTTGCAATTCTACGCAGCCCGGCGTGGTATTTTTAGATTCGATCACTTTACCTTTAAAATGATAATCGATCGTGCCGATTACTCCGCAGGCGTGTCCGGATTCTTTAGCCAAAGCTTCAATCAAATATGAAATAGTCGTTTTACCATTGGTACCGGTGGTACCGACGACCTTAAGTTTAGCCGAAGGAAACCCGTAAAATTTGTTTGCCGCTTTGGCTAAAAATTTACGGCAATCATTTACCGTAATTAATTTGACCTTTCCGGGAATTTTTATCTGCGGCCTTTTTTTCTGAACAACCACGGCGCTGGCGCCCCGGGCAATTGCCTCATTGATAAAACAGCTTCCATCCTGGCGGTTCCCCTTGATGGCTACAAAAACAAAACCTTTCTTTACCTGCTTGGAGTCGGAAGTAATGCCTTTAATTTTAATACCTGCGATTTTCATTGTGCCAGGGCCACAGTAGGCATTTCATTTCCTTTTAGATAACGTATCGCATCCCCGGCGACCTTTTGGAACACCGGAGCAGCGACTACCCCGCCAAAATAAACCGGATGCGGCTCATCAACCGTTACGACAATAGCCAGCAATGGATCCTCAGCGGGGGAAAAACCGATAAAAGAAGCGACAAATTTATTATGTGAATAAGCGCCGTTGGCTTCAAGCTTCTGGGCGGTCCCGGTTTTTCCCGCGGCGCTGAATCCGGAAACCTTGGCCAGCCTGCCGGTGCCCTCCTCTACTGCTCCGGTAAGGATCTTCTTGATGCGCATGGCAGTATCGACTGAAATTACCTTGCGGATCAATGCGGGCTTATTCTGCTTGATCACCTGGCCCTGATTATCGCGCACCGAATCAATAATATAAGGCTTCATCAGTTGCCCGCCATTGGCAATTACCGAAATTGCGCTGGCCAATTGTAAAGCAGTCACCCCAACCTCCTGTCCGATAGGTATGGCGGTAATCGATGTCTTTGACCACTGGCGCACCGGCTTGATCATTCCGGAAATTTCTCCCGACAGGTCAATCCCCAATTTTGACCCAAAACCAAAAGCCTTTAAATACCGGTAAATCGTGTCGGGGCCCAAAATTTGGGCGACTTTTACGGTGCCGATATTGCTTGACTCTTCAATTACCTGCTTAAAAGTAAGCAAGCCATGCGACTGATGATCATGCAAGATGCGTCCGGCTACCCGATAAGATCCATTCTCGCAGAAGAAAGCGTCCTCTTCTTTAACCTTTTTCTCTTCGAGGGCAGCCGAGGCAGTGACAATTTTAAAAACCGATCCGGGCTCAAACAAATCGCAAATAGCCCGGTTGCGTATCGCATCCTTGCCGACTCCGGAATAGTGATTTAGATCATAATTGGGGCGGCTGGCCATAGCCAAAATCCTGCCCGTATGAGGGTCCATCACGATGATGCTGGCGCCTTTTGCGTGAAAACTCTTAAAGGCCTTATCCAGCTCTCTTTCGGCGATATATTGAATAACCTCATCGATAGTCAGAACCAGGTCCAAACCATCGACGGGCAAAACCATCTTTTCCCAAATGTCTAATTTTTTTAAGCGCGCATCGCGTAAAAAAACCGCCCAGCCGGGTATCCCCGCCAGATACCGGTTAAAATCCCTTTCTACCCCCTCCAAACCCAGATTATCCATTCCGCTAAAACCAATTACGTGGCTGGCCAGATAGCTGTTAGGATAAATACGCTTGGTCTCCTTCATAAACCCCAGGCCCTTAATATTTAATTTCTTGATTGCCTCGGATTTCTCCGGAGCCAGTTTACGCGCTATCCAGATAAATGACTTTTTGCGGCTTAATCTTTCCTGCAGATAAGCGCGCTCCACTCCCAATATAGGCAACAGCTGCCTGATCACAATTTCTTTATTCTTAATCGCATTGGGTACCGCATACAAGGAATCCAGGGACATGTTAAATGCCTGCATCTTAAGATTACAGTCATAGATTGCCCCGCGCCGCGGCTCAAGCTCCACAAGTTGGTTATGCTGCTTATTCGCTATTGAAGTAAGGTAATTTGAACGGAAAAACTGGATGAAAAAAAGGCGGCTTACGCAGATCAGGAGAAAAATAAAAAAGACTAAAAATACCGCCTCGTTCCTTCGGCGATAATTGCTGATATACATAGAAATCTAGGGGACGGTTCTGTTTTTCCGTCATCTGGCTAGGTTGAAAAATAGAACCGTCCCCTTTGCTTTTTATTAAGGGTTAATTGTTTTTGCTTGAGCTTCCCGCTTTAAGCTAAAAATCCGCGCCAGCAGGCCTTCCCTGTTCTGGCTCTGGTCCGCAAGCCTTAAGCCTTCTTTGGAAGGGACAAACTTAACAAAACGGTAATTATCCGGCATCTGGAAATCCTGGGTCTGGCTTATACGGTTACCGATATTTACCAAAGAAGAGCTTTTATTAATATTATATCTTAAGGCGGTGTTTTTATCCAGCAATTCCGTAAAGACAGCCTGCTTCTTCTGGCCCAAATAAGCCAGGCGGAAAATCTCGCTTTGCTGGTAAACATAAAGCACTGAAAAGGAAGTAATAAATACTACCGTAGATAAAAACTTGGTCAGCTTCATATTGTCCTATATCCTTTGGGCTACCCTGAACTTAGAGCTGCGGCTGGAGGGATTTTTTTCTATCTCGCTAGCCATAGGAGTCAGGGGTTTGGTTGTAATAATATCGATTGTTCCGTCGGCTTTAAGCGCGCGGAATGTATGTTTAATTACGCGATCTTCTAAAGAATGAAAAGAAATTACGCATATTCTAGCCTGCTTTTTTAAAATTGCAACGGCTTTTTTAATCGCGCTTTCTAAAATTTCCAGCTCCCGGTTCACCGCGATTCTCACTGCCTGAAAAGTGCGGGTAGCCGGATGGATGCGGTAATAACTCCTGCGGTACCTGTGCGGAATAGCCCGCACCACCAGATCCGCTAATTGCCTGGTGGTAGCAATCGGAGCCGCCTTGCGCTCTTCAACCAACAGATGGGCAATACGGTTATGCCAACGTTCCTGGCCGAAACTCCAGAGCAGATGCGAGATTTCATTTTCATTGAGGTTATTCACTAAATCATACGCGGATATATAACTGCTTTTATCTAAACGCATATCTAGCGGCCCCTCCTCCTGGAAACTAAACCCTCTCTGGGGATCTTTTAATTGATAAGTAGAAATCCCCAGATCAAAAACAATTCCGTCAATACTATCTATGCCCAGCCCCGCTAAAACCTGGTCTAAATCCGAAAAATTAGCGTGCACAAATTCGCAGGCGCCTTTAAATTCACTTAACCTTTGCCGGCAAATTTTCAACGAGTCCTCGTCCCGGTCTATCCCGATCAATCTGCCCCCGGGAGTGATCCTTTTTAATATCTCCAAACTATGCCCGCCGGTTCCCATCGTGGCATCAACAATCGTTTGCCCGGGCGCAAGTTTCAGATAATCTATAACTTCAGCCAGCATTACCGGCGTATGCAAAGGCGCTTCTAACATTTATACGTCCATCAATTTCTCGGCAATCTCTTCAAAAGACTGGCGGCTGTTGGCGTAAAAATCATGCCAGGAACCTTTTGCCCAAATCTCGATGCGGTTGGAAACTCCGACGATCATTACATCCCTTTTGATTGCGGCAAAATCTTTCAGGTATTGCGGCACCAAAATCCTGCCCTGCTTATCCGGGCTAGTCTCCACAGCTCCGCTAAAAAGCAGCCGGTTAAAAATACGCGACTGCTGTTTGGTAAAAGACATGGTCTTAAATTTATTTTCCTGGGAACGCCATTCTTCTTCGGTAAACATAAAAAGGCATTTATCCAAACCGCGGGTGATAAAGAATTTTTCCACGAATTGGTTTTTGGCAGCTTCACGGAACTTGGCAGGCAATATCAGGCGGCCTTTACGGTCTATAGAATGCTCGAACTCGCCGTAGAACATTTTTTCTTCCCTTCCACTTTACTCCACTTTTATCCACTAACAACCAAAGTATAGACAAAATCCTCCCTTTTGTCAAGAAAAAATTTTCCTAAATTCAGCAAATACAATCAATTGGGGATAAAACGGGCCTGGTGCCCAGCTATTGTGGTTTTTTGCGCGGCTGCCGCAGGGCCTGGCGGCAGGAAATTATATCTTTTTGGATTTGCGATGATAACTCTCCCAAAGAAGCGAATTTTTTATCCGGCCGTATCAATTTAACAAATTGGATCTCAAGCGTCCGGCCATAAATATTTTTATGGAAACCAAATATGTGCACCTCGACGTGGATAGATTTATTTTTAGAATCAATTGTCGGCCTTCTGCCGATATAACAGATACCATCATAGCGCTTGGCGGAAAATACGATCTCAACCGCGTAAATGCCGGCTGAAGGAATGACTTCATGATGCGGATTAATATTGGCGGTAGGAAAACCTAAAATACGGGCAAGCCGGCTGCCTTTAATTACCGAACCCAGGATGCTTACCCTGCGGCCAAGCAGCTCTTCTGCCTCTTCGATCTTTGCGCTCTTGATTAATTTTCTTATGACGGTGCTGCTGATCGAGGCCCCCTTTGATTTCAGGACGTTGAAAATTTTAAGCTTAAAATTATATTTTCTTGCCGCGTCCCTAAGCAAACTATAATCGCCGCTAGCTTTGTTGCCGAAACGGAAATTCTTTCCCACGCAGACAAACCTGGCGCCGATTTTTTTAACCAGTATTTCAGCTACAAAATCATCGGCGGTTACCTTCGCAAAGTTGCGGCTGAAATTTACCACTATACATACGTCAATACCCAGCTCGGCAATTAACCTTAAACGGTGCTCCAAAGAATAAAGGCTGGGCTCCTTCTGCGGATGCGGGGAAAAAGTCAAAACAATACTTGTCCCTTTGTCCCTGCGCGCTATCCTTACAGCCGCTTGTAAAATATTACGATGGCCGCGATGCACTCCGTCAAAAACGCCTAAAGCCACCGCCGGCCGGGCGTATTTTTTGATTTTATCTATTCCGCGGATTATAATCATTGAAAAATCATCTTAAGGATTGCCGGATCCTGGCGATAACTTTTTTGGCAATTTTTTTGATATCGCCGGTTAAAGTGCATCCGGCGGCATTCTTATGCCCCCCTCCATCAAAAGAGGCGGCAATCTCATTTACGTCAACTTTTCCCTGACTCCTTAAATTAACGCGCACCTCATTATTTTCTCCGAGGTTTTCTTTAAACAATGCCACAACCTCTACCCCCTTAATTGCCCGGCCAAAACTCAAAGCCAGATCCGCTAAATCAACAGAGGGTTTGCCGTCCTTAAACAGTTCTTTTTTAATCTGAAATCCGACGACCCTGCCCTGGCAATGGAATTCTATTTTTGGAAGGAGTTTGAGCAGTAATTTTACATCGGCAGGCGGAATATTCTCATAGGTAGCCCGATAAATTTGGGCGGCATCTATACCGAACTTCAAGAGTTCGGAAGCAGCCTTAAACGTATAGCTGGAAGTGTTTGAGTAGTGGAAAGAGCCGGTATCGGTCATTATCCCGGTATATAAAGCCACCGCCGCATCCTTATCCATCGGCAGGCGCAATTTTTTATATATTTTATAAACCATCTCCGAACATGAAGACGCCCCTGAGTCAACCCAGTTTAGGTCGCCGAAATTACGGTTGCTGATGTGGTGATCGATATTTAATACCGGTTTCTTATCCTTATTCAATTTATAAACATCTCCGGTGCGTTTTAGGTCCGCGCAGTCTAATACCGCCAAACAATCAAAATCAACATTCTTAGAGCTCTTATTCAACAGGCGGATAAGTTTACTGCCCGGCAGAAAATCATAGCCGTAGGGTAATTTATCCTCATTGATGATTGCCCCTCTCTTGCCCAGTTTCTTGATCAGGCTATAAAATCCTAGCTCTGCGCCCAAGGCATCGCCTTCAGGGCTGGTGTGGACGGTAATCAGGAAACTATTATATTTCTTTATGCTTGCGCAAACTTCATTCAGGCTCATTGCGCATCCCCCTTATGCTTGCCTTTGGTTTCTTCAGCAGAAGGCTTCTTTATCTCATTCAGTATTTCTTCAATCCGCACGCTATATTCAGTAGAGCGGTCTTCTTTAAACATAAGCTCGGTAGCAAAACGCATATTGATCCTCTGTGCGACCAGGCTGCGGATAAACCCAAGGGCCGAATCTAAAGCCAGCTTGGTCTTTTTATGCGCATCTTCTTTGCCTAAAACACTGTAAAAAATCTCAGCGTTCCTTAAATCCTTCGATAACTTTACCCGGGTTATGGTAACAAAACCGACCCTGGGATCTTTAAGCTCATCATGGATAATCGTGCTTACCTCTTTTTTTATCGCTTCTTCAACTCGTTCATACCTAGGCATTGGATCAGCTCCATTTCTAATGTTGAGTTTTTATTAATCTCTTAATCAAGGCTAATTCTTGGCGGCGGGTTTTTACCCGGCCGTTGAGCTTGGCCGCTAAAACCTGGGCGAAGATCCTTTGATATCTTGGGCCGGGCAAAATACCCAAGCCGTGCAGATCATGTCCGGAGACATAAAGCCGCATCCCATTATAAATTTCAAGAAAATCCGTGATATATTCCTTAAGATATTTGTTTTGGCATCCGGCAGAACGCAGCAAAACAATCTCTTCGTAACTTAATGGTTCAAGCAGAGAAAAAATACGGGAAGGCCGGATCCCTTTTTTGCTCAATAAAGGAATAAGCTTATGGCTCTCCTGGCAATAGCTAATGATCCGTTTCTCTTCGCCTTTGCGCAGCCCCAGCTTGCCGGTAACCAGCTTGAGCTGGGCCAAACTAAGGGGTTTTAAAAGCGCCGTAAAATAGATCAGCCAGGCATCAAGCTGCCTGCGCGCAGAATAGTTTTTCGCAAACCAGCAAATCTCTTTGTCTATGGCTTTAAACAAATCCTGCGTGGATTTGCCAAACTTCAATTTATCGCTCAAGAAAGACAAGCCGCCTAAATCGCCAAGCCTCTTGATTTGCTTTAGCGGATCTTTTTCCTTAAGCATTAAGATCAGGTCATCGCGCGTCCTGTGCGCGTGGGCCTTATTTAACAGGCCGGCTCCGACCGCCTCCTTAAGCAGCGCCAGGGTCTTAGGTTCGATCTTAAAATCAAAGCGCTGCTCAAAACGGACAGCCCTTAAGATGCGCGTCGGGTCGTCTTTAAAACTTAAATCGTGTAAGATGCGTATCCTTCCGGATGTTAAATCATCTTTTCCGCCGAAAGGATCGATCAACTCTTGTTTATCCCCCTCGGCAATGCTTACCGCCATGGCATTAATGGTAAAGTCCCGGCGCATAAGGTCTTCTTTTAAAGACCCTGAACTTACCACCGGAAGGCAGGCGCAAGAGGGGTATTTCTCTTTACGCGTGGTAGCAATGTCGACTTTCAGGCAATTATCCAAAGTTAAAGTAGCGGTCCCAAACCGCTCATGGATCCTTATCCCTGATTTTAATTTTTTAGCCAGCTTCTGGGCAAAAATAATGCCGCTGCCTTCGACAGCAATATCTAAATCAAAGTTGGCCACTCCCAAAATTAAATCCCTTAGAAATCCGCCAACCAGGTAAGCCGGCATTGCGGTTTCTTCGGAGACCTCTGCGGCAAGGCCAATAATCCTTTTTAATTCCTGCGGTAATTTTTCCAGGTATTTTTTCATCTTTTATGGCCGCGGATGAAACTGTTTATGAACAGTCTTGAGCCGCTCTTTATCAATGTGCGTATAGATCTGCGTTGTCGAAATATTCGAATGCCCGAGCATCTCCTGCACCGAACGCAGGTCAGCGCCCCTCTCCAATAAATGCGTGGCAAAAGAATGCCTTAAGGTGTGCACCTTGATCGGTTTTTTAATTTTTGCCTCTTTGGCGTAGCGCTTAATCAATTTCCAGACAGATTGCCGGGACAACCTGGCCCCGGAACGGCTGATAAAGAGGCATTCTGAGGTTTTTTTCTTTAAAAAATACGGCCGGCTAAACTCTAAATACCGCTTAATGCTCTGGATTGCCTTTTTGCCCAGGGGTATGATCCTCTCCTTGTTTCCTTTTCCGATACAACGCAGGAACCCGATATCCAGATTCACATTATTAGTTTTAAGATCCGTAGATTCGGATACCCGCATCCCTGTGGCATAAAGAGTCTCCAGGATCGCCTTGTCCCTGGCCCCCTGACGGTCGCGCGCTTGCGGCTGGCCGATCAACGCCTCTACTTCATTTAAAGAAAGCGTATCCGGGACCTTCTTCCATAATTTTGGCGAATCGATTAAAACAGTCGGGTCGCTTTTGATGACCCTTTCCCTGCTTAAGAAACGATGGAACATCCGGATTGCCGCCAGCCGGCGGGAAATGCTGGTTGGCGATATCCCGTTATCTTTTTCAAAAAGCATGAATTCAACAATATCGTTTTTATTTATTCTGGAAAGCGCCTCTATCTTGCGCTTAATCATAAAATCCAGATACATATTTAAGTCCTGGCGGTAAGCTGCGATTGTATTTTTTGCCAAAGCCCGCTCAACCGAAAGATAATCCAGGAACGAATCGATAAGTTCTTTCATCAGCCCCCAAAGAGATTGTTATTCTTTTCCCTGCCGATGGTAGTTAACGGCCCATGGCCGGGATAAACCATGGTTTCAGAAGGCAAAACAAATAATCTTTCTTTGATTGCCTTTTCTAACTGGCTGCGGCTGCCGCCGGCTAAATCATAACGGCCTATGCCATGATTGAATAATGTGTCGCCGGTAAAAACAATACCTGCCTGCGGTTTCTTCAACAAAAGCCCGATACCTCCCGGAGTATGCCCAGGCAAATGTATAACCTCCAGCTCCAGGCAATCCAATTTGATAATCTCTTTATCCTCCAAAGTTTTAATTTCGGATTTGACTTTATAAGCCGATGAAAAGCTGGAAGAAAGATTTTTGTCCGCCTCCTGAAGCATCGGTAAATCCAGCTTATGCGCGTAAACCGTTACACCAAACTCATCGTCGCAGCCGATATGGTCGTAATGGCCATGAGTATTAATCACCATCGCCGGCCTAAGCTTATATTTCTTTAAGGCCGAATTTATCTTGGATGCCTGATCGCCGGGATCGATGATTACCGCTTCCCCGGCTGAAGCGCAAGCCAGTATATAACAATTAACCTGCATCGGCCCGACATTAACGGTTTCAAGGATCACTTTAAATAATTCCTGATTTTTGGATAAATAAAATCCCGCTGGATATTGGCCTTAATCTGCTCGGCAGCCCGGTAATTGCCAACATCATTTGAACCATAGATATCACCCTTTATCGAAACCAAAAGGTCATTTAACCTGGCAATCGAGGGATCAAAGTTCTTCTGGGCTTCCGGGACCAACTGCGTCTTCATGTTAACCAGGTTTTTCAGCGCCTCTTGGGCGCAATCTATCTTTTTTTTAAGGCTTGCCTTCTGAACGAGGGCATTGATCAACTCATCCTGCCAGGCCTTCCAATAAAGAAAATACTGCCGGTAAAGTTCCTCTTTGGTCATATTTGGGCCTTTATATTCTTCCGGGGCAAGGACCATTTCAACCGCCTGGTCGGTCTTTTTGGATTTACGGGTAAATTTACGCGCGAATGATTCGCAGCCGGCTAAACTTAGCAGCAAAAAACCGGATAATAAAATACAGAATGCTTTCCTTATTCTCATTTAATCATCTCCTTGAATTCATGCTCACTGATAATCTTTACACCTAATTCTTTAGCTTTATTAAATTTTGAGCCGGCGCTTTCTCCGGCGACCAAAAAATCGGTTTTACTGCTGACGCTGGAACTCACCAGGCCTGCGGATTTACGCACCAGCTCTTCCGCTTCAGAGCGGCTGAACTCTTCCAGCTGGCCGGTAAAAACTACTGTTTTACCGGTTAATTTATTCGCCTTGGCCTTAGCAACTTCCTGGCGCATATTAAGGCCGGAATTTTTTAGCTCCTGGATCAGCTTTTTGGTCCGGCCAAGATTAAAATAATCTGCGATCGAATTTGCCATAACCGTGCCGATTTCGGGGATCTTATCCAGTTCTTCAAATTGCGCCCGCATAAGCTTATCCATATCCGAAAACTCTTGAGCCAAAGTATAGGCGGCTTTCTGGCCAACGTGGCGGATGCCTAAAGCAAAGATCAGGCGCGCCAAAGGCTGGTTTTTACTTTTCTGGATCGCGTTTAAAAGATTATTGGCTTTTTTTTCTTTAAATAACTCCAGCTTCAGAAGATGATTGATTTTAAGCTTATAAATATCCGCTAAACTCTTTAATAATCCCAGCTTTACCAACTGCGTAATTACCGCCTCGCCTAAACCTTCGATATCCAGGGCATCGCGGCTGGCAAAATGTAAAAGCGCCCGCTCAAGCTGGGCCGGGCAGTCGGAATTAATACACCGGTAGGCGACATCCTCCGCCTTCTCTTTAATGATCTTTTCCCCGCAGGCAGGGCATTTTTCAGGTTTATTATAAGGCCTCTTGCCTCTTTGTTCTATCACTTTTACTACTTTAGGAATTACATCCCCTGCCCGTTCGATCAGCACCCGGTCACCCTCGCGCAAACCTAATCTTTCGATCTCATCGAAATTATGCAGGGTGGCATTACTTATCGTTACTCCGGAACATTCTACCGGCTTAAGCTCCGCGGTGGGAGTAATTACTCCGGTCCGGCCCACATTAACCTTAATTGCCAGAAGCTCGGTAGTTGCCTGCCGGGCGGCAAACTTATAAGCCACTGCCCAGCGCGGGCTTTTAGCGGTAAAACCCAACTCCTTCTGCTGTGAGAAACTGTTTAATTTAACCACTATACCATCAATCTCATAACTAAGTTCATCGCGCTTATCCTGCCAGTGATTGCAATGGCCAATCACCTCTTCGATGTCGCGACAGAGGGCAGAATGCGTATTTACGCGCATACCCCAATCTTTTAGCTTGGCTAAAAAATCCCACTGGGTATTTATCGGCTCTGCGCTATAGGCGCCCAAAGAATGCGCGAAAAAATTAAGGCGCCTTTTGGCAACAAGGCTGCTATCCAGTAATTTCAGGGAACCGCTGGTAGCATTACGCGGATTGGCAAATAAATCTTCGCCTATATCCATACGCTCCCGGTTAACTTTTAAAAAATCTTTTTTATCGATATAGACTTCCCCGCGGATCTCGATAAAATCTAAAGGTTGTTTAGCCGGAAGCGCCAATGGAATAGCGCGGATAGTTTTTATATTGGCGGTTACATCTTCGCCTGTCTGGCCGTCACCGCGGGTTGCCCCGATCGTCAATTTTCCATTAATATAGGTTAAATTTACACTAACACCGTCGAACTTAAGCTCGACGACATATTCATAAACGGTATTTTCACCCAGCCCTTTGCGTACCCGTTCATCCCAGGCCCGTAATTCATCGATAGAGTAAGTATTGTCCAAAGAAAACATTCCCTGCCGGTGCTTTACCGTCTTAAAGCCGGGGCTTATCCCCGAACTTAAGCGCTGGCTGGGAGAATCATCGGTGCGGTATTGGGGATATTTATTTTCCAGGATTATCAATTGCCGCATTAAATTATCATATTCCTTATCCGAGACCAGCGGCTGGCTTAAAACATAATAAAGATAATCATGTTTGCGTAATTTTGCTTTTAATTGTTCGATCTGATTTTTGATTTGGGCAGACATTTTGGCTGTTCGGCTGGCTAGAATACAATTCGAAAATCGCGGAATTCACCGCCTGCCGGCTTCCATTCTATATGCACATCTGCGATATAACGGGAAAAAGATTGGTTGACCTGTTGGAGGAAACTGTCGAGGACATCCTCCTCGGCTTCCGCGACTACCTCAACCCTGGAATCATCTAAATTCTTGACCCAACCGCTCACCTTCTGTTGGCTTGCTATATCCTGGACAGTATAACGAAACCCGATCCCCTGAACCCTACCTGAATAAAAAAGATGCAGCTGTTTCTTCATAAAAAATTAATGTCGGGGCGGTGCGACTTGAACGCACGACCTCTTGCTCCCGAAGCAAGCGCTCTACCAAACTGAGCCACGCCCCGTATTAGTTCAACAAGTATACCAGAAATCCAGAGTATGCGCAATAATAGAACTCTGCGCGAGTCCAAGGCTCGCCACCCGCTAACAACATGCATAAATGGCACTGACAAGTTTCGCAGCGAATGTCGATTTTAGCAAAAGCAGCTTGAGCAGTGAAGGTATCCCCGTGGAGCGGTTAGCGACAAAACGGGGACGGCGAGGATGTTTGAGTGGTTTTTGCAAGAGCAAAAACCACGAGTTCCGCAGCCGCTGAACTGCGAAAGACCTTTTGCGTTAAAAAATCGACTTGAGCGAGAAGCTTGGCAGGGCCATTTGTAACATGCGGCGAAAAATTTCAGCGACGGAAGTAAAAGACGGAAAGCTTAAGTTAGCTAGGAAGGATTCTTTTTGGCGAGGATATCGAATTCCACGTTCAATTTATCTGAGTGACCTTTAAAATTTAAAGTCGTATTCTTAAGGGTGTGAGGAATAATACAAACATTAATGATATTTGCGCGCGCATTGGCTAAAGTTAAACTGATTCCATCCAGGGCAATTGATCCTTTAGGCAGACAGTAGCGCATAAAAGCCGCGGGAATCGAGATCTCAAATTCAAAGCTGCCATTACGCACACTTTTCCTGCGCACCAGCCCCAGGCAATCAATATGTCCGCTGACAAAATGCCCGCTGACCCGGTCTCCCACCTTAAGGCTGCGCTCAAGATTTACTCCCTGCCCGATCTTTAATAATCCCAGGTTGGTATTTTTGCGCGTAGTATCGACAACTTCAAAACTAACCGAATTACTCCCTATAGAAACTACAGTAAGGCATACGCCGTTAACCGCGATGCTATCGCCGATCTTAGTGCCGGCCAAAACTTCTTTAGCAATAATCTCAAGAACAGCTATTCCCGCATGGCGAGCTATTTTTTTTACCTGCCCCAGCTCTTCGACAATACCGGTAAACATTTTAGCCAACCCTTGCCTCAATTAAAAATTCTTCATCAAAACGCCTGATCTTTAAATCGTGTAATTTTATTGCCTGGCTTACATGCTTAACCCCGGCGCCCATTACCGATGAAACAGCGTCTTTGCCTCCGATGATCTTCGGGCTGATAAAAAATAAAACCTTATCTACCAGCTTTTCATCAAAGAGCGAGCCGATCAGCGTCCCTCCGCCTTCGACGATAATATTGCTGATTTGCAATTGCGCCAGTTTCTTAAGCGCATCGCGTAAATTAATCTGCCCGCTTTTCTCCTTAACCTCAAGGATTCTGGCTTTTGCCGCCAGGTGCTTGCGGTTTTCGGTCTCCTGGCCCGGACGGCTGGGCAAAGTAATAATGATCACCTGGGCATCCCCTGAAAAAATATCGGAATTTTCAGGAGTGCTTAAATTACTATCGATAATTATTTTGATTAATTTTTTTGGGGAAAACCAGCTGTTCAGGCGCGGGTTATCCCTTAAAACGGTATTGACCCCCACCATAATGGCGTCATAATCCTGGCGTAATTTATGCGCAAAACTCCGCGACTTATCGGAAGTAATCCATTTGGAGTCCCCGGTGCGCGTGGCGATACGGCCATCCAAGGACTGGCCGACTTTTACCGTGACAAACGGGATCCTGGTGGTAATATATTTTATAAAACTTTCATTGATTTTTTTTAGTTGATCCTCTAAAAACCCCGCTCTTACTTTAATATTACGCTGCTTAAGCAACATAAGGCCGCGGCCATTATTCAAAGGGTTGGGATCGATCATCCCGACAACCACCTCTTTTATGCCGCTTTCAATTATCCGGTTAACGCAAGGCGCGGTCCTGCCGGTATGGGCGCAGGGCTCAAGAGTAACATAGAGAGTTGCCCCCTTTGCTTTATTTCCCGCTTTATCCAAAGCAATAATCTCCGCATGCGCCAGCCCGGCTTTAGCATGAAAACCCCGGCCGACAATCCTGCCTGCTTTAACCACCAATGAGCCGACCAAAGGATTAGGGGAAGTTTTTCCTTTTGCTTTAAGCGCCAACTTTAAAGCTAACCCCATATAATATTCATCCGTACGCTTAATCATTTTTTAGCCCGCGAAGTTTTTCCACCAGTTCAATTGGTATTTTAATCATGCCCAACTTTATATCCGGCTTCGCGCTGCCGTGAAAATCGCTGCCTCCGGTAACCGCAAGGTTGAGTTTCCTGGCCAGCTCTAAATAAAAATTAATCATCGATTGGGAATGTTCGGGATAATAAATCTCTATCCCCTGCAATCCATAACCCGCAAATTCGGTAATCAAGGCATCATTACGCAGTAAATAAGGATGCGCCAAAACAGCCACCCCGCCGGCATCTTTAATCATTTTTATCGCATCCGGCACGGAAAGGTAAAAACCCAAAACATAGGCAGGAGATCTGTCTCCTATATATTTGCGAAATGCCTCTGGGATATTGGCAACATGGCCCTCCTTGACCAATGCCCGGGCAATATGCATCCGGCCCACCGTGGACTCTCCGGAAATGCCAAAAACGGTCTGGGCATCAAGATCAACTCCCAACCCCTCTAAATTTTTTACGATTTTATGCACCCGTTCAATGCGGTTTTGCCGCAATGAAACTAATTTTTTTAGCAGCGCCTTATTTTGATAATCCAGGAAATACCCGAGCATATGCAACTCCTGGCCTTCATGCTGGCAGGTCAGCTCAATCCCGGGAATAATTTCCAGATCTTTACCTTCCGCTTCGGCTGTTGCCGCAGGAATTGCATCCAGGGTGTCATGGTCAACTATGGCAATCGCCGAAAGCTTGCGCTTGATACTTTCCTTGACTAATTGCGCAGGCCCGTAGGTGCCGTCGCTGGCCAAAGTATGCACGTGCAGATCAGCGTATTTCATTTTTCTTTCTCGATTTTTACCTGGTCCAATATGGCATTGACAAATTTTCCGGATTCAAGGCCGGAATATTTCTTGGCCAGTTCCACCGCTTCATTGATCGCAACTTTAGGCGGGATATCCTGCCGGAAAAGAAGTTCAAAACAACCCAGGCGCATAATATTGCGGTCCACAAATGCCATACGCTCAAGCTGCCAGTTGGCCGCGTATTTGCTGATCTTTTTATCGATCTCCTGCATGTGGTTGACTACCCCGCCAAGCAGCTGTGCGGAAAAATCCTTAAGTTCGCCGGGTACGTCTTTACGCTCATTACCCTGCCAGAAATTTTCCAAAGTTTCCTGCCAATTACCGCGGGTAATCTCCACCTGATAAAGCATTTGCAATACATATTCACGCGCTTTAGTCCGTTTTCTCATCAGATTATTATTTTAATTCTCCCGATAAATTAACCATCTCAATAGCAGAAAGAGCCGCGTCCCTGCCTTTGTTGCCATCCTTAGAACCTGCCCGCTCCACTGCCTGCTCGATGCTGTCTGCGGTAATTATACCAAAGATAACCGGTAAATTGCAATCTAAAGATACCTTGGCGATTCCTTTTGCAACTTCGGAAGCAATATAATCAAAATGCGGAGTTGCCCCGCGGATCACCGTGCCTAAGCAGATCAGGGCGTCAAAAGATTTTGTTTTAGCCATTTTCTGGGCGATCATCGGGACCTCAAATGCCCCGGGAACCCAGGCTACCGTAATATCTTTTTCTTCAACGCCATGCCTGATCAAAGTATCGATACAGCCGCTGACCAGCTCCTTGGTCATAAAATCATTAAACCGGGAAGCCACCAAACCAAAACTCTGCCCCTTTGCCAACAGTTTGCCTTCAATTACTTTTACCATATTTCCTCCTCTTCTTAGAGCTCTAACTGATGCCCTAGTTTCTCTTTTTTTGTTTTTAAATATTTATAATTTTCCGCGTTAGGCTCAATCTCTAAAGGCAGGCGCTCGGAAACCTCCAGGCCATAACCTTCTAAACCCACAATCTTGCGCGGGTTATTCGTCAATAACCTTATCTTTTTAACCCCTAAATCTACCAGGACCTGGGCCCCGATGCCGTAATCGCGCAGATCAGCCTTATGCCCCAATGCTTCATTGGCCTGGACAGTATCCATACCCTGATCCTGAAGATTATAGGCGCGCATCTTCTCAACCAATCCAATGCCCCTGCCCTCCTGGTTCATATAAAGGATTACGCCTTTCTTCTGGCGGGCAATAATCTGCATGGCCTTCTCTAACTGCCGGCCGCAGTCACAGCGTAATGAACCAAAAACATCTCCTGTCAAGCACTCCGAATGCACGCGCACTAATATTGATTCATCCGACCAGCTGCCCATGCACAAAGCAATATGCGTTTGGCCGTTAGTTTTATCGCGATAAATAATTAATTTAAATTCTCCGAATTTTGTCGGCAATTTCGTCTGGACAATTGCTTCCACTAATTTTTCTCTCCTGCGGCGGTATTCAATAAGGCCAGCAATAGTGCAGATCTTTAAACTATGCTTCTTGGCAAACTCCAGGAGCTGCGGCAGGCGGGCCATGGAGCCGTCATCATTCATAATCTCGCAAATCACTCCGGCCGGATAAAGCCCGGCCAGGCGCATTAAATCCAGGCTGGCTTCTGTATGCCCTGCCCTGACTAAAACTCCGCCCAGGCGGCAGCGTAAAGGAAAAACATGCCCCGGACGGATCAAATCCTCCGGCTTGGTTTGAGGATTAATCAAAACTTCAATTGTCCTGGCCCGGTCATGGGCGGAAATTCCCGTAGTTACCCCGCGGGAAGCGTCCACCGAAATCATCCAGGCAGTCTTAAAAGGATCTTCTTTGGAAACCGCCAGAGTATTCTTAAGCATCGGGTCAAGCTCCAGGAAACGCAGCCTTTCTTCCTCCATCGGAACACAGATCAGCCCCCGTCCGAATTTAGCCATAAAGTTTATGTCTTCGGGCTTTACGCTTGAGGCAGCCATCACCAAATCGCCTTCATTTTCGCGGTCCTCATCGTCAATGACGACCACCATCTTTCCGGCTTTTAAATCCTCAAGAATTTCTGGAATACTGTTAAACACCTAAACTTGCTCCTTTTAAAAAAAATAACCCGAAGAGGCAATCTTCGGGCGCATTAATTTTAATCTTCTCTCATCTGGACTATCACCATCGGCCCTGGAATCTCACCAGATCTGCTCGCCACTGAACTAATGGCAGGCTCGCGGGCTAAACCGCCGGTAAGGATTTACACCTTGCCCTAAAGATTAATTGTTTATTATTATAGCAGAGAACAAATTCTTGTCAATACAATTAAAAACGATTATAATGTGGTTATGCCCTATAAAATCCTAAAGCAGGCGCATAAAAAATTGCTTGAGAAGAAAAAAACCGTCGCCGTTGCCGAATCCTGCAGCGGAGGGCTTCTCTCTTACCTCTTAACTGATATTCCCGGCTCTTCAAGATATTTTCTTTTAGGGGTAGTTGCCTACAGCAACAACTCCAAAGAAAAAATCCTGAATATTCCCGCAAAAACAATTGCCAGATACACGGCGGTATCCGGCCGGGTAGCGGCATTAATGGCAGAAAATGTCCGCAAAAAAGCAAAATCCGACTTTGGCTTAAGCATAACCGGGATTGCCGGGCCCGCGGGAGCAACCGCGAATAAACCCGTAGGCACTGTCTTTATCTGCCTGTCCGATAAAAACAAAACCAACTGCCGGAAATTTTCATTCCGGGGAAACCGCCGGCAGATCCGCAAGAGATCCGCAGAAGAGGCATTGCGTTTATTATGCGCGCGTTTATCGCCATAAAGCTGCCTGCCGATATCAAAAACGCTGTTTCCAGAATGCAGGATAAATTAAAACTTGTCTTGCCTAAAGTCAGCTGGGTCAAACCGGTTAACCTGCACCTTAGCTTAAAATTCCTCGGCGAGATTTCTCCCAAACAACTGGACAAAATTAATCAAATCACCGCGGAAACAGTAGAAACAATTACTGCCTTTAGAATTAAACTGGAGTCTCTGGGGGCATTCCCGAATCTTGCTTCTGCCCGGATAATTTGGATAGGCGCCGACCAGCTGCCCAAGGCCTTAGAACAAATTGTCGCGCAGCTGGAAACCAAGCTTGCCGGAATAGGAATAGCCAAAGAGGACCGCCCCTTCCGCGCGCATATTACTATCGGCCGCATCAAAGGCCGCCTTGATCCTGGCGATTTAGAAAAAGGGATCAATCAGGCAAAGAATGATGTGGTTTATGAAAATTTGGAATTTAACACCCCGGGAATTACTTTGTTTGAAAGCACGCCGGGTAAGGATGGGCCAACTTATACCGTCTTAAAAGAAACTAATTTTAAAATTACCTGAAGCAGGATATTGGTATAAACCCCGGCGATCAAATCATCGGCCATCACCCCGGCTGAGCCGTGCAGATCCTGCAGCCTTCCGGCAGGATAGGGCTTAAAGGTATCCAGGATCCGAAAGATCACAAAAGCCAGGACAACAATTTTTAAATCCGCCGGCAGAAAACTAAGGGCAATAAGCATACCCGCCACTTCATCGATAACCACGCAGCTGGGGTCTTTTTTATTCAACAACTTCTCCATCCGGCCGCTGGTTAAAAACCCCAAAACTATTATGCAAAGGACACCTAAAAAATAAACAAGCCGACCGGATCCCCAAAGCAAGTAAAACAAGCCGGCCCCGGCGATACTGCCGAATGTCCCCGGTATTAAAGGCAGATAGCCGATAAAAAAAACCGAGGCTATTGTTTTAACCAGGAAATTCCCCAAATTATTGAACTTCATAGGCGGGTAATTACCTTGCGGTTTTCCCAAAGGTATGACAAACCGGAATAAAGAGTTAAGCCGACGGTGATTAACATCAGGAAAAAGATCCCCTGGCGGAAGACCTTTTCCCATCCGGGGTTCCAGGTATAATATTGCAGCACGATCTCTTTAAACAGGATAAAACCAAGGATCGCGAAGATAACGCTCATCTGCAGAACAGTTTTATGCTTGCCTGCCCGGCCGGCGGATAAGACCTTGCCTTTATTTAAAGCAAACATCCGCAGCGAAGTGATCAGTATCTCGCGCGAAACAATAATCACAAACATCCAGGCATCGATTAACTGCAGCTGCACAAATGCCGCAAAAGCAGCCAGGACCAGGATTTTATCGGCGATAGGGTCCATCAGCCTGCCGAAATCCGTCACCATATTCCTGCGCTGGGCGATCATTCCGTCAAATAAATCGGATAACGCTGCCAGGGTAAAAACGACCAGGCTAAGCACTTTAAACCAAAGCCCATGGCAAAACAAAAAGAACATAAATACAAAAGTCAATAAGATCCGCGACATGGTAAGACGGTTGGCAAGGTTCATAGTTTTAATTCCCCCACTAAATCATACTCTAAAGTATCGGTAATTTTAACCTTCACGAATTCACCCTCTAAAAGCCGCTTCTTGCTATTTACATAAACCATCCCGTCCACCTCCGGGGCATCCGCCTGGCTGCGGCCGATATATACGCCATCCTGTTTTTCTTCGATAAGGACCGGAATGGTTTTACCCAAAAACCTGGAATTTAATTCCGCGGCTATTTTCTGCTGCGCCGACATAATCGCCTCAAACCTGTCCTGCTTAAGCTTGCGGGCGATTTGCCCTTTAAAGTTGTAGGCCGGAGTGCCTTCTTCCCGGGAATAAACAAAGACCCCTAACCTGTCAAATTTTGCCTCTTTAACGAATTCGAGCAATTCGCCAAACTCTTCCTTTGTTTCCGAAGGAAAACCCGCAATTAGCGAGGTGCGCAAACAAACACCGGGAATTTTCTTCCTGATCTTGCCGATTAAAGACAAGATTTCCTGCCTGGTAATTTTACGGTTCATCAGCTTCAGGATACGGTCATTGATATGCTGTATGGGCAGATCAATATATTTACATACCCGTTTGCAAGAAGCGATTAACTCAAGCAGTTCATCGCTAATGCGTCCGGGATTCAAATACAACAGGCGGATCCAGCCGATATCAGGCGAATTACGGATTATTTTTTTTAAAAGACCTGTTAACCGGCTTCTGCCGCTAATATCTACACCAAAGCCGGTTATATCCTGGCCGATAATATTGAGTTCTGAAATTTTCTCCCGGTTGAGCCGCCTGACTTTTTGGATGATTGTCTCTTCATCCAGGCTTACCAATTTACCTTTAATTTTGGGGATCACGCAATAGCTGCATTTATTCAGGCAGCCTTCACATATTTTCAGGTAAGCGTAGTGCTTAGGGGTTAAAGCAAACCTTAATTGTTGATGGTTTGGCCCCAGTGTCCCCACAAAAGCATCAACTTCGGGCAGCTGGTTTTTTAAATCTTTGTAACGCTGCGCCAGGCAACCGTGAACAATTATCTTTTCAAGCCTTCCCTGCTTTTTTAACTCGATCAACTCAAGGATAGCATCGATTGATTCGCGTTTTGCTTCTTCGATAAAAGCACAGGTATTTACTAAAACTACCTGCGCATCTTTCAGGTCATCGACAATGGAATAACCTTTAGAATTAAGCCGCCCAAGGAGGTTTTCGGCGTCCACCAGGTTCCTTGGGCAGCCTAAACTCAATATTCCTAATTTTTGCTTCATCTGGCAATCTTTAAGCCTTCTTTATTAATCAGGATATTTTTCAAAGGCTTGCCGCGCCTGCCCAGATTAGGAAAACGCTGGTCATTAACCTGCAACTCTACCGCCCCGGCGTCCCCCAATGACAATTCAATTTTTTCTTTAGCATGCCAGGTTTGGCTCCTGCCGCGGCCAAGAGCTCCGTGAAAAATAGTCTTGCCGTCGGCCTTGGCAGATATCCAGGATTTATCGCGGGCAAATATCCCCACTGTAACCCCTTGGATCAGGTCTTTGGAAACCTTTGCCTGCGCAGCAGCGGCTGATTTCTGCGTAGAAGCAACCATAAGGATCTTGGCTTTTTCTAAAGGGCTCTTTTTACGCGAAAAGATAAACTTGATCAAATTAACTCCCAAGAATATAAAAATTACCCCCAACAGGACAAATACAGCCATCTTCTTGAGATTAAGCGAAAGGTTCATGGCATTTAATTTCATTGAAGCATCTTTAATAAAAGAAGGCTTATTTTCGATACGCCCTCCTATGGGCCTGCCGACAGTAGCATTCAATACCGGCTTAACCGGCGGCTGGCTGCTTGAGCCGATATAGTCTGCCGGATCAAGGCCAAGCGAACCACAATAAATTTTAATAAAACCTTTTAAATAAATCGGGCTTAAATTCGAGATACTGTCGCCTTCGATGGCGCGCAACACGTTAAGATGGATCTTGGTCTTCTTCTGCACATCTTCAAGAGACAAACCTTTTTCCTGACGGATCTTTTTTAGCCGGGCCCCGGCTGTTTCGATATTCATGGTTTTTCTACCTCCTTGGCCACAAGGCCATACCCGCGTAACTCCTTATAAACGTGGGGTATTACCGCCGGTTAAATCCTTAAGCCAGGCCTGCCGGTCAACTAAAATCCTGCGCGGCTTGCTCCCTTCAAACTGGCCGACCAAACCCTCCGTCTCCATAGTATCGATAATCCGCGCGGCGCGCGTGTACCCTAAACGCATACGCCTCTGTAGTATAGAAACCGAGGCCTGATTACTTTCCATTATAACACGCACCGCTTCATCGTAAAGCTCATCTTTTTCTCCGCCGCCAGCCAAACTGCCTTTTTGCTGGTCCTTAAGGATCTGGTCATCATAAACCGGCTCCCCTTGCGCTTTAATAAAATCGACAACCCTTTCAATCTCTGAATCTTTAACCAAAGCCCCCTGGATACGGATTAAATCTTCTTTCCCTGGCTGTAAAAATAACATATCCCCTTTACCCAGCAAAGTTTCCGCGCCATTCATATCCAGCACTGTGCGTGAATCCACTTTAGAAGCTACCTTAAAAGATACGCGGGCCGGTAAATTCGCTTTGATAACCCCGGTAATTACATCAACGCTGGGCCGCTGCGTCGCCAAAATCAAATGTATTCCTACCGCGCGGGAAAGCTGGGCCAGGCGGGTAATGGCGTTCTCAATCTGATCGCGCGCCACGCTCATTAGGTCGGCGAACTCATCTACGACTACGATGATATAAGGGATCTTCTCCTGCTTCTGGTTATAAGCCTCGATATTCCTTGCCCCGGCTTTAGACAAAAGCACATAGCGGGACTCCATTTCAGAAACCACCCAATTAAGCGCAACCGCCGCTTTCTTGGCATCCGTAACCACCGGGCATAAAAGATGCGGCAGGCCGTTAAAAGGCATCAGCTCGACCATCTTCGGGTCAATCATTAAAAATTTCAAATCATTGGGAGATTCTTTAAAAAGCAAAGATAAGATACAGGTATTCACGCAAACGGTTTTGCCTGAACCGGTAGTCCCGGCGATCAAAAGATGCGGCATGTCATCTAAATCGCCAAATACCGGTTTACCGGTAATATCCTTGCCCAATGCCAAAGTCAAAGCTGATCTTGGTTTATGAAAATCCGCGGAAGTAAGTAAATCTTTAATGCAGACTAAAGCGCTGTGCAAATTAGGAACCTCAACCCCCACCCTGCCCTTGCCCGGGATCGGAGCAATGATCCTGATCGACTGGGCTTTAATGGCCAAAGCAATATCATCGCTTAATGCTTCGATACGGTTAATCTTTACTCCCGGAGCCGGCTCAAGCTCATAACGGGTAATTACCGGCCCGCGGATAATATCGGTGACTTTTGCCGAAATTCCGAAATCCTCCAACGTATCTTCTAACGTCCTGGCGCAGGCCTCAAGGTCTTCCTTAATTTGCCTGGTATCGGGAGCAGGCGGCTCATCCAATAAATCTACGGAAGGCAAATGATAATCGCCGATTTTTAACTCACCGGCCTTGGGCTTGACCTTTTCCTCCTGCGGCCTGGCCTTAATCTGAATATTTAACTTCGGCTGGTTGCCGGACTCAGGCATAAATATTTTTGGTTTTGCCGAAGCCTGCTGCTCTTCTTTCCTAGAAAAAAGATTGGCTTTATTTTGAGGGCTGAGTTTGACTTTAACCGGAGTAGCTTTTGGCGTATTCGAAAAAGCGAATAGCCCGGAAAAAATAGATTTTAATTTTTCAACGGAGTTAAGAAACAAAGAGGAGATGAGAATCTCGGTGACTAAAGCCAAAGAAAGTATAATAAAGGTAATAAAAATAATAAACCCGCCCAAGCGGCTAAAATAAGTAGTTACAAAATTAGCGGTAAGAGTACCGAAGAATCCTGCGGTCTGGAACCTAAAGGGATCGTTGCTTAAATTAAACATTCCGATTAACGAACTTATCGAAACCAGCAATACGAACATTCCTAAAATACGCGGGATGCTTAAATAAGGCTTGTCTTGACGGAAATATTTTACGCCAAGGGCAATCACTAAAAACGGGATAGTAAAACTGGAGATATTGCCGAAAAGCAGGACAATTATGCCGGCTAAATAGGCGCCGAAAACTCCCAGAAGGTTTTTAGGGGGAAAATTTGGATGCGAAGTGTAAAAAACAAGGTCAAGGCGGTCAAAGCGGATAAGGCTGGCTAAAACCATCAGCCCTACTGCTACCAGAACGACGCCTTTAACCTCATTTATTCTTCTTTCTCTCACTTCAAGATTTAACTGCTTTGCTGCGGGCCTTCAGCCTGTTTTTTACTTAAATTGATCCTGCCCAATTCATCTATGCCGATGACCTTGACTTTGAATTCATCGCCGACTTTAACCACATCGTCGATCTTTTTGACGAATGTAGCGGATAATTCAGACACGTGCACCAGCCCCTCTTTACGCGGGGCGATCTCGACAAATGCGCCAAATTGCATGATCCTCTTTACCTTGCCAAAATAAATCCTGCCCACCTCTACCTCATCGGTGATTGCTTTGATCATTTTAATCGCCGCATCAGACTTGGCCGCGTCGGTTGAACCGACTAAAACCGTGCCGTCATCCTTGATATCGATACTGGCGCCGGTTGCCGCGATTATCGCCTTGATCGTCTTGCCTCCCGGGCCGATCAATTCCCCGATCTTTTCAGTATTGATCTTTAAGACATCAATGCGCGGGGCAAAACTGGAGAGCTCTTCCCTGGGGCTTTTTAATGCCGCGCTCATCTTATCCAAAATAAATAACCTTCCTTCTTTGGATTGCGCCAGGCATTCCTTAAGCAGCTCTAAAGATATCCCGTCAATTTTAAGGTCCAATTGCACCGCGGTAACTCCGGAGCATGTGCCGGCAACTTTAAAATCCATATCTCCAAAATGGTCCTCAAGCCCGGCGATATCGGTTAAAATTATCGCTTTATTCCCTTCTTTAACTAATCCTAAAGCAACCCCGCCCACAGCTTCTTTAACCGGGACACCGGCATCCATTAATGACAAAGTAGCGGCGCATACCGAAGCCATGGAACTGGAGCCGTTGGATTCTAAAATTTCAGAAACTACTCTTATAGTATAAGGGAATTTTTCTTTTGAAGGCATTACTGCAAGCAATGCCTTCTCTGCCAGGGCGCCGTGGCCGATCTCGCGCCTGCCGGGACTGCGCACGGGCCTTGTTTCTCCGACGCTAAAAGACGGAAAATTATAATGCAGCATGAAAGATTTTTTCCTCTCCCCGTCTAAAGCTTCGATCAATTGTTCATCTTCACCCGTGCCTAATGTGGTTACTGCCAAGCTCTGAGTTTGTCCGCGGGTAAAAAGGCTTGAACCATGGGTGCGCGGCAGGACCGAGACCTCGCAGGAGATCGGGCGGATCTCCTTAAAAGACCTGCCGTCGATACGGATGTTCTCGACAGAAATCATTTTACGCACCTGCCTCTTCTCTACTTCCTCAAGGCCCTTACGGATATCCGAGGCCAAGAACCCTTCATTAATTAGTTGCGATTCCAGCTCCTTGGCCAGCAAAGCTACTTTTTCTTCACGCTCTTCCTTCTTGCTTAACTTATACACATCGGCTAATTTCTTCTGGGAAAGCGATTCGATCTTCTGCATCAAAGCAGGATCGATTAATTTAAGCTCGACCTTGGCTTTTGGCTGGCCATAAAGGCGGGTAAATTCTTCCTGCATGCTCAATATGGGCTTTAAGCTGTCCAACCCGAATTTTACCGCCTCAAGATATGTTTCTTCGGAAACTTCTTTGGCTTTTGATTCAAGCATCACCACCCCGTTATTGTTAGCAGCCACGACTACTTCCAAATCGGCGCTCTCGATTTCAGCGTAAGTAGGATTTAACACCAATTCATTGTTTACCCGGGCAACCCGGCAGCTGGCTAAAGGGCCTTTAAAAGGAATATCCGAAATGGATAAAGCCGCGCTTGCCCCGATCAACGCCAGGACATTCGGGTCATTCTCTCCGTCGCTTGAGAGGACGATCGCCATCACCTGGACTTCATTTAAAAATCCTTCGGGAAACAACGGACGGATCGGCCGGTCGATCAAGCGGGAACCTAAAATTTCATTTTCCGAAGGCCTGCCCTCGCGCTTAAAAAATCCTCCGGGAATCCTTCCGGCGGCGTAGGTTTTCTCCTGGTACTCAACGGTCAGAGGGAAAAAATCCTGGCCTTCTTTTATTTCACCGGACATACAGGCAGTAACCAGGATCACGGTTGCTCCGTAAGTAACGGTAACCGAACCATTGGCCTGCTTGGCAATTTTACCGGTCTCTAAGATAAGGTCGTTTTTGCCAAATTTAATTTTTAAACTTTTACTTTGCATGATTTAGCTCTTTCTTTTTTGGATTTGAAATCTTACGGGGCTTACTTCCTAAGCTTAAGCTTTCCCAGGATCTCTTCATACTTCTTCATATCCTTGTCCTTGAGGTACTTAAGGAGTCTGCGGCGCCTGCTTACCAATAGGAGCAGACCGCGGCGAGAGTGGAGATCATTCTTATGTGTTTTAAAGTGCTCCCCCAAATCGTTGATTCTCTCGGTTAAAATAGCTATCTGGACCTCGGCAGAGCCGGTGTCCCTGGAATGCACCTTAAAGTTATCGATCAATTTTGCTTTTTGTTCCTTTACCAAAACCAAATTTCTACCTCCCTTTTTTTTAAGATTATACGCTAATTAACCCAACAAGTCAATAAATTAATGCACGATTTAACATTTTAACATAAAAAAATGTTTATGCAACCTCAATTTCACGGATTTTTCTGCGCGTGGATTTTTTTTCAGAATGCCGGCGCTTGTTCTCCAGGATCTTTATTTTCAGGCGCTTTGGCTTCTTCCGGTTCCGGCGCATAATTTGGGCCTTAAGCGACTGCTTCTGCAATCTATCCTGCCGCATCCTCTGGGCAATCTTGCTTAAAAGGATATGCCTGGCCAAAGAACGGTTTAATAACTGCGAGCGCTGGCGCTGGCATTTTACTTCTAAGCCCGTAGGCAGGTGCTTCAAATACACGCAAGTGGATGTCTTATTGACATTCTGCCCGCCGGGGCCGCCGGAACGGATAAATTTTTCTACAATATCTTCTTCGCGCACGCCCAGCTGCGCCATTCTTTCTTCCAGGGTCATTGTCTTAACTGATTCAGGCGGCATCAAAATTACTCCTTAACCTCTAAATCGATATTCTTAATTAAGGCGTCCAGGTCTTTAATCAGCGGGGCAGGAAGCAGTTTTAACACCTGCACCTCCTGCTTAAGCAGGCGTAATTGGCCAAGCAGCCTGTTTACCGTCGAGCGCTTTCTTTTTTCCTGCGCCTCAACCGGATCCAGCTCCTGCCTCTGCCGGATGATCACCCCTAAATTTTTCTTAATCTCCTGGGCATCGCGTCCTTTTTCAAAAATCTCTTTCTTTAAATTGCTGTAATCGTCTTCATCCAGGCTCTTATTATTTTTTGCCTGGCGTAAGACATTAACCGATTCATAACTTGGGATATTGGCGGGCTTGGCAGAATCGGCGTAATCGGTCTTTAAATACTGCGGCTCCTCTTTTTCCAAAAAATAATACGACTTAAGCAGCTTCATCGCGGTTTGCTTGCGGATCCCGATTTCACGGCTGACATAAATATCGAAATTAACATATCCCCACTCTTTGTACATCTTGTCTTTGTAGGCCGAATATAAAAAACGGCCCAGCTCAATCCATGAAGATTTAAAATTCTTTGCGCTCTCTAAGATATGATAACGCAGGGAATTGACATCCAGGTTTTCCATTTTGGCTTCGATGTTCCGAAGTGACTTTGTTTTAGCCTCTTCCATTTGCTTTTTCCCTATTTTCCAAAGATATTTTTTAGTTCCTTGCCTAAATCTTTATACTTATTGATGGCGTTGGTTACCTTGTCCACTAACTGCTCCGGGGACTGCCTGGACAGGTTTTTTGCCGCCGCTTTTAAAATTATTTTCCTGATCTTTTCCTGGCTTAAGGCCGGATTATCCAGCGCGGTATCGATCTTAAACTCTAATTTTAAATTACCATCGGCATCAGCGAAGAAGTCCAAAGCATCTTGCATTAAATTTAGATCCGGCTGCTGTTCTTCGGTCTTCTCATAAACAATCTTGGAAAGATTAAAATTCGTAATAATCTCTAGGGCATTGTTTTTGGCCTTAAAGGTGGAACTTAAATCGAGCATGGCTTTAAGAAGCTTCCTGCTGGATATGAAATTACCGTAATAAGGGGAAAAATTAGTAACATCCAGATCCTTAACCTCTAATTTAGCATCCATATCTTTGGCCGGATAATCCAGCCAGCCGCCAAATACGATATTACCAAAAGCCCTGCCCCGAGCATTGACCATCTCGGCGCTTATTTTGAAATTTGTTGCCAGCGAAGTGACCGGGAGAGCGACTTTAACCGCTTTAACATTTAATTTATTCACAATAACCTGAAAGCCTTCGGGAGCAACTTTCCTGTCCGTAAAAATTACTTTTCCGTTCTGCACCTTCAGGCTGGTTAAATAAACCGCGGGGGGCTTTCCCTTCTGCCCTAAGGCCGGCAGGTTTAATTTTCCATTTGCTGACTGCTCAAGATTAATCACCGGCTCAACGACATTTAAACCATGGATGACTATCTTGCCGAATAACAGCCCGATTAAATTCGGCGATAACGCTACCTTCTTAACACTGACAAGGTCGCCGATCTCTAATCCTTCAAGGGTAATGGTGAACGGCGGGCTTAAGCTTATTTTTCTAAGGCTGGTTTTAAGTTTTAGGTTCTGCTCGATCTGCTGCTCGATAATCCGCGGGGCATAAACTGCGGTCAAAATACCGGCCACCAGGAAAATTGCCAATAAAACCGCAAAAACCCAAATTATAATTTTAAACTTTGTTTTCATCGCACTACCTAATGATGGGACCAACGCAATATTCGCCAGAAGGCGAACACTTGCCCAATTCCTATCTGGGCAAGGTGCCAATTAGCGTCGGGCGTCATTCCTCCAGCGCTTCCTGGATCTTAAAGCGGACAGTATCTCTAAGAGAAGCGAAATCTCCGGGGCCAAACCCGTCGGTTGCAATCTCCGGCAGCACAGTAACCGTCCCGTCCACTTTAGCCTTAAAAATCCAACTGCCCTTAGGGATTGCCTCCTGCGTCCCCTTGATGCAAACCGGGAGGATCGGCTTTTTTTCTTTGATCGCCAGCTTAAATGCGCCGTTCTGAAATTCACCCATCTGGTCATTGCTGCTGCGGGTGCCTTCAGGGAAAAATAATACCGACATATCTTTACGCAGCCAGGCGCTTGCCTGGTGGTAAATCTCTTTTATGCTGGCAAAGTCGCCGCGGGTAAGCTTGATGTGTTTAATCAGGCTTAAGCACCAGCCGACAAAAGGAAGCTTGAATAAACTAGCTTTAGCTACCCATTTAAATTGCGTCTTGAGTTGATAGAGCACCGCGATATCGGCCATGCTCTGATGATTAGCAATGATTACGTAGGTTTTTTTATGGTCGATATTCTCAAGGCCTTTGACCCTCACATTCCAAAAAGGATTTAAGCCGATTACCGCATCCGACCACCAGAAACACTGCGCGTGAGTTATCTTCTTATTTTTATCAAACGGAAAAAGCAGAATGGTTAAAAACAAGACCACAAAAAACAGCAGGATGGTAATTAGAATACTGCCGATCCAGATACCTATAGAAATAATCGCTTTCATGCTCCTCGTTTAACTATATCCCAAATCCCGAGGATTGTCAACTTTTAGATTCCGTGTTTATTCTTACAGAAAGGCCCTCAAGCCACAAGCAGGTAATATAATAAGTCTTTCCTTAATCAATTTCTTCTATCTCCTTTTTTATTCATAAGATAGAATAATTCTAAATGTCTCTCTAGACTTATCAAAATTTTTTGGTAATAGTGGAAATGGCGAAGAATCTTTAACCGCTTTTACTGCCCAAGAAGCCAATGACGGATCAGCCGTGTTCAGGATTTTCGGTTCATCTACTAAATCTCCTTGACGGGAAACTGTAAAACTAAGGAATACCTCCCCTTTTCCCTCTTTCGGCAAATTTAACTTCGAAAAGCGGTTAATTTTATCGATGACAATAAGAGAATATTCTCTTAACCATGCACTATCAGGCCCTAAAGCTGCCATGGCTGTTTCTTCACTGTCAGTTGAAACTTTACTAATGATAACCTTGCCCTTAACCATTTTTGCCACAGCTCCGTCTTTAGGTTTTATCTCTGAGAAATCCGAATAGGAAGTCTCTCCCGACATTATGTGCGGAGTCAAAAGGATTACTAAATCACTTTTCTCCAGCTTATCGTCTATACTCCTAAAAAAATATCCCAATAACGGGATATCTCCAAGTATAGGAACTTGCTTCACGGTCTTTATTCTTTTATCTTTTCTTAAACCGGCAATGATTACTGTTATGCCATCTTTTACCGTAACAGTAGTCTCTGATTCGGAGGTCGTAACAATAGGAACATAATTATGTGCTGTGGCTGTGCCAAAATCTTTATATTCGCTGGAG
The DNA here is from genome assembly GCA_028715785.1 of Candidatus Omnitrophota bacterium. Classification (GTDB taxonomy): domain Bacteria; phylum Omnitrophota; class Gorgyraeia; order Gygaellales; family Profunditerraquicolaceae; genus UBA6249. The sequence continues at coordinate 67,940 of JAQURC010000007.1, forward strand.
CTTATTTCAGGTTTAATCTTCATAGTTACGAAATTATCTTTATTAATTGCAGGAGTAACATAAAGCTTGATGCCCACATCAACAAAATTTACCTGGTCAGCCGTTATTTCCGTTCCGGTTCCGGATTGCGAAATAGACTGAGTAACATATGCCTCTTTGGTACCTACAAGTATCTTCGCCTCTTGGTTATTTAATGCCATCACCCGCGGGCTTGAGAGTATTTTCGTGTCCCCTATTGTGCGTAAAATATCTATAATTGCTTGAGACTGCCCCTTTTTAGTGGGAGTAGAATTGGCCGTGCCTAAAATTAAGGCTCCGGTCGTATTTATGGGAAACCCCATCTTAACATCAAAATATTTTTGAATCCAAAAGTTCCAATCTACCCCCATCTTGAATTGATCAGACGGAGTAATTTCGATAATCTGGGCATCAATTAAAACCTGCGCGGTCTTTTCGTCAAAAGCCTTGACGATCTCTTCAATCTCCGCAAGCTTCGCAGGATAATCAGTTACAGCAATTTTGTTCGTGCGCTCATCAAATCTAATTAACCCCACGCCTTTGGTAATAACTTCCTGCAATTTGGGGTTTAATTTATCCGCCAACGCATAATTAAGGTTGAATATCTTTGTCTTAAGCGGCTGGTCGGTTGATTTAATAAAATCTTCCATAGCCTTGACCTTCTCAGGCCCGTCTATTAAGATAACGGTGTTTGAGCCCTGATCCACAACTACCTTTCCGAGATCGCTTTTTAGCTGGGTTAAAGCTACTGCCGAATCCACTGCTTTTGAATATTTTAAGTGGATAATCTTGGCCTGTTTCTTATTCTGGAAACTTTCTCCATAAAGTAGCTCATAATCCCTTTGTGTCATAACATTAACGATTTGGCCCTTCTTCTCATAAGCAAGGTCATTGGCTGAAATGACTATTTCAAAAACATCATTGATTTCTACGTCTTTTAAAAATAAAGTTACCCTTCCAACAACATTCTTCCCTATCACAATATTCATCCCTGAACGCGCAGAGATAATCTTTAATACATCGACCACATCCATACCTTTAACATCTAAGGTGATTTTATTCGAGACAACAACGGAACGCTCAATAGTTTCCATAGGGGCAGCAAACGGTTTGTTTTTCTCTTCTACGCCATTCTGCTCATCTTGCGCATAAACGGCAGATACAAAAAATATTAGAACCAACATTAACAATAACTTATTTTTCATATCTTGTCTTGCCCCCTTTATCAGATACTTAACTCGAACCTCTGGCCGCTGTAATTTAATATGATTTTACCGTCACCGATATTCTCAACCTGAAATTCCCCCATCATCTGGCCTTTAGTTACATAGTAGGTCTTCTGCGACTTCTTATCTTCAATAACCGCCTGCGGGCTATCGCCCGATATTACACCTAGCAAATTAATATCCTTAATTAAATTTGCTCCGACTGTAATATTAGATTCTTGGGTTGACTGAGCGGATACCACCCCGAATATTTGTTTATTTTTTATGCCTTGAGTATAAAAATCATATGGCTTTATTTCTTCCTGTTTTATTACCTCTTTTGATTCAGCTATTTTATCAAAAGATTTCTCTTGCAAAAAAATAATCTTCTTGGTAACAAATAAAGGATAGGCAAAAGCGCTTAGAAGATATAAAAAAGAGGTAGTAAGCCCGATTAAGATTAAAGTATTTGTATTAAGCTGCGAAAGGTATTTTTCAAATTTGAAAACCCGCTCTTGATGTAGAACGCCTCCCTGTATTTTCACCCACACAGGAGCATTTAGATTGCCTTCTGCTAACACGGGAATACGGATTTTCTTCCGACCCCTTATGAGCCGGAGTAATTTTTCCTCTGGAGAAATATTATCCTTCATGCATTTATCTCATGAATTTCAAGAAGACTATTTATTGTCTGGACGTCAACTTGCACCTGCTCCTTCATAACTATTATCTCAAGAGCATCATGGCAGATCATAGCAATCTTACGGGGATGCCCTTGAGTGAGTTGATAAATCATTTTGATTGCATCGTCCGTAAATAATGGTGTTGGATTATTATAGCCTGCCTGGTTTAACCTAAACTCAACCATTTTCTTAGTTTCAGGCTCATCAAATGGATTAATCGTATATTTTAAAGCAATCCTATCCATAAAATTACGCATCCGCTTTACCCGCGGCAGTAATTCTACTTGAGTCATAATTACAAGTTGCAATAGTTTATATTCATTAGTTTCATAATTAAGCAATGTCCTTAAGGCCTCTAGATTTTCTAAAGTAATCTTCTGCCCCTCATCGATTAAGAGAACAATAGTTTTATCCTTGTCCACCCCTTGATAAAAAAGATATTTTTCCAATGCTTCTTTAAGATCAAGGGCAGATTTAGACGAAGTGGTTATATCAAATAATCTAACTAAACTTTGCAGAAACTGGAATTCAGATTTATATCCGGGATCTAAAATCATATGCAAAATGAAATCTTCCTCATCCTTAAAAGTTTGCAATAAAGTGCGCATTAAGGTGGTTTTACCAACCCCTACATCGCCTAAAATTAAACTTAAGCCCCTACGCAGCCTGATAGTTATTTCAAGACGCTTAAGAGCAGTTTCATGGCTTATGGACCGGTAGAAAAAATCCGGGTCAGGACTGGTGGAAAACGGCTCTTTTTGTAAGCCCAGAACGCTATAATAACTCATCTTTAATTTCCTTTAACGACTTGCCTTCTTTTCTCAAGCTGCGGATTTTTTTTAATTTTTCCACAGTAGTTTCGTCAAAATAACGATACCTGGTTTCAGGACTGCGGTTAACTTCTTTAATCAGGCCAGTTTTTAAGTAGAATTTAAGCGTATAGACAGAAAAACCAGTTGTTCTTGATAAGTCTTTAATAAGCAATACATTAATCATAATTTTACTCTCACTCTCTAACTAGAGAGTATAGCAGTAACTTACGACTTGTCAAATAAAGAATTATACTGCCCCCTATTAACAGAAAGGGTATTTTAAGCCAGATCGCCCGGACTCAATACTACCAGTGGCGCGATCAATTGCTTAAGCATGGAAAATCAGCTTTTGAAACCAAAGACGCCACTAAAAAAGAACAGCACTTGGAACTTGAAAACCAAAAGCTTAAACGGATAATCGGTGACTTAACCGTTGAGCTTAAAAAAAACGAATTTTAACCATGAAAAGAGCAAAATCTCAAAGCGTTATAGAACGCAATCAAGCGCTGCTTACGCAAATTCAGGAGATCAAGACCGACCATCCCCTCTGGGGCTACCGTAGAATCTGGTTATACCTGAAATACCGCCAAGGCATACCGGTGAATAAGAAACGCATCTACCGCCTGATGAAAGAACAAAACTTAATCGTTACCCCCAACGCCAGACTTAAAGCTAAACGCGGCCCTCTTCGTCCCAAGCCGCATGCCGAGCGGCCCAATCACTTCCGGGGTATTGATATGACTAAGATCAAGATGGCCGGCTGGGGATGGCTGTATCTTACTGTGGTTCTTGACTGGTACACCAAGGAGATTGTCGGCTATCATCTTGGGTTACAGCCTAAAACCGAAGACTGGCTGAAAGCCTTGTACCAGGCCGTCAGTCGACATCGCAGAGATTTATGATGAATTGCGCTTGTTTGGGTATTAAGCAGATATTTACCACCTGGAGCAACCCTAAAGGCAATTTCGATACCGAACGCGTCATGCGCACGATCAAAGAAGATATTGTCTGGTGCTATGACTGGGATAACCCGTTTGATTTTGAAATCGCACTCAACAAATGGATAGACAATTATAACACGGATTACCCGCATCAGGCATTAAACAACCTGACGCCAAAACAGTACTGCGAAACTTATTTCAACAAAGAGCCGGTTCTAACTTGAAAACCCCTTGACTAATGGGGAGTATTACAACAGCTTTATGGACATCTGTATACGGCTTATAAACAGGTCAATATCATCTTTGATTAAAACATCAATAAATTACTATTTAAGATCAAAAAAGATAAGATTATTATAGGTGAAATATGTGTATCTACTTGATAGAAACTTTACCAAGCCTGTATTTTCTTCCTGAGGAATAACTATCATAAGTGATAATTTCTTGACAGCGTTGATTTTTTCAAATTCTTCTATACTTTTGATAACCGTGTATTTTCTATCTACATACCAACTCGTTGGGACTGAAATTCTAAAACTTACTCCTATTTCTTCATTGGGCATAGATACTGAATTAATCTTAACCGCAATCTTGTGACTTATATCAAATTTAAAAGAATGCAAAGAGAGAAAGTTAAGATAAGACTGTATAAGAAATAAAATGATAAAACTTAAAATAAGAATTTGAGATATTCTTTTGTTATGCAAAATTTTTTCCAGTGATAATAACCCTACTGCAGAAACGATAGAAAAAAATGGAAGAAAATAGTAGAGTTGATAATCATGCTCCCAGGCTCCCTCTCGAAACAAAAAAACATTTACTAAAGGCAAACTGAGAAAAATAATGATCAAACTTTTTCCCCAAGATAGATTTAAACTTCTTTTTACAGCAAAAAAAAATAATGCCCCATAAAGCAAGAAAGGAAATGACAGGTGTAAATAAAAACTTGATCCGGTTACTTTCTAATAGTAAAAATTCCGTCCAAGTAAATTGATGGATTTTATTTGGACCAAAACGACTAATAATTGAATTAATATTATCGCTTAACGACCCTTTTATGGAATAAATCCAAAAGATATAAATAAGTGCGAATATCGCGGGCAACAAAGAAAACATAACAATTGGCCTTTTATCCTTAATATTTTTATAACCGAAAATTAAATAATGAATTAACAGAAGTATCGAAAAATAGAAAGTCGCCCATGCAGTCAAATAGGCTAATATAAAGCTGGCTATTATTCCTACTAGGTATAAAATTTTTCTTTTATCCAGGTATTTTAGATATAGAAGCATTATTAAAAAATAAAGGAATAAAAAAACAGGTTCGTGGTTTGCCATTCTTCCATAATAGATAAACATCGGGGTAAAACCCAAAAAAACTAAAGATAACAAAGCAATAATTTTATCTTTGTAAGATCTAACAATTAGATAAAATAAAATTAGTGCCAACACAGAAAATATAATAGGAACTATCCTGGCGCTCCATTCATGGATACCAAATAATTTAAAACTGATGGCTACAAAATAAGCGACCATAGGAGGATGATGGAGATAGTAATCAAAATTCTGCGGGGCTACGCTACCCATATCCCACGTAGGAGACATTTTTGTTTTTAAAAACCCAAAGGTGAGGAAATTCTTTGCAAATCTACTGTACACCGTACCATTAAAATCAAACAAACCTACCCATGGCTGGCTTATTTCATAACATAACCCTATAGTAACTATGATAATTATTACTAGAATTAATATTACTTCTTTATGTTTCATCAGTAACAATACATTGGTTTTTCTTAGCGCACATTAATAATAAACCCGTCTCTGAATGGAAAGCGGGTTTAGAAAATTTAAAACCTAAGATAAATTGATACAATTATACTTTAATTCCAAATTATAAATCTCCTGGATCATACGGAACGTTGGAAATTTTCAACCCATCACATAGAGTCGAATACGTTTCATTAAAAGTCCCCGATATGTTTAGTGTATTCTGGTCAAAAAAACCAAAAGAATTAAAACTAATTCCCTCAATAGAAAGTCGAGTCCAGGAAGTTAGCGTATGGCTATTATATCCAATACCTTCACCGGAAATCCTTGCAGTATCAAGACTGACCACTACACTTTCAGATGGATAAGAAGTCATGTTTTGCTGGAAGAACCACGCACTACCCGGATTATAGGGAGAACTTTTAGGCAGAGTAAGTATATAACCTTCAGAATTCACTGCAGCATAAAGATGATGTGCATTCAATGTTGAATGAGCAAAACTATATGCAATACTCAATCGCACCTGACTTAAGGATATTGTAATATTTTCACTAATTGATGAGCTTGCAGAAAATGTGGGCGCTTCTCCTCTCTCTTCAGTATTAAACTGACCACCATATACAGCTGCATGAAGCATTGTACTAACTCCCCTGAACACTCCAGGAAATGTTATAGAATCACCTAAATAATATGACCCTCTCCAAGTACCCCAAATCCCTACGCCGGAATCATCCCACCAGCCACAAGTATAATTTTCTGTTTTACTTTTCCTATCAGAAATACTACCGCTTATTAAGGCACCTGCATCTATTGAAGTCCTCGTAAATGTAAATGTTAGTTCTTGTGTTGTTTCTCCAATAACATCTATATTTTGTTCCAAAACCATGCCGTTGAACTTCGCTTTAATTGTATGGTTACCTGAGGGAATCGATATAGGCTTGCCATGAGTAGCGGCATCATAGGCCCCGGAACCAATTAAAACATCGCCATCATATATCCCAACGCTGCCTTGACCCAGCCCTTTTATGCTCCCGATCTCCTTGCCTTCCGGATTATGGCAATGGACAATGATGTTAGCGCTTGACTGGGCCGTTACTTTGACCCAGAATACCTTTATAACTGAAGCCAGGCCGGCGGGGTTCTTGATCTGGCAGGAAACCTTGTAGGTGCCTTCTCCCGGGAAGGCAATGGCCTGGTCAAACTCTGCTACCGGTGAATCGGGGTTATTGGGGATCCAGAGGCCTGAGGGTTCAAGCAGGCTGGTTTGCACAGGCATAGTATAACCATCGCTCTGCCTGATAATAGTCATATTCAGAACGCTGTCCGCCGGAAGATATTCCTTGTAAACCTTGCCTTTGATTGAGATTGAGTTGGTGTTGATTTCGGTAGTAGAATCTGCCTGAGGATTATCCAGAGTAAATTCGGGAGGGGTGGAGTCGAGGAAGGCGAGGATTTTATTATCGGTTTCTTCTGAGGCTATTTTAGGCTCTCGCCAATGGTTAGCGTATATCTGTGAGGACTGTTTCAAAGAAACATAGCTGGTCCCTAACTGACTAACTTTTGAAACTAGCGAATCTCCACCTTTCCAATCTTTAAACAAAAACCAGTTAGCTAAATTACCATCTATACCAATTATTCCGTAATAATTTATGGTTGAGGATTGACCAACTTTATTTAGCTTATCTATAAAACCACTTCCTCCAGGGCTATTATCCAAATCATCGATTGCTTCTCCGTTAATATCTATAGAGAATGCATTAGTATATAAATCGACATTATCTCTTACAAAAGACATTACGCTGCTTACTGGCACCAAAGTTAACCAACCAAGTTTCGGTATCTTTGATAGTGCATTTGCCGACTCAGCCAAAGGGGAACCTAAATTTGGCACTCCTATTAAAATTATTTTTTCTGTGAAGTTAGAAGAATAATTAGCTAAATACCATCTTGCTGCTAAACCACCCATGCTGTGGCAGACTAGATTTAATTTAGTCGCATAGTTACCGTATTTCGTTGTAGATAATAATTCATTTACTTTATCTTGTAATTTATCAGACCAACCTTTGGAATTACCTTGAGGATTTAGTTTTCCGGAATCATAAGTATCAACCGAGCCATTGGGATCTTGAAAGTCTATAGTTTCTATATAACTATAAGTATTGAGATATTTGGAAAAGTATTTGGCTAATGATGTTCTAGCAGTATCCCAGCTTCCAGAACCACCGGTTGCAAAACCATGTAAAAAAAGTACTGGACGAGGCTTGTATGCTTTAGAATCATTCCAGCTGGGGAGGACTCCGGCAAAGCAACTCTGCGTTGAAAATAAAACAAGTATGGTGACAAAGAAAAAAATAAAACGTTTATTTCTTTTGGTCATTTTTAATAGGCTTAACGATTATTTCTTTTTTAACTAATTTACCATTTTTGTAATACTCTCTTATATTTGGCTTACCATCATAGTCAGTATCGATTTCTTTTTTATAAACTTCACCGTTCTTATAGTATTCCCAAACATCAGGCTTGCCATCAAGATTAGCGTCATAGTCAACTTCAGTAAGCCTATCATAGATATCGTTATGAACCCACTTATGTGCTTTACCATCACCTACAGTATCAACTGTTCCAACGTGCTCCTTCCCAGATTGTAACTCCCTTACGAATTGATTAACTGGTTGAAATAATAACACTCCAATTGCAAAACAAACAATACAAAAAATAACGAAGACAATTTTAATTTGCTTATTAGTAAAATTTTTGGGTATCAAGAATTTAAAAACAACGTGAGCAACTAATCCTATAGCTCCAGCAATAATGATCCCGATTACAGCTATACCGCATAGCAAAAAATAACCTACTAAGATTAAAAAAGTCGGTAGAAGATAACTAAAGTTTTTCCAATCAAACATCATATTTACCATCATTAATAAATAGACTAAAGAAAATCCTAAAAAATTAGATACCCCTATAATAATCGCCGCTTTAAGTGGCCTTATATTTTTATCCTCTTCCATCTCTTCTCTCCTATTGTCTATTGGGGTCGAAAATATCGTCTGATAGATTTTGATTGATTTTCAAGTTGTTATAAATTAAAGTCGAGATCAATTTTCCAGAAGTTAAATTCGGGTTCTTGGTCATCTTAACCGGCAGCCAAGCGCCATTAGGCAATTTTCGGAAGCCCACAGCAGCAGTTTCTTGAACTAACTCAAGGATATTGGCTTGGTTTATTCGATAAATTGAAAACTTAGTAATTAAACCTTTCTTATAATCGATTAAAATACCGAGTTTATCATAGATATTATTTTTCTCATTAGGACTGGCATCTAAGGCAATGATCATATTATTGAAATCGGTGTTAAGGTCATTTCTTGAAACTGTATTCTTACTTAAAAAAAGTGTTTGGTTATAATGAAGGTCTAGCTGGCTAAACTCAGTTGAGCTAATCCCGGCATCAGCCAGTAAATCTACAGTCTGTTTTATATTTGCTATTGGGTTAATTAAATGCATATTAGTGCCGCTGATTATGATAATGTCGTTTTTAACTTTTCTTGCAGCATCATTAAATGTCTCGGTCTTCTCCTTATTCGGGGCTTTGAAGTAGTAGCGGCAGTAATCGGTTGCTCCAAAGGGTTTTGCGTTTAAGGTCGAGGATAAAGTCATATTCGCGCTAAAGTCAGAGATTTTGGCATAGTTATCCGCTACTCTTTTTAAGACTTCCTGGGCAGTTGGGTCGATGATGCGTATAGAGATAGTTTTTGAGGTTAGATTGGAGTTTGAGTCTTTTACTTCACAAGTGATGCTTACAGCCCCCTTATCAGCTGGTGATGTCTGCCAAATATAGGTATTTGAAGACGACCAGGCTTGTTTTACAGTTCCGCCGATAGAAAACTGATACTGCAGGGGGTCATGATCGGGGCCAAAGGCATAGGCTTTAATATTGATCGCGGCTCCGGCTAAAAAGACAGAGTTATCTTTTGGAAGAATACGAGCTATCACGGGGGGCTTATTGCTTACAGTTATATTCCAGGTTCCCTTCTGCACCCAGCCGCTGGAGGCATTGGCATTGTCTTTTACCGAAAGATAGGCCTTCTTGGCACCGATAGAGGCGGCCTTAAAGGTTACCGCCCACTTAACGGTTAAGGTATTGCCTGAACCTGAAATTGTAGTTTTAGAGCAATCTAATTTAACATAGGAGTTTTCAATGATCCTGGCTGAACGGGGGGCGAATCCGCCTAACCAGGCGGTGTTAGCGTTATTGCGCAGGTAGAGCTTGTTTATAGAACGGTTGTAATAACCGTAGAAGCAGTTTGCTCCATTGGCCGAGGTATTAATAAGCAGATTGGCGGATTTGATATCTTGCCAGCCGTTGGCATCAGAATAAGTAGTGGTAAAGTTCACTGGCTGGTAAGGATTAGATGTCCCGCTTACAGGAGTAATGGTCCCGGCAGCAGGCTTGTAGTTTGCGGCAAAGGCGTTGGTTAGAAGTAAACAAAAAAATAGGAATAACCCTAAAAAGGTTATTCCTTTAGCTGCTAGTTTTGTGTTCAGACAGGGCATTATTTGCTTCCTTGGCTGGCTTGCGGCAGATTGAAAGCAACTTAACATATAACTCTATAAATTGCAAGAATATTTTTCATGAGGCTAGATAGCCCGCTTTAGTTAGATAATGGAATCTGTGAGATGGTAAAGACGCCTTCAAGGGCTGCGGAATTACTCTTGGACAGTAGTTGAAACTTTTTAATGCGTAGTATCCAAAGCGAATTTTCAATATCATAGATAAATTTAAGGTACCCCTCCATTGAACCTTCCGCCCTCATATCTATAATTATTTCTTTATATGGCTGGCTTTTTGTTTTTGCTCCCTGCTGCGGACGCAGGTCGATAATGCGAATATCCGCGCTCTTGGCCAGATTCTGCAATTCAGATAAAACGACAACCAGAGAATCCTGCCTAAACTCAGGCAAACCAGAAACAGAATTGAATTTATCCGAATATTTTTTCTGAATCTTCTCCTTTTGACTCAACAAGGACATATATTTTCTTAATTTTACGCTGGTAACCGTAATCTCTTTATTCAGATTTGCGTATTTTGTCATCACAGGCGAGATTATAAAATTAAAAATAAGGTTAAACAATATGAAACCTATGATCAGGTAAAGAATTGTCTTTTCTCTTTTTTTAAGTAGTCTGATCATTTCTTAGCGCCGCCTATTTCAAAATCAATTAATTCTCCTAGGGTTGACTTTTTATTCGAAGCGTATTTTACTTTAATCTCAAAACCTCTAAATACGGCGGATTTTTCAAGCTGGGTAACAAACTCAAAGACGTTATTCATCTGAGGCGTTTGGCCGCGTAAAACAATTTGACCGCTATCATCATAACTAAAACTGGTCAAAACAACCTCTGCCGGAATAATTTGATGTAACTCATATAGAATATCCAAAGCGGACGGTTTTTTCTGATGGCTCTTTTCCACAAACTCAATACGCTCCTGAAGCTCTCCTATCGAACGGGCATCTTTCTCAACATTGCTCAGTTCTGCCTTGATATACCCCAGAAACCTCGCTTTATTATCTATATTCTTTAATATTCCCAAGGCAAATATTATTACTATACATGATAAAAAATACACCATCCGAAGCTTCTCTCTTGCTTTAATGCTATTTCTTTTTTGGCTTCTTATTCCCGGAGGCAGAAGGCTAAGCGATTCGGGGATACTTTTCAATCCCAGCCCTACGAGATTAGCATAAGACCCGCTTGGACCAGAAACCTGATTCAATAAAGCTTGAGGAAAAGATAATCTTTGCCAATAAGGGAATACCTCAACCGGAATAATTGTTTGTTGCTTTACTATTTCCGATAAGCCCTGAAAATTATCCGGCGAGCCAAATATTACGATTTTCTCAGCATCTTTATAGGAGGTATCTTTCAGGTAGGCATTTCTGGTTTTACTTATCTCTCCTGCAATTATATTCTCCCACCCGGGGAGATTTCGTGAAACCTTAAATGAACGGCTAAAAAAGAAATTATCTTTATCAACAATAGCAATCTCCGCCTGGTCGGTATCAATGTCAATAAGTATCGCAGAACTATTTATTTGAGGATTTACAGTATAATATAAATTTAGCAGCCCTATTGAGCTGAGGAAAAGAGAATAATTCTTAACGTTTAATTTCTTGAAGATCTTGATATAATCTTCAATTATATCTCTATGCGCGATAAATAAATTAATATGCGTGTATCCATCTTTGTCAATTAAAATAGGCTGGTAAGCGGTAATTAATTCATTTGCCTGATATGGCAGATAACGCGGCGCCTGCAGGCTGGCAATCTGATCTACCTCAACGGGTATTTTACTGGGTATTTTTAAGTAACGGCAGGTTGCTTGCGCGCGAGGTAAAGAAGCGATTAAAAGATTGCCCCTAAAATCCAGCTCTTTAAGGATCCGGCCCAAGTTAAAAGATAAAGTTTCTTTATCCGCTAAAGCAGAGGACTCCTGCGTCTTGGCTTCTAAGAATTCTACTCTTCTGGCAATAGTATGGGCGCACTTTATTACCCTTAATTTGGTTTCGCTAAGCTGACAGATAAAAAATATATCCACCTTTCTAATAGGTTTGCGGTTAGCCCGAAAAAACTTATCTTTTATAATTTTATACAACATAGTATTATTGTATCTGCGTTTTTTACCTATCTCAAGTTAATTCTCATGCCAATAGATAATTTTATTCACGGGAGAACGGCTAAAAACACAAGTTATTGTTTTTGATATAGTTTTGCCGGTAATTTCACCTGTGGAATTTATACGGAAATTATTTGATTTAAAAGTAATTATTTCAGTTAATTTATTTAAAACATTTTTTTCTTCTGAGCTTAAGTTATTAGGAACGGAAACGCTGCTTAAGGCGCCCGAATTCTCAAAAGGAGTATCTTTCCTAATTGTAGAAATTAAATTTACAAGATTCTGTGAGTCAGGCCTCACAGTTATTGCGCCATTATTAATACACTCATCTATGCAGGAGTTGATCAAAATTCCCAATATTTCTTCACTGGCGGTATTTATATTTACTCTTCCATCTCCATAAACAGTAATTAAATCTTTTATTTTTTCGTATATCTCTTTTGCTTTTAGAGAAGGGCTGTTTTCATCTTTATAAAAAAATTCCAATATTGGCAGGAGCTCTTGGACAGTCTCAAGATCACTATTCTTGAATATTTGGCCAGGGTCTTCATCCTTATTATTTATTGCCGGGTTAATCCATTTTATCACTAAATTTTTTAAACCATCGGCATCTGTAACTCCAGCAAAATAAAATAATTTTGTTAATATTAGTTGCCCTAAGGGTTGCGATATTGGATCAGCAACAGCTTTATTTATATTGATTTTTCTCTCCTCGTCCATCATACAAAGATATTTTTTATCATCATAAGGGTAATGCACGGTGAATTTCTCACCGGAGCCATCTCTTATCTCCACATTTTCAAAAAGCGGCTCGCTTGTTAATGGATCAACACCGGTGCTCCAAATACTTTTAAAACTATTATAAAAAGGGCTGGCAGATGCATCTTCCTTTAATTGCTGTATCGCCTGATTTATTCCTGCTTTAGCTAAATAAGATGCTTTTAGGCTGTCTCTTTGATACACACAGAGCCTTAGGGCAATTGAGCTGCGATGGCCCAAACTTACAGCCAGGATAACTAAAATTAACAATACCCATGAACTAATTAATAATATGGATCCCTTTTTATTTTGCATAGAGCGGTATCGTCTTGTTAAATTCAACTAAACTATTATCCTTTTGTTTTAAGACAAGCTTTATTTTTACGGCAACAGGCAATTGCTTCTTCTGATCAACATCTCCGTCTTTTGGCCAAAGATCCTGCCATTCATAGAGTCTAGCGGAAACTATAGAAGGAGCAGCAAATTGCAAGGATAATTCTTCTACCCCGGATAAAAAAGATTCACCTTCCTCCTTCAGTCCGGCTTTTAACGCCAGTATCCCCTCGGATTCCTTGCGCGTTAAAGAATTGTCGAGAATCTCATACCGGATATGCCCAATATTGGAAGAAATCTTACCCTCTTTATCATACGCGTCAAGAATACTAAAAAATTCCATTGATCCGGAACTACCAATAAACTTTGAGTCGAGCTTGGCATAAACAAAAACATTCTTTATTTCAGCCTCTATTAAACTCAAAGACAACCTCGCCTTTTGATAAAGATTAGCCGCAGCATCTATTTTTTCATGGCTTGATAAACCCGTCCGAAAAGCCGAATAGATACTAAGTATTAATAAAGAAAAGATAACGCTAACTATCATTAGCTCGATGAAGGTAAAACCGTTTTTCTTATTCATATTTATTACGACACAAGATAAGTGTCAAATTCAAGAGAATATTCTTTTTCCCGTAAGTTCTCTCGCCAGCAAACAATAAACTCAAGATAAACCAAATTAGAACTTCCTAGTCTTTTCGCCTGATACATCCATTTAAAATATTTACCCTGTATCTTTTCGTTCCCCTGCTGGCTTTCTATCGGCCCTGCCTTACCCTTTTGTTCTTGTTCCAGCTCCCAGATTTTGTTTTCCGCGAAAAAACAGGCAAGAGTCATATTCTGGCTGAATTTTACACTGGAGAGTGAGGAGGTCAATGAACGGAATATAAAAACAATAGCCGTGCATAAGATCACCAGGGCTATCAAAACCTCAAGCAAAGTAAAAGCTCTATTGAATCTGGATATCATTGTTTATACTTTTTGTATCTATTACAATCTTTTTCCCAAATCTATCCGTAAAAATAATAGAGATACCGTCGATCTTACCATTGGGGAAAAAACATATATATTCAGCTTCGGGCTCTATATTCACCTTGCTTGCTTCCGGAGCTTTGAATACTTTCGAGAATCTCCCCTTTAAAGCTGCAGCTTCGTTATTTTCAAGGCGCCTTGCCATAAATCCAGCCTTCTCTTTATCAATATTTAGATAATAAATTTTCTTTTCGACAATAGCGCTATTTTGAAGATACTGCATAAGATAATAGATACTCTTGGAGAAATTCTCGAATTCAAATCTATCATAGGCTTTCTTAAAACACGGAACTGCTGCTGCCGTAAGAATTCCTATAATTATAATAACAATAAGCAACTCAATAAGACTAAAACCTCTCTTAGTTGCAGATATCATCATCTGTTTTTTTCCAAGCTCGACCCAGCTGAAAAAAGTTTGAGATCTTTGCCGCTTGAATCTTTTTCATACCCCTTTATCTTGCAATTAAATTTATTTGAAATATTGGCAGAAGCATGGCTAAAACGATAAAACCAACCACCAAACCAACGCCTAAAATTATAACCGGTTCAAGCATACGGGCTAGCGATTTTAAAGACCGGTCAACGTCCCTCTCATAGTCATCAGCAATGCGCATCAGGGATTTTTTCAACGTCCCGGTTTCCTCTCCGATGATTACGATATTAGTTACAAAATTGGGGAATAATTTGCATTTTTTCATAGAATTTGAAAGGCTCAATCCTCCTATAATATCAGCTTTAATCTGACTAGTCTCCAATTTTAAAACCCGATTTTCCAGTATCGAAGAAACTATATCCAAAGAAGGAACAAGTGACAAGCCTCCCGAGAGCAGTAATGATAATGTGCGCGTCAGACGGCTAATTTCCGTCTTTAGGGTAATTTCGCCTAATACCATTAATTTTAGTTTAAACTTATCCCATGCTAACCTCCCCGGGGGGCTAAGATATAGCCTGCGCAGAAAAAATATAACAACCAACGCAAGCGCAATAATTATTATCCAATATTTGCTAAAAACTACCGAGGCCTCAATCAATATCTTTGTAGGTAAAGGTAAAACCTGCCCCATATCTTCGAACATATTCACCAGCCGCGGTATGACAAAACCTATAAGAACAATAACCGTTAACACACCTACACAAAAAACAAAGGCGGGATATACTAACGCTAAGCGAACTGAATTCCTAAATTCTTCTTCTTTTTCAAGAAAATCTGCCAGCCGCGTAAGGGTAGTTTTCAGGCTTCCGCTTACTTCCCCAGAGTTGATTATCGCGGTATAAAGCCGGGGGAAAACTTCAGGGTGCGTTGCCAGGCTATCAGAGAATGATTTACCGTCTTTTATCCTGCCGACCACATCTCCCAAAACTTCTTTTAAATAGAGATTGGGCATTTGGCTCATAACAATATTCAAGCCGCTTACAATAGGTACTCCTGAATCTACGAGGGTGGATAACTGACGAATAAATAAAACAATATCGTGTTTGGAAATCTTCTTGGGAGTTTTATTTAAAACTCTTGAATTCTTAACTTTTGGGGTAACGGAAATCGGAAAATATCCAACTTGGCCAATTTTATTAATTGCCTCTTGAACTGATTCTGCCTCGATTTCTCCTTCTATAGTATTTTGAGGATCAGTTTTTGCTAAATAGACAAAAATCGGCATTAATCCTCGTGCGGTTCCTCTAATTGGGTTACGCGGAGCACTTCAGCAAAACTAGTCAGCCCTTTAAATACCTTATGCAGTCCGTCTTGGCGCAAAGTACGCATTCCCTGCGAGATAGCCTTCTGTTTTATTTGCTGACTGGAAACTCGGCTTAAAATTAATTCCCTGATTGATTCGGTTACAGTCAAAATCTCATAAATTCCGGTTCTCCCTCGGTAACCGGTAAACCTGCAATATTCGCATCCCTTACCCCCGTAGAATCTCATCTCCGATTCAGGCAGTTTAACATCTTTTATCTGGTCCAAAATATCCTTCTTCGGTTTTAATTCTATCTTGCATTTAGGACAGATTAAACGCACAAGGCGCTGGGCAATAAGACACCCCAGCGAAGATGAAACTAAAAATGGTTCCATCCCCATATCTAACAACCTTGTCACGGCGCCGGCGGCATCATTGGTATGCAGGGTTGAGAAAACTAAATGCCCAGTCAGAGCCGACCTAATTGCGATTTCTGCTGTTTCAAAATCCCTAACTTCGCCAACCATCATCACATCGGGGTCATGCCTCAACATATGCCTTAATGCTGTGGCAAAAGTAAACCCGATCTGTGGATTAACCTGAATCTGGCTTACGCCCCGCAACTGATATTCAACGGGGTCTTCAATAGTGATAATCTTTATAACGGATGAATTAATACGCGCCAAAGCTGCATAAAGGGAAGTAGATTTTCCAGAACCCGTCGGCCCAGTAACAAATATGACTCCATGGGGTTTTTTAATCGCACTCTCAACAATCGATAAATCTTCCGGGCCCATTCCTAAATTCTCTAACTCCAGAAAGGATTGAGTACTCAAAATCCTAATATGCACTGCTTCCCCAAAAGCAGTCAAGAGAATCGAAACGCGCAAATCCAACTCTTTATCTTCAACTTTAATCTTTATCCTGCCATCCTGTGGAAGCCGGCGCTCGGCAATATTAAGCTGCGCCATAATTTTAATACGCGAGACAATAGCGAGACGAAAGTACTTAATGGTATCGGGGATATTTATATCATAAAGTATACCATCGATGCGGAACCTCGTACGCAATTCATTCTGAAACGGCTCAAGATGTATATCAGTGGCTCTCTCTCTTATCGCCTCGGTAAGTATCTGATTAACAAATCTGACTATAGAAGCATCTTCGGCCATTTCTTCAAGATTTTCGGTTTTCTCAGAGAACAACTTTAACTCTTCCTGCGGCTGCTTCTGCGCAATTATCTTCTCTAATGTATCAGCCCCTACTCCATAATATTTACGTATAGCCTCCTGGATCTCTGTTTCGCTGGACAAAACCCCTCTTACTTCCACCCCCAGAAGAAGCCTTATATCATCCAGAGTACGTACATCAAGAGGATCGATCATGGCTATAACCAAAACATTATTATCAATTTCTACGGGTATTATTTTGTAGTAACTAGCGAATTTGGCAGGAACTTTTTTAATTACCAGTGGATCGATATCGCGGTCTTTTAGATTAAGGCAGGGAATATTTAGCTGTTCAGAAAGAATTGCCAATACTTTCTCCTGAGTCGCAAAACCTAACCTTACCAGAATGGTGCAGATAAAATGGTATGTCTTTTTCTGTTCACGCAAACCCTCTTCCAGCTGTTCAGGCGTGATTATGCCTTTACTTATCAATAACTGCCCGATTAGTATATCATTTTTCTGCGGCATTTTTATTATCTACTATTATTCGTACAAATTATAGGCGTTTATCAAAAAAAGTAAAGTATTTATTAAAAAGGTGCGTTAGCAATATTAAAAAGGATTTAATGGATGACAGCAAAGGGGCAAATCTGGCTGTAAGCGCAATAAGTGCAGGCTTTATATTCGGGTTTGGCCGGGTACTCCTGTTGGCGGATACCTTTGGAAACGATAAGAATATCTTCTTTTACTTCCTCTAATTTATCTTCGGTAACCTTATGCCTGCCGATAATTCCGGACTCTAAAAAGTATAGCTCTACCGCAGCAGGCAATACCCCGAAAATGTGCTGATAGGCCAAAGCATAAAGGATCAGCTGTTTATTCTCCCTGACCCGCTTGTCCGCGTCCTTCTGTGTCTTGATCTCGGAGGTCTTAAAATCCATAATCACCGCTCCGTCATCCCGGATATCGATGCGGTCAAACCTGCCGGTAATTTTATTATCCCCGATGACAAAAGAAAAATCTTTTTCAATGAATTTGGGTTCGGACCGGCGCCTTTCTTCATCCTTATAAAATTTGGATAAAGCTTGCCTGCCGATACGAAAACGCTCCTCTTGATGCGCGGCATCTAAAAATCCCTGGGGATCAAAACTGGCTTCAAAACAATCCAGGAGTTCCTCCATAGAGACTTTAGCGCCATTAAGCTTGCGCAGTAAATACTGGCTGACCGCCTCATGCATTGCCCGGCCGTAGATAACCGTATGATGCTCCATAATCGGCACGCGCAGGATGTTTACATATTTATATTTTAAAGGGCAGGTCAGGTAATCATCGATCTGATAATAGCTTAAAGTAATTAACTTATCTTCCGGGATTTCCTGAAGAGCTGATTTAGGCAGTTCCTTCACCGGAGCAAAACGCCGGATGCTTTCAATCGCGGCGGTCTTTTTCTTTTCAATCTCTTCTACAGTTTTTTTACCTAACGCCTCCAGCACAAATTGACTTACTTTGCGCAGGCGCTTGCCGCCGTAATCATCGGCGCTGGTTAAATACAATTCTTCTTTAGAGCGGGTCATACCCACATAAAAAAGCCGGCGCTCCTCCTGGGTATGAAAATCTCCTGTAGGCAGGACTTCTTTAATCAAGGAGTCCGGCAATTCGATTTGCTGCGAACGCCTGGGCAGCGGGAATTTTCCCTGCACCAGGCTGACTAAAAATACCACCCTAAATTCCAGGCCTTTTGCTTTATGGATGGTCAGAATATTCACCGCGTCCTGGTCTAGATCCGCCTCGACTGTCGGCGGGTCATCTCCGGAATCGATCAAAAGATTAAGGTGCTTGATAAAACTGATCACCCGGTCCTCTTTGGCGATCAGTTCATAATCACGCACCTGATTGAAAAATTTAGCGATGTTTTGAATCTTGGCCTCCTTTTCCAAAGTCGGATTGTGGGTTAAATATTTAAGATAACCGGTATCGGTCAAAAAACTGTAAAGCAGCCTGCCGGTAGTTTCATCGCGGGAAACCTGCAGAAATTTTTCAATTTCTTCAAGCACTCGTTTTATTTTCTCTTTGGTTTGGTCTTGAACCTGGGCCAACTCCGGGATCTTTTCCAAATCGCCAAACACAGAATAAAGCGAACGGTTCCTGCGCCGGGCAAAATGGTTGCATAAGGTAAGGTCGGCTAAATTTATTTTATAGATTTCCGAGCTCACCAGATAATATAAACTTAATGAATCCGCAGGATTGGCGATTACCCGCAGGAAATTAATGCACAGCTTGACCTCCTCCCGCGCGTATAAACCCTGGTTACCGCTAAACTGCCAGGGGATGCTCTGCATATTCAGCGACTGGATAAAACTTTGGGCATCGGAATTGGAGCGCACCAGGATGGCAAAATCCCTATACTTAAACTTACCTAGACTTACTTTATCTACTATAATCTTACTTACATTATCAGCTTCAGCTGAATGCGTATCAAAGTGCAGATGAATTGGCTTTTCCCCTTTTTTAGTCAAACCAACCAGGTGCTTATCGATTTTGGCTTTGACCTCAAAACGCTCCGGATTATTATTTTGGATTAATTGATAGGCGCTGTCGAGAATTGGCTGGGTAGAGCGGTAATTCTGGATCAGGGTAATTTTTTCCGCGTCAGGATATTCTTTATTGAAATTTACCAGATTACTGTAGGCAGCCCCGCGCCAGCGATAGATGCACTGGTCATCATCTCCGACGACAGTAATATTTTTTAAGGAGCCGGCAAGCAGTTTGACAATCTGGAACTGCGCGAAGTTGGTATCCTGGAATTCATCGACTAAAATATATTTAAATTGTTTTTGGTAATTCTGTAAAACTAAAGGATGCTCGCGCAGCAACTGCAAACTTAAATAAAACTGATTGCCAAAATCCACCAGTCCTTCTCTGGCAAGAAATTCCTGATATTTAACGTAGGCGCCGGCTACCTCCATCTGCTGCACTGCCAATTCTTCGCCAGCTTTATCTTCCGGATTACTCTTTGCCTGGATTAGAAAATCCTGCGCGTATTTTAAATACTCCTTGGCTGAAATATCCTCATCTTTTGCCCGGCTAAAAAATGAAATGAGCGCTTCGATAAAACGGGTGGGCTCGGCTAATGGCCGGTAATAATTAAGCGTAAATTCAAAAAGATGTTCGCGGAAAAATACCGCTGCCTCCGGCTGCGTGAGTACCTTGAAATCCGGATTTAATCCGGCAACTAAAGCATTTTCGCGCAAGAGGCGATCACCAAAAGCATGAAACGTAGAGATCCAAATATCCGTATAACCGTAAGGCATCAGGATATCCACCCTCTCCTGCATTTCTTTAGCTGCCTTATCGGTAAAAGTAAGCGCCAGGATTTCATCGGTCTTGGCCAGACCCTGGTTAATTAACCAGGCAATGCGCTGGGTAATTACCCGGGTCTTGCCCGTCCCCGCGCCGGCAATAATTAGGAGCGGGCCGTCTTTATGCGTGACCGCCTGTATTTGCTCCTTATTTAATCCTTCTAATACTTTATCCATTAATTAACACCAGCCACCCTGCTTAGTATTTCAGAAATAAAAGTCTGATATTTAACCCCTGCTTTCTGCGCCTTTTGCTTAAGGACATCCAAGACAAGTTTGTTTACGCGCATGTTCAAAACCGTATTCTTTTTTCTTGCCTCAAGAGACCGCACAATTTTGTTATATTCCTCTCCCTTTGCCATGGGAACAAATTCATCCCAATGGTCCTCAATCCATTGCTCTTCTTTAGTTAATCTTATTTTTCTCATGTTATTTCTCCTTCTTATAAAGTTTTTTATACTTACGGTTAGGGTATAACGTTTTTAAAAAGATCCCGCCCTCTTCATAAACAAACGGCACTGACCAAAAATAACCCTTATGTTCATACGCTAGAATTTTCTGATCCGTCCTGTTTGGATGGTCATGTATACCTAGAAACTTTCCCTGAATTATCTCCTCAAAACTAACTCCTCTTATGCGCTTTAGACGCGCGCTCTTTACAGAGTTCCATCTAATTGTATATACAATTGTATTACTTTCTACCGGCTTGTCAACATCTTTCTTCTCCATATTCTGCCTCCTTCTTACGCCAATAGACGCAGAAGGAGACAAAATCTAACCAATAACTTTTTTATTTATTTTCTAAAACTTCCGAGGCGGCTTTACGGTAGGCGCAAAGATCGCAGTCTTCTGCGGAGAGCGGAATTGTATCGCTATTTAAACATTTATGTATTTCTTTAATTGTGCCGCTAACCCAACTATCATCGCCTTCATAGGCAATAAGCGTCAAGTTAAACTCTAATTTTCCGTCAAATTTCTCAACGCTTGTATCACCGTTACAATATACAAAATATCCTTTATTTAAAACGTTAAAACCATTGCCCCGCAGCAGCCACTGGTAAATCTCCATC
The DNA here is from genome assembly GCA_028715785.1 of Candidatus Omnitrophota bacterium. Taxonomy (GTDB): domain Bacteria; phylum Omnitrophota; class Gorgyraeia; order Gygaellales; family Profunditerraquicolaceae; genus UBA6249. Next base: position 89,440 of record JAQURC010000007.1, read on the forward strand.
TGGCGCTTATATCCGCCGTGCCACTCCTTATCCAAAACATTAATCTCTTCGGGCTTGCTGGTAGATTTATAATCCACCACCATATATTGGCCTTTACTGTTCTGCCACAAATCATCGATTGCCCCAAAGACAAGTAGATTCGTCGGTTTATCCAGCACCTGCACCCCTCTGAAATTATTTCTCCAATCATCAAGCTGGGCAAGCTTTGCCGGGAACGCGTCCACCCCGTATTTTTTCATCAACGGATGCGCAGTGCCGCTTTTGCGCAACAGGTCAAACTCTTTTTTCAGCAGCGTATCCACCGCGCTGTTTAAGGTATACGGGAACATCGGCGGCGCCCCCACCCCCAGCCTGCGGTCAAGATAAAAACACCGCGGACAATTCATAAAAAGCTCGATTTTAGAGCGGCTTAGCTTAAAGGTCTCGGCGCTTTTAGGATTATAAAGGTTCTTGTCTCGTTTTGGGGTGTAGTATTCGGACATAAAAATATTAAGCCACCTGCAGGGAAGAAGTCCCTTTTGGAGTCTTGGGAAAAGAAATCCTTATTCCCCTGCCTAATGCAGAAGCCAGACGCAGTAGCGTATATAATGTCAAGTTCCTCTCCTGGCCAGTTTCTATTTGTGAAATAAACTGCTGAGAGACGCCTAACATTTTAGCAAGTTCTGCCTGGTTCAGATGTTTTTCCTCCCTAAGTTCTGCAATCTTCTGTGCCAGGGCTACCTTGGCAACTTCAACCTCGTAAAGTTTCCTGAATTTTTTATTTTTTAACTCATTCTGTAAATGTCCGCTGATATTCTCTAATCTTATTTTTTTCATTAGCATCTTCCTTTCATAAATCTAACTTTTCAATCTTCGTATACCCTTCAGCTATAGATTTCCTTTTTATACATATTTCTAAATCTTTTAACGGGATCTTATCCGTCTTTTTCCTTATAGCATGAACGAGTACGGCGTTATCCTTAAGAAAGAAAAAATAAAAAATTCGATTGGCTTTTGGCCTCAACTCATATATACCATGCCCTAAATAATCCGCCAATGGCCTGCGTAAATCACTGCCTTTTTTCTTAAGTTCGTTAAGATAGGCAAAAACTTTTGCGCGTTCATTGATAGCAAGATCCATGATAAACTCTTTTACCGGATTCTCCCCGCGCTTATCAATAAAGTAATAGATATTCTTAAGCTTATCCGGATTTATCCTGTTTCCAACTAAAGTATACAAGCTATAACTTGTATTGTCAAGATTTTTCTTCTTCTCCATCTCCCGCCTCCTTCTTACGCCAATAGACGCAGCAAGGGGCAGAATCTAACTTTTACAAATTTTTATCTTTTTCTATTTTTGATTAATTGAGCCAGATCTGCTTGCAGCCTGACAGCTTCCTGATAATCCGGCTTCAAATTCAACACTTCTTTTAACAGGCTTTCAGCGGCTTCATACTTTTTATTATCATATAATGTTTTGGCTTTCTTAAATAACTCTAAAGCTCTTACGCCGTTTTGATTCATAAACCCCTGGCTTGAGAGCCCTTCTATCTCCTTAAGAGTATTCAAAATATTTATTGCCTGCTTATCATAACGCGCCAGTGCTTCCGCTGAAATCAAACCACGCATATAATCAGAAAGCTTAATATACAAATTCGCCCTGCTCATGCTATCGGGATGGGTCCTAAATAATCCGATATTATCAAGAGAAAAATTCAAATAATCCCCTTTTACTTTTTGCAGCTGGCCATAATAATAATTTAGCTGGTTTTGAGAATTTACAAGCCCGTGGTAGTTATTGGCATTGGGCCAATTGCGGTAATAATATAACCACAAGCTATAATTATTGAGCGCGGTATTATAATTGGCGGCTGCCATATTTAAAGCAGGTATTAATTCCGTATTGGCCTTGATATTAAAAAGCCGCTCCTGTTCAGCTAACTTTTTAAAAAAATTCCGGGCTCTTGATATATCATAGCCGGCCCGGTAAGCAAAATCCGCGGCTAATACATCGGCTTCTTTTTCATCCGCGCGTGAAAATGTCGCGGGCAAAGCCTGCGCCGACAGGCCAATGATTGTTTGGACGGAACTTTGCCCTCCGGTTACCGTGCCTACGGCTATACTGCCTATTGCCGTCAAGACACTTATCGTGGTCATCTTCGCCCTATGCCTTGATAAAGAATGGGCCATTTCATGGGCAATTATGCAGGCAAGCTCATCATCACTGTCAACACTATTCAAAAGGCCCTTAAAAACGTAAATATGCCTGCCTCCGGTAGTCATGGCATTTACATCTTTTGAATTCAGGATATGGATATTAAAATCAATATCTTTTCTCGGCAACACAGCTTCAAGCCTCTTCTTTATGGAATCTAATCGGGCCATACTCCGCGGATCATCTACGACCCCATATTTAGATACAATTGCTTTGTTCTCACCATCTGCCGCCGCAAGCTCATCTTTGCTATATTTTACGCTCTGCAGCATTCTGTCTTTGAGCGGAGAAAGCCCCAGCGTCGCGCAGCCGTTTAATAACAATACAATCGCCCAAACAATTATTAATTGTTTTTTATTCATCTGATAGTATTAATAAGGAGTGTTATTTGCGTTCTTTCACAAAAAGCGGCAATGATGCTTTCTGCTGCCCATCGATGGCCAAATCAATCGAATACTCTCCCAGCCTCTGCAGATTTAATCCTTGAATGTTTAAAATCAAATGCGCTGAACCGGAGCTTTGCTCTTCGGGGAAATTTATGGTTATCACGCCTTGCGCAGGAGGAATGACGTTTTTCCCATCCGCGTCAACAAAATGGACTAAAACTTTATGCTCTCCCCGTTCAATTTTCTCAAATCGCGCTCTCAATGCAATCGCGCATTGTGGATGCACTACCGGAGTTTTCGGCACCCAAATCGTGTCAAACGCGCCAAGCATGCTAAGCTTGCCAAAATCCGCGGTTGCCGCGTCACATAAAGCAAAAATTTCTATTTGCATCTTGATCTCCTCTCAGGAATTCAGGAATAAAAATAGAAACGGTCCCATTATTTCGTACTCAATAAATCTTTAAGAATGACAGCATTATTTCTTGTTTCATCTTTTGCGGCATAAAGTAGAGTAACGACCCCTTTCTTATCCATTGTTTTTAACTGCTCCGCTGGTTCTTTTTTGTCTCCCAATTCTTTACGATACTTCTTTTCAAATTCTTCCCAGCGTCCTTCTTTATGTCCGAACCATTTTCGCAAAACATCTGAAGGCGCTATATCCTTAAGCCACAGATCAATGTTTGCCTTCCCTTTCGAGACTCCTCTTGGCCATAACCGATCAACCAATACTCTAAAGCCATCATCTTTTGATGGCATTTCGTAAATTCTTTTAATTTTTATCATCGTAATATGTAGACAGTTTACGTAATCTTATCAATGACAATTAGTTACCAAAGAAATACTATTGCTTTTCTACCTTGCCTTTGGGTAAATACAAAAACATATTTCTTACGGAATTAATTAGAAAATAAACGGTTACATACACTGTCTACAATTCACTACAATTCAATTCTATAATTTTATTGTTATTCGCAGTACATTATTGCCTGATCCTTCTTAAATCACCCCATTCACCCTGAGGCTCCACAATAAGTGATTCTACGGTCCTACGAATAAGCGCATTGTAGGAGACTTCAAATTCAGATACATCCATTCCCCTTATCTTAAATGAGTCTCTTAATTTTTCAAAGCCCATACAAGAACATCTTGTTCTACATCAATTGACTTTTATCTGTTATTCTGCAACTAGTTAAAACTTCAGCCGCCAGCGGATGGCTTGGCTTGATAGAGATTTTGGGGTTTTGGCGGAGCGCGCATTAGAAAATTTTCGGCAGTTGTGTACAAGGAATTACGGCAAGCGCAGGCAATCTCACTATGCGTAAGGAACCTGCGCTGCCGGAGCGAGCCGTAAACCGCAGCACACGGCGAAAATTTTCAGCGCGCGGAGGCAAAACCGCAAAATCAAAACCTCATAAAATCAAGACAAACACCTGAAAACCGAGATTGCTTCGTCCGCCTTCGGCGGACTCGCAATGACACACGCTTTACATGTCTCGCCTCTCGCAATGACACGGAATTCGTATATATTCTAGCTTGACAACGCCGGGATTTCAAGTATACTTATTGAAATTAAGGAATAAATTTAAAGGAGTTCTAAAAATGCTTAAAGAATGCGTAATCTGCAAAAAAGTCGCCCTTACCGGAAAAGTCTTATCCAGAAAAGGCCAGCACAAAGCCAAAGGCGGAACAGGTTCCAAGATCGCCCGCTGGAGCAAGCGCAAGTTCCTGGCTAATCTTCAGACAGTGCATATCGTAGTTGGCGGCACGCCTAAGAAGGTTTACATCTGCGCCAAGTGCATCAAAAAAGGCGATTTCAAAAAAGCGGTTCCCAGAGTTAAAAAACCCACTACTTAAAAAAGATATCTTTGGCCTCAAGGATCATCGATTCCTCCTGGCGCCAACTGTCTATTTTCGGGGTATAAATTAAGTCAAAAGAAACTGCCTGCAACAAGCTCTCTCTTAAACTGCTCATCCCAAAAGCAATAACTTGCCAAGTCGTAACCCCGTCAGTTGTCCAAAATTTCAAGGTCCCGCGGTTTAAAAGCTGCACCTCTCCTTTTAGCCTTAAGGCGCGCGTATAAAATAAAGGTTCAGGGTTAGCCATGCCAAACGGCTCTAAAAGTTCCAACTCCTTAACCAGCGCCTCGTTTAAATCCGCGAAATTAAGCTCTAAATCAATATCCCGGCTGGGAAGCAAATCCTCTAAAGTCAGCCGGTCGCTGGCCAATTTATTAATACTCTTCCTGAAATCATCGATATTATCTTTAGTAATCAAAAGGCCGGCGGCATGGGCATGGCCGCCAAAACTATCCAAAAGCTCCTTAGAATCCATCAACGCGTCAAATAGATGGAAATTTTGGATTGAACGCGCCGAACCCTTGCATAAATTTTCATTAATTGAAATGACAATTGCCGGCCGGTAAAACCTATCCGCCAGCTTGGAAGCCACAATCCCTAAAACACCCTGATGCCAATCCTCTTTGGCAATCACGATAACTTTATGGTCTTTAAAATTAACCTGGTGGTTAATCAACGCCTCCGCTTCTTCTAAAATTTTCCCTTCAACCTTCTGGCGCTCGCGATTTAACTTCTCTAATTCTTTGGCTAAATCTTGCGCTTCTGCAACACCCTGGCTCATCAGTAATTTTAAGGATACTTCGGCGTTAGCCATCCTGCCGGCGGCATTTAAGCGCGGGGCAATAATAAAACTTACGTAAGTGGAATTAAATTTTTTATTTTCGATTCCGGCGTTTTCAATGATCTGCCGCAGGCCCAATCTTTTAGTCTGCGGTAACCTGAATAAACCTTCTTTGGCA
>JAQURC010000008.1 GCA_028715785.1 Candidatus Omnitrophota bacterium
GTAAATTCAAATATCCGGTTGATAAGTTTAACCGTTATTTTTGTACCGGCTGCGGAAGGTGCACGCGGACCTGTATGGCGGATATCAGCCTGATTGAAACTGTAAATTCCCTGCTTAGTGAAGAGGGATTGGAATAATTGGAAATACACCCCGCGCTTATAAGGTATTGCGCGGGTGTGCCCTTGTGGGCAAGGAGATTATATGCTTGAACGTGAGATACTTTTGGAAAAAATGAGGACTACTCCTTATCTGCCGATGAAGGCTAAGATCCTCGAAGCGCAGATGGTTACGGATAAAGAAAAATTCTTCCGTATCCAGCTGGAAAATAAAATTAATCTTGGGCATGTTCCGGGGCAATTTGTGATGGTTTCTATTTTCGGTTTTGGAGAAGCCCCGATTTCGGTCTGTTCATCGCCAAGCGATAAAGGTTATTTTGAGCTTACCGTCAGAAACGTCGGTGTCTTTACCGCTAAGCTGCATAAATTGGGCAAAGGGGACCAACTAGGGATCCGCGGGCCTTTCGGCAAAGGATTTCCCGTGGATAATATGTTCGGTTACGACGTGATGATTGTCGCCGGAGGATTAGGCATCGTCCCGCTGCGTTCTTTGATCAGGTATATTATGCATAACCGTAATGATTTCGGCAATGTGCAGATCCTGCTTGGCTGCAGGAGCCCCAAAGAACTGTTATTTGAAGAGGAAACCAAGGAATGGATGAGAAGGGCGGAGATTAAATTTAATTGTACCGTTGACCGGGCAGATCCGGATTGGAAGGGTAATGTCGGCCTGATTACTACCTTAATTCCCGGAGTAGACATTAATCCTACCCGCACCTACGGGGTTGTGGTCGGCCCGCCGATTATGTATAAGTTTGTTATCGTCAAATTGCTGGAGAAAAAAATACCCGACCACCAGATCATTGTTTCTTTGGAAAGGCGGATGCGCTGCGGTTTGGGCAAATGCGGGCACTGTCAGATTGAAGGCGTTTATGTCTGCCAGTCGGGCCCGGTATTCACTTATAATGATTTAAAAAAATTTAAAGGAGAGTGTCATGAAAAAGCAGTCTAAGCCCAAGGTGGCATTTTTTGATTTTACGGATTGTGAGGGCTGCCAGCTTCAGTTTGCCAATATGGGTAATACTTTTCTTGAATTGACCGAGCTTGTTGATATCGTCAGTTTCCGGGAAGTTATGTCGGAAAGCGGCCAGGATTATGATGTTGCTATTGTCGAAGGAAGTATTACTACCGATAATGATGTTGCGCGGATTAAGAAGATCAGGGAGAAGGCAAAGATTTTAGTGGCTTTCGGTTCCTGCGCGACTATCGGCGGAGTAAACGGAATCAAGAACCGCTCATCCCTGGAGCTGGCCAAACAAAGAGTTTATGGCGATAAGGCAGGGTTGATCAATACGATTAAGACTATGCCGCTGGACGCGGTAGTGAAAGTGGATTATTATATCCTTAATTGCCCGCCTTATATCCCGGAGATTATCGCGGTCCTCAAGGCAATCCTTTTGGGTAAGCCTTATCCTCTGCCCAATTATCCTGTTTGCGTGGAATGTAAAATGAATGAAAATGTCTGCCGTTATGAAAAGGATCAGGAGTGTATGGGCCCGGTTACCCGCGCCGGATGCAACTCTTGGTGCGTTAATAACGGAAACCGCTGCTACGGCTGCCGCGGATTGGTCGACAAACCCGCAAGCGACGCGGCCAAAGATATTTTGCAAAAATACGGGCTAAAAGTCGAAGATATCCTGAATAGTTTTACTTTATATAATGATTCTATGGGGGAGAAATATGACCAAGAGTTCAAGTAAAATAGATCCGCAAAACCTGAATGTTGATGTGCATTACCTGACCAGAGTGGAAGGCCATGGTAATATTGTTGTGGACGTAAAAGAAGGCAAGCTGGCTAAATGCGAGTTCCAGGTAATTGAATCTCCGCGTTTTTTTGAGTCGATGCTTGTCGGCAGGTCGATCTGGGAAGCCCAGCATCTGACCAGCCGTATCTGCGGCATTTGCGCCTGCGGGCACACTCTGGCCAGCATTAAGGCGGCCGAGGATGCCTTGGGCGTAAAACCATCAGCTGAGGTAGTGATGCTCCGGAAGCTGCTGCTATACACCGAGATGCTGGACAGCCATATTTTGCATATCTATATTCTGGTTGCTCCGGATTTATTAGGGGTAAAAAGTATTGTTCCTTTGATCAAAACGCACCGGCCGGTAATTGAGATGGCTTTACGGATGAAGCGGATGAGTGATTATGGCGGAGAGGTGCTTGCCGGCAGGCATATCCATCCGATAAGTTATGTTATCGGCGGGCTTACCCAGCTTCCCTCGAGGGAAGGGCTGGAAAAATTGTATAGTCTGATGTTAGAATCGCGCAAGGACGGCGAAGCGACGGTAAAGATCATCAAGACCCTTAAATTTCCGCAATTCCAGAGGCCGACCCAGTATATGTCGCTAACCTCGGATAATGAATACGCGATGTATGACGGAGATTTAATGGTTAACGGGGAAAAGAGCAAGGTGCGGGATTACCGTAAACTTTTTATGGAGTCCGTGGTTGATTATTCCAAGGCCAAAATTTCCAAGATCAACGGCAAATCTTACGCCGTGGGATCCCTGTCGCGCTTTAACAATAATTTCAATAAGCTGCACAAGAAAGCAAAAGCAGTGGCAGCTGAATTAGGCCTAAAGGCCCCCTGCCATAATCCTTACCTTAATACTGCCGCCCAGCTGGTGGAATGGGTGCATTGCCTGGAAGAATCCATTACTATACTTGAGAAGATTTTAAAAGACGGATTAAAGGAGGAGGGAGTGGTGGTTGCCTCCTGGCCAAAGAGAAGCGAAGTTGGCAAGATTAAATATAAACCCAACACCGGAGCAGGATGCGTTGAGGTGCCCCGTGGTTCTTTATTCCATGAATATACGATCGATGATTCCGCTCATATTACTGCTGCCAACTGTGTGATCCCTACCAATCAAAATATGGGGAATTTAGAGGATGACATGCGCAAACTTGTCCCGGAGTTGTTGGGTAAGAAAACTCAAGAGGAGATTACCCTTGACCTTGAGATGCTGGCCCGTTCCTATGACCCCTGCATATCCTGCGCCACGCATTTGCTGGACGTAAGCTTTGTCTAAAAAAATCGCGGTAATCGGCTTAGGCAACAGTTTAAGGAGAGATGACGGAATAGGGGTAATTATTCTGGGGTCCCTCCTTAATCATTATCGGCGCCCGGGCATAGATTATCTTGATTTTGGCATCGCCAGTTTTGATTTAATCCACCGCCTGCAGGACTACGGCATGGTTTTGCTTATCGACGGTATCAACGCAAAATTACCGGCAGGGGAACTAAAGATATTTGGTTTAGAGCAAGCCTCTTTTACAAATAAAGATACGGCGGTTTCATCCCATGAATTAAATCTTAAGGATATTTTCCGGTTGACGCGTGATTTGGAGATTGCCACCAAAATTTATGTTGCCGGCGTCCAGGTGGCTGATGTGGGTTTCGGCGAGTCTTTAAGCGCCGCGTTACAAGAAAAGCTGCAAGAGTTGACCGAAGGAGTCGATAAATTTATCCAAGAAAGGCTGCTTTAATTTAAAATGTGTTATGCCATACCGGGAAAAGTAGAAAAAATAGAGAATAACACGGTCACCGTGGATTATTTCGGCGAGAAAAGGAAAGCCCATAATGAGCTCTCCAGAATCGCTATCGGCGATTATATCTACGCGCAGGGCGGGTTTGTGGTCAGCAAGATTTCTCCCTCTGAGGCCCAAACCATTCTCTCTGTGTGGAAAGAAACATTTTTCCAATTGCAGGAGGTGGATTTAAAGCTTTCCCGCCTGCAGCTTAACGATAAAAATACGGATAAGAAATTATTTGGAATATTGGATAAGGCCAGCCAGTCAAGAGAGCTCAGCCGCCAGGAGTTGCTGAGCCTGCTGGAGTTAAAAGATAAGCCTAAGATAGAGTTATTTTTTAAAACAGCAAATTTCCTGCGCCAGAAATACCATAAAAATTCCTGCTGTGTCCACGGGATAATCGAGATATCCAATTATTGTTGCCGGGGCTGCCAGTATTGCGGGATATCTTATCATAATAAAAAGTTAAAGCGCTATCGTATGGCTAAAGATGAGATTTTACAGGCGGCCAAAGAGGCGGTTGAGGTTTATGGATTTAAATCTTTGGTTTTGCAAAGCGGAGAGGATCCCGGATACAGCATTGAGGAGTTAACGGATATCGTTAAGCAGATTAAGGAGAAATTCCCCGCGCTGATTTTTATAAGTTTTGGCGAGATCGGGGTGGAGGGTTTAGAAAAACTTTATCAGGCAGGAGCCCGCGGCCTGCTGATGCGTTTTGAAACTTCTAATCCTCAACTTTATCAGAAAGTACATCCGGAGATGAGTTTAGAGAACCGGCTGCTGCATTTACGCAAGGCCTACGCTATGGGTTATTTAATTCTTACCGGAGGATTGATTGGATTACCCGGGCAGAGCAGTGAAGATATTTTAAACGACTTGTTTCTGGCTAAAGAATTGCGCGCGGAGATGTATAGTTTCGGCCCTTTTATCCCGCATCCGGCCACGCCTTTCTCGAATCACAAACCCGTGCCGGCAGAAGAAGTGATTAAGGTCTTGGCCCTGGCCAGAATTATGGGCGACAATAATGCCAAGATCCTGGTAACTAGCGCTCTGGAAACTTTAAGCAGGGAGGCGGCAAAAAACAGCCTGCTTGCCGGAGCAAATTCGCTGATGCTTAATGTTACTCCGTTATCCTATCGGCCGTTTTACTCTATTTATCCGGACAGAGCGCATCAATCCGAGGATATTTCCGCGCAGATTGAATCCACAGTTTCCTTATTGCGTTCTTTAGGCCGGGCACCGACGGATCTGGAGGCAGTGTAACAGTTCAGCTCTCAGAAGAGCCCCGTCGTAGGGCAGGTTTAAACCTGCCCTACAGTCCCGTCGAAGCACTTTCAAGGGCTGAACTGTTACCAGGCAGTTTAATTTTATGAAATACATTAACGCAGAAAAAATAAATAATTTATTATCCAAGGCCGTAAACACTGACCAGCGCGCTCTGGATGCTATCTTGAAAAAGAGCCGGGCGCTTAAGCGGCTTACTTTGGCTGAGTCCGCGGCTTTACTGGCGGTCAATGATCCTGAATCTATTCAGAAGATATTCAGCGCGGCTAATTCAGTTAAGGAAGAGATTTATGGCAGGAGAATAGTGCTTTTTGCCCCGCTTTATATCAGCAACCTTTGCGCTAATAATTGTTTATATTGCGCGTTTAAAGCGGATAACCCGTTGATTAAGCGTAAAGCCCTGACTGTGCCTGAGATTAACCATCAGGTAGAGTGGCTCCTGGGGCGCGGCCACAAGAGGATACTGATGGTCTGCGGAGAAGGTGCCCCGGAGGCTAAATCCAATATAGATTATTACCTCCAGGCAGTTGAGGCTATTTACGCGGCAGGAGTTGGCAAGCATAAAATAAAAAGAGTTAATGTTAATTGCGCGCCGCTTGCTGCCAGCGAATTTAAGCGGCTTAAGGAGAGCGGGATTGGAACTTATCAGGTTTTTCAGGAAACTTACCATGAAGAAACTTACCGCCGCATGCATCCTAAAGGGCCAAAAAGCGATCCGGATAATCGGATTGACGCGGTTGACCGCGCGTTTACCGCGGGGATAGATGATATCGGGATCGGGGTCCTTTACGGCCTATATGATTACCGCTTTGAAACTTTAGGCCTGCTTTCCCATATCGAACATATGGAAGAGAAATTTAAGGTCGGGCCGCACACTATTTCGGTGCCGCGCATTGAGCCGGCAGAAGGGGCGCAATTATCTTTTAACCCTCCCAGCAAAATTTCTGATGAGGAGTTTAAGAAGGTGGTGGCGGTTTTAAGGCTTTCGGTGCCCTATACCGGGATAATTATGTCTACGCGGGAAGACCCGCTGCTGCGCGATACGCTTCTGAGCCTGGGTGTTTCTCAGATTAGCGCCGAATCTTCTACCTCACCCGGAGGTTATTCCGCCAGCGCCGAAGAACAGGCAGGCGGCCAATTTTCTCTCGGCGACCACCGCAGTTTGGATGAAATAGTCGGGACTTTAATTGCCCATGATTATATTCCCAGTTTTTGCGCCGCTTGTTACCGGATGAACCGGACCGGTGAAAGTTTTATGCAGCTGGCTAAGCCCGGAACGATTAAGGGCAAATGCAAGATGAATGCTTTGATTACCTTAAAGGAATATCTTGATGATTTTGCTTCCGTATCGGTCAGGGATGCCGGCTCTAAAATGATCACGCGCTATTTAAAACAACTGGATCCGCCTGAACAAGCTAAACTGAGAGAATTTTTTAACCATGTCGAAAAAGGGCTAAGGGATGAATATGTCTGATTTGAGTAAAGCCGGTAAAATAATAGCTAAAGAAATTATTGCGGATTATGCCGGAGTAAGGATTGTCAAGTTGACAGTCAGCGCCCCGGAGATTAGCCGCAAGGCCAAGGCAGGGCAATTCGTCGTCGTTATGGCAAGTGAAAAAGGAGAGCGGATACCGCTTACGATTGTTGAGGCAGATAGTAAAGCCCAGACCATTACGCTTATCTTTCAGGAAGCGGGGCTGACCACCAAAATTTTAAGCATGCTTAATGCCGGAGATGATTTATACGCCTTAGCCGGCCCGCTGGGGCATGCTAGCGAAATAAAAAATTATGGCAAGGTCATTTTAGTCGGCGGTGGAGTAGGAATTGCCGAAATTTATCCTGTGGCAACCAGCCTAAAGCAGGCAGGCCTGCCTGCCGGACAGGCAGGGAACAATATTACGGTAGTTATTGGAGCCAAGACTAAAGAATTATTAATACTGGAAAAAGAACTCAGGGATACGGCGGATAAAATTTATCTGATGACTGACGACGGCTCGCTTGGCCAGAAAGGTTTTACCACCGATGTTTTAGAGGAACTGCTTAAAAAAGATAAGTATGATTTAGTTTACGCGGTGGGGCCAATCCCGATGATGAAGAAAGTTTCGCAGATTAGCCAGTCTTTCAATATTAAAACAATTGTTTCATTAAACGCGCTGATGGTTGATGCTACCGGGATGTGCGGTTGCTGCCGGGTAACCGTTGCCGGAAAAGTAAAATTCAGCTGCGTCGACGGCCCGGAGTTTGAAGCCGGCCAGGTGGATTGGGAAGAGCTAGAAAAGAGAAACTTGATGTATTTGGATAAAGAGAAGCATCTTTGTAAGTTGAAGGGATGATTTTATTTTTCGTAGGTGACGTTTAAACGTCACCTACGTTGTGGATAACTATGGAAAAAAAACCTGTTAGGGCAAAAGAGTTAGCTGCCGGTAAAAGGATAAGCGGATTCGATGAAGTAGTATCCGGATATTCGCAAGAAGAGGCTTTAGCTGAGAGCCTGCGTTGTCTCCAATGTAAAAATCCCGCCTGCATTTCGGGTTGCCCGGTAAATATCAATATTAAAGAGTTTATCTTCCAGGTTACCAAAAAAGATTATGCCGGAGCTTATTTTACTATCCGTAAAACGAATAATTTTCCTTCCATCTGCGGCCGGGTTTGCCCGGCGGAATACCAATGCCGCAAGGCCTGCGTGTTGAATAAAAGCAAATTCGCCTATTGCGGCCCCGAGGCAATCAATATCCATTTTTTGGAGAGGTTTGTCGGCGACTATGGAATGCGCAATAACTTGCAGGCACCGGTAGAAAAAGATGCCCAATCATCGAAGGCCAAAGTAGCGGTGGTTGGCAGCGGCCCGGCCGGGTTATGCTGCGCCGGTGAATTAGCCAGAAAGGGAATAGCCGTAGTTGTTTTTGAAAGCCTGCAGAGTTGCGGCGGAGTTTTAAGGTACGGGATCCCGAACTTCCGCCTGCCGCGGGAGATCCTTGATTATGAGATTAATTATTTAGCAAAATTAGGAGTAGAATTTAAAACTAATGTTGTCGTGGGCAAGACCGTTTCTCTGGAGGAATTATTTCAGCAGGGGTTTAGCCGGGTTTTCCTGGGGCTGGGCGCCGGAGTGCCGTCATTTTTGGGTATAAAGGGGGAGAACCTCTGTAATGTTTATTCGGCCAATGAATTTTTGACCCGGGTGAACCTGATGTCCGCCTATAAATTTCCCGAATACCACACTCCGGTAAATATCGGCCAACATGTCCTGGTCGTCGGAGGGGGCAATACCGCCATGGATGCGGCGCGTTGCGCTTTGCGCCTGCAAAAGATAAACGGTATAAAACCGGACGTAAAGATTATTTACCGCCGCACATTAACCGAGATGCCAGCACGCAGGCTTGAGATTAAGCATGCCGAAGAAGAAGGGATTAAATTTAGATTCCTGGTTCAGCCTAAAGAGTTTCACGCCGATAATAGAGGCTTTGTGCGGGAATTAAATTGCCTTAGTTGTGAACTTAGGGAAGCGGATGCCTCCGGCAGGAGAAAGCCTGTTGTCTTAGAAGACAGTGATTTTAGTATCCCTTGCGATCTGGCGATCATAGCTATCGGTTTGGAGGCAAACCAGGTTTTAACCAGCGCCACTCCTGAATTAAAAACCGATAAATACAAAGATATTATGATTAATCCTGCGACCATGGAGACTTCCATTAAACATGTTTTTGCCGGCGGAGATATTGCCGGCGGAGAAGGGACGGTTATTGAGGCCATGGGCATGGCCAAGAAAGCCGCAATAAGCATCCTGCAAAATCCTTGACAAAGAAATTTCCTGTATTATTATATAACTTAAATATTACGCCTTGGTTTTGCAGAGTAGCAAAGCCTTAAATATTAAGTAAGATAGATTCAAATGACAAAGACGTCTATTAAATCTAAATAGGCGTCTTATTTTTTTAAACCCAGCTGCCTTATTTTTAGGCAAAATCTGATTAGTTTTAAGATTAAAGAAAGGGGAGTTTTGATGATCCAATGGCCGAAAACAAACGATGCTTTAGGTACGGTGAACAGGGGAAATCCCTGCGAGAGCGGGCTATGCACCCTTTGCCGCGTGGACTGTATGGGTAAATGCGAGACTTGGCTTTCCAGTTTAAAGGGGAGAAAACTTTTGTATCCCAGGGACTATAGTTTTACTACCGCAGGGAGTTCTAATACTACTCACCTGGGAGTTTCTTACAATTCTTTACGTATTAACGGTTATAATTATGGGGCATACGGCCTTCCCAAGGGGCTGACGAATTCCGAAGATGATTGTATTTTCCCCAATGTGAATATCGAGGGAGAATTCGGGCAGGCAGTTAAAACCAAATTTAGAGTCCCGATAATGACCGGGGCGCTGGGCTCGACTTTTGTCGCCGCCAAATACTGGGATTCTTTTGCTACCGGGGCCGCCCTCGTAGGCGTGCCGATCGTTGTCGGTGAAAATGTGGTCGGTATCGATAAACAGGCGGAGATTAAAAACGGAAGGATCATTAAGGCTCCTGAATTGGACAGAAGGATCGATACATTCCTGCGTTATTACGACGGCTATGGGGCGATTATCGTACAGATGAATGTCGAGGATACGCGCAACGGGGTTGCCGAATACGTAATTGAAAAATACGGCGACAAGGCGGTTATCGAATTAAAGTGGGGCCAGGGCGCAAAATGTATCGGCGGAGAGATCCAGGTCACCAGCCTTGAATACGCGCAGTTCCTTAAGAAACGGGGATATGTCGTTGATCCTGACCCTACCATACCCGAAGTGCAGGATGCTTTTAAAGCAGGCGCGATTAAATCTATCGCCCGCCACAGCCGTTTAGGCTATACCAGCCTTTCTTCGGAGAAACAGGTAGAAGAGAGTTTTATGAAAGCGGTTAAATACCTGCGCAAGATCGGTTATAAGAGGATATCGTTGAAAACCGGTTCTTACGGAATGGAAGCTTTAGCGATGTCGATTAAGTATGCTTCCGATGCCAAGCTGGATCTGCTTACGATCGATGGATCCGGCGGCGGCACGGGGATGAGCCCTTGGAATATGATGGAGACCTGGGGCGTTCCTTCCATATTGTTACATTCCAAAGCTTATGAATACGCGGAAATCTTGCGTAAAAAAGGCAAAAAAGTTGTGGATATGGCTTTTGCCGGCGGCCTTGCCCGCGAAGACCATATATTCAAGGCCCTGGCATTAGGGGCTCCTTATACAAAATTAGTATGTATGGGCCGGGCATTAATGATTCCTGCTTATCTGGGATCTAATATCGAAGGGGTGTTAAATCCGTCAGTCAAAGCCAAGGTAAGCGGCAGCTGGGATAAACTTCCGGCATCAGTAGCTGAACTCGGGACAAGCGCGGAAGAGCTTTTTGCCGGTTATTATGACCTCCAGAAAAAGGTCGGCAAAAATGAGATGAAAAATGTGCCGTTGGGCGCAGTCGCTTTCTGGACGCTGGCCGATAAACTAGCAGCCGGCCTGCAGCAGTTAATGGCCGGTGCCAGGAGATTTACGCTTAAGTCAATTACGCGGGATGATATCTTCTCGGCAAACCGCCAAACAGAGAAGGAAACAGGAATACCTTTTATTACCGATGCGGCAGATGATAAGGCTAAGAAGATTATGAGAGGGTAAGTTAAGAAGTAAGAGAATAAGGGGGACGGTTCTATTTTTTATCCACAGAGTAGCTGACGTTTAAACGTCAGCTACAAAGTACAGAAGAATAGAACCGTCCCCTTTTTATTTAGTTGCAGGAGTAGTTTTTTGGTTGTAAAATAGTTATTGTGGACAATGAAAAGATACTAGAAGATTTTTTTCGCAGCCTCAAAGTCGCCCTCACCAACGCTTTTTCTTATTCCAAAGACCACCCTTACTTTATTAAATCCGTTGAGAATTTTAAGGTTAAACTTGAAGATATCCTTGTTGTTTTAAACCCGCTTAAAATCGGAGTAACCAGCACCGCTATTCTGGTTGACGGGAAAAGTTTGGCCAAAAGCGGCTTCTATGATGAATTAGCCCGCCTGTTACACCAGCGTAAAATCAAAAACGTCGAAATCAGCAGCGGTGCCAGCCTCCAGGAATTGGTCCAGTTTCTTTCCGTAATCTCCCTGCCGCAAAAAGATATTTTTAAAGGCGGCGGGATCAATGCCATCCTTAAGGATAAACAACTTGCCCATGTTACAATCGGGGAGCTGGATTACTCTGTTTTTTTGCAGGGCCAGGGCCAGGAATGCGCCGACATCTGGGGGTTTATGCTTAAAGAGGCAACCCATAGCAATGACCCGGCAAAATTAGAGGCGCTTGCCGATAATTTCGGCCCGCTGATCAAGCGCAGCAGCGAAAAAGATATCCTTGAAACCGAAGATCTCCCTTCCGATATCAATGAGTTCCTGGTTTGTTTAAGGGGAAAGAACAAGGAAAAATTCGATAAATGCTCAAAGGATCTTTTCTTATGGCTTTTGCGCAATAAAAGATCCCTTAACGAAGAAAAAATGGCAAAGCTGGGGCCCGTCTTTGATAGTTTGAACCAGGAGGATTTTAGCGCCCTTCTCTGGGAGGGCATTTCGCAGGAAGATAATTTTGATGATTTGAGTTTACAGCTTTTTTCCAAAATCTCCGAGCAGAAAAATCCTTCTAAGATTGCCGAAGGGTTCCTGGCCAAGGTAAATGAATCGCAGTATTTAAAAAATAATCCCAAGGCGGTAAAGAGGGTCCAGAATTTATTAACCGCAGGCCATGATGACCGGGTCTCCGCCGTATACCGCAATACGCTGGAATCTTTAGTGAAAGGGATTTCTTCTTCCGGAGGATTATTTTTTGATCAGCGGCGGCTTCGAGAAAATTACCGTTATATAGTTTTAGGCCTGCTTTCTATTGACGGAGACCGGGATAACCTGAAATTGGCGGCGGAAATTCTAGAGAAGGAGTTGGCCGGGATATTTGAGGATAATGACCTTGATTTTTTAAAGAGTTTTTTCAGCCTGTCGAGGGAAAGAAAAAATCAGGGTTCTGACGTATACGTTGATCTTGAAAAAAAGTTTTCCGCATTTATCGAAAACATTGCGTTAAATCAACCCCTGGCCCCGGGACAGGAATTTCTTCTGGAGATGGTTTCTTCTCCCGCCCATGAAGTTAGTTATTACCTGGATAAAATATTTGCTTCTGAGAAGGCCGGTGGGCAGGTTGTGAGTTTATTCCTCAGGTTGTTCCCGGAGCAAATAGATGTTTTTTACCAGCGCCTGGAGCAGAAGCTTCAGGACATGGAGTTTCTTGCCGGTTTAATCGGCACTTTAGGCCGGCTTGGCGGGCCTAAAGTCCTGGAGGTTTTAGAATATATTTATTCTTCAGCCAATGAATTGATCAAGATTGAGGTGCTTGCGGCCATGGCTAAATTGAGAAAGGTCGATGCTGACTTTTTGACACGCCACTTAAGCGCGGATTCCTTTTTGCTTAGAAAGAGCCTGTTTTCTGTTTTGATGTTGGATGCGCAGGCAAGGGAAAAAGCATTGGACCTGTTGTTTAATATCCCCAGCTTTTTTGGGAAAAATAACGATCTGCTTATTGAGAATATGCAGATTATTTATGATTCGAGGTCCGTTGAGGCAGCCGGCAGGATCCGCGATTTGGCCGGCAAGAAATTTTTTTGGAATAAAAAATTGCGCGATAAGGCAAAACAGATTTTAAAGGAGTGGGATGCTCTCTAACGTTGAGGCGGCTTTTAAAGGCTTACTTACCTGTCTTCAGGCCTATAAGATGTACGGTCTAAGGCACCCTATGTTTACCAGGTCTCTGGATAGCGCGCATGCTTCTTTTGAGGACGTCCTGGCAGAGCGCCAGGAGATGGTTATCGGAATCGTTGGAGAGGATTTGGCTTTTGAAAAGGAGATCTTTTTTGACCTGAGTAAATTTTTGCGCCCGGCGATCTTGTATTTAAAAGAAAGAAATATCGAGAGGTTTGCTTTTTTACATGGGTTAAGTAAAGATGAGCTGGGTATATTTATCGAATTTATTGCCCGGCCTAAAGAAGATTTTAAAGGGGATATCCAGGAGATGCTCAATCTTGCCGGTATCGAGCATATTAATATAGGCAAGCTTAAGGTCGCAGACGGCAAAGATAAGGCCGGTTCCGGCCCGGATCAGCGCGGCCTTTATGATTCTTCCGCGGATAAGATTAATCAGGCTTTAAGCGGAGTGCTTAATTTTGAAAAGATCGACCATCTTACGCTTAAGCTTTCCATGAGCAATATTATGGAAAGCTTAAGCACTAAGCGCCAGGAGCTGCTTAAACTGGCTACGCTAAAAAGATATGATATGGAGACTTATATCCACATGCTTAATGTCTCTATCCTTTCCATGTATTTTTCTTCGCGCCTGGGTTTTGACAAGAGCGATGTTTTAAATATCGGCGTTGCCGCTATGTTTCATGATATCGGCAAGCTGTTCATTTCGCGAAAATTATTGCATAAACCCGATAAGCTTACGGACCAGGAGTTTGGGCGTATCCGCAGCCACACAATTATGGGCGCAGAGATAATGCTTAAATATGTAGATACCTTAGGTATCTTGCCTGTGGTCGTCAGCTTTGAGCATCATTTAAAGTATAATTCATCCGGTTACCCCCGGATGCCCTTATTAAGAAAACAGCATCTTGCCTCTTTGATTGTTTCTATCTGCGATGTCTATGATGCCCTTTCCCAAAGGAGGGGCTATAAACAGGATTATTCTCCCGACGTGGTTTATAATATAATGAACAAAGAGAAGGGGACTTCTTTTGATCAGGAGTTGCTGGATAAATTTTTTCGATTTATGGGCCTCTGGCCGGTTGGTTCGATCGTGGCATTAAATGACGGGAGTATTGCATTAGTCAAAGATGAAAATGAATCCGATATCCGGCGGCCAAAACTTGAGATAATCTCTCCCGTTGATAAAAAACGCAGCGTGGACCTTGCTCAGGATAACAGCCTGAGCATTGAGCATTATCTCAATCCCTGGAAGGAAGGCAAGGAGTATCTGCGTTTAGTTTGATTTCCGTCTTTTGCTTCCGGCACAGTTGCGGGTCCTGCCGAACCTTGTCTCTCACCGCACCGCTTGCTCGCCCCAGCGTGGCGAGCTGCGCTTCGGCAAAAATTCTCGCTCTGCCAAGACATTTAGTGCGGGCAACCCTGCCCGCTCGAATTTTTGAGATGCTGTTCGAGTCCAAGGTTCGTCACCCGCTAATGGTTTAATAAAATGCCTCTGGTGGTTTTCGCAGCGAATGTCGATTTTAGCCAATGGAGCTTGAGTATTCCGGGTATCCCGGTGGAGCGAAGCGACAACACCGGGATGGCGAGGATGTTTGACTGGTATTTGCCATAGAGCAAATACCAGGAGTTCCGCAGCCACCGGAATACGAAAGACCATTGGCGTTAAAAAATCGACCTGAGCGAGAAAACTAACAGAGGCATATGCAGCGCACGGCGAAAAATTTTAGCGCAGGTTGTCAGATGAGTTTTAAAAATAGTTTGACATTCTTAGACGTTTTTGTTATAGTTAATAAAACAAAGGCGTTTAGGGGCCGAAATAGTCGGCACTAAACGCCTTCTTCACGTAAATTATGGCTAAATTCATCTTTATAACCGGCGGTGTGATCTCAAGCTTAGGCAAAGGCATAGCTTCTGCTTCTATCGGTAAGATCCTGGAATCCCGCGGCCTCAAAGTCACATTAATGAAGCTGGATCCTTATATCAATGTCGATCCGGGGACGATGAATCCCTATCAGCACGGAGAGGTTTATGTTACTGATGATGGCGCAGAAACCGATTTAGACCTGGGCCATTATGAGAGATTCACAAAAGCGGTGATGACCAAGTTTAATAATGCTACTACCGGCCAGGTTTATAATACGGTAATTTCACGTGAGCGCCGGGGGGATTATTTAGGTAAAACCATCCAGGTTATCCCCCATATTACAGGTGAAATAAAGGACAGGATCAAAAAAGTTGCCCAAGTCAGCCAGGCAGATATTGTTTTGATCGAGGTCGGCGGGACCGTCGGGGATATTGAAAGCCTCCCTTTTTTAGAAGCAGCGCGGCAGTTTGAATTAGATGCCGGAGAAAAAAATGTCCTCTATATCCACCTTACTTTGGTTCCTTACATAAAGGTCGCCGATGAAATCAAGACTAAGCCTACCCAGCATAGCGTGCAGACTTTACGCCAAATCGGCATCCAGCCGGATATTTTAATCTGCCGCACGGAAAAAACACTTTCCGATGATGTCAAAGAAAAAATATCCTTATTCTGCAATGTGAGGAAGGAAGCGGTGATTGAGTCTTTAGACGTGGAATCGATTTATCAGGTCCCGTTGGTT
The DNA here is from genome assembly GCA_028715785.1 of Candidatus Omnitrophota bacterium. Lineage (GTDB taxonomy): Bacteria > Omnitrophota > Gorgyraeia > Gygaellales > Profunditerraquicolaceae > UBA6249. The sequence continues at coordinate 15,285 of JAQURC010000008.1, forward strand.
TTTAAGGGCCAGATCCTTGATGAAATAATCTTAAGCCATTTTGGCCTGATCTCCAAGCCGTCCGATTTAAAGGATTGGGAGAAGAATGTAGTCGAGCGCCTGTTTTCCCCCAAGAGGACGGTTCAGGTGGCCGTGGTGGGTAAATATATCGGTTTACAGGACGCCTATAAATCTATCTACGAAGCAATTATCCACGGCGGTATCAATAACCAGGTGAAGGTAGAGATCAAAAAGGTTGATTCTGAAGATATTGAGAAGCATGGGGCCCAAAAGCTGCTGGATGGAGTGGATGCAATTTTAGTTCCCGGAGGGTTTGGGTGCAGGGGAATTGAAGGCAAGATTAAAGCCATTGGTTTTGCGCGAAAAAATAAAATTCCTTTCTTAGGGATCTGCCTGGGGATGCAGTGCGCGGTAATGGATTTTGCGCGCGCTATCTGCGGGTTAAAAGATGCCAATTCCACCGAATTCAAACCCAAGGCCAAGAATCCCGTAATTAATCTTTTAAGCGAGCAAAAAAATATTAAAGATATGGGCGGCACGATGCGCCTGGGCGCCTATCCCTGTAAAATAAAAAAGAATACTTTAGCCGCCAGGGTTTATCAGAAAAGCCTTATTTTTGAGCGGCATCGCCACAGGTATGAATTTAATAACAAATTCCGTAAAAGATTAGAATGCAGAGGAGTGGTTTTTTCCGGAATTTATCAGAAGAAAAATTTGGTTGAGATCGTGGAATTGAAAAACCATCCGTATTTTATTGCCGTGCAATTTCACCCCGAATTTAAATCCAAACCCGATGCGGCGCACCCGTTGTTCAGGGAGTTTATCCGCGCTGCGATAGAGAAAAATAAATATGCAGGCACTTCTTGTCTTAGAGGACGGTAAAATATTCAAAGGCCGCTCTTTTGGCGCAAGCGGCCAAGCCCTGGGAGAAGTTGTTTTTAACACCAGCATGGCCGGATACCAGGAGATTATTACCGATCCTTCATATAAGGGCCAGATTGTAGCCATGACCTATCCTTTGATCGGCAATTACGGGATTAATAAGGAAGACGCAGAAAGCCGCAAGCCTTTTTTAGAAGGTTTTGTGGTTAAAGAGTGCAGCAAACTGGCCAGCAACTGGAGAAAAGACCGGGATCTGGGGGATTATTTAAAAGAAAATAATATTTTGGCAATCGAAGGAATCGATACGCGGGCGCTGACTTTGCATATAAGGGAAAAGGGCGCAATGAAGGCAATCTTATCTACGCAGGATCTAGACGAGCTGAGCCTGGTGGATAAAGCAAGAAAAAGCCGCGGTTTGGTGGGTTTGGATTTAGTTAAAGAAGTCGCCATCCCCAAGAAATATGTTTATTCGCAGTCTAAAGAGAACAAATACAAGGTCGTAGTTTTAGATTGCGGGGTTAAGTTCAATACCTTAAAAGAATTAAAGCATCTTCAATGCAATGTCACGGTCGTGCCTGCCTGGACAACTTATCAGGAAATCCTTGAAGAAAATCCCGACGGGGTTTTGCTGTCTAACGGCCCCGGAGACCCGGCCGCAGTCGGTTACGTGATTAAGGCCGTGGCCAATCTCATCGGCAAAGTTCCGCTTTTTGGGATCTGCCTGGGGCATCAGGTGCTTGGGCTTGCCTTGGGCGGCTCAACCTATAAACTCAAATTTGGCCATCACGGAGCAAACCATCCGGTAAAAGACTTAAGGACAGGCAGGGTTTCGATAACCTGCCAGAATCACGGGTTCTGCGTGGATATCGATTCGCTGAATAAAAAAGATATTGAGCTGACTCATGTGAATTTAAATGACGGCACCTCAGAGGGCTTGGCCCATAAAAAGCTGCCTTTATTTTCCGTGCAGTTTCATCCTGAAGCATCTCCCGGGCCGCACGATGCGGGGTATTTGTTTGGGAAATTTATCGAGATGATACGAGAGTCGAAATAGCTGTGTAATGTGTAAAGTGTAATGCGTAATGCGAGTGTAAAGTAACTATGTGTAATGGAAAAACAAAGATTTTTGCATTACACAATTGACCATTACACCAACATCACACGTTACACATTAAACATTACACAAAAGACATATGCCTAAACGCAAAGATATTAAAAAAATACTGATTATTGGTTCTGGCCCGATCGTTATCGGCCAGGCCTGTGAATTTGATTATTCCGGCACCCAGGCCTGCAAGGTTTTAAAGCAGGAAGGGTATAAGATAATCCTGGTTAACTCCAACCCGGCCACAATCATGACGGATCCGGAGGTTGCCGATAAGACCTATATTGAGCCGATTACCGCAGAGATGGTCGAAGATATTATTGCCAAAGAAAGGCCGGACGCGCTCTTACCTACATTGGGAGGGCAGACTGCTTTGAATACGACCGTGGAGCTGGCGGAAAAAGGCGTGTTAAAAAAATATAAGGTTGAGACTATCGGGGCAAATATAAAATCGATCAAAAAAGGCGAGGACCGCAAGTTATTCAAGGCGGCGATGAAAAAAATCGGATTAGATTTACCCGGGAGCGGCCAGGCTTATAATCTAAAGCAAGCCGTAGCTATCGCAGAAAAGATCGGTTTTCCTCTGATTATCCGCCCCAGTTTTACTCTTGGCGGTTCAGGGGGGTCGATCGCTTATGATATGGAAGAATTTAAAGTTTTGGCTAAGCGCGGCCTGGAATCCAGTATGATCAGCGAGATTCTGGTTGAAGAATCCGTGATCGGCTGGAAGGAATTCGAATTGGAGGTTATGCGCGACTTAAAGGATAATGTCGTGGTTATCTGCACCATTGAAAATTTTGACCCTATGGGCGTGCATACCGGAGACAGTATTACGGTTGCTCCGATCCAGACGTTGACGGACAGGGAATATCAGGCAATGCGCGATGCTTCTATTGCCTGTATCCGTGAGATCGGCGTGGAAACCGGCGGCTCCAATATCCAGTTCGCCATTAATCCTGATACCGGCAGAATGGTGATCATCGAGATGAATCCGCGGGTTTCGCGCAGTTCGGCTTTATCTTCCAAAGCCACCGGGTTTCCTATCGCTAAAATCGCCGCTAAACTTGCCGTAGGTTATACTTTGGATGAAATCCCGAATGATATTACGCGTTCTACCCCGGCTTGTTTTGAGCCGGCTATCGATTATTGCGTGGTCAAGATACCGCGTTTTACTTTTGAAAAGTTTGCCCTGGCGGATAATACGCTGGGGGTATCAATGAAATCGGTAGGCGAGGCCATGGCTATCGGCCGCACATTTAAAGAGGCCCTGCAGAAGGGCTTGCGTTCTTTAGAGATCAAGAAGTTTGGTTTAGAGAGTATTATTTTCGATAATTTGGGGGATATAAAGATAGATGATGCGATCTTGGAGAAGATTTATCAAAAATTAAAGCAGCCGAATGCGGAGAGGATCTTTTATATCGGCGATGCCTTCCGCGCCAAATTGGATATGGAAACAATCCATAATTTAACCAAAATTGACCGCTGGTTTTTGAATAACATCAAAGAGATCGTTGATTGCGAGAAAGAGCTGGTTGAGAATAAAAATAATCTAACCCATGAATTACTGAAGCGCGCCAAGGAGTATGGTTTTAGCGACAGGCAATTAGCTAAAATTTTATCTTTAGAAGAGCCGAATGTTTACAACCTGAGAAAATCCATGGGTATAACCGCGGAATTTAAGCTGGTGGATACATGCGCCGCAGAATTTAAGGCCTACACCCCGTATTTTTATTCGACTTACGATAAATAAAGTTTATCTATTTTATAAATGAGCTGACCTAAGATATGGTTAAAAAGACAGGTTTTGATAACCAGAAGTACCTTAAAGACCAGACTGCTGCTATTGTTGAAAGGGTCAAGAAATTTGACAACAAGCTCTACCTTGAGTTTGGGGGCAAGCTTTGTTTTGATTTTCACGCCGCCCGCGTCCTGCCCGGTTATGACCCTAATGTAAAGATAAGATTGTTGCAGTGTTTAAAAGATAAGATCGATATCGTATTGTCTATATATGCGGCGGATATTGAAAAGGGAAGGGTGCGCGGGGATTTTGGAATTACCTATGACGCGGCGACCTTTAAATTAATCGATGATTTAAGGAAATGGGGCTTGGATATTTTAGCGGTTGTAATTACGCGTTTTGCCAACCAGCCTTCGGCAGTGATATTCAAGAATAAATTGGAGCGCCGCGGGGTCAAAGTCTATCTGCATTATCCTATCCAGGGTTATCCTGCCGATGTAGACGCGATTGTCAGTGAAAATGGCTTTGGAAAGAACGATTATATCCAGACTAAAAATCCTATTGTCGTAGTTACCGCTCCCGGGCCCAACAGCGGCAAGCTCTCGACCTGTCTTTCCCAGTTATTCCATGAGCATAAGCGCGGGATAAATGCCGGTTACGCGAAATTTGAAACATTCCCTATCTGGAACCTGCCGTTGAAACATCCTGTGAATATCGCATATGAGGCGGCTACCGCCGATATACAGGATTTTAACCTGGTAGACCCGTTCCATCTGAATAAATATAACAAAACCGCAATCAATTATAACCGCGATGTGGAAAGTTTCCCGATCCTCAAGCTTATTTTAAGCAAGATCTATGCGCAGAATTATAATTTTCCCACGTATAATTCTCCTACTGATATGGGGGTTAATTGCGCGGGTTTGGGGATAGTTGACGATAAGGCAGTGCAGGATGCGGCTAAGCAGGAACTTATCCGCAGGTATTTCAGGTATAACAGCGAATACGTTTTAGGCATTGAAAAAAAAGAAACCGTAGACAGGGTAGTTTTGCTTATGGAGGAGATGGGGGTCAAGGTTACTGACCGGCTGGTTGTAGAAAAAGCAAGGGAAGCGGCGGAGCAGGCAGAAAAGGCGGAAAAGGGCCATGAAGGCATATATTGCGCGGCAGCGATCCAGTTAAATGACGGACAGATTATTACCGGGAAAAATTCCAAGCTTCTGCATGCCGCATCAAGCCTGGTTATAAATGCGGTTAAGGTCCTTGCGCATATACCCGATGAAATACTTCTTTTAAGTCCGCATATTATCAATCAAATCGCTGAATTAAAAGAAGAGATCTTGAAAGCGGATTCAGAAAGTTTGGATCTGGAAGAATGTTTAATTGCTTTATCCATAAGCGCGGCTACTAATCATACCGCAGAGCTGGCAATGAAAAAACTTAGCGAATTAAGGGGATGCCAGATGCATATGACGCATATTCCTACACCGGGAGATGAAGTGGGCCTAAAGCGGCTGGGAGTAAATCTCACCACTGATGGAAAATTCTCTTCGCGCAATCTTTTTATAACCTAAAATCAGCGTTACTTATGTCAATTAAGATAAAATTTCTGGGAGGCGTAAAGACTGTTACCGGGTCCAGCCATCTGATTTGCGCCGGTAAGACCGAAGTCCTTCTTGACGCCGGCCTTTTTCAGGGCCATCGCGATGCCTTCTATGAGGTCAATACGACTTTCCATTATAACCCGCGCACGATTAAGGCCATGGTTTTATCCCACGCCCATATTGACCATTGTGGCAACATCCCCAATTTGATCAAGCAGGGGCTGCGCTGCAAGATTTATACTACTTCGGCAACCCGGGATCTGGCTGACCTTATGCTCATTGATTCCGGAAAGATCCAGGAAGAAGATGTGCGCTACGTGAACAAAATCAACCAGCGTATAAATATGCCTTTACGTAAACCGCTGTATACGGCAAAGGAGGCGTCCCGGGCCACTAAAATTTTCCGCCCCATTGCTTATAACCAGAAGTTTTGCATTGCCAGGGATGTTTGCGCCACCATCCTGGATGCAGGGCATATTTTAGGTTCAGGGACCGTTGTCCTGGATATCAAAGACGGGCAGAGTTCTTTGCGCCTGGGTTATGCGGTGGATTTGGGAAGAAAAAATCTTCCTCTTCTGGGGGATCCGGTAATTCCCAAGGGGCTTGATTATCTGATTATGGAGTCCACTTATGGCGGCCGCCTGCACCGGCCAATCGAAGAGGCGCAGTCAAAATTAAGAGAAGCGATCTCGCGCGCGGTAAGGCGCGGAGGAAAGGTGCTTATTCCTTCCTTTACCCTGGAGCGCACGCAGGAGGTAATTTATTTCCTGAATGAATTACTTAAGGATAAGCTCATACCTTCGGTGCCTATTTATGTGGACAGCCCGCTGGCTACCAGTATTACCGATCTTTTTGAGTACCATATCGATTTTTTAAATGATAAGACCAAACGGGCATTTGATAAGGGGGATAACCCGTTTGAATTATTGAACTTGCGTTTTATCCGCGACCAAAAAGAATCCAAGGCCTTAAATATCGATAAGCGGCCGATGATTATTATTGCCGGAAGCGGCATGTGCGAATCCGGAAGGATACTGCATCATCTGCAGAATAATATCGAGGACACGCGGAATATGGTTTTGGTTGTCGGATACATGGCGGCCGATACCTTAGGCAGGAGGATAGTTGAGAAAAATCCTTTTGTGAAAATATTCGGCGTAGAGTATGAACTTAACGCGGAGGTAGTGGTGATCAACGCTTTTTCCGGGCACGCCGACCAGACGGAATTATTGGATTTTGTCTCCGGATGCCTTCCGCTTAAGCGTATTTTTCTGGTGCACGGAGAAGTTGAACAATCCCAGGCCCTTGCCGGTATATTGACACAAAGGGGGCTGGATGTGCGTATCCCGGAAAAGGACGAAGAAGTATTGCTTAATTAATATTTTTGTGGTAACATTATTTCTTGCCTATTTTGTTGGCAAGGAAACTCCTGTCCGCATACGCTCACAGGGATTTTACTGAAAAAAATTTAACGGAGGAATTAAAATGATCGGTGGTTTTTCTACTCCCAAAAAAGATAAAGCGCTTAAATCCAGCGGCGGAAAGCTGGTTAAGACCGGAGAGATCCTGGTGCGCGGCGTGGATACCTATAAAGCCGGCGTAAATGTCCGCGGGCCGGGCACTTTGTTTGCCCTTTGTCCGGGCAAGGTTTATTTTACCCGCAAGAAGACCAGCCATGGCCAGCTGCGCACATTTGTCAATGTTGCCCCGCTTGCCAAGACAGCCAAGAAATAAAAATGGCTGATACTATAGCCAAAAGTTATTCTCACCATAAGTACGCTTTAAGTATCATTGACACAGTTTATAGCATAACCCTGCTCCTGATTTTCTTGGGATCAGGGTTTTCTTTATCTCTTGAGGCATTCCTTAAAAGTATCAATCTGCCCGGTTACCTGCTGCCTGGGGCATTTCTTCTGATCAGTTCGCTATTATATTATGTATTGAATCTGCCGCTTAATTTCTATACTGGTTTTATTCTGGAGCATAAATTCAACCTGACTAAGCAGAAGGCAGGGGCCTGGTGGATAGATCAATTAAAATCCGCGGTATTGGGGTATATAATTCTTTTGATACTGGTTGTTTCTTTTTATTGGGTCTTGGGCAAGTTTATCCACTGGTGGCTGGTAATCTCGGTTTTTTGGATATTTTTTAGCGTGGTTTTAGCCAGGTTAACCCCGATCTTAATTATCCCGTTATTTTTTAAATATAAGAAACTTGATGATGAGCTTCTGCGCCAAAGGATCTTTAATTTAGCCGCGAAAATGCGGGTTAAGTTATTGGATGTTTTTGAAATCGATTTTAGTAAAAAAACGCTCAAGGCCAACGCGGCATTTACCGGGATGGGTAAGACCAGGCGCGTGCTTTTGGCAGATACCTTAAGAGACAAATACAGCCATGATGAGATCGAAGTGATTTTGGCGCATGAGTTTGCCCATTACCGGCTGGGCCATATTATAAAGTTGATCATTGTGAATTCACTGGCAACGTTAGGGTTATTTTACCTGGTTTTTAGGACCAGCATACCTGCTTTAGCGGTATTTAAATTGCATTCTCTTGCGCAGTTGGCCGGCCTGCCGCTGGTCTTTCTCTATTTTATATTATTTGGGATTATTACGCAGCCCCTGGAAGCCTTTATCAGCCGGCGATTTGAGAGAGAAGCCGATAATTTAGCGCTTAAAGCAACCGGCGCAAAAGAGGCATTTATTTCGTTGATGGAGAAGCTGGCTAACCAAAATCTTGCCGATAGGAATCCGCATCCGCTGATTAAGTTTTTCTTTTTTACCCACCCGCCGATTGACGAACGGATAAAATTAGCTGAGAAATAAAGGGGACGCTCTATTTTTTATCCACAGAGCAGCTGACGTTTAAACGTCAGCTACAAAGTACAGAAAAATAGGAATAGTCCCTAGTTTTTCTGCAGGAATTCAAGGATTAGCTTGGCTGCGCGCCCTGCCGCGCCAGGTTGACCCAGGGAATCTTTTACTGCTTTTAGATCCTGGCTCATGCGGTTGGCAGAGAGAGGATCTTGTAGAAGTTCGATCATTGATTTGGAAATTATTTTAGGCCGGGCGCCAAACTGGATAAACTCCGGAACGATTTTTCTTCCCGCCACGATATTGACCATGCCGATATAGGGGATTTTTATTTGCGGCCGGTAAAGCAGGTAGTTTAAGATATTAGTTTTGTATACGATTACAAAAGGCTTCTGCATAATTGCCGCTTCCAAGGTGGCGGTCCCGGAGCAGACGATGCTTGCCTGGGCGATATTCAGGCAATCGTAAGTCAAGCCGTCAATAATTTTGAAGTCCAAATTGAATTTTTTACATTCATCCCAATATAGCTGTTGATCTAAATTCGGGGCTTTAGCGATAATAAATTGCGCCTGCGGGATTGCCTTATTGATCAGGGCTGCCGCCTTAAGCATTAAAGGCAGGATTATTTTTATTTCTTGTTTCCGTGATCCGGGGAGCAGGGCAATAATTTTTTTGGACGGGTCAATCCGGAAATTATTTGCAAATTCCTGTTTTTCTAGAGCAGGTTTTACCAGGTCTATTAATGGATGTCCAACGCAGGCTGCCTGGATTCCCCGCTGTTTGTAAAACTCTTCTTCAAATTTAAAAAGCACAACCATCATCGAGATAAATTTTTTTATGCAATTTATCCTGCTTTCCCTTGAGGCCCAAAGCTGCGGGCTGACATAATAAATAACCGGTATGCGTTTATTGATGGTTCGACCTTGCTCACCATCAATCCTGAGCGTAGTCGAAGGATTGACCGCTTTGGCCAGGCGCAGGTTAAAACCGGAAAAATCGACCAGGATTACGGCATCCGGTTTATCGGCATCGATTTTGCTTAAAATTATTTTTTTTAACTCAAAGAATTTCGGCAGTTTCTTTAAGACATCGAATAACCCCATGACCGCAAGCCCTTGGATATCGTAGAAAATTTCGCATCCGGCTTTGGCTAAACGCGCTCCTCCTGCGCCGGATATTTTTATATCCGGTTCAAGATTTTTAATTGCGCCGACCAGGTTTGCGGCCAAAAGGTCGCCGGAAGGCTCGCCGCAAACAATAAATATTTTTTTTATCTGTGCCATATTTGTTTTTGGATTTTTAACGCAACGGCCAAGGCCTGCCGGGCTACCGGGCCGGAAACCAGGGGGGTAGTTCCGTTGGTAACGCAGGCAATAAAGGATTCCAATTCTTTTTGCAGAGGCTGTTCTTTTTCTATGGGCAGGTTTTCTTTGGTTATTTGTAAACCGATTTTCCTGTAAACCGAGGCTTGCGCGTTTTTATAATCCAGGGAGATATAGGTATCTTCCTGGAAGATGCGTATTTTACGCATCGAGTCGTCGGATACCCGGGATGCGGTAAGGTTGGCAACGCAGCCATTTTTAAAAGTCAGGCGGGCGTTGGCAATGTCTTCAAATCTGGTCAGCACGTTTATCCCCACGGAATCAATTCTCTTTAGCGCAGAATCTACCAGCCCCAGGACGATATCGATATCATGGATCATAATGTCCAGCACCGCTCCTACGTCAAGTGAACGGTTAGGAAAGTTTGAAAGGCGGTGGCATTCGATAAATTTCGGCAGCTTGATGATTTTAAGGGTGGCGGCAAACGCCGAGTTGAACCTTTCAATGTGGCCGACCTGGAGGATAAGTTTATTCCTGTCGGCAATCTTAATGAGATCATCGGCTTCTTTGAGGGTCAGGGTAAAAGGTTTTTCCACCAGCGCATGAATTCCCGCCCTAAGGAAGTCGGTTGTAATTTTATGGTGCAATAGGGTGGGAACGGCAACGCTTACCGCATCCACCTTGCCAAAAAGCTCTTTATAGTCGTTATACCCTGCTACTCCTAAATTAGCGCTTGCCCGGCTTAGGGCTTCCGGATTGGTGTCGCATACTCCCACTAACTGGCAATTTGGGCTTTCCTTATATATTTTGGCGTGGATACTGCCTAAATGTCCTACTCCGATTACCGCTACCTTGAGTTTGCTCATATTTAAAATCATAGCAGAGCCAGGGACTACTTGCAACTGATTTTTAAAGTAACAGTTCAGCTCTCAGAAGAACCCCGTCGTAGGGCAGGTTTAAACCTGCCCTGCTCAAGACTAAATAATGAACCTTGCGCCATCTGCTGCAAATAGCTATCAACGTGTCGCAACCTATCTTCACTAGCAAATAAAGGGGACGGTTCTATTTTTCTGTACTTTGTAGCTGACGTTTAAACGTCAGCTACTCTGTGGATAAAAAATAGAACTGTCCCCTGATTTTCGCCCTATTTTTATCTAATAAAAAGGTTTGCCAGGCTTGGATTATGTGCTAAAATACCTTTCTTAAAGGAAAGGAAATGATGAAAGATTATCTGAAATTGTTCAGGTTTGTTTGGCCTTATAAGTGGCTTTTCCTGATCGCCACAATTTGCATGGGGTTCTCCGCGATTTTTGACGGGGTGTCTTTGGCAATGATGGTCCCTCTGGCAGATAAGGTCTTGACGAATAAAAGGATTATTGTCCCCACCAAACTGCCGGATATACTGTCCGGTTTCGTCGACAAAATAAATAATACCCCTCCGGAGATCTTGCTCAACTATATGGCGGTAGCGGTCCTGCTGCTCTTTTTACTAAAAGGGGTTTTTGGCTTTTTCCAGAGTTATTTTATGTCGGATATCGGCCAACGCGTGGTCAGGGACATCAAAAGCCGGCTTTATGCCAAGATCCAATCTTTATCCCTGAACTATTTTACGCATAAGCGCGGCGGGGAGCTGATGTCACGGATTACTAACGACGTCAAAATTGTGGAGAATGCCGTATCCTACGGTTCGACCGACCTGATTTACCAGAGCCTGCAAGTAGTCATTTTTGCGGTAGTTATTTTCTTTATCTATTTTAAGATGGCGTTTTTGGCCTTTGTATTTTTACCGTTGATAAGCTTGCCGATTATTAAAGTCGGCAGGGCCTTAAGAAAACTTTCCAAGCGTTCCCAGGAGAAGATCGCCGATACCAACTCCCTTCTTTATGAGACGATTATGGGCGCCAGGATCGTTAAAGCTTTCAATATGGAAGAGTATGAGGTTAATAAATTCAATAAGGTAAACGCGGATTATTATAAGATCTCCATGAAGTCGATCAAACGCACGCTCCTGCTTAACCCTTCCACGGAATTCCTGGGAGTGATTGCCGGAGTCCTGGTTTTTTTCTGGGGCGGCCGGGAGGTTATCGCCGGCAGGTTGTCTTTTGGTGTTTTCGGGCTTTTTCTGGGTTCTTTATTATCTTTGATCCGTCCTTTTAAAAAAATAAGCCAGGTTAATGCCTTGAACCAGCAGGCCATGGCCGCCAGCGAGCGTATTCATGAGGTACTGGATACAGAAGCAAGCGTAAAAGAGGCCGTTAAGCCGAAGGTTTTACCGGCTTTTAAGAAAAATATCAGGTTTAAGGATATCCGGTTTAGTTACGCCGATACGCAAATTTTAAAAGGGGTTAACTTGGAAGTAGAATACGGGCAGATGCTGGCGATTGTCGGGCCCAGCGGTTCGGGAAAAAGCACCCTGGTAGATTTAATTCCGCGTTTTTACGATCCTCAAAACGGGGCGGTATTTATTGACGGAGTGGACCTGCGGGAGTTTAGCCTAAAATCATTGCGCGCGCAGATCGGGATAGTTAATCAGGAGACTATGCTTTTTAATGATACGATCCGTGCCAATATTGCTTATGGCCGGCCGGATGCTTCTTTAAAAGAAATCGAGGAGGCGGCCTCGAAAGCCCACGCCCATGATTTTATACTTAATTGCCCGCAAGGCTATGAAACGGTTATCGGGGATAGAGGAGTAAAAATTTCAGGAGGAGAGCGCCAGCGTATTGCCATAGCGCGCGCCCTTTTGAAGAATGCCCCGATATTAATCCTGGATGAGGCTACTTCGCAATTGGATTCTGCCTCCGAGCGCATTGTCCAGGAGGCTTTGGACCGGCTGGTCAGCGGCAGGACGGTATTTATGATCGCGCACCGGCTTTCTACGGTAAGGAACGCCGACAGGATTATAGTTTTGGATAAGGGGATGATCGTTGAACAGGGCACGCATAGCCAGCTGCTGGAAAAGAACGGTTTGTATAAGCGGTTGTATACGGCTCAAGAGCTGCAAAAATAGTTGCAAATAGGCAAAATTTTGCTATAATTACCCGATTAACTTCCTGCCGTTAAAAGGCAAGAAATATATATTAACCGATAAAAGAGAATAAAGAAGGGGGAAAAGAAACGTGCCATCAGAATTAATCAAGCAACTTTTGGAAGCAGGCGTGCATTTTGGCCACCAGACTAAACGCTGGAATCCCAAAATGAAGAAGTTTATTTTTGGTTCAAGGAGCGGCATTTACATTATCGACCTGGAAAAGACCGAAGAGTGCATTAACGCTGCCCGGGATTTTTTAATGGAGATAGCTTCTAAGGGTGAATTCGTGCTTTTTGTGGGTACTAAAAAGCAGGCCCAGGATGTAATCAAACAGGAGGCCATCCGCAGCGGGATGTATTACGTTACCGACCGCTGGCCGGGGGGGATGCTTACTAATTTCGCTACTATTAAAAAGAGCATCAACCGTTTAAAAGATATCGAAAAGATGCGCCTGGACGGAACATTCGAGAAGCTGACCAAAAAAGAGGTCGCGCTTTTGGAAAAAGAACTGGCCAAGCTTAATAAAAATTTCGCCGGGATTGTCCCCATGGAGCGCATGCCCAGGGCGGTTTTTGTCGTCGATACCAAAAAAGAGCAAACCGCGGTGCTTGAGGCGCGCAGATTAGGAATTCCGGTGATCGGACTGATCGATACTAACTCCAATCCCGCCCTGGTAGATTATCCTATTCCCGGTAATGATGATGCCACTAAATCCATCCGCACGGTAACTGCGATTATCGCGGATACGATTATCGAAGGAAGAAAGAAATTTTTATCTTACCTTACCCAGGAAGGGGTTAAGGTAGAAGATGTCAAGCAGGATATCTCCGCGGAGGTGCTTCCGGAAGAAGAGCTTAAGATCAAGGAAATCGAAGAGATCGTTGAGGAGAGCCAGCCGCTTATCGATGAAACGGCTGCGGCAAAAAAGGCCCACCTTAAACCGGCGGCGGATATAAAGCCGAAACTAAGAAAAAAGGGGTAATTTTAAAATGAAAAGTTCAGTTGACGCGATTAAAGAATTAAGGGACCTGACCTGCTCAAGCGTTGCTCATTGCAAAAAAGCCTTAGAGGAGGCCAAGGGCGACATCAAGCAGGCAATTATATTATTACGTAAGCAGGGTTTAGAGGTCGCGGCCAAGAAACAGGGCCGGGCCGCCAAAGAAGGCAGGATTGATTGCTATATCCATCATGGCAATAAAATCGGGGTCTTGTTGGAGGTCAACTGTGAATCGGATTTTGTCGCCCGCAACGATGAGTTCATTAAATTCACCAAGGATCTGGCGATGCAGATTGCCGCCACCAGCCCGGAGTATATCAAGAAAGAAGATGTGCCGGAAGATCTCCTGAAGCATGAAAAAAATAAAGAAGATTACTATAAAAATAATTGTTTGTTAGAGCAGGTTTTTGTGAAAGACCCGGGTTTAACGATCAAAGATTATCTGGGTAACATCGTAGCAAAGATCGGCGAAAATGTCGTTATCCGCAGGTTCGTCCGCTACAAGATTGGCGAATAAAATAAATGGTCAAACCGGTTTACAAAAGAATCGTCATTAAGATAAGCGGCGAGGCCCTGGCCGGGAAAGATACCCATGGTATAGACCCGCAGGTGCTTCTTTCTATTTCGCGCCAAATTAAAGAGATCAGGGCTTTGGCGGTGGATGTTGCTGTTGTCCTGGGCGCGGGAAATATCCTGCGCGGCCAGGAAAATACCGCTTGCCGCGGCCTGGATATGGACCGTTCCGTCGCGGATTATATGGGGATGCTGGCTACGGTAATCAACGGGCTTTCTTTGCAGGATGCGCTGGAGAAAACAGGCGTGCCGACCAGAGTGATGACGGCTATTGAGATGCAAAAGATAGCCGAGCCCTACATTAGAAGAAGGGCGATACGGCATTTAGAAAAGGGCAGGGTGGTTATTTTTGTCGCCGGCACCGGTAATCCTTATTTTACCACCGATACGGCCGCAGCCCTTCGGGCCATGGAGATTAACGCCTGCGCGATTTTAAAAGCCACCAAGGTCGACGGAGTTTATTCCGCCGATCCCCTGAAAGTAAAAGACGCCAAAAAATTCAGCCGGTTAAAATATATCGATGTGCTTAAAAAGGGATTAAAGGTGATGGATGCCACGGCAGTCAGCTTGTGCATGGACAATAAATTGCCCATCGTGGTTTTTAACCTTAACCGCCTGGGGAATATCAGGCGCGTAGTTTTAGGTGAGAATATCGGGACAGTCGTTAGATAATCGGAGGTAAGTTGGATGTCTATCAAAGAAACATTATTTAATACTGAAGATAAAATGAAGAAGGCTTTTGATTCGATGAACCGCCAATTCCATGAGGTCAGGACCGGCAGGGCCTCCCCGAGTTTAGTCGAAGGCCTGCATATCGATTATTACGGGACGCCGACCATGTTAAAGCAGCTGGCAGCAATATCTGCCCCGGACGCGCATTTGATCGTTATCCAGCCCTGGGATGTTTCCGCGATTGTGGAGATTGAGAAGGCGATTATAAAATCTAACCTGGGAGTCAGCCCTTCCAACGACGGAAAGATTATCAGGATTGCCGTTCCGCAGCTGTCTAAAGAGAGGCGCCAGGAGATGGCCAAGTTGGCCCATAAAATGGCCGAAGACGGCCGGGTATCCCTGCGCACTATCAGAAGGGATGCCAAAGAAGCCGTGGAGAAGATGGAAAAAGATAAAATTATCTCCGAAGACGAGAAGTTCCGCGGAGTCGATGAATTACAGAAAATCGTCGATAAATATATCGCTAAGATCGACGAAATTTTAAAGGTTAAAGAAAAAGAAATTTTGGAATTTTAGGTTTTGGGCCTCTAGCTCATCCGGTAGAGCACCACACTTTTAATGTGGTTGTGCCGCGTTCGAGTCGCGGGAGGCTCATGAATAATTTGATAACCTGCGGTATTGTTCGCGTGCGAAATTTTTCGCCGTGTGCTGCGGTTTACGACTCACTCTCGGACTGACTTACGCTGTAAGAATGTCCTCCGTTCGTCGTAATTCCTTGCACACATTTGCCGAAAAATTTCTAATGCACGCTCCACAATACCGCAGGTTATCGAAGCTATTTGTAGGTGGGAAGAGGAAAATATCCGGGCGGATGGCGAAATTGGCAGACGCGATAGCCTTAGGAGCTATTGGGGCAACCCTTGGAGGTTCAAATCCTCTTCCGCCCAAGAAACTTGCAGCACCCCGCGCTTATAAGGTATTGCGCGGGTGCGCGTTCGTACGCGGGAGTAGCTCAGCTGGCTAGAGCGCAACCTTGCCAAGGTTGATGTCGCGGGTTCGAATCCCGTCTCCCGCTTTGATTTGTCCCGAATTTATTATTTGAAAGGAGAAACAAATGCAGATAATGGATTTTCTTTCCAAAAAAGCAATTCTCACCGATATAAAATCTACCAGGAAGGAAGATGTGATCAATGAGCTGGTCGATCTTTTGATCGAATCCGGCGATGTCGAGAAACGTAACCGCAGTAAGCTGGTGGATTCCCTTATGTCCAGGGAGGCCCTTGGTTCTACTGCTATCGGCCAAGGCATAGCCATACCGCACGCAAAATGCGACTGTGTGGATAAATTAGTTGCGGCTTTCGGCCTTTCCAAGAGAGGCGTGGATTTCGATTCTTTAGACGGGGAATTAGCGTATATTTTCTTTTTACTTGTTGCCCCGCAGGATTCCGCCGGCCCGCACCTTAAGGCTTTAGCCAGGATATCGCGCCTGTTAAAGGATAAGTATTTTCGTGATACCCTGCGCACCTGCATGGATGATAAATCCGTAATCAAGATTATCACGCAGGAAGACGAAAAAAAGATTTGATCCGCAAGGGTCAATCTTTCCTGTGCCTATTAAGGAAGGGCCTGGTCCTGTATTAAACATATATCAAAACAGGTAATTTAAAAAAATGAAATCTATCGTAACCGGCGGCTTAAAATGGTTTTATCCTGGTATAGGCATTAAGCGTTGGGTCGGTTTAAGCACTTTTGGAGTGGCGCTTTTGATCCTGGGAACCGCTAACCTGCGCAGCGAAGAGTTCTGGCTGATTCAGTTTCTGGATGCCCTGATCGTAGTTTCGGGAATTATAATTTTAATCCTGGGCATCAAAAGGATGATGCGCTCTTTTATCGCGGTATTTGCCCCGTCCTCAAGGGGCACAGAGCTGATTGATATTTTGTATCAGAAAAAGCAATTAAGCCGCGGCCCGCGTATCGTTGCCGTAGGCGGCGGCACGGGGCTGTCGGTCCTTCTAAGCGGGTTAAAAAATTATTCTTCGAATATCTCAGCCGTAGTTACAGTAGCCGATAATGGGGGTTCAAGCGGACGCTTGCGGCAGCAGTTCGATGTCTTGCCTCCCGGGGATATTCGTAACTGCCTGGTCGCCCTTGCCGATGCCCCGGCGCTGATGCGGGACCTTTTCCAGTTCCGTTTTGACGGGAATTCGGAATTTTCCGGGCATTCTTTCGGCAACCTCTTTCTTACGGTAATGACCCGCCTGACCGGTGATTTTGAAAAGGCGATTAAGGAGACCAGCAAGGTCCTGGCTTTGCGCGGCCAGGTTATTCCTTCTACGCTTGAGGATGTTACGTTGGTGGCCCATTTTAATGACGGTTCAACGGTTATAGGAGAAGACCAGATTCCCAGGGCCAGGAAGGCGATTGATACGGTTAACCTTACTCCTGAACAGCCGCCTGCCACGCAGGATGCCTTAAAGGCAATAAGGGAAGCGCAGGTTATTATTTTAGGCCCGGGTTCTTTATATACGAGTATAATTCCCAATCTTTTGATTAAGGAAATAACCAAGGAAATTGCCGAGTCTGAGGCATTAAAGGTTTATGTTTGCAATGTGATGACTCAGTCTGGGGAGACCGATGGTTACAGTGTTTCCGATCATATTAAGGCTCTGGTAAAGCATAGCCATGCCCATATCCTGGATTATTGCCTGGTGAATAACGGAGAGGTGCCGCAGGAGATTCTGGGGCGGTATTCCAAAGATAAATCGGTCCTTGTGACCAATGACCGCAGGAAGGCGGAGGGGCTTGGCTACCGGGTGGTAGAGGAAGATTTTAGCATGGTTGTGGACGGGGTAATCCGGCATGACCCGGAAAAGTTGGCAAAAATTATTTTGAGTTTCATTGACGAGATCTAGGCATGGCTTTAATTAAAAAAGAACTGGTCGTAAAGAATAAACAAGGGCTGCATGCCCGGCCGGCTGCCATATTCGTGCAGGTAGCCAATAAATTTGACGCGCGCATTACCGTGCGCCATGATGCCGAAGAGGTCAACGGTAAATCCATAATGGGTATTCTCATGCTTGGAGCGGAAAAGGGCAGCTTGATTATCATTGAAGCAGACGGTTACGATGCGGAAAAAGCATTGGAAGAATTAGAGAAGATAGTGACTAACGAGGAAGAGCTATGATCCAATTAAAAGGAATAGCTGCTGCCAGCGGCATAAGTATCGGGCCGGTTTATAAAATCGGAAGCGAGGAGTTTGTCGTCGTGCGCCAGGCAATCAAGTGGGAGGATATCCCCGCGCAGATCCAGCTTTTCGAAGAAGCGCTGATCAAGACCCGCCGCGAAATTATCGAACTGCAAAAGAGGATCAGCTCGGATATGGGCCAGGAGGAGGCCCAGATCTTTGATGCCCACCTTTTGGTCCTGGAAGACCGCATGCTTATTGAAGAGGTCATCTCCCGCCTGAAGAAGGAACAGCTTAATGTTGCCTATGTTTTTTCGGAAGTTTTAAAAAAATATATCGGTGTCTTCTTAAAGATCGAAGATGAATACCTTAAGGAGCGCACCGCCGATATCAATGATGTCGGCAGGAGGATATTAAGGAACCTTTTGGGTAAAGAGAGGAAGGGGCTGGAAGATATCAAAGAAAAAGCGATCATTGTCGCCCATGACCTTTCTCCTTCGGATACCGCGGCAATGCATACTAAAAATGTCGCTGCTTTTGTCACCGATATCGGAGGAAAAACTTCGCATACGGCGATTATGGCCAAATCTCTTGAAATACCGGCGGTAGTCGGTTTGGAAACTATTACCGCCAAGGTCAATCCGGGAGATATCCTTATTGTTGATGGCATTATGGGGATAGTGATCATTGATCCGGACGAAGAGACGCTTAGGATCTATCATCAGAAACTTGAAAAATTAAAAGGTATTGCCGAAAGGTTCCTATCGGTTAAAGACCTGCCGGCAGTTACCACCGATGGCCGGGTAGTGATGATCAGCGCAAATATTGAATTTCCCGATGAGGTCTCTTCGGTTAAACTGCATGGCAGCGAGGGTATCGGCCTTTACCGCACAGAGTTTTTTTACATGAATCGCAAGGATTCCCCCAGTGAAGAAGAGCATTATCAGGCTTATAAATATGTTGCCCAGGCGATGGAACCGCATTCGGTAGTGATCCGCACCCTGGATATCGGAGGAGATAAATTTTTATCCCAATTTAAAATTCCGTATGAGATGCAGCCATTTTTAGGATGGAGGGCGATTAGGTTTTGCCTGGCGCGCCCGGATATATTTAAATTGCAGTTACGCGCTATCCTTAGGGCCTCGGTGCATGGCAATCTCAAGCTGATGTATCCGATGATTTCCGGCATAGATGAACTGCGGCAAGCCAATCACCTGCTCGATGAAGCCAAAAAGGAGTTAAAAAAGAAGGGCCTGGCTTTTAACGACCAAATCCGGGTAGGGGTAATGATCGAGGTCCCTTCAGCGGCAATGACCGCCGATATTTTAGCCAAAGAAACGGATTTTTTCAGTATCGGCACCAACGATTTAATCCAGTATTCTTTGGCGGTTGACCGGGCCAATGAAAAAGTCGCCTATCTTTATGAGCCGGCGCACCCGGCAATTTTAAGGTTGGTCAAAAATATTATTGATGCCGCCCATAGCGCCAAAATTAAAGTAGCCATGTGCGGAGAGATGGCCGGGGACCCCTCTTTGGCGCTCATTCTTTTGGGGCTGGGTTTAGACGAGTTTAGTATGCCGCCGCAGATTATCCCGGAACTAAAATATATCATCCGCGCCGTTGGATTTAAAGCGGCGCAGGAATTTGCCAATGAGGCGATGAAACTTTCAACCGGCGTCCAGGTGGAGGAGTTTGCTCAAAATAAACTGGCGGAGATTTTAAAATGAGCACCTTAAAGTTCCGGTCTGGCGAAATCCCCCGAAGCTTGGCGCAGGGGGATAAATGAAGGCCTTGATCTTAGCCGCCGGATACGCAACCCGGCTTTATCCTTTGACTAAAGAATACCCGAAGCCTTTGCTGGAGGTAAAAGGCAGGCCGATTATAAATTATATCGTTGACAAATTAAAAGCAATTGCCGGTATCGATGAAATTTATATCGTAACTAACAGTAAATTTATCCTCAATTTTAGCGGGTGGGTAAAATCAATTAAATCACCCAAGAAAATTACGCTGATAGACGACCTGACTAAGAATAATCGGGACAGGCTGGGAGCTGTCGGAGATATAAATTTTGTGATCAAAAAACAGAAGGTCAGGGAGGATCTTTTGGTAATCGGCGGTGATAATTTGTTCAGCGGTTCTTTGAAAGGATTTTTGGATTTTTCCATAAAAAGAAGGCCGGCTGTAAGCCTGGGTTTATATGGGCTAAAGCGGAGCGAGGATGCCAGCCGTTACGGGGTGGTTAAGCTGGATAACCAAAAGAAAGTAATTAGTTTTGAAGAAAAACCCGAAAAACCGCAGAGCTCCCTGGTGGCGATGTGCTTGTATTATATGCCCAAAGATCATTTAAGTCTGGTTAAGCAGTATATCCAAAATAAAAAAGCCAATCGGGCCGATGCCACCGGCAGTTATATCGCCTGGCTTAAAGATGAAGCGGATGTCTATGGATATGTATTTGGCGGTTCCTGGTTTGATGTCGGTGATTATAAGTATCTAAACGCGGCAAAAAAAGGTTTTGCCCAATAATTTAGGAGGGAAAATGTCAGCGTCGAAGTTTTATTTTACTTCAGAGTCGGTAACCGAAGGCCATCCGGATAAGTTATGCGATCAGATCTCAGACGGGGTCCTGGATGCCTGTTTAAAAGATGATCCTTATTCGCGGGTCGCCTGCGAAACTTACGTAACCATGGGGCTTTTAATCGTAGGGGGCGAGATTACCACGCGCGGTTTTATACATGTGCATGAGATAAGCAGGAAGATAATCGAAGAAATAGGTTATAACCATCCTAAATACGGTTTTGATTTCCATACCTGCGCCATCCTTAATGCCATCCATTCCCAATCACCGGATATATCGCAGGGGGTCGATGTCGGCGGGGCAGGAGACCAGGGGATCATGTTTGGTTATGCCTGTAATGAGACCGAGGAATTAATGCCGCTGGCTTTGATGTTAGCGCAGAAGCTGGCGATGCGCCTGACCGAGGTGCGTAAGAATAATATTCTAAAATATCTTGGCCCGGACGGCAAGACCCAGGTTACCGTCGAGTATGATAACGGCAAGCCCGTGCGGGTCGATTCGGTAGTCCTGGCTTCCCAGCATACCGAGGCTATCCTGGACAGAAGCGGCAAGCGCATTACTGAAAAAGCGCGCCAGGAGATCATCCGCCAGGTTGCCGGCCCGGTACTTCGCGGCTGGGTGGATAAAAAGACTAAATATTATGTCAATCAGACGGGTAAATTCGTCGTCGGCGGGCCGCAATCCGATACGGGCATGACCGGAAGAAAAATAATCGTGGATACTTACGGCGGGGCAGTCGCCCATGGCGGCGGGGCATTTTCCGGCAAGGATCCCACTAAAGTTGACCGTTCCGCAGCGTATATGTGCCGTTATATCGCTAAAAATATCGTGGCAGCCGGTCTGGCGGATAAGTGCCTTATTCAGCTTTCTTATGTGATCGGACACGCCGATCCTCTGTCGGTTATGGTCAAGACCGAAGGAACATCGGTTATTCCGGAGGAGGCTTTGGTCAAACTGGTAAGGCAGAATTTCCAGCTCAGGCCCAAAGGAATTATTGATGCATTGAGATTGCGCCGGCCTATATATAGGAAGACCGCCAGCTACGGGCATTTCGGCAGGCCGGAGCCGGAATTCCTGTGGGAGAAAACGGATAAGGCGCAAATTTTGAAGAAGCAAGCCAGCTGTTTATAATGACACCCCGCGCTTATAAGGAATTGCGCGGGTGTGCCCCTGTGGGCAAGAGAGGATAAGTAATGAAATACGATATTAAAGATATAAAGTTAGCTAGAAAAGGCGCTTTAAGGATTGAGTGGGCCTCTAAAAATATGCCGGTACTCGGTTTAATTAAACAGAGGTTTTTAAAGGAGAAGCCTTTAAAGGGGTTAAAGATTGCCTGCTGCCTGCATGTTACTACGGAGACCGCGGTATTGGCGGATGTTTTAAAATCCGGCGGAGCAGAGACGTATCTGTGCGCATCCAACCCTCTTTCGACCCAGGATGATGTGGCGGCTTCTTTGGTGAGAGATTTAAAGGTGGCTGTTTTTGCCATTAAGGGCGAAGACACTAAAACTTATTATCTGCATATGAAATCCGCCCTCGCGGCCAAGCCGGATATTACCATGGATGACGGCGCGGATTTGGTGAGTACTATCCACCAGCGTTCGGTGAGTGAACATGCTAATATTATTGGCGGCACGGAAGAAACCACTACCGGAGTAATTCGTTTACGGGCTTTGGCGCAAGAAGGTAAATTGCGTTATCCGATAATTGCGGTTAACGACGCGCAAACCAAGCATCTTTTTGATAACCGTTACGGCACAGGGCAGTCTACTCTTGACGGGGTTATCCGCTCGACAAATAAATTAATTGCCGGGGCTAATTTTGTAGTCTGCGGTTACGGCTGGTGCGGCAAAGGCACGGCGATGCGCGCAAAAGGCATGGGAGCCAAAGTAATCGTTATTGAAGTCGATCCCCTGCGGGCGCTGGAGGCCACGATGGACGGTTTTGAAGTTATGCCGATCCGCCAGGCAGCCAAAACAGGGGATATTTTTGTTACGGTTACCGGGGACATCAATGTTATCCGCAAAGAGCACTTTGGCCTGATGAAAGACGGGGCAATTGTCGCTAACTCCGGTCATTTTAATGTTGAGATTGATATCCCGGGTTTAGAGGCAATCGCAAAATCTAAACGGGCAACTCGCGATTTTGTGGATGAATATACCTTAAAAAATAATCGTAAAATTTATCTTTTAGGAGAGGGCCGTTTGATTAATTTAGCCGCCGCTGAAGGCCATCCGGCCAGCGTGATGGACATGTCTTTTGCCAATCAGGCTCTTTCTGCCGAATATATGGCCAAGAATTACCGTTTGTTAAAAAAACAGGTCTATACTGTTCCGGAAGATATCGATAAGAATATCGCCAGGCTCAAGCTTCAGTCGATGGGGATTGCGATCGATACCCTGACTGCACAGCAGAAAAAATACCTGGCCAGCTGGGAGATGGGCACTTGATAATTCGTGTAATGTGTAAAGAAAAAGATTTTTTACATTACACATTACACGTTTAACGTTACACGGAATATTGGGCCATATTAGAAGTGTATAAGAGGGAATAATGAAGAGAATTGCTGTGTTAACGACAGGCGGCGATGCCCCGGGGATGAATCCGGCAATCCGCTCCGTGGTGCGCTATGGGATCAATCAAAAACTGGAGGTAATGGGCGTTTTCCGCGGATGGTGGGGTTTGATTAATGAAGAGTTAAAAATTTTAAACCAGCGTTCTGTTTCCGGGATTATCGGCCAGGGCGGGACGGTTTTAAAAACCGCCCGCTGTTCGGAATTCAGGACCGAAGAGGGGCAGAAGCGGGCGTATGAAACAGTTAAGAAAAATAATATTGACGGCCTGGTCGCTATCGGCGGCAACGGTTCTTTTTCCGCCGCCCATGAATTTTATAAGAAATATAATGTTCCTTGTGTCGGCATAGCCGCTTCCATCGATAACGACATTAACGGCATAGATTATACTATCGGCACGGATACGGCGATCAATACCGCCCTGGATGCTATTGATAAGATCCGCGATACCGCCACCAGCATGGAGCGGATCTTTGTTGTCGAGGTAATGGGAAGGGAATCGGGTTTTATCGCCCTGACCGTCGCCCTTGCCGGGGGATGCGAGGATGTGATTATTCCGGAGAAGGAATTAGACCTTAAGGCGGTTTGCCATGACATAGTGCATGGTAATCTGATCGGAAAAATGAGCTGGATTATCGTGCTTGCCGAAGGGGCAGGTAAGGCCGATGACCTTGCCAGGCAAATTACCGATATGACCGGGTTAGAAACCCGCACAGTAGTTTTGGGCCATGTGCAAAGAGGGGGCCGGCCGACAGCTTTTAGCCGGGATATGGCTTTAAACCTTGGCAAGGCGGCGGTTGATTGCCTGCTTGCGGGTAAAACAGATATCGCATTAGGGATGAACGCCGGAAGGATCGTAGAAGTTAATTTTGAGGTTGCTATAAGGAAAAAAGAATTAAAGGTGGATAATTTTTACAATTTAATTAAAGTTTTGACTTGATAAGGAGATGAATCAAAATGGGAAGAAAGCCGCTTGAAATTGACAAAATTGTAATGGATTTAATTTTAACCGAGGATGTAACCCTAAAAAAGAAATTAGCCAAGAAAATCCTGGATATCGCCTATAAAAAAGGGATTTATCCTTCCAGTATCCATGAGCTTTATATTGCCCGCGGCAGGGGCGAATTTAGCGGCTTTACCGTGCCGGCGATGAACCTGCGCAGTATGACTTATGATTTGGCCCGGGCAATATTCAGGACGGCTAAAAAGAATAATTCCGGCGCATTTATTTTTGAGATTGCCAAATCCGAAATGGGTTATACGGCCCAGGCCCCGGTTGAATATACTTCGGTTGTGTTGGCTGCGGCAATAAAGGAGGATTATCGCGGGCCGGTATTTATCCAGGCAGACCATTGCCAGGTCAATGCCAAGAAATTCCAGGATAATCCGGATAAGGAACTGGAGGCGCTGCAGAGCATGATCGCCGACAGCATTGACGGGGGTTTCTACAATATCGATATTGATTCCTCGACGCTGGTGGATTTATCCAAAAAGGAGATCAAGAAACAGCAGAAGGATAATTATGAGGCCTGCGCGAAATTAACGCAGTTTATCCGCCGCATCGAACCAAAAGGTATCACGGTTTCGGTGGGCGGGGAGATCGGCGAGGTAGGGCATCAGAATTCAACCGCCGAAGACCTGCGCGCGTTTATGGAAGGCTATAAAGAAAGGCTGCGTAAAGGCCTGGTCGGTATAAGTAAAATATCTGTTCAGACCGGGACCTCCCACGGCGGAGTGGTTAAGGCCGACGGCTCTATCGCCGAGGTTAAACTGGATTTCGCTACCTTAAATACTCTTTCCGGTATCGCTCAAAAAGAATTCGGCCTGGGCGGAGCAGTGCAGCACGGCGCTTCCACTCTACCGGAAGAGATGTTCCATAAATTCCCGGAGAATAACACCTTGGAAGTGCATTTGGCAACCGGATTCCAGAATATGATGTTTGACAGCAAATATTTTCCCGCGGATTTAAAGAATAAAATTTATGAGTGGCTAAAGGTTAACGCTGCCAGCGAAAGGAAAGAAGGAGAAACCGAGGAGCAGTTTTTTTATAAAGCGCGTAAAAAAGCGTTAGGTCCGTTTAAGAAAGAGATTATGTCTTTAGCGCAGGATTTACGCGATAAAATCGCCGCGGAGATCGAATCCAAGTTTGATTTCCTTTTTAAACAGCTTGGCGCGGTAAACAACCGCGCGCTGGTGGATAAATATGTTAGCTTAAAGCGGGTAATTACGCGTAAACATAAGGCGGCTCCCGGAGTAGTCCACGACGGAGAGGGCGCCGACTAAAAACTTGGGGACGGTTCTCTTTTTAAGAGAGAACCGTCCCCATGATTCAAATTATAACAGGGAGATAATATATGCGTTCAGACCAGATCAAAAAAGGTTTAGACAGGGTGCCGCACAGAGCGCTTTTGCATGCTACCGGCTTGTCTAAAAAAGATTTGGGCCGTCCGTTTATCGGCGTAGCTTCATCATTTACCGATCTTATCCCCGGACATATCGGGATGCGCGATTTGGAAAGGTTTATTGAGCGCGGCGTCTGTTATGGCGGGGGCGTGCCGTTTTTATTCGGCGTGCCCGGTATTTGCGACGGGATCGCGATGGGGCATCTGGGAATGTGTTATCCCCTGGCTTTACGCGAGATCGTTGCCGATACTATCGAAACCGTCTGCAACGCGCATCAGTTAGACGGGATCATCTGTTTGACTAACTGTGATAAAATTACTCCGGGTATGCTCATGGGCATACGGCGCCTGAATATTCCGGCGATTATCGTTACTGCCGGCCCGATGCTTTCGGGCAGATTCAATAAAAGAAAATTAGCTTTTGTGCATGATACATTTGAAGGGATGGCCAGGGCAAAAAAAGGGGATATCTGCGCGCAGGAGCTTTCGTGTTTAGAAATGGAGGCCTGTCCGGGCCAAGGTTCATGCCAGGGTTTATATACTGCCAATACCATGGCCTGTTTGACTGAAACCATGGGCATGTCCATTCCCGGCTGCGGGACAGCCCTGGCAGGAACGGCCAAGAAACGCAGGATTGCCCAGGCCAGCGGTGAACGGATTGTGGAACTGGTAAAGAAAAATATCAAGCCAAGCGATATTATTACCAGGGAATCTTTAGAAAATGCTATTGTGGTGGATATGGCTTTGGGCGGCTCAAGTAACACGGTCCTGCACCTAATGAGCATTGCCCATGAAGCTGGTATTGATTTGGATTTAAAGACATTTGATAAAATCAGCAAGGGTGTGCCGCATATCACTAACATTGAACCGGCAGGCGAGCATTTTATGGAGGACCTGGAATATGCCGGCGGGATCCCGGCGGTATTAAAAAGATTGAAATCTAAATTGAATAATACTTTGAATGTAAGCGGCCAGAAAACATTTGCGATCGCCGACAGCGCGGATATTTTTGATGAGGAGGTGATCCGTCCTTTTTCGCGCGCCTACCATAAGCAGGGCGGGATTGCGGTTTTATACGGAAATATCGCTCCCAATGGGGCAGTGGTAAAGCAGTCCGGGGTGAGTGTAAAAATGATGAAATTTACCGGCAGGGCTTGCGTATTTAACCGCGAAGAAGAGGCGATGCAGGCGATCATGAATAATAAAATCAAAAAAGGCGATTGCATTGTTATCCGTTATGAAGGGCCCGCCGGAGGCCCGGGAATGCGGGAGATGCTGGCTCCTACGGCGGCGATTGTCGGTTTAGGTTTGAGCGATTCCGTGGCCTTAATTACCGACGGCCGTTTTTCAGGCGGGACCAAAGGCCCCTGCATTGGCCATATTTCGCCGGAGGCTTCGGCCGGCGGCCCGATCGCGATTATTCGAGACGGTGATACAATAAATATCGATATTCCAAACCGCAAAATCGAAGTTAAATTAAGCAAAACGGAAATAGAAAAAAGATTTAAGGGCTGGGAACCGGTTGAGCCAAAAATTAAGACCGGATACCTTTCCCGTTATTCAAGGATGGTCAGCTCTGCGGATAAAGGAGCGGTTTTAAAATAATATGAAGATGAACGGTTCACAAATACTGTTAGAGTGCTTAAAACGTGAAGGGGTGGAGGTGGTTTTCGGCTATCCCGGAGGACAGATACTTCCTACTTTTGACGCTCTCTATGGTTACGAAGGGTTTAAATTTATACTCACCCGCCACGAACAGGGAGCAGCGCACGCTGCAGACGGCTATGCCCGGGCAACGGGCAAGGTTGGAGTTTGCTTGGCGACCAGCGGCCCGGGAGCAACCAACCTGGTTACCGGAATTGCCAATGCGTTTATGGATTCCATCCCGATGGTCGCCATTACCGGCCAGGTCCCTACCGGATTAATCGGCAATGATGCCTTCCAGGAAGCCGACATTACCGGCATCACCCGCCCGATTACTAAACACAATTATTTGGTTAAAGACATCAAGGATTTAGCTCGTATTGTAAGGGAGGCTTTTTATATTGCCTCAAGCGGACGCCCCGGCCCTGTGCTTATCGATTTACCTAAAGATGTGCAGGTTGCCCAAACAGAATTTATCTGGCCGCAGGAGATAAAACTTAGAAGTTATAATCCTAACTATTCCGGTCATCCCGGGCAGATCAAGCGCGCGGCAAAGCTGATCATGGAGGCAAAGCGCCCGATAATTTATGCCGGCGGAGGAATTATTACTTCAGGGGCGTCATTTGAATTATTGGAATTAGCGGAAAAGACAGGCTGTCCGGTGACCTGGACATTGATGGGTATAGGAGGGTTTCCTTCTAAACATAAGCAATCCTTGGGTATGCTCGGTATGCATGGCACCGCCTACGCCAATCATAGTATTATGGAGTCGGATCTGATCATCGCCCTGGGCGCGCGTTTTGATGACCGGGTAACCGGAAGGCTGGACCTATTTGCTCCCGATGCTAAAGTAATCCATATTGATATCGATCCTTCATCGATCAGCAAGAATGTGCACGTTGATATCCCTATCGTCGGGGATGCCCGGCAGGTAATTACCGAGCTTTCCAGCGAAATAAAACAGGTTCTTTCCATAGAGGATTGGCTTAAACACGTTGATTCTTTAAAGAAAAAATATCCGATGCGGTATAAAGATAAAGATAAGATCCTGCCCCAATACGTCATTCAGCAGATCGATGAAGTTACGCGCGGGGATGCGATTATTTGCACCGAAGTCGGACAGCATCAGATGTGGGCGGCGCAGTGGTTTAATTATACCAAACCGCGTACATTTATTTCCTCGGGAGGCTTGGGGACCATGGGTTTTGGATTTCCGGCATCGATCGGGGCAAAGCTGGGGCGCCCGGAGAAAACTGTTTTTAATGTCGCCGGAGACGGCTCGATACAGATGAATATCCAAGAGCTGGGGACTTGCGTCGCCAATAAAATCAATGTTAAGGTCGCTATTTTAAATAATGGGTACCTGGGCATGGTGCGCCAGTGGCAGGAACTTTTTTATAAACGCCGCTATTCTTATACTCCGATCACTAGCCCGGATTTTGTGAAACTGGCGGAGAGTTACGGGGCAGCCGGGATCCGGGTTACCAAAAAGGAAGAAGTAAGGCCCGCTCTTGAACGGGCGATCAAAACCGACAATACTGTTTTTATCGATTTTCATGTTGAAGAAGAAGAGAATGTCTATCCGATGGTGCCGGCAGGAGAGGCGATCAATAATATTATCGGAGGCCTGGCGTAATGAAGCATACGATTTCGGTATTAGTTGAAAATAAATTTGGCGTATTGGCGCGCATAGCCGGGCTTTTTAGCGCCAGGGGATATAATATCGCCTCTTTGGCGGTCAGCGAAACCCTGGACCCGTCGGTATCTTATATGACTATTGTGGTTGAGGCGCGCGACGAGAAAGTTTTAGAGCAGATCAATAAACAGTTGAATAAGTTAATCGACGTGATTACGGTTACGGATTTTACTAAAAAGGAGCATATTGACCGCGAACTGGTTTTGGCAAAGATAAATTATACCCCTAAGGATAAAGCTAAGCTGGAGGGAGTTTTTGATAAGTTTGTAGGTAAAATCGTCCGCCATAAAGCCGATACTGCGATTATCGAGGCAGTGGGGGATGAGCATCAGATAAAGGCGCTTTTGGAAGAGTTGGATAAATTCGGGATCAAGGAATTGGTCAGGACGGGAAAATTGGCAATTGAGTAATTAAAAAAAGAGAAAAGAGAGGAGTATTGAGCAATGGCAAAGATTTATTATGACAAAGACGCGGACTTGAATTTATTAAAGGATAAAACCATAGCGATTATCGGTTATGGCATACAGGGCCGCGGCCAATCCTTATGTTTACGCGATTCAGGGGTCAGGGTGGTGGTTTCTGAAATGGAAGGCACCCCTAATTTTGAACAGGCAAAGAAAGACGGGTTTACTCCGGTTAGCGCTTCCGAAGCGGCAAAAGCCGCCGACATTATCCAGATCCTTACCCAGGACCATGTGCAGGCCAAAGTTTATCAGGAAGCAATCAAACCGAATTTAAAAAAAGGCAAGGCGCTTTGTTTTTCCCATGGTTTTAATATCCGTTTTAAACAAATCAAGCCTCCGAAGAATGTCGACGTATTTATGGTCGCGCCCAAAGGCCCCGGGGCCTTGGTGAGAAAAATGTATGAGGAGGGCAAAGGGGTGCCGTCACTAATCGCGATCTATCAGGATGCCAGCGGCCAGGCAAAAAATTTAGCATTGGCTTATGCCAAAGCCATTAAGGCCACAACCGCCGGCGTAATTGAGACGACTTTTGATGAAGAAACCGAGACCGACCTTTTTGGCGAGCAGGCAGTGCTTTGCGGCGGAGTCAGCGAGCTGATTAAAGCCGGTTTTGATACTTTGATCGACGCCGGTTATCAGCCGGAGATCGCTTATTTTGAGGTTTTACACGAGCTAAAGTTGATCACCGACCTTATCCAGGAGCGCGGTATTTCGGGGATGCGCCGGGGGGTCTCTAATACCGCCTGTTACGGCGATTTGACCCGCGGGCCCAGGATCATCACGCAAAAAACGCGCAAGGAGATGCAAAAAATCCTTAAAGAAATTAAATCCGGTAAATTCGCCAGGGAATGGATCAAGGAAAATGAGACCGGGCGCAAGAATTTTGACAGTTTGATCAAAGCCGGTGATGAGCATTTAATCGAAAAAGTGGGGAAGCAATTAAGGGAAATGATGCCGTGGATGAAAAAATAATAATTTTTGATACA
Source organism: Candidatus Omnitrophota bacterium (assembly GCA_028715785.1). GTDB lineage: Bacteria > Omnitrophota > Gorgyraeia > Gygaellales > Profunditerraquicolaceae > UBA6249. Next base: position 45,549 of record JAQURC010000008.1, read on the forward strand.
ACTTTAAGGGACGGGGAGCAGGCGCCGGGGGCTTCTTTGAACCATAAGGAAAAGCTGGAGGTGGCCTGGGCGCTTGAGAACCTGGGAGTTGACGTTATTGAAGCGGGATTTCCTGTTTCTTCCAAGGGCGATTTTGCCGCGGTAGAGGCGGTAGCCAGAAGCATTAAGCTTCCGGTTATCTGCGGCCTTGCCCGGGCAATCAAAAAAGATATCGATGCGGCGGTAGAAGCAACTAAACCCGCCCGCCGGAGGCGGATCCATGTATTTTTAGCCACATCAAAAATACATATGCAATATAAGTTGAAAAAAGCCGAGGATGAAATTATCCGGCTGGCCGTAGAGTCGGTAAGTTATGCCAAAAAATTTTGTCCCGATATCGAATTTTCTCCGGAGGATGCCTCGCGCACGGAAAAGGATTTTCTTTTTCAGGTGGTGGAAGCGGTAATCAAAGCCGGGGCGACTACCGTGAATATCCCGGATACGGTAGGTTATAGCGAGCCTGAAGAATACGGCAGGCTGATCCAGGCAATCAAGAATAATGTTCCCAATATCGATAAGGCGGTAATCTCGGTGCATTGCCATAATGATTTAGGCTTGGCAGTTGCCAATTCTTTGTCGGCGGTCAAGAACGGCGCCCGTCAGGTAGAATGCACGGTTAACGGTATCGGAGAGCGCGCCGGAAACGCTTCGCTTGAAGAAATAGTGATGAGCGTCGATACGCGCAAAGACATCTATTCCGGCTTAAAAACCGGTATAAATAAAAAGAATATTTATAAGGCCAGCCGCCTGGTAAGCAAACTTACCGGTTTCCTCGTTGCTCCGAATAAAGCTATCGTCGGAGGCAACGCCTTCAGGCATGAATCCGGCATCCATCAGGACGGCGTGCTTAAGGAGCGTTCTACTTATGAGATCATCCGCGGGGAAGACGTGGGTTTTGTCGTTGAGGGAATGGTTTTGGGCAAGCATTCCGGCAGGCATGCTTTTAATGAAAGGTTGCTAAAATTAGGTTTCCATTTAAACAAGGAGCAGGTGGATGAGGCCTTTGGCCGCTTTAAAGATTTGTCCGACAAGAAAAAAGATATTTTTGATGAGGACCTCCGGGCGATTGTCGAAGATGAAATCCGGGTAGCCAAGCCTGCCTGGAAGCTGGATAGTTTTGAAATTAACTCCGGCACTAAGATTAAACCTTGCGCTCGGGTTGTCTTGATTAAAGGCGGTAAAGAAATATCCGGAGTTTCTTCCGGTGACGGCCCGGTGGATGCCTGCTTTAAGGCCATTGATAAGATCACCGGCTATAAAGCAAAATTAGAAGATTTTCGCCTGGAGGCACTTACCTCCGGCAAGGATGCCTTGGGCCAGGTGACCCTTAGGTTAAAAGCCAAAGATTCTATTATCAGCGGGCGCGGCTTTAGCACGGATATTATCGAAGCGGCGGTCAAGGCATACATTGATGCCGCCAACAAATTAGAAAACAAATGACCTTAAAACCGAAAGTTTACGGTTTAGTAGGTTTTCCCGTAAAACACAGCCTTTCTCCCCGTATGCACAATGCCGCGTTTTCTAAATTAAAAATAAACGCCAAATATAAGTTATTTGAATTAAAGCCCGAAGAATTAGGCCATTTCTTAAGCAATCTAAAGAAAAAAAATATCCGGGGTTTTAATGTTACTCACCCTTATAAAGAAGAGATCCTTGGTTTTTTAGACAGCAGGTCTTCGGGCGTAAAAGAGATTGGCGCGGCTAATACCGTAGTGGTGGATAGAAACAATAAGCTAAAAGGCTTTAACACCGATTCTCTTGGTTTTGCCGCGCACCTTAAAGAGTTAAAGGTTAAGCCCAGGAAGGCAGCGGTAATCGGGGCGGGGGGAGCCTCCAAAGCGGTTTGTTTTGCCTTAGCCAGGATGAAAATCGAGGAGCTCTGTATTTATGATATCGACAAGTTCAAGAGTTTGAGCCTTTTTAAAAAATTAAATTCTGCTTTTCCGGCAGCTAAATTCAACGTTGCCACGCGTATCGAAGATTTGGAAATAGCAAACAAAGACCTTTTAATTAATGCTTCTCCGGTAGGGATGCGTCCGGCTGATCCCTGCTTGGTTGGCTATCAAGATTTGCACCAAGGTCTATTTGTTTATGACCTGATCTATAGCCCCCTTGAAACCAAATTAATTTCTTTGGCTAAAGAGCTTAATTTAAATTTTTCCAACGGTTTAGGCATGCTTTTATACCAGGGTGTTTTTGCTTTCCAGTATTTCAGCGGCAAAAAGGCCCCCGTTAAAACGATGCAAGAGGCGCTTTTGAAAGGAGTAAAGAAATTATGATTGCCAGAATAATCGTTTTTATTTTTGGTTCTATCGTCGGAAGTTTTTTGAACGTTTGTATCTATCGCATGCCGAAAAGCGAATCCGTGGTTTGGCCGCGTTCGCATTGCCCGAAATGCCGCAAGAGGATACCCGGTTATGATAATATCCCTTTTGTAAGCTTTATATTGCTTGGAGGAAGGTGCCGTTTCTGCAAAGAGAAGATTTCCTGGCGCTATCCCCTGGTTGAATTGTTAACCGCTTTTCTGATGGTGGCGCTGTTTAACCGTTTTGGCTTAAGTTATAATTTCTTTTTGTTTATGGTCATGCTCTGGGGTTTGATTATTGCCACTTTCGTGGATATTCCCCACCGGATCATTCCCGATGAAGTATCGGTAGGGGGCATGATTATCGGTTTTATCATGGTTTCCATAACCGGTTTTACCTTTGGGCCGCTTAATTTTTCTTTTATCCCCATGTTGCGTTCCTTCTTAGGCATAATCCTGGGTGGAGGAATTATCTATCTGACCGGCGCTATTTTTGACCTGGTTTATTTTAAACTGTTTAAGCGCCCGGCCATCGGCGGAGAAACCGAATCGATGGGCGGCGGGGATGTAAAACTCCTGGCGATGATCGGCTCGTTTATGGGCTGGAAAATGGCTTTGCTTACATTTTTTTTAGCCCCGTTTTTAGGGATAGTTTTTGGTATCGTAACGCTGGTTACCAAAAAAGACCATACTATACCGTACGGCCCGTTTCTTTCGGCAGCGGCTTTGTTGTCTTTATTTTGGGGAAACAGGATAATCCAGCTAATCCTGCCGGTAAGATAATTTAAATATGCCTGAATTAAACCTTTCCGATTATCTCTCTAAGAGCATATCCAAAGATAGTTGGAAGAATGCCGGTTTTAAAAAGCGCGCCGGAGTTTTGATCCCGTTATTCAGCGTGTATTCGAAAGATAGTTTTGGTATCGGGGACCTGAATGACTTAAAGCTTGTTGTCGATTGGGCAAAGTTGACCTCTAATTCAATTGTCCAGTTGCTGCCGATGAACGAAGTCGGAGCGTTGTTTTGCCCTTATGATGCCTTGAGTTCTTTCGCGCTTGAGCCCGCCTATATTTCTCTAAAAGATTTCCGTAAATTAAAAGATAAAAAATTTAATCAAGTTTCAGACGACCCCGGCCATATTGATTACGCGGTAAAGGAAGAAAAGTTGCGGCTGCTCTGGGATGTTTATTTGGCGCAGGACTTAAGCCAGGCGTTGGATTTTGAAGAATTCCAGCGCAAAAATTTTTACTGGTTGGCGGATTTTGCGCTTTTTAAAGTGCTCAAAGAGCATCATCAGGGCAAGCCCTGGTATGAGTGGGAGCAGGGTTTTAAATACCGCCAGCCGGAGGCGTTAGAAGAATTCCGGCAGGATAATATCGAGAAAATAACTTTTCAGATGTGGCTGCAATGGATCCTTTTTAAGCAGTTTAAATCCTCCAGCGCCTATGCCGCCGGGAATAATATTCTTATCAAAGGCGATTTACCGGTTTTGGTTTCCCGGGACAGCGCGGATGTCTGGAGCCATTTGGAATTTTTCAAGCTGGATTTTGCCGCAGGCGCGCCTGCGGATATGTATGCTGCCCGGGGCCAGCGCTGGGGGATGCCTACTTATAATTGGGAAAATATCGCCAAAGACGGTTACCGTTATATCAAAGAAAAATTAAAATACGCCGCAGAGTTCTATAATATCCTGCGCATTGACCATGTCGTCGGGCTTTTCCGTATCTGGAGCATTCCTTATCATGCCCCCGAGGCCAATCAGGGGTTAAACGGCGTTTTTGATCCGCTTGATGAGCATCTTTGGAACCAGCATGGCCGCAAGATTCTAAGTATTTTAATTGAAAATACCAGGATGCTGCTTTGCGCGGAGGATTTAGGCGTAATTCCCAAATGCTGCACGGATACGTTGCTGGAATTCGGAATACCCGGAAATGATGTGCAGCGCTGGGTAAAAGATTGGAATATCCGTCATGATTTTCTCCTGCCGCAGGAGTACCGGCAGCTGGCAGTGGCGATGCTTTCGACGCATGATACCACTAATTGGAAGGCCTGGTGGCAGTATGAGGCAGGCACGGTTGATGAGGCTTTGTTTAGGCGCAAGTGCAATGACCACAAAATTGATTTTACCAAAGTCAGCTTGAAACTTTTTGATCCGGGCCTTTCCCTGCATGGGCGCCTGCGCTGGAAGAAAGAGATTTATACTATAGATAAACTGCTTTGGGAGCTGGGTAAACATAAGGAAGAGGTAAAGGATCTTATCGATCTTTACGAAAATACCTATGGAGAGAAAGAAAAACTTTGGAAGATACTGGGCTGTTCCGGCGCGATGACCGAGGCTGCCAGCGACGACCTGTTGGCTAAAATAATCCAGTTTATCTTAAACTCCCGGGCAATTTTCTGTATTAATTCAATACGTGATTATTTGAGTTTAGCCGGAATATTTAAAGGCGATCCCTATCAGTATCGGGTAAATGTTCCGGGGACAATCAGCCCGAAAAACTGGTCGCTTAGGCTTCCGCTTAGCCTTGAGGAGTTGCTGGCTCATCCGCTGAATAAACAGATCCGCAAGATGATTTCTGATTCCGGGAGAATTTAACAAATACGTAATTTTTCTCGCTCAAGCCGATTTTTTAACGCCAATGATCTTTCGCATTTCGGTGGCTGCAGAACTCGCGGTTTTTGTTTTAACAAAAACCGCTCAAACAGCTTCGCCATCTCCGTTTTGTCGCTAGCGCTCCACGGAGATTCCCTCAATGCTCAAGCTCCATTGGCTAAAATCGGCATTCGCTGCGAAAAACTACGTATTTGTTAACTACTAAGAAAATACATGGGAACATTGCAAGGGGTAAAATATTATATTTCTAAAAGCATGGGCAAGGCGATCATGGATTACCAGATGATTGCTGAGGGCGATAAAATCGCGGTTGCTGTTTCCGGCGGCAAGGACAGCCTGACCCTGCTTAAGTTCCTAAAGGACAGGCAGAAATTCGTGCCGGTTAAATATGAACTCTTGGCGGTCCACGTGGATATGGGGTATCCCTGCCATCACCCGAAAATCCTCGGCGAATATTTCAAAAAGATCGGGGTAGAATATCATATCGAGAAAATAGATATATTAAAGGGCAAGAGCCGCAAGGATATATCCTGCGGCGTAGAGCATAGGAAGGATTCTTTTCCGCCACAGGAAGGGGGTGCGGGGGAGATTGTCTCCCGCGATCGGGGGGTGCTCAGCGAACGGAGTGAGCGCCGAAGGGGGGCTTGCCCCCCTAGCGGAAGAAATTTGGCAGTTACTCTTGATCCGCGAAGCCAAATTTCTTGTTTCTGGTGCTCCTGGAACCGGCGCAAGGCGCTTTTTGAGGTGACCAAACGTTTTGCCTGCACCAAGCTTGCTTTGGGCCACCATAAGGATGATATTATCGAGACTACCCTGATGAATATGTTTTTTAACGGCGAGATCTCGTCAATGAACCCCAGGCAGGAGCTTTTTAAGGGGGCAATAACCATTATTCGTCCGCTGGCTTATGTGGATGAGGATCTAATCGTAAAGTCGGCCAAGGAGCTGGAGTTTCCGCATCATAAATGCACTTGTCCGAATTCCGTTACTTCCAAACGTACCAGGATCACCGAAATGATCAAAGAGTTGAAAAAGGATTGCCCGGATATAAAGACCAATATTTTTAGAAGCATAAAGAGGATAAGGCCGGAGTATTTACTTTAAGAATAGTATTTCCGGTGCTATACTGATAAATTATGGAATGGTTTGCGGTTTTATTATTTTTGGTTATTGGTGTTTTGGTCATCGGGATAGTCCTTAAGATATCCTCCCAGGTCAATGAGCGCCTGAATCAGATGAACCATTCCCTGCAGGAGGCCAATAAGATTATCGGGGCAAATTTGGGCAGCGCGACTTCGGCTTTCGGCAACGTAAGGGAACAGCTGGGAAAATTAGAGGAGACCAATAAGCAGATTATCGCTATCAGCCGTGATATTTCCAGCCTCCAGGAACTCCTGCGCGCCCCCAAATTCCGCGGCGCCATGGGGGAGAGTTTCCTGGAGAATTTACTTGCCCAGGTTTTACCCAAAGAACATTACCAGTCCCAATACCGTTTTAAAAATTCCGACACAGTTGACGCGGTTATCCGGCTTGGAGAGCGGTTAGTTCCGGTTGACGCTAAATTCAGCCTGGAGAATTTCCAGAAGATGATCGAGGCTATCGATGAACCGGCCAAAGAATCATTCCGTAAAAAATTCATCCAGGACATCAAAAACCGGATCAACGAAATCGCGGCAAAATATATTTTGCCCGATGAAAATACTTATGATTTTGCCTTAATGTATATCCCGGCTGAAAACGTTTACTATGAAGTAATCATTAAAGAAGATATATTCGCTTACAGTATGTCCAAAAAGGTTATCCCGGTTTCTCCCAACACATTTTACGCCTATCTACAGGTAATCTGTTTAGGTTTACGCGGCTTAAAAGTTGAAGAGAACGCCAAGTTGATCCTAAAAAGCTTAAGCTCTCTTTCCATTGAAACGGATAAATTCAAAGAAGATTTCAATACTTTGGGCAGCCATCTGGTCAATGCCAATACTAAGTATAGCGACGCGCAGAAGCGCCTGGAGAAGATATCCGAACGCCTGGTCAATATCCAGGACACCAAGCAGATTGAACATTAAATAAATTTAACCGATGATCTTTAATATCCGCGTTTGCCCCCGGGCCAGCCGCAATCATATTGAACAAAAAGGCAGTGTTTTAAAGGTTCATCTGACCAGGCCTGCTTGTGACGGCCAGGCTAATGGCCAGCTGATTGATTTGCTGAGCGAGTATTTTAAAATAAAGAAATACCAGCTCAGGATTAAAAGCGGCAAAAAATCGCGCGATAAACTGGTGGAGATAGATGCCTCCTTATAACCCATTACAAAAATTCGGGTTAAATTCGGTAACCGCGGCTTTTAGCAGAAAGCAGGACGGGAATATGTCTTTATGCTATGGGGATGTCCCCGGTTCCCCGGAGAACCGTAAAAAATTTCTTGCTGCCATAGGCATCGATTACCGTGATTTGATCTGCGCTAAACAGGTGCACGGTAAAAATATTGAATATGTAACCGAAGAAAATAAAGGCAGAGGGGCTTTGGATTACGATAGTTCTTTTACCGATACGGATGGTTTTGTTACCGACAAAAAGGGCCTGCCTATTGCGATATTAACCGCGGACTGCCTGTCGGTTTTTATCTATGATCCGCTGCGCCCTGCGGTTGCGATCTTGCACGCGGGTTGGCGCGGCACCGAAAAGAATATCTGCGCCGAAGGTATCCGGGTGATGCGGGAGAGGTTTGGCAGCCGGCCGCAAAGTTTGCTTGCCGGGTTTGGCCCGTCGATCCGTTCCTGCTGTTTTGAAGTAGAGAAGGACTTTAAAAGTAATTTTCCCTTTGGGCTGATTGAGCGAAGCGGCCGTATTTTTATGGATATTGCTTTAATCAACCGGAGGCAATTAGCCGGCTGCGGGGTTAAAGAAGAAAATATTTTTGATCCCAAAGTTTGTACTTTCTCCGATAATGATAATTACTTTTCTTTTCGTAAAGAGGCCAAAAACGCCGGACGTTTGATTTCAGTAATTATGCTCAAATGATAACCAGATACGCGCTGGAGTTTATTTTACACGCCAAGGACAGCTCGCCGAAAATTATCAAAAACGCGTTGGCGGAGTTTGGCCATGATCTGGTAGTCAGCGAAGCCGCGGAGCAGAAGGAGAGTTGTAATTATAAGGTTAATATGGTTACCGAAGACCCGGCTTTGGTTTTTGACCTTTGTTCGCAGTTAGGCAGGATCAGGTCAGTGAAAGTGAATGAGGGTATGGTAGGATAAAGGGGACGGTTCTCTTTTAAAAAATAAATAAAAAGAGAACCGTCCCCTTTATTTATGATATAATCATTTTATGTACATTGTTATTTTGGTTACCGCAAGCAATAAAAAAGAAGGCCAACTTATTGCCGCTGCCCTGGTTAAGGCAAAGTTAGCCGCCTGTGTCAATATTATCGATAAAGTCGATTCCCTGTTTTTTTGGGAATCCAAAATAGACCGGGCTAAAGAATCCCTGCTGGTTATTAAATCCAAGAAAGAAAAATTACCCCGGATCATTAAATTAGTCAAGTCTATGCATAGCTATAAGGTACCGGAGATTATCGCCCTTCCGGTAATTTCCGGCGATAAGCCGTATTTAAGGTGGATCGATGCATCCCTTAGGTAGCCCGTTTGGTTTTTTCATTGCTTTTTTTGGCGGGTTTTTGGCCAGCCTTACGCCCTGCGTCTATCCGCTTATCCCGATCAGCGCCGGATACATCGTCGGTAATGCGCAAAATTCAAGGATCAAAGGGTTCCTCTTAAGCTTATCTTACGTTAGCGGCATTGCCATTACTTATTCCTTTCTGGGGGTCCTGGCGGTATTAACCGGCAGTATTTTCGGCAAGCTTAGCTCCAGCCCCGTCGTCAATCTTATTTCAGGGGTGATCATATTTATCTTCGGGCTGGCAATGTTCGATCTATTCAATTGCAATTTAGTTTCCGGTTTAAAGCTCCCGGCCATCAGGAAAGGCAGCTATCTGTCGGCCTTATTGTTCGGTCTTGTTTCAGGGTTAATGATCTCACCCTGCCTGACGCCGATCTTGGCTTCGATTTTGGCGTATTTATCCAATACCAAAAACGTATTTTACGGGGCTTTTTTATTATTTTGTTTTTCTTACGGGATGGGTTTGATTTTTATTTTTATCGGCACTTTCGGGCCTGCCCTTACCGGTTTGCCTAAACCCGGAAAATGGATGGTTGCCATAAAGAAAATTTGCGCATCAGTGATTGTTTTATCGGGAGTATATTTTATTTTTACGGCAATAAGGAGGTTCTAGTGGGATTTTTCAAAAAGAGCAGGATATTAGCGGGGTTTATTTTAATTTTCTTGGTTTTAGGCTTTTCCAATAAAGCCTCCGCCGCAGATATTATATTGAGTGATTTAAACGGAAAAGCGGTGAATCTTTCCAATTATAACGGAAAGCCGACAATCTTATTTTTTTGGACCACCTGGTGCAGGTTTTGCCGTAACGAGATAAAGACGTTAAACCAGATGTATCCGCAAATGAAAAAAGAGGGGATAAATGTTTTTGCGGTCAATATCGGAGAATCAAGTTATACGGTGCAGAGGTTTTTTATGAGTTACGCGCTTGCTTTCCGGGTGCTTTTAGATAAAGACGGGCTGGCCGCGGACAAATATAATGTTATCGGGGTGCCCACATATATATTTATGGATAAAACCGGGCGCGTAATTTCGGATGCGCACGCCTTACCGTTGGGTTATAAAAAGTTATTGCTGGGGAATAATGGCTAAATTTTACGATCTAGTTGAGGAGATCTGTAACCAGGACGCAAGGTATAAGCCGGATGCCTATGAGTTTGTGCTGCGGGGCCTGAATTTCACGCAAAAGAAGCTGAAGAGAAAAAGCCATGTTTCCGGGGCCGAACTTGCCTGCGGCCTGCGTGATTACGCGATTAACCAATACGGGGCCCTGGCAAGCAGTGTTTTGGCGTATTGGGGGATCAAGCAGACGCAGGATTTCGGCGATATTGTTTTTAACATGATCGAGAAAAAACTCCTGGCTAAGGCGCAAGGTGATTCCCCGGCTGATTTTAAGGCAGTTTATGATTTTAAGTCCGCTTTTGCCAATGTCTTGGCCGACAGCGTGATGGAAGGACTTAAAGGCAAGAAATGATCAGTAAAGCCATAAAGGCCCTCATTGAATCCAGGGGATTTATCAGCACAGCCTCCTGTGATTTAGATGCCCGGCCCAACGCGGCCCCTAAATTTTTATTAAAGGTAGAGGCCAGCCATATTTACCTGGTAGATTATGTTATCGGCCAGACTTTTCGCAACCTTGCGGCCAATCCGCGCGTTTCGCTTTCTTTTCTGGATAATAATACCCTTATGGGTTATCAGATTAACGGCACAGTGGAGATCATCGATAGCGGGCCGGAGTATGAGGCGGCGCTCAGTGATTTAGAACGTAAAGAAATAGATTTATCCGCGACCAGGATTATCGACGGAGTGATGAAGGGGCAGTCCCACAATGCTTATGAACTGGCTGCTTCCGAGCAGTTTGTGATTTTAAAAGTAAAAGTAGAAGAGATCGTCCAGATACATCCTACAGGCACCTTAAGGCGGGAAAAGGTATGACCAAGATCAAAGGTTTGGCAACAGGTATCGGCAGCCTTCCTTTGCTTGAGCCTGAAGGCGCGGTAGATTTAATCTTACGTTACGTTCCCGGCGCCCCTTTCTGGCCGCAATTGCCCAAGATTGATGCGCGTGAGGGGATGATCGCGCAATTTAGCCAGAACCTGCCCGGGCTTAAAATGGAGGCTAAAGGGTTAAGTTTTACCGCTGGCGACATAGAAAAAGAGCTGGAATTGTTCTATGAAAAAGTTATTTCCCAAGACCTGGAGTATTTTAAGATCAGCCCGGATTATGCCCGGGGCTTGCACGCATTTTATCGGCGGCTTAGCGGTCTGGACCTGGCCGGCATCGAATTTATCAAATGCCAGGTTACCGGCCCTTTTACCTTTTGTTCCGGAATAACCGGTTTAGACGGTAAAACTATTTTGCATGATGAAGTGTTGATGCAGGCGATGGTTAAGGGGTTGGGTATGAAGGCGCTTTGGCAGCTGGATTTATTCAAAAAATTCGGCAAAAAAATGATTATGTTTTTTGATGAGCCGTTTCTTAGCGCCGTAGGTTCTGCCTATACTCCGGTTGACCGCAGCGATGTAATTGACGTATTTTCAGAGCTTACGGACAGTTTAAAAGACAAGGGTTGCCTGATCGGTATCCACTGCTGCGGAAATACCGATTGGTCCATGCTTACGGATACCAAAAATGTCGATATCATTAATTTTGATGCTTTTGAATTTCAGGAGAGGTTTGTGCTTTACGCGGATAACCTCAACAGTTTCTTAAAGAGAGGCGGGATTATCTGCTGGGGGATTGTTCCCACCCAGGGCTATAGCAGCCAAGGGCCGGAGATGCTGGCGCAAAAGATAAAATCCGGTTTAGATATATTAGTTAAGAAGAGGGTTGACCGTAACCTTTTGTTAGAAAGGCTGATGGTCAGCCCGGCCTGCGGTTTAGGCACCTTGGATGTCTCTAAGGCAGAAGGAATTTTAAGCCTGCTTGAACAAACCAGCGCTTTTATCCGCAAAAACTTCTAAAAATAAACTATTTGACAAAATAGGCATAAGTTATATAATCAAGAAAATCGTTTTTGGCGATTTCAGAGCGGTATATAAGAAAGAATAATATGAAAGAGATCAGAATTCACGCCCGCGCCGGCCAGGGCGCGATTACTACAGCGGCATTGTTAGGGTTTAGCTATTTTAACGAAGGCAAATACCCTTATGCCTTTCCCAACTTCGGAGCAGCCAGGATGGGAGCGCCGATGAACGCCTTTGTGCGCGTAGATACCGATCCGGTGCGCTTGCGCAGCCAGATTTATGAGCCTGACTACGTAATCATCGTTGACCCCACGCTGATGCGCGGTTATAACTGTTTTTCCGGATTAAAGGATGACGGGGTGGCGATTATCAACGGTAAGGAGGACATGGAGCTGCCCAAATTAAAAGCCAAACAAAGAGTTTTTGTGGTCCCGGCTAATGAAATTGCCTTAAAAAATATCGGCCGTCCGTTAGGCAACACCGCCTTAATCGGGGCATTCGCGGCGGCTACCGGAGAATTGAAACTGGATAATATTATCGCGGTAGTCAAAAATCGCTTTAAGGGTAAGGCCCAGGAAGGCAATATTCAGGCAGTTAAAGAAGGTTTTGAATTTGTTAAAAATAAACTAAAAGCCGGCCTGTCCGGCAGGCAGGGATAAAATGTTTGGGCCATTGACCGTAAATCCGGCAAAAAGTAAAGGCAGTAAGACCGGCAGCTGGAGAACCCTGCTGCGGCCGCATTATTTGCATAAGAACTGTATTGCCTGCAGGATGTGTTTGATGATCTGTCCGGAGGGTTGTGTCCGCGGAAAAGAAAAGAACACTTTTTCGGTGGATTACACTTATTGCAAGGGCTGCGGGTTATGCGCGGATATCTGCCCGAAAAAAGATATTGAGATGGTTCCCGAAGAATCAAAAGAAGAGGGCAAATGAAAGAATTCGTAGAAGGATCACACGCGATAGCGGAAATTATCAAGGCCACCCAGCCGGGTGTAATCTCGGCTTATCCGATCACGCCTCAGACGCATATTGTCGAAGACCTCGCGCAGATGGTGGCTAACAAAGAACTTAATTCACAGTTTGTCAACGTGGAAAGCGAGCATTCCGCAGCCAGCGTAGTTTTAGGGGGTTCGGCAGCCGGAGTGCGTGTTTATACCGCGACCAGTTCCCAGGGGTTATTCTACATGCAGGAGGTGGTTTTTAATATTGCCGGAATGCGCCTGCCGGTGGTTATGACCTGCGCCAACCGCGCGATCAGCGCTCCGATCAATATTTGGAATGACCAGCAGGATTCCATATCTTTGCGTGATGCCGGATGGTTCCAGGTTTACGCCGAGGATAATCAGGAGGCAGTTGATTTCCACCTGATTGCTTACCGCCTGGCCGAAGATAAACGGGTGATGCTTCCGGTGATGGTCTGTATGGATGGTTTTATCCTGACCCACGGGATGGAAACAGTGGATATTCCCGAACAGGAGAAAGTGAATAAATTTTTACCGGCGTATAAGCCTTTGTATAAATTAGACACGGCTGAGCCGATTTCCATGGGGCTTTTGGCGGATCCGGATTATTATATGGAGACGCGTTTTGCCATCCAGGAAACGATGAAAGAATCAATCGGGTATTTATCCGGAATAAGCAAAGAGTTTAATGCGGTTTTTGGCCGGGATTATAAAGATTTACTGGTTGAAGAATACCAGACCAAGGATGCAGAAAAAGTGATTGTGGCCATGGGTTCGGTTTGCGGCACAATCAAGGAAGTGGTTGATGAACAGCGCGCCAAAGGCAAAAAAGTCGGGCTCTTACGGATTATCACCTACCGGCCTTTTCCTTATGCAAGAGTTTATGAAGCTTTAAAGAATGTGCCTAAAGTCGCGGTTTTAGATAAAGCCGTTTCTTTGGGGGCTTACGCGCCGATTGCCGTAGAGATAAAAGCCGCCTTCTATGGCAAGAAAAAAGGCCCCAAAGTTGCCAGCAGTTTTGTCGCCGGCCTTGGCGGAAGAGACATAACCTTGGAATCTATCCATGAAGTATTTAGAAGGCTTACGGTCAAGGAAGTTAATTCTGATTTCATCGATTTAAAACCAGAGTTACTCAAGGAAGAATATGGAGAATAGCCCTTTATTTAAATCCGGACATACCGCTTGCGCCGGCTGCGGCCAGGCGATTGCCGCGCGCCTGGTTATTGAAGCGGCGGGAGCAAATACTATCGTCGTCAATAATACCGGCTGCCTGGAAGTTTTTTCAACCAAATACCCGGATACTGCCTGGGGGGTCCCCTGGATCCATTCCCTGTTTGAAAATTCCGCCGCGGTGGCATCCGGGGTTGAGGCGGCGCTGATCTATTTAGGAAAGAAGAACGCGACTAATGTTATTGCCCAGGGCGGTGACGGCTCAACCGGGGATATCGGCCTGCAGGCCTTAAGCGGCATGCTTGAGCGCGGCCATGATATTTTGTATGTGTGTTATGATAACGAAGCCTACATGAATACCGGGGTGCAGAGAAGCGGGCTGACTCCTTTTGATACCAATACCACGACCAGCCCTGCGGGGGCGCAATCTTCGGGAAACATCCGGCCCAAAAAACCGGTGCCTGAAATTTGCCTGGCGCATGGAATCCCTTATGTGGCCACGGCCTCGGTTGGTTTTCCGCAGGATTTATCGCGTAAAGTAAAAAAGGCAATTTCGATAAAAGGCCCAAAGTATATCCAGATACACGCGTCCTGCCCTTTGGGTTGGCGCCATGAATCAAACCAGATGCTGCCGGTGGCGAAATTAGCGGTAGAAACCGGGCTTTATCCTCTATTTGAATATGAAAACGGCGTATTAGCCGGACGTAAACAAATTATTCCTAAGCCGGTTGAGGAATATTTAAAGACTCAAGGCAGGTTTAAACATCTCCTCAATAATCCTGAAGAGATCAAAAAAATTCAGGAGATTGCGGATAATAATATAAAGAAGTACAATTTGAAGTTAGAATCTTAACAGGGGAGGGCGGATATGGGAAAACAAGCAAGGGCAATTGTCGATTTAAGCTTAAAAGACCTGGTTAAGGATTTGAATAAAGCGTATTGCGATGAGTGGCTGGCATTTTATCTTTACTGGTACATGGCCCAGATCGTTTCCGGCCGCGCCTATGAAGATATCCAGGAGATGTTAGAGAAAATAGCCAAGGATGAATTGGAGCATGCCGGTGAATTGGCGGATTTAATTATCAAACTGGGCGATGTTCCGCCGGCCAATCCGATGGACCTGGAAAAAGGGGCCAACTCTCCTTATTTAATGCCTCCGAAGAATACCGCCGATATCAACCGGATTATCCGCATTGTAACTGAAGCAGAGGCAGGGGCAATTGAGGTTTATAATAAGATTGCCAAGAAGACGCTCGGCAAAGACAATGTTACTTATCAGCTGGTCACTCATATATTGAGCGAAGAAGTAACGCACGAAGAGATGTTTGAAAATCTTTTGGAGAGATAATAAAAGGGAGAACGAATATGTCAAAGGTTACGGTTGATGCTTCTACTTGCGTAGGATGCGGTTTATGCGAGCAGTCATGCCCGGATGTTTTTGAAGTGCAGGGTGACGGGATTGCCCATGTCAAGGCGCAGACTTGCGCAAGCTGCAATTTACAGGAAGTAGCCGATTCCTGTCCGGTTAACGCGATAAAAGTAAGCTAAAAGAAAACATAAGGGGACGGTTCTATTTTTTATCCACAGAGTAGCTGACGTTTAAACGTCAGCTACAAAGTACAGAAAAATATAACCGTCCCCTGTTTTTTATTGCGCCTTTTTAATCAACTCTTCAGTAAACTTACCAAAAACTTCGTTTTTATTTTCCGAGATTAATTTTTGGCTAAATTCCTGTTTTTCCTTAGCGAATTTAGCTTCATCGATAGGCTTGATTGCATCCAGCTTGATAATATAATAGCCTTTTTCGTTAGAAAGTATACTGCTTAGCTCTTTATCTTTTAGCTTTTTGGCGGTATTCCAGAAAATTTCCGCAGCGCCTAAGTTTTCAACCTGGCCGCTGGATTTGAAGAAGGCGGTTTGTCCGGTTTTTAATCCGCTGGATTTGGCCGCTCGAACAAATTCCTCATTTTTTAATATTTCTGCGCATTCCTTTATTTTATCCTCCGCCATTTTTTTAGTTTTTTCTTTAATCAAGGCGTTTTTAACCTTGTCCTTAATCTCGGTTAAATCCGGGATACGCGCCGGTTTATCTTTAACAGGAGGTTCTTTAAACATAGCTTTATTCTTGCCAAAGAAAGAAGCGATTTCTTCATCGGTGGGCTTGATTTTTGCGGCAAAATCGGAAAATAAACTGGCAATATAATGAATATTTAATTCCTGGTTGGCTTGCGTGTATTTTTGGCGGATCTGCTCATCGCTTAGCCGCACATCTTTAGTTACCTGCTCGTAAAGTTTAGCCAGGGTCAAACTCTGGCGCATCTGTTCCTCAAAAATGCGCGGCTGCAGCCTGAAGACATAGCGCAGGGTTTGGACATAGGCTTTATTATTAAAGCCGTTTTTGTCCTGAAAATAAGCGGCGCTCTGGATTGTGTTGATAACTTCTTTGTCGCTTATGTTGATTTTACGCCTTTTTGCTTCATGCAAAAGGATCAACCTTTGCCAGGCTTGCGCCTCTAAGTTTAAGTATTTCTCAATCTCCGGGAGTTTATCCCCGAATTGCATAGTGGCCGATGTCCTTACGGCTGAAAGGGATTCTTTAAACTCAAGATTTGAGACATTATGGCCGAATATCCTCCCGACAGCGGCAGTTTCTTCCTTACTGCGGAATGCCCCCCCGAATCCCCAGAGAGCAAAGGCAGGGATGATGATTATGGCTAAACCAATCCAGACTTTTTTCGCGGTTTTCTTATTGCGTAAAATTTTTAACATTTTAACCTCCGGCTATATTCATTAATTATAAAACAAAATAGGATGATTGCAAGAAACAATATAATATTCTAGCGGATGGCTTGGCTTGATTTCGAGCAGGGCGTTTGCAGGCCGAGCGGGCACGGCTGCCCACAATAAATGCTCCGGCAGAGCGAGGCCGAAACCCGAGCGCAGTTTGCCGCGCAGGGGCAAACAAGCGTCCCTGCGAGAAAACAAGGCAAGGCAGACGCGCAGAGTTATTTTTATTTGCTAAAATGGCAGGATTTTGGTATAATTAATTTCCTAAAGAGCAAAGGAGAGCCCCGTAATGATTGAGCGTTACAGCCTGGCGAAAATGAAGGGTATCTGGCAGGAGGAGTTTAAGTTTAAGACTATGCTTGCCATCGAGATACTCGCGCTTGAGGCTTACGCTGCCAAAAAAATCGTCCCGCGACAAGCGGTAAAACGCGTCAAACAAAAAGCCAGATTTAACCTGTCCGAAATCCGGAAAATCGAAGAGAAGACACAACATGATGTTGTGGCGTTTGTTTCCAACGTAGCCCAATATATAGGCAAAGACGCCCAATACCTGCATATGGGCCTGACCTCTTCCGATATCTTGGATACTACCCTAGGCGTGCAGATAAAAAACGCCTCCGACATCTTAATCGAAGATTTAGAAAAATTACTCAAAGTTTTAGCCGAAAAAGCTATAGCCTATAAAGATATGGCTTGTATTGGTCGCACGCATGGGGTGCATGCCGAGCCGACGACCTTTGGTTTAAAGCTGGCGCTCTGGTTTGATGAAACCCGGCGGAATTTAGCCCGGTTAAAATCCGCCAGAGAAGGAGCTTGTTTAGGAAAATTATCCGGAGCAGTCGGCACATATTCGAATATCGAGCCTTATGTTGAAGCTTATGTCTGCAAGAAGCTGGGCCTTAGGCCGGTGAATATTGCCACCCAGGTAATACAACGGGATGTATACGCACAATATATGGCGGTGCTGGCGGTAATCGGCGCGTCATTAGAAAAATTCGCTACTGAAATCAGGCATTTGCAGAAAACCGAAGTTTTAGAAGTTGAAGAGCCGTTTGGCAAAGGGCAGAAGGGATCCAGCGCCATGCCGCATAAGCGCAATCCGGTAATCTGTGAGCGTATCTGTGGTTTAGCCCGCCTGTTGCGCGCCAACGCCCAAGTTGCCTTAGAAAATGTGGCGCTTTGGCATGAACGCGATATCAGCCATTCTTCGGTTGAGCGGGTAATTTTTCCGGATTCCACTTTAGCCTTGGATTATATGCTGAATAAATTTATCGAAGTAGTTTCCGGGATGAAAGTTTATCCGGAGAATATGCTGGCTAACCTTGCTAAAACCCGCGGCCTGATTTTTTCACAGCGGGCCCTGATTGCTTTAATGAATAAAGGGCTGGAGAGAACCAAGGCCTATGATTTAGTGCAGCAGGCAGCCATGCAAACCTGGAAGGGCTCCGGTAATTTTAAGGATAATCTTTTAGCTTTGCCGCAAGCAGCCAAATATTTAAGCGCCAAAGAGCTGGATAAGCTGTTTGATTTGGATTTTTACTTGCGCAACGTTAATAAAATCTTTGTGAAGGTCGGATTA
>JAQURC010000009.1:0-19438 GCA_028715785.1 Candidatus Omnitrophota bacterium
ATCCTGGGGCTGTATAAGGTCCCAAGGGTCCGGCTGTTCGCCGGTTAAAAGGGTACGCGAGCTGGGTTCAGAACGTCGTGAGACAGTTCGGTCTCTATCTGATGTGGGCGTTAGGATATTTGAAGGGAAGTTCTCTTCAGTACGAGAGGACCTAGAGAAACAGACCTATGGTTTTCCGGTTGTCCTGCCAAGGGCAAAGGCCGGGTAGCTATGTCTGGAAGGGATAAGCGCTGAAAGCATCTAAGTGCCAAGCCCCTCCCAAGAATAAATATCCCTGAGCCGCAAGGCTCTGTAGGCTGGTCGTAGACTACGACCTTGATAGGCGTAAAGTGTAAGACTCGTGAGAGTTTCAGCTAATACGTACTAATCAGCCAATCGGCTTGTCCTTAATTTTGTTCCGCTTGGGTTATTTGGACGAGTAGTTTTTGCTCATTTATATCTGTGTGTAGTTGTTGAAACTCTTTGGAGTGCCTTTATCGAGGGGGAAACACCCGTTCCCATTCCGAATACGGCCGTTAAGCCCCTCAGAGCCGATGGTAGTGTAGTCGTAAGGCTATGTGAGAGTAGGTCGGTGCTCCTCTAATTAAAAAATCCCACTATTCATTAAGTTGAGTAGTGGGATTTTTTATTGTCTCGAGCATCGGCCTACTCTCACAAAGGGGTGCGGGGGAAAACTTCCCCCGCGCTTGGGGGAGAACAGCGTCTGGTTAATAATTGCGCATCAGCGTTAGGAGGGGGGCTTGCCCCCTCCTAAACAGTGAGAGTATGGTCGGTGCCTCTGTAATTTTTCTTATAAATTCCTGTTAGATTTTCCGTCTTTCTACGTCAATTGAGGTAGAAAGGAGTCAAAATGTCTAATTTAATAGCGGTAGAATTAATAGCTACTGAGATATTTGAGGTTAGGGGAAAGAAGGTCATGCTAGATAAGTATTTAGCAAAGCTCTACGGAGTAGAGACAAAAAGGCTTAATGAGTAAGTTAGGAGGAATATAAATAGGTTTCCGGCTGATTTTATGTTTCAATTAACAAAAGAAGAGGCAATAAATTTGATGTCGCAATTTGCGTTATCAAGTTCAAGGTCGCAATTTGCGACCTTGAAACAGGGCCAGAACATTAAATATCTGCCGTTTGTTTTTACTCAAGAAGGAGTTGCTATGCTTTCAAGTGTCTTAAATAGCGAACGGGCAATCCAAGTAAATATCCTGATTATGCGCGCTTTTGTCAGATTGAAAGAAGCGCTGATAAGTTACGATAAGTTGGCAGCTAAAATTAATGAGCTTGAAAAGAAATATATCGGCCATGACGAAAAAATGCGGAATATATTTGAAGCCATAAGACAGCTTATTGCTTCGCCACCTGAAAAGAAGAGGAGAATTACGGGGTTTAGTAGGACATAAGGATTGTCCCTGAAATTTCAAATATCCTTGACTTGGTTATTTATATCTTATATACTTTTATAACTTAGTCAGAAAGGGCATTTGTGCTACGAGGAAGGCGTTGAGAAATCAACGCCTTTTTTGTTTGCTGGTACATCCAATCTTTGTATAAAAAAGAACAAGAGTCGGGGTTCACTGTCCAACTGCACAGCCCCAGCTCTTGTGTGGAAGGGCGGTTAACCATATGCACCTTTATTCTACCCGCCTCCCAATTAAAGTATACACTATAGAATTTCATTTACAAGAGAGTGACATTTGAGTTATAATAAAAATAGTGCACCTTTCTAGGATTACTTTTTATGCTGGTAGGAAAGATACCTTATTTGGGAAAACTGCCGGGTGATATTGCAATCCACACAAAGAGATTTCATTTTTACTTTCCGATATTAACCTCTTTAATAATTAGCCTGTTACTTACAATTATTATAAACATAATTTTTAGGCATAAGTAACGTAGCCTAATGGAGAAAGCGTAGCTTAATGAGGAAGATTGTAATAATTATACTGGCATTGATTTTGTCGCCTGCGGTGGTTAGTCTGGCTGGGCCGGTGAGTTTCAATTTAGACAGTGGACTTAATAGTGCTCCTGCGCCAAGGCTAAGATACCCCGTTAACGACACGGTCATTTTGCCTGCAAACCAGCCTTTAGAGTTTAGCTGGTGGAATGATTTTACGCAAACAAGAGGATATATTTTTAAGCTCTATAAAGGTTATAATATGTCTGCCGCCAAACTGATTTTTAAAGAAGAGCTGCTGTCTGACGCCTCTTCAATTAAACTTAAGCCGGAATTATTTAGTGCCGGCCAGGTTTATACCTGGTCTTTACTCCGGATTTCATTCGGCGGCTCTAAAAGCGATAAAAGTTTTAATTCTTTTAAGGTGATTAAAAAATAAGAAGGTTTTTTAGGCATTTTTTATTTGCTAATTTGCGCAAGAAGTATATAATAAGTTTAACAAGGAGGTGAAAGATGATGGATTGGAGATTGTTCGGACAGATCGCGTTGTTGATAATCATCTTTGTTTTTGCTAAATCATTTGTTAAGTGCATGCATGATAATTTTTGCATGAAGTGTAAGAAATAAATATTTGTTGTTTACCTCTAATCCCAGGCTCCACAAGAGCTTGGGATTTTTGGTTTGCAGGGAGATTGGGCTTTTTTGGGTTGACAATGATTTCAAGAGGTGTAAAATAATCCCAGCAAGCAGGAGCGAAGAATGAGGCCAAAATAGCAGCCAATTACAGGCACCTTCTAGAAAATAGAGGGTGCCTATTTGTTTAAAAGGAAAGGGGGTAGAATGGCAGTACAAAAATTGAGGCTTGTTTTGGATGAATCTTTGATGCCGAGAGGAAAAGCAAGGGAAGTAGAAACATTGGGTATGGAAGTTCCTGCCGGGGGCGTTACTTATGAGCAACCGCCTGAAAACATAGAGGACATTATTGTGTTAAAGAACCCTCCTCTAATCAATGTCCTTAACGTTACCAATGCCGGCGGAAAGGAATTGTCTCCGGAAGCCAAGGCTTTTGTGAAAAACGGCTATAATTTTTATCAGGCCAATGTTGGTGTTAATCTGGGGCCGTCTACAAAATATAAATTCATACAGGCGCAATTATATTATGAATTGTCGCAGGATAAAGATCCGCGCTTGAATATATCCGACATCTTTCCTCAAACTACTTATGAAGAAAAGTTGAGGATCAGCGGCAGCGTTGGTTTAGATTTGGGTATGAATTATTCTGTGCCGGTGGCCGGGGTTCCTTTGAGCGCGGAAGCCAAGGCAAAATTCGCGATAGAGCCTAAGCCGTGGGTCTGGAAGGTCGCCACTATCCAGTCTACGGGCAGGGGGACATTAAAGGCGCGCTGGATATTCAGGGTTAATGAAAAAGTCGCTGATCTTCAGACCAGCATAGTCATAATGACTAAATTAAATCCTCCGATCTCATTAAAAATTGGAGGCTGGATAGAGATTTATCAGGGGTTTTGGGAAAATAATTTTTACTATAGAATTGACCCTGTCCAGGTAAGATTAGAAGAATAGCTGTGGACCGACCAAGCAAGGGTTAAAATCCTAAACTCAAAAAAGGAGGGCGGTTATGATTAGAGCGGTGAATATGAAGAAGGAGATCATAGTAAGCGTGGCAAATAAGATAGGTATTCTGGCGGATATGTGCAAGATAGTCGCTGACCACGGCATAAACTTGGAGGCTTTTGTGGGTTACGGCATAGGCAAAGAAGCCAAGATTCATCTTTTAACCGCGGATAACCTGCGCGCCTCTGACGCTTTGAAAAAAGCCGGCTACAAATCGCAGGAAGAAAAGAGCGTGGTCGTGATTGAGCTTGAAAACAAGACTGGCGCGTTAAAACTGGTGACCGATAAGGTGTCGCAGGAAGATTTAGATATAAAATATGCTTATGGCACTACCTGTTCTTCGGGCTGTCCGGCAACCATAGTGCTTTCTACCAGTGATAACGAAAGGGCCTTTGTAGCGTTGAAGAAAGCCTAAAGTCTAACAGTATCAATCCTTTATGAAGCGTTATTGTTTTATATTGATTTGCCTCTTTTTATTCTGCGGCTGCCAAGACAAGAAGCATGTGAGAGAGGTTTATCCGGCAATCGGGCTGGCTACCTGGTATAATCCTCAACGCACTGCTTCAGGAGAAAGGTATCAAAAAGAGCAGCTTACTTGTGCGATGCGCAAGAGAGGCTTTGGTAAATATTACCTGGTATGTAATTTGGCAAATAATAAATGCGTGGAAGTCAAACACAATGATTTTGGCCCCTCGTTTTTTCTTTTCGTAACGGGAAAAATAGTTGATTTAAGCCAGAATGCCTTTTCCAAAATAGCTGATGTAAAAAAGGGGGTAATCCGCGTAAGGATCGGAGAGGTCCACTCCGGAGAAGTGGATTAATGGATAATTCCAAGCCTTTCGATTCGTAGTGGCCGGTATTTCTCTGATTTACCCGCTAATCTCATGGTTAGCGGGTTTTTTTGTTTAGCAAATTTTTAAGTTTTATGCTATATTTAGGTAAGTTATTTCAGCAGAGAGGCCAGGATGTCTTTTATAGCGATAATATATACGGTAACGGCTCTTGTCAGCATCGTGATTGCCCTGATATTATTTAATTTAACAAAATTATCCGGGCAGGCAAAAACAGGCGCTGATAATAAAAGAAAGGCCATGGGAAGCTTAGATGCGGACACTTTCGAAGATAAGCCGTTGAAACAGGCCATACTTGAAGAAATAAATGAATTGGCAGGATCCCAGCAGCAGCGCCAGGAGATCAGCCAAAAACTAATTGATACTTTTGGCAGGGAGCTGGAGAAAAGATTAGACCAGAATACCCACGAATTAAACAAGAAATATGAGGCGATTATCCAGGAAGAAAAGCATAACGAGGAGGTCACCTGGAAAAAATATAAAAAGGTGCTTACCGATAAAAAAAATACAGACGCGGTGATCCGCAGTATCGCCGAAGGGCTGGTGATAGTGGATGCGCAGGGTAAAGTCGTGATGATGAATCCTGCCGCCGAAAAGCTCCTGGGTGTTTCCAAGAAAGAGAAGGTCGGTAAATCTATCTTAGAAAACCTTAAAGAAGAACAGCTGGTTTCGCTGGTTAATGAATCGCAGGATAAAGATGATAAGGAGATAGAGCTGGTCAGCCAAAAAGATGACACCAAAAGGACTTTAAGGGCAAGCAGCGCGGTTATCGAAAATGAAAACGGGCAGTCGATAGGCATGGTTTCCGTTTTAAGCGATATTACCAAACAGAAGGAGCTGGATCAATTAAAAGCAAATTTTGTCTCTAACATTACTCATGAGCTGCGCACGCCCCTGGTTGCCATAGATAAATCCATTGCTTTAATCCTGGCTAAAAACGCGGGAGAGATTTTGCCCGCTCAGGAAGAATTTTTGTCTATCGCCCAGCGTAATATTAAAAGGCTGTCGATCATGATCAATGACTTGCTGGATCTTTCCAAGCTTGAGGCGGGAAAGATGAAAATCAACGCTTTGCCGACTTCAATCGCGTTTGTTATTGAGGAAGCGGTGGGGTCCCTTATTAATTGGTCAAAAACAAAGTCTATTACCATAGAAAAGAAAATCGAGAATGGGCTGCCGCAGGTAAATATCGATGGAGACAGGATCATCCAGGTTTTAACTAACCTTATTGGTAATGCTATTAAATTTACGCCTGCTAACGGTAATGTAGTTATCGAAGCGTCATTGCGCGCGGAAGGCAAAGAGGTAATGGTTAGCGTAGAGGATAACGGCGTAGGTATTTCTAAGGAAGATTTGCCTAATATTTTCAATAAGTTTTATCAGGCAGGGGAAAGGATTGCTTCGGATATAAATGGGACAGGTATCGGCTTATCGATTGTCAAAGAAATTGTTGAATTGCATGGGGGAAAGATTTGGGTAGAGAGTGAAAAGGGTGTTGGCGCACGGTTTATTTTTACGCTGCCATTGAAGTGACCAGCCCCTGTCAGTTGGTTAAATTACTTTATATCGGAACTAAGACTGGAGGATAATTATGCCTAAAAATAATATTACCGTTCTTGTCGTAGAAGATGAAGTTGATTTCCGCACCATAATGACGTTTTGGCTTGAATCAAAAGGTTATACGGTTATATCCGCATCCGATGGAAGAACGGGTGTGGAGATGGTCAAAGAAAAAAAGCCGGATGTTGTTTTCCTGGATTTGAATATGTTTGGCATGGATGGCGTCCAGGCCTTGAAGAATATAAGAAAATTCGATAAAGATATTCCGGTAATAATCATAAGCGCCCACGTTGGCACCTCCAGGGCCAATGAATTAATGTCTTTGGGGGTCTCGGGCATATTTTCTAAAGAGGATGATTTTGAAAAGGAGTTTTCTTTATTAGAAGTTATTTTGAGGAAGCACAATAAGCTTAAGGAAAGGATGCAGTAGAATGCAGAAGGACGCAGGGCCTCTTAGAGAATCACAGGCAGAAAAAATAGCAGCCATACGTGAATTTGCGGTTGGCCTGACAGACGAGATGAACAATCTATTAATTGTCATCTCCGGAAGGCTCAAGATCCTCTTAGAGCAAAAGACAATAGATAAAGATGCCAGGGAAAGCTTGGATCTGATCAGTAATTGCACCAACAGGCTTAGCGTGATCGTCAACCGGGTTCTTAAATTCGCCATGAACATGCCGCATCAGCTTGAGAATTTAAATATAAATGAGGTTATCGAAAATGCCTGCACCCTTCTTGCTTATTATAAAGAATGCCCCGCATCAATAATCATAGAGAAAGATTTGGCCAAAGATATCCCTGCGATTAAAAGTGATTTTAATCAGCTGCAGGAGGTTTTTCTGGATTTATTCTTGAGCGCCTGTCAGGCAATGACAGCAGAAGACGGCAGGCTGATCATAAAGACATCTAATTTCCAGAATCGTTATATTGAAGTCAGGATAAGCGATATGGGAGCCAAGAAAAAAGAGCGGATGGGTTTTGATTTATTAATCTGCCGTAAAATTATCAATAACTATAATGGCTCTATGGAAATAGAGAAGCAGGACTGCGGCACTACTGTTATTATAAAATTACCGTTTGTTTAGTAATTAGGATCTTTCAAGCAGGAGGAGCAAGAGGCCCGGCAAAAAACACCGGGCCTTTTTTATTAAATTTCTATTGACAATATCATATTTTATGGTATATATTTTAAGTATGGTAGATATTTTGATTCTGGTATTTATCCAAGTTATTGTAGTTACCATAAGTTAAAAGAGGACTTGTTAAAAAAGGAAATAAGTAAATGGCAAAGGATAGTAATAAAGAGGATAAGATGCTTTCGGTAAAAGATATTATGCGGGAATATAACCTGACTTATCAGACCGTTAACCACTATACGGATTTCGGATTATTGCCGATAGCGTTAAAGAAGGGCAATGTCAGGTTCTATGACAAAAATATCGTAGATGAACGTATAAAAAAGATAAAGAAATTGACGGAAGAAGGGTATTCTCTAAGTTTGATCCGAAAGCAATTAATCGGGATTTAGTATGAGACAAAACTCATTGAAATATAATAAGTTACGCGTTTGTTTAAAAAATCTAGGGGGCTAAAACGTGAGTTATTTTAAGGTGTTAGGATTTGAGAAAGAGCCTTTTTCCACCAGCCCCGATCCCGAGTTTTTTTATTTATCCAAAGAACATGAGAGCGCCTTAAATAATATCCTTATAGAGTTGCGTTTAAGAAGAGGGCTTTCGGTTATCTTGGGAGATGTGGGGACCGGTAAAACTACGCTTTCACGAAAGCTCGTGCAGGAGCTAAAAGAGAGAGATGATATTGCCTTTCATATCATATTGGACCCTTCCTTTGACAATGAGTTTTTATTCTTAAGTTCATTAATAAAAAATTTTGAAATTAATAATACGGGAGCTGATAGCTGTAAAACTATCCTGGATTTAAGAGAGGCCTTGCAGGCCTACCTTTTTCAAAAGGGCGTGATTGAAAGTAAGACCGTTACTTTAATTATTGATGAAGCTCAAAAATTAAGCGAAGCCTCTTTAGAGGTATTGCGCGTACTCCTTAATTATGAGACAAATGAATTTAAACTTTTACAATTGATTTTATTGGGGCAGGTTGAGCTGTATTCTAAAATAATGAACATCCCCAATTTTTTTGACCGTATTAGTTTTAAGTATACTTTAAACCCGTTGGGTTTCGATGAGACCAAAGAGATGATTAATTTTCGCATAAGCCAGGCAGGATATAGAAGCAACATCAAGCTTTTTTTAGATGAAGGGATAAGAGAAATTTATGAATATAGCCAGGGTTATCCCAGAAGGATCACTATGTTATGCCACCGGGCTTTAAAAAACCTGGTGATGAAGAATAAATTTGTGGTAGATGAGCTATTCATACGGGAGCTGATAAACGAGGAAATAAAATCAGGATGGCACAGGAAAGACCTTTTACTCCAGAAAAGCAGCTATTAAGATTGATTGAGGACCCAAAGTTAAAACCGGTATCCTTTAACTCAATGGCAATTAAGCATCAGGGTTTGAGTTTATTTTCTTTTAGCGCCTGGATAGGCAGGATTTCTTTTTTTAAGGATTGGCTTAGAAAGCAGTTCCAGAGGCCGCAATCGCAGGGGCTTGATATAAAAATAATCAGTAAGGTTCTGGGGATTTGTATTCTCGCCCTGCTGTTTTATTTCATAAATAACCTGTATACCTCTTTCATCAATTTAAAAAATCCGCGCAATTTATCATTTGAAGTTAAAAACGAGGATTTAAATCCGGCCGGCCCCGGTGATGCCTTTGTCTCAAAAAAAGCTGTTTCTTATTTTTTAGAGAAGATCAGGCAAAGGGATATTTTTAAGATGGGGCAAAGTAGCCAGAATGGCGATACCGGAGCTGCTTCTCACAGCCCTTCTCCAAGGATTATTGAGGCAACTGAACATTTAAAATTAGTAGGGATCTCCTGGTCTGATGACCCTGATGCGATGATCGAGGATACCAAGGCATTACGGACATTTTTTGTGAAAAGGGGAGGATTGATTGGCGAGGTGAAAGTCCAGGCAATTTTCAAGGACAAGTTGATCTTAAGGTACGGGGAAGAAGAAATCGAATTAAGATGAAATCCATAAGAAATATAATTTTATCGGTTATTCTGGCCGTCTCTTTTGTGAACAACGGTTTAATCGCAGAAGAGGCGCCTTCTCAATTACCCCAGGTTTATTCAAAACAGGCTCAAGCGGAAATTTTGCCTGTATCTAGCGGTATAATGAAGAGGATATCTTTGGACCTGCGTAATATTGACGTAACAGAAGCGCTAAAATTTATAGCAACCAAAGCTGAAATAAATATTATTGCCACTAAGAACGTCACCGGCCGGATTACGCTTATGATTGAAAATGTCCCGGTTAAAGATGTGTTTGATATAACCCTGCGTTCTAACGGCCTTGCTTATACAAAGCAGGGTGAAATTTACAATGTAATGACTGAAGAAGAATATAAGGGGCTTTTCGGAAAAAAGTTTGCCGATGTCAGGCAGGTCAAGACCTTTAAGCTCCGGTATGCGATACCCGAACAGGTCTTCAGCCTCTTAGATACTTTAAAGAGCGAGGTAGGCAGGGTTTTAGTCGAACCTGAATCCGGAACCGCCCTGATTATGGACACCCCGGAAAATATTAAACAGATTGAGAATGCTTTGGCCGTATTCGAGCAGAAAAATTTAGTCCGGGTATTTACCTTAAAATATAGTAAAGTAAAAGATATAGAAGAGCAGCTTAAGGCGCAGTTGGATGCCAAGAAAGTCGGTTCGATAAAAGTAGATGAGCGTTCAAATCAGATTGTTGTCCAGGCGCTGCCTGAGCGAATGCCGGATATTGAAATGTTAATACAGGCTTTGGACAAAAAGACAAAACAAGTTTTAATTGATACAAAGATCGTGAAAGTTAAGTTATCCGATGAGTTGACTACCGGGATTGAGTGGGAAGGCTTGTTTAGTTTGGGTACCAAAGTAGGATCTACTTATATGGGGTCATATCCTTTTAGCGTGATCCCTGCTTCTACTACTGCGGTCCCTTGGCAATCCAGGGACGCTTTTCTAAATACTCAGCAGACAATCGGCGCCTATCCCACCAGCACTTCCACCAGCGCAAAAGTTGCCCCCGGAGAGGCGATGCATGTTGGTATGATAAACGACAAACAGGATTTCGATGTTTTGATTAAATATCTGCAGACATTAGGTAATACGCAAATACTTTCTAACCCCAAATTAGCGGTAATAAATAATCAGGAAGCAAGGATTCATGTAGGTGAAAAACAGGCTTACGTTACGACAACAACTACTACCGGCCAGACTACTTCTACGGTTTCCGAAGAGGTAACTTTCGTGGATGTGGGGATACAGCTTTCCGTGACTCCAACCATAAACGATGTTGGTTATGTGACTATGAAAGTAAAGCCGGAAGTTTCCAGCGTAGTTTCCACTCTAACTACCCCCTCGGGTAATAAAATTCCCATAATCGATTCTTCTATGGCGGAAACGACGGTGATGGTAAAGGACGGGGCAACTATTGTTATCGGAGGCTTGCGTAAAGAGGAAAAGACTTCCAGCAGCGACCAAGTGCCTATATTAAGCAAGATCCCCATTCTAGGCTTCTTTTTTAAGTCAGGCACAAAAAAAACCGAAAGGACGGAATTATTGGTAATGTTGACCCCCCATATCGTAAGCGGTGAAACTTTATCTACCGGAGATGAACGTGTATTTGGAACTAAGCCTGGTAAAGAGTACAAAGAATATTTTCCCCTTACTGAGACGGCAGAACTTAATCTTTCCAAAGAGGCGCTAGAAGAAGAAATAAAACCTTATCGGGAATACGCAGTTCCTCAAGAAAAGCTAGAGCCTAAAATTAAAGGAGATGAGGGGAATGAGTAAATTTAACCTAACGAGAGTGAGTAAGCGGCAGCTTATGATAATATCAATAGGTGTTTTAATGGTCGGTGAAAGCGTCGGCCTTATATATTTTTCCGGTAAGTCGCAGGATTTATTTAAAAAACTGGAAATTATAAAGCCGGGTTATCAAAAGCTTGACCGGGAAGAAAAGGAGTTAAAGGGTAAGTATGCGCAGCTGCTTGAAGAAAATGAGGCATTAAAGATTGACCGCAATAATGTTTTGGCGCAGACAAAGGTCCTTCTGGGAGAAAGGGCCCGGGCGGATGAGCTTGGGGTTTCTTTGGAGAAAGCTAACTTGGAGATAAGCCGGCTTCAGGAGGAAAAACAAGAGGCGCAAAAATATAACTCAAGCCTTAAGGCGGCGTTCAAAACATATCAGCAATCGCAGGTACGGATAATTAAGGAAAGGGATGATCTTAAGCTTGCCTATGAGGAAGCCAAGAAAAAAGCTAGCAATGAGGCCGCCGTAAAAAAATCGAAAAAAGAGGCGGTTAAGCCAAGGAAGGAAAAGATCGCTCCGGAAATTAACCTGAAAAATAAGGAAATTGAGCAGCTTAAGGCGCAAAGAACAAAATTAGAAGAAGCAAAAAAGGAGTTGGTCCAACAGGTTAAAGAGCAGAAAAAGGCTATTGCTCAGGCAATAAATAAAAACAGGAAATTAGAAGAAGAAATAAATAATCTTCCCAGGCAATTCTCAGAAATAGCCCGTCAGAATAAGAGGCTGATTAAGGAAACCGCGCAGATGCATTATAATTTAGGCGTCTTTTATACTAAGAATAAAGAATATACCCGGGCAATTGCGGAACTCGAGAAAGTTGTGGATATAACTCCGGATGATGCCTACGCGCATTTTAATTTAGGTTATATTTATGCGGAACATCAGCTAGATCGCCAAAAGGCAATTGAACACTTCCGCTATTTCTTGCGGCTTGCTAAAAGCGACGATAAAGACACCGACTGGGTGAGGAAATATTTGCTTACCTGGGAGACTTATGAGGGTAAGAAACCTGTTGAGTAAGGAGGTGAGATCAGGATATCAAAAATCTAACGTCAAAAATAAAAACTGCAAAAAAGGAGTTGGAGATGAAAAGGATACTTATAGGTATGGCAATTTTAAGTTTTTTAGCGATGGCAAATGAGACGCTCTGCGCGGCTCAGAAAAATCCGGCCAGCCCCGCGCTTTCTGCGGCTGCGCGAAAAGAAGCTGAGGCAGGAGCAAAAGCGACATTAGCGGCAAAGGAATGGACAGTATATCTTACGGCAATGGGGCAGAAAAAAGCAGGACAGGAAACGGATGTATTGAATTTTGCGGAGGGTAAACTTAACTCAAAGAACCTTTCCAGCAAGGGGTATCCCAGTTCTAATTGCACGATTACGGTTCAGCCCAACGGCACAATAACCTGGGAGACGATGCAGACTACGGAAAAAGGCGAAATGGCATTTTGGAGAGGCGACTTAGAAGGCCAGGCAATGCGGGGGGTATTAAGTTTACAACCAGTAAAAGGCCAGGCACGGGGGTTCTCTTTTACAAATATATCTTCCACAAAGCAATAAAAGATATGTCTTTTCTATGGCTATGAAAAAAATATTAACTTTCTGTCTGGCGGTCTCTTTGTGTTTGGTTTTTAATTTTGTTTATGGGATAGAGCCGGCAGAGAAGAAAGCAGAATTTGCGGGTGAGTTTTTTGGCGCTCCTGTTCCCGCAGGCAATTACTACTTTGTCAAAGGCGTAATTGCGGTTTTCGGCAACCGTTTTGGGATACAGCCTCAAACCGCGCAGGAATTAGAAGATTGTGTCTGGGATAATTTGCTTCTTTCCTATGAGGCATTTCGCCGAAATATTACCGTGGATCAAACAGAAGTTGAAAATGAAATTGCCAAGATCATTAAAGAGGAAAAGGTGGAGTTTGACCGGAAAAAAGAGAAAGATGTTTATGCCCAATGGGTAAAGAAAAGGGTCAATGAACCTGTGGAATTGTTTGAAAATCAGATCAGGCACCTTATACAACTTGAGAAACTGCGCAAAGAGGTAATGGATGGTATCAATCCGCAGGTCAGCGAAGAAGAGGCGTATCAAGAGTTTTTAAACGAATACAATACCTTAGGTATAGAGCTGGTGCAGTTTGATCAATTAAAGGATGCCCGGGATTTTTATCAAAAGGCGGAAAAAAATCCCCAGTTTTGGGGCAAAGAAAAAGATAAGCGGCCCAAGGATTTTAAGCGCCCGGGTTTTGTGGCGTTAGAATTTTTAATGGAGATGTGGAAATTGCCTAAGGATGCGGTTTATAAAATGGTGCAGATGGAGATCGGCAGCATTTATCCGCCCGCTCCTATATATAAAGGTTACGGTGTTTTTAAGGTGCTGGAGAAGAGGCCGGCAGAGGAAGCAAAATATCCGCAATTAAAGCAGTCGTATTTTGAGCAGATCAAGATGAAGAAAAAATACGAGGGCTTTAATGATTGGTTTAAGGCTTTAAAACAATCGGCAAATATAAAAATGAACGTAAATTACCAGGGGAAATAATGAAAAACAAAAAAATATTCGTTATCGCTTTGGCAGCCGGATTAATGGTTTTAAGGTCATGTATTTTGTTCGCGCAAGAGGAGGGAAAGCAGGAAAAACCTAAAGCGAAAACCATGATTAAAACAATTGAGGGCCAGGTAAGCGCGGTGAATAAGAATGGAATTGCCGTTGTTTATAGCCGTGACCTGGCAAAGGGCTTGGAAAAAGAAATATTTCTGCCTTTGGATAATAGCATAAGGCTGGTGCATAAAAAAAGGCTTGAAGATATAAGCGTAGGAGATACTGTAAGCGTCCAATATGAAGAAGTTACCAGGGGGGAGGCTAAGGAAGGCCTGGTAAAGACGCTTAAAGGTATAACAGTTACTTTTCTTAAACCGGCACCCAAAAAACCTGAAGTCCCGGTTATGGAATCCGAAGAAGGTGAGAATGAATAAAACGCGTAGAGTTTTAAAAGATTTAGTTTTGTTCGGGTTCTCGTTTTTATTTCTTTGTTTTATCCCTTATGCCGAAGCAGCGCAAATAAAGAGGGTGCAGCAGGGCATAGCTAACTTTGACACCGACGACACGGTGCAGACGGCTACACTTGGTTACGCGGTTGACCAGTCAAAGTCGATAATCCTGGTGAAACCGACAGCAAGCGTTGTAAGTTCTAATGACCAGAACTGGTTTTTTACCGGACAGTTTGAAAGCAATAGCGTTGTAGCTATTGACCGCGCAGGCGGTAATGCCCCGGCCAGCGTATTGTGGCAGGTTATCGAATTTACGGATGGAGTAAGGGTGCAAAGAGGTATTTCAAGTATGGTTTCTCCGTCAACTTTGCCCCAGACCAAAGATATCGTGCTTAATATCACGCCTATTGATACCACTAAGGCGGTCCCCATTATTCAGACGCGCGCGGCATTTACCAACAGAACCCAGACCGAGCAATTTTTTCTGTTGCCTACTTTCCCGGATGCGAATACCTTAAGATTGGAGAGGCTTGATGCTACGGGCACCAAGGCGACGCAGATTACCTGGCAGGTTATTGAATTTTTAACTGATGCGACCGTGCAGACAGGTACGACAACAATTGCTCAGACAGCGGGCGAAGCTAATCCTGTTGACGTTACCGTTTCCGCTGTAACTAACCCAATTCTTTTTACCTATTTTACCGGAGATACAACCATAGACGGCCAGGATGTTATGCTTTATACTACGGGCGAGGTATTTAACTCTACCACCTTAAGATTTTACCGTTATTATACAGATAGTACGGCAGGCAAAACCGTTAAAGTTGTTTACTACGTGGTTGACCTTATTAACCCCTCCAACTTAGTGCAGTCAGGTACGCATAACTGGACCGATGTCGGTACAACCGTAAATATTAATGACGCAACTAATGCTTCCCCTATTGTGATTACTACTGCTACAAATCACGGTTATTCAACAGGCGATCTGGTAAATATCCAGGGTGTTCCAGGTAATCTTGCGGCAAACGGCAACTGGATTATTACCGTAACCGGCGCTACTACTTTTTCGCTTAACGGCTCTAGCGGCTCAGGGATTTATAGCGCCGGAACTGACTATGCCCAGAAAGCTGTAACTTCGGCATTGACGTCTATAGATACTACAAGGACTATGGCTCTGAGCACTACACGCTCGCAGAGCGGCACTACGGCTAACAACCTCGCGGACGATTTGAGCATTGCTCCCTACATATTTAACGCTACAACTCTTGCTACTACGCGTTCCGCCACAAGCACGGCAG
This sequence comes from Candidatus Omnitrophota bacterium, assembly GCA_028715785.1. Classification (GTDB taxonomy): domain Bacteria; phylum Omnitrophota; class Gorgyraeia; order Gygaellales; family Profunditerraquicolaceae; genus UBA6249. Next base: position 15,140 of record JAQURC010000009.1, read on the forward strand.
CGTCAAGCAGGACGCAAATCAGCGCTATCGAATTCTGTCCCCTGACGTTAAATACCCCTAACGGCGCAGAAGTTTGGAAGGTAGGACAAACGCAAAATATTACTTGGAAGCACGCGGATTCTGTGGCTTCGGATACCGTTAAACTCAAACTTTGCACTACCGGCAGCGCCACTTTAAGTAATTATACTTTAACTATTGCCGCAGGGCTTAGCGCATCAGCAGATAGCTACGCTTGGACTATTCCCGATTCTATATCAGGGACTAATCTTATTAGTACCCAGCTTAGAGTGGCGATTATCGATACGACCATAAGCGCAGATGAAACCGGGGCTGCGCGAAACTATGATACCTCCAACGCAAATTTCGAAATAAAAGGGACAATAACGGTTACTGCTCCTAACGGAGGGGAAATTTGGAACGTAGGAGACACATCGAGAAATATTACCTGGAATAAAACAGGGGATTTAAGTTTAAGCAGTAATACGTTTTCTATAGATTTATCCCAGAATGGCGGTTCTACGTATCCTACTTCGATAGCCAGCGGTTTGACCCAAGCTACTTATTGCTCCGGTAACAGCTGTTCTTATATCTGGAATCCTGTGGGAGATTATATAGGAAATGACCGCAGGGTGAGAGTATCTTGGACAGGAGACCCCGCTTTGGTTAAAGACGAGTCCAATGCTAATTTTTATATAAAAGGAAAATTGGCGATAACTGCTCCTAACGGCGCAGAAGTTTGGGCGACACAGTCCAGCCAGGGCATTACCTGGAATAAATGGGGAACATTTTCTACTATTTCATTGTATTATTCCACCAATAGCGGTGGTTCATATCCAAATACCATTGCTACTGTTCAGCCTGCCGGAGCAGCCACAGGTTCGTATGCATGGCTTGTTCCGGTTGCCGGAATCAGCGATTTTGTGCGGGTAAAAATAGTCAGCGACCAGGCGGCGGATTTACAGGTTGAGAGTGCTTCTACTGCCGATTTTAAGATTATACCTTCTGTCTTGGTTACCAGCCCTAATGCAGGGACTGAAGTTTGGCGTGTGGGTGAATCGCAAAATATCACCTGGACGGTCGGAGGGGGCATAGCCAATGTAAAAATCGAATATTCTACCGACGGAGGGTCAACTTATCCTCCGGGTAATGTGATTAGCGCTTCCACGCCTGGGGCAAGCGGAAGCTATCCCTGGACCATACCGGATATGATTGGCGATACAGTCAAGGTGAAGATAAGCGATGTCCTTATGCCCGCCACATTTGATGAGTCGGATAATAATTTTAAGATAAAAGGCAAAATCGTAGTTGGAACTCCTGACGGCGGAGAAGTATATCCGGTAGCTTCTTCACAGATTATTACCTGGCAGAAATATGGAACTCTGGGAAATGTTGATATTAAATATTCTACCGACGGAGGAGCAACTTTTCCCAATACCATTGCTGCCGGTATATCGGCTTCGGCCTTGAATTATACCTGGAATCCCATACCCGATAATATTTCCAGCACTGCAAAGGTAAGAGTAGAGTTAATTTCCGATCCAAGCAATGTCTTCGGTGTTTCCACTGCGAATTTCGCCATCAAGGGTTCTTTAATTTTAACCGCTCCGACCGGAGGAGAGTCATTTTCTGCGGGCGGCAGCACAACGATTACCTGGACCAAACAGGGCACCATAGGGAATGTGCAATTGATTTATTCTACCGACGGCGGCACGACTTATCCTCCGGCAAATACGATTGTAAGCGGTCTTGACCCTGTTGCCGGTACTCCCTACACCTGGATTATTCCGGATGCCATCGGGAATCAAGTAAGGGTCAAGGTCTGCCTGGTGAGCGACAGCGCAGTCTATAGCACTTCAACCAGCAATTTTTCTATTAAGGGTAGTTTGAGCATAACTTCTCCTTCCGGGGCGGAAAAATGGGGAGTCGGGACCAGCCAGCCGATTACCTGGACCAGGAACGGTGCTAGCCTCGGTAACGTGAAATTGGATTATTCCAGCAACGGCGGCCTGGATGGTTACCCATACGTAATTACGGCTTCGGTTGATTCCGGAGCGTTCACTTATCCCTGGACCATACCCGATGCTATCGGAAATCAGGTAAAGATTAAAATAACTTCTCTTATCGATGCCTCCATTAATGCTGTTTCCACCGGCACTTTTTCCATTATCGGAAGGTTCGCGCTTAATGCGCCTTCCGGCGGGGAAACCTGGTATGTGGGCACTTCTCAGAATATCAGCTGGACAACATATGGGACAGTGGATAAGGTCAATCTTTATTATTCCACTAACGGCGGCGCGCTATATTCATCTACTATAGTGAGCGCGGCAACTAATGTAAATGCCTGGAGCTGGACTATCCCGGATGCCCTCGGCACCCAGACCAGAGTCAAGGTAGAGAGTTTTTACGATAATACGGTTTACGCTGTATCCGCAGCGGACTTTACGATAAAGGGGCGGGTAGTTTTGACTTCACCCAACGGCGGGGAGGCCTGGATTGTCGGCGCAACCCAGAATATTACCTGGACTGCTTACGGAAGCATAGGCAATGTCGATATTTATTATTCAACGGATGGAGGCGCAACCTATCCTCCCGGTAATAAGATTACTCCTTTAGGTGGAATAGTTGCTACTTTGGGAACTTATGCCTGGACAATTCCGGATGCCATCGGCTCAAACTTGAAAATCAAAATTATTAGTGTTTCAGACAGTACGATAGCCGGCGAATCCGCCGCGGTATTTACCATAAGAGGCTCTCTTCTTGTGACCGCCCCCAATGGTGGAGAGAGTTTCTATGTAGGTGACTCTACTAATATTATCTGGACCAAGACCGGTACTTTGGGCAATGTGGAGTTAAGGTATTCCATTGATGGCGGCTTGACTTATCCGGTGGGCAACGTGATTGCCACAGGAGTCCTTAGCACGGCAACTCCATACGCCTGGACTATACCGGATGCCATTGCTACCCAGTTAAGAGTTAAGATCCTGCTTTTAAGCGATGCCAGCAATGTATTCGATGAATCTAACGCCAACTTTACAATTAAAGGAAAACTTCTTCTTGCTATCCCTAACGGAGCCGAATCCTGGGAAGTTGGCACAGCTCAGAATATTACCTGGAGTAGAGTCGGTTCTATTGCCAACGCGGAATTACGGTATTCTACTGACGGCGGGACCACTTATCCTAATATTATTATTGCTTCTACTCCTGCGGTTACGGGTAGTTACGCCTGGACCATACCGGATGCCATAGGTACCGCTTTGAAAGTTAAAATAATCGATGTTTCAGATGCTACGGTATTTAGCGCTTCAAGCGCGAACTTTGCCATTAAAGGAAGGCTGGTGGTTACTTATCCCAATGGAGGAGAAACTCTTATTGTCGGTACGGCTTATGACGTTCTCTGGAGTACCGCAGGGACCATTTCCAAGGTAAATCTTTATTATTCTACTGACGGCGGAACCAGTTATACTTCTACTATTGCCACGGCAGTGACCAATACTAATTCTTACTCCTGGACTATTCCCGATGCCATCGGCACGCAAGTAAAAGTAAAGGTCGCTAATTTTGATGATGCTGCAGTATTTGACACATCTAACGCCGACTTTACAGTCAAAGGTTCTATTGTTCTTACCGCGCCTAACGGCGCAGAGGTATGGCGTGTAGGAACGCAACAGGCAGTGACCTGGACAAAGACGGGCAGCCTGGGTAATGCGGAGATTAAATATTCTACTGACGGCGGCGCTAGCTATCCGAATGTGATTACTGTGGGGGTGCCTAGTTCCGATTTACAATTCCTCTGGACTATCCCCGATAACGCCAGTAGCAACCTAAAGGTAAAAATTACCAGCCTTACCCATACTGATGTCTTTGATGAATCCAATGCTGTCTTTAGTATTAAACCATCGGTAAGCTTAACCGCGCCTAACGGCGGAGAGGTTTTAACAGTCGGCACTTCACAAAACATCACCTGGGCCAAGACCGGGACCATATCTACGGTAAAATTAGAATATTCCACCAACGGATTTAGCGATGAATTGCAGACAGTAGTTATCGCTGCTTTAGTCAATGCTTCTACCGGCACACCTTACGCCTGGACAGTTCCTGATGCTATTTCCTCAACAGTGAAAGTAAGAGTGGTCAGTGAAGCGGATCCTTTAGTTTATAGCATCTCGGCTACTAACTTCAAAATTATCGGCAGTTTTATTCTTACCGCTCCCAACGGCGCGGAACAGTGGACCGTAGGGCAGTCCTATAGTATTACCTGGACTAAGACAGGTTCAATTACCAACGCCAAGATAGAATACT
>JAQURC010000009.1:19538-62301 GCA_028715785.1 Candidatus Omnitrophota bacterium
CGGTAAAATTGGAATATTCCACCAATGCCTTTAGCGATGAATTGCAGACAGTAGTTATCGCTGCTTCGACTGATGCCACAGGAACGCCCGCAGGCACTTACAAATATACCTGGACTATTCCTGACGCCATATCTGCTACGGTAAGAGCAAGGATTACCAATAACGCCGATACTACCGTCAAAGATATTTCCGACGGAAACTTCAAAATTATCGGCAGTTTTATTCTTACCGCTCCCAACGGCGCGGAACAGTGGACCGTAGGGCAGTCCTATAGTATTACCTGGACTAAGACAGGTTCAATTACCAACGCCAAGATAGAATACTCGACTAACGGCGGCGCGACTTATCCCAACATAATCATTGCTTCAACACCCGCCGGCGGATTAAGCTATTCCTGGACAATACCCGATACTATATCCGCAACCGTAAAGGTAAAGATCTCCGATGCTTCCGATGCCACGGTATTCGATGAATCCAACGCTAATTTTACAATTTTGGGCGGATTTACCGTAACCGCTCCCAACGGCGGCGAGGTCTGGACAGTGAATGAGTCCCGCAATATCACCTGGAATACCGCCGGCACTGTAGCTAACGTAAAGCTTGAATATTCTACTGATGGAGGGGGCACTTATCCCAATGTTATTATTGCCACTACTCCTAATAATAACCTATATGCCTGGACGGTTCCGGATAATATCACCAATGGCGCCAGGATAAAAGTCTCGGATGCTTCCAATGCCAATGCCTTTGACACTTCCAATGCAAACTTTAAAATCCGCGGTTCATTGACCGTAACCGCGCCCAACGGAGCTGAGGCTTGGCCGATAAACTCTACGCAAAACATCACCTGGAACAAAGTAGGCTCCATTACCAACGTAAAATTAGAATATTCCACCAATGCCTTTAGCGATGAATTACAGACTTTTCTTATTACTGCCTCGATAAATGCAACCACCGGCACGCCTTATTCCTGGTTAATTCCGGATAAACCTTCGGCAACTGTTAAAGTGCGTATCTCTGATGTCTCAGACTCTACGGTCTATGACTTATCTAACGCTAACTTTAGTATCAAAGGAAGTCTTTGGGTCACTTCACCCAACGGCGGGGAGACCTGGGTAGTAGGCAATACCAATAATATTACCTGGACCAAATTTGGCTCCATTGCCAACGTGGAATTAAGGTATTCAACCGACGGAGGCACAACCTATCCTGTAGGCAATATCATCATTGCTTCTACTCCTGCTTCTACCTTAACGTATTCCTGGACCATTCCGGATGCTATTAGTACTCAATTAAAAGTAAAGATTGCCGATGCCGGGGATGCTTCTGTTTTTGATGAATCCAACGCTAACTTTACCATCAAGGGTTCGGTTACGGTAACTTCACCCAACGGCGGGGAGACCTGGATTGTCGGCGAAAACAGGAACATTACCTGGACCAGGACTGGTTCCTTCATTAATGTAAAATTGGAATATTCCACCAATGGTTTTACTGATGAACTACAGACTACAGTAATCACTGCTTCTATCCTGGCAGCCCCTTTAACTTACGCCTGGACGGTGCCGGATGCCATTGGCACTAATCTAAAGGTAAGGATCTCCGATGCGGCCGATGCAACGGTTACCGATGTCTCTAACGGGACATTTACGATCAAGGGCGCCTTAACGCTTACCGCGCCCAACGGCGCTGAGACTTGGATTGTGGGCGAGTCAAGGAACATTACCTGGAACAGGACCGGTTCGATTGCCAATGTCAAGCTTGAATATTCAACTGATGCCGGTGTAAGCTACCCTAATGTGATTACTGCCTCAACTTCCGCAGCTACCGGAACCTATGCCTGGACAATCCCGGATGTGATAGGCAATCAATTAAGGGTCAGAGTAACCGACGCTACCGATGCCACTGTTTTTGCTGCTTCCGCTGCCAACTTTACCGTCAAGGGTTCTTTAACCGTAACCGCGCCCAACGGCGGTGAAGCCTGGGTCGTCGGCACTTCACAAAACATCACCTGGGCCAAGACCGGGACCATATCTACGGTAAAATTGGAATATTCCACCAATGCCTTTAGCGATGAATTGCAGACAGTAGTTATCGCTGCTTCGACTGATGCCACAGGAACGCCCGCAGGCACTTACAAATATACCTGGACTATTCCTGACGCTATATCTTCTGCGGTAAAGGTAAGAATTTCAAATACCGCCGATGCGGCAGTCGTAGATAGATCGGATACGAATTTTAAAATTACAGGCAGCTTTACTTTGATTGCTCCCAACGGCGCAGAACAGTGGACCGTAGATACGGTCCAGACAATCAATTGGACAAGGACAGGCTCAGTCGCCAATGCCAAACTAGAATACTCCACCGACGGCGGCGCGACTTATCCCAACATAATCATTGCTTCAATACCCGCCGGCGGATTAAGCTATTCCTGGACAATACCCGATAGCGTATCTACAGCATGCAAAGTAAAGATTTCAGATGCTTCCGATGCTGGGGTTAACGATGTTTCAAACGCAAATTTTGCCATACGCGGAGGTTTTGCCATAACCGCTCCCAACGGCGGGGAGGTCTGGACAGTAGGGACATCGCAAAATATTACCTGGACCACCACAGGTTCGGTTGCCAACGTAAAGTTGGAATATTCCACCGACGGCGGGATCGGGTATCCAAATATAATCGTTGTTTCTACGCCTAACACCGGAACTTACGGCTGGACAATCCCGGATGATATTTCTGCCACGCTCAAAGTGCGTATCAGCGACGTAAATAACAGCCAGGCATTAGATGTTTCAAACAATAATTTTAAGATTCAGGGCGCGCTAGCCATTGCTGCGCCCAACGGCGCGGAACAATGGGAAGTAGCAACCTCTCAGAATATTACCTGGACAAGCACAGGCACAATAGCCAACATAAAATTAGAATATTCCACCAACGGTTTTTTTGATGAGTTGCAAACCGTATTAATCACTGCTTCTGTTCCCAACGCAAATACCTATGCCTGGACGATACCCGATGCCATATCTTCAACCGTAAAGGTGCGCATTACCAATGTTGCCGATTCTACGGTGTATGATTTGTCAAATGCCAATTTTACGATTAAAGGTTCGGTGGTATTGACTGCGCCTAATGGAGGAGAGTCTTGGATTGTCGGCACAAGCTATAACATTACCTGGACAAGAACCGGTTCAATCGCCAACGTAAAGTTGGAATACTCCACCAACGGATTTAGCGATGAATTGCAGACAGTTTCTATTATTGCTTCCACTCCCGCCGCTTCATTAAGTTACGCCTGGACAGTTCCGGATGCCATAGGCAACATAGTGAAAGTCAGGATCACGGATGCTTCAAATGCTACGGTTACTGATGTTTCTAATGCAGATTTTTCGATAAAAGGCTCGCTTACTTTGACTGCTCCAAATGGCGCAGAGATTTGGAGGGTAGGAGAGAGCCGTAACATCGCCTGGACAAAGACCGGTTCTATTGCCAACGTGAAACTGGAATATTCAACCGACGGCGGCGCAAGTTATCCTAACGTAATTATTTCCTCTAGCGATGCCACAACCGGAACCTATGCCTGGATAGTCCCCGATGCAATCGGAGCAGCTTTAAGAGTAAAAATAACCAATGTGGCGGATTCGGCGGTTTCGGATGTGTCTAATGCTAACTTTGAGATAAAAGGTTCGCTGATGTTAATTTCTCCCAATAGCGGAGAAGTTTGGAGTGTGGGCAGTATACAGCCTATTACCTGGTCAAAATCAGGAACAATCGCTGATGTTAAATTAGAGTATTCGACAGACGGGGGTGTAATATATCCCAATGTAATTATTGTTTCTACTCCTGCGGCAGCAGGCAGTTATTCCTGGACAATACCTGATAGTATTTCTACAAGCGTAAGAGTCAAGATCACCAGCATCGCCGATCCGGCGGTTTTTGATGCTTCCGATGCCAACTTTAAGATTGCCGGTTCGTTGACCCTTACCGCTCCCAACGGCGGCGAGGCTTGGATTGTCGGGTCGCCACAGAACATTACCTGGACAAAGACCGGCTCAATTGCCAACGTGAAACTGGAATATTCAACCGACGGCGGCGCAAGTTATCCTAATTTGATAGCTGCTTCAATAGACGCTGCCCTGGGGACTCCTTATGCCTGGACAATACCCGATGTACCTTCAACCGCTGTTCGTGTGAAAATTACCAATACCGCGGACGCTACTATATTTGATGCATCGAATGCCGACTTTAGTATTAAAGGGGCATTTACCATAACTTCTCCCAACGGGGCGGAAACCTGGATAGTGGGAGAGAGCCGTAATATTACCTGGATAAAAACAGGCTCAATTGCCAATGCGAAATTAGAGTATTCTACCGATGGGGGAAGTAATTATCCTAACCTGATAACCGCGTCTGTTTCGGCGGCTTTATTAAGTTATGGCTGGACAGTGCCTGATGCGATCGGGGCAAGTTTAAAAGTAAAGATTACAGATGTCGCGGATGTTACGGTTAGCGATGCTTCAAATACAGATTTTACGATAAAAGGTTCTTTGACATTGACGTCTCCTAATGGCGGAGAAGTCTGGGTAGTGGGAGAGAATCGTAACATCACCTGGACAAAGACCGGTTCTATTGCCAACGTGAAACTGGAATATTCAACCGACGGCGGCGCAAGTTATCCCAACGTAATTATTTCCTCTAGCGATGCCACAACCGGAACCTATGCCTGGCCGGTTGCAGATGCCATTGGAACCACGCTTAAGGTAAAGATTACCAATGTTGCCGACGTTATGGTCAATGATGTTTCTAATACAGATTTTGAAATAAAGGGCTCGCTTATTTTAACTGCGCCAAATGGCGCAGAAACCTGGATTGTCGGCAATAACAATAACATTACCTGGAGCCGCACCGGTTCAATCGCCAATGTTAAACTGGAATACTCCGCCGACGGCGGTTTAAGCTATCCCAATGTAATTATTCTGTCTACTCCCGCGGCCGCCGGTAGTTATTCCTGGACAGTCCCTGATGTGATCGGAACGACTTTAAGGGTAAAAATAACCAATGTGGCGGACGCAACCGTTTCAGATGCATCCAATGCGAACTTTAAGATTGCCGGTTCATTTACGATAACCAGCCCCAATGGCTCTGAAGTCTGGATAGTGGGGGAGAGCCGTAATATCAGCTGGACAAAGACCGGTTCTATTGCTAATGCAAAATTAGAGTATTCAACTGACGGAGGAGTAGCTTATCCAAACATGATTACCGCTTCAATCCCCGCTAATTTAGGCAGTTATACCTGGACTATTCCCGATAATATGTCTTCTACGGTTAAAGTAAGGATTTCCGATGTTACCGATCCAACGGTATTGGGTGCCTCCAATGCCAACTTTAAGATTACCGGGTCATTTATAATAACCGCTCCCAACGGAGCAGAGAAATGGCCGATAGGTTCAACTCAGGCAATTACCTGGACAAAGACCGGTTCTATTCTTAATGCGAAATTGGAATATTCTATCGATGGAGGGACTAGCTATCCGTATGTGATTATAGCCACTACGCCGGCAGCCAGCCTCAGTTATAACTGGACAGTGCCAAATACTCCCAGCATAACCTGCCGGGTAAAAATATCCGATGTTTCCGATCCTACTGTTTTAAAAACTTCGAATGCGGATTTTAAAATTCACGGGGCATTTACTCTGACCAGCCCTAATGGCGGAGAAGTCTGGGTAGTGGGAGAGACGCGTAATATCAGCTGGAATACTCTTGGTTCAATCGCCAATGTCAAATTAGAGTATTCTATTGATGGCGGCTCAACTTATCCCAACTCTATTGTTCTTACTACGCCGAATACAGGTTCATATTCTTGGACCATTCCCGATAATATCGGCACTACTTTAAGAGTAAGGATTACCGATGTTACTGATCCCGATGCCACAGCTGTCTCTGCGGCTAATTTTAAGATAAGAGGAAACATTATTATTGGCGCTCCCAACGGCGGCGAGGCCTGGGTGGTCGGAACTCTGCAGAATATTACCTGGGCCAAAGTAGGGACCATAGCAAATGTAAAGATAGAGTATTCTACCGACGGCGGCACCACTTATCCTGTAGAAAACCTGATTGCCGCTTCTCTAGACGCATCTTTAGGGACCTATGCCTGGACAATTCCGGATGCTATTTCTACCACGGTAAAGGTAAAAATTACCAATACCGTGGATACCACGGTATTCGATGATTCCAATAATAACTTTATTATCCGCGGCGGTTTTACCTTGACCAGTCCAAATGGCGGTGAAAAATGGTCGGTAGGCACATCCCGGACGATTACCTGGAATACTTTTGGTACTATTGCCAATGTCAAATTAGAGTATTCCACCGACGGCGGCGCAACATATCCTGTAGAAAACGTGATTGTTGCTTCTACGCCTAATCTTGGTTCTTATAACTGGACAATTCCTAATAATATTTCCTCAGCCTGTAAAGTGCGTGTTTCTAATGCCGCCGACCCCGGAAGTTTTGATGTTTCCGACCTTAACTTTAAGATAATGGGCGGGTTTGGCGTTACTTTCCCCATTGGAGGAGAAGTTTTCGTGATCGGTTCCAGCCAGAATATTACCTGGACCACAGCCGGAACAGTGGCTAATGTCAAATTAGAATATTCTACTAATGGCGGCACTAGTTATCCGAATATAATTACCGCTGCTATACCTAATACTAATTCCTATACCTGGACGGTGCCGGATGCCATTTCTACTACTGTAAGGGTAAAAGTTTCCGATGCTGCGGATGTTGATGCTTTTGGCGCTTCTGCCGGGAACTTTAAGATAAGAGCCGGTTTTACCTTAACTAATCCCAGCGGCGGCCAGGCCTGGGTAGTGGCAAGCGCGCAGAATATCACCTGGACTACTTTTGGAACGGTAGATAATGTAAAATTGGAATATTCCACTGACTCCGGGGCTACTTATCCAAATATCATTATTGCTTTAGTGTTAAATAGCGGCACCTATGCCTGGACAATACCCGACGCCATTACTCCCGCGGCAAGAGTAAGGGTTTCTGATGTGAATGATTCTACTGCCATGGCTACTTCCACTACAAACTTTAAAATTCAGGGTTCTTTGACGATAACCGCGCCTGTCGGCGGGGAACAATGGACCGTGGGTTCGGTAAGGACGATTACTTGGGACAGGGTAGGTTCAATTCCTTTTGTAAAATTAGAATTCTCTACCGACGGTGGGACTCTTTACGCCCCTATTGTTGCCTCAACGGCTAACACCGGAAGTTATTCCTGGACCATACCGGATAATATCTCTACTACGGTTAAGGTGCGTGTTTCCGATGTTAATGATGCCACGGTAAACAGCGCTTCAGCCGCCAATTTTAAGATTCAGGCTGGTTTTACTATGATTGCTCCTAATGGCGGAGAGATTTGGCTGGTAGGAAGCAGTCAAAATATTACTTGGTCCACCCAGGGGACTGTGGGTTTTGTAAAGTTGGATTACTCTGTAGATGGAGGAGCAACATTCCCGGATATAATTACCACTTCCACTGCTAATACAGGCACATATTCCTGGACCGTCCCGGATAGCGTTTCCGGTTCTGTAAAGGTGCGGGTGAGTAATACGATGGATGCTACATCCTACGCTACTTCCAATGCTAACTTTAGGATCCGCACCACTTTTACTCTGACTTCTCCAAATGGCGGCCAGCAGTGGCTGGTAGGGGCCGTTCAGAATATCACCTGGAATACGGTGGGGACATTAGCGGGAGTGAAATTAGAGTATTCACGGGACGGTTTCTTAACCGATAAACAGTCAATCGCTGCTTCTGCTGCGCCTACAGGAAGTTATGCCTGGACTATACCGGATGCAATCTCCAATACTGTGAGGGTGCGTGTATCCGATCCCAATGATATAGGCGCATATAAGGATTCTAGTTCCGATTTTAGGATTACCGCCAGGTTTACGGTAACTGTGCCTAACGGCGCAGAAAAATGGGATGTGGGCAGCACGCAGGACATAACCTGGAGCTGGGCAGGGACGGTGCCTAATGTAAAATTGGAATATTCTACCAATGGAGGAGCGACATATCCCGATATAATAGCAGCTGCGGCTAATACAGGCTCTTACACCTGGGTGGTACCGGATACAATCAGCGCTCAATTTAAGATAAGAATCTCTGATTTGGCTGATGCTACTGCAAATGATGTCTCAGACGCCAATGCCAAAATAAGGGCTAAATTTACAGTAATTTCACCCAACGGCGGCGAAGTCTGGACCGTAGGCGCTTCTCAAAATATAACCTGGAGCACTGTCGGGACCGTTGCCAATGTGAAACTTGATTATTCGACGGATGGAGGCGCAACTTATCTCGGGGCAATAACAGCATCTACTGCTAATACAGGCACATATTCCTGGACCGTACCCGATGCTATTTCTACGGCCGTTAAAGTAAGGGTAATGAGCACTACCGATACGGATGCTTTTGACGCTTCCGATAATGATTTTAAGATCCGCGGAGCATTAGCAATAACTTCTCCTAACGGAGGAGAGCTATGGCAGATTAATCTGAGCAATAATATAACCTGGAATACCACCGGAACAATTCCAACCGTAAAATTGGAATACTCTACGGACAGCGGCTCAACTTATCCGAACACAATTGTTGTTTCGGTTGCAAATACCAATACTTACGCCTGGCTTATACCTGATAATCCTACAGCTTTTGCCCGTATACGTATAACCGATACGGCGGACGCGACGGTCTATAGTACCTCTGGTGCCAATTTCCGTATCCAGGGTTATTTTACGGTTACTTCTCCCAATGGAGGAGAAGCTTGGATTGTAGGAAGTGCGCAAAGCATAAACTGGAGCTGGGGCGGGACTATTCCTCTTGTTAAATTAAGTTACTCTACGGATTCAGGAACAACTTTTCCTAATGTTATTAATGTTTCCGCGCCAAATGGCGCCGGCGGCGGCGGTAATTATTCTTACGCCTGGACGGTTCCCGATACAGTCTCTCAGGCAGCGCGGGTAAAAATTGAAGACCCGAACGACAATACAGTATTCGATATCTCCAATGCTGATTTTAAGATAAGAGGCAATTTTGTTTTAACCAGCCCCAACGGAGCTGAACGCTGGATTACCGATGAGGTCCACGCGATAACCTGGGCCACAACCGGGACCGTAGCCAATGTAAAACTGCAGTATTCTAAAGATAATTTTGTTTCAGACATAAATACTATTGTTGTTTCCACTCCTAACACAAATACGTATAACTGGACGATCCCCGACGACCGATCGACCACGGTGAAGGTCAGGGTCTTGGATGCCAGCGATGATACCGTCAATGCGGTATCGGCCGCCAATTTTAAGATAGACTATTATACGATAACCTGGATCCTAAAAGACCTTCTAACCAACGAGCAATTAACCAACCTTTCCGTGGTTGAAAAGGATACGGCTAGTTTAACTACGCTGAATTGGCAGACAGCCGGGCAGACTTCGCCTGTAACGCATCAAACCAAATATGGGTTATGGACTGCCACCTGGTCCTGCTCCGGCTACGGCGATAAAGCCCAGAATTACGCGGCCAATTCCGATCAGACATTTACCTTATATATGGAAACGACAGTTATACACATATGGCGTACGTATTCGGAATTCGCGTATAATTCCACAGGCGACAGGCTGGATGTAAGCTCATGGCTGGAAAGAGACGGCGGCGTGGTTTCCGGCGCTGTTTCCGTTAAGGTTGATATTTATGATGCTGGCGTCTTAATTAAAACATTGACTTCAAATACGCCTAGCGAAGGTGGATTTTTTAACCTAGATTGGGCTCCTTCCGGTTTGTCGGCGAGCAAGGTTTATACTACTGTTACCGAAATTACCAATGCATCCGGCGCAAAATTCAAGACACCCGGCTCATTTGAAATTACCGCCGCCAAGCGGCTCGAAGAGATGCAGACAACGGTTAATTCTGTCCTGGATAAGCCCATGTCCCAGGTGAATGCGGATTTACAGGCAACGTTAGCTGCACAAACAGCGACTATTGATACCAAGATGACCGAGCAGACCAATGTTATTACCCAGAAAACCGATGAAATGAAGGCCGCGATAGATACGAGCTTGAGTAGTTTTGAGACAAAAACTACTGAGGCCATCACCAAGCTGCAGTCAGGCGCAGATAAAGCGGTTTCTGCCGGCGCGACCCTTGAGGCAACTGCGAAAAGATTTTCCTGGCAGGCCTCTGTTTCTCCCGATCCTGCATTAACCGACGATACGATCACCTTATCTTGCCAAGGGCAGCCGGGGTTATTTCCTGTCTTAGTTATCTACAGCTGGGATAATAAAACCATCGTAGATAACGTAGTTTTAAAGGACACCAGCGGCCAGGGGCTTTATACCTATGAGTTTGAAGCAGATAGCCGGTTTACTGCAGGCAAGGCTTATACTTATGTGATTACCGAACAGAGTACCGGCGGTATGGTCTCTGGTTCAGGAATGGTGGAGAGTATGGGTATCACTACGGTAGCGGGTTTAGCCGCGGCCGCTCCGGAAGCAGAGCGGGCAGCCAAGCAGGCATTGGATGCGATCCAGGCGGTGGAGACAATTTTGGGATCCAAAGATAATACCAATATCTCCCTTAGTTTGAAAAATCTTAAGGAATCGATAGATAGATTGCCCGAAACCATAGCAAAAGAAGGACCTTCCGTGCGCCTCACCAGCTCTTTGAATGAAATCTCGGAGAGGGTAAAAAAATTAGCCGGCGATGAAGGTTATAATATGAATAAATTATTGGAACAGGCCATCAGTGAGTCTCCGACCGTTAAAGATATACGCGGTAAAACCGAGGCGATTAATTCGGTTATCGATCTTTTAATGCGGCTCTTTGAGGCAAAATTCGGCGGCATAGATGCCCCGATTATCTCGACTTCTCTTCAGCCGGGCAGCGTAAAATTCCGCATTGTGGCGATGAACCCCTCTAAAGTCAGGGCGCAGTCGGTAGAGGTTAAATATAATTTACCCTCCGAGGTAAAACCCAAAGATATTATGGATACAGGCGGGTTGGACCTGGAATATGATTCTGAAAAGTCTATTTATTATATGCATAAACCGGAATTCGAGCTTTTGCCCGCAGAAGTTAAGGTTTATGAAGTAGAAGTTGAAGATGTCTGGGTTATCCAGGAGAAAAAACTCGATAGCTTAAGAAAACGCGTGGACAATATCATGGATAAGTTACAGAAAACCCCGTATTATGAAAAGGGCAAAGAGATAGCCGATACTATCTATCCGCGTTTAGATGAGATAGCTGTTTCTCAAAAAGACGATTCAGTCAATCGTGAGCAGCATATAGGTATTTATCGCCAGAATCTTTTGACCTTAGAGCAGATCAAAGAAGATATCGGCCGGATGGAGAAGATCCTGGTTACTGCCGGAGGCCCCGCTTCCCCTGAAATGTTGTCTAAAACCAGGATAAAGGCGGATGAACCCACCAAGACAATGACCTGGATATTGGTATTTGTCATTATTGTCTTTATCGGCCTCTTAACGGGTGTGCTTTTCTTTACCTGGCACCGCCAGGCGCGCCTGACCCGCGAAGAACTTTTGTCCGCTAAAGAATCTGCTTTTCCGGAACCTGATTTAAAGGAAGAACAGGAAAGTAAAGAGACCGAAATAAAAGAATAAATGCTTTTTGATGTGATTCTCCTAAGCCCAAGAGAGGTTATTTTTGAAGGACAAGCTAAAAGTGTTATCTTGCCGGGTGAAGAGGGTGTATTTGAAGTCTTATCTTTCCATAAACGGATCCTCAGCCGTTTAATTTCCGGAAAATTATTTATCGATGAACAGGGCTTTCCCGTAAAAAGAGGGATTGCCAAAGTAGACCAGAATAAAGTAACTATAATCGTAGAAGAAAAATGAGCCGTAACCTGTCGTTGGTCTTAATTTTTTGTTTCTGTATCCTGGGGCCTTGTGCGGTTTTTGCTGCCGGCACTTTTTCCAGTATCACCGCTTTAGGCAGGAATCCCTCCAGCGCTCCCAAGATTTTTACGGCGATGATCATTGCTTTGGTTTTTGCCCAGTCTCTGGCGATTATTGCCATGTTGATTGTTTTTCAGCTTTTTAGTTCCTCTTAAAAACGGGAGACCAGATATGCTTATTGTTTCTTTGATTTTATTTCAGCTTCTTATTTTTGGCGGGCTGATATTCCTGTTACGCCGCGTATTGACTAAAAACGTTACCGATGCCACAAAACATCTTGAAGAATTAAGCCATGATTATTCCCAGAAAGAACAAAAACTTAACCAGCAGCTCGAGGAAGCAAAAGAAAAATCGCAGAATATTATCAGGGAGGCTCAAGCGGAAGCAGAGAGGCTGAGAGCGCAAAATATTAAAGACGCGGAAAACCAAAGGGATTTGATTTTAAATCAGGCGCGCTCTCAAAGCGATACGATTATCCGGCAGGCAGACAAATCGCGCAATGCGCTTATTTCCGAACTGGAAGCCAGGATTGAAAAAGAAGCAATAAATAAAGCCTGCGACTTAATGCAGGTGACCTTGCCTGAGAAATTCAGGCAGGAGGTGCATCTTTATTGGGTAAAAGAGCTGCTGGAAGATGGGTTCAGCCAGTTAAGGCACCTGCAATTTCCAAGCGATATCAGCGAAGTCAAGATCACTTGCGCATTCCCCTTAACTGATGAGCAGCGTAAGAATCTATCCAAGAAAATAAATGATGTGTTAGGTTATGATGCCCAATTGAAAGAGGAGACCGAACCTAAGGTAGTTGCCGGTTTGATCATTAGTATAGGAAGCCTGGTCCTAGACGGAAGCCTGAAGAATAAGATCGAAGAGCAGGCCAAGGGTAAAAAATAATCCGCAGCTATAATAAGATTGGAGCGAGCTTTGAAGTTTGAAGTAAGAGAAGTCGGCAAGGTCAAATCTGTGCGCAAATTTATTGTTATGGCTTCAGGGCTTCCTTCTTGCGTGAACGGCCAGATCGTGGAGTTTGCCAACGGCACCTGGGGCCTGGTGATGGGGTTTACCGAAGACAAAGTCCAGATCCTGGTTTTAGGCGATGCAACTTCGATCCGGGCAGGAGATGAGGTTTATAATAAAGGTAAATCTTTAAATTTACCGGTGGGTGAGGCTTTTATCGGAAGGATGGTTAACGGGCTCTGCCAGCCGCAGGATGATCAAGGGCCGATAGCGGCAGATGAAGCTTACCCGGTATTTAAAGTTGCTCCCGGAGTTATGGAGCGTGCCCCGGTTAAGGAGTCCCTGGAGACAGGAACCTTAATTATAGATGCGATTATCCCTATTGCCAAAGGGCAGCGCCAGCTGCTTATCGGAGATCGGCTTACGGGCAAGACAACGGTAGCCATCGATGCGATATTAAATCAAAAAGGCAAGGATGTTATTTGTATTTATTGTTGCATAGGAAAGCCTTTTTCAGCCCTTGTAAAAATAATCGATACCTTAAAGGAGCACGGTTGCCTTAGTTACACCTGTGTAGTTACCGGCGTAGCCTCTTTATCCCCGGGAGAACAGTATCTTGCCCCTTACACTGCCTGCATGTTAGGGGAGTATTTTATGCAGAAGGGCCGCGATGTGCTGGTGGTGTTGGATGATTTGACCAAACATGCCTGGATATACAGGCAGATATCTTTGCTCCTGGAGCGCGCCCCGGGAAGAGAGGCCTACCCGGGAGATATATTTTATATTCATTCCCAATTGATGGAGCGCGCCGGTTACCTAAAGGCAGAATTAGGCGGCGGTTCAATGACTTTCCTGCCTATCGTAGACATACTTCAGGGGGATGTTACCGGCTACATTTCCACAAACCTTATTTCTATGACTGACGGGCAATTGTATTTTTCTACCAGCCTCTTTAACCGGGGTTTTAAACCGGCAATCGATTTCGGGCTTTCGGTATCGCGTATCGGCAATAAAGCGCAATGGCCGGCGATGAGGGAGTTAAGTAAAACTCTGCGCCTGGATTACCTTCAATATAAAGAACTTTTACAGATGACCCAATTGCGCACTAGCGGGCTTTCTAAAGAGGCCGAAAGCAAGCTGGCGCGCGGGGGAGCAATGAATCAATTAATTGTTCAGGATAAGAACAAGCCGACCGTTATAGAGGAGCAGATAATTTATCTTTACGCCTTAAATCGCGGGATCCTGGATAATTTATCCGATAACCAGTTAAAGCAGTTTAGGCAGGAAGCCTTCCTGTTTATAAATAAACACTATCCTGGTTTTTGTAAGGATGTGCGCGCTAAGCAGGAATTAACCGGCGAAATTAAAGAGAAATTGGAATCTTGCTTTAAAGAATATTTTAAAGCGTTGCTAAAGGGGGATGCTGCCGATAAATGAGGACCCTTTCGAACATAAAAAAAGATATAGAATTTAATCAGGGCCATGCCTCTTTGATCGAGGCCCTGAAGAATATCGCGGTGGCTCAATTCAGGATACACGAACAAAAGCTAAAATCATTCGAAAAAATTATTTCGACCGTAGAAGATTTTTTTAAACTTATCAATATCGATGATATTAATTGCCCGTTTTTAAGGCCCCAAAAAGGCCTTTTAGGCGTAGTCGTGGTCACTTCCGACAGCGGCCTTCTGGGCGGGCTTAATCTAAAGGTCATAAACCAGGCTCTTTTGGAATTAGAGAAGACCCCGGGCAAGCTTATCGTGATTGGCGCCTGCGGAAAGAATTATCTTCGAGAAACTAAATTTTCTTTTGTTTCTTTTGGCGGCGTCAATGATGAACAGCGTTATGTCCAGGCAATGCAGTTAAAGGACTATTGTTTAGGCAAGGTTGCAGAAGGCGTATTTGGGTCTCTCAAGGTAGTTTATCCGCACCCTATTTCATTCACTGTGCAACGGGTGGAGACGCTGACGTTTTTGCCGTTTCTACCGGCTCAAAAATCAAATGTCCCTGTCGGCGATTTAATTTTAGAGTCCAGCCCGGCGGATATCATCCAATACCTGGTATCTGTCTGGATAGGGCAGAAATTTTATGATATCTTTGGTTTAAGCCGCCTGTCGGAATTCGCGGCGCGTTTCGTGCATCTTGAAGAGAGCTCCCAGAAGTTAAAAGATATAGAAAAAAATTTGAAGCTTCAATATTTTCGCGTAAGGCATGAATTTATTGACAGGAATATGCGCGAGCTTTTTAGCGCAAGGTTATTATATACCTAACTAAAAATAGCGATGAGCGATAATAATACAGGCAGGATAGTTTCGGTGCAGGGCCCGGTAGTGGATGTAAAATTCTCTACTGCTTTAGAGGTGCCCAATATTTTTACGATTATCAATACCCAGAATATAGATAAAGAAGCGGTTGTTCTGGAGGTCGCCGAGCATCTGCCGGGTAATATCGCCCGTTGTATTGCTATCAATTCTACGATAAATATCCAGCGCAATGCCCAGGCCCGTCCAACAGGCGCGGCAATCCAGATCCCTTCCGGAGAAGTGCTTTTTGGGCGCATCATAAATATCTTGGGGGATCCCATAGATAATAAGGAAAAGCCGCTTTCGCCGGAAAAGTTTGATATAAGAAAAAAGGACATGGGCAGCTTGATTAAGGTCAAATCAACGGTCAAAAAAAGTTTTGAGGTTATGGAGACCGGGATCAAAATTGTTGATTTGCTTTTTCCCGTGGTTAAGGGGAGCAAGACCGGGATCTTGGGCGGGGCGGCTTTAGGCAAAAGTATCCTTACTTTAGAGATAATCCAGCACATCGTGAAAAAATATCAGGGCAGTTGTGTGTTTGTAGGCGTGGGGGAACGTATCCGCGAAGGAAATGAATTATATTATGAGCTTTCAAAACACGATGTATTATCAAAAACAATGATGGTTTTTGGCCAGATGAATGAGCCTCCCGGGGCCCGTTTTGGCGTGGCCATGACCGGTATCAGCATGGCAGAATCCGTCCAGCGTAAAAATCAGGATGTTCTTCTTTTTGTGGATAATATCTTCAGGTTTATCCAGGCAGGCGCTGAAATATCCACTCTTTTAGGCAGGGTCCCTTCAGAGACAGGGTATCAACCCACTTTGATTTCTGAAGCAAGCGAGTTCCACGAAAGGATCCGTTCCTCGACGGATTCAGGAGGCTCGATAACCGCTTTTGAAGCAGTCTATGTGCCTGCGGATGATTTGACCGATCCGGCAGTAGTGGCCATTTTTAGTTTTCTTGATTCGATCCTGGTGCTTTCCCGCGAACGGATACAGTTAGGGTTGTATCCGGCAATAGATCCCCTGCAATCTTCTTGCGCCAACCTGGATATCGATATCGTGGGCAGGAGGCATTTTGAGGTTGCCCAGGAGGTGATCAGGATTTTCCAAAGGTATGAGGAATTAAGGCGGATTGTTTTGGTGGTGGGAGTCGATGAACTTTCAAGCGCCGACAGGATTATTTATGAACGGGCCCGGAAATTGCAGAACTTCCTTACCCAGCCGTTTTTCGTGGCCGAGGCCTATACGGGTAAGCAGGGCCAATATGTAACCAGCGAACAGACCCTTAGCGGTTGCGAAAGAATAATCGCGGGGAAATTTGATTCAAAGCCGGAGGGGGAGTTCTATCTGATCGGAGCATTAACCTAGGGGGTGCTTATGGTTAGAAAAAAGCTGGGTGAGATTTTAATCGAAAAAGGCCTAATTACTCCTAAGCAGCTAGAGGATGCTTTATCTGAACAGTCAAGGACAAAGGAGTTTCTTGGCAAAATTTTATCTGATAAAAATCAGATTAAAGAGTTGGATTTGCTAAAAGTATTATCCGAGCAATTTAAAATCCCCATAGTTAATTTGAAGCACAGTTATACTGATTGGGCATTGATTAAAAGTTTCGGCTCATCTTCGATTTTGGATTATAAGTGTTTTCCGCTGAAAAAAGATGATTGGTCGGTGACATTTGCGATAAGCAACCCCTTAGACGCCTGGGCATTAAAGAAAATAGAAGAAGTGGCAAGAGGGTTAAAGGTGCAATTGGTCCTGGTTTCTCAGGAGGATATGCTTGAGGTTATTGACGGATACCGAAAATATTTAAACGAGAATATTGCCAAACTATTTTAAGAATATGCCGAAAAAAATAGATACTATTTTATCCGAAGGCTTAATCGAAAGAGGGTTGATTTCCAAGGAAGCCTTAGAGCCTCTTTTTGGGGAAATAGAAAAAACCGGTGAAAGCCTCCAGCAGGTTTTAGTTAAGCGCCAGTTGGCCCTAGAGAAAGATATTTTAGCTGTTTTTGCCGAGAAATTAAAACTTGTTTGCCTGATAAACTTAAAAGAGGTTCCCATAGATAAATCTGTTTTTGACAAGGTCCCGCTAAAGGTTGCCTCGTATTATAAATTTCTGCCCGTAAGTTTAAAAGACAGGTTATTGACTATTGCCGTATCCAGCCCCTTGGATATCAAAATTCAGGATGAGATAAGGACGCATTTAGGTTTTGATATAGAAACGGTCCTTTCCCGCCATGGCGATATATTGGATTCCTTAAAAAAATATTATGGTTTTGCCGCCGATACCATGAAAGAGATTTCACAGGGTTCTGAAGCTAGGCGGGGCTTCCAGGAGCATGCGCAGGAAAAAGTAGAAGATATCGAGAAATTGGCCGGAGATGCTTCAGTAATCAGGTTGGTTAATCAGGTAATTCTAGAAGGATATAAAAAGCGCGCCACGGACATTCATATCGAACCTCATCGGGAAGGAGTAAGCCTGCGCTACCGCATCGACGGTTTGCTTTATGAAACTAAAGTTGCTTCCGAAATAAAGAATTTCTTAAGCGCTATTATCTCGCGTATTAAAATCATGTCTAATTTAAATATTGTGGAGCGCCGCCTTCCCCAGGACGGCCGGGCAATCGTTAAGGTCGCAGAGCAGATGCTTGATTTGAGGATCTCTACGATGCCCACGCCGTTTGGCGAAAGCGTAGTCATCAGGATCCTGCCCACCAAGATGCTTTTTAGTTTGGAAAAATTAGGCCTGCCAAAAAAAGATCTGCAAATCTTTGAGAGCCTGATCCTCAAACCCCACGGCATAATTTTTATTACCGGCCCCACCGGAAGCGGAAAGACAACTACCTTATATACATGTTTGAGCAGGATCAATACAAAAGAACGCAAGATCATTACCATTGAGGATCCCATCGAATATGAGATGCCTAATATTACCCAGATCCAGGTTGCCCCGGAGATCGGCCTGGATTTTGCCCGGGGGTTACGCAGTATCTTAAGGCATGATCCTGATGTGATAATGTTGGGGGAAGTGAGGGATTTAGAGACCGCCCAGATCGCCATCCGCGTTGCCTTGACCGGGCATATGGTATTTTCTACGCTGCATACTAATGACGCGGTTAGCGGCATTAACCGCTTAACCGATATCGGTGTCGAGCCGTATCTTTTGGCTTCCAGCGTCGAAGCATTTATTGCCCAGCGCCTTATAAGGTTAATTTGTCCGGACTGCAAGTATGAGGATAAGGCTGCTTCGGAGCAATTAAGGGAGATGATTGCTAGGGACCTAGGGTTAAAATCAATGGATGAAGTAAAAATCTTTAGAGGCAAGGGTTGTGCCGGTTGTAATTTTACCGGTTTTTTCGGCAGGACGGCAATATATGAGATTTTGGTTATGGATGGGGCGATAAAAGATTTAATTTTAAAGAAAGCCACTTCCGGGCAGATTACCAAAGTAGCCCTGGCAAAGGGGATGCGCACTTTACGCCAGGATGGCTGGCAGAAGACAGTTGCCGGTTTAACTACTCCCGAGGAGGTAATGAAAACAACTTCTGCTCAAGAGCAGCCAAATGATTTAGAGAGCAGGGCTCAGGTTTCTTTGGGGGTTTTTACGCCTGAGAGCGCCCATCCTCCCAAAGAAAGCGGAAAAAGAGCCTATCAACGCTTAAACAGCAGGGTCAATCTGCGCTATAAGCTTCTTAAATCGCAAGGTGATCTGCTTAAGCGGGGATTTACTCCCGAAGAACTTAGCGTTACCAGCAATATTTCTGCCGGAGGTTTGCTTTTTTTCTCGGATGAAATATTAGCTGTCGGTTCAATTTTAGAGTTAATTTTAGAGCTGCCTGGAGGAGGCGAAGATCCCATAGAGTGTTTAGCCAGGGTGACGAGGGTCGAGGAGATGGATCAAGAAGGAAAGTATAACATAGCGGTCTGTTTTTTGGATATAACCGGCGCGCAAAGGGGGAGGCTGAATAAATTTGTTGAGCAGGAATTAAGTTAAGGGTTGTCAGCCATAGTAATCAAGAAGGGGTAATTTTAAATGATCAAATATACATATTATGCGAAAAAAAGCACCGGAGAGACGATTGAAGGCAGGATCGATGCCGTCTCCAAAGAAGAAGCGATTGAGAAGCTGAGTTTGAAGGGGTATTTACCCGTTTCCATAGAAGAAGATGCCGGGCGTATTGAGCGTCAAGGTGCGCCCAATATAAATCGCCAAACCAGCCGATTGGCCGAATCTAAAATTTTTTCTTTTAGTAAGCCGGGGGGCAGGATAAAGCCGGGCCAGGTAACTGTATTTAGCCGCCAGTTGGCAAGCCTCTTAAAGTCAGGCGTGCCTATTTTAAGCGCGATTAATATAATCTCGGAGCAATCCGAGAATTTTTATTTAAAAGCTTCGTTAAAGAGCATTTGTAACGCGGTAAAAGACGGCTCCACTTTTTCTTCCGCCTTAAGCAATTATCCGCGGATATTTCCGTCTCTCTATATTGCCTTGGTGCGCAGCGGAGAAGAAAGCGGCACTTTGCCGGCGGCTCTTTTGAGGATAGCTGATTATCGGGCTAAACAAGAAGAGATTATTTCGCGCATCCGGATGAGCCTGGCTTATCCCATGCTTATGGCAGTCGTAGGAGCGGCCACAATAGTTTTTATGCTTACCTTTGTTATGCCGCGCCTGATGGGGATATTCATTAATTTAGGTGAAAAGTTGCCTTTGCCTACCCGTATTTTGATCTCTATAAGCCAAGGCCTTGGCCACTGGTGGTTTTGGATAATTTTAGCCTTGGCAATAATTATTTTACTTATCAGGAGACAGATCAAAACAGAGGCGGGAAAGTTATCTTTCAGCCTGCTTAAGCTGCGTCTGCCGATATTCGGCAAACTCATCCTTAAGGCGGAGTTGGCTCGTTTTAACCGTACGTTGGAACTGCTGATTAAAAATGGAGTATCCATATTAAGGGCTATTGATGTAGCTATCCCCGTGCTTGAAAATGAGGTTATTAAAAGACAATTAAGGCAGAGTTATCAAGAATTAGAGCAGGGCGGTTTTTTCGGCAGGAGCCTGAAGAATTCAAAAGTATTTCCTCCTTTTATGAGTAATCTTATCAGTATCGGCGAAGAATCGGGCAGGCTGGATGAAGCTTTAGCCGAAATAGCCGACAGCTATGAACATGATACGGATGAAGCTATAAAAGTAATGAGCAGCCTTATAGAGCCCCTGATGATTTTGGGAATGGGCCTGATTGTGGGGTTTATTGTAGTCGCCATGCTTCTTCCGCTATTTGAAATCAATGTGATTGCAAGATAAGAATGAATTATTTAGCTTGAGGGAAGGTATGGATTCGATGTTTCAATGGTTTCAGCTAAATTTAGATATCGTATTTTTCGTCTATGGCCTGGCGTTTTTGATAATGGGCATTACGGTATTAGCCCAGTTACGCGGTGAAAGCCGGTTTAAGATTGTTAATATCGTATGGGCGCTGGCTGGTTTTGGTATTACTCATGGCATAAATGAGTTGCTTGATATGTGGGCAATAATCAAAGGGCGCCATCCTGGGCTGGATATATTGCGCTGGTTTATCTTGCTCATTTCTTATATTTTCCTGTTTGAGTTTGGCAGGCGTTTTTTTTATTTAAACAGTAAGCAAAAAAAACATAATCGGGTATTAAGTAACATATGGATATGGCCGGCTCTGGTAATAATCATCTCTGTTTTAAGTTTTAGCTCAAGTGATATCTGGAAAATTGGCGGGATTTGGGCAAGGTATCTTTTAGGTTTTCCGGGCGCGATCCTGGCTGGTCTGGGGTTCCTGTCATATTATAAAAAAGAGTTGCAGGCGCCGCTTAAGTTAAAGAAATATTTTCAGCTGGCAGGGGTGGTTTTTTTAGTTTACGGTTTTTTAAGCGGATTAGTCGTGCCTAAGGCGGATTTCTTTCCGGCAAATTGGCTTAACAACGATTCTTTTTTATCATTGCTGCATATTCCGGTGCAGGTATTTCGCTGTTTATGCGCGATAATTTCTACCTGGGCGGTGATAGAGGCGTTGAATATTTTTAATTGGGAGACTTCCGAAGGGCTGCAAAATTTCCTTGAACAAAGAGAAAAAATTACCGAAGGGATACAGGAAGGCATAATGTTAGTGGATAAGGAGTTTAACATCCTCTGGGCAAATAAGGCTTTAATGAGGCGTCATGGTGAGATCCTGGGAGATAAATGTTACCGGGTTGTCCATAGAAGAGAATCCCCTTGTGAAGCCCCGCTTGATGCCTGTCCGATTGCGGAAGTTTTAAAAGAAAAGAAAGTTGTAAGTTTAATTCACACCCATTTTGATAATAATAACCACCCAAGATTTTTTGAAGTAAGCGTTTATCCCCTTGTGGATGAAAAAAACCAGATTAATGAATTTGTCCATATCAGCAGGGATGTTACTGAACGCCAGCAAAAGGCCGAAGAATTAAAGAGGGCCTATGTAGAATTACATAAGGTCCAAGCAGAGCTAATCGATTCGGAAAAATTAGCCGCGATAGGTGTTTTAGCCAGCGGAGTGGCCCATGAGATAAGGAATCCTTTAGCTATAATTTTACAGGGGGTAAATTTTTTAGAGGATAAACTTAAGCCCCGCTCTCAGAATATTTCCGATACCTTGAATATGATCAAGGACAATGTCAGAAGGAGCGACAATATTATCAATGGGATATTCAGTTTTTCCCGGAAGACAGAGTTATCCAGGCAAAATGAGAGCATGGAATCCATGCTGGAAAATTCCCTGGTTCTGGTTGGGCATAAAATTAAGTTAGGCAATATTGAGATTAACAAGCAATTTCAGGCAGATTTACCTAAAATCTTTGTCGACCGGCAAAAAATAGAGCAGGCGCTGGTGAATATCTTATTGAATGCCATTGAAGCAATGCCGGATGGCGGAAAGATTTTTATCCGCGCTTATTCAAAAAGACTCGATGAGATAAAAAATGGAGTGGGTAAGAGAAAAAGCGACATGTTTGTATTAGGAGAACAAGCCTTGATTGTAGAAATAGAAGATACCGGGACAGGTATTTCTAAAGAGGTTACGGATAAGCTTTTTGTGCCTTTTTTCACCACTAAAGGCCCTAATAAAGGACTGGGTTTGGGTTTGTCAGTTACGCGTAATATTATGTTGATGCATAAAGGGATTGTTGATATAGTTAGCCAGGAAGGTAAATTTACTAAAGCAATTCTTACTTTTAAAATAGGGGAGGAAGGGGTAATATGAAAAAGAAGAAGATAATGCTGGTTGACGATGAGGTGGATTTCTTGAGGATATTGAAATTAAACCTGGAAGATAAAGGTTACGAAGTAATTGCTTTATCCAACGCCAAAGATATTGTCGCCCAGGTAGATAAATATAAACCTGATTGTTTATTGCTTGATTTGCTTATGCCTGATATAGGGGGCATGGATGCCTGTCAGCTGCTTAACGGCGATCCTGTGGGTAGTAAAACTCCCATAATCATTCTTTCTGCCTTGAGTAAAGATGCGGATAAGCTTAAGGCTTATGAGCTAGGGGTATTGGATTATATCACTAAGCCGGTAGAAATAGAGAAAGTCATATCGGCCATTGAGAAAGTAACGGCGCCTAAGGGTTTTACCCTAATTGAGCTAATGTTGGTGGTTATAATCATCGGCGCTTTGGTAGCAATGGTCATGCCCCGGCTTACCGGAAGGAGCGAACAGGCCCGCGTTGCTACAGCCGAAGCCGATATCCGCGCAAATATCGCCACTGCTTTGAAACTTTATGAGCTGGATAACGGCACTTTTCCTTCTACGGCAGAAGGTTTAAATGCCTTGTTGAGTAAACCGGGCTCCAGCCGAAAATGGAACGGGCCTTATTTGGAGAAGCAGCCCATAGATTCCTGGGGACGGGAGTATAAATATAAATCGCCGGGCGATCATAGGCCTGATTATGATTTGTATTCATTGGGCAAAGACGGCCAGGAAGGCTCCGCCGATGACGTCAAAAATTGGGAATAAAGGGTTTACCCTTATAGAAATAATGATGACCACAGTGGTTTTGTCCCTGGGGACCATTTTGATATACGGGGCATTTTTTACTTCCCTGGATTCATTTAATCTCTATAGCGATTATTTAAACCTCACTTCCTGGATGGATGAGCAGGTTTGGAGGGCGCAGGATGATTTGAGTAAGTTTGGGGCTTTGGCCCGGATTCAGACGGCAGGTGAATTTCAAAAGTCAGGCAAGGTTTTTAGGTGGGGCCTAAACTATAGCTTGATCGATGATAAGTTATATAAGATCGACCTGGATCTTTATTGGCAACGCGGCAGAAGAAAAACAGGGCTATCGAGAAGCGCATATGCACAGTATAATAAAAAAGAATAAAGAGGGTTTTACCCTTGTTGAGCTGCTTATCGTTACGGCGCTCTTAGCTATTGTGTCCCTTGCAGTTTATGCCACTTTTAATAATGGCATAAGGATTTGGCAGAAGATAAATGAACAGGCGCCTCAAGAGGATCTGGATATATTCTTTGAGGAGTTTGCTTTAGATTTAAGGAATACTTTTAAATTCAGCGGGTACAATTTCATAGGGAAAGAAAAACAGCTTGAATTCATTACTATCGTAGGCAGCCCGAGGATGCATAAAGATACAGTAGGCAAAGTTATTTATTTTTATGACCCGGAGTCAAAAATAATAAGCAAGACTTCTTTGGATTATAGCCAGATTTACGAAGGTAACGGCGGCATAACCCGGCAGTTAGCAAGGGGTGTGGAATCCTTGAGGTTCAAATACTATTTCTACGACAAAGAGGCAAAAGAATACATCTGGATTGATGAATGGCCGAAAGACGGGTTGCCTTTGGCAGTAAGGGTAGAGGTAGGTTTGGAGGAGCCCGGGCAAAAAAGCGAGTTTGTTAAAACGATCACTATTGCGGTTAACAATTAATTCAGCTGTTTATTTAAAAGGACGGTATGCGGACTAAAAAAGGCAGTATATTATTCATTTCTTTATGGGCGGTTTGCCTGCTGACTATCTTTAGCGTAGTTTTAGGGTATCAAGTCAGGCAGAAATTAACTTTAGCCCAAAGGCTGGATGAAAAAAGTAAATTGCATTTTGTTGCCCAGGCGGCGGTAACCAAAGCCGTCGTTGAATTGAGGAAAGAAAAAGAGAAGTCCTATGATGCTTTAGGGGATCCTTGGAGTAATAATATCAGTGCCTTCAAAGAGATTGCCGTAGGCGATGGCCTGGTCGATATTTCATACGCCTATATAGATGAGAAGACGGGAATTTATCAAAGCCGGTATGGACTTGTCGATGAGGAAAGAAAAATAAATATTAATAAAGCAGGGATGCCGGTGCTTGAGCGTTTTTTCCGGAATTTCGTTGGCCTGGATGAAACAAGCGCCCAGGAACTGGCCGCATCCGTAATTGACTGGAGGGACAGCGACAGCCAATTATCGATACCCTTGGGCAGCGCCGAAGATTTTGATTACAGGAACCTGCAGTATCCTTACGAAGCAAAGGACCAGGATTTTGATGTCCTGGATGAGTTCCTTCTGGTTAAAGGGATGAGCCAGGAGATCTTTGAAAAAATCAAAGATTATGTTACTATCTATGGAAGCGGTAAGGTCAATATCAACACTGCTTCAGGGGCGGTGCTTCTGGCTTTGGGATTAGATGAGAGTATCGTAGATGATATTATGTCCTTCAGGGCAGGGGAGGATGGGGTGATCGTTACTTCCGATGATAAAATTTTTGATACGGCTGTTAATATAATTCCCAAACTCAGCCAGTTTTATCGTCTTAGTGCTTCCGAGTTAACGGAACTTAGCGCGGTAGTTGACCGATACCTGGTTACAAATTCTGAAAATTTTACGGTCAAGGCGACTGCTAAACTAAACAACGGGAAGGGCGGCGTTGAATTGATTTGTACGGTTGACCGCAGCGGAAATATTTTGTACTGGAGGGAGTCTTAAGGTATGTTGGGAATGGGGATTAGAAAATTGAATTTTTTATCTGATAACGGCAAACGGGAGTTTGTCGGAATAGATTTTAGCTCTAATACCTTAAAAATTGTCCAGGCCAGGGGTCCTGCTAATAAAAGGAAGATAGTTAACGTTAAAAGCCGCGATATTACCGGTTTGCCTGATGCCGAGATCTCTAAAGTCATCCGTGAATGTTTTAATAGTTTAATGGTAAAAGACGCCAATATCATAAATACCGTTGCGTCACATTTGATCTTGACTAAAAATATCGAGGTACCGTCTATTGATCAGGCTGTGATAAAGAAAATTATAGATTTACAGGCGCCCCGGCATACTCCGTATTCCCGCGAAGAAATAATCAGCGATTATATCGATATATGCACTTATAAACATACTTATACCAAGATCCTTTTGGTGATTGTTGCGCGTAATGTCATAAAAAGGCAATTTGAGATATTGGAAAAAGCCGGGTTTAAATTAAGAAGCGTGTTTCTTGCCCCGGAGGCGCTTGCCCGGTCTGTCTCCGGAATATTAAAAATTGAGACTGAAAATGCACCGGCAGGCCTTATTCATATCGATGAAAGCTCCACGGATTTTTCCGTTGTTTTTAAAAATAAGGTTTTGTTCATAAGAAATATCCCCATTGGAGCCAGGAGCCTCCTGAATGAAAAAGAAAAGTTTGAGTCGAAGTTTATTGAAGAAATAAAAAGGTCTTTGGAGGCCTATCAGGCCGAGGAGATCGAGAGTTATCCTAAAATGCTGGTTTTGACCGGGGCCGTAGAAGAATTAAAAGATATAGAAACCGTTTTGAATAATAACCTGCATTTATCGGCCAAGGTAGTGCCATATTTTAGCAACCTGATAATCCCCGAGGAGGTTAAAAGCGCAGCGTTTAAGATAAGGTATTCTTCGTTCCTAAATGTAATTGCGCCTTTATTTGGCCTGGAGGAGATGAAGGTCAATTTTATTCCCGATGAGATAAAAATAAAGAGGGCTCTGGAGGAAAGGGGCAAAGACTTAATTAGAATAGGGGTCTTTACGCTCACTGTTTTTATTTTGATATTTTTTATATTGTTAAGCAAGATTTATTTTAAAGGCGTCTATTTTAGAAGCTTAAGCAATAAATACCAGGTATTGAACCAGGAATCCCAAAAGTTAGAGGCTGAATCTTTAAAGGTAAAAACAGTAAGGAATTATTTATCCAGCCGCGGTTTCTTTTTAGAGGTATTAACCGAATTGCATAATATCAGCCCTTTGGATTTAGAGCTCAATGATATCCGTTTTGATGAACAGAATAAATTTTCCGTCAGGGGCACTTCAGAGTCCATGTCTACGGTTTTTTCATTTGTTGACAGCATGAAAAAATCAAGATATTTCCAGGATGTTAAAACTAAATATACTACAAAAAGGAAAGAGGGGTTAAAAGACCTGACGGATTTTGAGATAACTGCTTTTCTGAATAAGGGGGCTGGTCAATAGGATGTCCAAGGCTCAGGGGCTCCATACATTTTTTACGCGTTTGCCTAAAAAGGAAAAAGCCATTCTTTACGCGGTGGTTTTTTTTGTTTCCTTGGTAATTTTAGAACGTTTGATAATTTCTCCCGTATTTTCCAAGATGAAATCATTGGATAAAGAGATCCAAGCCAAAGAATCCGGCATTAGGGGGAATTTGCGCATATTAGCCCAGAAGGACAGGATCTTAGCCGAAAATGCCAAGTATAGTTCTTTCTTAAACAGCTCTGAACCCGGCGAAGACCAGGCAGCTTCTTTACTGAAAGAGGTCGAAGATTACGCCGATAAGGCTTCGGTTTATCTGATCGATATGAAACCTTCAAGCGTAAAAGAAACAGGGGCATCAAAAAAATATTTGATAAATTTAAACTGCGAAGCACAGATGGAGCAATTGGTTATTTTTATGTATAATATAGAAAACTCTAAGGAGCTTTTGACTATTGAAAGACTCCAGATAAGCCCAAAGGCCAAAGAATCCAGCATAGCAAAGTGCAGCATGGTTATTTCTAAAACAATTACTCCGTAATCTTTGATCTTAAAGAGGCACAATAGCAAGGAGGATGCAATGAAAAAGAAAATCTCAATTTTATTAATCTTGCTTATATTTTTTAGTGTTAGCGGCTATGCTTCGCAGGACAGGCTTCCTGAAATGCGTAATAAAATTTCTTCGGAATCAAAAGAAATAAAAGCCTCGTTTTTGAAATCAAGAGATATAGTTTTGATGAGCAGTATGTGGGATTCTTGCGTTATGACGATGACCCAGCTGGATGCTTATTTTTATATGGTAGGGATTTTTGACAGCGTAAAAAGCCCCGATGAAGATACCGTTAATTATCTGATTAATTGGCTAAAGATAATCAAGAGCACAAGCGAATTGAATATCAGGGGCTTGGATTCAGCGACACAGATACTTGAGCCTAAAACTAAAATTTACAAAGAAAGATTAGAAGCCGATTTCAGCGAATTAAACAAAAGCATAGATTCTGAGTTAAGCAGGGTTTCCATGTTAAAGGAGGCACTAAAACCAGGCAAGGCGCCTTAGGGGGCCGGATTTTTTAATTCCTGAACCTGTTTTTTAAGTTCTTCGTTGGTTTCTTCCAACTTTTTCACGCGTTTCTCCAAATTCCAAATTCGTTCCGCCACATATTCGGCATTATCCTCGATAATCAATTGAGCGCCTATTTTACGCATTTTTGTCCCTTTAGGAAGAACTAACTGCTGGCCATTTCCGACAGTTACAATTTCCATGCCGCTAGGCGGCTCTTGTTGGTCCGTATTATCATCGTTTGCTTCGGCAGGAATGTTAGTAACCAAAGGATTTAAAAGGATAAACAGCAGAATAATGAAGATTTTACTCATTTTAACCTCCTTGTCCACACGGGCCTACCCCTGCCTGCCGGCAGGCAGGCGCGCAATACCTTATCAGCGCGGGGTATTAAATCAATTATACCACAACCAAGCCTTTACCAATAATTTTACTTTTTGTAATATATTGACATATTTACGAATATGTGTTATATTTTTTTATGGTGTTTTTGGCAAGGCAGAAAGAAAATCGTTGTTTCCCCCGGATAGGTTTTCATTCAAAGATACAGTATCAGCTCAGGGGCAAGCCGGATTTTTCCAGTGCTCTCACTAATGACATAAGCTGCGGCGGTTTAAGGTTTACCGGCGACAGGTTTGTTCCCAGATCAACCGCGGTAATGCTTGAAATCAACGTTTTAAACCGCGTTCTAAGGCCTATCGGTAAAGTCGCCTGGTCAAGGCCCCTGGCGCATTCCAATCGCAATCAAACGGGCATAGAGTTTGTCGAGTTCGATCTGCTGGAAAGAAGGTATCTTAAAGATTTTATCAATATGCAGCTGGGTTAATTTCAACTTAATGAAAGGAAAATAAGTTATGGCACCGGAAGCACCCAAAGCAAAGAAAGCGGAAGCAAAACCCAAGGCGGATAAGCGTATTAATTGCCTGGCTTGTAATAAGGTGGTTAAGAAATTGAAGAGGTATTATCGAAACGGTAAATACTACTGCAGCAAGAAATGCTGGCGGGAATTTATCAAAAAATCAAAGACGGAAGAAAAGAAATAATGAAGAGCCTTAAGGAGCGCAGATTACATCCACGGTTAGAGCAGCAGTTACCGCTTGGTCTGGCGGTAGACGGCTATGATTTTTCCACCACAACGCGCAATATCAGCTGCGTAGGCGCCTATTGCCACTTGGATAAATATATGCCGCCATTTACCAAGATTTCCGTAAAGTTGAGCCTGCCTAATAGGGATCCTTCCGGTAAAAACACGATTGTTGAATGTAAAGGAGTGGTCGTCAGGACCGAGGATGAGGCCAATGGCGGATTTAATTTAGCCATATTCTTTAATGAAATGCGCGATGAGCAGCGTAAAAAGATCGCTCGCTATATAAGCAAGTTCTTGCCCTAAAAAAATCCACATTGGGAAAAATCAGGAAATATAATCCGGTTAAGTTGATTATCGGCTTCATCTACAAAGATGAAGCTATTTTTATCAAAGCCAGGAATAAATTAGCAAGAAAATTCGGCAAAATCGATTTTGAATCACAGGAAATCGACTTTAATTATACCGATTATTATGAAGCAGAGATGGGGCGAGGGCTAAAAAGGAAGTTTATCGGTTTTCATAAGCTGATTCCCATGCAGGATTTATACCGTATCAAGCTTTATACCAACCGGTTTGAGAAAAAATTATCTGTTTCCAAATTACGCCGGTTGAATCTTGATCCGGGATATGTGGATGCGGCTAAGCTGGTGCTTGCTTCTACCAAGGATTACGCCCACAGGATATTTTTACGTAAAGGTATTTTCGCCGAGGTGACCCTTTCCTTTAGAGATAACTCATTTTCCGGAAATGACTGGACTTATCCGGATTACCGCAGTAAAGAATATATCGATATTTTCAACCAGATCAGGAAGCTCTATATACCGTAAAATAAATTGCCAGACTATCCGTCATATCTTAACGCTTATAAAAGCGGCAGATTAAAGGAAATAACCGGACAGCTGTTTTCTTCCCTTGTCTCCTGCCAGATTTGCCCGCGCCGCTGTAAGGTCAACCGATTGGATAATAAAATCGGTTTTTGTAAAACCGCCCAACTCCCCAAAATTTACAGTTTTATGGCCCATCACGGTGAAGAGCCGCCGATATCAGGGGCAAAAGGAAGCGGGACGATATTTTTTAGCCACTGTAACCTTGGCTGCCTGTATTGCCAGAATTATGAGTTTAGCCAGATGGGGGCCGGTAAAGAATATACTTTTGAACAATTGGCGGCCATTATGCTGGAGTTGCAGGGGTTAGGCTGCCATAATATTAACCTGGTTACTCCAACTCATGTTTTACCGCAGATACTCAAAAGTTTAGAGTTAGCCATTCCCCAGGGATTAAAGATCCCGTTGGTTTATAACACCAGCGGTTATGAATTGGCCGAAATTATCAAGTTACTCGACGGTATTGTTGATGTTTATCTTGCCGATAGCCGCTATGGGGACAACCTGATTGCCAAAGAATTATCACAAGTTTGCGATTATGTGGAATTTAATCAGGGAGCGCTTAAGGAAATGTATAAGCAGGCGGAACCGGCTGAATTTGCGGATGATGGATTAATCAGGCGAGGCCTGATTATCCGGCATTTGGTATTGCCGAACCAGGTTTGCGCCACCGAGAAGATAATGAAATTTATTGCCGAGGAATTATCCGGGGATATTTATATAAGTCTAATGAGCCAGTATTTACCGTATCATAAAGCATCCGGCAACCCTAAAATTAACCGCCGCCTCAAAGCCGCGGAGTATGAGGAAGCTAAGCAGATATTGGAAAGAAATCATTTGCTTAACGGCTGGATCCAGGAGTCATACGGACAGGAGAGGTTTGCCGGAGTGAATATTAAACCCGCTTAATATGGCTAAAGAATCCGGATTTAAAAAAACCGTCAATTTTATCTTTTCCAAGCTTTTTAAGATCAATGATTCCGCGCAAAAAATTGCTTTGGGCGCCGGCCTTGGCGTATTTAGCGGCCTTATACCCGGGAGCGGCCCGGTTGCCGCGATATTTTTGGCTTTTATTTTTCGGGCCAACCGCGCCGCCGCATTATTCGGCAGCCTGCTTACCAATACCTGGTTAAGCCTGGTAACTTTTGTCTTGGCAATAAAAGCCGGTTCTGTTATACTTAAAATGGATTGGCGGCAGGTGCAGCAGAAAGCGCAGGTCCTGGCGCAGGATTTTGCCTGGCCTAAATTTTTTAAACTTTCATTTTTTGAGGTGCTCCTGCCTGTTGTCACCGGTTATCTGGTTATCGGCTTAGTTTTAGGGGTGTTTAGCTACCTAATAACCCTCTTAATAATCAGGAGGAATTTACATGGAAGTAAAACAATTCACCTATGATGTCAAAAAAGATTTTAACCGCGCATTAAGCCTCATCGGTATTATTCCGCTGCTTGTATTTATCTATTTGATCGCAGGTAAGTTTGCTAATTTTCATGTTTTAGCCGTAGAGGCCGGCTATATTGTGCTGGCAACCATCGGCGTTTTTATTATGGGGATTGTTGTCGGCAGGAGGATGCTGATGTCGGTAATTTTTAAATTAATCGACGATAACCGTAAGATCCTGCTCATGCAGCAGGAATTGGTTGAAAAGAGCCGCCTGGCGGCAATTACCGAGACTGCGCTTGCTTTAGGGGACCAGGTGAATAACCCGCTTTTGGCTATCAGCGGAAACCTTGAGCTGCTTGAACTTGAACTTAAACATATTGAATTAACCGAAAAGACCCGCAATAGAATCGAGACTATGCATAATAATTTTCAAAAAATCCGCGACGTCATGGAGAGGATGTCGAGATTGAATAAGGTTGAATCGATAGCAATCCACGGGGATACCCGGGCGATTGATCTGGAAAAATCAGTGTGATTTATTAAAAATAATAAGGCCGGCGTCTTCTTTAGATACCGGCCTTATTATTTACCGATTACTCTACGGATATTAATCTCCGTAAACCGTGGTGGTGTATTCGCCGTAGATGCCTAGGGTATTTCTGGCGTCATAGTCAACATATTTGATATTTTTGATCCCGCCATTTGCAGCGGCAGCTTTGATACTGCAGTCTCCCGTTGCGACTAACCCTAAGATTGAGGTGGCTTTGGCTGTTCCGGTTTTACTATAGGCCATTGCGCCATCACCGGCAGCTACAGGAGCTTTGACTTCGGTATAAATCATTCCCATTGGGTATGGGGTGGCACAACCGCTAAGCATTGCCGCAAGAAACAATACTGAAACAATAAAACTGATTTTTTTCATGCAAGCCTCCTTTCAAATTGTATTTTAACAAGATTATTTGATAATGCAAGATTTATTTGCGCTTGCTAAAAGGCTTTTTAAGAGTTAAAATATAACATAAAATCAGGATAATTGGATAAAAGATTAAAGGAGATTTTAATGAAAAGGATAGTTTTACTAAGGCATGGGGAAAGCACCTGGAATAAAGAAAACCGTTTTACCGGCTGGACCGATGTTGATTTATCGGAAAAAGGATTACAGGAAGCCAGGAAGGCCGGAGAGACGCTTAAAAAAGAAGGCTTTGTGTTTGATCTGGCTTATACTTCGGTATTGAAGAGGGCCATCCGCACGCTTTGGATTACCCTTGATGAAATGGATTTGATGTGGATACCGGTATATAATTCCTGGCGGCTCAATGAAAGGCATTATGGGGCGCTGCAGGGTTTAAATAAATCGGAAACTGCCGCAAAATATGGAGAAGAGCAGGTTTTGATTTGGAGGAGAAGTTACGATGTCCCTCCGATGGCGTTAGAAAAAAATGACCCGCGTTATCCTGGCAATGACCGGCGTTATAAAGAACTTAAATCCAAAGAATTACCGCTTACCGAATGCTTAAAGGATACCGTTGCAAGATTCCTGCCGTATTGGCATAAAACAATTGCCCCCAGCGTAAAAGCCGGAAAACGGGTAATTATTGCCGCGCATGGGAATTCATTGCGCGCATTGGTAAAATACCTGGATAATATCTCTGATGAAAAAATTGTAAGTTTGAATATTCCTACCGGGCTGCCTTTGGTCTATGAGTTAAATGACAATCTTAAGCCGATTAAAAGTTATTATTTAGGTGACCCTGAAGAAGTAAAAAAGGCCATGGAGGCGGTAGCGAATCAGGGCAAAGCAAAATAGGGGAGGGCCAAATGATCGATCTTGAAGCGCTTAAAATTGCGTTAGCCAGAGAAAATAAATCGATTGAAACCTATCAAAAGATGTTAGTGGATCATCCCGGCTTAAAAGAATTGCTCTCGTTTTTACTAACCGAAGAAGAGAAGCATAAAGTGCTGATTGAAAAGAAAATCAGGGAGTTGACTCAATATTAAGTTGATGCATAAAAAATCCTTTATTGTTATATTATTAGGATTAATATCATTGGCCTCAAACATTGAATGCAAGGCAGAGGAGGGTAGGAATATGCGCATAACAAGTGAGGCATTTGAGCATAACGCCTTTATTCCTGTAAAATTTAGTTGTCAAGGTAAGGGCGCCAACCCGCCTTTGTCTATCGAAGGGCTGCCCAAAGGAACTAAAAGCCTGGCTTTAATCGTCGATGATCCTGATGCCCCGGGCGGTGATTTTGTGCACTGGGTGGTTTATGACGCGCCGGTTACCAGCCGCATAGAAGAAAACAGCATTTTTGGAAAACAGGGAGTCAATTCTTTAGGTAAGCCGGGTTATGTGAGCCCTTGCCCGCCCGCCGGAGTCCACCGTTATTTTTTTAAGGTATACGCCTTAGATGCGCTGTTGAATTTAAAGGCCGGAATAAGCAAGCCGGATTTAGAGTTTGCTATGGCCGGGCATATTTTGGATAAGGCTCAGCTGGTCGGCTTATATCAGAAGAAGTAGCTTGTTTTATGCCCTGGTATATTTATATAATCGAGTGTAAGGATGCTTTGCTATATACCGGTATCACCACAGATTTAGCCCGCAGGGCAAGAGAGCATGGCGCTGGCCGCGGCTGCAGGTTTACCGGGGGCAGGGCGCCGGTAAAATTAGTGTACACTGAAAAAGCCATCAACAGGTCTGCCGCTTTAAAACGGGAAGCCGCGATTAAGCGCCTGCCGCGAAAGAAAAAATTAGAGTTGTTTAAATTAAAAAAGCGAAAGGAGAAAATGATGCTGAATTCATCCAAGGCCGTTACTTTATTTTTTTATATAGTTCTATTTGGCGGTGTTAATGCCTTTGCCGGGCAGGCGGATATGCTTCAGGCGGTTAAGCCGGAGTTCCAGAAAATGGATGCAAATAAAGACGGGCTTGTCAGCCCAAAAGAAATGCAGGCGTATCAAGCCGGAAAATTTGAAAAATTAGATAAAGATAAGAATGGGGTTATTGATACAAAAGAACTGGCGGTTGATAATACAAGAATGCTTCAAAATTCCGATAAAGATAAAGACAAAAAGATTACCAAGGGTGAGTCCACTTCGCAATTCAGCGAATATTTTAAGCAAATGGACAAGGATAAGGATGGCAAAATATCCGAAGCCGAATATACGGATTATTGGAAAGGCGTGTATTATTTTTAAAACCGTTTTTTATTCATCTTGCGAAAGAAAAAGGGAAAGTCCCTATTTATAACCTATGATTTCCGTAAATAACGTATCGCTGCAATTTGGCCAGCGTAAGCTCTTCTCGAACGTAAATATCGTTTTTTCTCCCGGCAACTGCTATGGTTTAATCGGCGCCAATGGTTCGGGTAAATCCACTTTTTTGAAAATTCTCTCAGGCCAGATTGATTCAACCGGCGGGGACGTTACCGTGTCCCCGGGAAAGCGTATTTCGGTTTTAAAGCAGGACCAGTTTGCTTTTGACCAGTATACAGTTTTGACTACGGTTATTATGGGCCATAAAAGGCTATATGAAATTATGACTGAAAAGGAGGCCATTTATTCCAAGATTCCTTTTACCGATGAAGATGGTATGGCCGCTTCCAGGCTGGAGGAAGAGTTTAACGAATTGGGAGGATGGAATGCCGAGTCTGACGCGGCTAAACTTCTAAGCGACCTGGGTATCGAAGAATCTTTACATACGGCGCAGATGAGCCGGTTGGAAGCCGGGCAGAAATTTCGCGTTTTATTAGCGCAGGCATTATTCGGCAACCCCGATATCCTGCTTTTGGATGAACCGACCAACCATTTAGACGTGGAATCAAGTATGTGGCTTGAGGAGTTTCTTTGCGATTTTCAGAATATCGCCATAGTTGTCTCGCACGACCGCCATTTTTTGGATAAAGTCTGCACGCATATTGCCGATATCGATTTTTCCAAGATCCGCCTTTACGCGGGTAACTATACTTTTTGGTCAGAAGCCAGCCAGCTGGCCGCCCGCCAACGCAGTGAAGCTAATAAAAAAATAGAGGAAAAGCGCAAAGACTTAAAAGATTTTATCATGCGTTTTGCCAATAACGCCGCAAAATCGCGCCAGGCAACCAGCCGAAAGAAGATCCTTGAAAAACTTACCATCGAAGATATCCAGCCTTCTTCGCGTAAATACCCGTATATTAATTTTGAGCAGGAAAGGGAAGCCGGCAATGACCTTTTAAGCATAAATAACCTGTCTAAGCAGGCAGACGGCGAGATAATGTTTGAGCGGCTCAACATCACCATT
The DNA here is from genome assembly GCA_028715785.1 of Candidatus Omnitrophota bacterium. Lineage (GTDB taxonomy): Bacteria > Omnitrophota > Gorgyraeia > Gygaellales > Profunditerraquicolaceae > UBA6249. The sequence continues at coordinate 54,921 of JAQURC010000009.1, forward strand.
CATAAGGGTGATAAAGTCGCTTTTGTCGGGCCCGACGACCTTGCTAAGACCATGCTTTTTGAGATCTTGATGAATGAAGCCCGGGCTGATAGCGGCACTTTTAAATGGGGAGTTTCCACCCGCAGGGCTTATTTTCCCAAGGACAATTCTAAATTTTTTAATTCACAACTGAATATTCCTGATTGGCTTAAAACCTATTCGCCCAATACCGAAGAGGAGTATATCCGTTCTTTTCTGGGGCGCATGCTTTTTTCAGGGGAGGAGGCGCTTAAACCGGTAAATATTTTATCCGGAGGGGAGAAGGCCCGCTGTATGTTTACGCGGATGATGGTTATCCAGCCCAACGTCCTTATTTTAGATGAGCCGACCAACCACCTGGACTTAGAATCAATTACTTCTTTGAACCGGGGCCTGAGTAAATTTCCCGGAACAATTTTATTTTCTTCGCATGACCACGAATTAATCCAGACTGTAGCCAACCGCATTATCGAGATTACTCCTGGAGGATATATTGACCGCATCAGCACTACCTTTGATGAATACCTGGCCAATGAGCAGATTAAGGAGCAGCGGCACCAGCTATATAAGGGGGTAAATCTATGAAAGTAGTTGCTTTTAACACCAGCGCGCGGCATGACGGCAATACCGCGATTCTTATAAGGAAAGTTTTTGGAGAATTGGAAAAAAAAGGAATTGAAACCGAGCTTATTCAGCTTGCCGGAGAGAAAATCCAGGGGTGTGCCGGCTGCGGGGTGTGTTTTACGAGAAGAGATAAGAAGTGCGCGGTTGCCGGTGATCCGGTTAATGCGTATATTGCCAAGATGATCAAGGCCGACGGCATTATTATCGGCTCGCCGACTTATTTTGCCGATTGCACGGCTAATGCCAAAGCCTTGATTGAACGGGCGGGTATGGTGGCCAGGGCCAACGATAATATGTTTATGCGTAAGATTGGCGCCGCAGTTGTTGCGGTGAGGCGCGGCGGGGCAATCCATGCTTTTGATACAATCAATCATTTTTTTACAATAGGGGAGATGATTGTCGTAGGCTCGTTATATTGGAATATAGGGATCGGACGTCAAATCGGAGAAGTGGAAAAAGACGAAGAAGGTTTGAACACGATGAGTATATTGGGCAAGAACATGGCCTGGCTTATGCAGAAGGTTTGCGCATAAATATGAAAAGCAAAGTATATTTTATCCCGGTAAGTGACTCTAATGATCTTCAGGCGGTTAACCAAAAGCTCAGAAGATTGATATCGGAGAGCAAGGTTTTGGATTTTATCCATAAAAACGACCGAGTTGCCGTCAAGCTTCATTTCGGGGAAGAAGGAAATACCGGTTTTGTAAGGCCGCAGTATTTACGGCCGGTCTGCGATGCAATTGCAAGATGCGGGGCAAACGCTTTTTTATCGGATGCCAATACTCTGTATCGGGGAAAACGCCTGAATTCCAGCGACCATCTGAAGCTGGCTTATGAGCATGGGTTTACCAAGGCTGTTACCGGCGCGGATGTGATCATACCGGATGACACAAAAAAAGAAAACACGGCTGCCATAGAGATCAACCAAAAATTTATCAAAAGCGCCAGCCTCATGCGTATTTTTACCGACGCGGATGCGATTGTCGCGGTCAGCCATTTCAAGGGGCATATTTTAACCGGTTTTGGCGGGGCGCTAAAAAACATCGGCATGGGATGCGCTTCCAGGCAGGGTAAGCTTGCCCAGCATTGCGATGTGGCGCCGGTTGTGTATACGGAAAAGTGTATCGGCTGCGGAGAGTGCCAAATAGTCTGTCCGGTAAAGGCGATTCACCTTGAAAATAAAAAATCAGTGGTGGACAGTTCAAAGTGCATTGGCTGCGCAAGCTGCCTGGCGGTATGTCCGACTATGGCGATGTTCATCGATTTTGGGGCAGGGGATAAGGTGCAGGAGAAGATGGTTGAATATGGTTTAGCGGTGCTCAAAGGAAAAGAAAATAAATCCGGCTTCATAAATTTTGCCGTCAAAATTAATAAGGAATGTGATTGCTGGGGGATGGAAAATCCGCGGATTGCCCCTGATGCCGGGATATTGGCATCGTTTGACCCGGTGAGTATCGACAAGGCGAGCTTTGATCTGGTGAATAAAGCAGGCGGCAGGGATATCTTTAAAGCCGCCCATCCCGAACAAGACGGAATGAAGCAGCTTAAATACGCCCAGGAAATAGGGTTGGGCAGCCTTGATTATGATTTGATCCAATTATAGGGGTGAGTATGGAAAAGGGCAGGAATGGCCAAAATCACCGCAAGTCCGCCCGCAGCCAGGCCGCCTTTACGCTTAACTACAGCATAGAGAAGCCGTTTGAATTACGCATTAGTTTGGGGCTGCCCGATGAAACCGGCGCTTTAATGCAAGACTTAAGCGATTTGGGAGCGGCGATTATTACCAGCTACGACATACCGCCAGGAACGCTTCTTCGGATAAAATTTAATCTGATGAATCTGCGTTTGTTTGGCGAGAAGCGCTTAAGGCGTATGGAGCTTATCGCAGAGGTTATGTCGAATTCGGTTATGCCCGATGAGAGCCACAGGATCGGGATCCGTTTCGATAAAATTTCAGAGGAAGACAAGGCCGCGATAAGGGATTTTGTTGAGAGGGATAAAAAATAAGCATTAAGCAGAGAAGGATTAGTTATGGCCAGGATGGCAAAAGATTATGAAATTGGCGACAAAGCTATAGATAATTTAATTGACGAGCTGGTTAAAAAAATCGGCTCTGCTGAAAGCGGGAATTTATTAAGGGAAATAATCACCACTGCGGTTAAATTAGGCAGAGAGTCTGATGACAAGGGGGACCTTAAGCTTGTAAATAACGTGCTTAAAGAATTACGCTACTCCTTTAGGGTGTTTTCTCCGTATAGAAACATTAAAAAAGTGATTATCTTTGGTTCGGCCAGATCCCAAAAGGCTTCGGCTGAATATAGGATGGCGGAAGAATTTTCAAGAAAATTAACCGAAAAAGGCTATATGGTGGTAACCGGAGGGGGGCCCGGGGTTATGGAGGCCGGCAATAAGGGGGCGCTGGCAGGAAAAGACTTTGCCTTGAATATCCGCCTGCCTTTTGAGCAAAAGCCCAATCCGTATATAGATGAAAAAGAGAAGCTAATTAATTTTAAATATTTTTTTACCAGGAAGCTGGTTTTTGTCAAAGAAACCGACGCCACTGCTTTATTTCCGGGCGGGTTTGGCACAAATGACGAGGGTTTTGAAATGCTTACTCTTATTCAAACCGGAAAATCCAAGCCCCGGCCGATAGTTTTAATAGAGCCTAAAGGTTCTACCTACTGGGTTGATTGGAAGCGTTTCATAAATAAGCAGCTGTTTAAAAATGGCTTTGTGAAAAAAGAAGATTTTAACCTTTTTTACGTTACCAAAAGCATTGATGAAGCAATCGGCTATATCGAAGATTTTTACAGGATATACCACTCGATAAGGTATGTCTCCGGTTTGACGGTAATGCGGTTGAATAAAAAGATTTCGGATAAAACCTTGGATCTGATCAACCGGGAATTTAAAGATATCCTGGCCGGCGGCGAAATTTGTTTTTCTCCTCCTACTGAAGAGGAGATCCAAAAGGGGGAATATCTGCAGCTGTTTCGGCTGATCATGAATTTTAATATGCGCGATTACGGCCGGCTCTGCCAGATGATCGGTATTATTAACAGGGATTAAGGGGGGAATTGATGTTTAGGGAAAAGATCAAGGTTTTGGATTGCACGATCAGGGACGGCGGATTAATGAATAATCATGATTTTGACCCGCGTTTTGTGCGCGAAGTTTATAAGGCGCTCTCTGAAGCAGGCATAGATTATATGGAGATCGGCTACAAGAATTCCAAGCGGCTTTTTAATCCCAAAGAGTTTGGAAAATGGAAATTTTGCGAGGATCAGGATATCAAGAAAGTAATCGAAGGGATTGATTCCCGGACCAAGATCTCGGTGATGGTGGATGTGGACCGGGTCGATATTGACGATATTTTGCCTAAGCAAAACAGCCCGGTTGATATGATCAGGGTGGCTGCTTATGTTAAGGATGTGGATAAGGCGATCTTTTTGGCAAATCACTTCGCGGACAAAGGCTATGAAACCGCGGTAAATATCATGGCCATATCCCGGGCGCTGGATAATGAACTTAGCGAATGCCTCCAGCAGCTTGAGAAAGAATGTAAAGCCGGGATAATCAATATCGTGGACAGCTTCGGCTCGTTGTATCAGGAGACGACGGAATTCCTGATCAAGAAGGCAAAAAGTATTTTAAAAACCAAGGAAGTCGGGATGCACGCGCATAATAATCAGCAGCTTGCCTTTGCCAATACCATCGAGGCAATTATCCATGAGGCAAATTACGTGGATACGACTATTTTTGGTTTGGGCCGGGCAGCGGGTAATTGTCCCACCGAGTTGATGCTGGGATTCCTGAAGAACCCCAAATACGATATCCGGCCGATTCTGGATGTGATCTCCAAGGAATTTATTCCTTTGCAGAAGAAGATAGAATGGGGCTACTTTATTCCTTACGCGATTACCGGCATCCTTGATGAGCATCCGCGCGCGGCGATTGCCCTGCGGGAGAGCGACAAAAAAGAGAATTACCGCGAGTTTTACGAGAGTTTAGTCGGTGAGGTCGGGGAATAAGAGGGGACGTCCTGAAAGGGGACACCCTTAAATAAGTTTTATATGAATATAATAAAATTTAAGGAAAAACCTATTCTGGGGATCCTTCGGGGCGCCCAAGCAAATCAAATCGAGCCTTTGGTCGAGACAGTAATTGAGGCTGGGCTTGAAACTTTAGAGATTACCATGAATACTCCCGGAGCCGCGGATCTAATTAAAAAAGCAAAACAGGTTTCCCGGAGCCGCTTGGTTTTAGGGGCCGGGACAGTGCTTACTCTGGAAGATTTAAAAATTGCCGTTAAGAATGGCGCGACTTTTATCGTAACGCCGGTTTTAATTAATGATGTTGCGAAATATTGCCTAAAGAATAAAATCCCGGTATTTCCCGGAGCCCTTAGCCCCCAGGAAATTTATCAGGCCTGGGAGGCCGGGGCAACCATGGTCAAAGTGTTTCCGGCAAAATTTTTTGGGCCGGAATATTTTCGGGAAATTAGGGGACCATTTGATCAAATAGAGCTTTTGGCTTGCTCCGGGGTAACCGCGGATAACCTGATGGATTATTTTGCCTGCGGGGCAAGCGCGGTTTCTTTTGGCTCAAGTGTTTTTAGAAAAGAATGGCTGGCCGAGAAAAATTTCACCGCAATTGCTCAAGCGGTTAAAAGGTTTATCGATTCCTGGAAAACCGAGAAAAAATGAAAATAACTTTGGCGGTTTTTATTTTAACCGCAGCATTCCTGTTCAGCGGCTGCGCTTCAATAAGCGGACCGGCTGCCAAAAATTCAGTCAATATTTACCGGTATAACCGGGTTCCGCATATTTGTTTTTTCCCCGCGGCCCAGGCAAAATGGGATGGCTATAAGGTTACCAATAAGGATTGGGATCAGTTGGATGAATACCAGAAGCTTGTGTTTATTCTTGAGGGCGTAAAGGAATTAGAAAAAAATGAAGCGGTGGTTATAGCCTTAACTGACACCTCCCGCACTATTACGGCTTTGGATTATGGCGTAAATAAGATAAATAAAGAAATACCCAAAACGAGGATATCCATGATCAGTTTTATGTATGATGTCTTAAAAGATGCAAAAATGGTGGCGCCGTCTCAAGCTAAAAAAGGAGGTGAAGATGAGCTGCGGAAGCTGTAAGAAACCGAAGAAGAAGGCAAAGAAGAAAAAGAAATAAGTTTATTTGCGTAGGTTAAAAAAAAGGGGGGCTGGATTTAACTATTCAGCCCCTTACTAAAAATGCTTGAGATTATTTTAGAAAGTTATATAATTATTTAAGTAACTAAAAGGAGGAAACATGGCGTATCAACAGGGTGGTGGATTTGGCGGTCCCCGGGAAATGCACAAGGCGGTTTGCGCGGAGTGCAAAAAAGAGTGCGAAGTGCCTTTTAAGCCCAGAGAAGGCGGCAAGCCGATATTATGCAGGGAGTGTTATCAAAAGAGCAAGGGGCAAAGCCGTTAAATAAAAATAAAGGGGACGGTTCTATTTTTTAACCAAACGGCTAACAGGAAAATAGAATCGTTCCTTTTATTTTTCTTGACATACCACACAAATGTGTGGTATGTTCATAACCATGAAAGAGAAGCCGTATTTGACGCCAAAGCAGGAGAGGGTGCTTAATTTTATCCGAAAACGGGTAGGGGAGAGGCTCCCTCCTACAATCCGGGAAATAGGGGAGGAACTGGGGTTTAAATCTACCGGAACAGTAAGGGACTATTTAAAAGTTCTAATACAGAAAGGTCTGGTGAAGCGGATGAACAGTAAATCACGGGCAATCGAGTTGACTGAGCGCGCGTCTTTCAAAATCCCCATAATTGGCACCATAATGGCCGGCAAGCCGAATTTAGCTTATGAAGAAATCCAGGGTTATGTTGATGCCGATGATTTGTTTCTTGGCCGCCTGGGTTTTGATGATGTTTTTGCTTTGCGGGTTAAAGGTGATAGCATGGTTGATGCCGGCATCTTGGATAGCGATATTGCCATTATCAAGAAACGCCCCAATGCCGACAATAATGATATTGTTGCCGCGCTTTTAGATAATAATGAGGTTACTTTAAAAAGGCTGCGCAGTAAAGGCGGTAAGTTCCATTTGGAAGCCGCTAATCCAAGTTATGCGCCAATCTTTGAAGAGTTTAAAGTCATTGGTAAGCTTATTACAGTAATCAGGAAATATTAAATAAAGAGAAGATTTATGCAAACTTTAACATTAGAGATTTATACCTAAACTTACCGGGTTTTTCTAATGAGAGTTATGATACTTCCGGTAACTCCGATGAAACCAGGTCAATCCGCCAGCCGCATACCTTATTAAGATCCAGAATCCCCAATAAAATCTTTAATTAAAAGCAAAAAATCCAGGGAAGGTGCCGCATAAATCCCGCCTGAATTGTTATGTATAAAATAAAGCGGTAAGTCTAAGTAAAGAAGAATTGCCTTTTCCACAGGTAAAAAACATTATTGATAACTTATTGTCTCTTATAGGGTTAAGAACACTTAGCCAAGATAGACAAGTTAACATAAGATATATTATATCCAGTTCCCAAAGATGTCCTGTATTCAGAATAAGCTGTTCTTTTTTTGATAGAGTTGTTTCATTTGCACCTGATTTGGGGTTTCTTTGAAACCCTTTGATTTTTCCTCTACCTGCAAATCTTTAAAAGCCTGTAAGAATGCTTGTTCATATTTCTCCTGCATTTTACGTACGCCTTTTAATATTTGGCTAAAAG
>JAQURC010000010.1 GCA_028715785.1 Candidatus Omnitrophota bacterium
CTCCCAACGGCACAGAGCAATGGACAGTAGGAACAATCCAAACTGTTACCTGGAGCAAAGTTGGTTCGGTTGTCAATGCGAAACTGGAGTATTCGACCAACGGTGGAACTAGCTATCCCAATATAATTGTTGCCTCAACCCCTGCCGCTAGCTTAAGTTATTCCTGGACAATACCGGATGCAGTTTCTACGACTTGTAAATTGAAAATTTCAGATGCCACTGATGCCACGGTATTTGCCGCTTCGGCTGCTAATTTCGCTATTCGCGGTGGATTTACCATTACCGCTCCTGCCGGCGGCGAAGTCTGGACAGTAGGTGAATCCAGGAACATTACTTGGACTACTGCCGGAAGCGTGGCTAATGTAAAGCTTGAATATTCTACCGACGGAGGAGTAACTTATCCTAATACCATTGTTGTTTCTACGCTTAATGCGGGAAGCTATGCCTGGACTATACCGGATGTTATTTCTGCTACACTGAAAGTTAAAGTAAGCGATGTTAATAATGCTCAAGCTTTTGGTGTTTCCAGTAATAACTTTAAGATACGCGGGGCTTTGGCAATTACTGCGCCTAATGGGGGGGAACAATGGGTGGTAGGGAATGTCCAGAATATTACCTGGACGACTGTCGGAACGATTGCTAATGTAAAGCTGGAATATTCCACTAATGGCTTCTTCGATGAACTGCAGACTGTTTTAATCGTTGCCTCTACGCCTAATACGGGCGCATATACCTGGACAGTCCCCGATGCAATCAGCAATACGGTGAAAATCCGCATCAGTAATGTTTCGGATTCCACGGTCTTAAAGACTTCGGCCGCTAATTTTACCATTAAGGGTTCTCTAACAGTTATCGCTCCTGCCGGCGGCGAAGTTTGGATAGTAAATAATACGAACAACATTACCTGGACAAAGACCGGTTCGATTGCTAATGTAAAGCTGGAATATTCCAAAAATGGCTTTTTAGACGAACTGCAGACTGTTTTAATCGTTGCCTCTACGCCCGCTAATACTTTAAGTTACGCCTGGATAATACCGGATGCCATCGGCACCACCCTTAAAGTAAGAATTACCGATACTTCAAATGCTACAGTTATTAGTGTTTCTGCCGCTAACTTTACCATAAGAGGTTCATTGGCCGTAACTGCTCCCAACGGCGGGGAAGTCTGGAAAGTAGGGGAGAGCCGTAATATTACCTGGACAAAGACAGGCACCATTGCCAATGTGAAATTGGAGTATTCCACCGACGCAGGCTTAACTTATCCTAACCTTATTATTGCTTCGACTGATGCGACTTTAGGGATCTATGCCTGGACCGTGCCGGATGCTATCGGCATAAATTTACGTGTAAAAATCACAAATGTTGCGGATGCCGCGGTTTTTAAGGCTTCGGCCGCCAATTTTGAAATAAAGGGTTCATTGGCGATTACTTCACCCGTCGGCGGCGAGGTCTGGAAGGTAGGAAGTATTCAGCCTATCACCTGGACAAAGTCCGGTTCAATCGCTAATGTAAAGATAGAGTATTCCACTGACGGCGGTGTAACTTACCCAAGCACCATTGTTTTATCTACGCCTGCGGCGGCAGGGAGTTATTCCTGGACTATTCCCGATGCTATTTCTAATACTGTCAGAGTTAAGATTACAAATATAGCAGATACCGCAGTATTTGCCGCTTCGGCTGCTAATTTTAAGATTTCCGGTTCTTTGACTTTAACTGCGCCTGTTGGAGGAGAATCCTGGGCAATAGGAACATCGCAAAATATCACCTGGACAAAAACAGGCACCATCGCCAATGTTAAGTTAGAATACTCAACCGACGGCGGCTTGACTTATCCTAACCTCATTGTTGCTTCCGTAGATGCCACTATTGGCACGCCTTATTCCTGGTTAATCCCGGATGTGCCTTCTACTACAGTGCGCGTAAAAGTTACCAATACTGCAGATAGTACGGTCTTTAGTGCTTCGGCCGCAAACTTTAGGATCCGCGGTTCATTCACCCTGACTTCGCCTGTCGGCGCTGAGGTCTGGATTGTTGGGCAAAGCCGCAATATCACTTGGACCAAGACCGGTTCTATCGCCAATGCAAAACTGGAATACTCCACCGACGGAGGTTTAACTTATCCCAATACAATTATTGCTTCAACCCCTGCCACCGGCTTAACTTATGCCTGGACAATACCGGATGTTATTGGTATTGCTTTAAGAGTCAAGATTTCCGATGCAGCGGATGCCGGAGTGTTTTCGGCCTCTGCTGCCAATTTCACGGTTAAAGGATCGTTGACTATAACAATACCTAATGGCGGCGAAGTTTGGAAAGTAGGTGAGAGCCGTAATATCACTTGGACAAAGACCGGCTCCATCGCCAATGCAAAGTTAGAATACTCAACCGACGGGGGCTTGACTTATCCCAATGTTATTGTTGCTTCGACCGATGCTACGCTTGGCGCTTACGCCTGGACCGTTGCCGATGCCATAGGAGTTTCTTTACGGGTTAGGATTACTAATGTGTTAGACAGCACTGTTAGTTCTTCTTCGGCTGCCAATTTTGAAATAAAGGGTTCATTAGCGATTACTTCCCCCGTCGGCGGCGAGGTCTGGGCAGTGGCGTCTGTAAAGAATATCACCTGGAGCCGCACCGGTTCCATTGCCAATGTAAAACTGGAGTATTCAACCGACGGCGGATTAAGTTATCTTAATTTGATTACTCTTTCAACTCCGGCGGCTGCCGGTTCTTACGCCTGGACCGTCCCCGATACGATTGGAACACAAGTAAGGGTAAAAATTACCAATGTTTCCGATGCCACTGTTTTTACGGCATCTACTGCGAACTTTAAGATTGCCGGTTCATTTACCGTAACTTCGCCTGCCGGCGGTGAAATTTGGATTGTCGGCGCTGCCCAGAATATCACTTGGACAAAGACCGGCTCCATCGCCAATGCCAAGTTAGAGTATTCTACCGATGGAGGCGTTACTTATCCTGCAGGAAATCTTATTACTGCCTCTATCCCCGCCGGTTTAGGCAGTTACACCTGGACAATACCGGACAATATGTCTTCTACTGTAAGAGTGAAAATTTCGGATGTTTCCGATCCCTCTGTTTTTGCGGTATCCCTGGTAAACTTTAAGATTGCCGGATCCTTTAGCGTTACTTCTCCTAACGGCGGCGAATCGTGGGCAATTGGGGCAATCCAACCAATCACCTGGACAAAGACCGGTTCTATTCTTAACGCGAAATTGGAATATTCTATTGATGGAGGGGCCAGCTATCCTTATGTGATTATAGCTACTACGCCGGCAGCCAGCCTTAGTTATAGCTGGACAGTGCCAAATACCCCCAGCACAGCCTGTCGGGTAAAAATATCCGATGTTTCCGATTCCACTGTTTCAAAAGCTTCGAATGCGAATTTTAAAATTCACGGGGCATTTACTCTCAGCAGCCCTAATGGCGGAGAGGTCTGGATAGTGGGGGAGACGCGTAACATTAGCTGGACTACTCTGGGTTCGATCGCTAATGTAAAATTGGAATATTCCATTGATGGCGGCTCAACCTATCCCAACTCGATTGTCCTTACTACGCCGAATACAGGCTCGTATTCCTGGACTATCCCTGATAATATCGGCACTACTTTAAGAGTAAAGATTACCGATGTTACCGATCCCGATGCCACAACTGCCTCCGCTGCCAATTTTAAGATAAGAGGAAACATTGTCGTTAGCGCTCCTAACGGAGGCGAGGCCTGGGTGGTGGGAACTCTGCAGAATATTACCTGGACCAAAGTAGGAAGTATAGCAAATGTAAAGATAGAGTATTCCACCGACGGCGGCCTCACCTATCCTGTAGGAAATCTGATTGCTGCTTCCTTAGTTGCATCTTTAGGAACCTATAGCTGGACGATCCCGGATGCTATTTCCACCACGGTAAAGGTGAAAATTACCAATACCGTGGATACTACGGTATTCGATGATTCCAATAATAACTTTATTATCCGCGGCGGCTTTACCTTAACCAGCCCTAATGGCGGTGAAAAATGGTCGGTAGGCACATCCCGGACGATTACCTGGACTACTTTTGGTACTATCGCTAATGTCAAATTAGAGTATTCCACCGACGGTGGCGCAACATATCCTGTAGGAAACGTGATTGTTGCTTCTACCCCTAATCTTGGTTCTTATAACTGGACAATTCCTAATAATATTTCTTCCGCTTGTAAAGTGCGTGTTTCTAATGCCGCGGATCCCGGAAGTTTTGATGTTTCTGATCTTAACTTTAAGATAATGGGCGGCTTTAACGTTACTTTTCCCGTTGGAGGAGAAGTTTTCGTGGTCGGTTCCAGCCAGAATATTACCTGGACCACAGCCGGAACAGTGGCTAATGCCAAGCTAGAATATTCTACTAACGGCGGCACTACTTATCCGAATATAATTACTGCTACTACGCCTAATACTAATTCCTATGCCTGGGTGGTTCCGGATGCCATCTCTACTACTGTAAGGGTAAAAGTTTCCGATGCTTCGGATGTTGATGCTTTTGGCGCTTCTGCCGGAAACTTTAAAATAAGAGCCGGTTTTACCTTAACTAACCCCAGCGGCGGCCAGGCCTGGGTAGTGGGAAGTACGCAGAATATCACCTGGACCACTTTTGGAACAGTAGCCAATGTAAAATTGGAATATTCTACCGATTCCGGCACTACTTATCCAAATGTCATTATTGCTTCGCTGTTAAACAGCGGCACTTATGCCTGGACAGTGCCCGACGTCATTACTACTGCGGCAAGAGTAAGGGTTTCTGATGTGAACGATGCTACTGCCATGGCTGCTTCCAGCACAAACTTTAAGATTCAGGGTTCTTTGACGATTACCGCCCCTAACGGCGGGGAACAATGGACTGTGGGCTCGGTGAGGACGATTACTTGGAATAGGGTGGGTTCAATCCCTTTTGTAAAATTAGAATTTTCTACCGACGGTGGAACTCTTTATGCCCCTATTATCGCCTCGACGGCTAATACCGGCAGTTATTCCTGGACCATACCGGATAATATCTCTACGACGGTGAAGGCGCGTGTTTCTGATGTTAATGATGCCACAGTAAACAGTATTTCCGCCGCCAATTTTAAGATTCAGGCCGGTTTTAGTATTATTTCTCCTAACGGCGGAGAGATTTGGCTGGTAGGAAGCAGTCAAACTATTTCTTGGTCCACTCAGGGAACCGTAGGTTTTGTAAAGTTGGATTACTCTGGAGATGGTGGAGTAACGTTTCCATATACGATTACCACTTCCACCGCTAATTTAGGGACTTATGCCTGGACGGTTCCGGATAACGTTTCCGGTTCTGTAAGGGTGAGGGTGAGTAATGCGATGGATGCTACATCCTACGCTGCTTCCAACGCCAATTTTAGAATCCGCACCACTTTTACTTTAACTTCTCCTAACGGCGGCCAGCAGTGGCTGGTAGGGACCGTCCAGAATATCACCTGGACTACGGTGGGAACATTAGCGGGAGTGAAATTAGAGTATTCACGCGATGGTTTCTTAACCGATAAACAATTAATTGCCGCTTCTGCTCCGGCTACGGGAAGTTACGCCTGGACCATACCGGATGCAATTTCCAATACTGTAAGGGTCCGTGTATCCGACCCCAATGATATAGGCGCATATAAGGATTCTAGTGTCGATTTTAGGATTACCGCCAGGTTTACGGTAACTGTGCCTAACGGCGCAGAAAAATGGGATGTGGGCAGCGCGCAGAATATAACCTGGACCTGGGCAGGGACAGTGCCTAATGTAAAGTTGGAATATTCTACCAATGGAGGAGCGACCTATCCTAATATAATAGCAGCTACGGCCAATACCGGCTCTTATGCCTGGATTGTGCCGGATACAATCAGCGCCCAGTTTAAAATGAGAATTTCGGATTTGGCCGATGCTACTGCAAATGATGTTTCAGACGCCAATGCTAAAATAAGGGCTAAATTTACGGTTATCTCCCCCAACGGCGGCGAGGTCTGGACCGTGGGAACTTCCCAAAATATAACCTGGAGCACTGTCGGAACCGTTGCCAATGTGAAACTTGATTATTCGACGGATGGGGGCTTAACTTATCCCGGAGTGATAACGGCATCTACTCTTAATACAGGTACATATTCCTGGATACTACCCGACGCTATTTCTACGGCCGTTAGAGTAAGGGTAATGAGCACTACTGATACGGATGCCTTTGACGCTTCCGACCTTAATTTTAAAATCCGCGGAGCATTAGCAATAACTTCTCCTAATGGCGGAGAGTTATGGCGGATTAACCAGAGCAATAATATAACCTGGAGTACGACCGGAACAATTCCAACCGTAAAATTGGAATACTCTACCGACGCCGGCGCAACTTATCCCAACACGATTATTGCTTCGGTTGCAAATACCAATACTTACGCTTGGCTTATACCCGATACTCCTACGGCTTCTGCCCGTATACGTATAACCAACACGGCGGATGCAACGGTTTATGGTATCTCTAATGCCAATTTCCGTATTCAGGGTTATTTTACCCTTACTTCTCCTATTGGAGGAGAAGCCTGGATTGTAGGAAGCGCGCAAAGCATAAACTGGAGCTGGGGCGGGACTATTCCTTTTGTTAAATTGAGTTATTCTACGGATTCAGGAGCGACCTTTCCTAATGTTATTAGTGCTTCTGTGCCAAATGGTGTTGGCGGCGGCGGTAATTATTCTTACGCCTGGACAGTTCCCGATACAGTTTCTCAGACAGCGCGGGTAAAAATTGAAGACCCAAATGACAATACAGTATTCAGCATCTCCGCTGCTAATTTTAAGATAAGAGGTAATTTTGTTTTAACCAGCCCTAACGGCGCGGAACGCTGGGTTACCAATGAGATCCACGCGATAACCTGGACTACAACCGGAACCGTAGCCAATGTAAAACTGCAGTATTCTAAGGATAATTTTGTTTCAAATATAAATACCATTGTCGCTTCGACTCCCAACACAAATGCATATAACTGGACGATTCCCGACGACCGTTCAACCACGGTGAGGGTCAGGGTCCTGGATGCAACCGATGATACCGTCAACGCGGTATCGGCTGCCGATTTTAAAATAGATTATTATACGATAACCTGGATCCTAAAAGACCTTCTCACCAATGAGCAATTGACCAATCTTTCCGTGGTTGAAAAAGATACGGCTAGTTTAACTACGCTGAACTGGCAGACAGCCGGGCAGACTTCGCCTGTGACGCATCAAACCAAATATGGGTTATGGACTGCCACCTGGTCCTGCTCCGGCTACGGCGATAAAGCCCAAAATTACGTAGCTAATTCCGACCAGACATTTACCTTATATATGGAAACAACAGTTATACACATATGGCGCGCGTATTCGGAATTTGCGTATAATTCCACAAGCGATAGGCTGGATGTAAGCTCATGGCTGGAAAGAGATGGAAGTGTGGTTCCCGGAGCTGTTTCCGTTAATGTTGATATTTATGATGCTGGTGTTTTGATTAAAACATTAACTTCAACTACGCCCAGTGCAGCTGGTTTTTTTAACCTGAATTGGACGCCTTCCGGTTTGGCAGCGGGTAAAGTTTATACTATTATTACCCAAATCACTAATGCTTCAGGCGCAAAATTCAAGACACCCGGCTCATTTGAAATTACCGCCGCAAAGCGGCTCGAAGACATGCAGACAACGATTAATTCTGTTCTGGATAAGCCTTTATCTCAGGTGAATACAGAGTTACAGGCAACCTTGGCTCAACAAACAACGACTATCAATACCAAGATGACTGAGCAGACCAATATTATTACTCAGAAAACCGATGAAATGAAGGCTTCGATACAGACGAGCTTGAGCAGCTTTGAAACCAAAACCAATGATGCGATTACCAAATTGCAATCAGGCGCAGATCAGGCGGTTTCCGCCGGCAAGACCCTTGAAGCAACTGCGAAAAAATTCTCCTGGAAGGCCTCCGTTTCTCCCGATCCGGCATTAAGCGACGATATGATTACTTTATCTTGCCAAGGCCAGCCAGGATTATTCCCTATATTAGTTATCTATAGTTGGGATAATAAAACCATCGTAAATAATATAATCTTAAAGGACACTAACGGCCAGGGGCTTTATACCTATGAGTTTAAAGCAGATGGCCGGTTTACTGCAGGTAAGGCTTATACTTATGTGATTACCGAGCAGAGTACCGGTGGCATGGTTTCCGGTTCAGGAATGGTGGAGAGTATGGGGATTACTACGGTAGCCGGTTTAGCTGCAGCTGCTCCGGAGGCGGAACGGGCAGCCAAGAAGGCATTGGATGCGATTAAGACGGTGGAGGCAGTTTTGGTTTCCGGAGATAATACGAATATTCCTCTTACCTTGAAGAGCCTTAAAGAATCGATAGATAAGTTGCCTGAAGCTATAGCAAAAGAGGGGCCTTCCGAACGTTTAACCAGCTCTTTGAATGAAATCTCGGACAGGGTAAAAAAATTAGCTGGCGATGAAGGTTATGACTTGAGCATATTATTGGAACAAGCCATCAGTAAATCTCCAACTGTTAAAGATATGCGCAGTAAAACCGAGGCAATTAATTCAGTTATTGATATTTTAATGCAACTCTTTGAGGCAAAATTCGGCGGTGTAGATGCCCCGATTATTTCCACCTCTCTTCAACCGGGTAGCGTAAAATTCCGCATTGTGGCGATGAACCCTTCTAAAATCAAGACACAGAGGGTAGAAGTTAAATATAATTTACCCTCGGAAGTAAGGCCTAAGGATATTATGGATACCGGCGGGTTGGATTTGGAATATAACTCTGAAAAGTCTATTTACTATATGCATAAACCGGAATTTGAACTTTTGCCCGGAGAAGTTAAAGTTTATGAAGTAGAGGTTGAAGATATCTGGGTCGTTCAGGATAAACAACTCGATAGCCTAAGAAAGCGCGTGGACAATATTATGGATAAATTACAGAAAACCCCGTATTATGAAAAGGGAAAAGAGATAGCCGATACTATCTACCCGCGCTTAAATGAGATAGCTGTTTCTCAAAAAGACGATTCAATCAATCGTGAACAACATATAGGCGTTTATCGTCAGAACCTGCTTACCTTAGATCAGATTAAAGAAGATATCGGCCGGATGGAGAAGATCCTGGTTACTGCCGGAGGCCCCGCTTCTCCTGAAATGTTGTCTAAAACCAGGATAAAGGCGGATGAACCCACTAAGACAATGACCTGGATATTGGTCTTTGTCATTATTATCTTTATCGGCCTCTTAACGGCTGTACTTTTCTTTACCTGGCACCGCCAGGCACGGCTGACCCGCGAAGAGCTTTTGTCCGCTAAAGAATCCGCCTTTCCGGAATCTGATTTAAAGGAAGAGCAGGAGAGTAAAGAAACCAGCCAACAATGAAAGAATAAATGTTTTTTGATGTGATTCTCTTAAGCCCAAGGGAGGTTATTTTTGAAGGGCAGGCTAAAAGTGTTATCTTGCCGGGTGAAGCGGGTGTATTTGAAATTTTGCCTTTTCATAAACGGATCCTTAGCCGTTTAATTTCCGGAAAATTATTTATCGATGAGCAGAGTTTTCCCGTAAAAAGGGGGATTGCCAAAGTAGATCAGAATAAAGTAACTATAATTGTAGAAGAAAAATGA
The DNA here is from genome assembly GCA_028715785.1 of Candidatus Omnitrophota bacterium. Lineage (GTDB taxonomy): Bacteria > Omnitrophota > Gorgyraeia > Gygaellales > Profunditerraquicolaceae > UBA6249. The sequence continues at coordinate 9,656 of JAQURC010000010.1, forward strand.
GCCGTAACCTGTCGCTGGTTTTAATTTTTTGCCTGTGTATTTTGGGGCCTTGCGCGGTTTTTGCTGCCGGTACTTTTTCCAGTATCAGCGCCTTAGGCAGAAACCCCTCCAGCGCTCCCAAGATTTTTACTGCGATGATCATCGCCTTGGTTTTTGCCCAGTCTTTGGCGATTATCGCCATGTTGATCGTTTTTCAACTTTTTAGTTCCTCTTAAACGAAAGGCCAGACATGCTTATTGTTTCTTTAATCTTGTTTCAGCTTCTTATTTTTGGCGGGTTGATATTTTTGTTGCGCCGCGTATTGACTAAAAATGTTACCGATGCCACAAAACACCTTGAGGAATTAAGCCATGATTATTCCCAGAAAGAACAAAAACTTAATCAACAGCTTGAGGAAGCAAAAGAAAAATCACAGAATATTATCAGGGATGCTCAACAGGAAGCAGAGAGGCTAAGAACGCAAAACATTAAAGACCTGGAAAGCCAAAGGGATCTGATTTTAAACCAGGCGCGCTCTCAAAGCGATACGATCATCCAGCAGGCAGACAAGTCCCGCCAGGCGCTTATTTCCGAACTGGAAACCAGGATTGAAAAAGAAGCGATAAATAAAGCCTGCGAATTAATGCAGGTGACCTTGCCTGAGAAATTCAGGCAGGAGGTGCATCTTTACTGGGTAAAAGAGCTGCTGGAAGACGGGTTTAGCCAGTTAAAACATCTGCAATTCCCAAGCGATATCAGTGAGGTCAAGATTACTTCCGCATTCTCCTTAACTGATGAGCAGCGTAAGAGTTTATCCAGGAAAATAAACGATGTGTTGGGTTATGATGCCCAATTAAAAGAGGAGACTGAAAGCCGGGTAGTTGCCGGCTTGATCATTAGTATAGGAAGCCTGGTTCTGGACGGAAGCCTGAAGAACAAGATTGAGGAGCAGGCCAAGGTTGCAAAATAATCCGCAGCTTATGAATAATAAGATGGGAGACAGCTTTGAAGTTTGAAGTAAGGGAAGTCGGCAAAGTCAAATCGGTGCGTAAATTTATTATTATGGCCTCAGGGCTTCCTTCTTGCGTGAACGGCCAGATTGTGGAGTTTGCTAATGGCATCTGGGGCCTGGTTATGGGGTTTACCGAAGATAAAGTCCAGATCCTGGTCTTAGGCGATGCAACTTCGATCCGCGCCGGGGACGAGGTTTATAATAAGGGTAAATCTTTAAATTTACCGGTGGGGGAGGCTTTTGTCGGGCGGATGGTTAACGGGCTCTGTCAGGAACAGGATGAGCAGGGGCCGATAGCATCAGGAGAAACTTACCCGGTATTTAAAGTTGCCCCCGGAGTTATGGAACGGGCTCCGGTTAAGGAATCATTGGAAACAGGGACTTTGGTTATAGATGCGATTATTCCTATTGCCAAAGGGCAGCGCCAGCTCTTTATCGGAGACCGGCTTACGGGCAAGACGACGGTGGCAATAGATGCGATACTAAATCAAAAGGGCAAGGGTGTTATCTGTATTTATTGCTGTATAGGAAAACCTTTTTCAGCTCTTGTAAAAATAGTGGATACCTTAAAGGAGCATGATTGTTTTGGCTACACTTGTATAGTTACCGGCGTAGCCTCTTTGTCCCCGGGAGAACAGTATCTTGCTCCTTACACTGCCTGCATGTTGGGGGAATATTTTATGCAGAACGGCCGTGATGTGCTGGTGGTTTTGGATGATTTAACCAAGCATGCCTGGATATACAGGCAGATATCTTTGCTCCTGGAGCGCGCCCCGGGAAGAGAGGCGTATCCGGGAGATATATTTTATATCCATTCCCAACTGATGGAGCGCGCCGGTTACCTGAAAAAAGAATTGGGCGGTGGTTCGATGACTTTTCTGCCTATCGTAGATATACTCCAGGGGGATGTTACCGGCTACATTTCTACAAACCTTATTTCTATGACCGACGGGCAATTGTATTTTTCTACCAGCCTCTTTAACAGGGGTTTTAAACCGGCGATCGATTTCGGGCTTTCGGTATCGCGTATCGGCAATAAAGCGCAATGGCCGGCAATGAGGGAGTTAGGTAAAACTTTGCGCCTGGATTACCTTCAGTATAAAGAACTTTTACAGATGACCCAGTTACGCACCAGCGGGCTTTCTAAAGAAGCGGAAAGCAAGCTGGCGCGCGGGGGCGCGATGAACCAATTAATCGTTCAAGATAAGAATAAGCCAACTGTTATAGAAGAGCAGATAATTTACCTTTACGCCTTAAACCGCGGGATCCTGGATAATCTATCCGACACCCAGTTAAAGCAGTTCAGGCAGGAAGTTTTCCCGTTTATCAATAAATGCTACCCTGATTTTTGTAAAGATGTACGCGCTAAACAGGAATTAACCGCTGAAATCAAGGAAAAGTTAGATACCTGCCTTAAGGAATATTTTAAAGCGTTGGTAAGGGGGGATAATACCGTTAAATGAGGACCCTTTCAAACATAAAAAAAGATATAGAATTTAATCAGGGGCATGCTTCTTTGATTGAAGCCCTGAAGAATATCGCGGTGGCTCAATTCAAAATACATGAACAAAAACTCAAATTATTCGAAAAAATTATTTTGACCGCAGAGGATTTTTTTAAACTTATCAATATCGATAATGTTAATTGCCCATTTTTAAGCCCTCAAAAAGGCCTTTTAGGCGTAGTCGTGGTTACTTCCGACAGCGGCCTTTTGGGCGGGCTTAATTTAAAGGTCATAAATCAGGCTCTTTTGGAATTGGAGAAGACCCCCGGTAAGCTTATCGTGATTGGCGCCTGCGGCAAAAATTATCTTAGGGAGACCAAATTTTCTTTTGTTTCTTTTGACGGCATCAATGATGAGCAGCGTTATCTTCAGGCGATGCAATTAAGAGACTATTGCTTAGCCAAGGTTGCAGAAGGCGTATTTGGTTCTCTTAAAGTGGTTTATCCGCACCCTATTTCATTTACTGTGCAACGGGTGGAAACACTGACGTTTTTGCCGTTTGTACCGCCTCAAAAATCAAATGTCCCCGCCGGCGATTTAATTTTAGAGTCCAGCCTGGCCGATATCGTCCAATACCTAATATCTGTCTGGATAGGGCAGAAATTTTATGATATCTTTGGTTTAAGCCGCCTGTCGGAATTCGCGGCGCGTTTCGTACACCTTGAAGAGAGTTCGCAGAAGTTAAAAGATATAGAAAAAAATTTAAAGCTTCAATATTTTCGCGTAAGGCATGAGTTTATTGACAGGAGCATGCGCGAACTTTTTAGCGCAAGGTTATTATATACTTAAACCAAAATAGCGATGAACGATAATAATACAGGCAGGATAGTTTCGGTGCAGGGGCCGGTAGTGGATGTAAAATTTTCTACTGCTTTAGAGGTGCCTAACATTTTTACCATTATCAATGCCCAGAACATAGATAAAGAAGCGGTTGTTTTGGAGGTCGCCGAACATCTGCCGGGCAACATTGCCCGTTGCATTGCCATCAATTCTACGATAAATATCCAGCGCAATGCGCAGGCTCATCCAACAGGCAAAGCAATTCAGATCCCCTCCGGTGAAGCGCTTTTTGGGCGCATTATAAATATCCTGGGCGATCCTATAGATAATAAAGACAAGCCGCAGTCGCCGGAGAAGTTTGGCATAAGAAAAAAGGATATGGGCAGTCTGATTAAAGTCAAGTCAACGGTCAAAAAAAGTTTTGAGGTTATGGAAACCGGGATTAAAATCGTTGATTTGCTTTTTCCCGTGGTTAAGGGGAGCAAGACCGGGATCCTGGGCGGGGCGGCCTTGGGGAAAAGTATCCTTACTTTAGAGATTATTCAGCACATCGTAAAAAAATACCAGGGCAGCTGCGTGTTTGTAGGCGTGGGGGAACGTATCCGTGAAGGAAATGAATTATATTATGAACTTTTAAAACATGATGTATTATCAAAAACAATGATGGTCTTTGGCCAGATGAATGAGCCTCCCGGAGCCCGTTTTGGCGTGGCCATGACCGGTATCACCATGGCAGAATCCGTCCAGCGCAAAAATCAGGATGTCCTTCTCTTTGTAGACAATATCTTCAGGTTTATCCAGGCCGGCGCTGAGATCTCTACTCTTTTAGGCAGGGTCCCTTCGGAGACAGGATACCAGCCTACTTTAATTTCTGAGGCAAGCGACTTCCATGAGAGGATCCGTTCGTCAACGGATGCGGGAGGTTCAATAACTGCTTTTGAAGCAGTGTATGTTCCAGCGGATGATTTGACCGATCCGGCAGTAGTGGCTATCTTTAGTTTTTTGGATTCGATCCTGGTGCTTTCCCGCGAACGAATACAACTGGGATTATATCCGGCAATCGACCCTTTACAATCTTCTTGCGCCAACTTGGATATCGATATCGTGGGCAGGAGACATTTTGAGGTTGCCCAGGAGGTAATCAGGATCTTCCAGAGGTATGAGGAACTAAGGCGGATTGTTTTGGTCGTAGGAGTCGATGAGCTCTCAAGCGCCGATAGGATTATTTATGAACGGGCCAGGAAGCTGCAGAATTTTCTTACCCAGCCGTTTTTTGTGGCTGAAGCCTATACAGGCAAGAAGGGCCAATATGTAACCAGCGAACAGACCCTTACCGGTTGTGAAAGGATAATCGCGGGGAAATTCGATTCAAAGCCGGAAGGGGAATTCTATTTGATCGGCGCTTTAACCTAAGATGTCTATGCTTAATAAGAAACTAGGTCAGATTCTAATCGAAAAAGGCTTGATTACTCTCAAACAGTTAGAGGAGGCCTTAGATGAGCAGTCAAGAACAAAGGAGTTTCTCGGTAAAATCTTATTGGACAAAAATCAGATCAAAGAGTTGGATCTATTAAAAACGTTATCCGAACAATTTAATATCCCCATCGTTAACTTGAGGCATAGTTATACCGATTGGGCGTTGATTAAGAGTTTTGGTTCATCTTCGATTTTGGATTATAAATGCTTTCCGCTGAAAAAAGATAAATGGTCGGTGACTTTTGCGATAACCAACCCTTTAGACGCCTGGGCATTGAAGAAGATAGAAGAAGAGGCAAGAGGCTTGGAGGTAAAATTGGCCCTGGTTTCTCAAGGGGATATGCTTGAGGTTATTAAGGGGTACCGGCAATATTTAAACGAAAATATTGCCAAGCTATTTTAAGAATATGCCGAAAAAAATAGATACTATTTTATCCGAAGGCTTAATCGAAAGAGGGCTAATCTCCAGGGAAGCCCTGGAGCCTCTTTTTAAAGAGATAGAAAAAAGCGGTGAAAGCCTACAGCAAGTTTTAGTTAAACGCCAAGCATCTTTAGAGAAAGATATTCTAGATGTTTTTGCCGAGAAATTAAAATTTACTTGTCTAATAAACTTAAAAGAGGTTTCTATCGATAAATCTATTTTCGATAAGGTCCCGCTAAAGATCGCTTCATATTATAAATTTGTGCCTGTGAGTTTAAAAGACAGGCTATTGACCATTGCCGTATCCAGCCCCTTAGATATAAAAATTCAGGATGAGATAAGGACGCATTTGGGTTTTGATATCGAGACAGTCCTTTCCTGCCATGGCGATATATTAGATTCCTTAAAAAAATATTATGGTTTTGCCGCCGATACAATGAAAGAGATTTCGCGAGGTTCTGAGGTTAAAGGCCTTTTTCAGGAGCCTGCCCAAGAAAAAGTTGAAGATATCGAAAAATTGGCCGGAGATGCCTCGGTAATAAGATTAGTTAACCAGGTAATCTTAGAAGGGTATAAAAAGCGCGCTACGGACATCCATATCGAGCCTCATCGGGAGGGGGTAAATTTACGCTATCGAATTGATGGTTTGCTTTATGAAACTAAAGTTGCCGCTGAAATAAAGAATTTCTTGAATGCTATTATTTCACGTATCAAAATTATGTCGAATTTAAATATCGTGGAACGCCGTCTCCCCCAGGATGGCCGGGCGATAGTTAAGGTTGGGGAGCAGATGCTTGATTTGCGGATTTCTACAATGCCCACGCCGTTTGGCGAAAGCGTAGTAATAAGGATTCTTCCTACCAAGATGCTTTTTAGTTTGGAAAAATTGGGCCTGCCAAAAAAAGATTTGCAGATCTTTGAGAGTTTGATTTTAAAACCCCATGGTATAATTTTTATTACCGGCCCTACCGGAAGCGGAAAGACAACTACTTTATATACATGTTTGAGCAGGATCAATACAAAAGAACGCAAGATCATTACTATTGAGGATCCTATTGAATATGAGATGCCTAATATCACCCAGATTCAGGTTATGCCGGAGATTGGCCTTGATTTTGCCCGGGGGTTACGCAGTATCTTAAGGCATGATCCTGATGTAATAATGTTAGGGGAAGTAAGGGACCTGGAGACCGCCCAGATTGCCATTCGTGTCGCCTTAACCGGGCATATGGTATTTTCTACCCTTCATACCAATGACGCAGTTAGCGGCATTAACCGGTTAATTGATATCGGTGTTGAACCCTATCTTTTGGCTTCCAGCGTCGAAGCATTTATTGCCCAGCGCCTTATAAGATTAATTTGTCCGGATTGTAAATATGAGGATAAAGCAACTCCTGCGCAATTGAAAGAGATGATTGCTAAAGATTTAGGATTAGAATCAAAAGATGCAGTAAAAATATTCAGGGGCAAGGGGTGTCCCAGCTGTAATTTTACCGGTTTTTTCGGCAGGACGGCAATATACGAGATTTTGATTATGGATGGAGGGATAAAAGATTTAATTTTAAAAAAGGCTACTTCCAGCCAGATTACTAAAGTAGCCCTGGCAAAGGGTATGCGTACTTTACGCCAGGATGGCTGGCAAAAAACAGTTGCCGGCTTAACTACTCCTGAGGAGGTCATGAAAACAACTTCTGCTCAAGAGCAGCTAAATGATTTAGAAAGCAAAACTCAAGTTTTCTTAGGGGGTTTTACGCCGGAAAGCGCCCATTCTCCAAAAGAAAACGGGAAAAGGGCCTATCAGCGTTTAAACAGTAAAGTTAACCTGCGCTATAGAGTTCTTAAATCGCAAGATGAGTTGGCCAGGCGGGGATTTACTCCCGAAGAGCTTAGCGTCACCAGCAATATTTCTGCCGGAGGTTTGCTTTTTTTCTCGGATGAAATATTAGCTATCGGTTCAATTTTAGAGTTAATTTTAGAGCTGCCCGGAGGGGGCGAAGATCCTATAGAGTGTCTGGCCAGGGTGACAAGAGTTGAAGAGATGGACCGGGAAAGAAAATACAACATCGCGGTTTGTTTTTTGGATATAACCGGCGCGCAAAGGGGGAGGCTGAATAAATTTGTTGAGCAGGAATTAAGTTAAGGGTTGCCAGCCATAGTAATCAAGAAGGGGTAATTTTAAATGATTAAATATATATATCACGCGAAAAAAAACACCGGAGAGACGGTTGAAGGCAGGATCGATGCTGTCTCTAAGGAAGAAGCGATTGAGAAGTTGAGCTTGAAGGGGTATTTACCTATTTCCATAGAAGAGGACCCCAGGCGTATTGACCATCAAGCCGCGCCTAATATAAATCGCCAAGCCAGCCGCATGGCCGAATCTAAAATTTATTTTTTTAGTAAACCAGGCGCTAAGATAAAGTCAGGCCAAATCACTGTATTTAGCCGCCAGTTAGCCAGCCTCTTAAAGTCAGGTGTGCCTATCTTAAGTGCGATTAACATAATCTCTGAGCAATCCGAGAATCTTTATTTAAAAGTTTCGTTGAAGAGTATTTGTAATGCGGTAAAAGACGGTTCTACTTTTTCTTCCGCCTTAAGTAATTATCCGCGGATATTTTCATCTCTTTATGTTGCCTTGGTGCGCAGCGGAGAAGAAAGCGGTACTTTGCCGGCGGCTCTTTTAAGGATAGCTGATTATCGGGCTAAACAAGAAGAAATCATTTCACGTATCCGGATGAGTTTAGCTTATCCTATACTTATGGCAATCGTAGGAGCGGGAACAATAGTTTTTATGCTTACTTTTGTCATGCCGCGCCTGATGGGGATATTTGTTAATTTAGGGGAAAAGTTACCGTTGCCTACCCGTATTTTGATTTCTATAAGCCAGGGCCTTGGCCACTGGTGGTTTTGGATAATTTTAGCTTTGGCAATAATTATTTTACTTATTAGGAGACAGGTCAAAACAGAGGCGGGAAAGTTATCTTTTAGCCTATTTAAGCTGCATCTGCCGGTATTCGGCAAACTCATCCTTAAGGCGGAGTTAGCCCGTTTTAGCCGCACATTGGAGCTGCTTATTAAAAACGGCATATCCATATTAAGGGCCATTGATGTAGCTGTTCCCGTATTAGAAAACGAAATTATTAAAAAACAATTAAGGCAAAGTTATAAAGAATTGGAGCAGGGCGGTTTTTTCGGCAGGAGCCTGAAAAATTCAAAAGTATTTCCTCCTTTTATGAGCAATCTTATTAGCATCGGCGAAGAATCAGGCAGGCTTGATGAGGCTTTAGCCGAAATAGCAGACACCTATGAACACGATACGGATGAGGCTATAAAGGTCATGAGCAGCCTTATAGAACCCCTGATGATTTTGGGAATGGGCCTGATTGTGGGTTTTATTGTAGTCGCCATGCTTCTTCCGGTATTTGAAATTAACGTGATCGCTCGATAAGAATGGCTAAACGTATATATTTCTTAGCTATTGCGTTTATTTTTATGTTTCTGCCTTCCAGCCTTGCCCAGGAATGGCAGGAGTTAAAAGGAGAACACTTTATTGCGTATTTTACTCAAGAGCAAAAATTTGCCAAAGAGGTATTAGCTAGCGCCGAAGTCTATTACCAGAGGATTGCCTCTGATTTAGGTTATCCCAGGTATAACGATTTCTGGTTGTGGGATAAGCGGGTAAAGATCTATATTTATCCCGACCATGCTTCTTATGTTAAGGCCACAGGCCAGCCTGAATGGTCAGAGGGAGCGGCTGAATACAAAAATAAAAAAATAGCAAGTTTTTCCGGAAGCAAGGGTTTTTTGAAATCAATCCTTCCCCATGAGGTGGCGCACCTAATTTTCAGGGATTTTGTCGGATTTGTGGGTGAGGTGCCTCTTTGGCTGGATGAGGGTGTGGCCCAATGGGAAGAGGAGATAAAAAGAAAAGATATGAAATTAACGGCCAAAGAATTATATAAGGAAGATAGTTTATTATCCATAGAAGATATGATGAAATTAGATATCCGCAATATAAAAGATAAAAATTCAGTTTATATCCGCACCTATTATCTTCAGTCGGTTTCTTTGGTCGGGTTTTTAATCGAGAGATACGGTTCAGAGAGGTTTGCTGAGTTTTGCCGGCAACTGCGCGACGGTAAAACATTAGAGGCGGCTTTAAGTTTTGCTTATCCAACAAATATTGGCAGCCTCAAAGATTTAGATAATGAATGGAGGCAGTATTTAGGGAAACAATGAATTATTTAAGCTTGAGGGAAGGTATGGATTCGATGCTTCAGTGGTTTCAGCTAAATTTAGATATCGTGTTTTTCGTCTATGGCCTGGCGTTTCTGATAATGGGCATTACGGTTTTAATTCAGTTACGCGGTGAAAGCCGGTTTAAGATTGTTGATATCATATGGGCGCTGGCCGGTTTTGGTATTACTCATGGCGTAAATGAATTGTTGGATATGTGGGTAATAATCAAAGGGCGTCATCCTGCGGTGGATATATTGCGCTGGTTTATCCTGGTTATTTCTTATATTTTCCTGTTTGAGTTTGGCAGGCGTTTTTTTTATTTAAACAGCAGGCAAAAAAAACATAATCGGGTATTAAATAGTATATGGGTATGGCCGGCTTTGGTGATAATCATCTCTGTTTTAAGTTTTGGTTCAAGCGATATTTGGAAAATCGGCGGGATTTGGGCAAGGTATCTTTTAGGTTTTCCGGGCGCAATCCTGGCTGGTTTGGGATTCCTGTCATATTATAAAAAAGAGCTGCAGGCGCCGCTTAAGTTAAAGAAATATTTTCAAGCAGCAGGCGTAGTTTTTTTAGTTTACGGCTTTTTAAGCGGATTAGTTGTGCCTAAGGCGGATTTCTTTCCGGCAAATTGGCTTAACAACGATTCTTTTTTATCATTAATGCATATCCCGGTGCAGGTATTGCGTTGTTTGTGCGCGATAATTTCTGCTTGGGCAGTGATCGGGGCGTTGAATATTTTTAATTGGGAGACTTCCGAAGGGCTGCAAAATTTCCTCGAACAGAGAGAAAAAATTACCGAAGGGATAGAGGAAGGCATAATGTTAGTGGATAAGGAGTTTAACATCCTCTGGGCAAATAAGGCTTTAATGAGGCGCCATGGTGAGATCCTGGGGGATAAATGTTACCGGGTTGTTCATAGAAGAGAATCTCCTTGTGAAGCCCCGCTTGATGCCTGTCCGGTTGCGGAAGCTTTAAAAGAAAAGAAAGTTGTAAGTTTAATTCACACCCATCTTGATAATAATAACCACCCAAGATTTTTTGAAGTAAGCGTTTATCCTCTTGTGGATGAAAAAAACCAGATTAATGAATTTGTCCACATTAGCCGGGATGTTACCGAACGCCAGCAAAAGGCGGAGGAGCTAAAGAGGGCCTATGTAGAATTACATAAGGTCCAGACAGAGTTGATGGATTCGGAAAAATTAGCCGCGGTAGGTGTTTTGGCCAGCGGTGTGGCCCATGAAATAAGGAATCCTTTAGCTGTAATTTTGCAGGGGGTGAATTTTTTAGAAGGCAAGCTTAAGCCTTGCCCTCGGAATATTTCTGATACCTTGAATATGATTAAGGATAATGTCAAAAGAAGCGACAATATTATTGATGGAATATTTAGTTTTTCCCGAAAAACAGAGTTATCCAAGCAAAATGAGAGTATAGAATCTATATTAGAAAGTTCTTTGGTCCTGGTTGAGCATAAAATTAAGCTGGGTAATATTGAAATCAGCAGGCAATTCCAGGCAGATTTACCTAAAATCTTTGTTGACCGGCAAAAAATTGAACAGGCGCTGGTGAATATCTTATTAAATGCCATTGAAGCAATGCCGGGTGGCGGCAAGATCTTTATCCGCGTTTATTCAAAAAAACTCGATGAAATAAAAAATGGAGTGGGCAAGAGAAAAAGCGATATGTTTGCCTTAGGGGAAGAGGCCCTGATTGTAGAAATAGAAGATACAGGGACAGGTATTTCTAAAGAGAATACGGATAAGCTTTTTCTGCCCTTTTTTACCACCAAAGGCCCCAATAAAGGACTGGGTTTAGGCCTGTCAGTTACGCGTAATATTATGCTGATGCATAGAGGGGTCATTGATATAGTTAGCCAGGAAGGCAAGTTTACTAAGGCGGTTCTTAGTTTTAAGATAGGGGAGGAAAGGACAACATGAAGAAAAAGAAGATAATGCTGGTTGACGATGAGGTAGATTTCTTGAGAATATTGCAACTGAACCTGGAAGGTAAAGGTTATGAAGTGATTGCTTTATCCAACGCTAAAGATATTGTCGCGCAAGTAGATAAATATAAGCCCGATTGTTTATTGCTTGATTTGCTTATGCCGGATATAGGAGGTATGGATGCCTGCCAGCTGCTCAACAGTGATCCTGTGGGCAGTAAAACCCCCATAATAATTCTTTCTGCTTTGAGTAAGGACGCAGATAAGCTTAAGGCTTATGAGTTAGGGGTACTGGATTATATCACTAAACCGGTAGAAATAGATACGGTCATATCGGCTATTGAAAAAGTAACGGCGCCTAAGGGTTTTACTCTGATTGAACTGATGCTGGTGGTTATAATCATTGGAGCCTTGGTCGCAATGGTAATGCCTCGGCTTACCGGAAGGACCGAGCAGGCACGCGTGGCTACCGCCGAAGCCGATATCCGCGCCAATATTGCCACTGCTTTAAAACTTTACGAGTTAGATAATGGTATTTTTCCTACCACCGAAGAAGGTTTAAATGCTTTGTTGAATAAGCCGGCTTCCAGCCGAAAATGGAACGGCCCTTATTTAGAGAAGCAGCCCCTGGACCCCTGGGGAAGAGAGTATAAATATAAATCACCGGGTAACCATCGGGCCGATTATGATCTGTATTCATTGGGAAGGGATGGCCAAGAAGGAACCGAGGATGACGTTAAAAATTGGGAATAAAGGGTTTACCCTTATAGAGGTAATGGTTACCACAGTGGTTTTGTCTCTGGGGACTGTTCTGATATATGGGGCATTTTTTACTTCCTTAGATGCCTTTAACCGTTACACCAATTATCTCAACCTTATTCCGTGGATGGATGAACAGCTTTGGCAGGCGCAGGATGGTTTGAATAAGTTTGGCGCTTTGGCCCAGCTGCAAACAACAGGTGAATTTCAAAAGTCGGGTAAGACTTTTAGCTGGGGCCTAAATTACAGCTTGATCGATGGTGGTTTATACAAAATCGACCTGGATCTTTATTGGCAACAAGGCCAAAGAAAAGCGGGGCTATCAAGAAGCGCATATGCAGAGTATAAGAAGAAGGAATAAAGAAGCTTTTACCCTGGTTGAATTGCTTATTGTTACGGCGCTTTTAGCCGTTGTATCCCTGGCAATATATGCCACTTTTAACAATGGTATAAAAATTTGGCAGAAAATAAATGAGCAGGCAGTTGAAGAGGATTTGGATATTTTCTTTGAGAAGTTTGTTTTAGATTTAAGAAATGCTTTTAAATTCAGCGGGTACAATTTCTCAGGGAAAGAAAAACAGGTTGAATTCATTACTCTTGTAGATAGCCAGAGAATGCAGAAGAATACGGTAGGCAAAGTTATCTATCTTTATGATCCGGAGTCAAGGATAATAAGCAGATCTTCTTTGGATTATAGCCAAATTTACGAGGGCAGCGCAGGCCTAACTCAACAATTAGTAAGGAATGTGGAATCATTGAGATTCCAATATTATTTCTATGACCAAGGGATAAAAGAGTATCTTTGGCTTGATGAGTGGTCAAAAGATGGGTTGCCTTTGGCGGTAAGGGTAGAGTTGAGTTTAGGCCAGGGCAGGCAAAGCAGTGAGTTTGTTAAAACGGTCAGTATTCCGGTTAGCAATTAATTTAATGGATTATTTAAAAGGCCAGCGTGCAGACTAAAGGCGGCAGCATATTGTTTATCTCTTTGTGGACGGTTTGCCTGTTAACTATTTTTAGCGTGGTTTTAGGATATCAAGTCAGGCAGAAATTAACCTTAGCCCAAAGGCTGGATGAAAAAAGCAAATTACATTTTATTGCCCAGGCTGCGGTAATGAAAGCAATCGTGGAATTGAAAAAAGAAGAAGAGAAGCCTTATGATGCTTTAGGGGATACCTGGAGCAATAATCTTGGCGCCTTTAAAGGGATGGCTATAGGCGATGGCGAGGTCGATATTTCATATGGTTATATAGACGAGAAATCAGGAATTTGCCAAACCCGGTATGGGCTGGTTGATGAAGAAAGAAAAATAAATATTAATAAAGCAGGGATGCCGGTGCTTAAGCATCTTTTTCAGATTGTCGCTGGTCTGGATGAAACAGGCGCTCAGGAGCTGGCGGCTTGCATAATTGACTGGAGGGACAGCGATAGCCAATTATCAATACCTTTGGGCAGTGCCGAGAATTTTGATTACAGAAGCATGCAATATCCTTATGAAGCAAGGAACCAGGATTTTGAAGTTCTGGATGAAATTCTTCTGGTTAAAGGGATGAACAAGGATATCTTTGAAAAAATCAAGGATTATGTTACTATTTATAGCAGCGGCAGGGTTAATATCAATACTGCTTCAAGGCCGGTGCTTCTGGCTTTAGGCTTAGATGATAATATTGCAGGTGATATTATGTCTTTTAGGGCAGGTGAAGATGGGGTTATGGCTACTGCCGACGATAAAATTTTCGATACAACTGCTAATATAATCCCAAAACTTAGCCAGTCTTATCATCTGAGTGTTTCTGAGCTGGCAGAGCTTAGTGCGGTAGTTGACCAATACTTGGTTGCAAATTCTAAAAATTTTATGATCAAGGCGTCTGCTAAATTAAACAACAGAGTAGATACCGTGGAATTGATTTGCGTGATTAACCGTAACGGAAATATACTATATTGGCGGGAGTCTTAAGGTATGTTGGGAATGAATATCGGAAGATTAAAATTTTTGGCTGATAACGGCAAACGGGATTTTGTCGGGATAGATTTTAGTTCCAATACTTTAAAGCTTGTCCACGCCAGAGGCCTTGCTAATAAAAGAAAGATAGTTAATATCAAAAGCTGCGATATTACCGGCCTGCCTGATGCCGAAATTTCTAAAGTCATCCGTGCTTGTTTTAATAATTTAACGGTAAAAGATGCCAATATTGTCAATACCGTTGCGTCACATTTGATCTTGACTAAAAATATCGAGATACCATCTATCGACCACGGTGTCATAAAGAAGATCATAGATTTACAGGCGCCCCGGCATACTCCGTATTCCCGGGAAGAAATAATCAGTGATTATATTGATATATGCACTTATAAACATACTTATACCAAGATTCTTTTGGTGATTGTTGCGCGCAATGTCATAAAAAGGCAATTTGAAATACTGGAAAAAGCCGGGCTTAAATTAACAAATGTGTTTCTTGCCCCTGAGGGGCTTGCCCGGTCTATCTCTAGAATATTAAAAATTGAAACTGAAAACGCACCGGTAGGCATTCTCCATATCGATGAAAGCTGCACAGATTTTTCCATTGTTTTTAAAAGTAAAGTTTTATTCATAAGGAGCATTCCTATCGGCGCCCGCAGCCTTTTGGATGAAAAGGAAAAGTTTGTGGTGAAATTTATAGAAGAAATAAAGAGGTCTTTAGAGGCCTATCAGGCCGAGGAGATCGAGAGTTATCCTAAAACGCTCTTTTTGACCGGCGCCATAGAAGAATTAAAAGACGTAGAGACTATTTTAAATAATAACTTGCATTTATCCGTCAAGATAGTAGCCTATTTGAGTAATTTGATAATTCCGGATGAGCCCTTGAAGGCAGCGTTTAAGACCAGATATTCGTCATTCCTAAATGTAATTGCCCCTTTATTTAGCTTGGAAGAGATGCGGGTCAGCTTTATCCCTGAGGAGATAAAAATAAAGAGGTCGCTTGAGGAAAGAGGCAATGACCTGATAAAGATAGGGGTCTTTACGCTTACGATTTTTATTTTATTATTCTTTATATTGCTAAGCAAGATTTATTTTAAGAGCGTATATCTTAAGGAGTTAAGTAATAAATATCAAACACTAGATCAAGAGTCGCAAAAATTAGAAAAGGAATCTTTAAAGGTAAAAACAGTAAGGAATTATCTATCCAGCCGCGGTTTCTTCTTGGAGGCATTAACCGAATTACACAATATCAGCCCCTTGGATTTAGAACTAAATGATATTCGTTTTGATGAGCAGGATAAATTTTCCGTCAGGGGCACCGCAGAGTCGATGTCCATAGTTTTTTCATTCGTTGACAGCATGAAAAAATTAAAATATTTTCAAGATGTTAAAACTAAATATACTACAAAAAGAAAAGATGGTTATAAGGATCTGACAGATTTTGAAATAACTGCTTTGTTGAATAAGGAGGCTAGATAAAATAGGATGTTTAAGGCCCCGTCCCTTTATGCAGCTTTTACGCGTTTACCTAAAAAAGAAAAATTTATTCTTTATGTTGTGATTTTCTTTATCTCTTTAGTGGTTTTGGACCGTTTAATAATATCTCCGGTATTTTCTAGGATGAAATCCCTGGATAAAGAGATTCGATTGAAAGAATCGGAGGTTAAGAAGAATTTACGCATATTAGCTCAGAAGGATAGGATTTTAGCTGAAAATGCCAGATATAGCTCTTTCTTAAATACTCCTGAATCCGGCGAAGACCAGGCGGCTTCTTTAATGAAAGAGATTGAAAATTACGCTGATAAAGCTTCGGTTTATTTAGTTGACATGAAGCCTGCAAGTATGAAAGAAACAGGGGCATCAAAAAAATATTTGATAAATTTAAACTGCGAAGCACAGATGGAGCAATTAATCCGCTTCATGTATAATATAGAAAACTCTAAGGAGCTTTTAACCATTGAAAAATGCCAGATCAGCCCAAAGGCTAAAGAATCCAGTGTAGCAATCTGCAGTATGGTTATCTCTAAAATAATTACTCTTTAGTTTTGATTTTATAAAGGGGCAGAATGGCGAGGAGGAAGTGATGAAAAAGAAAATTTCAATTTTGTTGATTTTATTTATATTTTTTAGTGTTCGCAGCTATGCTTTGGAGAATGGTCTTTTTGAAATGCGTAATAAAATATCCTTGGAATCAAAACAGATAAAAGCCTTGTTCCTACAGTCAAAAGATATAGTCTTGATGAGCAGTATGTGGGATTCTTCTGTTATGACGATGATGCAGCTGGATGCTTATTTTTATATGGTAGGGATTTTTAACAGTGTAAAAATCCCCAATGAAGATGCTGTCAATTATCTGATTAATTGGCTCAAGATAATCAAGAGCACAAGCGAATTGAATATTAAGAGTTTGGATGCAGTAACACAAACGCTTGAGCCTAAGACGAAAGTTTGTAAAGAAAGATTAAGGAGCGATTTTAGCGAATTGAACAAAAATATAGATTCTGAGTTAAGCAGGGTTTCTGTGTTAAAAAAGGCGACAAAAGCAGGTAAAGCACCTTAGGGGGCTGGATTTTTCAATTCCTGTATCTGTTTTTTAAGTTCTTCATTGGCTGATTCCAATCTCTTTATGCGCTTCTCTAAATCCCAAATTCGTTCCGATACGTATTCGGCATTGTCCTCAATAATTAATTGGGCGCCTATTTTACGCATCTTTGTCCCTTTAGGGAGAATTAACTGTTGACCATCTCCGACAGTTATAATTTCCATGCCGCTAGGAGGTTTTTGTTGATTTGAATTATCATTGTTTGCTTTGGCAGGAGTATTGGTAACTAAGAGATTTAAGGCGATAAACAGCAGAATAATGCAGATTTTATTCATTTCGGCCTCCTAGCCCACAAGGGCACACCCGCGCTAGCGCACAAGCGCATGCTAAGCGCATACCTATTGCGCCGGGCGCCTTATAGTGCGGGGTGACAATTAATTATACCACAATTGATTGCCTGTCAATAATTTTACTTTTTTGATGGCGGCATTTTATTTATTGACAGGCGGCAATCACCTTGTTATGATTATAGAAATTGTTTCCATTTTTTGTTTCAAAATTTAATTAAATGAAAGGAGGTGAATAAAATGAAAAAGATATTTTTTGTGCTTATTGCTTTTTGTTTTGTAAGCTCTTTAGCTTTTGCTGAGGATACCGCTGTGCCTGCTGCTACAACTGCTACTGAGGCTACAGCTGCGACAACCGCTACTGCGACTACAGTTGCCGTTACTCCTGAAGTTTTGACGTTAAAGGGCGATGTTATCGACAATATGTGCGCAGGCGCTAATAAAGACACTCTGGCTGAATTTGTCAAGACACATACCAAGGAGTGTGCTTTAAAACCCGGATGCATTGAGAGTGGTTATTCTATTTTTGCAGACGGCAAGCTTTACAAATTCGATAAAAATTCCAACGCCAAAGTTGCAGAGTTTCTTAAAGTAGCTGACAGCAAGTTACAGGTAACCGTTACTGCCAAGCAGGTTGGGGATGAGCTGAGCCTAGTCTCAATCGAAAACCAGAACTAATTTATTTTTTTAGATATTAATAAAAGGCCTCTTTTTGAGATTTAAAAGGAGGCCTTTTTATTGCACCTTTTGTAAAGTATTGACATATTTACGAATATGTGTTATATTTTTTTATGGTGTTTTTGGCAAGACAGAAAGAAAATCGTTGTTTTCCCCGGATAGATTTTCATTCAAAGATACAGTATCAGATCAGAGGCAAGCCGGATTTTAATAGCGCTCTCACTAATGACATAAGCTGCGGCGGTTTAAGGTTTACTAACGACAGGTTTGTTCCCACTTCTACCGCGGTAATGCTTGAAATTAATGTTTTAAACCGCGTACTCAGGCCTGTTGGTAAAATAGCCTGGTCAACGCCCCTGTCGCATTCTAATCGCAATCAAATGGGTATAGAGTTTGTCGAGTTTAATCTGCACGAACAAATATACCTTAAAGATTTTATCAATATGCAACTTGGGCAAATTTAACTAAATGAAAGGAAGATAAGTCATGGCACCGGAAGCACCCAAAGTAAAAGAAGCAGAAGCAAAGCCCAAGGCGGATAAACGCGTTAATTGCCTGGCTTGTAATAAAGTGGTTAAGAAGCTGAAAAGGTATTACCGAAACGGTAAATACTACTGCAGCAAGAAATGCTGGCGGGAATTTATTAAAAAATCAAAGGCAGAAGAGAAAAAATAATGAAAAGTATCAAGGAACGCAGGTTACATCCGCGATTAGACCAGAAGTTACCGCTTAATCTGGCGGTAGACGGTTATCATTTTTCCACCTCAACGCGTAATATCAGCTGCGTGGGCGCTTATTGCCACTTGGATAAATATATGCCGCCGTTTACCAAGATTTCCGTAAAGTTGAGCCTGCCTGATAAGGACCAGCCCGGTAAAGGCACGATTGTTGAATGCCGGGGGGTGGTGGTAAGGACTGAGGATGAAGCCAACGGCGGATTTAACCTGGCCATATTTTTTAACGAAATGCGCGATGAACAGCGTAAAAAGATCGCCCGCTATATAAGCAAGCTCTTGCCTTAAAAAATCATTGGGAAAAATCAGAAAATATAATCCGGTTAAGTTAATTATCGGCTTCATCTACAAAGATGAAGCTGTTTTTATCAAAGCTAGGAATAAATTAGCAAGAAAATTCGGGAAAATCGATTTTGAATCAGGACAGATTGATTTTAACTACACCGATTATTATGAAGCAGAGATGGGCGCAGGGTTAAAAAGGAGGTTCATCAGCTTTCATAAGCTGATCCCGATGCAGGATTTATACCGCATCAAACTTTATACCAACAGGCTTGAGGGAAAATTATCCATTTCCAAATCGCGGCAGCTAAATCTTGATCCGGGATATCTAGATTCGGCTAAGCTGGTACTTGCTTCCACCAAGGATTACGCCCACAGGATATTCTTACGTAAAGGTATTTTTGCCGAGGTGACCCTTTCTTTCAGGGACAATTCATTTTCCGGCAATGACTGGACTTATCCGGATTACCGCAGTAAAGAGTATATCGATATTTTCAACCAGATCAGGAAACTCTATACACCGTAAAATAAATTGCCAGAGTATCCAGCATATCTTAGCGCTTATAAAAGCGGCAGATTAAAGAAGATATCTCAACAGTTGTTTACTTCTCTTAAATCCTGCCAGATTTGCCCGCGCCGTTGTAAGGTCAACCGGTTAGAGAATAAAATCGGTTTTTGTAAAACCGCTCAACTTCCTAAGATTTACAGTTTTATGCCCCATTATGGCGAAGAGCCGCCGGTTTCCGGCACAAAAGGAAGCGGGACGATATTTTTTAGTCATTGTAATCTGGCCTGCCTGTATTGTCAGAATTATGAGTTTAGCCAGCTGGGGGCCGGTAAAGAATATACTTTTGAGCAATTGGCGCAAATTATGCTGGAGTTACAGGGTTTAGGCTGCCATAATATTAATCTGGTTACCCCAACCCATGTTTTACCGCAGATACTTAAAAGTTTAGAATTAGCTATCCCCCAAGGATTAAAGATTCCGCTGGTTTACAACACCAGTGGTTATGAATTAGCCGAAATTATTAAATTACTCGAGGGCATCGTTGATATTTATCTTGCCGATAGCCGCTATGGGGATAACCTGATTGCCAAGGAATTATCACAAGCTGACGATTACGTGGAATTTAATCAGGCAGCGCTTAAGGAAATGTACAGGCAGGTGGAGCCGGCTGGGTTTAGCGAAGACGGACTAATCAGGAAGGGCTTAATTATCCGGCACTTGGTATTGCCCAACCGGATTTGCGCAACCGAGAAGGTAATGGAATTTATCGCCGAAGAATTATCCGAAAACGTTTATATAAGCTTAATGAGCCAGTATTTGCCTTATCATAAAGCATCCGGCAATCCTAAAGTCAATCGTCGCCTCAAAGCTGGGGAGTATGCAGAAGCCAGGCGGATATTGGAAAAATACCATTTGCTTAACGGTTGGATCCAGGAGTCCTACGGCCAGGAGAGATTTGCCGGAGTAAATATTAAACCTATTTAAATATGGCCGAAGAATCCGGATTTAAGAAAATCATCAATTTTATTTTTTCCAGGCTTTTTAAGATCAATGATTCCGCGCAAAAAATTGCTTTGGGCGCCGGCCTTGGCGTATTTAGCGGCCTGATGCCCGGAACCGGTCCGGTTGCCGCGGTATTTTTGGCTTTTATTTTTCGGGCCAACCGCGCCGCGGCATTATTCGGCAGTTTACTTACCAATACCTGGTTAAGCCTGGTAACTTTTATCTTGGCAATAAAAGCCGGTTCTGTTATACTTAAAATGGATTGGCGGCAGGTGCAGCAGAAAGCGCAAGGCCTGGTGCAGGATTTTACCTGGTTTAAATTTTTTAAACTTTCATTTTTTGAGGTGCTTCTGCCGGTTATCACCGGCTATCTGGTTATCGGTTTAGTTTTAGGGGCGCTTTGTTACCTAATAACCCTCTTAATAATCAGGAGGAATTTATATGGAAGTAAGACAATTCACCTATAATATCAAAAAAGATTTTAACCGCGCATTAAGCCTTGTCGGTATTATTCCTCTCTTGGTATTTATCTATTTGATCGTGGATAAGTTTGCTAATTTTAATCTTTTAGCCGCAGAGGCCGGCTATATTGTGTTGGCGACCATCGGCGTTTTTATTATGGGGATTGTCGTTGGCAGAAAGATGCTGATGTCGGTAATTTTTAAATTAATCGACGATAACCGCAGGATCCTGATCATGCAGCAGGAATTGATTGAAAAGAGCCGCCTGGCGGCAATTACCGAGACTGCTCTTGCTTTAGGGGATCAGGTGAATAACCCGCTTTTGGCTATTAGCGGAAACCTTGAACTGCTTGAACTTGAACTTAAACATGTCCAGCTAAGCGAAAAGACCCGCAATAGAATTGAGACTATGCGCAATAATTTTCAAAAAATCCGCGACGTTACGGAAAGAATGTCGAAATTGACTAAGGTTGAATCAATGGCAATCCACGGTGATACCCGGGCGATTGATTTGGAAAAGTCAGTGTAATTTATTAATCCCCGTAAACAGTAGTGGTGTATTCGCCGTAGACGCCTAAGGTATTTTTGGCATCGTAGTCAACATATTTGATATTTTTGATCCCGCCATTTGCAGCGGCAGCTTTGATACTGCAATCTCCTGTTGCGACTAACCCTAAGATTGAGGTGGCTTTTGATGTTCCGACTTTGCTGTAAGACACTGATGACTCTGTCAAAATTTTCATGCTTGTAGCAATCAAATCAGAAGGATAAAACATTATAGCTCCTCTTCTTGAATCAAAGATTGCACTCTCAACGCTCATTCCAAGCTGTCTTATATTATAATTTA
>JAQURC010000011.1 GCA_028715785.1 Candidatus Omnitrophota bacterium
ATCCTATAATCGGCAGAAGCAAATAATTCTTCAACCGATTGGTCAATCAATTGTCTATTCTTAAATGATTCGGATATGAATAAATCACCAGCAATTAATATTTTCATTGTACTTGTTCTTTTATAATTAGTTCTCCTAATTTGTCAGAGCTCATAAATTCTACATCAGGCCATTTTTTAAAAATATTTTGAAGCAATTGGCGAAATAAAAATAAATTTTTATCTCGATTTTCCTTAAAGATTCTTCCTATAAAGTTAACTCTATGAGAACAAATAATCGCAGGTTGTTTTTGTGAAAAAGCTTTATTAATTTGCGATAAGGCTTTATCCACCCAATCAATTGATTGAGAAGCTGATGGTTCAAACAATACATTTCTAACTAAATATACTTGTTCGTATTCATTACGTTTCCCCATAAAATTATTTTGTATTTCTTTTTTCCATTTTTGTATGTAATTTCCTTGAAAGATATCAACACCATTATATTTAAAAACAGGTTCTAATGATTTTGGAAAAATATTGTTAGGTGCAATGAAAGATTTTGAAGAATATTTGAAAATATCATTAAATAATGATAATCCTTCTTCAATGATTTTTCTCAATTCTAATAATTCCGTTTCAGAATCCGCATCAAGAGCAGCCATAAAGCTTGGATTTTTTTCATTGCTGATGGTTGTACTAATGCCAAAAAACTCATAGTCAAACGCGGTACGAACTTCTTTTGATCCTTCTTTTAATCTGTCTATCCATCTAAATATATTTAAATGTTCTCTACCATGGAATTGCGGATAAAAAATATTAAGTTCCTTTCCTTTTTCCAATAAAGAAAAATCAGTATCAGGATATTTAGTTAATGTTTCCGTAAGTGGCTCGTAAAAATATTTTTCATATTTAGCTTCTTTTATCTTTTTAAAATCAGGATTTGCAACAACCGAATTTGCAGTAATAATGGGGGGGGTCCCATTTTTATCTTTAAATTTAATCAGCAAATCAAATAAACAATTAAAATCATCAATGGTAGCTATCGAATCGTTTTTGCAATAGTGACATTGATCGACTCTCAAGCCTGCTTTCAACAATGCATGATAGGTTTCTCTTGAGGGCATACGAATACTTCCCCAATCGTCAGATTCAATTACAATAATTTTTCGGTTAGTTTTAAAACTTCTATGTGTACTCCAATATCTAAAAGCTCTTGTTTTAAATGCATTATAATATCTTAAGTTCATTAGAATATTGTTAATGTAATTTAATTTTTACTATTTTATGAAAAGCCATCTTAATTATTATCCATAATTCAGATAAAAAAGGTCTTAAATCTTTTTTGTTATAAACTAAAAAACAATCCGTCTTATAAAAATCTTTTAACCATGTAAAAAAGGATATTTTATGTTGAATTACTTGCCCAAAATCCACAAATTCAGGCATAACAATTATACTTCTACTTTGTTGCAAGGCATTTCCCATTTTTATTGTTTTTGTAAAATGTGATACAAAAATATATGGCAAATTAACACCAGCTGCTGTGACTGCGTATGCATTGCCATCATTCCTAAAATTAATTTCCAAAAAATAATTAATTTGTTCTTTGGTTTTAATAAATTCCATGCTAAATAATCCAGTATACTTACATCTTTTAATAATTCGCTTGCATTTATCTAAATCTATATTTAATTCCTTATCTAAAGAATTAGATAATTTGTATTCCAAGAATCCCGTATTTGTATTATATGAAGATCGGATAATCTTAGAATAACCCGGTATAATTATTTCTTCTCCACCATTTAATGAGCATCCGATTAATTGAAATTCAAAGTCTTTGTTCAAATACTCTTGAATAATAAACTTTGAAAGATTTTTTTCTTGATAAAATTGTTCAAGCTCTAGTTGGTTATTAAAAATCTTTATATCATTTTTCGAGCCTATTATGCTTTTTATTGGTTTAATGATACAAGGGAATTTAATTTCATTCATAAAAGTATCATCAATACAAACCCATGATTTTGGAATATTTAATCCTTCTTCTAATGCTAATTTACATAATTTTTCTTTATTCATTAAACGTGTAAGAGCTCCATTACTTCCTCCATTAGGAATAAAAAAATGTTTAATTAGTTTCTCATAGTTTAAATCTAAACAACTTGTGGCAGAGTCGCTAGTAGATATAAGTATGGGTTTATATTCATTGTTCGAGAAATTATCAAAAATAAAATTTAAGCATAATTTTTCGGAAGGAAATATCCATCCATTTTTCACATATTTACTTTTTAGCACAAAACTATTTTTATATTTTTTACTAATGACGGCTACATATGGTCTGATATTTACTTTCCCTAAGCTTCGAATTACGCCTAAAGTATTATGATGATCACCACCTATAATTATAACTTTATTTTGATAATGAATTTGCTCTATATTTACTTTATTATGCTCAACTATGAATTTATGCATACATTTATTTTATTCATTTTAAGATTATCGCAGTAAGTTATTTGTTAAAAAGTCAGAAAGTTTTTTTGATTGAATATCCTTATTAAAATATTTATATGCGATATCTTGTCCCATTTTTCCAATATTTTTTGCTTCTGGAGAAGTAATTGCCCTTTTTAGTGTTTCTGCAAATGAATCAATTGAATTTGGCTCTGATAGAAATGCAGATTTATGATTGATTAAATAATTGGGAATCTCCCCAACTTTAGTAACACATACAGGATTACCGGTTGCTAAATACTCACCAAGTTTTGTAGGAAATCCACCTTCTGCTTGTTTTGACTCAACCCTAGCAAGGGCTAAAATTGACGCATTTTTCAAAAAAGAAGGAATTTCTGTTTTATCCATTGGACCTAAAAATATAATACGTTCAGAAGCATTATTATTTTCAACGATTGATTTTACATAATTATAATCTTTTTTTGGTTCTAATGGCCCTGCTATATATAAATAATATTCAGGGAATTCATTCATTATTTTTATAAATGCTTTTGTTAAGATATCAACTCCATCATTTTTGAAATTTCTTATTCCACAATATCCTATATATGGTTTATTTAAGTTGTTAGTTTCACAACTGTTATCAAATCGTGAAAAATCAACTGTCATAGGTAAATGTATAATTTGTGTCTTGGATCCGACGAACTTTTTATAATAATCTATCAGATTATTAGTCATAATAGAAAAAACATCAAGCTGAGATAAAAAGCTGTTTAAATATAATTTATGCAATTTATTGTTATTTTCTAGGCCAATCCAACTGTATTCACTTTGTTCATGAAAATATTTTACAGGCAATTTAGATCTAAAAAGGCATAGCCCAAGTCTAATTAAGTTCGGACTAAAAGATATCCAGATATAATTATATTTATTACTTTTCATTTTCTTTCGTATTTTATATGCGTAAAACCTACTTGGAATTAATTTATTAAAAAGTATTCTCATTATTCTTCTATCGGGAAATGCAAATGGCCATGGCAATAAGTATTCGTAATTTATATTTGCAAACTTTCCTTTTGATTTGAATTGCTTTTTTTCTTCATCTGTTAAATAACTGTTAATAATAATTAAATCAATTTCATTCCCATTTGCTTCAAGACCTGTTACTAAAGACAAAAACCTGTTATTAGAGGCACTCGATTGAATGAATGGATTAGTATCTCTTATTGCTAATATTTTCATTTTTATAATGTTTATTTCAAAATAAAAAACAATTAATGACGTATAAACTTATAATAATAAATAAGCATTGTTATCAGATATATAAAACCTGATGCAATTTTTGAATATGCTGCTCCATATTCACCATACAATGGTATAAATATTAAACTTAATATTAAAATGGCTATTCCAACAATAATTGCACTGTTCCTTAAAGCTTTTCCTTGTCCATTTGCTCCAAGATATCGATTAAAGAAGTCTCCAAAACCAAAAGCGAGCACGCCGATGCTCGAAATAAAATTTAAATTTATTACAGTTGAAAATTCTAATCCATAAAATATCTTTATAAAAGGTCCAATTATTAACCATAAGCCAATTAGAGCAGAACAACTTAGTACTAAAGTTATTTGAAATAATTTTTTTGGTATATATTTAATTGTTGAAAAATCTTTGTAATGTGTAGTAGCTATTGTATTAGGGATAAACGAAAGAGGCATTGCAAAGCTTAAAGCTAAGTTATAAAACCCTACTCCACTATTGTCTGGAGCATAGTAACCAATTAAAATCCCTGTTAATTTGTCTAATCCTACTGCAAATAAACTACCCAAATAAACATTCAAACCAAATGATTTATTACATGCCCATATTTCATTAATTCTTTCTTTGAAATTTTTAAAAGAAACATTTAGTTTAAATAGAACTAAAAGATATACAATAATTTCTGTTGCAAGATAAAAAGACCAAATAATAACTAACCTATTTAATTGTATATTTCGAAAATGAAAATATACCAATAAGGTTGCAATCATAAATCCAATTTTAGGAAATAATCTTACTTGTGCCAGCATATTAATACGATTATCAGCTTGGAAAAGCGTTTCAAAATAATTCAGTAGGAGAAAAACCCAGCTAAAAGGAATAATAAAAAAAAGAATACTATCTAATTGTTTTAATTGGAGATTCTTATCAAAAAGTGAATAAAGAACTAAAAATACAGATATTATAATAAATAATCCTCCCGTAATTATTAGTTCTGCTCCATAATATTCTCTTGCTTTTTGTCTGTTGTTATTCAAAACTAACGCTCTATTACCTGCTTGAAAGAATCCAAAAGAAAAAATTATTACTGTTAAATTTAAAATATTTTGAATAAATTGATAATCACCATAAGATGTAGGACCAAGGTACCGCGTAATAATAATACTCGTAATTATACCGATAGGAATACCTGCAATATTTACAGCAAATAAACCTAATACTTGCTTGGCTCGTTTCTTATTTTTATATCTTTGATAAAGTCTTTTTATCATTTTGTCCAAAATGCTGAATTCGAGTCACGAATGCAACTTTTTTGTTAGGCAAATTTCGTAATAAAAATTCATTAGTTATTAAGAAGTTTAAAATTTTTTTAGTCTGTTATTCAAGATATCTTGCACCCATTTTACGTCCTGATTAGTGATATTATCGAAAGAGTTTTTTTTAGTGAAATACTGACGAATAAGTTCATTTGTATTTTCATTAGCTCCTTTTTCCCAAAAATGATAGGGTCTGGCAAAATAGAAATTCACTTTAAACTCCGAGCTGATCAATTTATGTTCAGCGAATTCTTTCCCGTTATCGGAAGTAATGGTATGAGTTCTTTTCTTAACAGGTGAAAGTCGTTGAACAACTTTCCGAGCAAGTTTTTTGGCATCCTTTCCATAAAGTTTCTCTATTATGACATGACCACTCACTTTGTTATTTATTGTCAACAATGCTCCTTTGTCATGCTATCCTATTATAGTATCTATTTCCAAATCGCCCAACCTTTGCTTTTTATCTACAATCGCCGGCTGCAGACTTATAGCTATTCTCTTTTTAATGATTCCCCTACTATCTTTTGCATTTCCTCTTTTCCGATATTTACGTCCTTTGTGTCACAAATGAGTATATAGGATACCTCCCTTTTTCTTATCTTTCCACACATATTGATAAATACGTCCATGACTGACACATTCCCTGGCTTCCAGCTCTGATCTTTCTTTTATCTGTTCTGGGCTGAAATTCTTGGCAAGACACTCCTCCACATGTACGTTTTACCTCTTCAGCAAAACGTATATGTTTGGGTTTATTCTTTTGGCTATATTCATATTTGCCTTGGGCTAAATCTGCTTAATATTCCCCACTCCGCTTATCACTATTCATACTTAATTCTCTGGATACTACCGATTTGTCTTTTTTTATTACTTTGGCTATTTCTTTTTGTGGGTATCCTTGCGGCCTCATTATTTAAATTGTGTATCTTCGTTTTACGGTTAAATGATTCATCTTTGTAACTTTTTAATGAGAGAGATTAAAGTAAAGCATTTATTCCATCAGGACAGAGGAGGGAAATTTTTTCCCTTGTCTTGAAAAAATATTTTTTCCACTTCTTATTCTCCCTCAAAAAGTTGTATTAATTACTTGAATTTACGTTATTAAGATAAAGATTTTCTTTTATTACAAGGGCCTCACTTTTTTTCTTATTTTGAATTTAAAATCTTTTTACAGTTTTCCGTCGATATTGCTTTGCAGTATTCCTTTCACATCGTAAATTACCGTGTGGCCGTTTTTGAGGGTGTCGAAATCGATTTCCTTGAATGAGTCGTGTGCTACAGCAAGGATGACCGCATCGAAGGTGTCGTGCGGCAATTCCTTTACGATTTCCACGCCGTATTCGCGACGGGCAACCTCGGGATTGGCCCAGGGATCGTGAACGGTAACGTGGGCGTTGTATTGTTGCAGGGTACGTAGATTTTTAATAAACATTTACGTTATATAATAAGACTTATACCATTCGATAAACTTTTCAATACCTATCTTTATAGATGTTGAGGGTTTATATCCGATATCTTTTATTAGATCGGTCACGTCGGCTTCGGTGCGGGGTACATCCCCCAGCTGCATGGGCAAAAATTCCTTTTCGGCCGTTTTTCCGAGGGCAGCTTCAATGGCGGCAATGTATTCCGTCAAGGGCACAGGCGAAGAGTTCCCGATATTATATACCTTGTAGGGAGCCGTATCGCTGCAGGAAACATCGTTTTTACCTGCAGGTGACGGTTTGGCCGGATGGTCGATGACCCGCGTCACGCCTTCCACAATATCGTCGATATAGGTGAAATCGCGCACCATGTTGCCGTAGTTGAAAACCTGTATGGGTCGGCTTTCCAGTATAGCTTTGGTAAACAGAAACAACGCCATGTCGGGTCTTCCCCACGGACCATATACGGTGAAAAAGCGCAGCCCCGTGGTCGGCAGACCGAACAAATGGCTGTAGGTATGCGCCATGAGTTCGTTGCTTTTTTTGGTGGCACCATAAAGGCTAATGGGATGATCCACGTTATCGCTCGTGCTAAGGGGCATTTTCGTGTTGTTGCCGTATACGCTGGAGGAGCTGGCATACACCAGATGGCGGATGTTGTGGGGGCAGCAGGCTTCGAGAATGTTGACGAACCCCACGATGTTGCTGTCGATATAGGCATAAGGGTTTTCCAGGCTGTAACGTACGCCGGCTTGTGCAGCCAGGCTGCAGACGTTGTGAAATTTTTCCCTTTCGAAAAGCGCCATCAAATGATCGCGGTCCTCAAGATTCATTCGCACGAAAGTGTAACTCGGATATTTCGTGCTCCGTACAGGAGTATGCCATTTTTCGGCTTCGCGTGAAATTCCCGTTTCGGCCAAGCGTGCATATTTGAGATTGACGTCGTAGTAATCGTTGATATTGTCAATGCCGACCACTTCATCGCCTCTTTCCAGCAGCCGTTTAGCAAGGTGAAAGCCGATGAATCCGGCGGTGCCTGTAATTAAAATTTTCATTTGTTTAGTTGATCCTTAAAGAGTCCCTTTTCAACCAATTACGAATGGCATCTATTGCATGACCGCTTAAATTTCACTCCGCGAAGGCGCTCGTATCCACCCACTCCTTCTTCAAGATGCTCCAGAAGTCCTCGGCCAGGCCGCGCAGCACATACTCGTATGGCAGCCAGCCGTAGCCGTGGTCTCCCCAGCCAGTTCCCCAGGAGTTGCGGATAAGCAGCGCACCCCTGGTCTTCTCATGGCTGAAGTTGTTGGTAATCTCGAGCTTATCGTCGTAGCCAACAGCCATCACCGCATGTCCGCCTTCCATCCGCTCGCGTGGAGATGGAAACGGAATGAAGCCAGTCTCCTCGGCCTGCTCTATCGAGTTATAAACCGAAAAACCAAAGATAAACGGCATGCCCTTGGCCAGGTAAGCCTTCAGGCTGTGGAGAACATCCGTCGGTTTTGAGCCGGCCGGGTCGTGGCGAAAATATTTTATCGCCTGGTAGTTCTGGGCAAAAGCATAACAGAAAGCGGACGGCTCGCGGTCAAACGACTCTTCCTTATCGGTATACGGCCAGTAGGATTCCGGTGGCACGCCAAACAGAACCATCGCCCCCATGGTGGTGCGAAGATAAGCACCACTATCGCCCCGAAGTTTCATCAGGTTGCGCGTCACCTTGTAGAGGAAAAGCCGCGAGGCATCGACATGACGCCCGAAGGAACGCCGCTCATAATATTCAATCAGCCCAACGCCAGCATGAGCGGTGCACGAGCCAAGATTCGCCTGGTCTTCAACCGGCGAGCAGTAGGAACGAAGGTCAACGGAGGGCGGAAGGTCGGAGGCCACGAAGGTCCGGCTGAAGGCCAACGGGGCATTTCTGTCTTTGCTATGACGCCCTGCCTTTATTTTTTCTGACTTTATTCCTTCGACGATAATCCCATCTATCTCCGGATGTGTCTCGCTGTAATCACGAAAATCCGGTGGATCAGGTAGCCACCCCATACCACGCCTGGAATTGCAATTCGCCGGCGATCCTGATTTTTCTTCTCTGGCTGACATTGGCATTAAATTGTTTCTCCCTTCAATAAATTATAATTCGGGACACCCTATAATTTTCCTCTTTATCAACCGCCGCTCTTATGGCCCTGGTTTCGGCCCTGGTCCTCGCCCCGGCGCCGATCCTGGCCCTGGTCCTGGCCCTTGCCCCGATCAGGGGCATGGTCAGAGTTGCTGACCTGCTCGGCGGTGGTGGTTGGCAGGCTTTCTTCAGAGACAAACCAGTCAGCCCACTTGCCGGCCTCAAACACAATAGCGTTCCAGCCGAAGCCAAAACTGAAGGCTAAGCAGAAGAGCTGAAAGTAAGCCTCAAAACCGGCCCCGGGCGCATCAGCCTTAAACTGCGGGAAAATAACCATGGTGATAACAATGCCAAGGAGGAATGTCCCTAAGGCAGAATATAAATAGCGGCGGTCAAATCTCTTGACGGTGCCCTGGCGGAGTTTCCGAAGGAACGGAATTAGCGACCGAGCTACCACCCCAAGAAAAAGTCCAAGAATCTTAATGGCAAAAGCTGTGCTCATTACAACTCCTTAAAAAGGGGGACACACTCTCGTGTCCCTGATTTAGGAATTTAAGTTATTGCTAAGATATTGAAAATAAATATGATAACGGCAGCAGCCAGGATAGGCTACCGCCGATGCAGGCTCAAGGCCGCTAACGAAGAGACGGCGCTCCGTTCGGCGCATTAATCTATAATTTTCGCAGTCAAATACTGGCTCGACTGACTCAAAAGGTTCAAGCTGTTTAACCTGCTCCACAGACTCACCCTGCTCAAATGGCTCAACTGCCCTGGCTGGCCCGACCGGCCGGACCGACTTTTGGCACTAAGCATGGTGGCCAGAGAGCCACGGCAAAAACGGTGAGCCAATTCAAGCCAGCCAGTGGCGAGATAATTACCTTTACCTTCTGGACTTTTCACTGCGCCCTTTATAAATGAACTGAAGTTTATTTTTGACGAACTACTAACACACCTTGAACCAGGTAGCTTTAGCTTTAGACTATTCCCGTCTGGCTTTAACACAATCCCACCCCTTTTGCAGCGTCTGCCGCTTTTTAGCAATGCTGATTTAATTGCTTTTAATTTTTCAAAAAACAGTCCTGATACCTTTTCTCCTCTTTTTGCTCCCATTGCCTCGCCATAGCCATTTCTAAGGTTCCCTTTGCTCTTTCTGGAGGCTTAGATTTCCACGTTTAAAACTGCGCAGGATTTTTGACTTGTTCTTTCCACCTACCTTCTTTGTTCCACCTTCCATCCAGAGCATACTATCTATATATTTAATTTTCGTTTTTTTGTCAAGAAAAAATCAAAAAGCTGGTAGGACTCTTACTGCTGGCTACGATTTTTGCCCGAAGTTTTTGCCCGGTAAAGGGCCCCATCTGCTCGGGCGATCAGGTCATTGGGATTTCCACCTTCAATCGGGCTCATGGTGGCCAGACCGAGGCAGATGGTAACCAGAGGGACCTTCCCGGTGTCCTGACACTTCTGCTGATTGTCCGGCGGGTTATCCTGCCTGCCCCCCTCTCGCTTTTCTGGTTCCTTCTCTTCCTGGCTGAAAGCTGAATTGATTTTTTTGAGATTCAGATCAGAAAAGTCGAGCCGACCGATGTTTTGTCTTATTCTTTCTGCCACGATCAGTGCTCCGGCTGCATCGGTATCAGGCAGGACAACGGCAAATTCGTCTCCGCCATAACGACTGGCCAGGTCAGTAGATCTCAGGCAGCATTTATTCATAGCACAGGCTACCCTCCTCAGGCATTCATCCCCAGCCTGATGGCCATAGGTATCATTAAAAAGTTTGAAATTATCCAGGTCACAGATAATGAGCGAGATTGGTTTCTGATTGCGATACGCCCGCCGCCATTCATAATCCAGAAACTCACGGAATCGACGATAATTGGCCAGCCCGGTCAGTTCATCAGTAGTAGCCAGAAACTGGAGTTTGTCGTTGGCCAGCCTTAGTTCTTCTGTTCGCTGGGCAACCAGGTATTCAAGTTCTCTCTGACGTTGTTTAGCTTGCTCGAGCCTGAACCGCACAAAGCCATAGACAGCTCCGATAACGGCCAGGATGAGCAGGGTATAAAACCACCAGGTGCGCCAGAAAGGTGGAATGACTCTCAGGCTGAGCGAGGTGCCAATTTCGTTCCAGACGCCATCGCTGTTAGAAGCCTTCACCCGAAAAGTATAACGCCCGGGCGGGAGGTTGCTGTAAGAAGCAAAGCGTCTTGTTCCAACATAGTTCCAGTCCTGATCAAAGCCCTCCAGAATGTAGGCATATTGATTTTTCTCCGGACAGGTGTAATCAAGGCTGGCAAATTCAAAGCCAATCACCCGATGTTGCCACTTAAGTTCGATGAACTGAGTCTCAAAGATCGAATTTTTAAGAATTACCTGGCCGTTCAGAGGGTGACCGGGTTTGACCGGCACATTAGAAATCAGAAAATTGGTGATGATGACAGGCGGAAGATAGGTGCTCGTCTTTATTTCACCGGGATGGAAGGCATTAAAACCATTAATACCACCGAAATAAAGAAAACCGTTACGTCCTTTATAGCAGGCGCTGCCGTTAAATTCATAGCTCTGCAGGCCATCGGTTGTATCAAAATTCTTAACTTGGTTTGTCCGGGGATCAAGCCGCGACAGCCCGCGGTTAGAGCTTATCCAGATATAACCTTTATCATCTTCCAGAATACCATAGATAACCGATGAAGGCAGCCCCTGTGATTCAGTGTAGCGGGTAAAGATGAAGTTTGATGTGTCGAGCCGGTTAAGGCCGCCGCCGTTAGTGCCAGCCCAGACATAGCCGTTATGGTCAGCATAAACATAAGTGACAAAATTATTACTGAGGGACTGCGGCACCTGCGGGTCATTCATCAACTTTATGATTTCTCCAGACTCAAAACTGTAGCGAACCAGGCCATCACCGAAACAGGCCAGCCACAAATAGCCTTTATGATCCTGAGCCATGGAAAAAATCCTGCTGGTCAGGAGAGGATTTGAGGCAACTGGCGATGAGACCGGCAAAGCAGATGAGGCAGATGAGCCGGAAGATAAACTGGCTGACGATGACGATGATGAAGATGATAAATCGGATGCCGATGGCTGTGATTGGCCCCGGCTGTCATTTTCTGGCGGAAGTTCGCCAGCTTTTAAATTAATAATTTTTGATATTTTCGGTCTTAAAAACTTCTGGCTGGCCTCATCAAAAAAAATAAGACCCAGACCATTACTGCCAATCCACAGTCGGTTTTTACTATCAACCAGAAGGCTACGAACACGATCGTCAATTAGAGATCCAGGTTTCTTAGGGTTATACAGGTAGCGGGTAAAGGTTGAAGTCGAAGGGTGAAAAAGATTCAAACCACCATTGATAGATCCAATCCAGATGGAGTCATTTTTACCAACGGCCATGCTGTAAATACGGTCGCTGCTGATTGATTTTGGATTTTTCGGGTCATGACGGAAATTTTTGATGCGCAGGCGGTTCCGGTCAAAGATATCTAGCCCACCCCCGTCAGTCCCAACTAAGAGATTCCCTGAGCTATCCTCGCAGAAAGCCCGAACGGCTGGATTCGACAGACTGGACGGGTTAGACGGGTCAGGCAGGAAGCGTCTAAAATTCTGTCGGTGGAGATTAAGCTGGCTTATACCCCGGTAGGTGCCAATCCAGAGGATCCGCTCGGGATCAAGATAAAGGGAGACTACCCGGTTGTCTGCCAGAGAAAGCAAGTCGGGTGCGTTATGCTGGTAACAAATAAAAGTTGTCTGGTCAGGATTGAATCTACACAGGCCGCCGGCGTTGGTTCCAATCCAGAGCATTCCGTCGGTGTCAGACACCAGGCAGTTTATAGAATTATCAGTTATCGAAGTGGAAATCTTCGGGTCACGCCGGTAGGTTCTAAATTTATTCGTGGCGGGATTATAGCTTACCAGGCCAGAGTTATTTGTGCCAATCCAGATCGTCTCGGTTCCGTTCTGTCGGGTGATTAAAAGCGACATAATATAGTCATCGGGGAGAGAACTGCCGGGATTGGCCGGGTTGTGCCGGATGCGGGTAAACTGGCCGGTAGTGGGATTGAGCCTGTTCAGGCCACCCCCAAATGTCCCGACCCAGATGAAACCCTGGTGGTCCTGAGCAATGGCCCGCACCTGATTGCTACTCAAGCTGGCCGGGTTGGCTGGATCATGAGCATAGCGTTTAAAGCTGTTGGTCGAGTGATTAAGGAGATTAAGACCCTGGTCGGTTCCAACCCAGAGATTACCAGCCCGGTCTTCATAAAGGGCGAAAATACGAGAGCTGGACAGGGAGTTGGGATCATCGGGGTTATGAAAATAGCGGATGAACTCGTCAGACGAGAAAGCATAGCGGTTAAGTCCGTTTTCAGTTCCGATCCAGAGCCGGCCCTTGCTGTCAGTCAGAAGGGCATTAATCCAGGAATTGCTGATGGAGGTGTCATCACCTTCAATTGGTATATAGATGGTGAAATGATAGCCGTCAAATTTGTTAAGGCCGGACTCGGTGCCAAACCATAGAAAACCAAACCTGTCCCGGGCAATGGACAAAACAGAATTTTGAGAAAGCCCCTGCTCGATAGACAGGGTGCGGAAAAGAAGATTCGAGCCTGGCTGGGCGGAGAGAGCGGAAGAGAAAGCGAGGAGCAGGACAAAAGCCACAGCCAGAATCGCCAGAAAAGAGGAGCAAAAATGATGACCCGACTGGAAGGTGCTGGAGAAGCAGGATGAGCGGGAGCATGAGACGCGGTGGGAGGGACAGGCTGAGGAAGCGGACTGACTGGACGGAAAGGATTGGCCAGCAGGCCAGGGTTTAGAAGCATGGGCAGATTGGAGGTAGCTGGAGCCTGGATAAGGCTTGTCTGGTGGAAGCGATGGGAAGGAGCTATGAAAGCAATGAGACTTATTACATCGGCGGTCAAAATGGTCAAGACCAGAGGATGGCGAAAGCTGGTAAAAACCGCCAGGACTTGCAGGCGTTAAAGCCTTCTGACGTGAATGCCCTTCTATTTTCACCGCTCCACTCAGTTTCATCCAGACTAAAACTCGACGTTTAAAAGCTTTTTACAATAATTCTCAGGGTAAAGTCAAGTAATATAAATCATAGTTTCCTAGTTTCTTCTGGAGAGGAGGGCCTCTATTTCTTCAATCTCTTTCGGGACGCTGGACGTCAGGACGTCGCAGCCATCTCTGGTGATGAGAACGGTATCTTCGATGCGGATGCCGATGTTTTTGTCCGGGAAGTAGAGGGCCGGCTCAATGGCCATAACCATGCCTTCCTTGAGGACCAGCGGGCCCGGGCTGGTTTGAACATCGTGGACACACATCCCGACCAGATGTCCGAGGCCGCCGCGCAGACCCATCGGGTCGATACCTTTCTCTTTGAGGCGCCGGGCGACGTAGTCGCCGACATCTTTGGAGGTGATGCCGGGCTTAAAGGCTTCGATACAGGCCTTTTGGACCTCAAGGACGGTGCGGTAGATTTTCTTCTGCTCGGCGGTAAATTTGCCCGAGACCGGCCAGGTGCGGGTGATGTCCATGGTGAGATAATTCAGGTCGCCCCCG
Source organism: Candidatus Omnitrophota bacterium (assembly GCA_028715785.1). Lineage (GTDB taxonomy): Bacteria > Omnitrophota > Gorgyraeia > Gygaellales > Profunditerraquicolaceae > UBA6249. The sequence goes on from JAQURC010000011.1 coordinate 14,105, forward strand.
AAATCCATCAGGACCAGTTCGCCGGCCTGCATCTGGCGGTTATTTCGATCATAGTGCATTATGCAGGTGTTGGGGCCGGAACCGATAATCGGAGCAAAGGCCGGGCCGCGGCAGCCGTTACGAAGGAGAACCTCCATGGCGGCAGCTTCAAGCTCATATTCAAAGGCAGCGGGGCGGGAGGCAAGCATAGCTTTTTTGACTGCTTCAGCCGAGATCTGGCCATTGCGGCGGAGAACAGCAATCTCTTCGGGGCTTTTTATCATCCGCATAGAATCAATGAGAGAGGTTACATCTTCAAGCCGGGCGGCCGGGAAGAGCTGGCGAAAACGTTCGGCCCGGAGTTGATCAAGAGTCAGGCGAGAATTGTAGCCATTGCGCTGCCCGCGAGCCTGGTACAGGGCTGATTCGTAGCGAGCGCCGCTGACTGTATCTCCCGGTGAGAGCCTCAGGTAAAAGACTGGTTTCTGACGGCCATAAAATCTAGCCAGGAATTCGTCAAAATTGCTCAGGGGTAAAATGGCGCCGACTTTGAACCTGTCTCTGGCGGTGGGGTCATCGAGGCTGTTTGGACCCTCGAATTTTTTTTCGCCGGCCGACTTTTCAGGGACAAAGAGCATGGCTTCTCTGGTGGCAGGAAGCATGACAAGAACTGCATCGGCATCCTCGCAGCCGGTGAAATAGTAGAAATCATTGTCCTGGCGGAAATGGGCAGCGGTCGAGGCAGAGTCGGAGTGGCCAGAGCTGGCAAAGAGAATAATCAGGGAGTTGGCGTTGGTGCCGGGGCTAGGGCTGGAGCCGGGGCCGGCACCGGGCTTGGGGCTGGCGCCGGGATAGGAGCTGGCACTGGCGTTCGGGTCTGAGCCGGGATAGGAGCTGGCCACTAATTCCATCAGGGCTAAACGCCGGCGGGCAAATTCTTCGGGAGAATAGGGTGAGGAGAGAGAAGAGGCGAGAGCAGAATCAGCCAAAGCCAGAGCCGGGACCAAGCCCAGTGTGATCATAATAAAAATGGCCAATAAGAAAAGACGGCCGGCCGGCGCCGAAATAAAGCCAGAGCATTTTTTCTTCATGTTGCTTTACCTCTTATTTTAATTATTTTAAGCTTTAAGATTTAAGCACCCCAAGTTTATCAAATTCCAGGGGCCTAAACTATTTAAAAATGGTAAAAATGGTGACGTGATACTCTGTCCCCTTTTTGTAAGTTATCGTCTATCAAACACTTAATAATAAGGGGTAGGCGAAAAAGAGGGACAGAGTATCACGTCACCGTCATTCCACAGTTACACTTTTGGCTAAGTTGCGGGGCTGATCAACGTCAGTCCCTTTTAAGTCGGCCACAAAATAAGCAAAGAGCTGAAGCGGCACAGTATTGACGAAAGGCTGGAAATATTCGTCCACATCTTCGACCTCAATGGCATGATCAAGCAGGGCGCGTGTTTCGGTGTCTCCCCGGCTGATGAGGCCGACGATGATCCCGCCGCGTGCTTTGGCTTCCATTAGGTTGGAGATGATTTTTTTGAGCTGGCTGCCGCGGGTGGCCAGAGCCATGACCGGTACCTGCTCGTCAATCAGGGCGATCGGTCCATGCTTCATTTCTCCGGCTGGATAGCCCTCGGCGTGAATATAGGAAATCTCCTTGAGCTTCAGTGCCCCTTCGAGAGCTACCGGATAATTTATGCCCCGGCCCATAAAAATAAAATCGTGGGCGTGGACGAAACGGTTGGCGAGCTGTTTGACGGTTTCCTCTTCCTCGGCCAACTGGCGCTCGAGGATCGCGGGCAGCCGGTAAATCTGCTCGATGAAGTGAGAGAGCTCGGTCGGCGTGAGAAGGTTTCTCTCCCCTTTCTTACAGTTGTCGGTCCGCTTGTCCTGTCCTTTTTGCCTGCAATAGCTATCGCCTCCTCCCGGGTACGGCTGAGTGGCCAGGTAAAGGGCGAGGAGAAGCAGGACTTCTACCTGGGCAATAAAAGCTTTCGTCGAAGCGACGCCGATTTCCAGGCCGGCGCGGGTGTAAATGACCTGGTCGGCGGCGCGGGCAATGGAGGAATCCATGACGTTACAGATGGCCAGCGTTCTGATGCCGCGGGCGCGAACCTCTTTGAGGGCGGACAGCGTATCGGCCGTCTCCCCTGACTGCGAGATAAAAATAGCCAGATCGCCCGGGAGAAGGACAGATTGGCGATAACGGAATTCGCTGGCATACTCAACCTGGGTGGGCAGGCCTGCAATTTCCTCGAAGTAGTGGCGGCCGATTAAGCCCGCATGATAGGAAGTGCCACAGGCGATGACGAGCAGACGGCGAATTTCATCGGCAGGGAGATCGAGCTCTTCAAAAACGATGCCGGGCAGTTCCCTTTTGATGCGGCCCAGAAAGGTATCGGTAAAAATTTTCGGCGTTTCAAAAATCTCTTTGTGCATGAAGTGCTTGTGGCCAGCTTTTTCGGCTGACTGAATACTCAGCGTGACAGTTTGGGCAGGTGTCGAAATTGGCTGGCCGGTGCGAAGGTCAAAAAGCTCGACATGGTCGCTGAAAATGCGGGCGATCTCAAACTCTTTGAGAGTGATAATCTGGCGCGTAAAGGGCAGAAGGGCCGGGATGTCGGAGGCGACGAAGTTTTCGCCGTTACCGAGGCCAATGATGAGAGGTGAGAAATTTTTGGCGGCGACAAAATAGTCAGGATGAGCCCGGCTGATAATGGTGATAGCATAAGTGCCTTCGAGGCGGGAGAGCGCCCGGCGGACGGCCTCGAAAAGGTCGGGGGTCGACCGAAGCTCAACGTCAATCAGGTGGGCGATAACTTCGGTGTCCGTTTCGGAAGAAAAGGTGCGGCCTTGAGCCACAAGGCGGGCTTTCAGCTCGGCGTAATTTTCGATGATCCCGTTATGAACGACGGCCAGGCCATTGACCAGATGGGGGTGAGCGTTGTTTTCGGTCGGGCGGCCGTGAGTTGCCCAGCGGGTATGGCCGATGCCGAAAGTGCCGTCAGGGTTGGCGGTGGAGACGAGCTGAGCAAGAGCAGAAATCTTGCCGGCGGCGCGGATGACTTTAAGATCAGAACCGTCATGGATGGCCAGGCCGGCCGAATCGTAACCGCGATATTCCAGGTGTCGCAGGCCTTCGAGCAAAATAGGTGCAGCTTGATTGCTGCCGATGTAACCAACTAGGCCACACATTGCTTCCTTACCCTTCCGATGTATGAACAGATGCGGTGATTTTAGCACGAAAAAACAGGGGACACAAAAAACTGGGGAAAAAAACCAAAAAACTAGGGACACAAACTATATTTCCTATTTTTCATCTTCTTCGACTTCAGGCGGCATTTTAGCTGCAGCCGCTGGAGCCTCATAAAATGGGGACAGGGTATCACGTCACCTTTTTGTAAGTTATTGGCCTTCAGGCACTTAGAAACTGAGGGCGGCAAAAAAGAGGGACAGAGTATCACGTCACCGGTTATAAACCACGACGGCGCAGCATCGGCTCGACCTTCGGTTGGCGGCCGCGGAACTTAACATAAAGCTCCATCGGCTCTGCACTGCCTCCGCGCGACAGAATGTTCTCACGGAAAGACCGTGCTGTGGCCGCATCAAACAGCCCTTTCTCCTTGAAGGCCTCAAAAGCATCAGCATCAAGGACTTCGGCCCACATATAGCTGTAGTATCCGGCTGAATAACCGCCGGCAAAAATATGGCTAAAATACGGACTGCGGTAGCGCACAACTATCTCTGGAATAAGACCGATCCTGGCCAGTGCTCTGGCTTCAAAGTCCATGACTTCTCCCGCCTTAACCGGCTGTGTCACCATGTGCCAGTCCATATCGAGATAGGAAGCTGACATATACTCGACAGTGGCAAATCCCTGATTAAAATGCCTGGAGTTTCTGACTTTGGCTACCAGCTCATCCGGCATCGCCTCACCGGTCTGATAGTGGCGGGCAAAGAGTTTTAAAAATTCTGGCTCAGTCACCCAGTTTTCCATAATCTGTGAGGGTAGTTCGACAAAATCGCGGGCCACGTTGGTGCCAGTCAGACGCAGATAGGTGCAGTCAGCCAGCAGCCCATGGAGGCCATGCCCGAATTCATGAAACAGTGAAGTAACTTCCTCTAAGGTCAGAAGCGATGGCTGGTCGGGCGTGGGCTTGGTGAAGTTACCACAGTTAATAATAAGTGGCGTCACCTTTTTGCCATCAATTTTATATTCGTCACGGATGGCATTCATCCAGGCGCCAGCACCCTTGGAGGCCCGCGGAAAATAATCAGTATAGAGAATCCCGACATGTGTCCCATCGGCTTCCTTAACCTCAAAGACCTTGACGTCAGGATGATAGACCGGGATGTCGTGGCGCTCGATAAACTGCAGGCCATAAAGTTTGTTGGCCAGGAGGAAAGCTCCGTTGATAACATTTTCTAACTTGAAGTAGGGGCGTAGCATCTCTTCATCGAGGTCATATTTTTGCTTGCGGAGCTTCTCAGCATAGTACCACCAATCCCAGGCTTCCAGCTTGAAGTTGTGACCCTCGGCTGTGATGAGTTGCTGGAGAGCAGCGGCTTCCTCATGGGATCTTTTGAGGGCGGGTGTCCAGATTTGGTCGAGGAAATTATAGACATTGGCCGGTGTTTTGGCCATGCAATCATCGAGGACATAGTCAGCCCAGGTTTTGTAGCCGAGAAGATTGGCTTTTTCAAGACGCAGGGCTATCATCCGGGCAATGTTGGACTTGTTGTCATAGACATTACCATTGTTGCCGCGGTTAATGTAGGCTTTAAAGATTTTTTCGCGCAGCTCCCGCCGAGGTGAATACTGCAGGAAAGGAATCATACTCGGCTTGTGGAGGGTAAAAACCCATTTACCAGCCTGTCCCCGCTCGGTAGCAGCTTCGGCAGCCGCAGCGATAACATTGGGCGGAAGTCCTTCGAGATCGGCCGGGTTATCAATGACCAGCTGGTAGGCGTTGGTATCTTTGAGAACGTTGTCAGCGAATTTAAGCTCGAGGACGGCCAGCTCCTGATTGATTTCTTTAAGGCGCGCTTTCTGTGTGTCGTTGAGATTGGCTCCAGCCCGGACAAAATCTTTATAGAATCTCTCCAGAAGCTGGCGCTGCTCCGGATTGAGGGAGAGGCTATTGCGCTCGCCATAGACAGCCTTAATGCGAGCGAAAAGAAGCGGATTGAGATATATCTCATCATTATGCTGAGAAATCGCGGGCGCCAGGTCAGTGGCGATGGCTTGAAGTGTATCATTGGTGTTAGCCGCTAAGAGATTCTCCATTACCCGGCGGGTGCGGTCGAGGAACAGACCACTGCGATCAAGAGCTTCAAGTGTATTGGCAAAAGTTGGAGAAGCAGGGTTTTCAGCTATGACTTTAATTTCTTCGTTGTGGCGACTGATACCTTCGGTAATGGCTGGCTTGAAATCCTCATTTTTAATGCGGTCAAAAGGCGGGGTCTCAAAGGGCGAAGTCCAGGTGGTGAAGAGAGGATTCTCTGTATCGGGGGAAGCGGCAGCGGTGGTATTGGCGGCGGTTCCGGTGGAGGCGTCTTCTGCCGCCTGGGTTTCCTCGGCTGATTTTTTAGTTGATTTCTGGCTCTCACAGGCAGCCAGCATGGCAATAATTAAAAAAATGGCAGAAATGACATTAACAATTTTCATTTCTCACTCCTTTAGAAACAGGGGACACAATCTATATTTCCTATTTTTTTGTCGCTTCATTCCTTATCGGTTTACTTAAATCATATTATATTTTCTAAAATAAAGGAAAGGAAAAAAGTCAAAAGCAGGAGAAACTAGGGACACAGGAGAAACTAGGGACACAAACTATATTTCTTATTTTTTGTGATAGAGCTTAGACTTTACAGACTCCCAAACTAATGCAAACTAATGAACTTGGAAAATAATTAATTGAGAAAGCCCCAAGGTTTTTGCCTGTTCGAGTAAAGGGCACAAAATCTTGAAATCTTGAAAAGCCGGTGAGCTCACTCATCCATCCTCCGCCGCAAAAAAAATAGGAAATATAGATTGTGATATAATGCTGCGCCACCCCCAAGGCCGATGGTTTTGGGGTAAAATCAGCTCAAGGAGGTGGCTCATGAACTTTGTAGGTATTGACCTACATAAGCATTATAG
>JAQURC010000012.1 GCA_028715785.1 Candidatus Omnitrophota bacterium
TCCTATCTCTGCGTAATTTTATTGGCATAGCAGAGAATGAATTAACCGCAAGAGTGTGGACAATTCATTCTCTGCTATATTATAAAGGAACAATAACATTATTTGGCTTATTATTAACTCCTTTTTATTAATATATTATAAAATATATTTTGAGTATACTTATTATTATCCTACTTTTTAAACTTGTCAAGAATCATTGCCACACTCGCATAATTTTCGTATGCCCCTACCTGATTCCCGTATCACAATAAAGATTTACATCTTGAGTTGTATTAGGCTTTATAGCGACATTTTTTGTTTCGCAGCGCGGCAATGGATTTCCTCCGATCGGTTGTAAGCCGTATTCTCCGGCCGGGAGCGAGATTGTATACATCCCCTGATCGTTTGTTTCCGCTGTCGCAACCGGCGCGCTTTTGGGACTGCCAATTTCGATAACTTGCACGGTTGTTTTATAGGGTTTATCAGCGCATGCCGGGTCAGGCGGGTCCGTTACAACCGGACATGTCGGCCCCAAACCGACCTTTCCCTTGACCGTGCCGTTGCCTTTATCCGAAATACTGTCTGTTGTCAGCCAGATCTCCGGGCCAAAATAAGGCGAAGCATATAAGATATGCACTCCCGGAGCTAAAAATTTTTCTACGGGTTTCGGCAGCGCGTATTCTCCTTGCGCCGAAATACTGAAAACATATTCTTTGTTTTTTCCAAACCACGCCGAAAGCGATTTACCGGTATTATTTTTTATTGCAAGGCGATCTCCGGCGCTGACTTTTTGGCAGCGAGGCATAGGAATATCCTGATTTATCTGAACACTGATCGTACCCATCGTTCCGCCCTGAGCGCATATGCCGGCAGCCGGAAATTCGCTATCGGCCGGAATAATAGCCGGGGAAGGAGTCGGGGAAGGAGTATTTTCCGTAAAGACCTCGCCTTCCAACGTCCGGCATTGGCGCGGATAGCTTTCCGTAACCGGATTGCCCATAGCGACACAATCATTGAAGTTAGTTGCGGCGGGAATATCCATAGCGCTGAACAGCCGCCAGATCAAAATACCAGCGACAAAAATAAAAATTGGGATGAATATTATTTTTTTCATATTTTTAAGTATGAATATTTTAAAACATTTACTTACAGCTTTTTTTTAATTTTACCGCATTTTTATCTTGAAATCAAATAAATAAAAAAACCGCATTTTATAATGCCGCCTGCTATTTCTTGAGCCCACGGTCGGGGTCGAACCGACGACCTGCGGTTTACGATACCGCTGCTCTGCCAACTGAGCTACGTGGGCATAAATTCCCAATTAAAGACCTTGGTAAAACCTAAGCGCTCATTTTTTTATATGCCTTGCCGGAAAATTTTAAATTCTTTAAAACGGGAAAAATTTTATTCATCGCGATCTTGAACCAAATCGTGTAATCTCCCGGATTTTTTTTCATATTTTTTTTAAGAGCTTCCAGATCCACCCAGGCATAATCATCCGCTTCCTCCGGATTCAATACCGGTTCGCCGTCAAATTTTCCGATAAAAACATGATCGTATTCGTGCTCGACAAGATCGTGATCCAGCGCCGCCTTATAAATAAAAGTGAATATTTCTTTTGTCCCGCAATTAAAACCCATTTCCTCTTTTAGCCTTCTTCGCACCGCGTCTTCCAAAGCTTCGCCTTTCCGGGGATGGCTGCAGCAGGTATTTGTCCATAATCCCCCCGAATGATATTTGGTCTTTGCGCGCCTCTGAAGAAGCATCTGCCCCCGGGAATTAAAAACAAAAATAGAAAAACACCGGTGTAATTTACCTTCCTGGTGGACTTTTAATTTTTCTCCCGTTCCGACCTCCTTATCGTTCTCGTCTACGAGTATTATTTCTTCCGTCATAGTAAAAAATTAGAAAAGGCGGCCCGAAAAAGTATTTAATACGCCCCTTTTCTGTTTCAATAACCTATTAAACGCCTCCTAAACTAAAAATGATTCTAAAATCATTATATAATAACAAATTAATAAAAACTCGTCAATTTAATTTTTTTACATTTAATTTTACAGGCCGATTATCTCCAATTTCCTGTCGGCAATATCAAAAATCGCTATTGTCGCGCGAGAGCCGAAACCGTGAGCAGTGCCGGGATTAATAGAAAGCGTATCCCCGATCTTTTTGTTTTCCAATATATGGGTATGGCCGGAAAAAACCGCGGCATATTTTCCGCATTTTATCAAAGCTTCCTTTATTTCCGGACTAACGCCGTGATAGAGCGCGAATTTTAATCCCCCCAGCTCCGCCTCGCCGAATTCTCCTAAAATTTCGCCTTTTATTTCGTTAAAAGATTTGATCAGCCTGAACTTATCGCCGTCATTATTGCCGAAAACCGCTTTTAATTTTAATCCTCGAAACAGCAAAATGGTTGCCGGATTGACAAAATCGCCCAAATGAAAAATAATATCCGTTTTTTTGTCCTGAAATATTTTAACGGCTTTTTTGATATTTTCCATATTATCATGCGAATCGGAGATAATCCCGATTTTAATCCCGAATGAATTGTTTTTTTCCGCCATATTAATACTTAGCTATTTGACAATTACCCAGCCCTCCATATTCGGATGAATTTCGCAGTGATAGCCGAACCCCCCCGCCTTGTCAAAAGTATAGCTGTAAGACTGATTGTAATTTAACACATCCGAAGAAAGCCTCGGCAAATCCGTATGCCCCGGATGAGGATCGGACTTGATCTGGTGCGATACGGAATCCAGATTCGTCCAAGTTACCTTTGTGCCTTTTTTGATATTGATGATTGCCGGACTGAAAGTCGAATTCTTAATGGTAATTTCATTAACGCCCTCTGACGCCACCGGACCGCTATCCACGGGAACCTGGAAAACAAAAGCTATTACTATAACCGCGATTACAATAATAACTCCCATAATTATTAAAATGCTCTTTTTCATATTTTATATGTTAATATTTACTTTTCTATATTTTAACATTTTACCGATTATTTGTCCAAATTAAGCACTAAACGGAACAAACAATAATATTGGGCATATTTTCCTTTACATTATATATTTCCCGGTTCTTCCCAGATAAAAATCTTCGATGCCTTTAAAAATAAATTTGGCCCAGGCTCTTTTTGAGGGAATAAAAATATATTTGAATATTTGTTTTACGATCCGCCAAATGCTATCCAGATAAACGATGGACATAAGCCCCGCCGAGGCGTTTCTTTTTGCCAAGAGCAGTCCGTTGCGGACATTATAATAAATATAGGCGGGCGACCCCAGGCCCAATCCCACCGAGGCTTTATGCCAAATTTCCGCCTTTGGCGCGTAAACGCATTTAAAGCCGTTTCTTCTGGCATTAAGGCACCAATCCGTATCTTCATAATATAAAAAATATTCTTCCGGTAAAAAACCGATTTTTTCTATAACTTGTTTTTTCACTAAAAGGCAGCAGCCGGTGATAAAGTCCGTTTCTTTTGCCGTATCATACTGTCCTTTATCGATTTGGCCGTATCCTACCATTTCCCCTTTTGTCAAAAGCCTGTTTATTTTTCCGCCGGCAAACCAAATCCTGTTAAGATCGGAATAAAAATATATTTTCGGTCCGACCATCCCGATATTTTTATCCGCACTGGCCGCATCGACCATCTCGCTTAAAAAATTTTTATCCACCGCCGTATCGTTATTTAAAAGCAATATATACTCGGCGCCGCGTTCCAAGGCATAACGCATGCCGATATTATTTCCGCCGGCAAAACCTAAATTTTCCCGCGAACGAATAATGATAATTTCGTCCTTAAAAATTTTTTCCAAAATATCCGCATCGTATTTTTCCGATCCGTTATCAACGACAACGACTTCGTAATTGGAATAACTGATTTTTTTGACCGTGTCCAGACATTCATGCGTGTCTTTTAATCCGTTCCAATTTACTATTATTATTGCCACTTTCGGTATTGCCATATTAAGCTTTTAGTGTTAATTTATAATTAGGAGGTGAATTGGTATTTGAGCTTTGGCATTTTCTATGTGTATCTGTCGGCAATCACCGATGCCCCGTAAGCATCGGGTTTTGTTTTGACCTGAAAGCCGTTGCCGCGGATCATTCCCACGACCTCCGTTATCATCTCGCGGGTCGGGCCGCCCTCGCCGATATCGACATGAATTTCCAAATTATATTTAAACGTATCGTTTTTCTTCAGTAATTTCATCAGATCTTCCGCCAATTCCAGCGACAGCGCCGCTTCGCGGTATATTCTTTCGCGCAGGGTCGCTTTACGCTTTTCGGCCAAGTGATGCCAAAAATAGCGTCCGCCCCGGCCAATACGATGCACGACGACCACGCTGATAAAATCCGTATCTTTATGATTTTGCGAATCCGTCCCAACGATAATATTATACCGGCTCCGGAAATCTTTTCTCATAAAATCAAAAATGTTTTCCACCACCGAATCAAGATTCAGTTTTCCAAAACTGGGACTGGTAAAAGTTTTTGCATCAGCCATATCTCGTTGCATATATATCAAAATTTAAAATGCTAATTGAAAATTGTATCTTTACGCCGTTTCAATATATCTTCTCTATCTTTGTTCCGGGATAATAACGGCTTATGATTTCCTGATATTTGCTTCCTTCTTTTGCCATTTGCCGCGCCCCAACGGCGCTAATTCCGGCGCCATGGCTTATCGCCACAATCGACGCATTGTGCCGGGTAGCATCGGGATCTTTAACCCCTCCGCGAAGATATGAATAATCGGCAGTGCAATAATTCTGCGTTAATACCGCGCAGGCATCTTTGGTAACGCCGCCGGAATCGGATGAATACGCGGCCACGATCGGCTTACCGTTAAAAATAATAATCTCTCCGCTTGTGGCGCGATTGGCGCTTAAAATATTCGCGGCGCGCTTGATAAAACCGTAACCGCGATAAATTTGGTCATTGCCGTTGCCGTTGCGGCTATTTTTCAGAAAAAACGGCTCGCCGGCATATTTACCGCCCTTATTTATATAGAATTTCGCATAGGTTCTGGCAGCCAAAGAAAAAGCTTTTAAGTATTCCGGATAATCGCTGTTTAATGCTTCGCCTATCCCGTCAACATAATCTTCCAAAGAAAGCTCGTTGATCACCCATAGTTTATTGGATACCGAAGAATATTTTATTTCAATCGTACCTTCAAAAATATTGTCGTTTAATGTCTTGTCCCACGCCGGAATATCCGAGTAAGTTACGATTTTCATAATGGCATTATTTTCCGGCTCAAAGCGCCAATACCCGTCCGTAAAATAATTAACGCTGGTAATTTCATTCCGGCTTTTCTTAATACTGCTTACTAATTCATTTTTGCCGCTATAATTCTTGGCGTAATACGCGCCATCCGCGGAAATATCTACTTTTTCACCGGATGCCGGCGAATAGATTGCCACTCTCATTATTTCTTTGGCAATTACCGGAGGATTCGCAGTGTTTGGCGCTGATACTACCGGTGTCGCGGTCGGTCGCGGAACCGGAGTCACGATCGCTACCGGTGCCGGACTCGGTGTTGCGACTGGCACTGGTACGATCGCAGAAGTTGGAGCTGGTATGGCCGGAATGATCACCGCCGAAGATGCCGGCGCTTTTCCCATTAATGAATAATACGCTAATTCGCCGGGCGCAACCGCGATAACATTTTTCCAGCTATATTTTTTTTTATTGAATTCCGCGCTTGTCTGGATCCAGCGCCGCTTGCCTTTTTCTATGGCATAAACTTCGCTTCCGCCTATCGGTTTCAGCAATGAACCATCGGGGTATTTTACCGGTTCCGCCTCAGGCAAAGCCGCTATTTCTTCGTTGTTTATTTTCAGCACATTTTTTCCGCTATAACCCAATTTTTTAAATAAATAATCGCTGCTTATCAAATGTTTTTTCGCGTCTTTTATTAAATAAGTTTTCGGATCATCCGCTGATTTTACCAGCAAACCGTCAGGATATACCAAAGGCGCCCCTTCTTTTATCGCATCGACTTCCGAATCCGCAATCGTTTTAATCTTGCTCCATTTCAATTTTAATTTATCAAAAAGCGCCAGCGAGGTGACCAAATGCCGCTCGCCGCCCGCTATCTTATAAACCTTGCCGTCCGATCCTTTTATAAAATTATTGTCCGGATAGATCATCCACGCGCCTTCAAGATAGCCGCTTATTTCATCTTTCGAAACGCTCTTGATTTTATCCCACTCGTAGGCTAAAGATTCGAAAAGCATCAGCGACGTTACCCAGCGTTTCCGCCCGCTCTCGATCCGGAAAATTTTGGAGTCCGCTCCCGTTATCAATTCCCCTTCCGGCCCGGCAAATTTAACCGGATTACCATCCGGATAAACGCTCATATCTTTGGGAATCAAGATTACGATCTGATCCCACTTGAATCCAAGGCTTTCAAATTCTTTGGCGCTGATATTAAGGGGCCGCTTTTTTCCTTCTTCTACCATATAAACGGTCGCGCCGTCTTTTGCCTTTATCAGCGTACCGTCAGGATATCTGAAGGTGGAATGCAAAGGATAGAATTCCAATTGCGAAGCCGAGATATTTTTTATCGAATAATCCGCGTAACCGGCGGAGCGCAGATTTTCTTCGGAAGCGAAATCCATCCTTTCCCCGTTTTCAATCAGCCAATAAGAGTTAACTCCCGCCACGCGATAAGCGGTTTTTTTAAAAGCGGAATAACTTGCCGCCGCTTCCGTTCTGACGCGATTAAGATCGACTACGCCCGGATCGGGATTTCCCGCCTCGACATCCCCGTGCCCGGCGACAGCCGGGCCGGAAAAAGCGGTGCCGAAAGATCCGTTAGCCATATCGCATTTACCGTTATCTTTCTTGGGATTAAACCAAACCGGAGTCGTTCTTTTCAGATCATCGGGCTTAATATTATTATTCGCTCCGATCCAAGCCGTTAATTTTGCCAGGCTTTTATACATCGCTTCCGGCATATCCTGTTTGCTATAATTTCCCAAAAGCACTATTCCGGCCGTTCCAACATTAAAATTCATGCACTTTCGGTCGTAATACGTATGAGCGCCGCGCACTCCGTTGCCGCCAAACCTGCCTTCATAAATATTTCCCTTGCGGTCAATAATATAGTTATATCCGATATCTCCCCAGCCGCGGAAAATAGTATGGCTTCGATATATGCTTTGAATAACGGCAATCTGTTCAACTGCATCGCTATTGCATGCCGGACTGGACAACGAACAGCCTGTATCATGAATCACGATCCTTTCCACTTTGGCATAATCGGGCGGAGCGGTATTTTTTCTATCGGGAAGCCACGAAAGCATATCGTTTAATTCTTTGGTATTATCCCAGATTGACCGCGGCAAAATCACTGGCGGATTTTCATCAGCCGCCTTGGCTTCTTTTTCGAATAGAATAAAAGATGCCGCAATTATAAAAATGCCGGCAAAACTGAAGATAATATTGCTAATTTTGTTTTTTGGAAAATATATTCTTCGCATAAACAGGACTGTTAAATATACCATCGCAAATTTAATTATACCAGAAAACTATCCCGCGCACAAATATAAAAAAGGCCGCTTCCTCAATTGAAGCGGCCTTTTTATCCGGTCAATCAATGCTTATTGTTTGGCGGCATATTCCCCCGACACCCAGCCTTCTTTCCCTTTCTTTGTCTTTATCTTATACCAGCCATTCTCTTCTCCCAATAGCGCATATATCTCTCCTTGGTTCACATAGCCAAGTATTGTTCCTTTTGTGGAAGAGATGCTTCTTACTCTTAACCATTTATTATTGATCACAATATTTCCGGATGCCATTGATGAAGGAGTTTCGCCTGCTGCGGCAGAAGCCGCTGTTGCGTATTGTCCCGATACCCAGCCGGTAATACCCGTTTTCGAAGTGATCTTATACCAGCCGTTATTTTCATCGAGCACGGAATAATTGTCATCTTTCTTAACCCAGCCCAATGCCTTGCCGCCGGTGCTATTGGTCGATCTGATCCTTAACGACGCAGCGGTTACCACTATTGTTTTGCCGCCAACCGCCACGGCGCCGGATTCCGGATAGGCTTCCAATTCGGCGGCGCTGACCGTAACGATATCAGCCCATTTATAGCCCTGCGAATTAAATTCCTCGGCGGTTTTTATGTGCCGTCTGGCATTATTAACAACCACATACACTCTCGGGTCTCCCGCTACCCTGATCAAAGTGGCGGAACCGACTTGTTTTATAACCTCGCCGGATACTACTTTAACATTTTCCCATTTATATCCGCCGCTGATAAAAGCTTCCGCATTAGGGATCCAGACGCGTTTGCCGTCTTTGATCACGTATATCTCCGGAGCGGAATCGGATTTTATCAAAGTGCCGTCAGGATAAATAGACGTTGAAGCGGAAGGCGTTTCCGTTCCTGTCGATGTTCCCAGTATGATCGTATCGGAAACAGCTGTCGAAACATCCCCGCCGGCATCGCGGAATTTGGCATAAACGGTTTTTGTTCCATCGCCCGCGGTTAACGTCCAGGATTTGGAAGCGGCATAAGTTTCCCAGCTGACTCCGGCGAAATCCGCAGTATTGGAAATGGCCATTTGCGTCGCACCTGTTGCCGCTAAGGTCAAAGTTACTTCGCGCACTAATGTGTTAGCCGCGCCTCCGGCAATAACTATTGAGGTATTGGTGGGGGGAGTAGAGACAGATACTCCTCCGCCGCCTCCGCCAGTATTGTTTTGAGTCGCGGATGTTATGGCGGTGGCAGTATTGGAAGCCGCCGAATCGCCGGCCGCGTTGACAGCTTTTACATAGTAGGAGTAAGAAGTTGAGGCAGTCAATCCGCTATCGGTATAAGATTCCGCATTAGCCGCAGTTGTGGTAATCAAAACTCCTGCGCGATATACCTTGAATCCCGTCTCGTCGGAACTATTGTCGGACCAAACAAGACTCATTGATGTGGAACTGGCCGCTGTTGCGTTGAGCAGTGAAGGTGCGGAAGGAACGTTTCCTCCCACCGTACCGCCCGAAGAAAAGTGGTTTGACTTAATTATGAATCTGTTGTTTTCCGTATCTCTCACCACATTGGAATAATTTTCCCAGCTTCCGGTCGTAGTATCGTAATATTTTGGAGTGATACTATCCTCGGAATAGCCGGCGGCGGCGATCAAGGTCGGATCATAGGACATATAGATCGTCACATTCTGGACAAAGCTTTCTATTTTTGTGCCATTGGCGTCCCTGGCTTCAAATTCATAAGAGAAACCCACAGGCTTATCCTTGGAGTCCGGCTTAACATTGACCGTGGGCGTAATACTGACGGTTATGGTCCCGCTCGTAGCGATAGATGCGGCCGGGATATCAAGCACGACTTCGTCTGTGCCGTCCGACTTGGTTAGCTTCAGCGTTTTTGATTCCGTAGCATCAAACGAAGCGCTGACTCCGCTTGAAACCGCTATTCCCTTGGAAACAAGAACAAGGTCTTGATCAAAAGGAGAGCTCCCGGAAGAAGTATTGACTGTCGCTTCGGCCGATTCATAATAATTACCGCTGATGTTTGCGGCGGCAACAACATGCCAAGTATCATTCAGTGTAACGTTCAAAGTATAACTGCCATCAATCGATTCGGCTCCGGCGCCTCTTCCGCCATCAGACCAAGCCCTGACGAATCCTGCTTTATTATCGCCTCCAAAAGTGATATTGCCTGAAATTATCGCGTCGGATGCTTCAAACTGCAGATCTTTTCCGGTAACTGTTCCGTCCGCTCCGACCGTTACGGTAAGCGGATCAGGATTCAATAGGCTTCTTGCATCCCATGGCGGAATGCCTGCTCCGATCTTGTATGTTCCGGCCGGGACTTTCAAACTATAGGTACCATTGGCCTCGGTAAACGTTCCGAGTCCCGGACCGCCCGGTCCTTTGAATTCGTCCACCATTTCTTTTGTGCCGAAATCGACAAATATCCAAACCAAGCCGTCAGTCATGGCGCTTCCATCGGGATTCTTTACGGTTCCCTCAATGGTGCCATCGAGCTTCTTAAGCTTGAAATTAACAATCGTAGGCGTAGAATTACTGACCGTGTTCAAAATATCTTCATTGATAACCATATATTGAACGCTCCCGAAACTCATATAAGGGTCGATGAAGCCGTCGACATACCAATTTCCGGCAGCGACATTCAAAGTGTACGATCCATCCGTGGAATTCGATTCGGTGAATTGCCATCCGCCCCCATCCCGATCGGCATTGACGAATGCCCTTACTCCCACTTCCTCTCCGGCATCATAGCCGCCATCGCTATTCGTATCTACATAGAAATGCCCGGAAACAATAGCATCATTCTCTACCACAATCAAATCTACGCTCGCACTTGTATCGCTTGCGCCAACCGTTACTTGCGTGGTTCCATTAAGAGTATAGTTTGATCCCGGAGGCATTCCAAGCCCGACCTCGTAAGTGCCTGCCGGAACTTTTATTTCAGTGTAACCGTTATTCAATCCGCCTCCGGCAAAACCTCCCTGATCCATTCCGGGACCGCCGGAAGTCATACCCGGATCGCCCTTGGCCATCATATCTTCTTTGGGTCCGCCGAAATCCATCATTCCTCCCCCTGAAGCGTTCGTATCCCTGACCCAGACTCCGCCCCAGATATCGGAAACCACGGTGTTGTCGGATTTTTTCACGGTAACTTTCAAGGTCTTGTTGGCGGTCTTGAGAACGAAATTATTCCCGCTCGAGGTTTCATTCGCCACGATCGCAATTTTCTTGGGCGTACCGACATAAACGTAGCTCTGGCTCATCGGCGCGACCATCAGCCCCCAAGTGCCGGCGGAAACGCTCAAGCTGTAGGCTCCGGTCTGGTCCGTGAACGCCATACCCCAGCCTGCGCCATCGAACAGCCAGGCATTGACCGCAACATTGGAAACAGGATTTCCGGAATCATCCTGCACAAACCCGGTAATCGTGGAATTTTTAGCTACGAGATAAAGCGTGCCCGCATCGGCAGCCTCTCCCGACGCAACCGTTACGGACTGGGAAGCCGGAGAGCCATAGTCAGCCAAGCTTGAAAATACATTGATATTATAAGTGCCTGCCGGAACCCTGATGCTGAATTGACCGTTAACATCGGTTTGCGAGCCATTGCCCATTCCTCTGCCGCCTCTGGCATCAACCCAGGCATTTTGCACTGCCGAATTCTGAGGATTTTTAACCGTTCCGGTTATGGTCGCATCCGCGGAAGTTACTTTGAAATTGACTGTCTGGCTCTGCGTGCTTGAATCCTCGGCAAAAGTGACTCTTGATGGCGGTTCGGTGTATACCCAGTCCGGCTGAGTGCCTTCCCATGAGGGCCTGGTCTCTGTCCACCAAGATCCTCCGGAAACTTTCAAGGTATATGTTCCATTGGACGCGGTTCTGGTATTGAAAAACCCGCCGCCCATATCCCGATGCGCTTCCACATTGGCATTGGCTACCACCGTATCGGTTCCGGAATCATAAACGTTATTCGAATTAGCATCTTTATATACTACGCCTGAAATCGTTTTTTGAGGCACTGTCAAAGTAATCGTATTGTTCGCAAGCGGTGTGCCGGTTTCTTTTATAACACCGACTCCGGAAGCGACATCAACCGTCAAAGCGCTTGGCGCCGTCAATGCTTGCGCAGTCCCCCATGGCATATTTATCTCAATTCCATAACCGGTTCCGTCATTAAGACCGCCAATTCTGAAATACCCATCAGTGTCGGTATTTCCTCCGGCATTCTGGGTCCAATTGGAATTATGGACCATCACCCACGTATTCGCTACCGGTAGATTATCTCCGGCAGTGGCAGGATCGCCGTCAGCGCCCGGACTCATTATTCTGCCTTTGATATTCGGCGTGCCCAGCCTCAATGCTTTAGCGGGAAATCCGGCGGAAACCGTGCCGAGAGTCGTATTTAAATTGGTCGTATCCGCGATACCGTCGGAATTAGAATCGGCAAGGACAATACCCTGGTATCTTTTTGAAGAATAAACACTGCCCCATGGCGCGCTCACCTCCAATGTATAGGTGCCGGCCGGAACTCCGCCTAAACTGAAAACTCCGTTATTGTCCGCATTGCCGCCGTACCATCCTCCTCCCGGCCCCATAGGACCCTCAACGAACATTGACACCCACGTATTTCCAACTGCTATGTCCGGAGTAGGATTGCTATTAACATCCGAGACTTCAGCGCTTGTGGGCGTAGCAATGGTTCCTGTAATATTAGGTAGCGTCAAATTTATTGTCTTGGTTCTGGTTCCGGAACCTACCAAATGGCAAACCCTCGCTCTGGAATAAGCTCCTCCGCCCCAAGGCATCGCTTCTATTTCATAAAGTCCGTCTGCAACGCCCGAAAAAGCGAATGCGCCCTGCGCGTTTGTCTGGCTCCACCTTGACATCCCATCTCCCTGACAGCTGGACACTGTCCCTGTCGCCTGGCGAAATCCGATTCCAACGTTGGCTTGACCCGTATTTTCGTCAGGAGACCCTACGGGTCCTTTAACAGTGCCTGAAAAACCCAGCGGATCATTCGCCGGATCAACCAAACGGATGACAACTGTGCCATTTGCCAATAATGGTTCATCCGCGTCGTTAGTATCGCTGTCAACGCTTGTTACTACCCCTCCTGCCGCCACAACCGTTTTCGGCCCCGGCGCAGTATAAACGCTGCTCCAGTTCGGGTTAACCTGAAGAGACCACGTTCCATCCGGAACATTCGCATTGAATTGTCCGGCCATATCCGAACCGCTGCCATAGCAATTCCCCGGACCGCTTGCCGGACAAAGATTTATCCAAGCATTTTGCTGTCCCGTCGAACCGCTTGGCCCATAAACATAGCCGGAAAAATTAGGCGCGGATAACTTGATATATTGAGGACTTGATATGGGAAGGGCTGGAACGGAAATATCGGCATTATAACTGGCAAAACCGGTTACGCCTTGCACGTCTATATGATATGACCCCGTATTGGGGAGAGAGACCGCAAATTTTCCGCAGGCATCTGTCTGGGCATTAGTCCAGAATCCATCTTTATTGATGTTAATCCATGCATTAGCCTTGCCTTCGGTGTTCGCTCCGGTTTCACCCGCTATGTTGGTATCGCATGTCGAATTAGCATTCGTGTCGGTAAAATTGTATGTATTGTTGCTGTTGGCATCGGCATAAACATATCCGTAAAAATTCGGCGAAGCGTATCTTTTTATTCCCAAGTCATTGCTCGCTCCCGCAATGGCGACATTTTCAAATCTAGTTTTTGTATAACCGCAGAATTTAGCGACATTAGGATCATTATCCCCGCAAAAAGTCGGTTCGATTTCCAAAACGTAAGTTCCGTCAGGCACGCCGCCGAATTGGAATGCGCCATTGGAATCCGCATCCGCCCACCGGTCAAAGGTCCAATCGGACTTGAAAATATGCACTCTGGCGCGCGGAACCGCCGCATTCGGAAAAGGATTGCTGTCGGAAGCGCTGCCAGTCGGCGTCATCACTATGCCGTTCACATTCATGCTTGGCAAGGTGATGTTTTTTAAATTATTGGAAGGGCTTGCGCTGGTTACGGACTGCGTCGCAGTTGTAGACAGATAACCGTTTACGGTTGCGTCATATTGGGAAGGACTTACTTCAATGACATACGGAGTTGTCGAAGGCGCGACATAGATCTTATATCCCCCGTCCCTTCCTGTAACCGCGTTCTGTTCAACTGTCCAGCTTTGGTCATGAACTCGAATGCTGGCATTATAAAGCGGTGTCGTTCCGTCCGAAGCTTTCACCGTTCCATAGATCGCTTTAGTCTGGAATGTTACGTCCCCAATATTGGTTACCGCATCTAACGCCACTACTTTACCGGTCGCTTTGACCGGAGCGGCTCCCAGAGAACCCGCACCGGGCGTGATAAATTCCAAATTGAAAGTGCCGGCCGGAACAAGAACGGCGAATTTGCCGTCTTTCTGGCTTTTACCCTGATAACGATTCCAAGGCTCAGTATCTTTGTATGCCTGGACTACCACGTTATCCACATTAGCTGCATCTGTATCTTTTATCGTTCCGGTCAAAACTCCTTTTGAAATATCGTAGCGGTATAAATTTCGAAAATTGGAATATATATTGCTGGAATTTTTTAGCTTAATTCTTTTTTCGCCTGTAGTTCCTGCAGGAACCGCAAAGCTTAAAGAAGTTGCCGTCCAAGAGGCATAGCTCGACGCAACTTCATTATCAACGTCCGCTTCTCCCGTCCCTCGGGGATTCCCGAAGTTCGCTCCGCTAACGGTTATAGTATCTCCGGCTTTGGCATAGATCGGCGTGATATTGTCTATGCGCGGATCCGTGGAAGCTGCAACCGTATCGGCACCCGATGAATAATATGTGCTTGCCATCGCTTCAGCTGATCCATTCACGATATTATTAACTGCCATTCTCCATGTGGCATTCTGCGTCAAGCCCAATCCATAGATTCGAGCAGTTTTGGATGCATTGTCATAATTCATCCAGTGATCAAAATATTGCTGGCTCAAGGGATAATTTGTCCCGGTCGGAGACTGCAATAGATAGTTCGACAGATTCGCGGCGCTTCCCGAACTGCTATCGCCAACAACATCTTGGTCGAATGTGATCGCAGCTGAATTGGTGTTTACCGTTACTTGGGTAACGACAGGAGCCGCGGCTTGTGCTACCGGCATCCACCCGCTTATCAAAGGACCGAACGAAGAAAGTATTGTCGCAAGCATTGTTAGCACGACAGACGATATGCGGATAAATTTCCCAAGAAATTTACGCATTTTTTTTGCAATAATTTTTTTGTTGCTCATAATTTCTTTATTTTAATTTTATTATTAATTATTTTTTATTTTTAAAGAATGAGCTTGTTTCGACCCTCACTCTTTTTACAGACTGCGCGGCACTCGACTTGCCGCTCC
>JAQURC010000013.1 GCA_028715785.1 Candidatus Omnitrophota bacterium
ACTCTTCGGCTTGGGCAACCTCCATTCCCAATTCTTTTGCCAGAGTTTTGGTTAACGTTTCCCCGGCAACCGGGAAAGAACGGGTAAGATAAATTTTTCCGCCACGGCTGATGGCAAAATTACAGCTCTTAAAACCGAAATCAACCACCATCGCATTAGGGCTGTCAGGAGGAACTAACGCCCGATTCAAGGCTAAAAGCTCGGTTTCCAACGCCAAAGGCTGAAGCTGGGCCATTGTCAACAAAGCGGTATATTTTTCCACCAGCCTTTTTTGCGCCGCTACCAAAAAAACCTCACAAACCTTGGCCTTTTCGTCTTTTTCAATTATCTGGTGGCGCAAAATTGCCTCCTCTAAGGGAAAGGGGATAAAAGCATCCGCTTCGTACTGCAAAGAGGAAGCCAATTCTTCCTCACTCATCAAGGGCATTTTCACCACCCGCGTTACCAGCTTACTTTCTGGCAGGGCACTCACCACCGCGTTGGTCTTAACCCCCAAGTCCATCATTAGCTTTTTGATCGCCTCGGCCACTTTTTGCTGATCTTGTAAATTTTCCGAAAGAAGACCGGGTTGAGGGGTTTCCGTTTTCCCCAAAGCCAAAAGCTGAAAACGACCGCCTTCTTTCTTCACTTGGGCAATTTTAATGGTGGCCGAGCCGATGTCTAAACCGAAAAAGTCCATAAATTTTTTTAATTCTTTCTTCCTTAAGATTAGAAAAAAGCCAAGCAAAAGTCAAGGGGGTATAAAAGCTATTTATTTCTTAAAAAAATTGTCTTGGTAAAAGTTTGCCGGGCGATTTCCTCGGGACGAGTTGACGCACCAAGTTGCTTGAGGGTAAAGTTAATGGTTACTTTCCCAAAACCTTCGCCTGATTCAATTTCTTCGCAGGTAAAAACATTGCAGTTTTCTAAAGTAATATTGGTACTGGTTAAACGAACGTTATCGGAACAACCGTTATCGGAACAAACTTTGGAAGCAAGCGAAATCTGTGGGAGGCCGCCAACAGACTGCGATAAACAACCAAAGGTTATTTGCTGATTACCACCAACATCGGTAACTGTTAAACTTGAGGATTTGCATTCTTCTATTTTACGACTGCTGCTAATGGTTTTATCCATTACATCCAAAGCGTAGGCGCCGTTTTGACGGATTTCTTTCATAATATTGGCTTTCGTGTTGCTTTTTAAAATTGAAAAAAGAGAGTTGGTCACCAAAACGGCCAAGATCATAAAAACGGCCACCACAACGAGGAGCTCGATAAGGGTAAAACCACGGCGGCATTTAGTATTGGGTATCATGTATCAAATAAAATTCAAAAGTCAAAAATTGTATTTTGTATCTGGTATTAAGTATTAAGTATGAGATAAATAGAAATTAGAAATTCGCTCGCGATGCTTGCTGAAATTGAGAAATTAGAAATTAATTTAAACCGTCATTCTGAACTTGATTCAGAATCAGTTAGATCCTGACTTTTGTCAGAGCCTGTCCTGAATTTAATTCAGGAATGACGTTTACAGCAGAATAATGTTATTCGCTCATTCGCGTTCATTCGTTTTCCATTCGCGCCCATTCGCGTATTTTAGTAATCTAATTTCCAACTTCCATTTATCATTTGCTTATTTATCATTTCCATACTAAATACTGAATACCAAATACTAATCCCTACCAGCGAGTAAGATAGGTCACCACCTCTTCCCGATGCTCGCCTTGACTATCGGTCCAAGAAGTGGTTAATGTTACCGTCACTTTGTCAATAACTTCTGGGTTGCTTGGATTTCTTTCTTTGATAAAAATAGCTTCCCTCTCAAAAGCATTATCACTGGGCCCACAAGAACCCGGGTTGTCAAAGTTAAAATTATTAAGACAATAAGTGGTGCCGCTTTCAAATCTGTCACAAAATTCCGACCAGCTTTTAGCCCGCTCCGAACGTAGCCATTCGGTAGCTTGGCGGTTTAATTCCATCGCCTGCGCCCGGGTACGAGAATACTGGATATTACGCACCGCTACGGTGGCCCCTCCCACCAAGGCCACCAAAATAAGCATCGCAATAGCGGTGGTTACCACCACCTCTACCAGTGACTGGCCGGAAGAGGAAGAACGTTTCATTGCTTTATTGTTACATTGTTTCATTATTAAAAGAAATGAATTAATACAAATTCTGTAGGGGCGCATCACGATGCGCCCGCATATAGAGATGAATTATCTAACTAAATAATACGTAATGGGTAAGGACGTAATGGGTAAGGCAATTCGTCATTCTGACGAAAGTCAGAATCTATTTGATCCTGAATTAAATTCAGGATGACGTTATTCGCTCATTCGTGTCCATTCGTTTTTCATTCGCGTCTATTCGTGTTTTCATTCGCGTTAATTCGCGTCTCCTAATATTCTTCTCACTCTATCTTCCCGTTCGTTTTAATAGAAACTTTTTTTTCTCGACCGCTTAGGCTTAAAGTAATTTCTATATCTCCCGGAGGGTCCTTGTCCCCTGTTAAGGGAGCAAAAATAAAGCTGCCATTATAATCATCAGCAACACCTTCCGGGTAAGAAAAATTCTGCCAATCGCCTACTTCGCTATCGCCGCACATTTCTCTAATACCATAATCTACATTATCACCAATATCACCGGTATTACCGGAAAAATCTACTTTATAACCCCCTGAAGTACCAGCGCAAGCTACTTTTTTCACCGCCATTGCCCAACTGCGGGCCAAGCGAAGATTGTTTTTCAAATCCTGAGCGGCCGCGTCCAAGGTTTGCTGTTGGTTAAAAGTTTGCCAGGAGGCCAAGCCAAAACCGGCCAAAAGCAGGATAATACTAGTGGTCACCAAAAGCTCGATGAGGGTAAAAGCAGGTTTCATTGCTATATTATTGTTAAAAGACACGAATTAACACAAATTTTGTAGGGGCGCATCACGATGCGCCCGCATATTAGTAGGAATTATCTAACTAAATAATTCGTAATGCGTAATGCGTAACTCGTAATACGTAATGGGTAAGGCAATTCGTCATTCTGACGAAAGTCAGAATCTATTTGATCCTGAATTAAATTCAGGATGACGTTATTCGCTCATTCGTGTCCATTCGTTTCTCATTCGCGTCAATTCGCGTATCTCATTCCATGGTAGCGAAATTAAGAAGAATTTGCAAGCAAAATAAAAGCTTTATTTTTCTTCAAAAAAATAGAAGAGAAGAGAAGGGGGAACTTAAAAGGGACAAAGCTTGTAGTTACAAGGGTTAGCTCCACAGTTAGGGCAACTGCCAAGGCAATTGCTTGACACAGGACCGCTCTCAAGGTAAGCACAAAGAACATAGCTTGTTCCCGATAAAGAATAGGTATAATTCCAAGTTGGAGATTTTGGGTCTTGAGGTACTTGCTGCATATAAGTAACTGAGGAGCCGGTACAATTACCCGTCAATGAGCCCCCAAAACTAACAGTAGTCGGATAAGCTCCGCAATCTCCCCGATAAATCTGTAAGGCCGCCCGAATTTGTTCCAAATCCGCCTTTCTTTTAGCATCCCGGGCCTGACGATTGGCCGCCTGATAGGAAACCACACCGATAGAAGTCAAAAGAGCAATAATCGTCGCCGCCACCAAAACCTCGATAAGGGTAAAACCGGGTTTGTGTTTAGTATTTGGTATCATAAAAGACGCAAATTAACACGAATGGGAAACGAAAATTGTATTTTGTATCTGGTATTAAGTATTAAGTATGAAAATGATAAATGGAAATTAGAAATTCGCTCGCTAACGCTCGCTGAAATTGAGAAACAAGAAATTAATTTAAACCGTCATTCTGAACTTGATTCAGAATCAGGCGGGAAATGCTTGAAATGCGTGAGACGTTTGAAACGTAAAAACATTAAACGATTCAAGCGATTCAAGCCTCAAGCGTTTCAAGCACCAAGCTTTAAAGCCGATCCTATCCGCCAGCTGGCGGATTGAATTTTGAATTTTATTTATACTTAATACCTAATACTAAATACAAAATACTAACTCTGCCTACTGTAAATTCTTAACACAAAAATAATTCCCTGAGCCAAAGGCACAAGTAGCATTAGTAGCATTGCCGTTACCCCCTTCCAGTAAAGCACAAAAACAATAAGCAGAAGCGCTACAAGACTGACTATAATTATTCCCTGTTTTAGGATCTTTGGGTATTCCGCCGGGTAAATAAGTAGAATCTATACTGCAAGAAGAAGGATAATTCCCATTATTTTTAGAATAATATTGCTCGAAAGCATTTTGGATTGCTTTTAAATCTCCCTGCCTTTTGGAATCCCGGGCCCGCTTTTGGGCGGTGGAGTAGGAAACCGTCCCCATCGCCACTAAAATGCCGATAATGGCGATAACAATCAAAAGCTCTAAAAGGGTAAACCCACGGCGGAGGGAAGTATTATGTATCATAATAAGCTAAGAACTAATATCCAAAAACTAAAAACAACAACTTAAAAGTTAAAACTATTAATTAAGAACTTTCTTCTTATCTTTTATTTCTTTACTTTTTCGCTTTTCGCTTTTATTTTTTCTTTTATTAACTTTTAGTTTACAATAGTTTCACTATACACTATACACAAATTAATATTTAATATCCAGTATCTAATATTTCTTATCTCTCTATCTATATCTCTATATTGCTATATTGCTAAACTTATGGTTCCGTGCGCATAATACCCACATTATTAGGGCAATCCACCCCTAATTTTGTATCCACCACCGCATCAGGATCAGATTTGTTTTCCAAACAGGCAACCAGTTTATAAGTCAAGTTATCACCGGCAACCCGGGGGCTAACTAAAACATAATCCCAACCGACACTGCCTGTTTGGGGATCGCAAGGAAACTTAGGCATATAAATTGTTCCCTTCGCTGACTGCCAAGGAGCATTACAAGCTACCCCTACCGGTTTAAAAGGGCCGTTGTTAATCGGATAAGTCGGCGGCGACTGGTCCATTTTGTAAAGCTCCAAAGCTTTCTGGATTTGCTCCAAATCCGATTTTCTTTGCGCGTCGCGCGCCCGCTCCCGGGCGCTCATATAATTGGGCAAAATCAAGCCCGCCAAAAGGCCGATAATCACCATTACCACCAAAAGCTCAATAAGAGTAAAACCGTTTTCAGTTTTCATAAAAATATAAAGCACACAGGATACAACTGGATTAACAACAGGATTTAACGGGATCTTTTTCCTGTTCTATCCCGTAAGCATCCTGTTTAATCCCGTGTTCTTACTCTCCGCAAGTCGTGTTCGCGCTGGCCAGGCAATAATTACATGTTGCCGCTCCGCAATTAGTACCAAAATAACCATCTTTTTCGCAAGCTCCCCCGGGCAAAAAACAACTATCATTCTCATGCTCAATCCAAGCATAAAGCTTAAAGCTGGTGCCGTCTGTTGACATATAAAAATAGTGGGCATTATCCGCCGGATCCTCGGGGAGTTGTTTCATATAAGTAGTTTTCCCGTCGGTAAATTCCCCTCCCCAATCAATAGTCTCCCCCCCGGGGATCGCAATCTTGCCCTCATTTCCACCGGTGCTTAAAGGATATTGCTTGTAATCATTATAATACATTTCCAGCGCCCGCGCTATTGACGCTAAACTCTCTTTTCTTTGCGTATCCCGACCTCGTTTTTGGGCGGTAAAAAATTGCCCCAAGCCCACGCTTGCCAAAATTCCCAAAATCGCCACCACCACGAGAAGCTCGATCAGGGTAAAGCCGCGCTTGTATTTGGTATTTTTTATCATGTGTTTTTTATTTTTAACAACGTCATTCTGACAAATCCGCCAGCTGGCCCTGCATCAGCGCAATACAGGACTGGCGGACAGAATATCATCTCCTTGCTTCATTATTATTACATTATTTCATTATTGGAAATTAACACGCGAATTAAAAACGGCCGGACACAAAACTTACTTACACTGCGAGCACCTGTCTTTGCATTGCGGATGGCCACAATCAGGACACTCGCAACCGCAACAGGGATCATTGCAATAACAGCGGCTACTCACATAGTTTCCCCCGCATTGCTTATTAGGTTCAGGGCAACACTCTTCTACTCTGTCCATTCCTGCCCACCCCACTGCATTACAACCGCTAGTCTCACAGGCTGTCCACGAGGTGCAAAAAGTCTTCGCGCTTTCTAAAGGAACATTGGGGCTGGAAACGCCATAGTTAAAGGGAAAATTATAGGGAAAACCCGGTTGCCCTTCTTTTACCGGCCCACACCCCCACAAACAACCCACAGCGGCAATGGCAGGGTCTTTTTCCCACTTAAGAGTAGTGTAAATCCGGTAATATTTAGGACAAGGCGAATCCTCCGGGCTATAAAAATAGCTTTGGCCGGTAGCCGGATCGCAGGGAATCGTTCCCAAATACGGCCTCAAGTCGCCGGCTTTGCTTGCCTCACAAGAAACCTCCGTCGGGTAGCATCCCTTATCATTATAATAATCTTCTAAAGCAATTGCCAGCCGGTCAAGATCCGACTTTTGTCGGGAATTAATCGCCTGATCTCTTTTCTCTAAAGGATTAAAAAAATTTAAAAGAATCACCGCCAAAAGGCCGATAATGGTGACCACAATCAACACTTCAATCCAAGTTAAACCCTGTTGGTATTTAGTATTTAGTATCATGTATTAATAAACTCAAATGTTAAATCGCAAAACTTAAAACTACAACTCAAAACTCAAATCTTAATCCGCCAGCTGGCGGATTAAGCCCTAAGAAAGATTTGAGATTTGACATGTAGTCCTGCCTTGCCGGCAGGCAGGTTTGCCATTTATCATTTGCGTTTTGAGATTTTTATACTTAATACTTAATACCAAATACAAAATACAATTTTCGTTTCTCATTCGTGTCAATTCGCGTATTTTAATAAAATAATGTCATTGCCGCCTCCCAAATCCCTTCCCCGAAAAACCCCACCACAAAAGTTGCCCCCACCAAAAACGGCCCAAAGGCAATTTGGCTCTTCCTCTCGGCTTTCTTTACCAAAATCAGTATGACACCAACTAAAGCCCCTGTCAAGAAAGCCAAGTATAAGGCGATAATTATCTTCGGATATCCTAACAAAAGCCCCATCAAAAACGCCAATTTTACATCTCCAAGACCCATAGTATCCTGATGGAAAATCTTGGGACCCAAAGCGTAAAGCAGATAAAAAAAAGCGGCAGAGAGAAAAGCGGAAAAAAAGTAATTCGTAATGGGTAATGGGTAATGCGTAATAGGCAAGATGTTAGGCATAAAAAAGCAAAAAAGATGGTAGAGAAGGGTAATGCCGGTCGCCGTATACACGATTTGATCGTAAATTAAATGATATTTAAGATCGGAGAAAAAGATAACAATAAGAAGTGATATAGCCATATAGCGATATAGCCATATAGCCATATCTATCATTGATAAATTACTGCTGGTTAATCCAAAAATATAAGTAGCTAAAACAAATAATAAACCGGTAACTGTCTCCACCAACGGCAACCAAAAGGGGATAGGGGAGCGGCAATAACGGCAACGGCCGCCTAACCTGAGATAAGACCAAAGGGGAATTAAGTCATTCCAAACCAGTTTATGATTACACTCTTCACAATGAGAACTCCCCCAAAAAACCGTTTCTCCCCGCGCCGGCCGGTCAATTAAAACATTCAAAAACGAGCCGATAAAAGTACCGAAAAAAAAGATGAGAAGGTAGAAAAGAAGCATTGCTAAAATACACTAATTGACACGAATGAGAAACGAATAGACACGAATGAGCGAATAAAATGTAGGGGCAAAACTATGTTTTCGTCCCAGCGAATAAGATAATATGTTTTTGGCGTGGCTTTGTAGGGGCGTATTGCAATACGCCCACTCTCTTGGGCGTCCAAAAGAAACGCCCCTACATTTCAACGCACGCTTTCCTTGGCGCGAACTAAAGTTCGCTACTCCATTTTTGGAAAATCACCTACTTTCAGCACAAAAATTCCCTTCCCTAAATCCCAACTCAAACTCTCCTTATGGCAAACAAGAATAACAACCGTCGGGAGTTGCGTCCAATTCATCCTCAGTGCAATCATCCGGGCAAGCGTCGTCGACAGGAAAATCATCCGGTAAGTCGCCAAAATCTCCCTGGCCAGAACAACGGTACCAAGCATCATCTTTAAATGATGAAGATTTAGGAATAAAACAAGCGTAAGTGCTACTCCCCTGCTGGCCATCATTATAAATCCAAAGATGGTTATAACCGTCCGCATCAATCCTGCTCACAAACGACTCTTTAACTTCCGCTGCTCCCCCTGACGATAATTTTCTCAAAACATAATCATCTCCGCCGTTCTCAACCCAGTTGGTACGTACTTCTGTAAAAGGCAATGTCGGATCCGATATGGTAGGATCTGCCGATGTTTGCCAAGGATAAAATCCTTTTGTCGCATAATAGCGATCAACGGCATTAATTAATTGCTCAGCATCGGAACGAGTTGAGGTGTCACGCGAGCGGTTCATTTGTTCCACTGGGTTAATCGCCGATAAAACCGCTACCGCCAAAATACCCAAGAGGGTGATGACGATTAAAAGCTCAATTAAGGTAAAACCTTTATTTTTCATTTTCTTTTCTCACCTCCTTTCTTTAGTAAAATTCCAAATTACAAATAATCCTTCAAAGGCGGATCCCGCTGTGGCGGGACAAATTACAAACAAATAATTCGCTCATTCGCGTCTATTCGTTTCTCATTCGTGTCAATTCGCGTCTTTCAACAATTTTAAAATTGAGAAGTGAGGTCGTATATCGGCATAATCACCGCAATCACCAAAAACCCCACTCCCAACCCTAATATAATCATAATAATCGGCTCAATGGCCGCTGTCAAGCCCTTAACCGCCGCCTCGGTTTCACTTTTAAAATAGGTGGCCACTTTTGCCAGCGCCTCGTCTAAATTACCCGTCCCTTCTCCCACCGCCACCATCTGATAAAAAATGGGGGGGATTATTTCTCCCGAGAGCGAAAGCATCTCGGAAAGAGAGCGGCCTTTTTCCACCCCCCGCGCCGCCGCTTTAATTGCCTCCCGAAAAAGACTGTTGTCCGCCACGCCGGCGACAATATCCAAGGCCTCAACCAAAGGAAGACCGGTTTCTACCAATAAGCTTAAGGTACGGGCGATGTTGGTTAAATTGGTTTTCTCCTGCAAAGGGCCAACTATGGGCAGTTTTAAAATCAAGCGATCTATTTGCTTGGCTCCCGCCGGGGTACGTCGAAAGGCAATAAAACCATATACCGCCACTGCCAAAATTATCAAAACTATCCACCAAAAACGCACCATCGCCCCGGAAATGGCCATTAAAATTTTCGTTGGCGTGGGCAGGTCCGCCCCCAGCTCACTGTAAAGCGAGGTCATCTGGGGAATAACCGCCACCATCATAATAATCGCCACCACCACCATCGCCACAATAACAATTACCGGATAAATCATTGCCCCCTTAATATTGCTACGAAAGTTTTTCTCCTCCTCCATATCCTCGGCCAAGCGAAGTAAAACCTTATCCAAAACTCCGGCCGCCTCTCCCGACTTAACGGAGGCAATATAGGCTTGGTTAAAAATTTGGGGGTAACCGGCCAAGGCTTCACCCAAACTCATCCCCCCTTCAACTTTTCGCAAAATTTCCTCAACCGTGGGCGCAAATTTCGGGCTTACCTGCTCTTTAAGGGAAAAAAGAGCGTCGTTAATCGGCAGGCCGGCGTTAACCATGGTGGAAAGCTGGCGGGTAAAAACCACCACCTCATCGGCGGAAACCTTGCCCTTTTTACCAAAAGATAAATTCTGTAGGTCAATCTTCATCCCTCCCCCTTCCCGCAGGTCAATCACAAAAAACCCTCTTTCCTTAAGCAGGGAAAGAGCTTTTTCTTTGGTAGCCGCCTCCACTGTCCCCTCCACTGTCCGGCCACCGGCATCTTTGGCTTTATAAGAAAACTCCATATTAATATAGAAAGATTGTCATCGTAACAAAAGTCAAAATCGCTAAAAGTCTAAATTTAAGAGCTAAAAGTCAAAAAGTTAGTAACTCGTAACTGGTAACCAGTAACTCGTAATAAGAAACCAAGATTAAATAGCAAAGAGCAACCCACCAGCTGGCGGGCAGGATCGGCCTTAAAGCTTGATGCTTGAAACGCTTGAGACTTGAATCGCTTGAATCGCTTGAATCGTTTAATGTTTTTACGTTTCAAACGTCTCATGCATTTCAAACATTTCACGCATGATTCTGAATCAAGTTCAGAATGACGGTTTAAATTAATTTCTTGTTTCTCAATTTCAGCGAGCGTTAGCGAGCGAATTTCTAATTTTCAATTTCTATTTATCATTTTCATACTTAATACTTAATACTAAATACAAAATACAATTTTTGACTTTTAACTTTATCTCCCCACCTGCCTCATTAATTCCCGGGGTCGCAAAGCATAAGCCTGGGCTGTTTCCAGGCTCACTTTCCCCTCATTAACTAATTTTGCTAACGAGGTTTCCAAATTAACCATCCCCGCCTCCTGCGAAGTTTGAATAACATTATCAATCAAATGGCTTTTGCCTTCCCGAATAGCCGTTTTAATCGCCACACTTCCCGTCATTACCTCGCAAACCGGCAAGCGCCCTCCTCCCAAGGCCGGCACCAAACGCTGGGAAATCACTCCCTCCAGCACCTGACTAAACTGGGTTCTCACCTGTTCCTTAGCCCCCTCTGGGAAAATATCCACAATCCGGTCTACTGTTTGCGCCGCCGAGTTGGTATGAAGAGTTGAGAAAACCAAATGGCCAGTTTCAGCAATGGTTAGGGCGGCGGCAATCGTTTCCAAATCCCGCATTTCCCCCACAAAAACCACATTCGGATCTTCCCGCAAACAGGAACGCAAGGCCAAATCCCAAGAATGAGTATCACGGTTAATCTCGCGTTGGGAGATAATGGCCTCTTTGGGCTCAAAGGTAAATTCCACCGGATCCTCCACTGTTACAATGTGGCATTTTTTCTTTTGATTAATCTCCTCAAGCATCGCCGCAATTGTCGTCGATTTACCGTGCCCGGTAGGACCGGTAACCAAAATAAAGCCCTGTTTAATTTTAATAAAATCATGGCAAATAGAAGGCAAAGAAAGCTCGTCTATCTTCTTAATTGCCTTGGGAATAACCCTTAAAGAAGCCGCCAAGGTTCCTTTTTGATGATAAGCATTAATCCGGAATCTTGCCTCACCGGGTAAATCAAAGGAAAAATCCAGCTCTAAATTGGTACTGATTATTTCTTTTTGCTCCTCGGTACAAATTGAAAAAACCATTTCCTCAATTTCCTGGGGCAGGAGATTTTTCTCCTCCGGGAGTAAAAAAAGTTCGCCATCAATACGCACCGTTGGCGGCAAATTGGCAAGAAGATGCAAATCGGAGGCCTGTCTTTTTAAGGCCTGATCTAAAAATCGTTTAAGTTTAGGAGTGGGCTGGATCATATTAATATACGCGAATGGACGCGAATGGAAACACGAATTAACACGAATGAGCGAATAGCATTATTCTTTCGTAGCCGTCGTCCTGACGATCCGCCAGCTGGCGGACAGGATCGGCCTTAAAGTTTGATGCTTGAAACGCTTGAGGCTTGAATTACCTGAATCGTTTAATGTTTTTACGTTTCAAACGTCTCATGCATTTCAAGCATTGCCCGCCTAATTCTGAATCAAGTTCAGAATGACGGTTTAAATTAATTTCTAATTTCTTAATTTCAGCGAGCGTTAGCGAGCGAATTTCTAATTTCTAATTTCCATTTATCATTTTTATACTTAATACTTAATACTAGATACAGAATACAATTTTTGATTTTGAATTTCCTTTATACTTAATACCTAATACCTAATGCTTGATACTTTTTTTAGTCCCTTACCACCCGCACCACTTCTTCCATCGTACTTACTCCTTCCACCACTCGCAAGTAGCCATCCTGCAACATCGTAATCATCCCTTCCTCAATCGCTTGCTTTTCAATTTCTATTGCCGGTGCTCTTTCCAAAATCAGTTTAACAATTTTTTCACTTACCGACAAGACCTCAAAGATGCCTACCCGGCCGTAATAGCCGG
>JAQURC010000014.1 GCA_028715785.1 Candidatus Omnitrophota bacterium
GTACAAAATCGAAGTAGTGGATAAACCCGGTATTTTTGACGCTGTCGGGGCGCATGTAGCCAAGGATATTTTTGACCTGGGGATAGACAGCGTAAGAGAGGTGAGGTTTATCCAGGCCTATACTTTAGAAGGTAATTTAGCGCAAGGCCAAGTTCTAAGCATTTGCCAGGAGCTTTTAACGGATAAGGTGGCGCAGGATTATAAGATTTTATCCAGCCAACCGGATAATTTTCTTAAAGCCAATCAACACATTGTTGAGGTCGCCTATAACCCGGGAGTAATGGATCCGGTTGAGGCTTCAGTTTTAAAAGGTATCCAGGATTTAGGGATTACCACAGTTGAATCGGTAAAGACCGCGAAAAAATATATCATCTTCGGTAAGCTTTCTTCCGCTCAATTAAAAACCATTTCCGAAAAACTTCTTTATAACAAACTTATCCAGCATATAGTCAGCCCCAGACTTATTGAAGGGGATACCAAACATCTGCCCGGCTACCGGTTTAATCTGATTACGGTAGATTTGTTGGGGGCAACGGATGCTAGGCTTTTAGAGATAAGTAAACGCGGCCAGCTTTTCTTAAATTTAAATGAGATACGCCGGATCCGGGATTATTTCCGCAAGATTAAACGCAACCCCACCGACTGCGAATTAGAAACAGTTGCCCAAACATGGTCGGAGCATTGCTACCATAAGACTTTCCGCGGCAACATTGTTTATAAAGAAAGTAAAGCCGCGCCCAAGCTTGGCAACCGAGCGATCAAGAACCTGCTTAAGTCCACAATTATGAAAGCCACCAGGGAATTAAATAAGGACTGGTGCGTTTCGGTGTTTAAAGATAACTCCGGAGTGATTAAATTCGATAAAGAGAATAATATTTGTTTTAAAGTGGAGACGCATAACCATCCTTCGGCGCTGGAGCCTTTTGGCGGGGCAAATACCGGTATCGGCGGAGTAATCCGCGATTCCATGGGCACCGGGCTGGGGGCAAAGCCGATCTTAAACAGCGACATATTTTGTTTTGCTCCGCCGGATCTGGAATTTAACAAGGTGCCGGTTGGTTCATTGCATCCTAAGCGGGTGATGAAGGGGGTGGTCAGCGGTGTGCGTGACTATGGGAATAAAATGGGAATTCCCACGGTAAACGGGGCGATATTATTCCATGAGCATTTTGCGGGTAATCCCCTGGTTTATTGCGGCACAGTGGGAATTATCCCTAAAGATAAATCTTTTAAACAGACAAATCAGGGTGATTTGATTGTAGTCGTCGGCGGCTCAACCGGCCGCGACGGTATTCACGGAGCAACCTTTTCCTCGGGCGAGCTGACCCATGAATCGGAAACTGTTTCCAGCGGCGCGGTGCAGATTGGCAATCCCATCGAAGAAAAAAAGGTTTTGGATACGCTTTTACAGGCGCGCGACCAGAATTTATACACCGCCATTACCGATTGCGGAGCAGGAGGATTATCCAGCGCGGTAGGAGAGATGGGCGCGGAATTAGGGGCTCGCGTTTATCTGGATCGTGTCCCTTTAAAATATTCCGGTCTTTCTTATATGGAGATTTGGATTTCTGAGTCGCAGGAAAGAATGGTAATTTCTGTCCCGCCTGAAAATATTGAGAAATTGATCGCCGTATTTACCAATGAAAACGTCCGCGCCGCGGTAATCGGCGAATTTACCGGTACCAAAAGATTAGAGTTGTTTTATCAGGATAATCTGGTTTGCGATTTAGATATGCATTTTTTGCATGAAGGTATACCGCAGATTGCCAAGAAAGCAGTTTATATTCAAGGCAAGCACAGGGAGCCAAAAATTGCTGAAAAGAAAAATCTTACCGGTGATTTATTAAAACTGCTTTCCCATTATGATATCTGCTCTAAAGAATGGGTGGTGCGCCAATACGATCATGAAGTGCAGGGAGGCTCGATTATCAAGCCTTTGTCCGGCCTTAAAAATGACGGGCCAAGTGATGCCAGCGTAACCAAGCCGTTATTTAATTCCGATAAAGGAATTATTATTTCTAACGGAATAAATTTCCGTTTTGGTTTTATTGATCCTTACTGGATGGCGGCAAGCTGCATTGATGAGGCCCTGCGCCAGATTATCAGCGTGGGTGGTGCATTAAAAGAAGCGGCGATTTTGGATAATTTTTGCTGGGGCAATCCGGATAAGCCGGATCGCCTGGGCGGCTTGGTGCGCGCGGCTTACGGCTGTTACGCTACCGCCAAAGCTTATGGCGTGCCGTTTATTTCTGGAAAGGATAGTTTTTATAATGAATTCAGCGTGCATGGTAAATCCACCCCGATTCCGGGAACACTGCTGATTTCGGCAATCAGCGTAATGGATGATGTGAATAAGGCAGTTTCGATGTATGCTAAAGAAGCCGGTAATTTAATTTATGTCGTGGGTAAGACCCGCGATCAATTAGGCGGCTCGCATTATTATGATTTATACAAGGCGGTGGGAAACAACGTCCCAAAAGTTTATCACCAGGAAGCAAAGAAAACTTTTAGCGCCTTGAGTAAGGCAACAGAAAAAGGCCTGGTTAAAGCAATGCACGACTGCTCTGACGGAGGCCTGGCTGTGGCTTTGGCTGAGGTTGCTTTTAGCGGCGGTTTAGGCATGGAAATATTTTTGCAGGAGGTTCCTTATCAATCAGCTGCTAAACGCAATAGTTCTCTGCTTTTCTCAGAATCCAACTCCCGTTTTGTGGTGGAGGTAGAGAAGGCTAAGCAAAAAGAATTTGAAAAACTTTTAAAAGGCGTGTCTTTTGGTTTGGCGGGATGTTTAACCGGGAAGCCGGATTTTAAAATATTCGGCTTAGACGGAAAAGTTTGCCTGGATGCCAATATTAATCAATTAAAAGAAAGCTGGAAGGAGCCGTTAAAATGGTAAAAGCTAAAGCTTGCCCTAATGGTTTATTGGAAAGAGATGATTTTACGCAGGAGGATACCTGGCGGATATTCCGGATTATGTCGGAGTTTGTCGACGGTTTTGAAGTCCTTTCTAAAGTAGGAAGGGCGGTCTCAATTTTTGGTTCGGCGCGCTCCAAACCCGATACTAAATTTTACAAGCTGGGTGAAGAGACAGCTTATTATATTGCCAAGGCAGGATACGCCGTAATTACCGGAAGCGGCCCGGGTTTGATGGAAGCAGCCAATCGGGGGACCAAAAGAGCCGGCGGCCGATCTATCGGGTTAAATATACATATACCTTGCGAGCAGAAACCGAATAAATACGTGGATACCCTGCTGGATTTCCGTTATTTCTTCATCCGTAAAGTAATGTTTGTCAAATACGCCAGGGCATTTGTGATCTTGCCCGGAGGATACGGCACGCTGGATGAATTTTTTGAAGCGGTTAACCTGATCCAGACCCAACGGATTTCTAAATTTCCGGTTATTTTGCTGGGCAGCCAATACTGGAAAGGATTGATCGATTGGTTAAAAGAAACGGTTTACAGGCACGGTAATATCAGTAAAGAAGACCTGAATATTTTTGTTATAGTCGATAAGCCGCAAGATGTAGCCGCGGCAATCAAGAAATTTTATGCTAAAGCCTAAAGTTTGCGTTTTAAGAAGCGCCGGGACCAATTGCGATAAGGAAACTAGCGCGGCATTTAAAATTGCCGGAGCGGATACCGAATTGCTGCATATTAATAGTTTGGCCAGCGGTGCAAAAACACTGAATGATTTTCATATCCTGGCATTACCCGGCGGCTTTAGCTACGGCGATGATATTGCTTCGGGAAAAATATTTGCCAATGAATTAAGGTTTAAGCTGGCTGATTCTCTGCGTAAATTTATCGATGATGGCAAATTGATTATTGGCATCTGTAACGGTTTTCAGATTTTGGTTAAGAGCGGCTTATTACCATCCGGGGCAGGATTAAAACAGGAAACCAGCTTAATCATCAATGATTCCGGAAAGTTCGAGGACCGCTGGGTATATTTGCAGCCGTCCGGCCGTTGTATCTGGACCAAAGGCCTGGAAAAAATAATTTACCTGCCGGTTGCCCACGGCGAAGGAAAATTCGTAACGCAGGATAAAAATGTTTTAAACAGGCTGAAGAAAAATAAACAAATTGTTTTTCAATATTGCGACGTCCAAGGGAAATTATCCGGATATCCGGATAATCCCAATGGTTCAACTGAAAATATCGCCGGCCTCTGCGATGAAACCGGCAGGATCTTAGGATTAATGCCGCATCCGGAGCGGCATATATTCAGCGTCCAGCATCCGCGCAATTGGAATTTAAAATCTAAAAGCTTTGGCGACGGATTACAAATATTTAAGAACGGGGTGAGATATGTCAGAGAAAACTTGTGAATACAAACGATGCCTGCCTGCCGATAGGCAGGAGCCTAAAGAGTATTGCGGTTTATTCGGGATAACCGGGAACAAACAGGCGGTCTGGTTGACTTACCTGGGGCTTTTTGCCCAGCAGCACCGCGGGCAGGAGGCTTGCGGCATTGTCGCCAATAATCAGGGGGCGCTCTCCATACATAAAGATATGGGTTTAGTCAGCGACGTATTCAGCGAGCAGGTGCTTAGCCGCTTAAAAGGAAATATGGCCGTAGGCCATGTGCGCTATTCGACTACCGGCTCAAGCATTTTAAAAAACGCCCAGCCGCTTTTAATCGATTATGCCAATGGCTCGATTTGTATCGCCCATAACGGGAATTTGGTAAATTCATTTGAGCTGCGCCAGAAGCTGGAGAAGAGCGGCTCAATTTTTCAGACGACAACCGATTCGGAGTTAATTATTCATCTGATGGCCCGCAGTAATAAACGCAGCCTGGAGGACAGTTTGGTTTATGCTTTAAAAAGAGTTAAGGGCGCTTATTCTTTGGTGATGATGAACAGCGACTATCTGATGGGGATGCGCGACCCGCACGGTTACCGGCCGCTTTCTTTGGGAAAATTAGGAGCTTCCTGGTGTTTTGCTTCGGAGACCTGCGCCTTTGATTTAATCGGCGCCAAATTCGTGCGTGAAGTTGAACCCGGAGAAATAGTTTTTATTAATCGGGATGGGGCAGTCCGGTCAATTAAACCCAAAGAATTGGCTGCCAGCCACTCCGCGCATTGCACATTCGAGCATATATATTTTTCCCGGCCGGATTCTTATGTTTTTGGTGAAATTGTGCACACAGTACGCCGGAGATTAGGCGCGCAATTAGCTAAAGAGCATCCGGTGGACGCTGATTTTGTGGTGCCGGTACCGGATTCAGGGTTCTCGGCGGCATTAGGCTATTCGCAGGCTTCAGGCATTCCTTTGGAGATGGGGATAATCCGCAATCACTACGTAGGCAGGACATTTATCCAGCCGGCGCAGGATTCCCGCGATATGGGGGTGCGCGTTAAATTTAATATTTTAAAAGATATTTTAAAAGGCAAGCGCATTATTATCGTTGATGATTCGATTGTGCGCGGCACGACTTCGAAGATCCGCGTGCGCAACCTGCGCAAGGCCGGAGTAAAAGAGGTGCATTTGAGGATTTCTTGCCCGGCGCACCGTTATCCCTGTTTCTATGGTATTGATTTCCACCGCTCAAGCGAACTGATCGCCAATAAATATGAAACATTGGAGAAGATCAGTAAATATCTTGAGGTGGATAGCTTGGGTTATTTGAGTTTAGAGGGTATGCTGGGCTGCCTTAAGCATTCAAAGGAGCATTATTGCGCTGCCTGCTGGACGGGAAAATACGCGGTGCGGGCGGAGAAGCGGCACAGTAAATTTTCTTTAGAGAAACGCTGTTGCGGGCAGGGGGAGTTGCAGGTATAAATAAAGGGGACGGTTCTATTTTTTAGCCCCTTTTAGTTTTTAAAAAAATAGAACCGTCCCCTGGATTTTATGCGAGGAGGAAGTAGTGAAAAAAAATACCTATAAAGATTCTGGAGTGGATATAAAGAGCGCCAGTGCTTTTAAATCCAAGCTTAAGCCATTAGTGCGCAGGTCATTCCGTAAGGAAGTATTGGCGGATATCGGCGGATTTGGCAGTTTTTTTAAATTCGATAAAAATAAATACAAGGATCCGGTTTTGGTCTCATCAAGCGATGGCGTGGGGACAAAACTGGTGATTGCGAAATTAGCTAATAAACATGATACCGTGGGTATTGACGCGGTAGCAATGAATGTTAACGATATCCTTTGCACCGGAGCGGAGTCTTTGTTTTTCTTAGATTATATTGCTTTTACCAAAGTTAAGGAAGGAGTCTTGATTGATGTAGTTAAAGGAATAAATGACGGCTGTGTTGAGGCGGGTTGTTCTTTAATCGGCGGAGAGACAGCCCAGATGCCCGGAATGTACCGGCAGGGTGAATACGATATCGCCGGTTTCTGCGTGGGGGTAGTTGAGAGAGAAAAGATCATTAACGGATCAAAGATTGAAGCCGGGGATACAGTGATCGGTATTGCCTCCAGCGGCCTGCATTCTAACGGTTATTCTCTGGTGAGAAAAGTTTTTGGGGCAGCCGAGCTTAAAAGAATGTCGGCGGAATTGCTTAAGCCGACGCGGATTTATGTTAAGCCTATTCTTGAGCTCTTGCGTACGCATGGCCAGTCAGTGCACGGGATAGCTCATATCACCGGCGGAGCTTTTTACGATAAGATCAGCCGCATACTGCCGAAAAATATTAGTGTACGTATTGAGAAAAATTCCTGGAAGGTGCCGGAGATATTCCGCCTTATCCAAAGCAAGGGCAATATCGAAGATAAAGAAATGTATCACACTTTAAATATGGGTATCGGCTTGGTTTTAATGGTCAAGCCGCAGGCCAGTGAAGCGATAATCAAAAAATTATCCGAGCTGAAATTGAAATCCTGGATTATCGGTAAAGCAATCAAGGGAAATAAATCCGTAGAAATAATTTAACAGGGGACGTCCTCAAAGGGGACACCCTAATGGAATAAAAAGGAGGTAGAAATGAATTTACTGGGGTTGATAATTATTGGTGCATTTGTAATTTTTCTTATGGGAATCAGGATTGTGCGCCCTACGCACCGCGGGTTAATCGAGCGGTTTGGTAAATATAACCGTTTTGCCAATCCGGGATTTAACTGGGTGCTTCCGGGAGTTGAAAGTATCTATCAGATTAATATCACCGAGCAGATGGTTGATGCCGAGCCGCAGGAAATTATTACCAATGATAACTTAAACGCCAAGGTTGACGCTCAAGTTTATTTTAAAGTAAAAGCGGATGAGGCAAGCGTAAAGAGTACCCAATACAACGTCAATAATTACCAGTGGCAGATTGTCAACCTGGCGCGCACCACATT
Source organism: Candidatus Omnitrophota bacterium (assembly GCA_028715785.1). GTDB lineage: Bacteria > Omnitrophota > Gorgyraeia > Gygaellales > Profunditerraquicolaceae > UBA6249. Next base: position 7,278 of record JAQURC010000014.1, read on the forward strand.
GAGAAATATCATCGGCACTTTAACCTTAAAATCCGCTAACAGCGAAAGAGGCAAGATTAACGCCGAGTTGCACAAAACTCTTTGCGAAGAGACGGCAAGCTGGGGATTAGAGATTGTCAGGACCGAATTAAAAGAAATTGATCCTCCCAAAGACGTTCAGGAGACGATGAATAAAGTAGTTAAGGCGGAGAATGAAAAGATTGCCGCTATTGATTTTGCCACTGCCACCGAGACTGCCGCTGACGGCCAGAAAAGAGCGGAGATTAAAAAAGCTGAAGGCATCAAGCAGGCGCGGATATTAGAAGCAGAAGGAGAGGCAGCGGCGATCAAGCTGGTTAATGAAGCGGCGCAGGAATATTTTACCGGCAATGCGCAGGTGCTGCGTAAGTTGGAAGCGGTTGAGAAGTCGTTAGTGAATAACGCCAAAATCGTTATTCCGGCAAATACAGAGCTGGTCAATGTGATTGGTGAAATGGCAGGTTTCTTGCCGATCAAGAGCAAAGAAGACAAGAAGTAATGGGGACGTCCTTAAAAGGGACACCCTTTAATATTTTGCCTTCGGGCTGTTGTTCGCGTGCGAAGTAGTTAATTTTGTGGTTTCGCCTCGCGTGCTGAAAATTTTCTAATGCGCGCTCAGCTTATAACTGGAATTTTAAAAAAGATGATGTCATAACGGTAATGATGCCGCAGAATTATATTGGGTTATTCAATCAAACAATAAAAGGAAGTAAAAGCGAAGAAATATTTAGAGACCTA
>JAQURC010000015.1 GCA_028715785.1 Candidatus Omnitrophota bacterium
GGAGGACCTGGCCCACCTGCAACAGTGGCGCTCGATCCGTCCACCTGGTGGGCCTCACCTTTTCTGCACCCTGGCCGGCGGCCGGCTCAGCGATCGCTACGTGCGGGACATGGTCAAGCGTTACGCCAGGCGCGCCGGCATTGATAAAGACGTTCATCCGCACACGCTGCGCCACACTTTTGCAACTGACCTGCTTAAAGAAACAAAAAATATCCGCTTGGTGCAACGGGCCCTGGGCCATGTCAGCCTTTCGACCACAATGATCTATACTCACATTGTGGACGACCAGCTTGAAGCGGCCCTTAAAAATTTCCGTGTTACTACTAAGTAACTCGACTAAGGGGTGTCACTAATGTTAAAGTTTTACCTCTCCCCAAGCGGCTTGAGCTATTTTGAATACAGAAGAACCTGCCGGGCGATCGCCGCCCTTGGCTGGTCACTAACCTGGGCCTGGCCGGCAAAGTCCTTCGCAGCCGGTTTTAAGCCGACTAAAGATTTATCTGAAATGGCCGTCACCGGTATCAGCCAGGCGGAGCTTTTTATCGCTATACTGCCAGGTAACATCGGCACCCAGTTTGAGATCGGACTTGCTTATGCTTGGTGCCAGGAATTAGCCCTGGCCGCCCGGGATAAAGTTTATTTTGGCGACAGCACCCTGGCCAACTTTCACCACGCTATGCTGCCCGGGATCACCCGTTTTGTTTGTTCTCTTGAGCAGCTGCCAGCCCGGTTACGTTCTTATTACCTTTATCTGGTGGCTAACTAATAAAGCTGCCTGATTATATTTTGTTCAAATTTTTCTACTGCCGGTATTTTTAATCTCAATACTGATCCCATTTTAAGCAGCAGTTTTTCTCTTTCCATAACATCTTCGGTTTCTATAGCCTTTTTAACCAGGTATTCTATTTGGTAAAGTTTTTGTAGTAAGGTCATACCATTTCATCCTCTTTTTTTCTCTCTTGCGCCGGCTGATCTATCATCTTTTTTAGTCTTTGCATGTAATCTTTGATTATTTTAGGATCCGTTGGTTCCTCTTGCTCTATTTCATCTATTTGTTTTACACTTTTATTTTTTTTCTGTACCACATATTTGCCACTTTTTAAAAGTGCAAATATAACTGCTACCGGGTTTCTTGCTTTTTTGAAGTCTGTACACTCAATGGCAGCCGTCACTTCTTCAACTGTGTGCTGCTCTAGCATTTCTTTCATGACCCAGTCGTTAACCTGGTATCCTTTCCTAGAGATGATCTCCCGGACTGTTTCCAGATCGGTTTCGATTTTTTGATCTTTTGGGATTAAAGTATTCTCTCTCTCCGGTTCTAGTGATGAGAGAGTATTTTTCTTAGTACTTATATTGGTACTTATTGGGTGTTCGTCGGACACCCTGAGGGTGTTCCTCGGACACTCTGAGGGTGTTCTAGGGACACCCTGAGGGTGTTCCTCGGACACCACCTTACCTGTTGAGGGTGTCTCCAGGACACTATTTTGTGTCACTTCGCCATCGGGGCTGCCTGCCTGTTTTTCCATACAAAAATACCTGGCCGGGTACACCAGGTAGATGTTGCTTCTATTTCCTCTCATTTGTTTTTCTAGGAGGTGGCACATGATCAAAGTTTTTACCGCCTCTATAGCCCGCTTCCGCCCTATTCCCACATCAGCAGCCAAGCGTTTATAGCTCGGCCAGGCACGCTTCTGTGAATCGGCATAGCGGACCAGGGCCAAATATGCTAGCTTATCGATCGGCCCTAGCGGTAAATTAAAAACCTCGTTTTCACAAACAAAAAAACCCTTTTCGATCGCAAACCTGATCGTACTTTCTGTCAACTGGCTTCACCTCACCTTTAAGGTCAAATGAATCGCCAGTTTACGTAGTTATAACTTTGTTTTCTTACACTGTATGATTACTACCGTTAATCTATCTTACGTAAACTAAACGATTCTTTTAGACATGTTTATTCTTTTATCCCGATCTTTCTTCGGGTAACATCCATTTTCGTAATTTAATGCCGGCCTCCTCAAGCCGGCGCGCCACTGTGTCATGGCTTACACCGACCACTCTGGCCACCTTTCGCACAGATAACCCTTTCCTTGTGTATAATTCAATGATCAGCCCCACATCTACTTTTTTGCGCGGCCTACCCATTCGACCTCCTTTCCCGTAAGCTAGATTACCGGAAGTTTGCACAACAACTTGCCCCCTTTTCCCTCAACAGGTTTTTGTAGACTTATCTTACATTATCCATTAAGCATAGATCAACCCTCTCTTTCCCGCTTCTTTCCTGCTGTCCACGGTTTACTGCACGCCTTTACTATGATATTATTATTTTAACCGTTTTTCGGTCGAGGAGGTTTTATTTTGTATCCAGAGTGGGCTTCACTGGTGACAAATTTAGGTTTTCCGATCGTCGTAACACTTATCTTATTAAAATTCATCGTACCTAACATGGCCACAAACAACCAGGTTAACGAGTTAAAATCAGCTATATTCCGCCTTGATCGGAACGTGGTCGTAATGACCATTGTGATCGCCAGGGCTACCGGGGTTGATTACCAGGAGGCCAGGCGCTGGGTAGTCGAAAACGGCAAATGCGAAGGAGGTCAGTTTTGATGCTTGCCCAGGTTATCATTATCGGCATCATTGTTGAGCGCGTTTGGGAATACTTGCAGCTGGCCATCGGAGAGCAGTATCTTTCCACGCGGACAAAAATCATCGGGGCGGTCCTTTTGTCCTTAACCGCAGCCATCGTTTTTGAGCTCGATTTCCTTTTCGCCCTGGAGGTTTTCAACGCTCCTTCCTGGCCCGGCTATATCTTAACCGGCTTCGTTCTTTCTATGGGTAGCCACGTAGTACATGATCTTTTTGGTGTTATCAAAGGCGTCCGCGAAGATAAACGCCCACTTGAACTGGAGGCCGGCTTGGGAGACGATAGGGAGATATAACCTATGTGGCAAATACCAAAAGATGTCCCCATTTTTCAGGACTTTATCCCCAAGTTTTCGCGTAACCGCCCCGGCCATTCTATGCAGCCCAAGGGTATTACCGAGCACGCCACTGCCAACACCCAGGCCGGCGCAAACGCTAAAGCGCACGCGCGCTACGTTAAGGGTCCTGACGCCGCGGCCAGGCCTGCCAGCTGGCATTTTACCGTTGACGACCGGGAGATCTGGCAGCACCTTCCCCTGGTCGAGAACGGCTGGCACGCCGGCGACGGATATAATGGGCCAGGTAACAGGTCTACCATCGGGATCGAAATGTGCATGAATCGTGACGGCAATTTAAACCGCACCGAGGCCAACACGATCTGGCTCACGGTTAAGCTGATGTTGGAGATCCCCACCATCGAAACGGTTATTCCTGGTACAGTCTGGCAGCACTGGCATTGGAACAAGAAAAATTGCCCGATGACGCTGCGCGGCCGGGCCAACGGTTGGGCCGACTTCACCGCGGCAATCGCGGCAGAGCTGCGCCGGCAGACAGCAGGTGGCGACACGATTGATCCAAACCTTATGGAACGGATTAAGCGCCTGGAGCGCACCGTTAACCAACTGCGCACGGACTTAGACGGTGCCCTTAAAGCCATCAATAACGCCGGCAAAGCCTTAACCGGTTGACCGCGGAGGTGCAAGCTTTCCCATGACCAGGTCCGCCCGTTTCCGTCTCAAGAAACAGATCGGCCGGGTTAAATATTACGGCCCGGGCCCAGGCGTGCTGGTCGGATATTGCATCGAAGCCAAAAATCAGGTCGGCCTTTGGGAATCCTACCAGCGGATCGCGCCCATCGAGGGCAGCACCGGGTACCCAAAGTTAGATCGCCCTAATGTTAAACGCAACACGCCCAAGCAGCAGCTTAACCGCTTAAAGCTATACCTGGCCATGCAGGCCTGGCGTGAGTTGAGCCCCGAAGAAAAACTTTACTGGAACGAGCTCACCAGGCGGACCAACCGCAAGGGTGTAAACGAATTTTTAAGCCGCTTCATGCTATCCCTGGGCTTCGGCCGGCAAGAGTTCGGCCCCAGCTCTTTTGGCCAGCCGGCGCCAAAAATCATCAACTACGGCTGGGGGATTCAACCTTTCGGCCTTTCTATCTTTGGCAGCCCCGGTATCGATGGCCTGGAGGTCGGCGAATATTCCAACGTTTATGGCCACCGCTTCGATAAGGCGGCCGGTTTTGGCCAGACCCTTTTCGGCCGGCGCAGCTTCGGGAGCCCGTATCACGTCCGTTATAACTTCGGCTTTGGCCATCAACTTTTTGGACCCAGCTCTTTTGGCCAGGTAAAAGGCGCTCCCTGGCAATATGGCCTCGGCTGGCAGTATTTCGGTAACTCCCCTTTCGGTTCCACTTTGCCCGGGAGGTATCCCGGAGCTTAAATTTTGCGAGGTGATCTTCAGGTGCCGCAAGATACGCCTAATTTAAAGCTAAAAAAACCAGAGGAGGGCAGCTTCGGCTGGCAAACCGCCTGGTACGACAACGCCGATGCCCTGGACGCCCACCCAGGGATTAAGGCCGTTACTTCTACAACCCGTCCGGTAGAACCCTGGCCTGGCCAGGTTGTTTTTGAGACCGACACCAAACAGCTGATGCTCTTTGACGGCGAAGCCTGGCG
>JAQURC010000016.1 GCA_028715785.1 Candidatus Omnitrophota bacterium
TAATACATAATACTAAATACTTAATACTATCTCTTCAGGCCGCCGAGGAAGCCAAAAACTTCCTGCAAACTGGTAATCACCAAGTTAAGGGCGTTCTCGGTGGCCTTGGGGGTGATCGTCACCGTGTCAATTGAATTGCCAACATTGCCCGCCTCATCACGGGAGATTGCCCGCAGGTGATAAACCTTAGACGGCGTTAAGCCGGAAATAATCACCAGATGGTTATAAGTTAAATTGCCATCCTCTTGCGTTTTGGAAGAATAAGTGGTCCCTGTGCCCTCGCCAAATTCCACCTGCGAAGTGCCGGGCTCATCCGTGTTCCAGGAAACAATCAGCTGGGCGGTTGATTCCTGGGCGGCGGTGGTGGTGGGCGGAATGGCCGCGCCTTCAACATGAAGCTCGGAAACCTGCGGCGGCCGAGTGTCGGTGGCGGTGGTAAAACGTTGGGGGTCAGAAACCGCCTCGTTGCCGATTTTGTCCCGGCCCTTAACCACCAAAATATAATCTGTTTTTGGCAGAAGACCGCGGATAATCAGGCGGTGTTCTCCTTTTATCAAGGCCACATTCACCTCATCCCGCGCCGCCGCGGGACTGTCTTGGGGATAGTAAGTAACAATCGAGGAAACTTCAGTATTACTAAACCAGCTAACCAGAAGAGTCGGTTGGGCCGTGCCCGCCACCTGCTGGATACGAACATTGGAAATCTTGGGGCGGGGCAGGGTGGTAAAGTCCAAAATTGTTCCCTCATACTCTGACGCCTCACTGTCAAAGGTATTAATCTTGTAATAATACTTCGTGCCGTCCAAGAGTCCGGCCAGCTCGGCGGTGTAAGTGGTTTCCGAAGTTGAGGTGGCAATTTCTTTGGCGCCGCCAAAGTCGGTGCTTACCCCGTAATAAATCTTCACTTTGGAAGCGTCTTTAACGGTAAATTCAACAATCGCCGTGGTTAAACCAATATTTTTTACCGCTACATCCTTAACTGTGGGTGGCGGGGCGGTGGTGAAGCTTTTTTCCTCGGAAACGCCGGTGTTGCCATCCTCATCAGTCCAGCGGGCCCGATAATAATAAGTGGTGGCCGGTTCAAGGCCGGTCAGCTGAATAGAATGACTGGTAACCTGGGAGGAATTGCTGGGCTCGGTTTCGCCGTATTTGCCGCTTTCCCTCCCATACTGAACTTTAGAATCACTTGTTCGGGAGGTTGACCAGGTAATCGTGGCTTTTTTGGTGGTAATGGCGCCGGCCTGGGGCCCGGACTCAAGCGTCGGGGCGCTGGTCCATTTACCGGTGGGAGTCAGGGAAACGGCGTTGGTACCAGAGGAACGGGCTTCGGCGCCGTCTTGGGTGTAAACCTTATAGTAATAAAGCCGCGACTCCGGGGCGTTGTCCACATAGGAAAGACCGCTGGTTGTCCCCACTTGGGAAAAGCTTATCCCGTCGGTAGAGCGGTAAATTAAGTAGGTAAGGTTGCCCGCCCCCTGATAAGCGGGCGCCGTCCAGGTGAGGGTGACGTTCCACTGCTTTTCCGATTTAATGGAGGAGTCGGAGGCGACTAAATTACCCACATTGTCAGGATCGGTGGAGTTAAGGGTAAAAGTACCGGTAATGTAATTGGAGGGTGAGTAATTAGGCGGTGAGGCATCATCAATGGCAACCACATAAACGGTGTTTTCGCCTTTATTCACATTAGGCAGGGCGGCGGCCTCCACCTTGGTTTTCGCCCCATTGTCAATATAAGTGGCGGCATTGCCCTGAAGAGTGGCCAAAGTTGGAGGCGGGGGAGTATTGATCATATAATAGTAATGAGTAATTTTCCGATTATCGGCCGGGGTAGCCGCCGGCCAGGAAAGAGCGAAGGAATTGGTTTGGGAAGAGGCCGGCTCAACCGTTACCTTCTCGTCTTTGACAAAAGAGGGCGCTTTGCCGCCATAGGTCAAATTGCAGGTGCGAATCGTGGCATCAGATGAGGGATTACCAGCCGCATCAACGGCGCGAAAATAAACCACATTGGCACCCAAAACAATGGAGACGCCGTCGCGTTCCTGATTAAGATTGTAGGCGCTGGTACCGAGGGGAATATATTTGCCCACCCCTAAAACTTTCTCTTCCGCCGTGCCCAACCAAACCCCTTCGGTGGAGTTAATTTGATACTGCCAGCCTAATATCCCCGCATTGTCGTCGGTGGCCGCCGGCGAACTCCCTCCAGTCGGCCAGGAGAAATTCATATCCGCCACATTGGAAAACGAGCCGGCGGCGCAATTGATGTAGGCAACATTAGCGGGGGGAACATCATCATAGTAAAACGCAAACTGGGCCGGCTTATCCCCATAAACATTACCCGAATTATCAATTGCCCAAACGGAAAAGTAATAAGGATCTGACGAGGCCGTCAGCCATTCCTCTCCCCGGTAGGAAGCGGTGGCAAAATCAATTTCCGTTCCCGAAACAATAAAAGCGCAGTCGGTGCCGGCGGTGGAAACCGGACTTTCGCCCAAGAGATTGCCGTCGGCATTATAAGAAGCGCTCTTGTCTTTGCCTAAATACAAGCAATAGCCGGCCAGACCGCTTCCGCCAGAATTATCCGCTCCCGCCGTCCAGGAAAAATAAGGGGCGGGGTTATTTGTCCAGCCGTTTGGAGAAACAGAAACAATAGTGCCGCCGCGGGAACGGGTCATCACCACCTCGCTGGCATTTAAAGTTGGTTTTTCCTTATCAACAATAAAGTTCTCAATTTCCACCCCGGGCGAACCAAAGTTAAACCAGCCCCCGTCTTCGGAGAAAACATAACCGCTCATCTCCCCGCTTTCCAAATCGACCACCACATTGCTCTCATAGCCGCCAAAATCAAAATAGCCGGTGGTATTAAGCACCTTGGCCTTGCCACTCACCTCGCCGGTGGCAATATTCACTTTAACTGGCCCGGCCGGATTATCGGTGGCGCCAAAAGCCACCCAGCCAAAATCTTCGGAAAAAGCGTAGCCGGAGAAAACATAATAATCCCCCACCGCCACATTAAGGCGCACGTTGGCATTATAATCGCTAAAGTTAAGAAAATTAGGCGTTAAAGAAGAAGCCGCTTTACCCTTAACGGCAAACGAGCCTACCGCCAAAGCCCGGCCTTTGGAAAAAAAAGCCGGCCAAAACGCCAAAAAGAAAAAAACCAAAAAGATAAAAAAAACAAGCTTTTTCATTGCCGGTTAGCTAAAAAAACACTTAAAAACTCCAATTTACACGTTTTTAAATTTAAAATGCCCCGCCGCAACAGGGTCGTGCTATGACGGGACAAAACCTAAATTAAAATTCAAAATTCAAAAGTCAAAAGTCAAAATTGCAAGTTAAAAGTTAAAAGTTTTCTTGCTCTACTTTTGAATTTTAAATTTTGACTTTTAACTTTTAGCTAACTTATTCTGAATCAAGTTCAGAATGACGCCACTTTTAACCATCATCCTGGCACTTTTCTGTCATTCTGACGAAAGTCAGAATCTGCGTTTTCTGACAATAACACAGATTCCGGATCAAGTCCGGAATGACGGCACGGCTGTCGTCATTCTGACGCTTCCCTTAACCGTCATTCTGACGAAAGTCAGAATCTGCGTTTTAGTTTTTTTTAAAACAGATTCTGAATCAAGTTCAGAATGACGCCACTTTTAACCATCATCCTGGCACTTTTCTGTCATTCTGACGAAAGTCAGAATCTGCGTTTTCTGACAATAACACAGATTCCGGATCAAGTCCGGAATGACGGCACGGCTGTCGTCATTCTGACGCTTCCCTTAACCGTCATTCTGACGAAAGTCAGAATCTGCGTTTTAGTTTTTTTTAAAACAGATTCTGAATCAAGTTCAGAATGACGCCACTTTTAACCATCATCCTGGCACTTTTCTGTCATTCTGACGAAAGTCAGAATCTGCCTGATTCTGAATCAAGTTCAGAATGACGCTAATCGTAGTTGTCATTCCTTAATTAAATTCAGGACAGGCGCTGACGAATCCGCCGGTTGACAGATCAAATTTAAAAGTAAAGTAAAAGAACTTTTAACTTTTTACTTGCAATTTTGATCCGCCAGCTGGCGGATTGACTTTTGACTTTTGAATTTTGATTTGAATTTTGACTTTTGACTTTTTATTTAAAAACTATGTCATTGTCAAATGTAAATTTGGAAATTGATTGAAAATTGTAACTACGCTCCACTTATTATTACAATAATATAATACCTCTCCAATTTTTAAAAAGCAAGTAAGCCTTGACGCAGAAGGCCTCAATAGAGTAAAGTTTTTTTGAGGGGCCAGAGTCCCATCAGCCAAAAAGTAATTTTTAAGCTCGTGGGAGTGGTGCCAAGAAAATCAAAGGCGACTTATCCGCCTCGCTTTTAGAGGCAGAAAAATATCAGCGATAAGTTTCGTG
>JAQURC010000017.1 GCA_028715785.1 Candidatus Omnitrophota bacterium
CGCAGTTTAGCATCAATTGCTCGACTCCAGAGACCTTTTAAACCATCAGGAGCGTCCTGATACGATTGGGGAAAATAATCAAGAGCCTCTTCGGCGGGTGTCTCGGGTCCCCCAAACCCGGCATAAGGAGCAAAAACTTCTGGATCCAGTAAGTTATATTCCGAGACACTCTCCTTGGGGGTAACCAATGGACCTGCTTCTTCCTCAACCAAAGGATTGGTCTCGGCGACCACCGGTGGTTTTGCCTCAGCAGCAATATTTTCTCTTGCAGCCGGGGTTGGCTCTTGATGCGGCGAAGAAATAAAGACAACATCATGGCTAGCCGTTGGTAAACTGGTAACTTTAGGGGTAACCGATTCTTTTTCTAACCCTTGAGGTTTAGAAGTAATTTTTGAAACGGCACCGGCAGCGACTGCTACCAAGGCAGCCTGAAGAATTTCTCGCCTCGGAAATCTCTTGTGGCTTTCCTCTTTTACCTCCCTTTCCATTTTATTAAAATATAGTATTATAGCTTTTACTAAAAGTCAATTTTTTGCATAAGTCAAATACATTGGCGACATGCCTCCTTTTCCCCGGTAATGCTCAAGAGGTGTTTTAAAACTCGGCGAATATTCTTTAAGAAAAAGCCAGCTCTAAGATGTAAATGTGTCTTAATAAATTCAGCCTACCTTAACCGCCAGAAACCAGCCAATCCCTCTCATCCATTGCGCTAAAGTGTCAAAAGTATAGACCTTTTTAGAACCGCTGCCGTAAGGAAGAGGATCGCTAATTTCGATTAAGAAATCACCATCATCAACAGACATTACCCGCCCGGCAACGCAATGTTCGCCGTAAGCCATTGGATATTGCTCGACGGTACGCGGATTGGTTCGCCATTCAATCGGCCTCTCATTCCATCTTCCCCAAAGACAAAGTACCTGGTTATTGTGATAAGAATCAATTAAAACCTGTTTCAACTGCTCCATGCCCTTATCAAGATCTTTAATGGTAATGGCTTCGGCCGGAATGCCCAGCTTACGATAGCCGTTTAAAAGCGGCTCGTTGTAAACCCCGTAACCGGCGCCTGAAGAAGCGTCGCAACTGGTGGAAAGCCAACCGTTAACCGCCCCGCAATAACCCTCAACCGGATTATCCGCTAATCCCGCTTCGGCAATAAAAAAATCTTCAAAGGTTTTAAACCCTTCGGGAATGGCAATTTTCCCGCCGGCAACGGCTTGGTTATACCACAAGACCGTAATTTCCGCTGACGCCAGCTCGCAAGATAAGCTATACGCCTGAGGGTCAATTGGTAAACTTACCTCCTCCATACCCTGCCGGGAAGCGCTTGTTGCTAATGGCGTTTCGGCTGGCACCGGCAAAACCACTTCTTTCGAAACGTCCTTGCTCTCTGTTTCTTCTGCTAACTCTTGCCCTCCTACCGCCTCAACGGCTTCTTCCAAGCCGGGAATAATCACCGCCTGACCAATGAAAAGCATATCAATATCTTTAATTTGAGGATTAGCCTGAATCAAAGAGTCCAAAGAAACTTCATACTCTTCGGCAATTTTAGAAAGGCTGTCTCCGGACTGAACCTTGTAAATGTAATCACCTTCCTTAACTACTTCGGCAAGAGTAACGGGCGTTTCTTGAGGAGTGGCTGTTTTTGCAACCTCAGGTATTAGATTTTCAGCAAAGGTAGTTCTTGGCCTATTATTGTCTTCTGCTGCTCCCGGAGTAAGCAAGGGAGCCTGTGTCGTTGGCAAATCAGGGGTGGCGGGAAGTATCTCTGGGGTAGCATTAGGAGAAACTAAATTATATCTTGCGTCTGAAAGAGAATTATCAATAACCACATTTCCTTCTGGAACAAAAGGGCTCTCTTGACTTAAAGAAGATTGACCCCGCACGCAACCGTGTAACCCCCAAACCACCGCCCCGCTCAAAACAGGGCGGATAATTTTTTCTGGTAAAGGCGCCTTCTCTTTTAATGACATTCTTATAAGAAAATTATTTCATCTAAAAGCCCAAAATTTTCCCCAAATCTTATTCCGGAAAAGAGGGCAACGCTGTCACGCTTTTTAAAGACTGCCTTCTGGCGATTTGGCTTGGTTCCTTTTCTTGGACCATAACCTTTTCTTAAAAAAGGCAGACACTAACATTATTTAAGGTAATGTTAGCACAAGAGAGACTATAAGTCAAATACTTTGGCGACTCCGGACAACGTCATACCAAATGGTTACTGTCATCCTGAACTTGATTCAAAATCATCTTAAGGTTATTCGGACGATCCTGACTTTCGTCATAATGACGACTAATGTTGTCAATATATCTTAATCTGTTCAGGAAGCGCGGGGCTTGCCCTAATCCGCTCCGTCTATTTTTAGAGCCGATAAATCATTATCCTCTATTGCTAATCTATATAATATACCAAAAGCCCAAAGCCTGCGAGAAAGCTTGCGGGCTTTCTATCGTTTTACTAACTTTGTTTTTATCCTTGCATCTTATTTTAAAAAATGCTTTTATTATTAACAGAATATGGATGACAATCGTATTAAACCAGCAGAGGAGACGTTGTTTATGAAATAAAAAACAAAGATCTTACCGTCTTCCAACAGTTCTGGCTTCAGAAAATTGCCCTTACTAGCCTTCGCGATATTAACTATAACGACTATCTCGCTCTTAAGCCTATACTCGTTCTAAAAGACCCCTTGGGTATTTATCGCTTGGTATTCAGAGAAGACTCGGTGAACTCTAAATGCTGGGGTGAGCCTCTTATTTACTTATACCCGAAAGATCCAATAGAAGTAAAAATATTTTTGGATAAAGTAGATTTAACAAAAACAGAGCCTGATTATAATGGCGGTTGGCGTTTAATAGCTTATCCAAACGGTGATATTTATTCGCCTATAAAACAAAGAAAATATCCCTACTTGTTTTGGGAAGGTAGCGCTCCACTTCCTTCCTCACCTGTTACCCAAGAAATCGTTAAGCAAGCTGAAGTCCACAATTATTTTGAAAACACCCTAACAATATTAGGCTTAAATAATAAAGAAAAGCAAGGTTTCGAAAAATATTGGGAGCCCAAATTCAATAATAGCCCTTATTATTTAATCTCTTTTTACGATGCAAAGCAAATAAATCAAGTTGCCCCGTTAAATATTATCCCTTCCCCAGATACTACTATTCGCCTCCTGATGACCTATGAGGAAATAGACAATAATAAAGTAAAAATCACCCCTATGCGACTCGATAATTATCAAACACCCCTACGGCGCGGTTTTACAGTAGTTGAATGGGGAGGAATTCTTCATTAACTTATAATTAATATTTAATCCGCTTCTGGTAAAAACTGGTTCTTCCAACTTATCTACACCAAAATCTCCTTCTCCTTTAAATAAAATAAAAAACTAAAAGTAAAGTTATAAGTTATAAATATTATTCTCGTAATTAACCGCCGGTAGTGAATTTGTTGGTTAAGCTGGGCCGTGTCTGCCGAAGCCCCACCTTGGCAAGACGAAGGCGGAGGAGGGGAGATTCGAACTCCCGTGAGCCTTGCGGCTCGCAGGTTTAGCAAACCTGTGCAATGGACCGGCTATGCGACTCCTCCGAAAAAACTCTGCCTCTTGCCCTAACAAAGGTTAAAATATGTTTTCTAAGTTAAAAACAAAATTTAAAATAGAAACTAAATCAAAGATTAAATATCAATCCGCCCGCTGACGGAGCAAAATCTGCGTTTTCTGGCAATAACACAGATTCCGGATCAAGTCCGGAATGACGGCACGGCTGTCGTCATTCTGACGAAAGTCAGGATCGGCTTTAAAGCTTGATGCTTGAAACGTTTGAGGCCTGAATCGTTTAATGCTTTTACGTCTCAAACGTCTCAAGCATTTCACGCAAGGTGCAATCCGCCCGCTGGCGGATTGCACCTTGAATTAATAAGCTCATGTTGACCGTCTGCTCATGCCGCCTAATTATAAAGCAGGTAGATTCAAATTATCACCAAACTGGGTCTATTATACCAAAAGCAGTAAATTATTTTGAAGAAATACCCTCGAAGGAATATTATCTAAGGGCTA
>JAQURC010000018.1:0-1376 GCA_028715785.1 Candidatus Omnitrophota bacterium
TGTAGGCCTGATGGGATAAGGAGAGATTATCGGTAGGATTTTGCAGGCTGCTCCATTTAACGCCTAAACCGGCCGGGTCTGTCCAGGTGGGGGCGCCTGTTCCCGCCGAGGTTAAGACCTGGCCGGCACTTCCTACCCCGGTCAGCTCCAAGGAATCGGCGTCCGAGTAAACCACACTGCCCGCCGAAGCAGTCATATTCTTATTTGTCCCTCCCCTTGACAAAGCCAAAGTTGACTCATAAAGCCAGTTGCCCATAGAGATGTAGGGGACACCGGTGGTGGTCGAAGTATCATCACCGGTTCCTCCTCTGGCGGCAGATAGCTGTCCACTCCAGCCCAAGGTTAAAGAGGCAGCATTGACTAAGGCGGTAGAGGGAGATCCTCCCAAGGTCAAGGTCACATTGGTATCATCGGTCTTGGTTAGGGCGGCCGGGGTGTTCCAGGTCGGCACGGCCGCTCCGCCTGACTTTAAGATCTGACCCGAGGTCCCGGCCGCCAGATGGCCATAGGTGGTGGCGGCGGTCGAGTAGATCAGTTCTCCCGCCCCGGCAGCCGTCATATTGCCCCCCAGGCCTCCCCTTGAGGTGGCAAGATACTGCTCCCCGGTGATGGTGTTGGCATCCTGCCAGTAGGTGACATAGCCGGCAGTAGAGGTAATGGCGGTAGGAGCCGAGGAACCGTTGCCTTTAAGTATTCCCGTTAGGGCGCCGGTTCCGGCTAAGGCGGAAGCTCCTTTGTAGATAAGCCCGCCGGTGGCCACCCCGGAAAGGTCGGCATTGGTACCCCCATAGACTAAACCTAAAGTCCCCCAGCTGGGGGAGGAGGCTCCTCCGGAAAGTAAAGGCTGGCCGGCAGTCCCGGCCGTGCTGGTGGTTAGTTCTCCTCCCGTGGTGGTGGTGACCAGCCGGTTGGCGGCCAGAGAAGAGAAGGTAATTGTCCCCGAGGAACTAATTCCTGTTGCTCCCGTGATGGCGCCGGTGCCGCTGATGTCAAGGGAGGGAGTATCCAAGAAGTTAGTAAATCCCCCGGTGCCGGTATTGGCAATCTCAATGGCATTACCAACGACATTATCATCGGCATTATTAAGGTACAAAAGGTTTTCCGTGGTTCCCCCGGTGGCCAAGTTATTTTGCAAGGCCAGGATTCTTTGGGTGGTGCTATCGGTGGTGGCGTCATTTCCCAAACCTAGGGTTAGGCCGGTAAAGGCTCCCGCCGTGGTCGCCATATCCCAGGTAAAGGTGGTGGTGTAAGCCTGATGGGATAAGGAGAGATTCCCATCGGGATTAGTTAAGGCATTCCATTTCATTGAAGTGGCGGTAATATCCGTTGACCAGCTTAAATTACCTGAACCGTCATCTTTCAAAAATCCATTAATA
>JAQURC010000018.1:1386-3268 GCA_028715785.1 Candidatus Omnitrophota bacterium
AACCGAGAGAGGGGCGCTGGGAGAAGTTGTTCCCACCCCCACATTACCGGCAAAAAAGCCGGAGCTGTTAACGGTTAAATTACCGGTAATGTCGGTATTGCCGGCATAATCAACCACAAACTTATCGGTTAAAGGGCTGCCGGAGGCAAGTTTTAGCAGATTATAACCGGTAGCGCTAGTGCCGGCCTCGCCATAAATTAGCGAACCGGTGGTGATATTGCTATTTTGAACGGTAAAAGAATTGTCGGCGGCGGTGGCCGAGTAGATAATTACCTGTCCTTGGGTGTCGGCGTCGGGCTGAATTAAAATATCCCCACCACCCGTGCCGCCGGTTGATTGAATGGTAATCGCCTCGCCTTTAAGGCCAAAGGTGCCGGAGGTGGCTTCAACGGTAGGCGAGGAAGAGGCTAAAATTAAATCGCCGGCGGCATTAATAACCGGAATGGTGTTGGCCGTGGCCGCCGTGGTGGCTTCATAACCTTGAAGATAGCGGGAATTGAAAGCATAGCCCACGGTGGCAATCTGCTGGCGGGGCTCCATTTCCCCGTCGCTGTCGATTTCAATGGCGAGCCAAAGATTCATATTATCGCGGAAAATAGCCGGATCGAGGGTGGTGGTGTCGCCTAAAAAAGTATTGAAGATGCCGTCTTGGTCGGTGGAGACATTTTTTTGCTCTTCCCAAAGAGCGTTGCCGCCTTCGTCAACATTATAAAGCCTAAAAGTGGCGGAAACGGTGGCGTTGATAGGGGTGCCCACTTCATCCGTAAGCTGGCCCTGGAAGGAGATTAAAAGCGGCGGGTTGGTAGGCAAGGCCATGGAGGGGGTTTCTTTCGGCTGGGCAAAAAATTGGTGGTAGATTCCCCAGCCTAAACCGGCTAAAAGCACTAAGCCGATTAAGAAAGAAAAATATCTTAAAAAAGGAGGAAAAGCCTTGGGGGGAATTCCTTTAGAGATTATCCTCTTGGGTTTAGGGGCGCCTTTTGGCAGGGGATACTTTGGCCCGTATTCTTTTTCCCGCCAGCTTTGGAATTTTTTTAAGGCCGCCTCTTTGCGTTTAAGGGTGGCCGGAGAAGCCCCTTCCTTTTTAAGCCCTTTTAGGTAGGCCTGGATTTGCGATGGTTCTAAAAAGCCCGCTGAATTGGTCCTATTGGTCATAAGATACGCGAAACTACGCTAAACTTAATGCGAATGCTGTTTTCCTGTTTCATTTGTCTTATTTGTCCTATTTGTCATAAGATACGCTAAACCACGCTAAATCTAACGCGAATTGACGCTAAGGTATGATTTCTTACTGTTGCTATAAACGATTCTTTTTATGAATAATCTTGGTGTTGAAAAATTGATTAAATAGCCAAGTTCGTATTGGCTGTTTCTTAAATAGTAATAAAGCTGTTTCTCGTCGGTTTTGGTGGTAAATTTGCTTGATTTAATTTCTAATAAGATTTTTTCTTCAATTAACAAATCAGGTTGATAAATTCCAATAACTTTTCCAGAATCCTGGGAATAAACGTTAATTCTTTTTTCCTTTTCAACCCTTAAGCCTTTATTGACTAATTTTTCTTCCAACAATCTTTGATAAATAATCTCTTTTTGTCCGGGCCCATACTGCTTTCTGATTTCAAAAATGCACCCTTGGATTAAATAACTAAGCTCCGGATAAACTAGGGCGCTTTTGCGTTTTTTCGCGTTTAAATTCGCGTTGTTTCGCGTATTCGTATTATTCATTTTTCCATTCCAAAAACCCCCTCACGTCGGAAAGGTAATTTCTGATGGTGGTTTTGCTTTTTCCCTCTTCCTCAAGCGCTTTGGCAAACTTTTCCAAGGTATGCGAAGTTTTATCGGTTTCTTTTTCCAGCGAGATATTGGCTAATTTTTTTGTTGG